>SVIZ01000037.1 GCA_015069205.1 Oscillospiraceae bacterium
GTGGTACGCATCAGATGGTCGTCAACTACATGCGCAAAGTGATATGTAGGGATGCCTGTCTGCTTTATGATGACCACGTCGAGGAAATTGTCCGGAACTGAGAGCTCGCCGCGAATGGCATCACTTACAGTGTGCCTTGCAGTCTCCTCTGCAGAGGCGTTAGGCATACCGTTCGATTTAAGTCTTATTACAAACGGCTCGCCGGCTCTGATTTTCGATACCACCTCGGCTTCTACAGCCTCATCTTTGTCCCAGTCTCTGTATTTTGACCAGCCCGCATAGATGCCCGGAGCGATTTTTTCGCTTTCCTGCTTCGCCCTGATGGCGCTTATCTCTTCTTCAGTAAGGAAGCATGGGTAGGCCAGACCTTCTGAAAGGAGTTTTTTGGCAAATGTGCGGTATATCTCGCCGCGGTGACTCTGGGTGTAGTCACCGTAATCCCCGATGTCACCGGTTCCGGTCACACCTTCATCAAAGCGGATGCCGAAGAAATCGAGAGAGCCTATTATGGTCTCCACGGCATTTTCTACATAACGTTTGTCATCCGTGTCCTCGATTCTGAGAAAAAATGTACCTCCGCTCTGGTGAGCAAGTCTTTCGTCTACGAATGCTCCGTAAAGATTGCCCAGGTGGATAAAGCCTGTAGGACTCGGACCCAGTCTCGTGACCATTGCGCCTTCAGGAAGATCTCTCGGCGGATAAATCGCTTCGTAATCTTCAGGAGCATGCGCGAGTGAAGGATATATGAGTTCGCTTAATTCTTTATAGTTCATAGTGATTTCAGTTTCCTTTTTCAGAGTGCAATTTATCCCATGTATTTTAACATACAAAGCACATCCAATTCATCTAAACCTTCAATTAACATGACAAAACGGGGTAATAAGTTGACGGACAGAAGAATTTGTGGGCTGCCGAACAAAAGGGATATGCGATATTTGTATTATTGTACAAAAGAAAACGCTAAAAAACGCAAAAAACAAGGCATTCAGCATTGACTGAAAAAGTGTATGAGATTATAATGGCAATGATTTTTGTTTAACAAACATATTGAAATATCCAGCATGAAAGGGTCAGAGACCGCTTTAAGCACGGCGGAGCAGAGACCCGAGAAGAAGGGAAAAAAGATGAAAGGTAATTTAATCATCGGACAGTCAGGCGGACCTACCGCAGTAATCAATTCCAGCCTTGCAGGTGTTATTAAAGCCAGCTGGAAAGCAGGAATCAGAAGGATCTACGGAATGCACTATGGCATAGAAGGATTCCTTAACGAAGATATCGTAGACATCGAAGACTATATCACGAGCGGACAGGATCTCTCGCTGCTCAAGAGAACACCGTCTTCATTCCTCGGCACATGCCGCTATAAACTGCCTCCTATTGAAGGCAACGAGAAGCTCTATGAGAAGATCTTCGACATACTCGACAAGAGGAACATCGAGTTCTTCCTCTACAACGGAGGAAACGATTCGATGGATACCATAAAGCAGCTTGCTGATTATGCTGTCACACATCAGAAGAAGCAGAAGTTCATGGGCATTCCGAAGACTATCGACAACGACCTGCCTATGACTGATCACTGCCCTGGCTATGGCTCGGCTGCAAAGTATATCGCAACATCGATGAAAGAGATCATCAGAGACAACGAGAGCTACGGCGTATCCAAGCCGACTATATGCATCGTTGAGATCATGGGCCGCCATGCCGGATGGCTCACAGCTGCAGCTGCCCTGTCGAAAGACATCGACTGCTCCGGACCGGACCTGATCTATCTGCCGGAAGTTACATTTGATATCAATGACTTCATCGAAAGGGTAAAGAACCTCGCGAAGACCAAGAAGTCGGTCGTTATTGCTGTATCAGAAGGACTCAAGACTGAAGACGGCAAGTTCGTATGCGAGCTCGGAACTGTAAATGATCACGTAGACGCGTTTGGCCACAAGCAGCTCGCCGGTACAGCGGCGTATCTTGCAAGCCTCGTAACCCAGCAGACAGGACTCAAGTCACGTTACATCGAGTTCTCATCACTTCAGAGATGCGCTGCTCACCTTGCTTCGAGAAGCGACTCTGATGAAGCATATAATGTTGGATACTTCGCTGCAAAAGCTGCTTTCGAAGGCAACACCGGCAAGATGGTAACCATTCAGGTCGACAGCAGGGAGCCATATGTAGAGACATATGACATGTTTGACATACATGAAGTAGCAAACGTTGAGCGTAAGGTACCTCTGGACTGGATAATCAACGATGGTACTTATGTCAGCGACGAGTACCTTAAATATGCAAGACCGTTCATTATCGGTCGTGTGGCACCTTACACCGCAGGCGGACTTCCTATCCATCTGACGATGACAAAGAAGAGAAATCACAAATAAAGAACGGAGTATCTCTTGAAAGACAAATTAACGATCAAAGAGGTAAAGACTAAGGCGGAGAGGAGAGTCTTCGTGGATTTTCCGAACCGCCTTTATCGTGACCATGAAAATTTTGTGCCGGCTTTTTACGGCGACGACATAGATGACTGGGATGAGAAGAAGAATCCTGCCTTCGAGTACTGCGAGGCAAAGTCCTGGCTTGCTTACAGGGACGGGGAGGTCGTCGGCCGTATAGGTGCCATACTGAGCCACGCTTCCAACGAAAAGTGGGGCACTAAGCGCATGCGCTTTTCCCAGGTTGATTTCATAGACGACAGGGCTGTATCAAAAGCTCTCTTCGACGAAGTGGAAAAATGGGCGAAAGAGAAGGGCATGAATGAAGTTCACGGACCGCTGGGATTCTGCGACCTTGACAGGGA
>SVIZ01000026.1 GCA_015069205.1 Oscillospiraceae bacterium
TTGTCGCAATTAAAATTATACAAGGTTAAGCCACTTGGCTCTTTATTTTGAATTTACACAATTATATGGGCACGGCGCTTTTTATGCAATTTCTCGGCATTTTTCGATCAAAAATGTACATCGGCAAGTTAACACAGACATCCGTTTTTATATAGTAAGAAGTCTAAATGTATCGTATTATTGATATTGTTACGGACAAGATTGTTACGGACAAGCATGGAGATAATAGGGTATATGACAGACATTCTTTACAGGACTGATTCTGCTGACAGTTTCCGCGAATTACCGGGTGAGACTTTTAAAGATATTGCGCTCAGTGAAGTCATCGGATTCATGGCTTCCGATCAGGAAGACCAGGGTATCCTCAAGGACATCATGTCCAAGATCCCTACTGATATTTCTGACATGAAGTACCGTCAGGATATCGTTAAGGACCTCATGGCAAACCAGGATCTCTGCAAAGCAATTAAAGAATCCATCAGCTCTATAAAGGTATTAAGATACTACGGGAGCGGACAGAAGAGACTGCACGACAGGGATAATTCTTTGTCGTCTCTTCTTGAAGAATTAAGAGAGCTTAAAGTCTGGGTCGAAGTCGTCGAAAAGCTCTACACCGCACTTAGCGGAAGCGACCTCAGATCAGAAGGTCTTACCGGCTTAAGAGACCAGCTTAAAACCATCAGTGAAGATGAAGAGTTCAAGTCAGTCAAGCCTGATATACAGAAGATCCACGAGGACCTTTCTGCAGCAAAGGGTGCTGTGGTCGGCGTTACTTTCACGGCTGACATGGATATTGAGAGCGTTTCCGCGATCGAGTTTGTCGACTATAAACCGAGATCGACTTATACCATCATGGACATCGCTGTAGGATCAAAGATCAGAAACCCGTTCAACGACTATAAGTATCAGGATCCGCTCCTGACGGCCATGACGCCTTTCATGAAAAAGCACCTCTGGAAGCATTACGGCGAGATAAGACATCTTATCAGAAAACATTCCAAGTACGATTCAAGGATCCTCACGAACCTCTATAACGGCCTTGTGTTCTACTTATGCGTTGCCAACATGGGCAGACGATTAGAATCTTCAGGTTACGTTACTTCTTTCCCTGAGATCGATTCCGGCAAGGCACCCGAAGTCAAAGGACTTTACAATATCCGTCTTGCGATAGCAGGCGAGAAAGAGATAGTCAAAAACGATTTCTCATTCACCGATGACGAGAGGATCTTCATACTGACAGGTCCCAACCGCGGCGGTAAGACTATCCTTGAGCAGGGATTGGGACTTGTATCAGTCATGGCATCTCTGGGCATGTTTGTTACTGCTGATTCGTTCACCGGTCTGCCGTTCGGAAAGATCCTTACGCACTTCCCGATCGATGAGAACCTGACTATCAATTACGGCCGTCTTGGCGAGGAAGCTGTGAGGATCAAGGAGATGGTTAAAGAAGCTGACGATAACACGCTTCTGCTCTTTAACGAGTCTTTCTCGACTACTTCTTCTGCTGACGCTTTATATCTTGCAAAAGACCTTATCCACATCCTTAAGGAGAAGGGTTCTTATGTGATCTTCAATACTCACATTCATGAACTTGCAACAGACATCCCGGAGATGAATGAGTGGGAAGGCAGGGGCAGGATCGTCAGCATCGTTATGGAGATGAAGGATAACAAGAGCACGTTCAAAGTTAAGCGAAGTGAGCCTGACACGAGTTCTTATGCAAGAAATATCGCCGAGAAGTACGGCATTACATACGAGCAGATGAAGGAACTGTGATTTATATATCTGCAGTATTTTCGAGGGGACAACAGGATGAAAAACAATTCAATTTATAAGAAGATTGCCTGTGCGCTAGTGCTGGCAAATATCATTACAATGTTGGGTGTAACGGGATGTGATACAAACGAAGATCCCGTTAACACCGGAGCTACGGGAACGCCTGAATCAACAGAGGCTCCCTTTACTTCAACGGATGAACTTTTCGGAGCCGGGGATAAGGATTATTTCATTCCTTTCCAGAACCCGGAAACAAGTTACTGTTCCATCTCGGACGGCCTGGCAGTTCCCGTAAGACAACAAGGAATGGGCGGCTGCTACTGTTATTCTGCAGTAAGTTCGATGCAGGTCAAGTATTTAAAAGAGCATGGCGAACTGCCCGACCTTAATCCGAATGATATCATCTACCGGATTTACGGAGTTACTGAGACATCAGAAGACGGTGTGCCGCAGTATCCTGAAGAGAAATTCTATATTTCCTCAGGTCTGGAGACAGATCTCGGAGGCGATGTGATGATGGTCGCAGGCGCGCTCTGCGCGGATCCGCTGAACGGATATGTTATCAAAGAAGCCAATATCTACGGAAGCTATAACACGGATGATGCGGACTTCGACAAAGTAACTGAAGAGGATATAAAGAATGCAGTCCGCGAAAACGGCGGCGTATGCATGTGCGTTAATTACAAAAAAGACTGCAAGTACATCAACGGATATTATACTCAGAACCATCCGGAAAATTGCGAGGATTCAGATCATGTTGCTTTGGTCGTCGGATGGGATGATGATTTCCCGGCAGACTGTTTTGCCACACCTGCATCAAGAAACGGTGCGTGGCTCGTCCAGAATTCTTTCGGCGTATTCTGGGGCAACTGCGGCTACTATTGGGTGTCTTATGACATGCCCGTTCCGAATCTCTATGACTGCAGCGTAACCAATGAATACTCGTCTGCAATATCCTTCGGCCGTAATGTATATGGACAGGTATATTCAACCGATATTATCGAAAAGGTGCTTAACGGTGCTGATCCCACGGCCTTTACTCTTGAAGAAGTGCATGCAAGTAATGATGTAGTTACAGCATCCGTATATGACCATAAGGGTGCTGTCGGCGCAATCGGTTTCTGGACGACAGTTCCCGGCCAGCCTTATACCATCGAGATCCGTCAGGGCGAATTCGGCAAGGTCCTTGCTTCGCAGAGCGGCACATTTGAATACACTGGTTATCACACTGTCGAATTCGAGAATCCTGTCTCAGTAAAGAAATTCACAGTAGTCGTAAAGACCGCCGGCTCAGCCTTTTTCGAAGGTTCGGCGACTGATGATTTTTCTGCCCGCACTATCTTCCAGAGGATCCCCGGTCACTATGAAGCCAAGTGCCGGCCGGGCAGATCATTCATCCAGATTGGCGAAGATTGGGTTGACGTAACAGATCCTGAGCTCATGTCACGCCTTGGGCTTGATAAGCTTCCTCCTGAACTTCAGGAAGAGGTGGCAATGCCGGGTGATCCGTGCATAACGGTGCTGTTTATTTGAAATGTTTACAGAGAATTAAACTCAAGGTAATTCAATATTGCTGCCGGTAAACCTATAATTGTCTTAAGATGAACAGGAGGATAAAGCCATGAAAGTATTTGATGACAAAGAACTCAATCTTGAGCAGCTCGAAAATGTTACCGGTGGCACGAGCCCCCGTTATCCCGGTACGGGCACAGGCGGAAAGATGGTCAATACAAATCCGCTCCTGAACAATATATCCACGAATCTTCCCAAGGCAAATCCTGGTCAGCCGGTCAAGCCTTTCGATGTCTGTCCCAAATGCCATTCAACGGCAGTCAGCTTTAACAGGGAAGAGAATATCTGCATGTGCCAGGACTGCGGATACATTGAGGACAGAAGCAAGTAAGCATTCGGCATAGAATAAGATCCAAGGTGTCTCAGACGGGACACCTTATTCATTTAGATCTGAGTTAATAGAAAGAAGATTTATGACCAAGAAGATTGAAAGATTTGCCTTACGTAAAACAACATGCGTCGTAGCATCCTGTCTGCTGGTAACGATCTGCAGCTGCACGGCGGAAACCACGCCCGCGACAACAACAGAAAGCATTGAGACTGTTCCTGCAACTACTGCAACGACAACAACAGAAGAAACAACGGCCGCGGAGATCACGGAAAGTTCTGAGATTATAGAAACAGTTGTCGGAGATCCCGAGATCATTCATAAATATGTTGAGGAGATCGTTGTAGATTACGGTTCATACGGAGAAGAAGCTGATGAGAAAGTTGATGAACTCTTAACGGAACTTTCCTCGATAGATACAAATGCCGGAATACGATGGGAATTGATTATGGATCTGTGGCGTTCGGGTGATCTCGCCCAACCATTAAATTACGATGTTCTTCCGGACGGACTGCCTGATACTGACGAGCTCTGCATTGTTGTTCTGGGCTTTCAGCTCAATCCCGACGGATCGATGAAAGACGAGCTGATCAACCGTCTGACTGTTGCTTATGAAAGTGCCGTCAAATATCCGAATTCATATATCGTCTGCACAGGCGGAGGAACAGCTTATGCGAACCCGGATGCAACTGAAGCCGGCATGATGGCTCAGTGGCTTATCGATCAGGGCATAGATGAGGACCGCATAATCGTTGAAGATAATTCGCTTTCCACAGCACAGAATGCAATGTACACCTATGACATTCTGACGTCTGATTATCCTTCGGTTAAATACATAGCGATAGTATCAAGTGACTATCACATTGAGACAGGCGAACTGTTATTTACTGCAGAAGCGATATTGAAATCCGATGTTCCGGGGGAACAAAGGATTCAGGTAATTTCCAATGCTTCGTGGGAAGCTCCGTCAGGATATCTTTCACCGATGTTCCAGGCCGGTGCACTAATCGAACTTTCAGGCGATATGGATACTGCTTTCGATATCTATTATGATAACTATGATATCCATGAACTGCCTCCGCTGAATTAAGTATCCTGCTTCAGCCTTTTTGCTTCACGGCGTTCAATACGTCTTAATTTCTTCAACATGGCTTCATTCTTGTCTCTTCTCAGATAGAAGACGATTACTGCAAGTCCTGAGCACAGGAGCGCAAGAATGACACTTGCCGCTGCTGCCCTGTTATAAAGATAACTGCCGGAGAATACCTGATTCTGAACATACATAAGCATCGTAAGACCGGCATTGTTACACCTCGGTTCCGATGCCCATTATTCCTGCGATTATGAGTATCATCGTTGAACCGAAATACATGTACACGTTTACGAAAATGATTATGGTTTTTACGGACCATTCATCAATAAAGAAATTGTAGTTTTCCCGCTCTTTGTCAAACCATCCTGAAACCAGGTTGCATATGTCGTTTACTGCACCTTTAAGATCCGTGAAGCCGAGTATCAGAGTATTGAGAGTCGGATACAGGCCAAAGACCAAAAATGCCAAGACAAACGGGATGGAGAAGAGATATCCGTATTTTGAATACCTGACCAGTTTTTTCTTTTGCATGAAAACCTCATGATCAGATCATTCAACAGGTGCGGAAATAAAGCTTAGATTCCTTAATTTGCCGACAGCTTTGTCACCGTATTTTTCTTTGTGTTGCTTTTCGTATCTGATGCCCATTTCATAGATTTCATCGAGCATAGCCTGCATTTCATCGTCGTCGAGATAGAAGACAGATGAACCGAAAACCAACTTATCCTTCTCAGCTGCCTTATCGGTCTTTTTGCCGTGCTCTTTGCTGTAGTTATCAAACTTGAGATAAAGGTCCATAAAGTATTGATAAGCTCTGTCGGCAAAATCAATCTTTTGCAGATAGGGAATGTAATTGCCGGTCAGAAGGCGTTCTGTGCCGCCTCTTACTTTGCGTTCTTCTTTTACGATGACAGCGCCTGCATCTATCAGACTGCCTATCTGTCTGTATAAAGTTCTTCTGGGGACGTCAGATAAGAATCCGGCGATCTCTCCGGTGGTAGCTTCTTCGTGAATGACCAGATATTGCATGACCCTCATCCTGACCGGATTTGAAAGCAGCTCCGTATAGTCCATATTTGCCCCCGTCTAAGTTGATGCTTTTATACTAGTGCCAAAAATGGCACAGGTTAATACGGCAGCATAAATTTATATGAATTTCCGGTAGGCAGTTTTGAAATCAGAGGTTTAGCGCACCTATCTTTACTGATATAATGAATGAGTAATTTTAAGGCCGCGGTTGATCTATAGATCAAGCTTTTGCAATGGGGAGACATAAGCAATGCCGTCAGACCACAGTACGAGTTCGCATTCAAGTTCAAGCTTCAGTTCTGATTCGGGATACAGTTCCAGTTCCAGTTACAGTTCCGGTTCGGATTTCGGATCGAGATCCGATTATGATTCTCCGATCTTTCATTCATCATCGAGTCACGATTCCGATTCGTTCGATGACAATTCATATACCGTCGACGCAAATATCTTCAATGAAAGGTCCATGCGTACGCGTGAAGTCACGCAGTATGTGTCTCCGCCAGTAAGGGACCGGTCCAATCAGCCATCTTTTCTGGATGAAGGTTTTGACATAACTTCTCTTATCCGAAGCACAAAACACGACTATGTTTACTGCCCGAAAAACTGGACTGACGATAAGACGGGAAAGCGTTATGAGAAGGGCTACTATGATGAGAACGGCACATACTACAAGCGTGTCATCGTAAGGAAGGGCAATGACTTAAAGACGCGTGTCGCCTGTTCATTCTGCGGTACCGAGATCAAGCTCAGGTGGAAGGAGGGAGCGCTTCCCTCATGTCCGAACTGCGGTGCTGTACTTGAGGAGGTAACACACGGATCGCTGATAGAAGATGAGGTCAAAGATATTGCAAAGACAGTTCTCGTTCCTGCAAGCGAAGAGGATGTTGCAACGGGAAACTATACAGGAGTGATAAAGCAGAAATTAAGCACGCCGAAAGCGATCGCGATAATGGCCCTTATCGGAATATGTTTGATGTTTGCCACAATTATCGCTGCTAATGCGATCTCCATCGCAGTAAGGGAAGCAAAGGAAACCAAGGTCAGCTTCGCCCAAACATATCCCGGTATCATGACGGGTACATATACAGCCAGGACCACTGCAGCTTCTTCAACTTCACAGACAACAAGGATGCGCCGTTTTCCCGGAGCCAAATTCTTTGACATCGAAGAACACGGCAGCAGCATTTATGTTGAGGAATTAGGCAGATCCTGTTATTGGCACGAATCCGGCAATTACTATGACAGCGGTACAGACTGTTACTTCTGGCTAAACACGAACGTTAATCCTCCTGTCTGGCAGTATTGGTATGAAGGCATATCATCCGACTTCGGCGATTACGGCTGGATGGAGTATGACTACGACGAAAAGTGCTGGTACATAGAGACTTCCAAGGGAAAGTGGGAAGTGCTTCCTGATGGATATGACACTTCAAATCTGTGGCATATGAAGTATCCTGTCGACGGAAGATACATGGGCCTGAACAGCATCTATGTTTACGAGATCGGAAGAACCTGTACGTTCATTAAATCAGAACATAACTACTACGATCCGGTCACGGGATGCCATTTCTATTACGACAGCTATAACCAGCCGGGCACATGGCAGTACTGGTTTGAAGATTTCAGGGAAACTGAAGGCATAGGCTGGCTTAAGTACGACACCGGTGAGAACAGCTGGTATGTCTTGAATTACGACCGCTGGTACAAGCTGCCGGATTATGTTTACAACATGGATGATCTGTGGCATATCGAAAATGCGCCGGGCTGAGCATTTAAGTAAATAAAGATATTTTGTTACATCCGGGTCTGATTTTGTTTTCATTTTCGTAATTCATGCTTATTTTTCGGGTTTTATAATCTTTTTTGTAAACAGCATAACAGTTGTGTTTCGTCGAGAAAGCATTATAGAATTCATTGGAGTGAGCTATATGGCGGCAAAAGAATTGCAAGATTACAACATTAATGACATCCCCGCATTGATGCTGGATAACGTTGATTCAGTTATCGTAGTCGATTCAAAGACTGATTCGTATAGGACTTTAAAACGCAAGGGTATTTTCGAGAAGTATATTGAAGAGTCCGGCACGTATCACGATCTTATCGTAAAGCTCTGGTTCCATATCGATGAGACAAATGCTGAGGTCACGGAAGATTATCACGTGTTTATTGACAGCACGGGCAAATTCACCGGAAAGTATTCCCGCCGTATCAAGATCCATCTTGAGGGCAGTGAGAAGCCCAGTATCGCACAGATGACTGTGTATCCTATCGAAAACAACGAATACTACCTCTTCATTCTCGACGAGCTTAATGAGGAAGAAGTCGTCCAGGAAGTCGAAACCACCAAGAAGATCAGCACGATCCAGAATACTTATCTTTTCTCAATGTACATCGATCTCGCTCAGGATACGACGAGCAGCATAAACATTACCGAGATCTCCGACAACGTTGTTAATTCCCAGATCAAGTATTCCGAGTGGCGAATGATGATCGTTAATATGTTTATGCCGGAAGATCAGGAGCAGTTCCTCCGCCGTACTGATCCCGAGTATCTCAAGAAGAACTTCACTCCGGGCAAGACTTCATCCTACGACTGCCTTATGCGTAATCTTGAAGGCAAGTATATCTGGGTAAAGCTTATATTCAGCCGTGCGCAGACATTAGTTGACGACGATTACAGATTCGTCTTCATGGTCCAGGATATCGATGAGAATTCCCAGGAGATACTTAGTGCACTTAAGAAATATGAAGAGCTGGCGATCAAGGATCCGCTCACGACAGTCTATAATCACGGTGAGATCGAGACACAGTTGCATAATGCTCTGACAGGTCTCCAGAAGAACAACGAGAAGGCATCTGTCATGATGATAGACCTCGATCTCTTCAAGGATGTAAACGATACATACGGTCACTCCACCGGCGACACAACGCTCAAGCTCTTTGCCGGCATTTTGAAGGAGATGGCAGCAACAAACAATTCACTTGTAGGCCGTTGGGGCGGTGAGGAATTCGTTGTAGTCTGTCTCGGCATGAACGGCAACGAAGTATTAGAGACCGCTGAGAGATTCAGAAAAGATGTGGAAGCATATGAATTCCCGGAGATCGGCCACATCACTTGTTCTATCGGTGTCACAGAACTTAAGCCTGAAGATACTTTTGATGAAGCATTCGACCGTCTCGACAAGGCCATGTACAAGTCAAAGCACAATGGCCGCAACCAGGTAACTATCCTATAAATCCTTTCACATGATATGGGAAGAGGCTGTCTCGGATTGCAGATGAGGCAGCTTTTTTCTTTGTTACTTACTGAAAATGGATTTCTGGATTTCAGTAAGTAAAACAAGTGCTTCTCAGGCCTGATCTTTTCGAGTTTTACTTACTGAGAATGAGATTTGCGATTTCAGTAAGTAAAAAATGGGCTTAGCACTACGTTTTTTCCAAGAATTTACTTACTGGATTAGCGTTTCCCGATTTCAGTAAGTAATTTGTTGGTGTAAAAAGCCTTCCTGCTCAGATATTTACTTACTGAGAATGAGTTTTCTGATTTCAGTAAGTAAAAAATGGGCTTAACACTACGTTTTTTCCAAGAATTTACTTACTGGATTAGCGTTTCCCGATTTCAGTAAGTAATCTGAGCTTATATGAGTCCATATTCACCTGGATTTTACTTACTGAAAATGAGATTTGCGATTTCAGTAAGTAAAGCGATCATGAGCGAGATGCAACCATAGTTCGTCATTTAAAGATAAGGATTGTTCGGCTGCTGGGGATTATAAGGCTGGTTATAAGTCTGGCCGCCATAAGGCTGTGCAAAAGTCTGGCCGCCATAAGGCTGTCCATAAGTCTGACCATAAGGCTGCTGGCCCGCACCCATGACCGCACCAACACCCATGCCCTGATCAGCGGGCTTGGGGCATCCGCATTTACCGCAGAAATTATATGCTGAGAGAGTCCAGCAGTTGGGGCATGTCCAGGAGCTGATGACCTGGCGCTGTCTTCCGCACTTTCCGCAGAAGTTGAGGTAATTGACCGAGCCGCATGTGCATGTCCAGACGCCGACAACGTTCGGAATATAAATGGTCTGTTCCTTTTTGTCGGGAACTTCGACGATGCAGAAATCGTTTTTCGAAGACTTGACGATAAGAACGATCGAAGATGCGAACATTCCGGCCATGAAGATGAGCCACAAAATGAGGGTTATGCCTGCAAGAACGATCTCATCGGATGAGCCGCCGCCCATCAGGATAGCATCGTAAACACCGTGGATAAGGGTGGGGATGAGCATCGCGAGGATCAAGTGAAGAGCGAACATGCCGTTCTTTTTCGTGAGCTTGGCATACTTGGCCCTGCTGTAGAAGAAACCCATGTAAACGCCGAAGCAGGCGTGACCGGGGATCGAAGTAAACATACGAAGGAGCGCTGTTCCCGCACCGAAAACCATCGTGTAACCGATATTCTCGATGGCAGCGAATCCGAGCGAAGCGAAGACCGCATAAACGATAGCATCGTAGCTGTAATTGAAATTCTTATTTTTCCATGTGATGAGGAAGAGGACCAGGAATTTGCTGAGTTCTTCGGCAGGGCCTACGACGATCATTGCGTGGAGGATGCCTTCGATCATGGAGTCGGTGCCGATTACCATTCCTCCCAATTTCTCAAGAATGAGTGCAGGGATTACAGATCCGACACCTGCGAAAAATATGGCGATAAGAAGACCAAACGGTTCTTTCTCTTTTTTATCGTTGAAGTAGATCATCAACAGAAGACCTACTACCGGAATTAATGCTAATGAAAATATCACGGTTGCTCTCCTTATTTTGTTCCTCAAATATAAAAGCAAATTTAGGATAACATTTTATATAAGAAGTGTCACATATATAATCAATTTGGAAATTTCGAAAAAAGTTCGTATTGCCTGTTGACTCTTCCCTTGGGGCACCCTTTAGGATGTGGTCATCAAGCAATAAGGAGGTTCAGAAAATGGACGAAAAAATGACTTCAGGAGAGATCGCAAAGAAGGCGGGAGTATCACAAAAGGCAGTCCGTCTTTACGATGAGAAGGGCCTTTTGAAGCCCACAGAATATTCAGAAGGCAACTACCGTCTCTACGACAAGGAAGCTCTCGAGATTTTAGAGAAGATCGTTGCCCTCAAGCAGATCGGTTTCTCTTTGGAAGAGATCCGCGACAATCTCGTAGCAGGCGATGCAAAGGATATCGAAGAAGCCTTGAGAATGCAGCTCGCGGTTATGGAAGAAAAGCGTTACCGCATCGATATGGTGATCGATGCGATCAACAGGACACTCGCACGCAAGGGAGAAACTCTCGACTGGGATGACGTGGCAGGAATCGTACAGAGCGTAACGGTCGACCAGAATGCTGACCGCAACCACTGGCTCATGATGCAGCACACTGTGCCCGGGGAAGACTGGTATGTTAAGGTTTTCGATTCTCTTGAATTTAAACAGGATGAGAAGATACTTGATCTCGGATGCGGTTATTCAAAGCTCTGGAGAAACAACTGGAAGGACATTCCGTGCGGCACCCAAATTTTCGCATACGATATCCGCGGCAGCTGGGCTGATGACTTTGAGAAGTTCCTTGAAGAAAACAAAAGCGACCTGCCTGAAGGTGTTGATATCAATCTTGTCTTCAGTGATCTTGAGAAGGAAGAGGCATGGGGTCTTATCGAAAAGGACAAGACATACAGCCGCATTGTTGCCCACTACATCGAAGATGAGCTGAAAGATACAGAAGCGCTTGTTGCAAGGGCTTCCAAGGTTCTTGATAAGAACGGTTTTTTCTCGATCAACGGACCTGACGTAAACACATGGAATTTCTTCTTTAAGGATGCAATGAAAGAAGCAGGTATAGAAGATCCTTTCATTGACGACGTTATCGCTGATCAGGAGAAAGAACGCGACGAATTCAGGAATATGGTCTCCAAGTATTTCGCGAAGGTCGACGTCATAGGACTTCAGAGTTCTTTCAGATACGACAAGGCTGACGACCTCCTCCTTAAGATGAAGGATACTTATGATGGCCAGGAAAAGTTTTTCGCTAAAAATGCCGACAAGATCAAGGCTTACTTCGAAGAGAAACTGGAGGAGAAGTGTGAGATCCTGATCACCTGCGACTCGCATTTCTTACATTGTTACATCTGATTCCGAATGTGATTTACGGAACGGGTATTTAGCACATGTCAGGCTGTCTCATACGGGGCAGCCTTTCATGTGTTTTAAGCGTTCAACTGTCTTGCGCCTGTCTGGCGCCGCGATATCTGAGCAGTACCAAATTCGTACAGTAAATCAGCGTGATTACTGTACGAAAAAGGTATTTGCAGTCAAGTCCAAAGTTTTGTGTAAATTCAATCCTTAGTATAATTTGCTTTCTTTTGCCAAGAACTTTGAGTGGAGC
>SVIZ01000027.1 GCA_015069205.1 Oscillospiraceae bacterium
CTTCAGGAAGGCGAAGAGATCAGCGTACAGGATCTCATTTATGCTGCAGTCCTCAAGTCAGCCAACGATGCCAGCCTTGCGCTCGGCATGTACATGGGCGGCACGGAAGCAGGCTTCTGCGAGATCATGAACGCCAAGGCTTCAGAACTCGGTTGCATCAACACCCACTTCTCTTCTGCTTACGGTCTTTCAGACCCAAACAACGTTACTACACCTTACGATATGGCTCTTATCCTTAACGAAGCCGTAACCAACACGAACTATTCAGAGATCGCCAAGACTCTTAACTATACGATCAGTGCTACCAACAAATACAGCAGCGAGAGAGACCTTGCCAACAGCAACAGGTTCGTAAACACAACAACATACGGTTACGAATACTATGCGGGCGGTAAGACAGGATTTACGAATTCCGCAGGCTACACTCTCTGCGCAGCTGCAAAGAAGAACAACAGGACACTTGTCGGATGCGTATTTAACGCAGAAGACCCTGACATCAGATATTCTGACCTCATAAGACTTTTCGAGTACGGCTACTCAACATTTGCAACGGTTGAGATAACTGAAGCCGAGTTTACTCCCCTTGTTGAAGAGGCCAACATGCAGATCTCAGACCTCCTGTCAGACACAAACCTTTATGTAGCCGAGCAGCGAGTCGTTCTTGACCAGTACATTACGACCACATCAGCAAGAGCCCAGCTCGGAAGCACAAACAGGATCGATCTGTCGCAAACGGTAATCGACACTCAGGTTGATGAACAGACACTTGAGATACCACTTTGTAAGGTTTATTCCGATAAGACATATCTCATCGGAACCCTTGTCATTGAGATTCAGAAAAAAGCCGGCGTCGTAGAGGTTAATCCTGAGAAGATCACCAATCTTACCAGCGTCCGCAGCATTCTCGTGACTTTCGCCGTATTGTCGGGACTTATTCTCCTGCTCGTGATCGTGCTCCTCATCTTCCGCGCACGCATAATCAAGCGCAGAAGAGACGAAGTCACCAAGCGTGCAAATATGCTCTGATAATCAGGATTTGCTGTTATTGCATTCGTTGCAGATCCCGTAGAAAACCGTTCTTTTAGGATCAAGCACAAAGCCGTGTTCTTCTGACACGTGCTCGAAAAATGCATTTATCTCATCACAGTTAAGGTGGATAAGCCTTCCGCACTGCTCACATTTCATGTGATAGCACTTTCCCTGACTGCAGTGCTCCGTGCCTATAAATTCATAGCAAGCTGGAGATTTCTCATCGATGATGTACTTATTTACCAGGCCGTCAGTCGTAAGGCGGTCCAGACGTCTGTATATCGTGGCCTGGCCGATGTTTATTCCCTGTTTTCTGAAATGATCGGATATCTCCTGGCTCGTGAAATGCGAACCCGCATTATCCTTAAGGAAATTAAGGATCTCACAAGACTGCTTAGTATTATATGAGCCGCTCTTTGTTCTGCCCATCTTAATCCTCCGATCAGCATCTAACTGTAAGTTAGGATATTAGGAGCGGATTGAATTGTCAATCTATAAGAAGTTTATTAACTAATATGCTATTATTAGATTTTATGAGCACAAACAGCCCCGCTGTTATATTTATCTTAATAAAATTGGAAGATTTGGATGGAAAGCACGCAGGTTAAGAAGAAAAAGCTGAATCCCGAGACCATTGTAGTCGTTGTGATATTGGCAATAATCATATTCCTCTTTGCATTATTCATGAAGGACATCATGATTCCTCTGTTCAATATGCAGATGAACAATGACCTTGACGGAGCAAGCGAGCTCTTAAGGAGCACAGGCATATTCGGCGGCGTCAGCGTTATCCTCATCGAGGCGCTGCAGATGATCATCATCTTCGTCTCTGCAGAGTTCATCCAGATAGCAAGCGGCCTTAGCTACCCCATATACATCTCCCTTCCCTTGTGCGATATCGGAATCTGCCTTGGCGCTACGATCATCTTTATGCTCGTCCGTGTGTTCAAGTTTAACAGTTCGACCTATGAAAAGAACCGTGGCATGATCGACAAGATCGCATCTAATGCCAAGGACCGCAACATCGTGATCCTGCTCTATCTCCTCTTCTTCATGCCGTTCATTCCTTTCGGCGCCATCTGCTATTACGGCGCCAGCACCAAGATCTCATACGGCAAATACATGCTTACGGTATCTACCAGCGCTATTCCTTCAGTTGTCGTATCCGTACTTATCGGTCAGGCAGGAAAACTCTTCTTCACGAACAGCATCCCGCTCTGGCTCCTGGTACTTATCGTAATCGCGTTGTCAGTAGCTCTTTTCGCGCTTATCTACTGGTTCATGCATAAATTCGTCCTCAAGGGTACCGATAAGACACCGGACTCCCTTTTCTTCGATATTTTCTTCATGGTCGTAAAGCTCATCCAGCTTGGAAAGAAGAAGCCTGTTGTAGAAGACGATCGTATCTTTGAAGCTGATGCTCCCTATATAATCCTTGCAAACCACGAGAGCTTCATGGACTTCTTTTATCTGAACTATATTTCCCACCTCAAGAGTCCTGCTTATGTCTTTAACCGCTACTACTTGACCAGCCCGCTGTTCAACATAATGCAGAAACACTGCGGATTCATTCCCAGAAGACTCTGCGCGGATGACCCTGAAGCAGACGCGAAAATCGAATCCACAATAAAGCACGGCTTCCCGGTCGTCATGTTCCCTGAAGAGCGTCTTTCTCCTGACGGGCGCTCACAGAGTTTTGCACGTAAAGATGCAGCATTCTACAAGAAGCAGAATGTTGACATTGTTCTTGTAAAGATCGATGGCGGATACTATGCTCATCCGAAGTGGCGCAGAAGAAAGTATTCATCAGACATCAAAGTAAAAGTTGAGCGTGTTATAAAGCGCGACGAGATTGCTTCCATGTCTGAAGACGAACTTAATAACATCATCCGTGACACTCTCTATAACGATGCATCCAAGTCCAATATCACTTACCGTCAGGGCGGCAAGGCAGCCGGACTCCAGAAGATCCTTTACCGTTGTGCCGACTGCGGAGAGCTCTATAAAACAACAGGCAGCGGCAACGATTTCAAATGTACGGCTTGCGGCAAGGTTCACACCTTTGATAAGAAGTACCGCTTCACTGACAGTATGCAGTCAATCGCAGGATACTACGAAGCTATCCGTCAGCTTGAAGAAAAAGATCTGGATTCCCTCAATCTTACTGCTGATGTAAAGATGAAGGTCTTCTCTGACAAACTCAGGGTAACAAAGCGCGAAGATGGCGTATGCACCCTCGATAAAGAGAACTTCAAATATAAGTCCGGCACAGAAGAATTCACCATTCCGGTCAAAGATATCCAGGCTCTGGTATACCAGGCCGGCAAGAGATTTGAGCTCTACCACGAAGGAAAGCTTCACTTCTTCTATCCCAAAGAAAATCCTAACCAGGTTGCACGCTGGGCATTGCTGGTAGATCTGATAAATGCTGACAGATAACAAAACAAAAGACTATAAGGATATGAAGTAACGGCTGACCACACTTATTTAATCAGCGCCGAGAGTTCACTGCGTTTCTCTGAGATCGTCTTCAGATATTCTGAATAGTCAATATCTTTTCTCTCGCGCAGAAGCTCTGTGATTTCGTACACAGGTTCATATACAGGTGTCAGCGCAAGATTGCCGAGAACGCCTTTGAGAGAATGCGCTGCATCAAACGCGGCATCAAGATCTTTTGCAGCAACTGCATCTTCAAGCGCCTGGAAATTCTTATCATCAATGACCTTACCGATCAGTTTGAAATAGAACGCTTCATTTCCCATACAGCGGGTTAAACCGTCATCAGTATCACAACCAAACTGTTTAAGAGCATCTACGGTAAGCATTATTGTGACTCCTCTCAGGTATTATTCTCTACAAGAAATTTCTCGAACTCTTTAGCCGGAACCGGCTTCGAGAAATAGTAACCCTGAATTATCGTGCATCCCAGCTTCTTCAAGGCAATATACTGCTCTTCTGTCTCAACACCTTCAGCAATTACCGGTACTCCAAGATAATCCGCAATATCAATTACAATGCTGATCATTCTCGTGTCGTTCTGCTTATCGAAAGCATTTCTGATAAACATCATGTCGAGTTTTAACGCATCGATCGGAAGCTCCGAGATCATATTCAGAGAAGAGTATCCTGATCCAAAGTCATCCATCTCGATGAAGAAGCCATGGTCTCTTAATTCCTTAACTCTGTCAACTATCTGGTCAGCATCTCTTACATAAGCCGACTCAGTGATTTCAAGATAAATGTCTTTTGCCGTTGTACCGGTTTCTGATGTAATCTTCTCGAAAGTATCGACAAGCGCCGGGTCATACATCTCGGCACGCGAAAGGTTTACTGAAACAGGTACAGAAACGCCGAGACGTTTTCTCCAGTCAGCTATGGTCTCAGCCGAACAGCGCCAGATATATTCATCGAGCTGAGCTATGAGCCCATCTTCTTCAAACAACGGTATGAACTTGCCCGGAGATATCATTCCCAGTGTCGGATGGAACCATCTTACGAGCGCCTCGGCACTGGATAAAACAGGCTTATCTCCTGAAATATTGAACTTAGGCTGAAAGAAAACCTTGAACTGCTTTTCTGCAAGCGCCTTAGCGAATTCATCTACAAGCTGCTCCGCAAAGAGTTCATGCTCAATCAGCGTCTCATCAAAAGTGCTGACAAATACGGAGTAGTTATTTCTGATAAGATCCGATGCTATTTTAGCACGGTCAAATCTTGCTCTGACATCAAGCTTCTTATCACACGAAGCATACACTCCGATCCTGAGCTTTATAGAAGTCGGCATGTCGCAACACGCTTCTGATATCTTATCAGTTATCGAAGTATAATCATCTCGGTGGGTGCAATAGACTAAGAATGTATCGGCAGTCTTTCTGCATATAACGCTGTCAGACGATGAGAATACCGTCGTAAGGCACCCGGCGATCATTCTTAATATCTCATCGCCTTTTGCCATTCCGAAGCGCTCGTTGACAATATGAAAGTGATTGACGTCAAGACAGAGAGCATCCATATCAGTGTTTGGATGATACTTATCGAACTGCTCGGCATAACGCGAGAAATACTCATATGAATAAAGACCTGTAAGCTCATCACGTTCAGTCGCACTGATTATCTGACGGTCTTCTGCAAGCTCAATAGAACGTGATATCCTGGCTCTGATAACATCAGGCTGCGGATAAGGTTTAGGAATAAAATCAGCTGCACCGCGAACAAGGCTTTCTACTTCGGATGCCTGGTCAGATGTTAGGACGATAACAGGAATACCCTTAAGATCGGGTGTTTCTTTCAATCTCGACAGAAGATCGAGTCCGTTGAGCTTGGGCATCATAAGGTCCAAGAGAATGAGCGATAATGTATTACGGTTCTGTCTTATCACTTCATATGCCATCTCTCCGTCTTCTGCCATAAGAACATCATATTCATCACATAAGATGTTATTCAGAAGTTCACGGTTGATCATTTCGTCATCAGCGACGAGAATACGTCTCTTACCGTCTACATACAGATCTGTTGAACGATTCATATATTCTCCCCTTCACCTGCATCAGATCTTCCCCTGATGAGACTTTCCAAAGTCTCAATAAGAATTTCCGGCTTAATAGGTTTTGTAAGATGCGCATTAAGTCCCGCTTGCAAAGATCTCTGTACATCTTCATCAAAAGCATTAGCAGTCAACGCAATTATCGGAATTACTGCCGCATCAGGTCTTTCCATTGCACGTATATGTCTTGTAGCTTCAAGGCCGTCCATCTCAGGCATACGAACGTCCATGAGGATAGCAGCATAATAGTTCTCAGGATTTGACTTAAAAAGCTCTACGGCGATCTTACCATTCACGGCAACATCAGATTCGATCTCCCTGCTCTTAAGTATCATCTGTAATATCTCAGCATTAACATCAACATCTTCTGCAACAAGCACCCGCAGTCCTTTAAGATCAACAGATCCCACATTGGTCTTAGAATATTTCTTGATAGATGCGGTCCTGAATTCTTCAAGCACATTTGCAGCAAACAAAGGCTTTGAAATGAAACTGTCCACTCCTGCCTTGACCGCCTCGTCAAGGATGTCATCCCATTTATAGGCCGTGAGAATGATGACCGCAGATTCGTTACCGACGATCTCTCTAATTCTTCTGGTAGTTTCTATACCATCCATATCAGGCATCTTCCAGTCAATTAGAATCAGGTTATATGGCTCGTGACGGACGTGGCGGAGCTTTGTCATCTCAACACCTTCAGCTCCGTTGGATGCGACCTCAGCAGCAATACCTGCCTGTTCAAGCACAAGCTTTGCATGTTCACATGCAATCGGATCGTCATCAATAATGAGAACAGACATATCACCGGGATGGATCTTCAGCTCTTCATCAACAGTATCCTTATGTTCTGAATCGTTTAAAGTAACGGAAACAGTAAAGGTCGTTCCCTCGCCCTTCTTGCTCTCAACTTGGATCGTGCCGTTCATCATCTCGATGATATTCTTGGTAATTGCAAGGCCGAGACCTGAAGAACCGTATTTATTCGTGGATGTAGCATCTTCCTGAGCGAAAGCATCGAAAATATGAGGCAGAAAATCTTCGCTCATTCCTATGCCGTTATCCCTGATCGTAAACTGCAGAGTCGATCTGTCATCGAACTGGGCAATCCTCTGGATATCAAGTGAGATATTTCCGCCTTCGGGTGTAAACTTAACAGCATTGCCCAGAATATTGATGAGTATCTGGCGGAGCTTCATGTTATCGCCGATATAATAATCATCAACCTGCCCATTGATGTTGCAGCTGTAGTTCTGGTTCTTTTCAAGACACTGTCCGCTGAACATCGTATTGATCGACTCAAGCATCTTTGAGAATGAGAATTCCTCATTCTTCAAGATAAAGCGGCCCGATTCGATCCTGGACATATCAAGAATATCGTTGATCAGGTCCAAAAGGTGTTCTGCAGAAGTATTGATCTTCGCTAAATATTCTTTTGTCTTTTCAGGGGTCTCAGGATCGTTCATGGCGATATTATCAAGACCGATGATCGCATTCATAGGCGTTCTGATCTCATGGCTCATGTTGGACAGGAATGCAGTCTTTGCTTTATTTGCCTGATCAGCAGACTTAAGTGCATCGCCTAATGCTTCCTGCTGAGCCATATTTTTTCGCATCTCCGTATCAATAACAGTGAGGCCAAGTCCGATTGCATGTACGAGGTGGTCCTCACGTTCTTCAATCTTGCGCACCCCGGCAACCCTGATCATCTCGTAATATTCGATGCCGTTACGTTTTGCGAGATAACGGTAAGCAAGGATAGGCTCTTTGGACAGTCCTTCACGTATGTTCTCAGGATTTATAAAGTTAAGGAAGCCTTCGCGGTAACTATCATCTACTGTGTTTTCCGCATACCAGACAAAACGCTCGTGGAACGGGAACTTGACTCCTTCTTTTGTCTGGTCATTATCTTTCGGATCAGATCTGTAGCAGACACCTTCATTGCTGTCGAGATCAATATAGTAGACACTACGGTAATCAGATGACATAGCAGTGATCATTCTGTCCTGGACATTTCTTCTCTTCTCCTCTTCAAGGAGCTTAGCCTGCAACGAGAGTTTTTCTTCCATCTGTTCCTGTTTTACGCGGTTCTCAGCCTCGGACTTTTCCTTGGCAATCGAAAGACTTGCATTTTTTTTGATCTGGTAAATGATGAACAAGAACATGCTTACTAGTACAAGACCTGCAATCACAGACTGAATAAGGCTTCTGATAACAACACTGTTGGAAATAGGATTTATCTGCTCTGCAATGACATTTTCCTTAATGAGATAAGTCAGCATCCAGTCTGTTCCTTTTATGGGGACAAAGCTTATAGTCTCAGTTGTTCCGTTATATGTAAACGTTACTTCCCCTCTTCTGCCGTTCTGGAAATCCATTAAGAACTGATCATAAGTAGAATCCTTAATTTCAGCATTCTGCATTGCTTCAAGAAGGTTATCTTCAACAGCAAGACCACCGAGATATACGTTAGTAAGTGCGACGCCGTCTCTTGTATAGATATTACAGAAAGTCGTATCTGTCTGGTCCGACTGCATTGAAACGCCTTTAAGCATCTCATCCATATCTATTTCCATGAAGCAGGCAACGAGTTCATTACCCTCCAGATTCATGTCATCTACCGGAACGGCAATAATTACCTTTTTCTCGGCACTCTCAAGATTAAGGATCGAGATCTCAGGTTCAGTAAGAGTCATGTAGTCAAAACCATATTCTGAGATATTGTTCTGCTGACCAAGTGACGTATAGATAATCCCTTCAGAGTCAACAAAAGCAAACTTATCCAGTTTATAGAGCTTCTTCATTCTGGCCTGATATGCCTGAAGGTGCTCTTCATCCGACAGATCGTCATCAGTCATGAGTTCGAGCGTAGCATTCATATCATCGATTTTTCTATTGAGGTTTGTCGATACTACTTGTTCTCTTCTGCCGGCAAGCTCGTCCAAATAAAGAAGAGAGACAGCTTCAACAGCTTTCTCCGAATCTTTCTTTGCCATGACGACGCTCAGGATAGTTCCTACCGTCAATACAAGAATGAATATGCTCGTTCCGATGAGTGCAATCGTAATAGTGCTATTATATTTAGTACGATTCATTTAGGGCTCTCCCTGCAATGATTTTCTTGCTCATATTGAGAGCAAACCTGTACTTTATAAGTATATCACGATAATTTGACATTAAAGATTACTTGCATTTAAACATGTTGTAAATAAGAAGTATTAATCTAATAGGTAATTACAGCTTATACTGCATGAATTCGATCATACGTCCAGCACTTCGCCTATTTTTCTGTATGTATCGTAGATCGTCTTAACACTCTGCTCGAGGACTTTCCTATCATCATCTGCTATATCAAGGCCGGCACTTACTTCATCAAGGACAGCCTTTTCCTTATCATCAAATTCAGTATCTGCATATGCAACTCCGAAAAGCTCGAAATATACGATCTTACGGCTTCTTAAGCTGCTTGACTTAATGCTCTCTATCTCTTTCTTTACATCAACGAGCGAAGCATCGATAAACGCAAAGTTAACACCCATTTCCTCATTGTACTGGTTAAGGATAGACACCTCTTCCATTACGCTGCCGTCAACAGACGCCAGTACATTAGCTATATTCCAGAAAGCCTTCTTCTCTTCCATTGTTAACTCATCAAGTAACATATATATCCTCCTGATTATTTCATTATTACACAGACAATTATAACTCCTTGTTTATCCAATTCTTGGATAAATACCCTTTTCGCGCTTCTTAGCCTCTACAACACAACCTATTAAAACACCTATAGACATTATAAGTGCCAACGTCGCAAACAAAAACACAAAGTAAAGTTTTCCGGTAAGAGTAATATGCCGTATGTAATGATCGTTCATATCGATTTTGTTCTGGTTATCAGTCATCTTTCCATTCGCACCTTATATTCAGGCGTACCCTCTTCAAGCTGTTTGGTATCAGTGACATTAAAGCCGTGAGCCTGATAAAACCTGATCGCAGATGTATTCTTTTCAAGCACCCAAAGACAATTTGCATCGTGCTCTTTTTTTGCAAATTCAATCAATTCAGCGCCGATGCCCTGTCCCTGGAAGAAGTGCTCAACGTACAGCTCAACAATTTCTCTGTCAACGATTCTTATAAGTCCTTTAACAATTCCATCTGCTTCATAAACCCAAATGTCATTAAGGAACTCAGGATCAGAATACTCCTTAGCAACAGACAAAACCTGAATCTCACCAAAGGAAACCGAATCATCATTAAAGATAGAACGGTAATTCATTCTTTTAACAAAAACCAGAATCTCTGCAATTCTGGATATATCTTCAATCGTTGCTTTTCTGATCATATCTTTCATTTACTTTTTATATTCCCTTCTGATACCATTTCAGGTCATACCATCTGTCAAACTCCCCTTTACTTAACCGCTTATTCTTTAATAATCGCGTTTAATAAGCCCTGCGATGATACCGGTGATATAAACGAACATGAGTACCGAGGTAATGATTATTCCGGCAATTGCAAGGCCTCTGCCAAGTTCTTTCTTTTTCTTGGATTGAATAAGGCCGATAATAGATATGACGAAGAATATAGGCGCGGTCGTTCCAAGCAAAACGATAGATGCCAATGCACCATAGAATCCGACACAGCACAAAACATTATTTTTATTAATATGAGTTGGAGCGATCGGCACAACTGCAGTTGCCGGTTGAATCGGCTGAACAGGCTGAACCGGTTGAACAGGAACAGCAGCAGGATTTACAGGACTTAAATCCGCGCCGCACTCTGAGCAAAATCTTGCATTATCATCATTCTGAGTTCCACATCTGCCACAATGCATTTTCTGCCTCCCAAATTATTCTTAATTCTCGGCAAGCATCATAAGCTTTTCTTCTGCAAATTTCCTGTATTTTGTGTCGCCGCCTTTTTCATAAGCAACTTTCAGGTATTGTTTTGCCCTTTCCGGCTCTCCCTTCAAGATGAGCAACCTTCCTAATGCGTATGAATAACTGACTTCCGTTAAGGGATAAAGCGGTTTGATGGTAGCAAGCATTTTCATATAATGTTCTTCTGCGCCATCATAGTTGCCGTCCATTATCCTGATGGTATATTCAGCGTTTTTAAGGCTGTTTTCAAGGTTTTCCTTGTAGTCCTGATTCTTTATTGTTGCAAGCATCTTTCTAAGTTCTTCCATCTCGTTTTCAGCCATTTCGCGCTGACCATTTTTCAGGTAATAACCGATCATGCAATTTCGGCGCGCGGACAAATAAGCTTTTGATCTGATGTTCTGACAGCACTCATAAACCGCATCATAATCATCAATAACAGCATAACCGTCTGCAAGCAACACATTGTATGAATTGACGACAGGACCTTTTGCCTTTTTATCAAACAGGCTCTTCAGTGCATTTATATAATCATTGGCCCTGCACTCATTAATGAGGACTATCACTTCATTTGAAAGTTTCTTCGTTGCAAGCCGGGTAAAGACTTTTGCATTTACCACTACAAGAAATAATGTCGGAATAAGAACCAGAAACGGAAAATACCACTCTTCTTTCCAGAACAAGGTCATAATGGCAGCCATGCATATAAGCAGAAAGATACCTATGCACCAATAAGCAATATGATATTTCTTATAAATCGAAATCATCTTTTATCTATCCCCCGGTTTATTCGAAAATGTAAGTATCCCTTACCATCTCATATGCTGCTATATCGCTCTCATAGTATTCTGCCGTGATATAGTGCATAGCAAGGTCACCGTCTACAAAATACCAGACTGTAAGATATTTGCCGTCATCGTACTGTGCCGATACTTCATAAGCCGTATAACCGCCAAGAGAGATCTCTTCAACTTCGCTTACATAGTAATCGAATTCTTCCATAGCAACCTGGAATTCTTCTGCCATTTCTCCGGCAAGAGAAGGATCGTACTCACCTGAAATGACAGACAGCTGTATCCTCGTCTCAGTATCAGCATTGTACGTCTGGAGCACCTCCAGATAGGAATAGTCCATTGCATCCGTCTCATCTGATTCGGTCCAGTCGCCCTCATAAAGCTTAACTACACCGACGACATTATCACCCCAGTAATCTTCTCCGAATGCATTTGTATCTGTAGGATTGAGATCCGGCATTACTATGCTTGATTCATCGAAATTGCTGTACGGTATAAAGGTATACTCCGTATTGTTTTCCGGATTTCTAAGATCCATAACATTGCGGTCAGCATCGTAATAGCCCATGTAAACGGTGTCCCACTTAACATCGACCGTGTTCTCACCATTGATCCAAAGTCCGTCATTATGAAGTACAAGGACCATGAACTGGGCAACACCGTCTATACCGCGCTCATTATCGATCTCGTCTAGGATATCATTAGCCGTAATACCATATTTGCTGTATCTGCTTTCAATAATATCCATTGCCTCATAACCGAAGCAGATCTCATAAGTTCCTGAAACCCGCTAATTAAATTCAAGAGGCAATTTTAGTTTTTTTGTTATAAGAAAAATGCGCATGTTAAAACGA
>SVIZ01000028.1 GCA_015069205.1 Oscillospiraceae bacterium
GCTGAAATGCTTTATTTTATTGGGTTTGCAGGTTTTGCCAAAACAAAACGTTACGTCGTGGGGCGCATCGTCGGGAAAAGCAGGACGTCTCTTATGCTCGGACTGTCAGTAAGGAGCATTACGAGACGGTCAATGCCATAGCCGATACCGCCCGTAGGGGGCATACCGAGCTCAAGGGCATTGAGGAAGTCCTCGTCGGTGTGATCTGCTTCATCGTTGCCTGCTTCAGCTGTAGCGTCCTGTGCAGCGAATCTTTCGCGCTGATCGATAGGATCGTTGAGCTCTGAATAAGCGTTGCACATTTCCCATGTGTTGATGAAGAGCTCGAATCGCTCAACCTTTTCAGGCTCGCCCTTCTTTTTCTTTGTAAGAGGGGAGATGGCGATAGGGTGGTCCATGATGAATGTAGGCTGGAGAAGGTTCTTCTCGCAGTATTCCTCGAAGAAGAGGTTTACGATGTCACCCTTGGTGTGCCATGTCTCATATTCGATGTGGTGCTCGTCAGCAAGCTTTTTTGCAGCATCGTCGCCGTCTACAGTATCGAAATCGATGCCGGCATACTTCTTGATCGCATCGTTCATAGTAAGTCTCTCGAAAGGCTTACCAAAGTCGATCTCGAGGTCGCCGTACTTGATGAGTGTCGTGCCGCATACCTTTTCAGCTACATAGCGGAACATGGACTCTGTAAGTTCCATCATGCCGTTGTAGTCTGTGTATGCCTGGTAGAGCTCCATGAGCGTAAACTCAGGGTTATGACGTGTATCCATACCTTCGTTACGGAAAACTCTGCCGATCTCGAATACTCTTTCGAAGCCGCCGACAAGAAGTCTCTTGAGGTAGAGTTCCAATGAGATACGGAGCTTCAAGTCGATATCAAGAGCGTTGAAGTGCGTTGTGAACGGTCTTGCAGCTGCACCGCCTGCGTTTGTAACGAGCAGGGGAGTCTCAACTTCCATGAAGTCTCTGTCTGCTAAGAAGTTACGGATCTCCTT
Organism: Oscillospiraceae bacterium; assembly: GCA_015069205.1. GTDB lineage: Bacteria > Bacillota > Clostridia > Saccharofermentanales > Saccharofermentanaceae > Saccharofermentans. Next base: position 993 of record SVIZ01000028.1, read on the forward strand.
GATGACCTTGGATCTCTTCTCGAATGTTTCCTTAACCTGAGGGTTAACAATGAGGTCGAGATATCTCTGACGGTAACGGATCTCGGTATCCTTCAATCCCTGATACTTGTTCGGAAGGGGATGGAGGCACTTTGCAAGGAGCTTATAGGACTTGGTGAGGATGGATACCTCGCCCTTTTCGGTCATGTAAACCTCACCCTCAACGCCTACCAGGTCGCCGATATCGAGGTTCTGCCAAGCTTTGTACTCTTCCTCGGGGAGGTTGTCGATCTTTGTGAAGATCTGGATCTTGCCCCTTCTGTCGTAAAGGTCGCAGAAAGATACCTTACCCATGCCTCGCTTGGACATGAGACGTCCTGCAACTCTTACTGTCTTGCCGGCGAATGAATCATAGTCACCGGTGATCTCTGTTGAGTGGTTTGTGACGTCGTATGTAAGTTCTTCGTATGGATCCTTGCCTTCTGCCTGGAGGGCCTTAAGCTTCTCCATACGGAATCTTGTTTGTTCCTGGATCTCTTCTGCGCTTAACGGTTCTGTCTGAGGTACAAATTTCTTTCCCATAGTTACTCTCTTGTTCTATTAGTTTTCGAATTGTTTGGTACGTTTAGAATTACTTCTCGATCTTGATGATCTTGTACTTGATGATGCCGGAAGGTGTGGAAACGGAAACTGTCTTACCCTTCTTCTGGTTGGAGATTGCTCTGCCTACAGGTGAATTCTCGGAAATTCTCTTCTTCTTGAAGTCGATCTCGGATTCACCAACGAGCTTATATGTGTACTCCTGCTTTGTAGCTGTATTCTGAAGCGTTACCTTTGAACCGAGAGAAACCTTATCTGTGGAAAGGTTGGAATCGTCAACAACTTCAACAGACTTGAGGATTGCTTCGAGCTCTTCGATACGTGTCTCGTTCTCTGCCTGTTCAGCTCTCGCTTCATCGTACTCAGAGTTCTCTGAAAGGTCGCCCTGAGCCTTAGCGTCTTCGATTCTCTTAGCGATCTCGCTTCTCTTGGATGTCTTACGCTCGGAAAGCTCGTTCTGTAATTCGTCATAACCTTCCTTGGTAATCTGCTTCTTGATGATTTCGTCAGCCATTTTTGTCTGTCTCCTCGTAATGTATAGATTTATATCGATATTTCAATTATCTAGCTGTTCTGTCGTTTTCCTTCTGGATAACGTCGTGAGCGCCGCCCTCGATGATGGAAGTAGAGGATACTACTACCAGGCGTGCCTTCTGCTGGAACTCTTCGATGGAAGAGGAACCGCAGGAACACATTGTTGCCTTAACCTTTGCAAGGGAAACATCAAGACCGTCCTTGAGGTTGCCTGCATAAGGAACGTAGGAGTCAACGCCTTCCTCGAAAGCCATCTTGCCGCCCTTGCCGCCGTCATCGTAACGCTGCCAGTTGCGTGCACGGTTGGAACCTTCGCCCCAGTACTCCTTAACGTATGTGCCGCCTACAAGGAGCTTTCTCGTAGGTGATTCGTCGAATCTTGCAAAGTAACGGCCGAGCATCATGAAATCAGCGCCCATAGCAAGTGCCAGTGCCATGTGGTAATCGTGTACGATACCGCCGTCAGAGCAGAGAGGAATGTACCAGCCTGTTTCCTTGAAGTATTCGTCACGGGCCTTAGCTACTGCGAGAACAGCTGAAGCCTGGCCGCAGCCGATACCCTTCTGCTCACGTGTGATGCAGATGGAACCGCCGCCGATACCGATCTTGATGAAGTCTGCGCCGCAGTCAGCGAGGAACTTGAAGCCTTCTGCGTCTACAACGTTGCCAGCACCGATGATGGCATCAGGATAGTTTTCCTTGCACCACTTGAGTGCTCTTTCCTGCCATACGGAGAAACCGTCGGATGAGTCAAGGCAGAGAACGTCAGCGCCTGCTTCGAGCAAAGCGGGGATTCTCTCCTGATAGTCTCTTGTATTGATTCCGGCACCTACGATGAGCTTCTTCTCGGAGTCGAGGAGTTCATGCGGGTTAGCCTTGTGGAATTCGTAGTCCTTACGAAAAACGAGACCAACTAATCTGCCTTCTGAATCTACGATGGGGAGCTGGTTGATCTTGTTGTCCCAGATGATGTCGTTTGCTTCCTTAAGGGATGTGCCCTCAGGTGCTGTAACGAGCTTTTCGATAGGAGTCATGAACTCTTTTACCTTGGTATCAGGGGAGAGTCTGCTTACACGGTAATCACGTGTTGTAACGAGACCTAAGAGTCTGCCTTCAGGTGAACCGTCTTCAGTAACGGCTGCCGTGCCGTGACCTGTCTGCTCGTGCAGTTCGATAACTCTCTCGAGTGTGTCCTCAGGTGAGAGGTTTGAATCAGACTCAACGATACCTGCCTTGTACTTCTTAACACGGCGGATCATCTCGCACTGTGACTCGATAGACTGTGACTGGAAGATGAATGAGAGACCGCCGCATCTTGCGAGTGCGATTGCCATGCCGTCGTCACTGACTGCCTGCATTACTGCAGATACCATAGGGATGTTGATCTTAAGGCGTGACTCTTCCTGTCCCTTTCTGTACTTTGCGATAGGTGCGGACAAGTCTACCTGATCAGGTGTGTTCTTCTCTGTTGTGAGATTGGGTACCAAAAGGTACTCCGAAAATGTTCTTGATTCCTCTTCGAAAATTATTGCCATAACGCTCCTTTATTCCTCCTTACCCTCTTCAATTTCCTGTGCGTCGGATGCGTCGATTACTTCGTCAGCTACAACTGTCTCTGCGGGAGCAGCTGCTGCTACGGGCTTAGTATCGTAGCGGGAGGGGGTTGCAGAAGCATTCGGGGGAGCTACAACGTCTGCAGGAACTGCGTCCGAGTCATCAAATCTGGCTCCGCACTTGAAGCAGAATGCGTTGGAAAGGTTGTTCTCCGTGCTGCAAACAGCACACTTCTTGAGTCCTCTCTCGCGGAGGATCTTAACATTTAAGTCTTCGATCTCGATGTAGAGGTTGGAGATAGATTCGCATCTTGCGTTGATGTCCTTGGTCATGTCTACATTGACGTCTTTGTACTGGCCATAGTAGAGATGTCCGATCTCATCGTAGTACTTGCGGATCGTATTCTTCTTCTCGTCGATCATCTTCTGGAAGTTAGAGATGTTCTTTCCCTTGGCATCCTGGAATATGGGCATATTAAGTTCCTCCTTAAAATAATTTAAAAGAAATTATACCTCAAATCGGTGAGAAAAACATTATTTATAATATTTTAGATTTTAATGTGCAGCGGGTCCCGGTTTGGGCAGTAAATCAGGTGTGCGAAAAAAGACGCCCCACGTATGTGAGGCGCCATTGATTCGTGACTGATTTGCAGCTGATTCCCGAAAATCAGATCTTCTCGGGCTTGATCTTCCAGATTCCGCTTGCGTATTCGCTGATCGTACGGTCTGAAGAGAACTTGCCGGAATTGCAGATGTTGACCCAGCACTTTCTTGCCCACTCGAGGTTGTCCTGGTAATCCTTGTAGAGCTGGTCTCTTGTCTTTCTGTAGTCGTCGAAATCGCCCAAAACATAGTAAGGATCGCCGGGCTGCCAGTTGGAGCCGTAGATGAGGCCGTTGAAGAGGTCATTGAACATGCCTGTGCCTTCGTCATTGAAGGAACCGTCAACAAGTCTGTCGAGGCACTTCTTGAGGCCGGGGATGTTCTCATATTGCCACTTCGGGTTGTAGTAAGCCTTTGTAGCAGCCATATCCTGTGCGCGGCAGCCGAAGATGTAGATGTTGTCGTCGCCTACGCACTCTGCAATCTCAACGTTAGCGCCGTCCAAAGTACCGAGTGTAACGGCACCGTTCATCATGAACTTCATGTTACCTGTACCTGAAGCCTCAAGACCTGCTGTGGAGATCTGCTCGGAAACATCTGCTGCAGGGAACATCTTCTCGCCGACGGAAACGTTGTAGTTCTCAACGAATACGACTTTGAGCTTGTTCTTCATTGCAGGATCGGAGTCGATGAGCTTGGCGATCTCGTTGATGAACTTGATGATAGCCTTAGCTCTGAAGTAACCCGGAGCAGCCTTTGCAGCGAAGAGGATCGTGACAGGGGGCATGTCGAGATTCGGATTTTCCTTGAGTCTGTCGTAGAGATTCAATGCATAGAGGGCATTGAGAAGCTGTCTCTTGTATTCGTGGAGACGCTTGATCTGTACGTCGAAGCAGGAATTCGGGTTGAGCTTGATGCCCTTTGTCTTCTCGAGGTATTCGGAGAGCTGCTTCTTGTTAGCCTTCTTGATGGCAATGAACTTCTTCATTACCTTGTCGTCGTCCTTATACTTTTCGAGCTGCTTGAGCTGGTCGAGATCTGTAACCCATTTGTCGTTGCCCAAAAGGTCTGTGATGAGGGCAGCGAGGTCGGGATCGCAGGTGCGGAGCCATCTTCTCGGTGTAACGCCGTTTGTCTTGTTGGAGAACTTCTCAGGATAGATGTTGTACCAGTCCTTGAGTGTCTCGTTCTTGAGGATGTCTGTGTGGAGTGCGGCAACGCCGTTTACGGAGTGTGAACCGTAGATAGCCATCCAAGCCATGTGGATCTTGCCGTCACCCAAAGGAGACATGCGGTCGATGAGCTCGGAATAGAGGCCTGCTTCGTACATCTGTGCACGGAACTGGTTGTTGATGCCCTCGATGATCTCGAAAATACGGGGGAAGAGGAAACGGAAGATGGAGATATCCCACTTCTCGAGTGCCTCTGCCATGATGGTGTGGTTGGTATAAGCGAATGTCTCCTTAACGATTTCCCATGCCTGTGTCCACTCGATGCCGTTCTCGTCAACGAGGAGTCTCATGAGCTCGGGGATAGCTACAACGGGGTGTGTATCGTTGAGCTGGATCGTGTTGTACTTTGCGAAATCGTGGAGATCGTTGCCATGATACTTCTTATATCTGTAGATGATATCCTGGAGTGAAGCAGAAACGAAGAAGTACTGCTGTCTTACACGGAGGACCTTACCATCGTAGGATGTGTCGTTCGGATAGAGAACTCTCCAGATGTCCTGGACTCTGTTTCTCTCGATAACAGCGTCGTCGAATCTCTGTGAGTTGAAGAGGTTGAAGTTGAACTCCTGTGCAGGCTCAGCCTTCCAGAGTCTCAAGAGGTTTACGTTCTTTGTGCCGTAACCTGTGATAGGGAGGTCGCAGGGAATAGCCCAGACGTCGATGTCTGAGTAGTGGACCTTGACCTTTCTGTCGTATCTGGGGAGGATGAACGGATAACCGTGTTCCATCCATGAGTCAGGATATTCGTTCTGGAAACCGTTCTCGATTGCCTGTCTGAAGAGGCCGTAACGGTAAAGGATTCCGTAACCTGTAACGGGGAGATTGAGTGTTGCGCATGAATCAAGGAAGCATGCTGCAAGTCTTCCGAGACCGCCGTTGCCGAGTGCCGGGTCTGTCTCTTCCTCAAGGATATCGGTGATATTGAGTCCGAAAGAAGCGAGAGCGTCCTTAGCCTGATCGTAAATGCCCAGGTTTACGAGGTTGTTGAGCATTGAACGTCCTTCAAGGAACTCTGCCGAGAAGTAGTGAGCCTGACGGCCCTGATTGTACTTGTGTCTTGTTGCCATCCAGTTCTCGGAGATGATCTCAACGATACTCTTCGAGAGTGCTGTCCAGTAATCGCGGGGTGTTGCCTGCTCGAGGCTCATGCCTGTCTCTGCTCTGACGTGAGACTGCATCATCTGTTCGAGGGCTTTTGCTGTGATTGTTGCCATTCTTCCAGTCTTCGGCGTATTTCCTTACCCTGAAATGACGCCTACTTCCTCCAAAATAATTACGATTGATTATATCGATATTGGGTTGTGTTCGCAATTTTTTGGAACAAGTTCGGATATTTAGCCAAAAACAGCTCGAAAAGCTGTAATTACTGGTGTTTTTCTGACAACGGATTTCACCATAAACTGATATAAATGTCTGAAATTTACTTAATCTTTACAGTTACTTCATCAGGACTTGGCCGGGCAGAAGGGGATGTTAAGAGCTGAGTCTGTGGCTGCCTTATAAATAATTGTATTTTTCCACGCGTTATATTAAACTTCTAACAGTTATGAATGATGTACTTTATTACGGCATAGCCATTGCGGCAGGAGTGCTCGCGGGCGCGCTTATAACATATCTGTTCGGCAAGTTTCCGGACGAATGGCTCCAGGATTATGGTGTAACGCCCCAAGACCCTGATTACAGGCCGTCCAAGAGAATGAGACCTTTCCCGGAAGGCCTTATTGCATGTGCTTTCTGCGCAGGCTGTTACTGCATAACGGTATTTTTCTGCAAAGCCCAATACATTACTGCTTTCAAGCCGATGCATCTTGCAGTTATCTGGCTCGCCATCCCCGTTCTGATGCTGGTAATGATGGCAGATAAGCTCAACAGGATCATTCCTGACCAGTTCTCGATCTTTATCGCCGGATGCGGCGTTCTTTCAGTGCTTGCTGATATTTTCGAAGGTTCCGTATGGTTCTCCGGTGACGCAAAGTGGTGGGTTCCCTTGCTCAACAAGGTAATTGCTTCCGTTGTCGGAGGCGGCGTTATCTGGCTTATCGGATTCCTCTCGATCACTTTCCTCGGTAAAGAGGGAATGGGCATGGGCGATATGAGACTTCTTTTCGCCACGGGCCTTATTACAGGATGTTACGGACTTTTAGTCCTTATCTACGTATCTATTTTCTCAGCGCTGCTGTTTGCTGTCCCGCTCCTCATCAGAAAGATGAAGAGGATCTCCAAGGAGAAGAAGAGGATTGCCGAAGCCGAAGACCCGAGGGCCGAGAAGCTGAAGATACAAAGAGAAAAAGCGGCCATACACTTCGCGGAAGACCCGGATTACATGGCTTTCGGACCTTTCCTTGCACTTGGCTGCGCAGTATTCATGATCATGGAGCCTTTCTTCTTTGAGAAGATGTACCAGACCATGACCCTGTTCGGAGTGTACTTCTGATGGACGCTCTGAGGTCTTTTGGAGACCATATATTAAAAGCTTTCAAGTTTCCTAAGCCTTATAACTGGGGATATCCGGTATTTTACGGCGCTTTGGGATTCATCACTTCTTATTTTCTTTTGAAACTGCTCTTCTCAGGCACTTTCATGTTCTCGTCGACATCCCTTATCGGATGTGCGATCATCGTCATCTTTCTGGTGATGTTTGCGTTCGTTGCGCCTTCAGTCATCATTGCAGAGAAGTGCGGACTTTACATCACAGGCAGATATACCGGCATCGGTGCGCTCATACTGTCTTTTCTTTCAGGCGCACCCTTGTATCTCATCAAGGCTTCATTCCACAATCTTTCTCTGGCTTTATGGCTCCGGTATGGCGGGGCGGTAATATTCCCGGCAGTTTTCTACTCTGTCGGTGAAGTATCAGGACCTTTGCTCCTTTTGGAAGTGCTTATAGATACCGTCATTCCGGCATTTGGATTTTCGCTGTTTTTCCTCGGTGCGATCTGGCAGGGTTTCCCTGAAAAGAACAAGCGCCTCGCTTTCATCATTGTTCCGGTCTTGATCGCCCTTTTCTCATTTGATTTCATGAACCTGCCAGCCATCCTTGTTATCGCCTGGTGGCTCTGCGTCGTCAGAAATCACACAGAGAACATCTACGGACCGATCCTCGCCCTCATCGGCTCACGCCTTACGGGCATTCTGGTAGGCAGCATCGTTAATGAATTAGACCTCACCACGATCAGAGTCTACAGTGACATTCCGACCACGATCTATTTTGCATCGATTCCGGCACTCATCGTAGCCCTGATCCTTCTCGGATTCTTCAGAAAAACACTCGGAGAATTCCATTTTGCATACAGCGCCGACATCTACGGCGACAACAGACAGCCTGACGTCAAAGACGGCGGAAAAGCAGGCGGTCTCTTAAAAGGAATCAACGTTACTCTGATCCTTGGCCTCATTATCCTGATAATTCTCTGGATGGTACTGCTCAAGGGCGTCAGGATCTGATATTGCCGCGCCAGATGGGGATCTTACCGCGGCCGGTGTGAACGGAAGGAAAACAAAATGGATAAGAAAGACAAAAAACTTACGGACCTTGAGAGATACCAGCGTGACCGGACATCGGTCATGGCGATGCTCAAGTTCATACTCACGGTAGTTATAGTCATCGCATTCTGCTACGCAGGCAAGATCGTCGCTGTTATTCTCGTTCCGTTCCTTATCGGCTTCCTGCTCTCGAAAACCTCCATGCTCATCGCCAAGCCTTTGTCCAAGCTTTTCGATAAGGATGCCTCGAAAATAAAACCCGGCCGCAAGAAATCCACGCACACCAAAGTCGCGCTGGTCGTCTACGTCATTCTCAACATCTTTGTTGTTATCTTCATAATCCTTGTCTGCATCGGCCTTGTATATCAGGCAAACAACATGCTCGTCGCCATAGCCGATGCAGCGAAAACATTTAAGCCGGCTGAACTCATCAATGTCCAGCTTCTCGAGCGTTACAGCGTCGAGAACGGCGGCTTCCTTACGACCGACATGATCGACTCCCTCAAGGAGAACGTCGCCAACATGGGCCAGACAGTCGTAAATAGCATTCCCCAAGTAGTAAGCTCGGCGCTCTCTTCCGTCTGGAAGATGGTAGGAAATCTCCCTTATGCCGTATTCTTCGTAATCAGCATCATCTTGAGCGGTTTCTATTTCATTAACGACGGTCCCGCCGTAATGAAGTTCTTTGTTAAGAACACTCCCAGCCGCAAATTCCGCAACAGGGTAATGACTCTTCTTAACGAGCTCGCACTCCTGGTCTTCCGTGTGCTTGGCGGTTACTTCGCACTCTTCATCATCACGGCGGCTGAGTCTTTTATCGTATTCTTCGCAGCAGGGCTTCGCGCATATGCGATCGTCCTTGCCATCGTAACGGCCCTGATCGACTTCCTGCCCGTACTTGGCATCAGCGTCACCATGCTCCCGATGTTCATTTATCTCATCGCTCAAGGTGACTATGTCGCAGCAGCAATAATCGCAATCGGCTATATCATCATGACGATCATCCGCCGCTTCATCGAACCGCCGATCCTCGGCAAATCTATGCATCTGCACCCCCTCATCACACTGCTCTCAATGGCAGCGGGCGTATACATCTGGGGCGCTCCCGGATTCCTTTTGGGACCTGTCCTTGCGATCATCATCATTCAGGCACTCAAGGTCTTTGAGATCGACCAGAAAGCCGGCACATACTTCTCCGGCGTGCTTGACAATCTCATAAGCGACAAAGATGAGAAGGGCAAAAAGGCCAAGCACGCGGATTCAGAAGAAGACAGTAATGATGATAGTGGCGAAGACGCTAAGGAATCTTCAAAAAAGGGCGCTGAAGCTGAGTCGTGATCCGTTAATTAGTTACGAATAAGATTTATAAAGGGCAGGTTCTTAAAGAATACTGCCCTTTTTAGTGTTCTTCAGAACTTATGAGCGATTGATCTATCGAAACAGTATTGCCTTAATAACTGCTATCACGAACGTCTAATTTCTTGTAGGTTCAGTGTCGGTTTTTCAGAGGTAATTCAGAGCTATTTCTCCGAAATCTAGCAAGGTTTAGCTGTTCTCATACAAACTTTACGGGTTGTTGTTTGAAATAATCTCTGAAATCCTTGTAGGTTTTTGTTGGATCTTGTCGGTACAAATCGATAAGAAATTAGAGGTTTTCAGTAGCACCTGAAGGCTTCGCCGTCAATGGACGTAAACTTGCCTCCGGTACCATTGACCGCTCAGCCTTTGCAGGTGCTGAATTAGTTCTCAAGAGGTCGGTTGCCCGACCTCGCATCTTATGATGCCGGTCTTTACGACTATCGATACTGGTCGCAACCTGCCTGAACACCCTATACAGATCAGCCGATTGCAGTCAAGGCCGTTAGCATTCGTTAGAATGTGCCGAAGGCAGCCTTGACGGCTTCAAGGCTGATCTGTACAAAGACTCTGGCAGGTTGCGATGAGTTGCCCCCACAGAAAACCTCATGAACTAATTTTTGTCTGGATTCCAGATATAAGCGCAAATGAAAAACCTCACCCAAAAGAATGGCCGTTCTAGGGTGAGGTTTATATAACCAAACTCGGATGGCGACCGTCTTTGCAGACTGTGCTTCCTTGCAATTATTCTAACATCGGCCCATTTTTACGTCAACGAATTACTGTTCCGATAAACGGCCATTTTAATAGATAAAACAAAAAGGGCTGCCACATAAATGAAGTGAACCCTCGAAGTTGGACGATTTAAAATGAGTATAAGGACTGATTCCTTGCCTGGCAAGGAGTCAGTCCTT
>SVIZ01000029.1 GCA_015069205.1 Oscillospiraceae bacterium
AAAAGTGCAACTGTCGGAGTTAATTACTCTCTAACAATTACACTTTCTATGGTACTAAACAGGGACCATCTCATCCATTATGAGACAGCCCCTTTGGGTTGATCCGTATTTTCGTGATGTTTAGGATTCTTTAAAATCTTCCCATGTTCTGTCGTCTTCCTTATAACCCTTCTTGGACTTAACCTTGACGATGATCCTGATGATCAGGCCGGATATGAGTATAAGCAAGGAAATGCACCAGCCGAAGACGACGTTGGCGGTCATTGAATATCCGTCAGCAGCTCCATAGATACCGCCGCCTTTGATGAGGTTATAGAGGTTCCACGCGAAAAGTCCCAGAAGAACGATGGGTGAGATGAACTTGATGGACGGCAGGAACCACCATGAAGGCATCTTGAACTTGCCCGTGTTGCGGTTGAGTTCTTCGAGGATCTTGGTTGTCTTAAAGAGCCACCCTGCTGCGACCATCTCAAGAACGCCGGTGATGATGAGAGTGTAGCTGTTGATGAAGTAGTCAACGATATCAAGAACTGCAAGACCTGCACCTGTTACGTAGATAAGGCTGATGATGCCTTCGATGATGCAGATCGTGAGAGTAGTAGTTTTCTTGTTGAGCTTGAACTTATCGGATACGGCTGTTGAGATACCTTCGATGATCGAGAACAGCGAGTCGATCGCCAGAGTGATCAGGCAGAAGTAGAAGATGAACGCAAAGATCATGTTGAACACGCCGCTGTTGGAGATCTTTACGATTGCCTGAGGATAGATGATGAATGCCGTAGCGATACCGGATGCTGACATATTGTCGAGCATTCCAACGCCTGCCATCGTCGTGAACATAACGATTCCTGCAAGGACACTGATGAACATGTCGGAGAAAGAAATGATGAACGTATCAACGACGATGTTGGATTTCTTATCAAGGAATGATCCGTAAGCGAACATGATTGCCATGGATGTTGAGAGAGAATAGAATACCTGGCCGACAGCGTCTACCCAGAGATTGGAGTCGGAAAGAGCGGTCCAGTCAGGGATGAAGAGTTTTGCCATTCCTGCCATGGCGCCCGGCATCGAGATACCTCTGACCGCCATTATGAGAAGGCAGATGACAGGAAGTGATACTGTGAACTTAACGACTTTGCCTACCGTTGTCGTGCCGTTTCTGATGCAGACATAGCAGAGGACCCATGCAGCGATGAGGCTGCCCAATACAGGCCATGAGATCGTTGTGAAACCTGATGTGGTTCCAGTGGTCTTGATCGTCTCCGCCCAGAGATTGCTTGCTGCTTCCGTGTCGCCTGTCATATTCATGAACTTGAAGCTGATTACGAACATCAGGATGACCCATGCGAAAACCGCCGCATAGTAGATTGAGATGCCGATACCATTGGATACCGCGATCCAGCCGATACTCTCAGCTTTCTTATTAAGAGCGCGCATTGAACCGGGCGCACCCTGTCTTGTGTATCTGGCAACCGAGATCTCCATCATGAGGAGCGGGATGCCGATAACGAGCATTGCAATGAGATAAACGAAAAGGAAAGCTCCTCCGCCGTATTTAGCGGCAAGTCCCGGAAATCTCCAGGCGTTTCCCAAACCTACGGCAGACCCTATAGCTGCCAGAACAAAAGCTGATCTGGATGACCACTTTTCGCGCATATGAACCCCCTCGCGATATATAGCATTTCACCGAACAATGATATCACGCTCATCTTATTTTGTTTACACTATAACAAATAGTCAAGAAATACTGATTTGTGATACAATTCATTTATTCCATAAGGAGGGTTCACTATTATGAAAAAGATTAAGGTTTTAGCATGCGTCCTTACAGCAGCTATGGTTGCCGGACTTTTTGCAGGATGCAGCAAGACAACAACTATTACAACAGAAAAGTTTGCTAAGGCTTGTGAGAAGCTTAAGCTCGAGGAATTTGATCTTGAAGATTCCGCTTCTCCTGATTACGATGACCTCGAAGACGGACTCTATGCAGTTGCAGACGAGGATTATGTTGAGGACAATCCGGAAGAGATCGAGTCTTTCCTGAATGATCTCGGAATCGGTGAAGTTATCGATGCTGATGACGTAACATCTCTTGCATTTGCAGCTAAGTGCTCAGGTGCAGAAGACCTCTCTGAGCTTTCTGATCCCGAAGATCTTCCTGATCAGGTAGTTGACGGTGCTTTTGCTCTTCAGATCTCGCTCGCTGACGACTATGTTGGTGATGCTATGGATTTCATTGATGATATGCTCGATCAGTATGATATCGATGTTAAAGATCTCTCAAACAAGGAATACTATGCAGGCAAGAAGGATGGCTACCTCAGATTCCACGTTGACGTAGCTGCTGTTAGCAAGATCCTCCTCGAGAATGAAGACATCATGGATATGATGGACACTATCTATGATGCTGATGACTTCGAAGAGATCGTTTCACAGCTCAAGGGTGACCTGGCTGTTTCTCTTGAGATCAACGGAAACAACATCTTCATCATCGCAGGTGTAGGTTTCAATACAAAGGCTTCCAACCTCAATGCTTTCTCTAAGGCTTTCGGTGCTGCAACCAATCCGGTATCAGTTCCTGCAAACAAGAACGTTGTCCAGCAGCTCATCGAGGATGCAGTAGATAATTACGGCGGACTCTTAAGCGGTGCAGGTTCTTATGATTATGATGATTGGGATATCTGATCACTGACGTAATTTGAGATTTTTTAAGGGTTGTCCCGTTTGGGGCAACCCTTCTATTTTTCGATGGATGTAAATTACGTACCTGAAAAGGAAAAACCGGATTTAGGTACGTAAAATACTTTTCGAAAACGCATGGTAAGCAACTGCTTTACGTACCTGAAAGAGAAAAACGCAAAACAGGTACGTAAATATCTCTTTGATAGTCCCTGATTAGTGATTACTTTACGTACCTGAGAGAGCAAAATGCTTTTTGGGTACGTAAAATCTCGAAAACCTTACCGCTGAAGAGCGTATCTTTACGTACCTATTTGAAGAAAACTGCGTTTAGGTACGTAATCGCATCGCGCTCGGGGTCAATTTACTTACTAAAATCGAAAAACTCAATTTTGGTAAGTAAAATTCTGAGAAGTAACGCCATAAAAGCGCGCGATTTACTTACTAGAATCGAAAAACTTGATTTTGGTAAGTAAAATTCTGAGAAGTAACGTCATAAAAGCGCGCATTTTACTTACTAGAATCGAAAAACTTGATTTTAGTAAGTAAAATCTCGAGAAGCAATGCCACAAAAGCATATATTTTACTTACTGAAATTGGAAATCGCGTTTTCAGTAAGTAAAATTCGAAAAGTTTTAAACAAAGAAGCAAGTATTTTACTTACTGAAATCCAAAAACTTATTTTCAGTAAGTAAACAGATCCAGACTTCGAAAAGAACTGCCAAATAAGAACCCCTTATCAGAACATTGACGGCGGGAACAGTCTCGACAGTGTGCGGAGAGCCGTGCCGAAGTTGGTGAGATCCATTAAGATTCCTGAGAAGAGGAATGAGAGGATCAGGTATACGGGCAGGATCGCCGAGAAGATCTTGGAACGCGCCGTGCGGATAGGGAGGAGCGTCATTACCGTTCCTGCTGCGAATGCGACGAGCGTGACGATGAAGGTGTACAAGATCACGTGAAGCAACGAGAATTCCGTCTGTGAGATCAGGAAGCAGAACAGGGAGACGATCATGGCAGGGAACGTGAATACCGCTACCTGGATGAGTCCTAAGTAGATCCTCTCGAAAAGCTTAAATCTCAGATAGATGCGGTTGTCCTGGTCGTTCAGGAACGCGAGGGTGCCGAGAAGGGCAGCCGTGAAGATGAAGAATCCTGCAAACTTATAAAGCGGGATCGGTACCTTCTCGGATCTTGTGATCGCGTTATAGACCGTGCCTTCGACACTTTCCAATGCGAACAGATACTGGTCATCGATGTACTTGTCGAAGATCTCTTTAAGTCTGGGATCGTGTGCGTCGACCTCATAGCCGAAGTCTGCAAACGTGTCGCTGATGACCTGGCGGGCGCCGTATTCGTAGAAGCTTCCGAAGACCTCTTCTCTTGAGAGGAAAATGAAGCTCGATGCGGGAGTCGATATCTGCTGTACGTCGTACTTGGTGCCGCCGTCTGTCAGGTGCTCGGTGAAGTTTTTAGGGAAGATATAAGCGGTGTTCGCTTTTCCCGATGCGAGGTCTTTATAGATCTCTTCCTCATCATCGACTTCGTAAAAATGGAAGATGGAATTCATCGAGCAGAGGTGGTCGACGATCTCTTCGGTCTCATCTGAATTGTCATTATTAAGGACAGCAACGGGAATATAGACCGAAGTATCCTTTTCGGGTACAAAGATGACCAAGAGGGCCATGAGAAGTATTACCGCGCTCATGACGTACATTGCGGGATTTATGAAGCTTCGCTTTGCGAGGACCGATAATCTGTTTAGGAATAATCTCATAAGAACATCGACCTCATAAAGAATTGGATAAGATAGTACAGAGGATTAAATACCGCTGCGTTCTGGAAGAAGTGCGGCATGTAATCCAAGGGGATCAGGCCGCCTGCCAGATACATGAGGCTCGTGCCTGCACCGAACGTGATATAGGAGACGGCCGTGGGGCTCTTAACGAGATAGCAGAGAGCAGTACCCGCAAGCGCAACGATTAGGACGACCGGAATTACCGTGATCAGGGATAGGATCTTCATCGATTCAAAGACGAAGCAGAGGCAGACGAAGACCAGGATATAGAGAAGATAGATCATGACTGCGGCGCATCCGGATTCGAGCAGAAAGATCTTCCATGTCCTGATTCCGGAGAGCTTGGCGCGTGCCCTGAAGATGTCGCTGTTTCCCTTGTAGAAGAATGAGATGACGAAGACCGACATCATGATTATGTACAACGTATAAGATGCAGTAAGACGCTCTCTTACGGCATACTTTGCGACCAGGTCGTCAACGTCAACCTTGTGGAACATCGACTTTCTGTCCATTACGTAACTGAAGCTGTTATTGGTGACGGCGCCTTCGACGGCGTAAGCCTGCGAGTCGTCAAAGCCCATCTCCTTAGCGTATTCGCCGGCAGTTAGGACTGAGCACTGGGCCGTGCCGAGGAGATTGCTCATGGCATAAAGAAGGTCGTTTACGATATGCTCTTCGAACGTGTCGGCATCACGGTAGATTATCTGGACCTGCACGGCGTCAGGGGTGCCCATTGTCTCAAGGAATCCTTCAGGCACGATGATGCCGGCAATGGCATCACCTTCTTCAACGAGTTCCACGACCTTTTTCTCAGACCTTACCTGGTTGATGTCTATCGTGTGCTTTACGCTGTCCATCTGCTTGACGAGATTGATTCCCAGCCTGGTATAGGCTTCGTCATCCGGGACATAGCATGCGACCGATACAATGCTGTCTGTGTTGTCTTCGAAAAGAAATTCCGACGCATACATGACGAGTGCCAGCAGGGCAAGGCCGAGCGCTAAGAAATAGCACACTACGTAGGGAAGAAAAAGCAATACTCTTTTGCAGTATGCCTTTATCATTCTAGAGCCTCCGCGGGAGAGATGCCGGCGGGAAGGAGTGATGAGACGCCGTTTTTCAAGAGATATATTTTCGAGCAGTGCTTGAAAAGTTCTTCGCTGTGGCTCGCGATAAACACCGTGCCGCCTTTGCTCCTGAATGAATCTATGAAGTTGATGATGTCGTTTTTCGCAGGGATGTCCAAAGCTGCCAGGGGCTCGTCCATGAGAAGGATGTCGGGCTTGGCAAGAAGGACGGATGCGATTGCAAGGCGCTTTTTCATACCGCCTGACATACGCTTGACCTTGAGGTCAATGAATTCGTTTACTTTGAGGATCGAGAGCTCAGTCTCGGTCAGTTCTTTTAAGATGTCCTGTTTGCTCAAAGGAGTCCACATCTTGAGATTGTCCATTGCGGTGAGCTCGTCGATGAGGGCGTTTTCCTGGGTAACGAAGCCCGCTTTGCCGTTGACCTTGATGGAGCCTGAAGAAGGCTTTCGAAGGCCTGCGATGGCCGAGAGCAAAGTCGATTTGCCTGATCCGTTAAGGCCCAGAAGTCCGATGACTTCGCCTTTCTCGGCGTTTATGGAGACGTCTGTGAGGACGGCCTTTTTGTATTTTAATGAGACTTTCTCGACGGTGACAATTGAATCGGCCATGGCTACTCTAACTCCTTTAGCAATAGGGAGATTATAGCATATGAGAAATATTACTTATTTAAAGACGGGTTATACCTTGCTCTTGAGGATGAATGCCTCGAGATCGTCAGTAATGATGGCGGGACCCATGAACAGACCCTGGAACTTGTCGCAGCCGCTGCCGACCAGGATATCGAACTGGTCTTCCTGACCGACGCCCGTAGCCGTAACTGAGATGTCGATGTCATGCATCAGTGAGATGGCTGAGCGTGTAAGGATCCTGACCGTAGCATCCGTAGCAAGTCCGGATGTGAAGTTGCCGTCGAGCTTTAAGATCGAGACAGGGAGGAGAGGGATCGCATTAAATGAAGAATAACCTCTGCCGAAGTTGTCTAATGCCATCTTAACGCCTGTGGTGGCGAGTTCCTCAATCGTCATCCTGATGTCTGCAAGGCTTGTGATAAGGCTCTCTTCCTGAAGATCCAATATGAGGTTATCAACGTTGCATTCCGTGGACGAGACGATATTGGAGAAAGACTGGATGAAATCAGCTTCCCTCAACTGGTAGTTGGAGATGTTGATGTTCATCGTGAGCTTGGGGTTGATCTTGTTGATGTTAGCGAGCGCGGTCAGCGAGTTTTCCAGCGAATAGCTTCCGATCCTTCTCATGTAACCGGCGTTCTCAGCTGCTGCGAGGAAGACCTGGGGTGATACCGTAAGGCCGTCCTTCTCGAATCTTAAGAATGCCTCAAAGCCGACAAGTCTGCGCTGTGCGGTGAAGCAGGGCTGGTATACCATGTGCATGCTCCCGTCGTCTATCGCGCGCTCGAAAATAGCGATGATCTCATTCTTGGTCTTATTCTTGAAAACTTCTGCACCGGGAAGTTCTGCGACTTCACCTGCGGCAGCGGAGTCATCCCCTGATGAAGATGCTCTGCTCATGCGCTCTTCCGCGATGGCGATGATCTCACCTGCGTGACGAGAGTCAGCGGGATAGTGCGCAAAGCCGTAGCGGATGCTTGCATTCATTGAATCGATGCCTGCAGCAAAAGCTCTTGAAGCTTCCTTTGCAAGCTTGTCGGCATACTTTGTCTCGGCTTCCTTTGAGAGAACTCTCTTGAAGAGGATAACGAAGTCGGCATCGTCGATCCTTGCGACCATGTCAGTAGGATCGGCAGCTTCGCGGAGACGGTGTGCCATGTTCTGGATAAAGAGGTCCATCGACTTGTGACCGATGTTTCTTGTGATCGTGTCGAAGTGATCTAATGCGAGATAGATTATCGAGAAGGGGCGGCATACTTCGTCAGGAGTCTCACTGCCCTGCATGTTTGTGATGTCTTCTCTGATGAATTTATCAGCACGCTCAGTGATCATGTCACGCCCGGGGAGCGTAGTCAGGGAATCGATCGAACCTGAGAGGTTGCGGCCGATAGCTTCGCTTAAATTCTGGTGATTGCCCATTGCATCGTGGTTAACGATGAGGGAAGTACGTGAGAACATCTCGTCTTCAAGTTCCTTGCGGATAGCCTTGCTGCGTTCTTCGCGCTTGGATGCTTCGATGCCCTGGATCCTGCCTGCGATCCTGATGATGTAGTACTGCAGGAGCATGTCTATGACCATCGTGACTATTGTCATGGCGAGAAGCACCGGAGCCGATTCGCTCTTCATGACGATATATTCGTAGGTGTAGATCATGAACTGGACGAAGTTCAGTGCGAACGAGATATAGAATCCGAACTTGCCTTCGAAAATATTCATTGTGAAAGCCAGGAACATGAGGCCGATGCCCACAAAGATCCTGGTCATTGTTATTTCAGTAAAGATCTGGATAGCGAGGAATGAGATGAAAAGAATTACGCTCACAAAAACGACGGCTACATAAGCCGCGTCGTTCTTGATAAATAATCTGCTGCTATTCTGTCTCATATGCCATATTATCTTATGATTTAGGTGTGTTTTGTGTTACACGCATTTTAATTTACTATTAATTTCTTGCGTTAATGCGAACTGAATGTGTCATTTATTACCCGCAGCGGGTGGATATTTTCGACAATTCCCGATATGCTGCATTTATTTTAATATATATAACTGACAATTTGCTTTGATTTGTTAGCATGGGTATAATTTGAGTGCAACAAATCCGCCGCTTCATCTGTATATAGGTTGAAAGCGGTGAGAAAGTCACTTAAGGAAACCGATGGAATTAACTTACGAAGCTAATCTGCCGCTTTTAAGAAAGCTCGCCATGCTGCTGGCTGTCAATGCTCAGTCCGGTACCGGTAATTCATCCGGGAAAGCCGTTCTGACCAGAGACCAGGCGTATGAGTCTGAAGACGACGTACCCGTAACAGGTCCGTCCCGTAAGACAGACGAGCAGATAGAAAAGGAAGCGGGAGAGATTTTGGACGTTCATGGCAATGCCATCCTGCGTCTTGCGCTCTCTTACCTTCACAACAAGGAGGACGCAGAAGACATCCTGCAGGAGACGATGATCAAGTTCGTCACCGTAAGGCCCAACTTCGAGGGTGAAACGCATCGTAAAGCCTGGCTTATGAGAGTTGCTTCTAATCTTGCGAAAAACCGCATTGATTACAACAAAGTCCGTGACACGATGGAACTCAATGAAGAGATAGCGGGCGAAGTGCAGGAAGATCTTGATAACGGCGATGAGTACAAAGCCATCTGGAATGCCGTAAGATGTCTGCCCGTCCACCAGCGTGAAGCAATCCACCTTTTCTATCAGGAAGGTTACCAGACCGCGGAGATCGCCCGTATTACCGGACGACGCGAAGCAACGGTGCGCTCAGATCTGAAGCGTGCCCGCGACAAACTGAGAGAACTGCTGAAGGAGGCGGATGATTTTGAATAAGTATAACGAAATCATGAATAACGTAACTGTTGATCCTGAGATGAAGAACAGGATCATGGGTGCCGTGTCCGCTGCCATCAAAGAGCAGTCCGGAAGCGCCGCCGTTACGGATATTCCCAAAGATAAGATCAGGAATGATAATTCCGGTAATAAGAACCAGGTAAGAAAAACAGAGGTCAAGCCTGCCCAGAAGAGGAAGAAGGCAAAGAAGACACCTATTGCCATTATCTCTTCGATCGCTGCAGGCGTACTCGTAATTGCCGGTGCAGTGTTTGTTGTGAACTATTTCCATCTGGGTCAGAATTTCAGAACATCTGAGAACACAATGAAATCTGTTGATACTCATTCTGCAGCACTCAACACTGAGGCAGTTGAAGATGTTTATGAAGAGACAGTTGCAGGCTTCGATAATGCCGGCGCCGCGGAAACAACTGAAGGTGCCACAGATGGTATCCTGAGCATAAACACAGGCAGCTCATATAATTACACCGCTGACCACGATCCGGGAACTGACAACAGAGACGCGGAAAACAAGACCATTGATATAACCGTTTCTACAACATTACATGAAGAAGAATCTGACGAGAGCGAAGTCATGGGCGATGCACGTCTCGACAGGATTGCAAAAGTGCTTCCGTTCGACATCAAGGGTTCAGGTTCAGGCGTATTCTCTGACTCGATCAGCGAAGAAGTATTCTTCGGTGTAAACGGCGAGAAGGTCCTTCTCTGCTCAGCTCCTGAAGGAACTGATGATCTCATTAAGCAGGTCTTCCACCAGACTCCTGCAGAAGGCGTTGCTGCCACATCTCCTTCCGGAATCCAGGTCACGCTTTACCGTGTAACTTTTGCAAACGTTAAAGATCTTACAGGTGAAGAGGTATCCGCTGATGTCAATGCTGCTGTTTTCGTAAAGGGCGGCAAGACATACCTGCTCGTATTCTCTGACGCACAGCCTGCTGATGTCATTCTCGGAGTAGTTGACGCAGTCTGACGGACGGTGCCCTAAAAAGGCATAAAACCTACAAAATCCGTTGCTTAATTAAGAAAACAGTGTGTTATTATGAAAGTATCATGTTTATCGGGTGTTCATGCCCGAGGAAAGGATACTTAATATGTTTTGTCCTAATTGCGGTAAGGAAAATCCCGATGGCGTTGCTTTTTGCGGCGGATGTGGCATGTCTTTCGGAGCTCCCGCAGCTCAGGCTCAGCCCGTTCCCCAGCCTGCACCCCAACCCGCTCCCGTAGCAGCACCTGTAGCGGCAGCTCCTGTTGCTGCACCTCAGCCCCAGGCAGCACCTGCAGCTCAGCCCCAGCCTCAGGCTCAGCCCCAGCCCCAGGCACAGCCCAAGCAGCCTTCTTCAATGCTCCCCTTCGGCCAGCATTTCAAGAACCTCATTCATGCTGCTATTCATCCCGTTACCGGTCCTGCGGAGATCGCTCCCCAGTATGACAAGATCGGCAACGCTCTTTTCATCGCAGGCATCGCAGTTGTTATCTGCTGGATGGTAGGCTTCATTACTTCCATGTCGGTAGACCTCATTCACTATGCACAGTACGGAAGATACTGGTTCGATAACCTCGCAGTTGAGATCGTTAAGGATTTCTTCTTCCCGTTCATCTACTATGCAGTACGTATCTTCGGTTGTGCAGGTATCTTCATGCTCGCAGGCCTTATCCTCAAGGAGAAGTGGTCTTTCCCGAGACTCCTCGCAATCGCTGCAATGGCTACAGCACCTGCATTCATCGTTTCCGATTTCTTAGGCTCATTCGTAGGACTCATCCCTTATGTAGGATTCGGTTCACTCTTCACGATCGCAGCTTATGCTTACTATCTCCTCATGCTCTACGAGGGTATGGGCGCAGAGACAAAGCTCACAGGAAACAAGAAGGGCTTCGTACTTGTAATCTGCGTTGCACTTACAGGCTTCGTTGCTCACTACTTCTGATCCTGACGGACTGAATTAAATAACAGATTAAAGGGACTGTCTCAGAATGGATGAGATGGTCCCTGTTTCTTTGAAAAAATCACAGTAGAAGTCACAGTACACCCTGACGGTTACTGTGATTTTTTCGAGACTCTATTAAAA
>SVIZ01000014.1 GCA_015069205.1 Oscillospiraceae bacterium
TGACAATCCGTGTAATCCGCGTAAGATTATACAGTAAAGATGGAAAAGTTCAGAAAATAATGTAAAATATTACTTACATTTATGAATAAGGGGTAATTTAATATGAAAAGGATCTTAGTTGCTATTCTGGTAGTGACAATGTTAGTTGCATCGCTTCCCGGAATGACAGGCTGCAGCCGCAAAAGCAGACTCAATGACTGGTACAATGCGTCCCTGGATGTATACCGCGAAGGCCTGAAGACCAATTGGGCAAACGAGGAAGAATATAAAAGCTTAAACATAGCTGATGACCTTAAGGGTAATAATCCCAACAAAAAGATCGGTTATCTTCTCGTAGATCTTGATGAAGACGGAGTTGATGAACTCCTCATCGGATTCAACGATGGTTCTACGGCTACCAAATTCACAGACGTACTCGTATGGCATTCTGATCTCGGTGCATATAAATTACTCGGCGGAGGCAGCGGATACTACATCTATCTTTGTGCAGGCAACGTTCTCGCAGTCGATTCATGGTATGGCTCGCAGACCGAGAGAACATTTATGACCTGGAATTCAAAGACAAATTCCTTCCCCCATGTTGACGGAGAAGGAAAGTATCTGCCCATGAAATGGGATCTGACTGAATTCTGATGAGTTATACAGGCTTATTATGCCACTCGTATTCGGGATGTCTGGAGTAGTATTCTTCCTTTACTTCATACATCCTGGCATCAGCCTTCTGCATCGCCTTGCGGACATCATCATTCTCGTCGCTGTGGCATGAACCGACAGCGAAATGAGCTCTGTTGGGAAGTTCACACTTTGACTTAAGTTCTTCTTCAAGCTTGAGAAATTCCGCAGGTGATGTTAGAGGAGTGATGATAAGGAATTCATCGCCGCCTACACGGTAGATCTCGATGTTGTCACCCTCAAGTTCCTTGAGCGTTAATGCTACATCCTTAAGGAGATTATCACCTGCAAGGTGACCCTGTGTATCGTTGATGGTCTTAAGGCCGTTTACGTCGATGAAGAACACACCGAACGGCTTCTTGATAAGCCTGGTGCCGTTGACATCTTCACTGATCCTGTTGTTCATCGCATTACGGTTATATACACCTGTAAGAAGGTCAGTATAACTCATGATCTTCATCTTACGGACGTTCTGTTCGTTAGCGATCTCAGCTGAAAGAATGAAAGCTGTAACTCCCAGGGTTTCCTTTATCATGAGAGTTTTCTCTACAGGGAAATTACCTGCCCAGATATAGCCGATGGTCTTGTTATCTGATCTCAAGGGATAGATAACAAGAGTTTCCACGCCTGCAAACCTCAACGAATCGATCCATTCAGGTGCGATCTTATGAGCTTCTTCCATATCCTTCACATTTGTGATCGTGAAACAGTTGCTCTTGTTGATGAGTCTCGGCCATGTATCGATAACAGCATAGAATTCCTCCGTGAGGAAAGAATCCAAAGGCCTCTGGTTTGGATCGTCAGGATTATAGTCTTCACAAAGAAGCGAATATTCCCTATTCTCATAATCAGTAAGAAGGATACTGCATCTTTCCGAGCCGCACTGTCTTCTGATATCTTTTATGACCGACTGCATTGACTCACGGAAATCAACTGTCTCACGAAGCTTCAAACATGTCTTGAGAACGTTCGTGGCTGTCTCTGAAGAAATATCCGCAAGCTTGTCTATATCAGCCTTGGGATTCATTTCATAGGAGAAAAGGATATATTTCCGATTTGGATCATCAGATGCAAGAGGAAGATAAAAAACTTCCATCCAGCTGTTATAAAGTTCGATATCAAAATAAGAATGTACTGGTTTTCCGGTATTGGCCACGCTCTCGCACAGAGCCTCAAAATTAGCAGCTTTGGGGATGTAGCGTGTGTAAGGAACGTCCTTTTCAAACTCATCCAAAGACTGAACGACAGTCCTCTTATAAGCGTAGTTTCCGTCTATTACACGATACCTGTCATCACCATGTTCAACAGTCAGATCAACAGCCAGAACGGCTGCAACACCTGCAAAACTTTCCAATATATTTTTGAAATCGACCATGCACACCTTCAAATAAAATAATAATTTGATTATACGCTCATTTAAGATGCATTATACGATTTCCGCATATGTTTAACGAATGTTAACCTAATTTACAAATAAGGAAATTACGTTGCCTCGATCCACTGATATTTAGAATCTTATCAGCACTGCTCTGCATGGCGCTCCGTCAGAGCCTCCCAGATTTATCGGTGCTGCGTTTAAGAAGTATACACCCTCTTCAACACCGCCGAGTCTGATTCCTTCAAGAAGCACGATCTCTGCGCCAAGCATAACGAGATGTACAGCCATAGGTGCATCAAGGGGACCCACCGTCTGTGACTCATTACCGTATAAGAAGATATTGTGGGTTGCAAATACCTTTGCAGCTTCCTCAGTCATTGTTGCATCGCCTTTTACAAGGATTCTTAAGTTGCAGTCACAGTCAGCGTCGGTAGATGCCTTATTGGCTTTTTTGAGGATATCTTCTGCATCTTTAGCCGTAATATCGCCTTCGTGAGATACGACATACGCGTAACCGATAAATCTCTTCATATCGACCTGATCGATAGTCTTGCCGTCATCAATAAAGTGGTAAGGAGCATCAACATGGGTTCCGTTATGTGCACACATCCTGAAAGCTGTAAGATTGCACACCTCACCATCTGCTATCCTCATCTTAACCTCTTTTTCCGGAGCCGGATCACCGGGATAAACAGCACATCCGAACAGTTCCTGGGTAATGTCGTAGATCTTCATGTTCTTACCTCTGAAATAAGAGTAAAAAATGGAAAACGGGCCGTGTAACAATGTTACTATGCCCGTTTTATAAGTGGTTTAAGCCTTTTTGTAATCTTGGATCCGGGCGAGCAAGTCGCTGTTTCTGTCGAGCAGATCGTGTATCGAATCCTGTGCGAGGACCCCTCTTTTGAGGTCCTGCGGAAGCTTTCCTTCCTCATCAAGCCTCAGATCATTCTGCCAATATTTGCCCGTATAGTACTCCTCGAGTTTTTGGATGTCGGGTTGGATCTGCTCAAGTTCCCGGATCAGTTCATCGATACCGGAACCGGCTTCAAAAGCCTTTTCGAGCTTATCCATGACAGCATTGCCGTTGTCGAGGATCTCTTCCATGATGATTATTCTTTCCTGTGCCAAATTGTATCTCATATCCATATACCTTCCGGTTCAAGTAAACACATTAGTATGATAATCGAGCTTTATGCCAATTTCAAATATGTTTGATAATCAGGCCAATCTTAATGAGGACTACCCGTTCTGATATCAATGCAGATCACTCAGAAATACGGTATATATTTACTACAGAAAACCACATAGAGCACAGTGAGAACGGATGCTACGATAAATGCTATTATGGCGAGTATTATCAGCTTTTTGATATGTGTGGGCACTTCGCAATATGTCTCACCGGTCTGTCCGTTGATCGCTACCGGGAAAGTCAGTTTCCCGAATTTGTATGTGGCCAGGTATATGGGTGCCAGAACATATCTGAATTTGACATCATAATAACGCGTGAAGATATCATCGACTCTCAGATCCCGGTTAAAACGATGCACAGATTTTTTCAGTATCTTGGTGATCTGTGTTTTCACGTACTCCCAACTGTCATTTAAGCCGAATGTATATCGCTCGGCAGGAATGCCTGCAAGATATTCGGGTGAATAAGGAACGGCTTTAGTAAAGTCAAATGTCTGAACCTTGGAAATAAAAGGATGACGGAGTCTGGCAGATGCGAAGACCGGAATATCATCTATATACTGATACCAGTTTCCGTTAGCAGGGACATATCCTGCCTGACCCAGATTTCTGTACGCATCGTAAAACGAAGCAGTAAATGTATCAAAGGTCCAGTACGGGACATAGATACCAACTAAATTTTCAAGCTTGCAGTTCAATACCTTTTTGTTAACCAGAGACTTTTTCTTTGCATAATTAACAAACAGATCCTGTACCTGTTCCCTGCCGACAGCAAACGGAATAATTGCATTGGGAGCCATGATCTGGTCAATCTCTGCTGCCGGTGCAACACTTGTTGAACCGCAGAAAGGACATGCACCGGTAACCTGTTCCGTATCGTAAACAGACTGGCCGCCGCAGTTAGAGCACACGATAAGTTTCTTGTACTTGCCCCAGTCGACACTGGCGCGCTGCAACGCCGAATTGAAATCAAGTTCTTCGGCAACGGCACCTTTTTGAGCCGCAGCGAGCTTAGATGACAAGCCGCAGAAAGGGCATGTCAAAGTCGCGGTGGAAGGGTCAAACTGGATGCCGATCGAAGTTCCGCAACCCGGACATTTAATTTGCGTACTAGTAACATTTACACTGCCAATGATACTTTTGTTTTCAGCCATCTTTATCTATCCTCGATCTGATTATCAAGAATATTTTAACAAATTTACAACCCCAATAACATATGTTAACAAGCAACTTGTATAATGATAATTACAGTAATCCGCGGACAAAATCAAAGCGAATAAGAGGGTAAACAGAATGTATCAGAAGAAAGGAATTGGTCAAAACGTACAGGTCAATGATCCGGGAACGATCAACACACCCGATAATCCGTACACCACACTCTACAACAATTATATAGCCAAGCCTGAAGACAGGAATGGTAAACCAACGAATTCCATGCTCAAATGGATATTGGCAACAATATTTTGTGCATTGTCAAATGTACTGATGGCCGGATACTTTGGACTGTGGGGTGCATTTACATTTGAGATAATTGCCGATCACAGAACCGCTACAACAACCATCGAAACATATTCGATGTTTTCATTAGGGCTGTATTTATATTTCATTCTCATGGCTCTGGGTTTTTCAATCGCTGCAAAAGTTCTCCACCGCAAAAGCATATGGGCTGTGATCAACATAATATTAACAGTCGCTATTTTCGCGTTTGTATTGATTTTCAGTCCCGTCGTAGTAAAAAAGGGGGAGGAATACAAGCTAAACCAAGAAGAGACGATTACCGAAGAGCTGAACAGTGATATCGAAGAACTGATGGAAGAATACTCATTCGATGTAATGGATATCAATGAAGATTTCATTTATCAGATGGACACCAACTATGAAATCTGGATCTATGTTTCCTCAGAAGCTTCCAAGGAACAGATAAGCAAACTGGATGAATTCCTTGAAGGTCTTTATGAAATGGACAGTTCCCGTGAATACCAGATCACTTTTGAGGTACATCCTCTGGTTTTTGAACCGGATGACAACAGCCGTTTTGTCTTCAAGAAGCCTTATACATTCAGATATGAAACACTGTCACCTCATCCTGCGCAGGCCGATATCGACAAGCACATTCATGTCCTGGAATATGACCGGAGAGATACAAGTCACGTGCCTGAAAGTGTTGAGGACGGAGTAATGCTGATCGTGGTCAGATAACCATTCATTGTTGTCAATAAAACTCAAAATCAAGTGCTGCATTCTCTCACGGACTGGACAGTTACCGTGAGAGAATTCGCACCTTTCATCAAAGCGAAAATATCCATCCTGCCAAAGGCGACATGACTATCATGAGGACCGAGAAGCAGAACGAATTGACTGATATCAGCGTAGCTCTCTGCTCAGGCGGTACCATCTGATTTAACGCAATGTCGGATCTGATCTGGATAAGGTCATCAGCAAATGCAGTTAAGAATCCTCCTATCGTCATCAGATACCATATGCCCGTAAACTCGCTTACAAGGCCTGTCAGAGCAAGCGACAAACAGAAGATAAACAACTTACCGAGAGTTATCTTCTTCACTTTTCCTGCTGCAAAAGCACCGGCAATCCCGCCCATCGACATGATGAACAACAGAGGTCCCAAAGACCAGTCCGGAATGCCTGTCATCGGAAGTTTTGCCTGAAGGAAGAATAAGAGCAATACGTCGATGCCTCCGACCAAAGCGTTACGGAAGATGAGTCCTGCAACTTTCTTATTGCCCTTAAGGAAACCGAAGCTGCCCCTGATGACGTCTTTTATTCTCTTTGCAAGCGAATCGCCGCTCTTCTTCTGGATGACCTTGTTCTCGCGGAGGAAAAGAAGGAACACCATGTTGACCGCTGATATCGCAATCGAGAGTATATGAGCATTCCTGTTGCCCATGATCACCGCGACACCCGCAAGGAGCGTGGCGATTCCGTTGGAGATGCGGTAGATCGCTGTCTGCGTTGAGATGTACTTGTCGTACTTACTCTCCTGCCCTTCTTCAAGAAGCGAATCGTAAGCAAGCGCGCTGTCGCTTCCTGATATGAAGTTATAAGACAGAGCAGAAAAACCTACAGATGCGCACACGGCTGCAAAGCCAGGAACGAAGCCTCTGACGATGGCCGAGAGCATGGACATGACACAGCTTACGATAAGACTCTTCTTGCGCCCCATGACGTCAGCAAACATGCCTGAAGGAATCTCAGCACATAAACTTACG
Organism: Oscillospiraceae bacterium; assembly: GCA_015069205.1. Lineage (GTDB taxonomy): Bacteria > Bacillota > Clostridia > Saccharofermentanales > Saccharofermentanaceae > Saccharofermentans. The sequence goes on from SVIZ01000014.1 coordinate 6,469, forward strand.
GCGTGAAAGACGGTCTCTGCCAGACCGACCTGGATAAGCGAATAACCGTCTGACACTAACAGCAACACCCACGCCGCTCCGGCGATCGAGATGTTGAACATGAAATTTGAAATATACAGCAGACCAAGCTGCTTTCTGATATTTAATTTAGACATAAAAAACTCCTCAAAATCTATTCGAAATCAAGGAGAAGCAAACTGTTTTATAAGTTGGTTTTTAAGGTGTTATTTCCTACAAACAGGCAGACTTCTCCCATAGGACACCTTGATGGAACCAAACATAAGATGGACGTTAGGTGTTATCCAATGCATATAAGAAGCGCCTTTCTAAAGATTTAATCAGGAGAAATATAACACACCGGCCATGTTCTGACAATAGCCGGTGCGGTTTGGTGTTCTTCAGTTAGCTCAAAAGATATGCATCATCAGGTGAGATCCGGCACTCTTTGGTAAAGACCAGCCAGTCCGTGATGTCAGAGAACGGATAAGTTTCAATGTCGCCCTGCTTAATACCTGAAACATAGTAAGGATCCTGAGTAAGCTCAGCGACGATCGAACCGTCTTTTACGTCCTTTAACTCAAACCAGATGTGTTCTCTCTCAGGCTTGTCCTCGCTGCCCCAGTGTTCCTTGTCTGTTATAAGACCGACTTTGATGATGACCGTATTATCCTTGTTCTCGAAAGCCTTGAGCATATAAGGGATTCTCTCGATTGCAAGGGCGCTCATACGCTTTGTCTCTTCCGTCGAGAACATGAACATCGGATTTTGGCCGAGGAACTGGTTGAAGTCCTGGACAGGCGTATAGATTTTATTCTGCTCTTCATAATCGTTTCTGTAGATCATGAGAACGCATGTGTCTTTGTCATGCACTTCATCATTACGGTCTTCTGCAGTACCGAGCGTAACGTCCGGATAGAACTTTAGAGCTTCCTTCCAGTCAAGCGCCGTAAGCGTAAGTGCTTTTCCTGCTGCTTGGGCTACGAAAACACCGTCGCCCGGTTCGATGGGATCATCGCTCTCGAGCATGCGGAGAGCAAAAGACTCAATCATCTTGTAGTGGTCATTGAAAAACTCTTTATTGGAATTTAAGATCTCAAGTTCATAAAGGCCGCAGCGCTTAAGGCCGTGCGTGTGAAGCCATACTTCATCGCCGCCGTCTGATATTGCCTGGACCGTGAAAAGATATCTAGGTGCCGGAAGCACTGAAGAACTTGCAGCAAGAGCAACCCACTTGCCTGACAGGAGCTTCTCGGAAGGACAGTCAAGAACTGCAAGTGTCTCAGGGAACATCGCATCTATTATTCGGAGCTGGTCATAGAAACACTGATTGCAGTCGCCCTCGAATTCAATGCTGACATAAATGCCCATTTCAGCTTCATCTATCAGTTTGAATTCCTCTTCAGTAAACGTATGCTCCGGTCTGAACATGTTCGGTATTTCAACCGGTGTGGGACCGACTGTTGCTTCGTATTCAGAATCATCAACAAGAAAATTGATTATCATCCCGCGGTCATCATCAAAGTGAAGGTCCTTAACACGGACATGTTCACTTTCCTGGACATTCTTCAAGAATATCTCGGGATCATCAACATCCTGAGGATTCAACGGAATAACGATCATGAATGACGATTCTTTCATAGTGTGGTCTCCTTTCACTCAACAAGACTCATGTCAGTTCTCTTTTCCTTAGATATATAGTTTCCTTGCATCGATAACATTTCCATTTTAATTCCTCCCCAATAATCCTCAGATTAAAACAAAAAACGTTACCAGCTCTTCTCCACATGAGAGGCAAGCCTGCTGCCTTCGTAGCAGAACTTCATCGTAAACATACCGGAATCTTTCATATCCCCAAACAGATAATCAAACATTATCTTATCGCCTTCCCAGATCGGCAGATCCTTTATATCCGTCAGAGGAACCCAGCAGAGTTCGCCCTCGTCACATGCACCTTCTGTCAGCTCGAAATCTTCAGGAAGCGAGGCCGTGAAAACATGCATGTATTCGGTCGGATATTCGGATGAGATGAATGTGATAAGACCTCTGTAGGAAAATTTTTCGAGAACTTCAGATGAAATGTGAGCTTCTTCATAAAGCTCTCTTAATACGCATTCTTCAGGTGATTCATCAGACTCGAAATGTCCGCCGATACCGAGATACTTATCAAGGTTCATGTCGCCTTTTCTGGTCTTGCGGATAAAGAGACAGTCGCTGCCTCTGGTAATGTAGATCAATGTTGTAAGATTCCCGATACGCATGAAAACATTATATACGAGATATCTTCAGTTTAAAAATATAAGGGATCAGGCTTCGATGGCTGTCTCGCCGTAATCGATAGAATAGTCGCCGTTTGCAAGCGCAATACGGAAATTGATGCGGTAGATGATGTAAGAAGAAACATCGATCTTGAAAGTCTCTGCCAGAGCGCACCACTTGTCTGCAAGGCTTACGATGAAGCCCTCGCGGTGCATGGGCGGGAAAGGTGTGAGCGGGAACATGTGCTTTGCTATTATGTCTCTCTCGATGTCGTTTAATTCGAAATCCCTGCTGGCATTGGCTGCTGCCACAGAAGCATGCGTGAAGCCGTGGAAACGTCTGGACTTATCCTTGACGTGCCAGTCGTAAAGGAAATAATCGTGAAGGAGCGCGCCGCGTACGAGGCTGTCCTTGTCAACTTCGATCTTAAGTGTCTTCTCGAGGAAATATGCTATAAGGAGACTGAACTTTGCAACAGATACGCAGTGTTCGAAAACAGTAGTCTCTCCGTGCTGGGTAAATTGCTTCATTGCCTGCGCTTCGGGACTTAAGATAATACTCTTGCCACGTGTAAACATGTCCTTAGCGAGTCTGTATTCAGTTATGCGTTTAGCAAAATGTAAAGCCAATTTATACCTCTTGTGCTTTGACAATATCAAAGCCGTTTTTTCACATTTAAAACAGTATAACGCAAAGAACGTATTTTGGAACAAAAAATAAGTGACAATTTGCTATCAATGTGTGAAAAAAACTGTGGCAATTTCAAGGAGACTTAAAGATGCCCTTAAGTGCTCAAATACAGTTAAGTTTTAGAGTGGTTTTGGCCTTGAAAACGCAAATGTTTTTTATTTGAAATAAGTTTTTTTAATTCTCAAATTCCACCAAATCTTCCAGGTATCGGTGAACATCTTCCAGACGTCCTTGAACTTGATCCTGCCGAAAGACTCGCCTCTCGTAAAGTTCAGCTCTACAGGCATCTCAAGAAGCTTGGCCTTCTTCTTTGAAGCGAGTGCCAGAAGCTCGATATCAAACGCATAACCGTCGATCTTTCTCAAAGGGGCTATCTCCCTGATAAGAGAACCTTTGTAAAGCTTGATGCCGGTCTGTGTGTCGTGGCACTTGAGACCGAATAACACCTTGAGCATTATGTAATAGCAAAAAGAGAATACTTTTCTGGCGAACGGGTATTCGAGCTTTGAATCCTTATGCATCTTTGAGCCGAGAACGATGTCTGCATTTTCAGCAGTCATGGTGGCATAGTAGGTTCCGAGAAACTTAGGTGAAAGGTCAAGATCGGCGTCGATAAATCCGACAATGTCACCCTTGCTGTTGACAGCACCCCAGGTGACAGCGCCGCCCTTGCCACGGTTGTCGTCATAACCGAAATCCTTGATGGTGGGATTATCTGCTGCAGCGCGTTTTATTTCCGCACCCGTGTTGTCACGGCTGCCGTCATTTACTGCAATGATCTCATAGTCCGACGTAAACGCCTTAAGCGCCTCGTCGATGATCATCAGGTTGTCGTAGATGTGTTCGCCTTCGTTATAGGCGGGAACGACGATACTGAGCATTATTATCCTTCACTATTACCAAATTCGTGATATTGTAACACATCAGAAGCGTCCGCCGCCACCGCCGGAGAATCCTCCTCCACCGCCACCGGAGAAACCACCGCCACCGCCGCCGGAGAAACCACCTCCGCCGGAAGATGATTCGTGATGGATAACCTTCTTGCCAGTAAAAATGTCCTGCTTTTCGACTTTATTGGTGCCGGGGTTCGAATACGTGCTGATCATAGGAAGTTTGTCGAGTCTTCTCTTCGGAGTCGCAATGCTTGTAATAACAAATCCCATGCCGACAGGAATGATAATCGTGAAGAATACGATCGCGCCATAGCTCTGATAAGAGAATTGGCCAAGATCTTTTGTGATTCCCTCTACTGCCGTACCGTACTCACCTGCTCCGAGCTCGGAAAGATACTTTCTGAAAAGGCTGTAGCAGTCGTCATCGTCCACTGCAAAGTGAGCCGTGCCGTATGTGTAGAGCCAGAAGAATCTTCCGCCCTCGTAATCAAGTGTTACGTCGATCAGGATGCAGACGCCGGAATTGTTCTGCAAAGGAACCGTCTTAACATTATCCATGTAGAAGTCTTCTGCAAATCTCTTCTCATCTTCGTCGGAATTGGAATACTTCTTGCCCTTATCGTTTGTTGTGACGATAACGACGTTGATGTCCTTTTCCTTCGAGAGCTTCTTTGCAGCAGCTTCGATGTCTTCGAACTCTTCGCTCGTAAAGAGGTTTGCATCATCTACAACCTTTACCGTCTTCTTAGGTGAAAGGTTCATGAAGACGTAGAAGACTATGCTCGCAATGATGATGCAGATAAGACCGATTCCTACACCAATGGAAGTTCCGTTAAGCTCAGATAAGACAGAGAGCTTGGGACCCTTGCCCTGGTTCTGGTTCATCTCGTTGATATCCATGTTTTCGCTCATCCCCAGAACCCCCTCATGATAAGACCCAGTGCAAATCTGGTGATTACGGCCAGGATGCCGAGAACAATGAAGAAGAACATCATCTTCTTAACAGGGCTTACAGGAACCTGTCCTGCAACTTCGCCTGTCTGTCCGTTCATGGCAAAGTAGTAATACTTGTTGCGGTATTTGTATGAAAGGAACCACACGGGGAGCAATGCATAGTTTGCTTCCATCGAGTCGATCCTGCTTAAGTTCTCCTTGATGGTGAATCTATCGTAAGTACCCTTCAAAGAACTGTTGAGGGCCTGGTTGATGCCGTCGATGCCACGCTTGGTTGCGCGTCCTGAAAGATCCTGCGGAGTCTGGTCATATCTGTCGGCATAGAAGCCGGGAAGATATCTGTAGTCATAAGGCATTAGTGCTCTGAAATCGAAAGGTTCGATGGCTTCCATGAGAGCATCGTCGATCCTCGTCTCGCCGTCGAGCGGAACGTTATTCCAGTAAAGCTGTGCTTTTCTCTCGAAATTAAAAGATTCAACGATTTCGTCATTGCCTCTGTAGTGGCTCTTTGTAGCCGTTCCCTTGGCATCGATGGTAGCGTTGATATTAAACAGCCAGAACGGTACATAAAGACCCGTCATCTTCTGGACGTTCTTCTTTGAGACAAATCCGAATGGTGTCCACTTACCCTTGCCAGCCCACTGGATGAAAGCCTCTTCGGCAGACTTCCTTGAATACTTGAAAGGGATCATGTACTGCGGCTGGAACTGCTCCGTAAGTCTCTTTCCGACAAGCGCCGGCGAACCGCAGAAAGCACAGAAAGTAGCAGCGGTGTGGCTGTCAGTTACAAGCTTTGCGCCGCACGCATTGCAGACGAACTCTGTCTGCTCGGGTGCTTCCTGGGGCTGCGTCTCACCCTGTGCCTGAGCCTGTGCATCAGCCTGAGCAGGAGCCTGTGAAGGATCCGTAGGTTCAGCCTGCTTCGCTTCAAGTTCTTCTACTGTTACAGCAAGTTTTTGCGGATCAAAAGAAGAACCGCAATTGGGACAATCAAGTAGTCCCGTATCTGCATTAAGTGTGAGATTAGACCCGCAATTCGGGCATTTAAGTGTATCAGCCATACTATCCCTCCTAATTTGAAAGGATACCATAAAATATCTTTTATTTGAAGAATCAGACCTCGGCGTTCAGGAGCGCTTTTTTGGTCTTGTCGTGGCTCTTCTCGGAGTGCGGATAGCTGATCTCCTTATACTCCGTACCCTTACGCTCACAAATGGTCTTAACGAAAGATTCGGCGATCTTGGGATTCTTTAAAAGCAGCGGGCCGATGAGGCTGATGCCTAAGAGATTATTCTTTCTGACACCGTCTTTTGTAAGCGGAACGCTGCCGATAACTTTAGTAACTTCGAATGCGAGCGCGCCATCCCCTTTAAGAACTCCCGCACGGTTAACGAAGCCGACATAGATATCGTTCTTATCCGGATCAGCCAGAACGACATCGCCGGTGTAGCGCTTTTCGAGCTGGTCTATGACATCAAAACCAAAGATGCCGAGACACCTGACCTCATTGCGGTCCGGAGTCACAATGCTGCTTCCCAGAACGTCATAAGCATTACCCGTAAAGAGCATCGGAACGCCGTCATCGATTGCCTTGACGAGACCGTCTTTAAACTGCGCAAGATGCTTTGCAACAAGGTTCCTGTTGGACTCAAATCCGGAACCCATATAAACGAAATCCGCATCATCAAAAATGATGGTCGAATCAGTGATCGTACGCTTTATTATCTCGACTTCAAAGCCCTGGTCATTAAGCCTGCGCTCAAGGATCCTGACATTGCCATTATCGCCGTAAAGGCTCATGAAATCCGGATAGAGATAAAGGATTTTCACGGTCATGCTATCTCCCTCCTTGTAACGATGGAGAGGATCTTCTCTTTGTCAGAGAAACACGTGATCACGTAAAGGAACGAATCAAGCTTTTCTTTGCAGTAATCTGCCGCTCCCTGCACGCTCTCGAAAACCTCGACTTTTGAACTGTCGATACCTGCAAGATCGAACCTCACCGCGAGGTCATCACAGTACTGTCCGGCTAGGATTATCTTATCGATATCAGCATCCTTAAACTTCTCGAAATTGATGTCCCAGAGCCAGCTCGAATCTGAAGTGTAATACTTACGGCTGATCGCATCAACTATTATCATGACGCTCTTCTTGCGGCTGTCGTTTACGACGACATCGATTGAACGGTCATAGGATACTGAATTCTCGTGCTTTGAGAGAAGAAGTCTGCCTTCAACATTACCCAATGTGAAATCGGAGATACGTCCTGACTTTAAGATATAACCTCCAAGAGATTCGGCTGCTTTCCAGGGCGCGATGCCTGCAACTGTTGAAGCCGTAAAAGCCGCGAGAATATTGTAGCAATGGTAGATTCCCGTAAAGAAAACAGGTATCTCATATGTTCCGTCAATGGTAATGGACGCATGACCTTCTGATCCGCCAATACCTGTAAGAGCATGGTCGGTATCATGTCTTTCAAAACCGCATGAAGTGCACTTGAACTTGCCGATGTGGTTATAGTGGTAATACTCATACTCCATCGGCTGTTTGCAGATCGGACAATACTTGCCGTCGTTATAGATCCCCTCATGCACCGTGGTGTCAGAAGGAAGATTGTCTGCACCGAAATATATGGTGCCTTCCCTGTCTTGGCCAAAGCTTGCTACCAGAGGATCGTCGGCATTCAATATCAGTGTCATGTCATCGTAGACCGCATCTCCGATAATGCTCCTGATCCACTCCGGGTGACCGTTTCGCGTCATCTGGTCTCTATAAAGATTATTGATCACAAAATACTTGGGATGGAAATATCCGAATACGCGTCTTGCATATCTCTCATCTGCTTCGAGCAGCACAACATCGCTCTTGACCTTTCCGCCCATGGTGGAATCGCCGATAAGGAAAGTCGTAACTCCCTCGATCTGATTGGAACCTTCTTTGTTATACGCAACCTTAAGGCCGTTGCTCTTTAAAATGTGCGCGATCATCTCTACTGTGGATGTCTTGCCGTTAGATCCGGTGACAGCAATAGAAAGCTCCGGAAGCTTTAATTCGGAGAGAATATCCGGACATATCTTGAGGGCATATTTGCCGGGCAAACTCGAGCCCCTGCCCATCAGTTTTGCAAGGCCCCTTACGACCTTGCAGACAAGTATTGCTGTAAACGCTCTGATCTTCATAGGAAGAAATTGTAGCATAAATTAAGGTCTTTTTATATTACAAGCGGTTTAGGGGGGGCTTGGTGTTAACGGACATCATACTTTTGCCTGTTTTTTTATGAGAGAACATCCGCCCTAAAAAGTTTTCGAACAGTTTTACACAAAAGTGTTTACAAACACGTTCAAAGGTATATAATTGCCACATGACTAATTTTGCATTTACATGGCGTGAGTTCTTTTTTGCCTTTAGAAATAGGGGCTTATAGTTCACTGCATGTAAATATTAACTTGATTTACGAATAATAGGGCCCCGCAGTGAACAAGACTGCGGGGCTTTTAATTTGACGGAGGACAAGAACATGACACAGAAACAGGCCGGAAAGAGAATTGAAGAGATCGACGAGCAGATCAAGGAGCTTTTCGCAGAGCGTTTGGAAGCCAGCAAGGCTGCAAACGAGACTCTGACCAAATCCGAGATCGCGCTGAAGAGCCGACGTTACGAGCGCAGCTATCTTGCAGGACTTGAGACATCCAACTCACTTATCGACAACTACGAGCGCGTGCTCTTCACCACGATGTTTAATCTCAGCCACTCCTACCGCAACATGGAGTACGGCACACGCACAGAGCTTGCAGATCAGATCCACAAGGCTCTCGAGACAACTCCCAAGGAATTCCCAAAGTCACCCATGGTTGCCTGCCAGGGAATCGAAGGTGCTTATTCACAGATTGCCACAGACAAGATCTTCCGCCACGCTAACATCATGTACTTCAGAACATTCGACGGCGTATTCCAGGCAGTCGAATCCGGACTTTGCAAGTTCGGCATCCTCCCTATCGAAAACAGTTCTTTCGGCTCAGTAACCCAGGTCTATGATCTCATGGTCGGCCATAAATTCCACATTGTAAGAGATTACAAGTTAAGGATCAGCCACAAGCTTCTTGCTAACCACGGCACAAGATTCGAAGACATCCGCGAAGTATATTCGCACAACCAGGCCATCGGCCAGTGCAGCAAATTCCTCAAAGAGCATCCGGACATCAAGGTCAACATCGTTGAGAACACAGCAGTTGCCGCAAAGAGCGTTGCCGATTCAGGCCGTAAGGACGTTGCTGCCATCTCCTCAGCTGACTGCCAGCAGCTCTACGGTTTGGAAGCCATCAAGGACGATATTCAGAATACAGACAATAACTACACAAGATTCATCTGCATCACAAAAGAACTCATGATCTTCCCCGGCGCATCAAAGACATCCGTAATGCTCGCTTTGGGCCACACACCGGGTGCGCTTGCAGACACACTCGCAAAGTTCTCATCACTTGGATTGAACCTCACCAAGATCGAGTCACGACCGATTGCAGGAAGAGACTTCGAATTCATGTTCTATCTCGACTTCGAAGCATCCGCATATTCCGAGGAAGTTATCGCACTTCTCTGCGAACTTGATGCGGAGCCTACCGAGTTCGCTTATTTGGGAACATATATCTGATCTGGCCGGTTGCGTTATTACTCAAACAAAAAGAGGACTTCATTACGAAGCCCTCTTTTAATTTGTGTTTGCTAATAAATCAGTAATTTAATCCCGTAGCCAGAGCGAAAACCATCGCGACCAGCCAGAACACGAAGAAGAGCAAATAAATACCCCAGAAGATCGTGTATCCGATTCCGGCATACATGCCTGCGCGGAGAAGTGCGGAACTGACCTTGATCCTCTGTGTATGAAGGCCGCCCTTCTCGAGAAATTCAAGAAGTTGCTTTCTGTACTTTTTAGCCATGAAAATTGCAATGATGCTTCCTATGGGGAGAGCTGAGATACAACAGGAAATGATCGCATTCCTAAGGTACTCGTTAGCCGCTGCCAGATAAGCAGGATCGTTGGGCTGCTGGTATACATACTGCGGCTGCTGATAAGTTTGCTGATACTGCTGATTATTGTAGTTATTGTTTTCCATATTAAATGGTCCTCCGAAAAATCTATCGCGTATTCCAAACGCTCTTTATATTTTATCAGATTTAGGGGAGTTGGTAATATAGACCGTGCTTAAGACGGAAGGATATAGTATTCAGTTCCGCAGACAACCACCAGATAAGAATCGGAAATGACTATCCCGGTCCGGTTGATATAACCGTGTATCGCATCAACATCAATCGTTCCAATCAGAACATCCGTATCCGGATCATCCCGCCTGTAAACTTCAAGAAGCCTCGTATCCCAATTTATTCTGGCATAATATAAAACACCGTTATAGACGTTATAATCCACGACTGTTCCGAAAACACTGTTGTGGTATGAGTCTTCCCAGGTCCATGATTCGTTATGCCATTTCCTTTCGAGGATCTGAAGTTGTTCGGTATATTCATGCTCATAACAAACATCACCATATACAACATGATAGAAATTGTTGTAGTCGACGATCAGACCGTTATAGAGAGTTTCGCGGTCTCCGCTTCTGTCATAAAATGACGACGTAAGACTAATATTCCATGCATATCTGTAAACCGAAGCCGGATCGGGATATCCATCGACAACATTGATACAGTAAATTTCATAGTACGCATGGTTTATTGCTGATCTCGAAAGCATGAATATCCTGTTGTCTCTCATACCAATAAGCAAGGCATCAAATAAATAAATCCCGACACTACCGGCAAAAGAATCCGAATAAAGCTCTCTTACCTCACCTGTCTTGATGTTAAGCGTGCAGAGTTTGAAGTTACTGTTTTCTTTTGTCATTGACGGAGCAATATAAACATCTTCCCAGAAGCCGGGATACTTAAGGTAGTAGATAAGATCACCGTTTACCACCAGATTGTGATCTGCGATAAAAGCCGCTTTATCCAGCACTTCCCTGCTTCCGTCTCCACCGATCTTCACAATACCGTATTCATTATCAGAAAGCTTCTGTACACAGTAAACAACATCATCTATGGATACTGCGCCTCTCAGAAAATTACCGGTCTGAACAGAAGCAGAAGGATCACATCCAAAAACGTCTTTATTGTAAGCATCATAACTCTGCTTTATCAAAACAACCCTGGTCATCATTACCATAAGGACAAGGAAAAGAACAAAGCTGATAATAGCCGGAAGGTAAAAAGCTATCTTGAGCTTAACCTTATTCTTCAGGAACTTAACAATATTAGCAACTCCGCAAATAAGGAACCAAAGTCCGGCTGCGGAATACATGACCAAAGCAAAACCTTTATTTGTCGGCTTAACGGAAAATCTGAACACCGCACAAACATAATAGACGAACAGTATTACGGCTGACCAGCAAGAAACGGCCTCGCATATCGCCCCTGCTTTTGCTTTCCCTTTTACAAGAAATACCAAGCTGAAAACATCAAGGCATATGACCAGCACCAGCGATGCTATAAACAGCACCTGCATTCCTGTAAAAGGGACAACATTTGCAGAAGTCGAAAATATCGTAAACCTCGACAGCGTGGAACTCAGGTCAAACGGTGTGCCTTTCACCAAAAGAGTAATAATGTACGATACAGCTATAAGAATCGAAACGACTTTCGAAAAATAAAAGTCATTCGCATCAAAAGAATCCTGTTTCTTTTCTGATTGTGTTTCGCTCATTTATCGATTCTCTTATCAGGCTCATGACTAATTACTTGATCAGTCCGCCGTGGAAATAACACTCATAGATAAGTTCGCCGTTCAGCATGATTATCTCTTTGCCCTGAAACCATTCATAGTTGCCGTCGATGCTGCACTTATATGTGTAACCGCCGTTTGAATATTCATCAGGTCCTCTGAAAGGCTTGTCTTCAGGAACGCGAAGTAGAGCTTCCTTAAGGAAATCTCCGCTGAAGTTATCACCTGTTACTCTGCCGACATAGTTCATGCTCCAGACTGGAACATCTGATATCCACAGAGCTTCCTCGCCTGCAAACTTATCTCCTCCGAGATAAGTGTCGTAATACATGTATTCGCCGTCTTTATAGATAAGGTCATGAGACTTAACCCGTGAGGATTCAGTCTCTGCGCCTTTGCCTGCATAAGTCGTCTTCTTGGCCGTGATCAGAAAATCAACTAAGTTCTTATCCATGTTCATGCTTATTCCCTCACTATTAGTCCGCCGCCGACAACGCATCCGTTCTCATCGTAGAACACAGCCGACTGCCCCGGGGAGACTCCCTTTACCGCTTCATCGAGAGTTACTTTAACCCGTCCGTCAGAAAGCATTTCGAGAGTTGCGGGGCGCTCAGTCTGATGGTAACGGGCCTTGGCAAGACATCTTACTTTATCGCCTGCATTCATCTCCGGAATGCTTAAGAAATTAACTTCTCTGCAGAGGAATGTATCGCACATAAGAGCAGCTTCGGTGCCCAGTACGACAGTGTTGTTTTTAGTGTCGATCTTAGTGACAAATGCAGGATATCCAAGCGCTATGCCGAGACCTTTACGCTGGCCTACTGTGTATTGGTAAATGCCTTTGTGCCTGCCTAAGACATTGCCGTCTTCATCGACGAAGTTTCCTTCTGCGGGGATCGGCTTGTCGGTATTCTCACAAATGAAATCAGAATATCTGCCCTCTGTTACAAAGCAGATCTCCTGCGAATCTTCTTTGTGAGCGCAGGGCAGTCCTGCTTCTTCTGCGATCTTTCTGACTTCGTCTTTGGTGTATTTTCCGAGAGGCATCAGCGTGCGTGAGAGCTGTTCCTGTGAAAGCTTATAGAGCATGTATGTCTGGTCTTTTGCAATGTGCGCTGCCTTGCGGACAGAGTATCTTCCGTTGGGAAGTTTCTCGATGAATGCGTAGTGGCCTGTCGCTACATATTGGGCCTCGAAAATATCGGCAAGCTCCATGAGCTTTGCCCACTTAACGTATCTGTTGCACTCGATGCAGGGATTAGGTGTCAAACCTTCAAGATAAGCATCTACAAAAGGCGTAACTACCTTCTGCCTGAAAAGCGATGTGCAGTTATGCGGATGGTATCTGATATCAAGGATCTCACAGATGCGTCTTGCTTCATCGATCTCACAGCACCTGCTGTCGCCCTCTTCTTCAGAGCCCCAGGTGCGGAGCGTAACGCCAATAACTTCATAGCCCTGCTGCTTCAATAGTAAAGCTGCAACAGCGCTGTCAACTCCGCCCGACATTCCGACAATAACTTTAGTCACCGGCCACACTCTTTCCTTAAAGATTTACCGCCTGCTATTGTTTCACATTTATCGGGATAGTTCAAACCTTTTGGTAATCAAGTCTTACGAGAGCCTTACCATTGGGAAGCGTCTCGCAAGCATGCAAAACAAGAGAATAACCGATTTCTTTCATTGCATCAGTCAGAGCATTTTCTTCCATCTGGTGATGGACTTCATCAAGTCTGTCGAACGCATGAAGATAGGGAGAATCTGATACCCACTGTTTCTCGTCAGTGTTGATCTGGATCACGCATGAGACATACTTGGGACCGATCTTAGCGACCGCTTTTTCGAAAGCCTCATAACCGATATATTCGATAAGAAGATTTGCGATGACAAGCTCAGCGTGCGGAAGTTTATCCGCATCTTTTGTCAGGTCGATGCATAAGCATTTAAGAACACCGGCAAGATCTTTATAACGCTCTGATACCACACGGAGATAATCTTCATTTATGTCTACGCCGAAGACGGTCTCGTATTTATCCGGGCTTACGTGTTCCAGGCCGTTTCCGCCTGCTATGCCAAGCACCATTGCGGTTGAGACCGGATAGTCTCCGAACTGTTTTTTCATCATGGAATTCATCGTCTGAAGCTGCATAACGTTATCCAGCTTCATGTGATTCTCATAATCTGCAAGATCGATTTCTTTCCACGGATTATTCATGATCAAAAAGTAATCCCCTTAAGCCATTCCCTGATCTCGTCTTCTGTCGCATCGCCTGCAAATCTCTGACCTTCAAGCCATCTGCCGCTGCCTGCATGTTCAGCAAGGATCTCAGCACTCTGACCGATTCCGCTGCTGCCTGATGTACAGAAAGGAATGACTACCGCATCACCAAAATCATAAGATTCAACAAATGTATCCATGATCCTCGGAGCCTGCGAAAACCAGATCGGGTAACCGATAAATATAATGCTGTATCCTTCAAGAGAGATCGGATCCCCGCTTATCTGCGGCCTGAAATCAGGATCGTTCTGTTCGATGGAACTTCTGCTGTTTGCATCAGTCCAGTCACAGTCTGCTTCCGAATAAGGCTCGAAAGGAAGTATCTCGTAGAAATCTGCTCCGGTCATGGAAACGATATGTTCCGCTACTGCTTTTGTATTTCCCGTACATGAGAATACAACTACCAGTGTATCTGAATTGGCAACATATTCTCTGCTCGTTACAGAAGAAGTTACTTCTGCAACTTCTTCAGAAACAGATTCTGATTCTGTCGTTGCATCTTCCAAAGAAAATTCATCAATTACTGTCTTGGCATCAGCAGACATTCCGGCTGTTGCACATGAAGACAAAGCCACGCACAGAGACAGTGAACATATAATCAAAAACAGTCGCTTAAACATACATACCCCCACGAAAAACCAAGCAAGGATATTATAACGGCTCGAAAACAAAAATATAAGGCGGAATCGCTCAAAATAAGCCATTCCGCCTAAATATTTAGTTCTCTGAATCTTCTAAAAACATTTTAAGTTTTCGTCAGATTTTTCGATAATGAATTGTCGTAATTTATTACTTGATGTTCTCTCTCCATGTTGCGGGCTTGAACTCGTCGAGCAACGGGAGGAGGCGCTTATCAACGTCGATCTTGAATACTGCGTTGAAGTTGTTTGTTGCGATCATCTGACCTGCGAAGCCGACGATGACAACGAGCTCCTGATCGTTGAAGAACTTTCTGAGCTTGTCGAAAAGTTCATCAGATACTGCTGTCGGGTTCTTTACATACTGCTCAGCGAGTTCGGCAAGGACTGTCTCCTTCTCATCGTAAACGAGGTTAGCCGGATCGAGACCCAAGCCCTTAACGTCACTGATGAAGAAGAGTGAGCAGAGCTGGCATGAGTTTGTTGTAGAGATCTTGTGAGCATAGAGGATCGCATCCTTTTCGCCGATTACTTCAACGAGTCTCTTCCATGATGTGTACCAAGCCATGTATGCATCGTATGTTGCTGCATCGTTAAGAAGTCCCTTCTTCATGTTGGTAACTGCGTTTCTTCCTGCGAGCTCGTCATAGCGTTCCTTCTCTGCACCTGTTGCTTCATTCTGTTCTACCAATTTGATTCTGGCCATTTTGTGTTTCTCCTTTTTGCGTTTTTTCTCTCGGTGTTTTTTATAGTGCGATCTTTAAGATCTCTACTATCTTCTGTGAATCGAGCGGAACATAGTGTCCGACGTTGCCGCCCTTTGTTGCGCGCTGTGCCATTACTTCGAAATCCTTGTCATCGATTCCGAGTTCGGAAAGATGAGTCTTGATCCCAAGTTTCTTGAAGAACTTCTCGAGTTCGTCTGATAAAAGAAGCGCGCGTTCTTTCTCTGAATAGTCGTACGGATCTTTTCCGTAGACTCTGCTTGCGAGGAGTGCAAGTCTCCAGGGCTTGATGTCAGCAATGTACTTAGTCCAAGCCGTGAAGACGATCGCCATTCCTTCTCCGTGTGTGATGTTGTATTGTGCAGAGAGTTCGTGCTCGATACGGTGTGATCCCCAGTCTGCCGCTCTTCCGGCATCAAGGAAATTATTGTGTGCTACTGATGCGAGCCACTGTATCTCTGCTCTTGCGTTGATGTTCGTAGGGTCTTCGATAAGTCTGTCTGCATTTACGAGTAATGCTCTTACGGCACCTTCGATAAGGTAGTCTGTCGTATCGGAATTCTTCTCATCAGAGAAATATCTTTCGAGAAGGTGTGACAACACGTCTGCGATTCCGACGAAAGTCTGATATGAAGGAAGGTTTACTGTGTACTTCGGGTTCATGATCGCGAACTTGGGGATGATGCGGTCATCTTCAAAACCTTTCTTCCACTCACCGTATGAGAGGATCGCGCAGTTGGACGTCTCGGAACCGCTCGATGCCGTTGTTGCGATTACTCCGATACCAAGGACCTGCTCGGGAGTAACACCCTTGTCGAAGAAATCCCAGACATCGCCATCGTACGGTATACCGAGAGCTATCGCCTTTGCAGTGTCGATGGAGCTGCCACCGCCGACTGCGAGAACGAAGTCAACTTTATCTTCCTTGCCCTTTGCGACAAGCTTTCTGACAAGCTCGATGGACGGATTTGGTACTACTTCACCGCTCTCAGAGAACTTGATTCCGAGTTCTTTTACTGCGTCTGTGATGACGTCGTAAATACCCAGTGTTTTAATGAAGTCTCCGCTGTATACCAATAGGAGTGAACTGACTTTATGTTGCGATAAAAGAGACTTCAATTTCTTTTCGCTGTCCTCGCCGAAAACTATTTTCGCGGGGTTGTAATACTCAAATCCGATCATCGTGCTTATCTCCTGTAAATCTGATTAACCGAAAAGAGGTACTACTGCACCGTCATATGTATCTTTGATGAACTTTGCAACTTCAGGTCCCTGAAGAACTTCAACAAGAGCCTTAACTGCCGGATCATTTGCCTTAGCAGGTGATGTTGCGATGATGTTGCCGTATGTCTGTGCTGCAAGACCGTCGTTAGCCTCTACTGCGAGTGCCTCACTTACGTGGAGACCGCCCTCGATTGCGTAGTTACCGTTGATGACTGCTACATCTACGTCAGGGAGTGCTGCAACGAGCTGCTCAGGTGCGAGTTCCTTGAACTGGATGTTAAGAGGATTCTCTACGATGTCTTCTACTGTTGCATTGATTCCTGCATCGTCCTTGAGCTTGATGATGCCCTCCTGCGCGAGGAGGAGAAGTGCTCTTGCTTCGTTTGTTACGTTGTTGGGAACTGCGATCACTGCGCCATCCTGAAGGTCCTTAAGATCTTTTACTCTGCCTGCATAGATGCCGAAGGGTTCATAGTGGACTGCGCCAACTGAAACAAGATCTGAACCGTTTTCTTTATTGAACTGTTCGAGGTAAGGAACGTGCTGAAAATAGTTTGCGTCAAGTGAGCCTTCGATAACGCCTGTGTTAGGTGTAACGGAATCTTCAAGTCTTACGATCTCGAGTGTGATTCCCTGCTCTGCAAGGATCGGCTTTGCAACTTCCAAGATCTCTGCGTGAGGTGTGATGTTTGCGCCTACCGTAAGAACGACTGCTTCAGCCTGTGCTGCTGTGCCTGCATCCGAGCTTGCTACTGTTGCTGCATTTGTCTTAGCGCAAGATGCGAATGATCCTGTAAGTGCGAGTAAAAGTCCTGCGGCGATTGCCTTCTTAAATATGTTCTTCATTTTGTGTGTTCTCCTTAGTTTGTGTTTTTTCTTTCGCTTTAAGATTGATTTTGTTTTGGCATAAAAATGCCCGGGTCAGATTTATCTCCCGGGCGCATGGCATATCTTCAAATGCAAGTTACTGCTTTAACATCGATCGTTCTCAAGGCGTGAGGAATTGTATCCTGCGCCCTGTGCCATATTGCGCACCCGGGAGCTGAACATTCGACAACACATCATGATCGTTGTTCTGTTATCTGTTCTATACATTTCTCACTCCTCCTTTCGTTGTGATGGCGATACTTTACTACTACAAACCTACCGTGTCAATAGGTTTATTGAAAATATTTTTCGTTGTCTCGTGAAATGCTTCTGCGAATACCGTTACGCCCTCTAAAAAAATCAAGTAAAAGTACAGGTGGATCCTGACATATACCGTGATTTTTTTCGAATCCGCTCGAAAAGTACGGCTGAAAGTACGGGTATAGCCGGACTTATTCCTGATTTTTGCAAAAGAAAAAGTTCAGTCTAGACTTCCGTCTACAGACTGAACTTTTAACTGAAGTTTGCCGGTATTTTTCGAAAAGTTCAGTCAAAACATCCGTCTATAGACTGAACTTTTGACTGAACTTCCGCTTTTCGAGAATGGGAACGCAAGCTCGAAATAGCAAGTATTCACGATACCGCGGTCTTCTCGTTGCGCTTGTGAACTTCACTGCTTTTCGAGAGCTGGTACTTGTCGAAAAACTTGACGTACATGAGCGGCACCGCTCCAACGATGGCTGCACTTGCCTGGATGCCGTTCGGGATGACTGAACCAAGTGCTGCTTCAACACCATACATGAACGGGAGTGACTCGAATGCAAAGTATCCGGCGATCATGATGAGCTCTGCGATTAAAGAGGCAGAGAACTTTCTGATAAATGATGTCTTGCCTTCCCTGTTTCTCTTAAGCAAAATTCCTGCGACGAGGCCCATGATACCCTTGATCAGGAATGTTGCGACTGCGTACTGCGGATAGCCTGCGAGAAGGTCAGCAAGTGTTGAGCCGATTGCTGCCGGGACAAATGCGAATGGTCCTAAGATATATGAACTTACCAGTATTATGAAGTCACCTAAATTGATGTGCCCGATTGCTGTCGGAATGTGAAGTTCGGTACCTACAAATACCAGTGCTGCAAGCACACCTGCGTATGCTATCTTCTTTAAGTTGTTCTTGCGATCGTCTTTACTGCTCATGTTTTTATTCTCCTTTAACTTTATATTCATCAAAACAAAACGGGAGTTCTGATGAACTCCCGTACAGTAACCTTAATAATTTGTGATCTTTAATTTATGCGTTATTCAGATCACTCCGGTCATATGCGGGAGGGTGAATTTAGTACAGCACATTAAGATCATAGTGGCATGAACGTGTCTCATTTTTTTCTCCTTTAATATGATTGGGATAAAGTTAACATCATTTTCCCATTATGTCAATGGGTTTTCAGCATCCTTGAAGACACGGGAACCCGTGGCACCCTTCTGGCCTTGATACTTTCCGTCATAAGGATTAAGAGCATGATCATCCATCTCGGCAAAAACAAGCTGGCCTACTCTTCTTCCCGCCTTAAGCTCGATTGCGCATCTGTTTGCGTTATAAAGTTCAAGTGTGATCTCGCCCTTAAATCCGGGATCTACCCATCCGGCATTCTGGATGAAAAGGCCCATTCTGCCGAGCGAACTTCTGCCTTCCACAAACGCAGTGAGGTTATCGGGAAGCTCGAAATATTCCATCGTGGTAGCAAGAACAAACTGACCCGGCATGATGAGATAAGTATCAGTCGTGATGGTCTTATATTTGATCTCATTTTCGAGAGTGATAACGCTTGAAGGTGTATCGTCAACGACACTGAAAGTGCGGCCTAATCTTATGTCGACACTTGCAGGCTGTATCTGTTCTTTTGTAACAGGCTCGATAGTAAGTGTTTTTTCTTCGAGCATCTTAAGTATTGTTCTGTCAGATAAAATCATTCTTGTAACCTCGCAAATTCAAATTATATATTCGAAGGAACATAGCACACAACGCTGTCAGGCTGGCTGTATGTCTTACCTTCCAAAAGACTATATGAATGCTGTTTGCCGACACCGCCGAACCATTCATATGGCTTATCTTCAGATGTCTTGCCTTCACATATTTCCTTGATTCCGTCTCGCATGCATCTCATAAGAGAGATGTCATCGAAGTCACGCGCATGGCCGTGAAGGATCAGGTCAGCCCTGTCTTCAAGGAACATTATATTGTCCAATGCTTTCACGTATTCATTAAGAGATGAGCATCCGTCAAGCTGCATCCAGAGATGGTGATTTATGGCATCGCCCGTGAACAGTATCCTGTCTTCCCGAAGGAGCAGAACGATGCTTCCGGGAGTGTGTCCGGGAAGCGCAAAAACTTCCAATGTTCTTCCGCCGATATCAATAACGTCACCTTCTTTAACCGTCTTAAACGGTGGCATCTTAAAGCCGTATTTATCGCATACCTCTTTAAATTCAGGTTCATCGACAAACGACTCTGCAAGTTCAAGATCTTTGGAATCAATGAGTGCTTCATCAAAATATACGTTGCCAAAAATGTGGTCAGGATGACCGTGTGTATTTACCACAACAATAGGCTTGTCAGTAACTTCCCTTACGGCTTTTTTTAGGTCATTAAAACCATTCATCGTATCGATGACGCAAACCTTATCTTCACCTACGACAAAATAGCCTGTAGCCTGATGGCCTTCGTCCATGAGATAAATACCGGGTGCAACCTGCTTTACTAAGAGCTCAAGTCTTTCCATGCTTATTCTCCCTTTTTTCTCTCATCAGTCACGAAATGTTTTACCGTTTCAGAAGGGCTTGATAACTCGGTTCTGAAAAACTCCGGATACATTGTTATCTTGTCGTCAACACTTGCCCAAACGAGATGTTCTTTGCATCCGTCTTCATTAAAGTCACTTGATACGGGTTCGAAATCTTCAGGCACTTTCATGTAGAAGAAATATGACACTTCGTAAACAAGTTTGCCCATGTTTCTTTGGGTATCTCCGTAGAAATAATTCTCGTGGATAAACCCGAGCCTGTCTACTTCCATCTTTATGCCGGTCTCTTCGAAAACTTCACGGATAACTGCTTCTTCGGCGATCTCACCGAAATGTATCCTTCCGCCTACGGAATAAAGATAATCAACGCCGGTATTTCCTACCATCAGGAATTTTCCGTTTTTCAGAATGATCGCCCCTACCCTGATGTTGATAAAACCATCACAACAGGGAACTGTCATGTCATTAATGTTCATAATAAAATCCTTTATCCTCAAATAGAAGTAACTTCGCTTCCGATATTAGAGGATTATAACATAAGGATCTGAAAAATCAGGGTGCTTCAAATCCGGCAACATCACTTGCGCCGGAAGATATAACTTCATACGCGATGCCGTTTTCTTCAAGAAGTGATAGGAACGCATCAACAACGGAAGACCCGGTAAATCTCTGCTGGATCGATAGCGATATATTGCCGCCGGCAGCGCCTAAGATAACCATAAGACTGAAAGTGCACGGAGGGTGTGTCCAGAACTCTTTCATGTATTGTCCGATCGTCGGATATTTCCATTTGCCGGGATAGCTTACCAGATAACTTATGAACCCTTCACCGCCGTTAAACATCGCCGTGAAGATATCTTTACGAGCTTTGAGGGAAGGATTCGAATTCATTATTCCTTTAACAGTTGAAGCATTGACCGCAAGACCTGCTGCGACCTGTTCTTCCCTGCTCTGCACGAACGTCTTGCCGCGGTAAACCGTGCCCTGAGTCGAAAGAGGCATGGAGCTTACTATCGGAGAATAATCGAAGATTGACATGCCGAGGCAGTTATGATTAGTAGCTTCAGCGCCGACCATCGGTCTGGCGTTTATGACATATGAACTGATGATGGGTTTTGACCTGTCAGGATAAAGCGAATCGATAGCTTTGCCCATCAGGAGTTCGACCATCGTACCCGGAGTGGAATCGTTTTCGCGCACGAATTTAATGAATGCGTCTTCAGGGATCTTAACGTCCCAAATGACAGGTGACGACTTCGTAAGTCCGCCGTCTGTCTCCAAAGTAAATGCGGGAGTGTAAGACGCTTCCGGTGCGGGGACTTCTTCGATGGTATCCTGCGGATCTGCCATCTCTGCTTCAATATCAGATGCTTCCAGTTCAGGAATCGCATCTATTCCATAAACGTTTTTGCAGTAATGATAAAGGATCGTTGCGAGCACTCTGTACATGCCCGTGCCGTCAGTTATTCCGTGGAAGAAGTCGAGATAAATGCAGTCATCCAGAAAAGATACCGCCCACACGTGATAATTGGTCATGGCAGAATTAAGAATGACTCTTACATCGCTGTTTATGACCACTATAGGAAGATCGTTATCTGCATATTCAAAAGACTCGACCGTAGAGACCAGACGTCCCATGAAATACGGGAATCTTAAAGACGCTGAAGCGACTGAAGATTTCAATGCATCAGGATCGATCTTATCTTTAAGTCTGACCTTAAAACGGACGGCATAATCAACCCCGGCGCCGATAGCGCCGTAAACGTGCATTGTATCTCCGGTAGTGATCTTCATGGATAAAACCTCTTTTGAAGAATATGCTTACCTAATTATACAAAACACCTTAAGTTATTTTAATGCAGTGACTAAGAAGTGAGGGCTTATACCCATCAGAGTTTCTTCATGTTCAGTTGTCCTGATTATGCGCAGGAGCCGTTCGCGCTTTCTATCGTCACTCCACTTATCGACGATATCAGGAGTGATCCATGCGCATCCTTCAACAGCCGCACTCTCGATGATCTTAAACTTAGCTTCGGAAACTTCATTTCTCAATCTGTCGATCGTATGGAAATATGCATTCGAGATAAAGAACGGATATTCCCTCGGTCTTATGTGCTCACCTTTTTTCATCTCACGGATTATCATGTCCATGTAGATGTCATCATCGAGGAACTCATTTGCAGTACCGTAAACCGTCAGTGCCCAAGTTGCGCTGCTAAACTTCGAGATGCCTGCCGCGATAAGAATGCCGCCCGGTTTAAGAACACGGTGGGCCTCCGACAATGCAAGCAGCCTGTCTTCTTTACTCATCAGGTGATACAAAGGACCCATGAGAAGAACCATGTCTGCGCTGTTATTGGGTTTATCGAGTTTGCGCGCATCACCGACCTCAGCTTCATAAGGTGTCGTCATGTGTTGCTTTGCATATTCAACAGCCGTGGGAGCGAGTTCGATCAAGGTTACTTTATGGCCCTTAGATGCGAGCCAGTCAGCATACATTCCGATGCCACCGCCGACATCGTAGATCTTCAGCTTACCGTTAAGGTATCTGCTGATGATCTCTTTGCTTCTCCAGAATTCAACAACGCCAAGTCCGCGTTCAAGACGTCCTATCTCCGCACCGCCATTATAGAACTCATATACTTCGTCTATTCTTTCCATATTCTTTTCCCCGTCAATCTTGCAAAAGCGAATCTACTGTCTGTTCGTAACTGTCTTCGATCAGAGTCACCTGCTGACCGAAAGCTTCAAGAAATTGCCTGTTGTCCCTTTTAAGAACGTCTTTTGTTAAATCGTCACACAGTCTTTTCTCAATAACGGATGCGTTGGATATTATGTTGTCAAAATTCTTCTCAATGTATTCTTCTGTAAATGCCAGACATATTAATCTTATCGAAAAAAGGTACTGTTCGTCAAAGTCTTTTTACCAGGTGGCCGGCACATAGCATCCTTCAACGATCATATCCTGTATGTGATGCGCCTGTAATCAGAATGATCTTCAGAAGTCTCCTCCGGGGTTTTGAAAGAGTTTATCCCCAGGAAGCGATCAATTCAACAGAGAGATCGACAAGATGTTCGCCTTCCACTCCGTCCATCGTATGCGTGGCTCCTTCGATAACGATGAACTCCACATTCGGGAAAGCCGCCAATGCGGGCTTGAAGAATTCGGGATCTTCTCCAAAGCTTCCTTCAGTTCCCGTAAAAATGGCCACTGGGATCTTGCAGGTCTTAAAGAGAGGATAGATATCAGTAGTGATCAGTTCTATGTCATTCTCGAACCACATGATGTCGGGAGCATAAAAACTCGGATCGACAAGTATCATACCTTTGATATCATCCTGTCTGAACGTTCCGGCATAAGATGCGACCATGCCACCCATGCTGTGTCCATAAAGGAATATGTTGGAAGTATCAACTTCCGAGAAATACGAGCATGAATCGATTACCGCATAAAGATCCAGGATCTGATCGACAATAAAATTGCCGAGCCACTCGGGATCATCACCGCTTTCCGGAGGAGTACCGTTCTGACAGAGAAATTCGATTACCGCATATCCGTGCTCGGCATAATGTTCGGCTTTATCAGAATATCTTCCGAGCGGAGCATAAAGGCCGTTCACGATTATTATCGTCTTAAACGGACCCTGACCTTTGGGCACGGTAAGCCTGCCGTAGATCGCTCCGCCATCGCGGTAAAAAACCACATCCCTGGAACGGCCTTCAGCCTTCTCGACTATTGGCATGGATATTGAATATTCAAATCGCGGATATTCATCTTCGATCTTGATCAGTCTTTCTTTGATCGGCTGCCTCTCGTTCTCGACTGCTGTCCTGTTCGGCTTGGAATTAACAGGCTTTGACGTGCACGAAGCCAGTAACATAGCCGTTGCAACGATAAATATCAGGATTTTGAATATTGACGGTTTTCTCATTACTTCATGATCACGAGCTCGTAATCACGAGTTCCTATTCCGATCTTCTCTCCATGCTCAAGTGTTTCTGCCCATGAGACATTAGGATTGCTGTTATGCCATACATCTCCGTGGTCGTGGAAGTGTGCGCTTCTCATATTGTCACCGAGCTGGCTGTTGCTTACAGGCTCAGCCTTCTGGCAAAGATCAACGCATGCCTGGTCAAGAGCGACAGGATCAAAAGATGCGAGCATTCCGATGTCAGGAAGGATGGGCGCATCGTTCTCGCCATGACAGTCACAGTTCGGCGATACGTCAGTTATGAGGCTGATATGGAAACTGGGTCTGCTGCTGATAACCGCAGCAGTATATTCTGCCATCTTTCTTCCGAGCATCGATGCTGCATCCCAGTTGTCGTTTTCGATTGCATCGAAAGCGCAGGCTCCGATGCAGCGGCCGCAGCCTTTGCACTTAGCGGGATCTATCCTCGCTTTGCCATTCTCGTAGATGAACGCATCGGAACCGCATTCTTTAGAGCATCTCCTGCATCCTCTGCAGCGCTCCGTAATGACATGCGGATGACCGCTCTGGTGCTGCTGCATCTTACCCGCACGGCTTCCGCAACCCATGCCGATATTCTTTATACAGCCGCCGAAGCCTGCCTGCTCATGTCCTTTGAAATGCGTAAGAGAGATAAAGATATCGGCATCCATTACGGCACGGCCGATGTAAGCTTCCTTGCAGTACTCACCGTTGGGAACGGGAACGATTATGTCGTCAGTTCCTCTAAGTCCGTCAGCGATGATTATCTGGCATCCGGTAGTAACCGTGTTAAAACCGTTGATGTTTGCGCAGTCCATGTGCTCGAGCGCATGCTTACGGCTTCCGGGATAAAGCGTGTTGCAGTCGGTAAGGAAAGGCATCCCCCCCAATTCTTTAACAACATCGGCAACAGCCTTGGCATAATTGGGCCTTAAATAAGCGAGATTTCCGAGTTCGCCGAAATGCATTTTAATGGCAACAAACTTGTTGTCCATATCGATAGACTGGATTCCCGCAAGCTTTATAAGCTTTTGAAGCTTGGCAGTAAGTGGCGTGCCCAGACCCGTACGAAAATCAGTAAAATACACTTTTGATTTATCCATTTAGCACCTCCCGGCAATAATCAGACTATCGTTCAGATAGAAAAATTATAGCATTTTGGAGGTGCAAAAATGAATTATATTACTGTCTTATGTTTACGGTTCCTTTTATGTCTTCCTGTTCTTCTTGGACATGAAGATACCGATCTCCTGAATAAGCATTACCATGATTATTAGCAAGGCAACGGTCGTAAAGAGAACGTCCTTCTGGTAGCGGTAGTAGCCGTACTGCAGGGCAATCGCACCAAGTCCGCCGCCTCCGATAACACCTGCCATCGCAGAGTATCCCAATACGGTTGCCACGTTGATCGCACCGCCCTGAAGAAGTGAAGGTGTTGCTTCAGGAATAATAAAGTGGATTATCGTATATAAAGGCGATGCGCCCATTGAAGTAGCTGCTTCGATAATGCCGGGCTGCACCTCATTAAGTGAGGACTCGACCATTCTCGCAACGATCGGGATAGCGCCTATCGTTAGAGGTACGATCGCAGCCGTGGTACCGATGGACTGGCCTACGATGAATCTCGTAAACGGGATGAGGAGTACGAGGAGGATCAGGAACGGTAATGACCGCGTGATGTTTACGATGGCTCCGATAATGAAGTTGACGGGCCTGTTCTCGAGCAGGCGTCCTTTTGATGTCGCATAGAGCAGGACTCCCAAAGGCATTCCGACCGCATATGAAAAAAGCGAAGCGAAGAACGTCATCACAAACGTCTCCCAGACACCCGTTATGATCGCATCTCTAATATAATCACTCATTTCTGTTCACCTCCGATACAGACAGTCCGCCTCTTTTGAAGAAGTCGATGACCGTCTGGCGGTCTTCTGCCAATTCAGGAAGCTCGATGATCATCTGGCCGTAGCCGATACCGCCGACACTTCTTGTATTTGCACTTAAGATATTTACTTTAAGACCTGTTTCTTCGACGAGATTTGCAATGAACGGGACGTTCGACTGCGTACCGTCGAAAACGATCCTTACGATCTGTCCGTTCTCGTCAGACGGATCAAAGGGATTGCTCGGGAAGACCAGTTTTTTTGCTGCCTTCGACTGGGGATTTGAGAATACCTCTTTTACATCACCAACCTCAGCAAGATTACCGTTGTCAATGATCGCGACACGGTCGCAGATCTTTTCGACTACACTCATCTCATGAGTGATGATAACTATCGTAAGTTTTCTTTCTTCGTTGATCTTCTTCAAAAGATCCAGTATCTCTCCCGTGATCTTCGGGTCTAAAGCGCTCGTTGCCTCATCGCACAAAAGCACCTTCGGGTCTACGGCAAGCGCTCTTGCTATTGCAACTCTCTGCTTCTGGCCACCTGAAAGACGCGCGGGATATTCATTTGACTTCTCAAGAAGACCTACGACTTCCAGCATCTGCTTTGCCTTTTCGCGACGGACGGCACGAGGAAGGCCGATTATCTTCATGGACTGTTCAACGTTCTGGATAACGGTGCGCTGGTTAACGAGGTTGAATCCCTGGAAGATCATTGAGATGCTGTGACGCACAGAGCGAAGTTCCTTCGGCTTAAGAGTTGCAAGATCTTTTCCATAGAACTCGACCGAACCTGAAGATACTTCCTCAAGTCTGTTAAGTGTACGTACAAGTGTTGATTTGCCTGCGCCGCTCATTCCAATGATGCCGAAGATCTCGCCTTCGTTGATCGTAAGGCTTACGTCTTTTAACGCCGTGAACTCTTTACCGTCGTTCTTATATATCTTGGATACGTTTTTTAATTCAAATACCGTTTCCATCAGTCATATAATCCTTTGCTTAAATATCTGTCTCCTCTGTCAGGGAAAACAGTTACTATGTTTCCTTCATCGATTTCTTCCGCAAGCTTGAGTGCTGCAGCAAGTGCAGCGCCTGATGATGATCCTGCTAGAATCCCTTCATGCTTTGCGAGATTTCTTGAAGCCGCAAAAGCCTCGTCATCGTTGATCTTTATGACCTTATCCACCAATGTGATATCCATGGTGTCAGCAATGAAATCGTTGCCTATTCCTTCGATGTTGTAATCGAAATGTTCACCGCCGCCGATCGTTGATCCGTAAGGGTCTGCAAGAACACCTACGACACCGGGGTTCTGCTCTTTAAGATACTTAACCACACCCGAGAATGTTCCGCCGCTTCCTGCTCCTGCTACGAAATAATCGATCTTGCCGTCAAGCTGGGAATAGATCTCAGGACCTGTTGTCTCGTAGTGAGCCAAGGGATTTGCGGGGTTTCTGAACTGTCTTAATGAAATGGAATCCGGAATCGTCTTAAGCATCTCTTCTGCTTTTTCTTCTGCGCCGAGCATTCCGCCTTCTCTTGATGTGTGGACTATCTCTGCGCCCAAAGCCTTCATTACGATCTGCTTCTCAACAGAGAATTTCTCCGGCACCGTGAAGATTACCCTGTATCCCTGGTTAAGCGCGGCAACCGCGATTCCGATGCCTGTGTTTCCTGCGGTAGCATCAATGATCGTTCCGCCTTCTTTGAGAAGACCTCTCTTCTTTGCATCATCGATCATGTAAACGCCTACACGGTCTTTAACGCTTCCTGCGGGATTCATCAATTCGAGTTTTGCATAGATATTTACACCGGGCTTGACGCCCATATGATTGATCTTGATTATCGGAGTATTGCCGATCATTTCTCTGATATTGTCATATACGTTATTCATATTTCACCTCAAGCTTTAACTGAATTCTCGATCGCCTGTTTCAGATCTTCGATAAGATCGTCAACGTCCTCAATGCCTACTGAAAGTCTGATGAGCTCATCAACGATGCCGACTTCTTTTCTGATGTCAGCAGGGATCGCTGCGTGAGTCATCGTTGCAGGATGGCATACGAGTGATTCAACACCGCCCAAACTTTCTGCTAGCGTTATAAGCTGAAGCTGCTCGAAAAATTTCTTGTAATCGTACTTGTCGTTAAGAACAAATGAGATCATCGCGCCTGCTCCGTCAGCCTGCTTCTTCTGGATCTCATAGCCGGGATCTGATTCAAGTCCGGGATAGTATACCTTGGATACGTAGCCGCTCTCAGAAAGCCACTTAGCGATCTTGCCTGCGTTTGCCACATGTCTGTCCATACGCACACCCAAAGTCTTGATTCCTCTGATGATAAGGAAGCTGTCCCAGGGAGCGAGTACGCCGCCGATCGCATTCTGGAGATAATAAAGTCTGTCGGCAAGCTGCTTGTCATTTACTACTACAAATCCGGAGATCGTATCTGAGTGTCCGCCGAGATATTTTGTACCGCTGTGAATAACGATGTCAGCACCAAGAGTCAAAGGTCTCTGCAGATAAGGTGTGAGGAATGTGTTATCTACGATAACGAGCTTGTTATGTTTCTTTCCGATCTTTGATACCGCTTCGATGTCAGTGATGGTAAGAAGAGGATTTGCAGGCGTCTCGATGTAGATTGCTTTTACATCGTCGTCGATAGCATTTTCGACCGCTTCAAGATCAGATGTATCAACGATCTTATATGTGATATTGAAGTTCTTGAAAACGTTATCGAGAATACGGAATGTTCCGCCGTAGATGTTATCAGATACGATGAGCTTGTCGCCCGATTTGAAGAGAGAAAGCACTGTATTGATCGCTGCAAGACCTGATGCAAATGCGAGTCCGTACTGTCCTTCCTCAAGATCTGCGATCAGCTTCTCGAGTGCTGCTCTTGTCGGATTGCCGGTTCTGGAATATTCCCAGCCTCTGTTCTTTCCAAGGCCGTCCTGCTTATATGTTGATGTCTGGTAAACGGGAACATTTACTGCTCCTGTTGTCTCATCTCCGTCGATACCACCGTGTATAAGTAAAGAATTTCTTTTATAAGTCATGTTTATTTACCTCTTTTCGTAATTTGCATAAAAAAGCCCGGGATGAGCGAGTTTCCCGGGCTGTGGAGTTTGATGTTTTATATTGAAGTCAACATCGTACATCGACAAGGCGCATATCCGTGCAGTCAAACGCCATGGCCGATTCAGCCCTTGTATAATGCATTCGACAACACATGATCCTAATCATTATTACGCCTCCTAAGTTTTCTATGGCATGGACTTATTATGCCACATTAACCTACTATGTCAATAGGTTATTCTCTAATTAGAAATATTCTTTATTCTTCCTGTCTTGATTCGTAGTCCTTAAGTGCAGCTTCAATAGCTTCCTGCGCAAGGACTGAGCAGTGCATCTTATAATCCGGAAGTCCGTCAAGTGCTTCTGCTACAGCTTTGTTTGTAAGCTGCCTTGCTTCTTCAACAGGCTTGCCCTTGATAAGCTCTGTAGCCATTGAGCTTGATGCGATAGCGCTGCCGCAACCGAATGTCTCGAACTTAACGTCCTTGACGATGTCGTCTTCGATCTTGAGATACATCTTCATGATGTCTCCGCACTTAGCGTTACCTACTGTGCCTACACCGTTTGCGTCTTCAAGAACGCCTACGTTTCTCGGATTTCTGAAATGATCCATTACTTTCTCACTATATAAAGCCATTTTGATGCCCCCTTATAAAATGAACTGTGTCTTTCCTGCTACGAGGTCTCTCCATACCGGCGAAAAACCTCTCAGGTATTCAACAACTTCCTTAACCGCCTTAATGATGTAATCTGCCTCTTCCTCAGTAACATCTTCGCCGAGACTGAGTCTCAATGAACCGTGTGCAACATCGTGTACTCTGCCGATCGCAAGAAGAACGTGTGAAGGATCCAGTGATCCTGATGTGCATGCGCTACCTGATGATGCAGCGATACCCTTATCGTCGAGTAAGAGCAACAGTGATTCACCTTCGATTCCTTCGAAGCAGAAGTTAATGTTGCTCGGAAGTCTTCTTTCCTCATCGCCATTTAATGCTGAATGTGGGATCTCCTTAAGGCCTTCGATTATCCTGTTTCTGATGGGAAGGATGTGTGCTGTGTTCTTATCGATATTTGCAACTTCTTCCTTAAGTGCGGTAACCATCGCAGCGATTCCCGGAACATTCTCCGTACCTGCTCTCTTGCCCTTCTCCTGAGCGCCGCCTTCGATAAGATTTGTAAGCCTTATGCCTTTTCTTGCGTAAAGGAATCCTACGCCCTTAGGTCCGTGGAACTTGTGTGCGGATGCTGAGAGCATGTCGATATTTTCTTCAACTACATTGATCTTTAGGTGACCGATCGCCTGAACTGCATCAGTGTGGAATATAACGCCCTTAGCTCTGCAGACAGCACCTATACCTTTAATGTCCTGAACAGTACCGATCTCGTTATTTGCGTACATGATCGTTACCAGGCAGGTATCTTCGCGGATAGCAGCTTCTACCTCAGAAGGATCGATGATGCCGTTCTCGTGAACGTCAAGAAGTGTAACTTCGAATCCTTCATTCTCCAGTTTTTTCAGTGTGTGAAGAACAGCATGGTGTTCGAACTTGCTTGAGATGATGTGCTTCTTGCCCTTGAGTGCGCCTGCCTTTGCAGCTGATATGATCGCCTGGTTGTCAGCTTCGCTTCCGCCTGATGTGAATATTATTTCCTTGGCATCAGCACCGATAAGCGCAGCAGTATCTTCTCTTGCCTGCTCCAATACTTCCTTTGCCTTTTGACCGAACTCGTAAAGGCTTGAAGGATTTCCGTAAGTTTCTCTGATAAGAGTTGTCATTGTGTTGATTGCAGCTTCACTCATTGGAGTGGTTGCCGCGTTGTCAGCATAAATCATGTCTTTCCCTCGTCTTTCGCAATTTATCGTACGTATATTAATTCCGTTAACCCACTAAGTCAATAGGTTTATAGAAACAACAAAACAAGTTGACAGGCTAATTTGGATTAGCTATAATCTGGCTAATTTGAATTAGCCAATATTTTCGAGAGGTGATCGAGAGGTAAATATGGACACAAAGCAGAGAATTCTTGATGAAGCACTTACACTCTTTTCCGAGAAAGGTTACGCGAACGTCTTTGTCGGTGACATCGCTGAGCGGGTCGGAATAAAGGCGCCGTCACTATATAAACACTATAAGAGTAAAAGAGCGATTTTCGACGCCATAATCGATCTGATGAATTCCAGATTTGCCGAGCAGGCCAAGGCACTTCAGATCAGCGGTACCGATGCTGCCGTGGATTCGAAAATATATCAGAACATGTCTGAAGAAAATCTTCTCAAACTCGGACGCGAATTCTTCCTCTTCTATCTTCACGACGACTACAACAAACGCTTCCGGAAGATGCTCACTATCGAACAGTTCAACAGCAAGGAACTTGCAGGGATCTACACTAAGCTTTATGTCGATGATCCGCTCTCATACCAGAGCATGCTTCTCGGAATGGTCGCAGCAGCAGGAATGCTTCACACTGACAATGTGAAGATAATGACACTCCACTTCTACGCACCGATCTACTTTCTTCTTACGATGTGCGACAGGGATCCGGAAAGAGAGCCCGAAGCACTCAAGACATTAGACGAACACATAATACAATTCAACAGACATTACGGGAGAACAAAATAATGAAGATCACAGTAATCAACGGCACCGAGAAAAAAGGCATCACATACTTGGCAAAAGAAACATTCCTTGAACCATTCAAAGGCAAGGCAGAGATCACGGAATTCTATCTTCCCAAAGACGGCCCCGGCTTTTGCATCGGCTGCATCCAGTGCTTCGGCAAAGATCAGAAACTCTGTAAAGATGCAGAGAAAGTTCAGAAGATCGAAAAGGCCCTTCTCGAAGCAGACCTCCTGATCTTCACTTCACCGGCATACGTGATGCACACGACAGGCGCCATGAAAGCGCTGCTCGATCACTTCGGCTACCGATGGATGCCGCACCGCCCCGCAAAAGAGATGTTCAGCAAAAGAGCGGTCATTATCACCCAATGCTTAGGCGCCGGTGAAAACAGCACAGCCAAAGACATCAAGGACTCGCTCTCCTGGTGGGGCATCACCTGCATCAAGACATGCGGTTTCAAGCTCATGAGCGACATCAAGTGGGAAAAAATTCCCGAAAAGAAAAGAAACAAGATCACAAGAAAGCTCACAAACTTAAGCACCAAAATGGCAAGGATCGATTACACCAAACCCGCCCGCACAGGAATACTTGCAAAGGCCAAGTTCTTCATAGTACGCCAGATGCAGACAGGACTTGGCAAAGACAATCCCGAATACACCGACTACAAGTACTGGAAAGCAAATGGATGGCTTGATAAGGAAAGGCCGTGGAAGGGGTGAAGCTAAAGATTCTCACAAAACCATAGGATGCACGCACCGAGCTTGCACCTTAAAGCAATTTTGTTATCAATTCATTTACAGCATGTTAATTTGCTTTTTCTTATAATTTGAATATATAAATGCGAAAGGAGATTATTTATGGCAGACGAAAAGAAGACATTATCCGGTGAAGAACTTGAGAAAGTATCTGGCGGCTGGATCATTAAAAAAGATGATAATGATCCTTATGTAATCATTGATGACGATGGCGGAAAAGTTATAGGAGATTATCCGTCAACGAATCAAAAATAAAGTTCAACCGATGCCGGCAACACTTCTATCGCTGATAAGCCGGAAAAGTAAGGTCTTATCGTATTTAGAAAATCACAGTAAAAGTCACAGTATGCTATGACGGTTACTGTGATTTTTTCGAGACTCTATTAAAAAATCACACTAGAAGTCACAGTGCACTATGACGGTTACTGTGATTTTTTGCGATATGAGGTCAAAGACTCCGAAAAATACGGCATTTTGAGACGACGCCTTTTTATTATTCGATATAATGTGTGTCGACCGAAACACAAGTAACATTAACACTTCAAATTGTTATTCTTGTAATTCTATGTAAGTAAACAATTCACCATCGAGTATCTTTGCACGTTGTGGAGCATTTTTAAGTCCATGCATCTTTAAGAAAAGATATTGCATTCATTTTCATTCGCCATTTTTTTATAGTTTTGCCACGTCTCTCCTATTTCATGTATATCAAACAGAAGATTCATTATCGGGAAATATGCTAATTCCCTTTACTCCTCATCCTTCATTATTCCCATATCGGCAACAATTGCTGCAGCTTCGCCGACGAAGTCGTTGCATTTGCCGTTGAGAAAGCCCATGAGCTGGACGCACTTTAAGTGCTTGTATTTTTCTTTGAAACGTCTTTCGAATTCTTCAACATCTGCTTCGGTGCCGCCCATCTCCCTGATGGTCTGTTCTGCTGCAAGCACGGCTCCGCATTTGCCTTCAATGGATCTCGGGAAAGGCGGGTCTGTCATGTTGGGATTATTAAGTCCGAGCGCATCATAAACTGCTGCTGAGCAGTTCATTCCGCCGCGGTGATTGTTTCTTGCTATGGTCTCGTAATCGATCATGAGTAGATCTCCGGTAAAATTATATTTGCTATAAATAATAACACGTTGTATATCACACGAAGAAATCCGTCACGCACATCCATAATGTTCTCCGAATAATTTTTAATGTTTATCGTTAAATTCTTGTTGACAAAGATTAATTAGCAGAGTATAGTGAAGCCATCTTCGAAGGTGATAGATTTTTGTAAGGAGATAGGATTTATGAACGAAGAAAGTGTAAAGATCGCCAAGATCAAGAAGAGCTGTCATGCAGGCAAGATCGCTGCCAATATCTTTCTGGTGCTTGCAATATTCATGCTGGCAGTAGGCATTTGGGGCGGCGTTAAGGTGCTGGTCATGGGCAAGGACTTTGATGACATGGTGACATCAGGAAGATTTGCAGGTGTTGTCTCAACTAACGATGAGATCGGATCTGCTTCAGCAGTCAATATCAATTTGGGATCTATCCCTCTTGATATCCACTCCGATATCCCTGCCGTACAGGCAGCAATAGATGACCATCCGATGAGCGTTGTTTACGGAACTTATATTCTTTCAATGAGCTTCATCATGGTAGCTGTAGTTGCTCTGATGTTCCTGGTAAGATCGGTTTTCGCGATAATCGAGAAAGAAGGAAATCCCTTCACCGTTACCGTCAAGAAGAGGATCAAGACAGTGCTTATCGCAACATCTGTTGTACTGTTCCTCACATCAGGAACCGGACCTGCAATTCTTGGTATCCTTGTAACTATCGCAGTTAATGCTATCCTTGATTATGGCATTACCTTACAGACACAGGCAGACGAGACACTGTAAGGAGGATAGGATATGGGACAGATAATACTGAGATTAGACAGAGTAATGGCGGATCGCAAGATGTCGCTGAATGAACTATCAGAGAAAGTCGGCGTGTCGAACGTCAATCTCTCGAAAATGAAGAACGGAAAGATCTCCGCCATCCGCTTCTCAACACTGGAAGCAATATGCGATGCATTAGATTGCCAGCCCGGTGATATTTTGGAATATCGAAAATAATTTAAAAGCGGTAATAGGGATAGAAGTAAAGCAGGGATGCACAAGCGGCATCCCTGTTTAATCTTGTCGTTGTCAAGATTTTGCCTATAGACATTCTCAGACCAATTCTTTACAGTGTCAAGATTATTCTTGTTATTAGTGTCATCATTTCCATGATTTGCTTTATTCATCCAGGTTTTCTCCTATATCTTGCCAGAGAATAGATTATCAGATGTTGCATGCCTCGACTATCGGATCGATGTATTTAATATCTGTCCAATCTTTGCCTATGTTGACTGCTTCAACGAGTGGTGATGCGCCGCAACAAAATGCAATTACTTTTTCCCGTTTAACGCGACGATATTCTGATTTAATAAGAAAGGATCAGGTTATGCCTCCGCCCAGGAACAATAATGCGGCTTTCTCAACAAACTTACCGAATGACTTAGGCCACTGACCGTTGATCTTTCCGGTCTGTCCGTTGATAACGATCGTGTATAGTCTGTTATCGTAGAAGAAAGAGTTGATCCAGACAGGTACGATCAGATATTTATATTTGAGATTGAAATAATCTGTTGCCATCTCAATGCCCATGATATAGCGCGAATCGCCCTGCTTGTTTACCTGTTGCTGGAGATGGGATCTCAGATCTTCACCAAGACAGTTCCAGGCATCAGTAAGACCAATGGAATAATGCTCGCACGGGAATCCAGCCAATGCTTCGGGTGTATATGGCCTTGCTTCTCTTGTCCAGTATTCTTTTATAATAGATAAAATAAGTTTATCTGAAGAAAGCTGCTTACTTGCAACGACCGGGAAATCATCGACCTGATACTGGAATTTTCCGCTCTTGAAAAGAGTTCTGTTGTTCTCGTTATAATGGCCCGTGTAACGGTTCTCTGTAAGCACATCGAACGTAAACATAGGAACATAGATTCCGTAGAATTTATTAAGCTGCGCATTCTGCGCGAGGAGATCTGGAGCAAGTGTTCTGTCCTTGATCCAATCCTTGAATATATACAGGGCGCGCTCTTCGGTAATCTTGAAAGGAATTATTCCGTTAGGAGCCATAATGTCTTTTTCAGGATCAGCCTGTTCAACTGTAGTGGAACCGCAGAAAGGACAAAGGCCTGAGAGCTGGAGCTTGTTCTGGATAGTATGGGCTCCGCACTGCTTGCAGATTACAACCTTAGCTTCCATGCCCCAGTCGTGACTTGCAGTATTCTGGGCTGTCAGGAAATCCAGTTCTTCAACTGGTATTTTCGATACCAGTTCGGGAATGACTTCCTTATGACCGCAGGACTGGCACAAAAGGCTGTCCCAGCCGGGTTTGAATATCATTGTACCGCCGCATGAAGGACACTTTCTTGTCTGTTCCATCACATTATCCCCCTTATCTCTTTCCTGTCTGTATAAACTTTATAAGCTCTTCGCTATCTTCAAATTCATCGTAGTCGCCCATTATGCCTTCAAGGTGATATACGATGCATCTTCTATTATACGAAAAGAAGCAGTCTTACGACTGCTCTTTATTATCTTCACCTGAATTTTCCTGATCCTGTTTTTCCTTTTCCTGTTTCTCGTGCTCCTGCTTTTCGTGCTCTTCTTTTTCTTCATTCTCGAAGCGTTTATGAATGTTGACGATATCTTCTGTGGTTCCTCCGCCCACATCGTCAGGAGCTCTGAATCCTCCCCTGTCGACTATCCTTAAGAATGCTTCAACAACGTCTTCCGTAAGCTGGGTTCCGGAAGCATCCTTGATGATGGATACGACCTTCTCGAAATTCATTCTCTTTCTGTAAGGACGGTTGGAATACATCGCATCGAAAGCATCTGCGACACCAATTATCTGGGCAACACGCGGGATCTCATTTCCCTTGAGACCTTGGGGATAGCCCTTGCCGTCAGGTCTCTCATGGTGGGATTCCGCACCGACCGAGAGTTCGGGCATAATGCTGATATCTTTCAAAACATTGTAGCCGAGCACAGTGTGTGACTGGATCGTTTTGTACTCTTCGTCATCAAGCTTGCCGGGCTTGTTCAATACTTCTCCGGGGACACCGATCTTGCCGATATCGTGGAGAAGAGCGATGTTGTAGTATTTCTCGATCGTCTCTTCATCGTAACCGAGTTCACGGGTGAGCATTGCCGTATATTCGGCAACTCTTTGTGAGTGGCCGTTCGTGTATTTGTCTCTCAAGTCGATCGTCTTTGCAAATGCCTCAACGATCTCTCTGATGAGGATCTTGTTCTCTTCCTGTTTCTTTAAGAGTTTTTTGGTCTTCTTTCTGACATAGAGGTAGACCACGAGGACGACCAAGGCAAAACCAAGCAATGAAACGCAGAGCATGAACCATGTATATTCATAGATCGCCATCTGCTTAACAATGGTTATCGAGTAACTGTTGCTGCCGTGTCCCATCGCATCGGAGATGGTCATGCTGAAAGTATATGTACCGCCCTTGAGATTGGTGTAGTCGATGAACGTCATGTCAGTTCTTTGAACGCTCATGACGGTCTTATCAAAACCTTCAAGGTTATATGCTACGGTGGGATTCATAAGCATATATGAGCAGATAAAAGGATGGATCGTAATCTTCTTTACGTCATGAGCAACTGTAAATATGCCATTTGCATCAGGATAGACCTTAACACCATCTGCCTCGATATAAGGAATAGTCATCTTAATGTTGTCGACAGTCTCAAAGCCATTTTCGATGTTTACTTTTGCAACACCGGTAGTACCGGCAATGTATAGATCGCCTTCATCAGTGACACAACTGTAGGAATTGGATGTTGCTATTACCGGAAGGCCGTTTTCGATGCCATAGAAGACAGGACTCATCTCGCCATTTGCAATAAGGTTTTCAGCTTTATCAACGTAAATACCATCGCTGCTTAACACCCAGATCTCTTCCAGCGAATTCTCGTAAAGATCGAAGTTGTTTGAATACGGGAAGTTTTTGATCGTAGTTATCTTATAGTCAGCCGTCATATACGCCAGCGAGTTGCTTGTTACGATCCAGTAAATATCACGCTTAACGTCCTTTTTGATCCTCAGGACAACGTCAGACATAAGGCCGTTTGATGTATCAAGATGACTTACTCCTGCAGAAGGACTTATAACGTAGATTCCATCACCATCCGTTCCTGCAAGGATATCCCCGTTAGCGCCTTCGGCAACAGTCAGGATCTCGATATTAGTGATTCCGGAAGATGCATCATATATCGTTTCTACCTTATCGTCTCTGATGACAACCACACCGCCTGTACAGGCAACGATATACGATCCGTCACTGCATTCCGAGACAGTCCTTACTCTTTTAGAAGGGATTCCGTCATCAACGCCGAAAGTAACCAAGTTACCGTGATCGAACCTGACAATACCAAAATCACTATAGGTAGAGAACCACAATCTATCCTTACTGTCTTTGATAATGGATCTGATCCTTATGCCCTTCATCATCGAAATCAATTCAAGATATCCGAGATGCTCGCCTGAAGCGTTCTGCGCATTTTTGATCTCAATGCTGGAAACTA
Source organism: Oscillospiraceae bacterium (assembly GCA_015069205.1). GTDB lineage: Bacteria > Bacillota > Clostridia > Saccharofermentanales > Saccharofermentanaceae > Saccharofermentans. Next base: position 44,475 of record SVIZ01000014.1, read on the forward strand.
CGCCTTCTTTATCAAGTACCGTAAGTCCTGAATCCGCACCAATAAAAAGCTTATCATCACAATAGCAGGTGGTGTTAACAACAGTTTCATCGAGATTATTGGCATCAAAAACATCCGTAAACTGGTTTGGAACGATCTTCATGACACCCTGTCTTGAAGAAACGAACCAGAGATTACCCTGGAAATCTGCCATGACACCTTCAACGTTCGATGTCATGGGGACATTTTTGAGCATCTCCACTTCTTCGCCTCTATAAACACACGCACCATTGTTGGCGCAGATCCAGATGCGGTCGCCCTCACATTTGATTGAGTTAATGTATTCAAGCGGAGTAATATGTATCCTCTGGCCTCTGGGGAAGCCGTCTTCAAAACTGCCGTACCAGACATTCGATCCCTTTGTACCAAGATACAGATAACCGGGATTGTTGGGATCTGTTGCCAATGCATGGACATCCTCAACGCCAAAATCTTCAGCCTTGTGGTAACTTTCCAAAGCCCTGTCCTTAATAGTAAAAATATCGCCGTCCACCGTAAGGGCATATATAAGTCCGTCAGCACCTGATTCAAGGCTTTTTACGTATACGCCGTTGACATTGGGATCATCGATCTTATTAAGGCTGCCATCAGCATTTACATAAGAAATTCCCTGCGTGGTAGCAATATAGATATCTCCGTCGGGACCCTCGGTAAATGATCTGACGGAAGCGGAAGGAAGACCTTCAGGCTTTCCGTACATCGTAACATTTCCAATATTATCCATAACGGCTGCACCGTTATCATTTGTGCCTATCCAGAGTCTGTCAGCGCTGTCTACAAAGAGACTTACAACGCTCGCGATTCCCGTGTTGGATTGATATCTCTCGAAATTGTTGCCGTCATATCTGATAAGTCCGCCGTAGCTTCCGATCCAGATAAAGCCGTCTGATGTCTCAGCTATTGCATTAGCTTCCGATGTGGGAAGACCTGTTGTGTTGTCATAAAGGAATGCTGCGTAGCCCTCGTTCTTTCCCGTAGGATCTACAACATGAGGTTCACCGTCCGCATTGACGATAACCGGGGCAGCGGTAATAAGCACGCACAATGACAGAACCATTCCCAGAACGGCCTTTAAAAACCTGCCCTTGCTGTTCCGCTTTTCCAACATATATCAATTCTATCACTTTGTCAGATTCTTTTGTCTTTTTTTTGAGTGAACTATATGTTAATGGCTATTTACCAGCTTGTGACTGATATTTATAAATCTCCGAAATGAATATATCATATCGGCTCTTTAAGGGCACTA
>SVIZ01000002.1 GCA_015069205.1 Oscillospiraceae bacterium
AGATTTCTTTCTTTATTTCAAAACTGTATTTCATATAAAGACCCCCGAAGTTTGTCCAACTTCGGGGGTTCACTTCAAAAGTGACAGCCTCCTGCAATCAGCATTATGTCAGCCTTACAGCACTACGTTCTTATCCTTAAGATCGAGTGAAGCGAACGGACCGGGGATGATGGCTGAGCGCTTGTTTCCGAAGTAGTCGGTATCGAAGATGATGTCGTTTCCGTCGGCATCTTCGAAGCGCTGGTTCGGTTCGAATACTCTGCCCAATGTATCTGTCTCAACAAGCGAAGAGGTGAACGATCCCATAGCGTCAGCGAGGTTCGTATCAAGATATACGTCATCGCCTTCTTCACGGATGTTAACGTAAACGTCAGTCTTGTCATCGAATAAGTAGTTTTCTTCCTTGCAGAAGTGGAGAGCGCCGCCTAAGTAAGCGTTGCCTTCGATCCAGACAGGGAGCTTGTCGAAGTGGGCCGATGCGATCTTCATCATGTCGGGCGTCTCGCTCTCGAGATCGAATCTCTTGATCCAGTCTTCGTAGATCGGATAGTGATCCCAGACATGTGTGCCGACAACTCTTTCTTCCTCTTCGATATTGCCGCTCGGGAAGCGTGATACGAGAGAAGCCTTTGTCTGTCTCTGGAAGAAGATGTTGTTATAGAATCTGTCGTCGCCGTGAAGGATGGTCATGAAGCCCGTGACTTCCGTTCTGTGCGGGAAGTGATAAGGTGTGTAACGCCAGTCTGTGCCTGCGCCTACGGATGTGAATGCGCCGCAGATCAAGTTGTGGACCATAGCGACACCCTGTGTGGCGATACGGAGTGAGACATCGGAGAGCAGGATATTGTTGTCGATGAGAGTAGGACCATGTCCGACCTCAACGAAAATATCCTCGCTGCCCATTGCGCCGTCCAGAGGTGTAGCGAATGCGGGACGCTGGTTGTCGTGCAGGAGATTCTGCGTGATCCTTGTGCCCTGTGCTTCCCAGTCTGTCCAGATACCCATTGTTGAATGGTGGATGTGGTTGCGTCTCATTACGACGTCGATGGCTGCGTGGAGCTTGATGCCTGCAACTTCAGCACCGCCAAGTTCCATCATGTTGTTGATGTGATGGATGTGGTTGTCTTCGATGATGGAGAATACTGCACCCATACGGCCGATGATGCCGCCCTGCTCACAGTGGTGGATGTTGTTGCGGCGGACGATGTGGCTGCCGATGTTTTCCTTGAGCCAGCCGTGATACTGGCCGCGGCATACCGCGTCACGCTCCATCTGCGTAGGGCTCTTGAGCTTCTTATATGTGAAGTAGTGGTTGTTCTCGGGATCGAGATATTTTCCGAGACCGATACCGGAGCACTTTGCGAAGTAGACTTCGTTGTCTTCAATGATCCAGCCCTTGGACCAGTGAGGCCCGATCATGCCTTCCTGCCATGCAGCCGGAGGTGCCCAGTTTGTAGCAGCTTTGCAGATCTTGAATCCTCTTACGGTGATGTAGTTTCTTCCTGTCTCAGCAGGGAAGAAGCACATTCTTCTTACGTTGATCTCAGTCATTTCCTCATTCGGATTGAGGCCGGAGTAGTTTGCGTAGATGGTAGTTGTGTCGCCGTTTACTTCTGCGTACCACTTGTAAGATGCTTCTTCAGGCACCCAGGAATGAGGCCACGGCTTTGCTTCGATTACTTCTTCAACGGATGCTGCTTCATAAAGGCGGCGGTCGTTGATATAAACGCAACCGACGTGCTTTTCGCGCTTTGCAAAATACCAGTCGCCGTATACGTATGTTGAATAAGGATTATATTCGGGATCGAACATTGAGTTATCAACCTTTGCAACCCAAATGTCGCCCTGGTACTGTTCCCAGTTGGTGATGCGCTCTGCACCCGTGATAGTTGCTCCGAGAGGTTCGTCGCTAACGTATGTGATGCGCGCATCTTCGGTACCGCCGTTCTTGGGTGAGACATATTCTCTGTATACACCGGGTGCTACGTGGACTGTATCGCCGGGATTTGCAATTGCTGCTGCTTCCGAGATAGTTCCGAACGGCTTTTCCTTTGAGCCGTCGCCTGAGTTGTTAAGAGCCTTGATGTCTACATAGATGTCCATGGCAGTACCTCTTTTCGCGGGAGATTCTAGATATAAGTTAAATATATCAACGCACAAAATATATGTATATAACAATTCGGGATAATAGTGTCGCAGTTCTTCGGGAACAAGTGAAGATCGGCATTCCCGGAGATATTTCGAAATTAGTTGTTGACAGTCCTTAGGGGCGGTGTTATAGTTACTACGACAGACATAGTACGACAGTCATAGCAACGGCACTCGTAGTACGCCTGACGTAATAAAAAGGGAAGGAGATAGATTATGGCAGAGATCAGCAGTGATGTTATCAGAGGATATAACGACATCATTATCTTGTTCTTGCTTCTTAACAGCCCGTCATACGGATATGAGATCTCAAAGCAGATCAGAAACCTATCTGAAGATAAGTACATCATCAAGGAAACAACGCTCTACTCCGCGTTCACGAGAATGGAGAAGAACGGATTCATCGAATCATTCGTTGATGAAGACATGGCAGGCGGCAAGAAGAGAACCTACTATCGTTTAACTGAAGCCGGCAGGGAGCATTACCGTGCTAAGTGCGAAGAATGGAAACTCACTAAGGAAGTAATTGAAAAGTTTATCGCGGATGAGGGGGCATTTTTATGAACGCTATAAGAAACTATCTGGACAATATGTTCCGCAATCTTCCGAATACGGAAGAAGTAAGAAGAGCCAAGACTGAGCTCCTCGAGATGATGGAAGATAAGTACGAAGAACTTATCAAGGAAGGCAAGACAGAGAACGAAGCAGTCGGTATCGTAATCTCAGAATTCGGTAACCTCGATGAGCTCGCAGAATCTCTCGGAATCTCAGAAGCAGTTGCAGAAAATCCCGATGAGAACAAGCCGATGCTCTCACTCGACAGAGTTAAGGAATACCTGGGCATGATGGGCCAGCATTCAATGCTCGTTCCTCTCGCGATCGGACTTTGCATTTTTTCTGTTGCATTCAACATCATTGCAGATGCGATTCCGGGAGTCCCCGAGATTCTGGGTGTTGTCTGCATGTTCCTTTCGATCGGTGTTGCAGTAGGACTGTTCATCTACGAAGGAATTAAAAAGAATCAATATAATGAAATATATAAAAAGGAATGCTCACTCAGCATTGAATCAGCTGAGTATGTAAGAGGCATCAGAAAGAGCTACAAGTCAACATATGCACTTATGAGTTCATTCGGTATCTGCCTTTGCATCCTGAGCATCTTAAACCCGATGATCATCGGCAGTATTCCTTTCATAAATGATAATTTCGGCGCAGTATTGTTCTTCCTGTTCATTGCTCTCGGTGTATTCCTCATTACATCAGCAAACATCAGAATGAACGGCTATGACAGACTTCTTGAGCTCAATGAAGCGGGCAAGATGAGCGAGGAATTCGTTCCCAAGTCAGACCGCAAGGTCAACAAAACACCCATCATCATCTGTGCAGTTGTAGCACTTTGCGTTGCATTTACATTCGGAGGAATCAGCGTAGTCAGATCACTCATGGCAAGTGAATTCATAAAGGGTGATTATGTGACTGAGACCATGAGCACAACATATGATGAGATCGCTGAAAATTCCGGTGAGGAATTAAAGACGATAAATGTTGATGCAGATGCATTGGAAGTATGCATCAAGAGAGGCGAAGGCGAAGGCCTCATAAGTGTTGATTATTCAGGCCCTGTAAACATCAAGCCGGAAGTCACTTTTGAAAATGGTAAGCTCGTTGTTAAGCAGCGCGGAAAAGGATTTAATTTCAGTACAAATAATTTCAACGGTCCTTCACTTGAGATCGTGATCGGTGAAGATGTAAATCTCGAGGATTTCGAGATGAAGATAAATGCAGGCAACATCAAGATCAACGGCGTAACCATAGATTATGTATACGGTGAGATCGATGCAGGAAACATAGAGATAAATGACTGCACCCTTAAAAAAGTTGATTTCGATATCGATGCAGGTAACTACAACATTAAGGATTCTGAGATCGGCAAGCTTAACATCGATACTGATGCAGGCAACATCGAGATCAAGGATACAAAGCTCACGGATGTTGAGATCGTAACAGATTTCGGCAGCGTTGATATCGAAGGCCTGGATGACATTGATTCATATGAAATCGAGTGTGAAGTTGATGCAGGCATTATCAGTGTAGGCAGCACAGAGACCGTAGGACATTACAAGTCACAGGGATCCGGAGATGGCACTATCAAGATCAATGTTGATGCAGGTAACATCGAGATCGATGACTGACCCTCGAGCGCGGGATAAGGAATAGAATAGTAACTAACCTTACTATAAAGGCAAGGCAGACCAAAAAGGAGGTACGAAGAATGACCGACAAGAATGTGATTTCCAGTCTTTGCCAAAAGGCAATCGACATGAGATCTGAAAGTTATGCTCCATATTCGGATTTTGCGGTAGGCAGCGCAGTGCTCTTAAGTGACGGAACCGTATACACCGGTTGCAATATCGAGAACAGCGCATTCGGCCCCTCCATATGTGCTGAACGGACTGCGATTTTTAAAGCGGTGTCGGAAGGCCGCAAAGACTTCGTTGCCATAGCGATAGCAGGCGGCAAAAGGGATGGAGAATTACAGTATTGTGCACCGTGCGGCGTTTGCCGGCAGGTGATGAGAGAATTTTGCGATTCGTCTTTTAAGATCTGCCTTGCCAAAAGCGCTGAGGACTACAAGGAATTCACATTGGGTGAACTCCTTCCGGAAAGTTTTGGTCCGGATAATCTCAATTAGTAAAAATCGGAGGTATAACTTATGTCCCCGTTAATAAATTTTGGAAGTATTTTCGGGGGAGCTCGGCGATTGCCTCCGAGAATAATGGAATAAGGATTAAGGAATTAGGGAAGATCAAGAAAATCAAGCAGCCGGGCATTTGTCCGGCTGTTACTATTTTAAGGAGTAAGGGTATGAAGAAAGCATTGAAAGTAGTTGGTAAAGTTTTACTCGGAATTGTTGCCGTATTAGCAGTTTTCCTGATCGGTACATGCGTATACGACAAGATCTGCTTAGCGTCCGAAAAGGATTTACTCGAGAACCAGATCTACGGCCAGAAGGTTGAAGTATATGGCCACGACATGAGCATTTATGTATCAGGTTCAGGCGACCATACACTGGTATTTATGGCAGGCTCGGGTGACAGTGCGCCGATCATCGGTTATAAGAATTTCATTGACCGTTTTGATGAGGATTACAGAGTTGTAGTTATCGAGAAATTCGGATACGGATTCAGCGACGCTTTTGACGGATCAAGAGACGTCGAGACGAGAGTTGCACAGAACAGGGAAGCGCTTAAAAAGGCCGGAATCGAAGGCCCTTACATCCTTTGCCCTCACTCATATTCAGGCCTCGAGTCAGTCTACTGGGCTCAGAATTTTCCTGAAGAAGTCGAAGCTATCGTAGGTCTTGACATGGCTGTTCCCGCCGCATATGACATGATGGATGAGAAGCATATAGCTTCGGAATCTTCAGTGTATTTCTGGTCGAGAGTTGCAAGGAATGCGGGAATCGTAAGACTCATTGCAGGCGCTACGATCCCTGAAGGTTATTCCGATATGGAAGTAAAGAGTGCAATGGCACTTGTGTGCAGCAGGTTCTCGAATGAGACATTTGCGAATGAATCCAAATACATCATTCACGACCGCACGGTCATCGAGAGCCAGGCAATGCCTGACGTTCCTACTCTTTTAATCGTTTCTGACGGAACCATTGACGAAGGCTGGATTGGCTTTGAGAACGACTATGCCGAACAGATCACTGATGTAACAACAGTTCAGCTTGACTGCGGCCACTCAGTGTATATAGAAGAACCCGATAAGTGCGAAGAGGCGATCCGTGAGTTCATGAAGGGATTGTAATCCGCCTAGTAGCATTACAGACAATAATGATGTTAAAATCAGAATTAATAATATAGAAGGAAGCTTTTAAAGTGACCGCGTATTACGAAATATTATTCGGTTTGTCGATCGTACTGACACTGATATATCTGGCAATCTGGCATAAGCATTTTGATGTGCATATCACACTCATTTTTGCTTTCATTCCGATTGCCAATCTTGGATATGCGATCCTGGCGCACTCGAGAAATCTCGACACGGCGCTGGCAGCCATAAAAGTCACTTATATAGGCGGGTGTTTTCTCGCATTATTCATCTGCCAGAGTATCTTCAGTTTGTGCCACATCAACCTTAAAAGGTGGATGAGTGCAGGCCTTACGATCCTCAGCATGATCAGCTTTTCGTTTGTATTATCCATAGGCAATTCACCCTACTTTTACAAGACGGTCAGGTTTGAGATCAGCAAGGGAATGGGCAGGCTCGTTAAGACATACGGATTTGCACACACTCTGACATACGTCATAATCACGTTCTTCATCATCATCAGTTTTGTCGCGATGATCTACAGCCTCATCAAAAAGAAGGATGTGTCGAACAAGACCATAGTGCTTCTGATGTTCCCTGCGGCAGTATCGTTCCTGAGTTATTTTGTCGGCAAGTTTTTGCCTGCTGGGATCGAAGCAATGCCTTTGTCTTATGTCTTTGCACAGGTGATATATCTCATCATAGTTCACAGGCTCTGCCTTTACGATGTAACGGATCTCGGTGTTGATACGCTGGTCAACAAAGGTGATACGGGATTTATCTCCATCGACTTTAACGATAACTTCCTGGGTGCCAACGAAGTGGGAATGAAGGTTTTTCCTGAACTTCAAAAGATCAACGTCGACTCATATGCGGGCCGAAATATCGCGATCAAGAAAACGCTTCTCAAGTGGCTTGAGCACTTCAAAAAAGATGAGGGATGTGACCATTTCTATTACGAGCTTGATGACAGGATCTATCTCATAAAGATCAGCTATCTTTTCGATGGAAAGCACAGGGTTGGATATCAGTTCATTATCACGGATGATACCGATTCAAGAAAGTACATGAAGCTTCTTGCAAACTATAACGACCAGTTGTCTGAAGAGGTTGCTGAGAAAACAGAAGACATCATCCAGATGCATAACAGACTGATCCTCGGCATGGCTACCATGGTCGAGAGCCGCGACAACTCGACAGGCGGTCACATCAGACGTACAAGTGATGTCGTTAAGATCCTGATAGATGAGATAAAGAAGGACACCGGCAACAAGAAGAATATGCTGATGCTCTTTGGCATTGACGGCCTCACGGAAGAGTTCTGCAAGAACGTTATCCAGGCAGCTCCGATGCATGACCTGGGCAAGATTGCGGTCGATGATGCAGTCCTCAGAAAGCCCGGCAAGTTTACCGATGAGGAATATGAGAAAATGAAGGCCCACGCCGCAGAAGGCGCGCGCATTGTCGATTCGATACTGGAAGGAACCGGCAACGAAGCGTTCCATAAAGTTGCAGTAAATGTTGCGCATTACCACCATGAGAGATGGGACGGCTCGGGTTATCCTGAAGGTCTTAAAGGTGAGGAGATTCCGATCGAAGCGCGCATCATGGCGGTCGCCGATGTTTACGATGCGCTTGTCAGCAAACGTGTTTATAAGGATAAGTTTTCTTTTGAGGATGCAGACAATATCATGATGGAAAGCTTCGGAAAGCACTTCGATAAGAGGCTTGAGCGTTATTACGTATCTGCAAAACCGCGTCTTGAGGAGTATTATAAGAGCATGGGCGACTGACGATGTCCGGATCTTTCAGACTGATTGGCCGCACCGATCAATATGGAGGATATATCTATGTCCGCTGAAAGAACATTCAGTCTGCTTTTCCCGAGAGGAACAAAAGTTAACTTTAAAAAGTTAGAAGATTCGGCCTTTCACGACCTGGGTCTTGATGTAATAACCAAAGAAGTAACTTCCGAACCCAAGGAGCAGGTGATCGTATCTGAGATCCTGTCCAATCTTACTGCCGATCCTGCGGTCACGAATTACAGGCAGGATGTTTTCGAGGACCTCAAAAACCTTCCTGATGTATGTACAAAACTTCAGGAGCTCTTTGACAAGATCGACTTTAACAAGAATTTCGGTGCCATCAGAAAGTCCAAAGACGAAGTCGAGGGACTCTGGTATCTTATGCACCGCTTAAACCAGTACCGCGATTACATCACATGCGTTGACGCGCTCAAGGACTGTCTGAGCGATGAGAGGATCAAGTCAGAAGGACTTAAGGGTTTTAAGGCGTATATTGATGAAGTTTACTCTGATGCGCATTTCCATGAACTCAAAAAAGATCTCGAAAAGATCACGACAGATGCTTCCGAGATCCAGAGCGTTACCATCGGAATCAATGTAAACTCAAGGCTTGAAGCGACCAGCATGGGCCTGATCTCCGTTAACAACAAGCCATTTAAAAAGTCCAATATCGTAAGCAATATCGCAGACAGCCTGTCTTCAGGCGATAAGATAAATGACGGCAACGAATGGAACGGTGACATGCATTACCGTCAGGTGGATGCTAACAAGGATGGCGGCGTTCTTGCCCAGCTTGAAAACCTGGCGAAATTCCAGGCTGCATCTTCAAGCAGTAATTTCCTGATCCGCAACCAGACAGTGTCTTCTATAGTTTCCGGTGACGGCATAGCGAATTCGACATTCTATCTGGATAACATCCTCAACAAGATGCTCGACACACTCTCAAAAAATTTGAGAAGGACACTTGATAAGTATTCGGATATGGCGATCAGCATAATCGCCGATATCATCCCTGAATTTGTTTACTACATAAGATTTGCGGAGTTCATGAAAAAGCTCGAAGCAAAGGGCTTTAAGCTTACTAAGGCAAAGGCCGTTAAGGACGGCAGTCTTGCGATGGATGCAAAGGGCTTTTATAACTTCAAGCTCGCAGTAAATCTTGCAAATCCGAAAGAACTCGTCGTGAACGATCTCGTTTTTGATGATGAACACAGGATCTATATCCTCACAGGTGCCAACAGAGGCGGTAAGACCACTGCGACACAGGGTATCGGACTGCTCTTTGCTCTTGCGCAGGGCGGTGTATATGTGCCCGCTGATTCATTTGAATTCGCACCTGCAGACTGCATTTACACGCACTTCCCGGCAGACGAGGACAAGACGATGGACCTCGGCCGTCTTGGCGAAGAGTGTGTCAGGTTCAAAGAGATATTCACTGAGTCCACAAGCGACAGCTTAGTTCTCATGAACGAGACATTCTCGACCACGTCTTTTGAAGAAGGCTATTACATTGCATGTGATTCCATCAAGGCTCTTCTTACAAAGAATGTAAGGACTATCTACAATACGCATATGCACAAGCTCGGCATAGATTGTGCCGGTTTTTCCGATTCTTCAGCAAAGGCAGCTTCGCTCATTGTTAAGAGTGACGGCGGCAACCGTTCGTTCAAGCTTGAGATCGCACCGCCGGAAGGTTCTTCCTACGCTGCTGATATCGCCAGGAAATATGGTGTCACGTTTGAGATGCTTACGGGCGGAGCCGGCAAAAAGACTGCCGGAGATGAAGCATGAACATAATCGATATAACCCGCGCGGACGATACATCGATAGACGTCTATGTATCCTGCTCGGAGCCGCAGCTCCGCCACTACAGGGATCCTGAAGGCGGAGTGTTCATTGCCGAGAGCTGCAAGGTCATTGGCCGTGCCTTAGATGGCGGCATGAAGCCCGAATCCGTTCTCGTAAGCGCAGCTGTTTTCGATAAGGAAGAAGTAGCTTCTCTGTTGACGCGCGTAGGAGATGTGCCGGTTTACCGCGCACCTTCTGACGTAATGGAGAAGATTACCGGATACCATTTAACAGGCGGCATCCTCTGCTCAATGACAAGGCCGGAACTCCATGTGGCATCTTCGATACTTGATGCATCTGCTCCGCGGTCGCGCATCGCTGTTCTTGAGAACATAGTCAATCCGACAAATGTCGGCGCAGTATTCAGAAGCGCTGCTGCATTCAACATCGATGCGGTGCTCCTCACAGAAGGCACTTGCGATCCTCTGGAGAGAAGGGCGATGCGTGTCGGAATGGGCACGATGTTCCAGTTGCCGTGGACGTTCATCGGTAAGGAAGATGTGTGCGGCACACTGAGGTCACTCGGATATAAGACCGCTGCTCTGGCACTGGTCGACGATTCGCTCACGCTTGATAACCCTGTCCTGAAAGACGAGCCCCGCCTCGCAGTCCTTATCGGCAATGAAGGCAACGGACTTACGGAGGAGACCATCTCGGGCGCTGACTATAAAGTGATCATCCCGATGTCCCATGAGGTGGATTCATTGAATGCGGCCGCCGCAAGTGCAGTTGCTTTCTGGGAACTCGCCGGAAGACCGTGATCAAGGCTGACTGATACTGAGCAAAAAAAGTCGGGATTTCCGCAAGGGGCATAGGATACTATTAGCTCACGAAGGAGGTGAGCAGATGGACGAACAGAGAGCAGCCGTACGTAGGATGCAGGACTACATAAGCGGTCATATCAACGAAGGAATCGATATTGCCGAACTTGCGAAGGCGGCCTCTTTCTCACCATGGTACGCAAGGAAGATCTTCATTAAGCATCTCGGCATGACACCGGCCGTTTATATCAGGCGCCTTAAGCTGTCGAAGTCTGCTTTGAGACTGCGTGATGAAGAGTGTCAGATCCTTGACGTTGCCATGGATATGGGATTCGGAAGTGTCGACGGATACCAGCGCGCGTTCAGACGTGAATTCGGCGTTAATCCGAAAGAGTACTCCACAAGTCCGGTCCCCATCTGGCTCTTTACTCCCAGTTTCATCATGGAAAACGAAAGGACAGTGAGCAATATGAGTGATATCAGAAACGTATTTATTCAGGTCGTCGAAAAGCCTGCAAGAAAAGTCATCATCAAGAGAGGCGTTAAAGCCACAGAATACTGGAGTTACTGCAAGGAAGTAGGGTGTGATGTCTGGGGACTTCTTACCAGCATCAAGTCAATAAGCGGCGAGCCCGTCTGCCTCTGGCTTCCCGAACACCTCAGAAAGCCCGTTACTAACGAATATGTTCAGGGTGTTGAAGTAGAGATCGATTATTCCGGATCTGTTCCCGAAGGATTTGAAGTGATCGACTTGCCCGCTTCGACATATCTTCTTTTCAGAGGCGAGCCCTTTGCTGAAGAAAAATACGAGTCGGCGATCGGCGAGATCTGGGATGCCGAAAAAAAGTACAACCCCGAATTCATCGGCTACACCTGGGATGACCAGAATCCAAGGATCCAGCTTGAGCCTGTAGGCGAGAGGGGATACATCGAACTTGTGCCGGTCAAGAAGATCGGCTGATCTAAGCTTGAATATGAACTTGAAGGTCTGCCTTTTGGGGCAGGCCTTTTTTCATAAAGCGTATTTCAAATGTGGTTCAGATACTCCAGTTTTCTCTGGGAGGGTCGTTGATAACGATAAACACGTCTTTGGGATCGATCTTAAGGTTGCTGCTGAGCTTGTCCTTTATCGCGGTGATCGCGCCCTGCTTCTGTCCGGCGGTTCTGCCGGGGAAGATCGTGAGTTCTATGATCATGAAGTTGTCCGACTTGAAGTCCGGGAATTCGAAGTCCGCTTTGTCGTACTCGATTATGCGCTGGAATCTGTCCCAGTCTTCGATGCCCAAAGCTTCGACGAGCCCTGCATGAACACAATCAAGGACGCCCTTCTTAAATTCCGAACTCTTGCCTTTGAGCATTTCAATCTTAACCAGCGGCATACGATTCACCTTCCTATTTCCCAATCTGCGTCAATTATAGCAAATATAAGGCCCCCGCTTCTCAGAGTAAAGCAGGGGCCTGATTTCAGTTAGGAACTGAAAAGGAGGGCTTAATAGATGGTTCCGACGACGGGCTGCAGGTAGTAGTCTGAGCCGGACGTGACGGGTTCATAGCGGGTGCCGGAGTAGGTGTCGCTCCAGCCGTTGTCTGCGTAGTAGACGTCGCCTGTCTGGGTGTCGTAAACGCGCTCTCTGCCGAGGGTTGCGTCACTGTATTCCTGTGAGGAGATGTCGCTTACGTGGTTGCTTCTTTCCCAGCTGTCCATGATCATGTCGCTTGTCTGGTTTGCGTTGTACATGATGTAGTTGGATGTCTGGAAAGTCTGCTGCCAGACGATGTTGCGGTCAGTGTAGTAAGCGTCGGTGAATTCGAGCGATGCGTAGATCTGGAGCATTACTCCGAGCCAGTCGGTGAAGTCCTCGACGGGGAGCATGATGCATGTCGTGCCTGCTGCGAGATCCCAGTCCATCTGCTGATAATACATGGGGGTGTCGACCAAAGAGGATGTGAAGATGCCTTCGTACTGGCGGCCGTTGTTCATGTCCTTGATGTTGGCCTGGAGGAAATAGTCGCCGTAACCGTTTTCGCCGAGAGTATCGATGAGCTCGAAATCAGTGTATCCGAAGCGGTCGCCGGAGTTCTCGAAAAGCGAGAGCGCGGTTGCTTCAGGGCTGATGTAGCCGTACTCGGTCGTCTCAAAACCGTAGGAGGCGGTTACGTCCATCCAGTACTCGAAGTTCTCTTCGGAGGGGTAGCTTACGAACGAGGTGCCGAAGTAGAAGAACTTCTCGTCGTAGTTGTCGTAAACGACGACCTCATAGCTGATTACGTCGTAATCGTGATAGAAAACCGTCCAGCCTTCAGGGACATTGATCTTGAAGTAGCCGTCGGGTGATTCGTATGTTGTCCAGTTGATGCTGGCGTTTTCGGTGGGCTTTATTTGGACCGGAGCTTCGGTCGGAACGGGAGAAGGAGTGGGAGTCGGATCCTTTCGCTCTGTAGTCTCGCGGGTTGCGCGGGTGGGCTCGGAATCGTCGTCGTCATCGTCATCGGCATCGTACTTGGAGTCACGGTCGTTAGAGCTCCTTCCGCTGCCTTTTTTCGATGAGCTGCTGCATGCGGAAAATGAAGTCAATGCAAGGCAAAGAGCCAGAATTAAAGCAATCTTTTTCTTCATAGTGTCACCTTCTTCGCATAAAATTTATAACTTTAGATTAGCAAGCACCTGTGAAGACGGTATTTATCAGGATTGAAGATTGTGTTACCCAGGAGTTAACAAAGAATATTAAATATATTTATATGATGAATGTGCTATAATTGGCGCGGCAAAAACGATTAGAGGTGTTTTAAGATGACCCTGCCCAAAGATCCGTTCATGCTTTTGAGCTATATAAACACGCAGCTTAGGGACAACTTTTCGAGCTTGTCGGAACTGGCTGCGTCTCTTGGCGAGGATGAGGAACAGATCAGCAAGACGCTTGCGGGCGCGGGATTTATCTACGACAGCGGACTTAACCGGTTTGTCACCAAAGAATAATTTTTAAAGGAGAACATATATGAAACGCAGACCTGTAGTACTTATGGTTCTTGACGGTTTCGGACTTTCCGAAAACAAGGAATACAACGCCATCGAGATGGCTAATACTCCCGTTATCGACAAGCTTATGGCTGAGTGCCCTTTCGTTAAGGGTTACGCTTCCGGACTTGCAGTCGGACTTCCAGACGGTCAGATGGGCAACTCTGAGGTAGGCCACATGAACATCGGTTCAGGCAGAATCATCTACCAGGACCTTACACTCATCACAAAATACATTGAGGACGGCGTCTTCTTCAAGAACGAGGAACTCCTCCGTGCGATCAACAACTGCAAAGAGAAGAATTCAGACCTTCACGTTTGGGGTCTCCTCTCTGACGGCGGCGTTCACTCACACAACACACACCTTTATGCAATCCTTGAGCTCTGCAAGAAGGAAGGCTTCGACAGAGTTTATGTTCATCCTTTCTTCGACGGACGTGACACACCTCCGGCATCAGGTAAGGATTACCTCCAGGCTCTTGTAGACAAGATGGCTGAGATAGGTGTCGGTAAGGTTGCTTCAATGTCCGGCCGTTACTATGCAATGGACAGAGACAACAACTGGGACAGAATCCAGACTGCTTACGATTCACTCGTATTGGGCGAGGGCGTTAAGGCTACAGATCCCGTTGCTGCTATGCAGGCTTCTTACGACGGCGGCGTAACGGACGAGTTCGTTCTTCCTACGGTTATCGTTGACGCTGAGGGCAAGCCCGTTTCAGTTGTTAAGCCTAACGACTCTGTTATCTTCTTCAACTTCCGTCCTGACCGTGCAAGAGAGATCACAAAGGCTTTCTGCTACAGTGACGAAGATATCGCAGCACAGCCCGGTGACGCTTCTGATACAAAGTGCATCAAGTACTTGAAGAGAGCTAACGGCTTCATGCCTCTCACATATGTATGCTTCAAGGATTACGACGAGCTCATTCCCAACAAGTTCGTTGCATTCAAGAAGGAAGAGATCAAGAACACATTGGGTGAGTACCTTGCAGCAAACGGCCTCAAGCAGCTCCGTATCGCTGAGACAGAGAAGTATGC
Source organism: Oscillospiraceae bacterium (assembly GCA_015069205.1). Classification (GTDB taxonomy): domain Bacteria; phylum Bacillota; class Clostridia; order Saccharofermentanales; family Saccharofermentanaceae; genus Saccharofermentans. The sequence goes on from SVIZ01000002.1 coordinate 14,433, forward strand.
TCACGTTACATTCTTCTTCAACGGCGGTGTCGAAGAGCCCAACAAGGATGAGGACCGTACACTCGTTCCTTCACCCGCAGTTGCTACATACGACCTTAAGCCTGAAATGAGCGCTCCCGAAGTTTCCGAGAAGCTCGACGCAGCTATCTGCTCAGATAAGTACGATGTAGTAATCATCAACTTCGCTAACCCTGACATGGTCGGCCACACAGGCGTTCTCGAGGCAGCCATCAAGGCAGTTGAGAGAGTTGACGCTTGCGTAGGCGGCGCTGTTGAAGCAGTTAAGAAGATGGACGGCGTCCTCTTCATCTGTGCTGACCACGGCAACGCTGAGCAGATGATGAACCTCGAGACAATGCAGCCTCACACTGCACACACAACGAACCCCGTTCCGTTCATCCTCTACAACTACGATCCTGCTTACACTCTCCGTGAGGGCGGCCGCCTCTGCGACATCGCTCCTACACTCCTGGAGATCATGGGACTTCCTCAGCCTGCTGAGATGACAGGTGAGTCATTGCTCATTAAGAAGTAATCCTTTATAGGAAATCGAAAAAATAATCAGGGCTGTCTCTTAAATGAGGCAGCCCTTTGTTTTATGCTTTATAATATATATAAGTTTTTCTTTGATAAGCCGTTGATGTTTATGGGGGTAATATGGCTGAACAGAAAGCAAAACTCAGTAAGTTGTGTCTGACAGGATTTATTCTTGATGTTCTGTCGCCTTTTGCGCTGGCGTTATCCACATGTTTTTTTTGGAGATTAGACAATGCAGTCTATTTTACTATTCTAGTAGTTTTGGCCTGCATGCCGTTTATCGGAATGATCTTATCCATTATTGGACTTGTCACAGCCAGGAAAAAAGGCCGGAAAGGCAAGGGACTGGGCATAGCGGGAATCGTTCTGCCAGCTGTTTATGCGGTGGTTGTTGTCATAATATTCGCTTCTATGGTTTTCATGATAAAAGGAGCAGAAAAAGCCGGGAAAGAAAGGGCACAAAGCAGTGACGTGTATTGTTTGGATGGCATCACCGGCTTACCTGAAAATACTCAATATAATGTCAGCAGGTACAGGGTGCCCTATGACTATGATTTTGATTCTCCTGACGCATTCGCCAGTGAAGCAGAACTTAGTTCATATGCTGAGAGCAAGCTCGATGAAATAACAGATATTAATTCCATACGTGCCAAGGGCACTTATCAGGAATATGTTTTCATCATTATCAGAATTGACCGGTTTAATCAGTGGGTTGCCGATGATCATTTGGCAACCTTCGACCATACAAATGATGGATATGGCGTTATCAGTTACAAGCAAACGTCGATAACCTCATCCGCCGCGTCCCATCGGCTGAACATGTACAAGGATCCGTTAGACAGATTCATAATCCTTACCAACTGCAACGACAACAAGGTCATTACGGATTTCTTCTGATCATCCCTTCTTAAACGCCATCGTTATCGTGTCGGAGCCAAGAAGCTTCTTGGCATCAGCATCGTTGACGGGAGAAGTGACGGTGATCACGCCGTAGTTGTCGATGGTGCCGGTCATGGTGTCGGTAGCAGACTTCAGCGTGACAACATTGTCGTTGAGAGTAAACGTGCCTGAACTCTCAAGGCCTGCGGTGTTTATCGTCTCAAGGTTTGCGGTGACCTGGGCGAGGACCTGTGCGCGCATGTCGGCGTAGTCCTTGTAGCCGGCGATCTTGGCGAGTGCGTCGAGGCCGTAACTCGATGTGGTACCGAGCATGTTCATTATTATCTTGTCGATGTTGGTCTCAATGAATGTCTTGATGTTGGCGACGAAGGCATCGCGGTCGACGGTGACAGTGTACTTGCCGTCCTTGAGGACGAGTGTTGTCGTGATATAGATCCTGCCTTCAAGACCGGAAGGCATGGTGATGCCGAACTCTTTGCTGACATACGAGATGAACTTGTCGGTGATGTCCAGCGTTGAAGTGTAGGTGCCGTCGATGTTTTTTAGATTGATCGAGAATTTCTTGTAGGCGAGGAAGGCCGTGAATTCTGGGGAGTCGAGGTTTGTGATGAACCAGTCCGGGCCGTTGCGGACGAGCTCGCAAGTGTAGGAATAAGTGACGGTGTCACATGCAGCCACTGCTTCTGTGATGTCGCTGATCTTGCTGAACTGCTTGCCTGCGAGGGTGCCGAAATCAGCCATGGTGATTCGGATCACGACAGAGCCGCTCTTGCCGTCGATAGTGAGTGTGGATTCATCGATCTCACAGACCATCGTGCTTCTGACGGCGTCGCGGAATGCGATCTCTTCTTCTGTGGGATCTCCGTTAACGTCGAAAAGCTGACCTACATAAGACGCAATGTCGGGGGAACCGGAATCCTTATCTGAAACTGCATATAAGGCAGCAACGCCGGGCTCGTCTTCGACGACTGCCTTGGCGACGAGTTTTGCGGTGTCGATGAGGGTGCCTTTGCCGATGGGTGGCATCTTGGATAAGAATGCGTAGATGTCCTGGAATTCGGTTGAATTAAAGTTGGTTATGTACCATTCCTTTTCCACTCTGGCAAGTTCTGCTGTGACGGTGATGGTTTTCTTTGCGCAGTTGGGGACTGCATCTGCGAGGGCCTGGGCGTCTTTGTAGTCGCCGTCCATGAGGGCTTCATGATCAGCCATTGTGAAGGTGATCACGACAGAGGCAGTGTCCTTTTCGATCTGGACGGATGAGCTGTCAACTTCGTAGGTGATGGATCTCATCATCTGCGCTGCGTAAAGGCACTCTTCGTTGTCGTAGTTTGCGATGTCGAGAGTGTTCTTGAATGAGGCTTTGAATTCGCGGTCGAGGCCGTCGGTCTTGCGTAATATGTCAGATGAATCGCCGAGCGTTATGGACTCTGCAAAAGCATTTGCCGCATCAACTACCTTGTTCTTCCGGAAGAGCGAGCAGGAACAAAAGACCGGGAGCAGAGCCAAGATCAAAACGGCTGTTAGATTCCTTGCAAATGACTTGTTCATAATTAAATCCTTCAATCTATCCTTTATATTCTATATAGTCCTACATTACTTGGCACAGAGTGTTGCGTCAAGGTAAATATACTGTAAATCTTGGCTCAGAAGAGGGCTTGAGGGCTTCTGAATCATTGAATTTTGTCCTGTGTTTTTGTAAAATTTTGTTTAGAAACTCACGGCTTTTGCGGCCGCTCAAATAAATCGGGAGGAATGCCTTATGGAAGAAAAGAAAAGACTCATAACCAGAAGTGATTTTGACGGACTTGTTTGTGCAATGCTCCTCAAAGAGTTGGATATTATCGGTGAAATAAAGTTCGTTCATCCTAAGGATGTTCAGGATGGAAAGGTTGATATTACCGAGAATGACATTACGACAAACCTTCCGTTTGATCCGAGAGTAGGTCTTGCTTTTGACCACCATGAGAGTGAGCTCATCAGAACTGACCATGAGGCATTTGGCGACAAGTATATCTGCATCTGCGAAAAGTCTGCCGCAAGAGTTGTTTATAACTACTACGGCGGCGCTGATACTTTCAAGACAGTTACCGAAGAGATCATGGCTGCCGTAGATAAGGGCGACTCCGCTGACTTTACGGTCGATGAGATCCTCAATCCTACTGACTGGGTACTCATGAACTTCATCATGGACGCAAGAACAGGTCTCGGCCGTTTCCACGATTTCAGGATCTCAAACTACCAGCTCATGATGGAACTCATCGATTACTGCACAAACCATACCATTAAGGAAGTGCTTGAACTTCCCGACGTTAAGGAACGTACAGAGCTTTACTTCGAGCAGCAGGAACTCTTCAAGAAGCAGCTCGAGGAGAACGTTAAGATCCACGATAAGGTTGCAGTCCTTGACTTAAGACCTCTTGAGACGATCTATGCAGGCAACAGATTCATGATCTATGCAATGTGGCCTGAGGTCGAGATGAGCGTTCACGTAGCATGGGGCTTTAAGAAGCAGAATACGGCAGTCATGATCGGCAAGTCCATCGTAAACAAGAACGGCACGACCGATATCGGCGAGCTCTGCCTCGCATACGGCGGCGGCGGACACACCAATGCCGGCACATGCCAGCTCGATAACGACAAGGTCGACGCAGCGCTTCCTGACATCATCGCAAGACTCAATGAACATGAGGAACTTAAGTAATTACATATTAAAATAAAGCACTTTGAAGTCTGGTTCGCGTTATACGCGGGCCAGACTTAAAACTATAAGGGGAGAGTAGAAATATGAAGTGTGAAAGGGTAATCTCGGCAGTAGTTTGCCTGGCAGTAGTTGCAGGATGCACGGCATGCACCGGACCTTCGAAAAAGGACATTCAGGCGATCGAAGACACGATCGAAGAATATGGTGACGCATTAAGAGATGCTGATGCGGAAGCGCTCCTTGAGACAACAAACTGGGATGACGATGACAAGGAATATCTTGAAGTGGAATCATTACTTCAGTTCGACACACAGGGCGAATATGCAGTCAAATACATTGAAGGTGTAGCAGACACCATCACGATAGACTACGATTCCGACGACATTGAGATCAAGGACGGCAAGGCTACCATAAAGGTAACCTACGAGATCATCGATTGGGAAGAAGTTCTCGATATCATCTTTATGAACAATGGCGGACAGATCAAGGATGCCTTTGAAGAGGTTGAAGATACAGTCAAGATAAAGGGCAAGATAACCCTCGTCAAAGACGGCAAAGAATGGAAGATTACCAAGGTAACTGGTCTTGATGAGGTTTTTGCGTTCATCGATCTAAAAGAGATTCAGGATCCGGACATCAAGCCCACTGAGCCTTTGCCTACTGATGTTGATGTGACCCCTACACCTACATCCACACCTACGCCTGCACCCACGGCTCCGGCGGTTTCGTATGCAGATGTCATAAAGGCAGCAATTCAAGTACTCTATGAAGACCAGGAACTCATAGAAGACGTTGAATACGCATTCGACATGAATTCTACCAACGTGTACGATCTCAATCAGGACGGATATCCTGAACTCCTTTACCTTGCAGCAGACAGCTACATGGACGGTGAGGCTTTCGATGCCGATCTGTATCTTTGGACATACATCCCTTCCGCCGGAAAATACATGTGTGTCTTAATGCAGCGCGACATTATTTACATGGCGGCAGACGGCGGATCGTTTATCGTTTTCACGACTGACAAAGAAATCGTCATTACATACAGCGGCGGCGAGGAATCCGACTATCACACGGATACTGTTGTCTATGGATTCGATTGGAATTGCATAGCTCACTACAGACGCGACGAGCGCCTGGAATATGAGCCCATCACTCAGACGTATTTGTACACTTACGACTATCACGAGTATGATAATGAGACTAATGTGAACGATAAAGAAATCACCGAGAACGAGTACTACAGTGCAGTCTCAGGGTATATAAACGATGCTAAATATGTTGTTGCAAGTAATTACACACCGCAAACAAATGAAATCGAATATGGTCTCATAGCGGTACCTGAATTCCCCATGATGTATTGCTATGAGGCAATCGAATATCTGGAATCATCAGTTGAAAACTAAAGTAAACGGGAGATAGGATTATGAATTACAAGAAGGTCATCGCAAGTATTTTATGCGTCGCATGCGCAGCAGGTTTTGCAGGATGTGACAATACGGAAAAAGACAGGGAAGCGATAAGTAAAGTTATTGACGATTGTGCAGATACTTTTCGTGATGACGATGCGGAAGCGTTTCTCGAACTGACCTGTTGGGATGAGGATGACAAGGATTACCGTCAGATAGAAGAATACATGAACTACAGCATCGACGAAGATTACAGGGAATGCTATGACCTGATCTTCGATACGATCGAGATCGATTACGACGTTGACGACATTGAAGTAAACGGTGACAAAGCATCCGTTAAAGTCAAATATGAGATCATTGACTTGAGTGAAGTTGATTTCAAAGTAGCTAACCTGAACCTTACTTTTATGGATGCTGTTAAAGATACCAAAGAGACGAGTTCGATCAAAGCAAAGATCGATTTCGAACTCGAAAAGGGTGAGTGGAAGATCAAGAAGATCACAAATCTTGATAAGCTCTTCGCTTTTGTGGTCATGATCAATCCGCCCGAATATGTGCCGACTCCTGCTCCGGATCCGACTGAAAGCCAGCCCACAGTACCTGATCCTACAGAGACCCAGCCTACAGAAACACAACCCGTAACTACAGAGCCTACAGGAACAAGTGAGACTACGGCTTATTCAGACAGTTTTGAAAAAACAATGAGAGCATTTAAGACGGTGTTGGAGCAGAACAGGGATGCAATTCAGCTTACTGAAGTAATCTTCGGCATCAACGCTGTCGGTTTCTATGATCTTGACGGCAACGGTCTGCCGGAACTTTATTTCATCAGTGATGACGGCAACGAGTATTCTGCCTCACTTCATGTTTACGAGTACAACGAATATGCAGGAGAAGCAATTGAGGTCGTTACGAGTCCCGAGATCATTACGCAGGGCCAGGCAAGCAGTTACATAATCTATGCCACCGACAAGGAACTGATCGTCACTTATACTTACGGCGAGTCTTATTTCCTCCATGTCAGCACAGACATGTATGCTTTGGGAGAAAGAGAAGGCGGCATTCACAAGTGGGATCTCTGCGAGACTTTCGCGCGCGAGATCATCTCCGACTACGATCCTGAAACGGATACTGAGACCGTGACAAAGGTCTTCTACCACAACGCAAAAAACTACACAGAAGACGAGTACATGCCCACGATGAAAGGGTTCACCGAGAGAACGGTAATGACACTTGGAAGGCATTATGTTCTCAGCTCGAACGATCCCGAATACGGCCTTATGTCAAAGCCTTCAAACAGCATGCTTGGTTACGGTCTGGCAATTGATTACGTTGAATCAGGAATCTGAGTTTATATGCATATGAAAAAGATCACGTCACTTATCTCTGTCACACTCGCGGCATCCATGATGCTCCCTTTAACAGGCTGCCTTAATAAATTCGTTAACCCGATGGGCACTGCCGCTCTTGAAGAATACGCGAAAAACTACGGCGCCGAGGAGTACAAGAACAGCCGTGAGTTTGCGGATTTTTATAAGGACAGCTACGGTGACGTGGGCCGGTTGAGCGAAGGTATTTACATCCGCACAGATGGTAAAAGCGTAGGAAAGGCAATAGAGAGCCTGGACCAGACTCCGATCTTCTACGATGAAGACATGAAGGAAGCAACAATTTTCGCGGTCGGTGACATGAGCTATTACAAGTTCAACGAGTGCGTTTGTGTTTCCATGGCATTCGGTTCCGAGAGGGAGGCCGAGCTTTGTTATGAAGTTGCCGTGGATGAATATTATGTCCACAGCGACAGCGATGTCATTGATGCCAATGATTTCGACGTGAGAATGGTTTTCGACATCTACCAGAATGACGCACAGGTCGAACAGGCCAGACAGGCCCTCAGGCAAGAGCTCATTGACATGGGAGCTACAGGCGAGATGATCGATCAGTGGATGCAGGTTTTTGACACGATGTACGATATCGATTACGACCTGGTCCTTAAATCTTTTGAAGAAGAGGACGGCCTCAAATACACGCTCCTGACAGGTTCGCACGGTGATGTTTTCTATACGGCAGGGATCTACTACAAGAACAATACTGTCTTTTATGCATACGGATTCGGCTACGACGAAGACGAGGTAAACGCCTATATTGACGGTGTTTGCGGACACATGAAGCTTACTCCGCCGAGCAGTCTGTGATCCTTTATTTTGCTTTGTGTTGATGCCCCGGATGCATTGCGTTCGGGGCATTTTTTGATGTGGTTGATATTATCAACCCTTTGCCTATCAAATCTTACTTTACAAAAACTATACATAATTGGTGGGTTGTTTACAGGACCGTAATTGTATTTAACAGGGCTTCAAGTCAGAATAATTTTATATTCGAGAATTAGTTCATTGTTTGACGCACATCGAAACGAAAGGAGTCCGGTATGAAACGATTATTCAAGTTTTTAGTCGCAGCAGCAACTTCATTCAGTTTGCTGTTTGCGAATATCCCGTTGACACAAATGGTGGTCAGGGCGGATGGAGATGAAGTCCAGCCGAAGAATTATACTCTCTCCGTTGACTTTACAAATCCCGATCCTGATCCGTTGTTCTTGATAGATGATGGATTGAACCCGGGAGATTTTATTAATGCCGGTTCGACATTTACTGCGAGTTTTACGAATAAACCAGATGATGTCAAAGTTAAGTATATGTATCATTGGGATCAGGAAGACGAACAAGAAGTTGGTGGTGAATCATATATCTATACAGTTCCCGAGGATGCTATATTCAAAGGAGCTTCCTTTGGTTACCTGTCGGAGAATAAATCAGACGGATTCGTGCTTACTCTTGAGCTGTTGACTCCTGAAGATAATACCGATGAAGGACAGGGTAATCCGGAACCTGATCCGCCTCAAAACAATGAAACAGAATATACTGTTGAGGTTCATTCCAATCTGACCAGAAATCTTTTCTTTGAATTTGATGGACATACCCAAGTATTGGTACTAAACGGCAATCCCGGTTCTGATGCAGTTGTAGAGACAATTACTTTTAGAGAAAGCGAACTGCCGGACAATCTGGTAATCGATAATCCCGGCGGAGTGGGCGTAGAGAATCTCGGAAGACTGACAAAAGTAGTTATCAACGGTTCTGTAAAAGACGTTACTGCCAGATATGACAGATGTGAATATGAGATGCCCGGAAAAGATTCATATAACGAAGAAAAGATCGTTATCGAGATCATGGGCGATGATAAACCGGGCGGCGTAATTGAGTGGACTAACAGCGGATGCCCCGATGATCAGAGACAGCATAACATCAGCGAAGAAGAACAATTTAAGAATGGTTCTGCCAGAGTTGTCGGCGTTTATGAAGCTACCGACACTTCGTTCCAGAACAATATAATGGCAGATTACGGCATCGATGATAAGGGCAGCTTATACGATGCTTACAACGGCTGCCTCAGGCTCGAGAACGGTTACTGGATCGCATTTGAATTTATTCCTGAACCCGGTTATCAGCTTGTGGAATTCGGTGGTAGTGCCGGCAGCCAGGGCGGCAACCTTGATATCGGAACAACCGATAAACCCAATGTTTATTATTTCCAGATGCCTCAGGGCAACTGCCATTTCTCCGCAGTATTTGATGATCCTGCAAACATAGTAAAGATCAATGGTGATTCGATCGTAAATGACGGCGCCATCGAAGTTCCTGCAAATGAGTTTGCCGGCGGCACAGCTCAAATGTCCGTAGGCTCTTTGGACGGCAATACACGTTCTGCTTATGACAACAATGCCGGTGTCCAGGCTGAGTTGAAAGAGAATGATCTTGAGATCGAAGAATACTTAAGTCTGGATCTTGCCAATATCTATCAGAAAGCAAACACAAATGATTATTGGGAAGAAGACTATCACAATCTCGAAAAGGGCAATGCTTCCGTTACATTGAAGGTTGATGATGACTTCAATCCTGATAACAACAAGGTTTACATCGTTCACGATAAGGGCGGTGATGAAGGCGTTGAGACCATCGAAGCAGAGTACGATCCCAATACTCACGAGATCACTTTTGAGACGGGAAGCTTCTCTAACTTCATGATCGCTACATCTGATGAAGCCAATGACATTGAAGTTGTGCCTGATGAGCCGGAAAGAGATGATCCTGAATCTGAAGCACCCGGCTTTGTAGTCGAGCTTATCGATGATGAAGTCCTTCTCGGCAACTGGGAAGGCGAAGATGACCCCTTCTTCGTTCCTGTTGAACCTGGACAGGCTATTCCGGGTGATTCTGTAATCGAAAACAATCTGCCGTCGGATCTGCCTCCTGAAATCCAGCTGATCTACTTCATAAATGAAGAAGAAGCGGCAAGTTTCAATATGGATGAACGCGAACCGTACTCACCCGGTCACTTCGTAACTTTTGACCGCATTGAAATAACTGAGAACACATGTGAGATCTACTTCAACGAATGCTGGGTAGTCGGTATTGATGTTATCTTGCTGGATCTCAGTATGAAGGCACTGGACAAAGACGGTAAAGAAATAAAGCCTTTAGGCGATGCAAATCTGGTTTTCGAGTGCGGTGATGCAGGCGAAGAAGACTTTACATATTTCGAGATTCCTTTCGCAGAGTGTCCTTCTGAGATTGTGGTTAAGGGAGTTAACGGCTATGCGATCTTCTGGCTTGGCTGCAATGACGAGGATATTCTTAGCACTCCTATCGGCGAGAACAAGATACCGTATCCTTCAAAAGATGATTATATCTGGGTCGGCGCATGGGGCATGATCCCGGAGACAGAGACCGTAAACTTCACAGACAGCCTGACAGACGCATCTGCTGTATTTGAAGGAGTCAGTGAAGATAAAGCCAAAGATTATCTGCTCCTTGTAACTGAGATCGATGTTACTGATGCACCTGCTGAAGAGATCAACGCGATCAAGAAGCAGATTGCAGAGAAAGGCTACACTGATGTCACATTCCCTATGGGATTTGACATAACTCTCTATGACAGAAATGGCATAGTACATGAGCCGGGATTCACAGTCAAAGTTACTCTCGTGCTCAAGGAAGCGCTTACTGTTAAGGATGGTGAGACAGTCCTGATCCTCCACATGTTAGATGAAGGATTTGAGTTGATCGAAGCTGTTTACAACGCAAAGGATCTGACTCTCACATTTGAGACGAAGACATTCTCACCGTTCGTGGTAACCATAGGCACAAAGGCAGCGCCCGCAGCAGTCGTTAAGACAGGTGAGACTGTGAACACGACGAGGATCGTGATCGCATCGATCCTTATCGGTGCCGCTGCAGCTGCAGGAATCCTTTTCATCAGAAGAAGAGAAACTGAGATCGAAAAGGAAGAAAATTAACACCCTACGTTTTGATACGTCAAACATACGGACTCTCCATTGAAAAACAGTAAAAGATAAACTATCAGATGTAGGGTTCCGGGGCGTGCAGATTGACTGTCTGTACGCCCCATTTTTATGGAAAGATAAGGATTATTTTATAGCAAAAATATCGAACAAATATCCCTGTTCGTATAACAGATTAAGACATGATAACTTTACTACTGCGGTATATACCTGATAAAATAAACGAAACTATGAAATCGGAGGGAACCGATCATGGATGCTTTATTATTTGCTAAGGCAGCTAGAGAAGAAAAGGATGCAATGCTCGAGACATATCTTGCAGATACCGACAGTGTTGCAGGCGAACAGATCGCTAAGCTTAAGGCTGCAGGCGCAAGTGACGAACTCTTGAGAGAGGTTTTCAATTCAGTTCTTACTGATTGTTTCTATAACATTCTCCTTGGCATCGACGGCCAGATGCCGATCGGTTCTTTGGGCGAAAGAAGCTACAGGCTCCTCGCACCTGACAGCACAGTTATCGCTAACGCATCAGGCACTCTTGCAGAGGCTGCTTACGAGGCATTCTACGGCGAAGAGGGCTGATCCCTTACCGGACAACTTAATTAATTATTGAGGGACTGTCTCAGAATGGATGAGATGGTCCCTGTTTATTTGGTATGGATCAAGGCGGTATCAGAGGTTTGCCAACAGGTTTTCGAAAAGCCTGCAGTTAAGGCGTTTTTCGCTGATGAATACGGCAACAGTATGGCTATAGCCGTATTATTTGCCGTATTTTCGAGGTCGCAACAGCGAAAAATGCGGCAGTGAGTACGGCATAGCCGTATTGTTTGCCGTATTCGGGAGCGTGATCATAAGGCATTTTGAGACGACGCCTCTTTTGTTGACTGTGTTTGGTTTTTAAGTTTTGCTGATCGAAAACTTACTTCGGCGCCCAGACGATCCAGACGAACAGATAACCTGCGATTACTGCCGTAAGGGTAAAGGGCATGCCGATCTTCATGAAGTCACCGAAGCTTACTTCGTGGCCTTCCTTGCGGAGCATACCGACACCTGCGATATTGGCTGAAGCACCAATAGGCGTGAGGTTGCCGCCGAGTGTAGCGCCAACCAGGAGACCGAAGTATAAGAAGTGCGGTTCGACGTTCATTGCGGTCGCTACGCCTGCGAGCAAAGGAAGCATCGTAGCGACGTAAGGAATGTTATCGATGAATGCGGAGATGACGACTGAACCCCATACGATGATGGAGAAGAGTACGAATCTGTTGGAGCCGCCGAAGGTTGCGATAAGGTTGGCGAGGTCATTGATGATGCCGACTTCCTTGATCGATGCGATTACTACAAAAAGACCGCTTAAGAGCAGCATCGTATCCCAGTCCAGAGCTTTAAGTGAATGAATCATTCCCTTGGTGCTCTTCTGCTTGATGAGCTCCCAGACGATCGTGAGGATGCCGCATACCATGCAGATGATTCCGTTTGTCCATTCGTGTGTGTTGGGGATGAATGAAGCGATGATGAGAAGGACTACGTGGCCGAGCATCGTGATAGTCGGAACATAGTCTGTAACCTTTGTGTGTTCTGTGCTGTTAACGGGCTCTCTGTTCTTGCGGAACATGACCATCATGAGAGGGATCGTTAGGATCGCTCCGAGTTCTACTGCAAAGAACATACCGGGCTTGCCGTTCATGTAGAAGAAGTCGTTGAAGTTCATGTGGTCTGCTGCAGCGAGCATGATGGAAGTCGTGTCGCCGACGAGCGTTGCCGCACCCTGAAGATTGGATGAGACGGCTATGCAGATGATCATGGGAACAGGGTTGATCTTGAGCTTTTTGCATATGGCAAGACCTACCGGAGCGACCATGAGGACTGTTGCGACGTTATCGATGAATGCAGAGATGATGCCTGAGAAAAGCGACATCAGGATCGTTACCCACATGACGTTTTTCGAGATGCGGAGAAGCGCTTCGGCAATCCTGTTCGGCATTTTAGATTCGATGAAATAATCGACTATTACCATCGTGCCGAAGATCATCATGAGGACGTTCCAGTCGATCGCGGGGAGCACTTTGCCGAGCGGCAGGATCTGACAGATCACCATGAGGGCTGCTGCCGATAATGCGACGATCGCACGGCGCTTGGGCAGAACGATCATGAGAATGTACATTATCAGAAAGATACCGATTGCTATGTATTTTGTCATCAGGTGCTCCTTACAGGGTTATTTCTTGGTGTCGGTTTTCGAAGAGCGGAAGACGAGCTTCTGCTGGATCGTGTAGCTCAGGAAGAAGAGCAGGGTGTCGACGACCGCCTTGACCAGTGTCGTTGTCTCGAGATGGAGAAGGAAGGCGATGAGGCTTACGACGCCTGCGCTTACGCACATCTGGATTATCGCGAGAAGTGCATATTTAGTGAGCGATGCGCCTTTGGAAGCGCGGCTCTTGAATACGAATTTGTAGTTGATGAGATAGTTATAGATCGCAGAGATAACTCTCGCGCTGACCGTTGCCATGAAGACGCCCATGCCGACATCAGCGATAGATACGGATGTTGAAGGAAACATGTCTGCAAAAAGAAGGCAGAACAGGTGATAGAGCGCGATGTCCAATACGAACGATGAGAGTGACGCGAAGATATACTTGATGAACTTCTTGCCCAGTATCTTGTATATCCTTATGGAATCCACGACGGGACGGAAATGTGTCTGGTGGTTTTCCTTCGAGTCATATATTGTCTGGATAGGGATCTCGGTAAGACCGCATCTGCCGGAAACTTCCAGGAGCATCTGCATCTCATATTCGAATCTCTCGCCCTTAACATTGATGAGATCCTTCATGAAATCGAAAGGAATTCCGCGAAGGCCCGACTGCGTGTCGCTGACCTTTATGCCTGCAACGTATGAGAAAACCGTTATCGTGATCGTGTTGCCGAACCAGCTCTTCCACGGGATGTCCTTCTTATTGAACTGGCGGACGCCGAGGATGAGATCATCAGGCTTTTCTATGAGTTTGTTGATTATATTGGTGATGCATTCGGGTGTGTGCTGTCCGTCAGAATCGGCGGTGACGCATCCCAAAGCATCGGGCATGTTTTCGGTGATGTATGTGAATGCCGTCTTGAGCGCACGGCCTTTTCCGCGGTTGGGCTGATAAGAGATCAGCTTGCCGCCGCGCCCGGAAATGATCGTTTCCGCTTCCTTGAAAATCGGATCGTATTCTTCGGATGAACCGTCGTTAACGATGATGACGGGACCCATTTCTTTTTTGTCGAGATCGTGCAGTAATCCGATAAGCCTGTCGTCAGGCTCATATGAGGGGATAACGATAGGTATTAACGCCTTCTGTCGGATCTCTTCGTTTTTCATAGTGATTATATTAGCATAAGTGTTCCTGATCTCAGTCGGAGGGATGGCTCTTATAGAGAAGCTTTAGAAGTATCGGAGCCGCGATCGAACTTACGAGGATCATGAGGATTACCGCCGTGAAATAGTCGGAGGAGATAAGTCCTGCCGCAAGTCCTTTTTGTGCGGTGATGAGCGCAACTTCGCCACGGGTCATCATGCCGACGCCAATCTTGAGTGAGTCACCCCACTTGAACCTGCAAAGCTTTGCCGCGGTGCCGCAGCCGATGATCTTCGAGATAAGAGCTACTGCAACGAATGAGATCGAGAAGAGCATGAGAGTAGGATTCATGCTCTCGAAAGAAACCTTCAATCCGATTCCTGCGAAGAAGATGGGCGCGAAAACCATGTAGGAGCTGACGTCTACCTTACGCTCAACGTACTTAACGTCGTGGAGGTTGCAAAGGACGACACCTGCCACATAAGCGCCTGTGATGTCTGCGATTCCGAAATATCTCTCAGCTACGTAAGACATGCCGATGCAGTAAACAAGAGCTGCAATCGGAATTCTTCTTGTATGTTCATATCTGGCGTCGAGCCATTTGAAACCCTTATAAACAACGAAGCCCGTGATGATGGCGATCGCGAAGAACATTACCGCCTTGAGCATCGTTACCCATACTGACGTGCCGGAACCCTTGGCACTCAATACGAATGTGAGAACGACGATTACGATGACATCGTCGATGATGGCAGCGCTTACGATGGTCGTTCCGACAGTGCCGCTGAGCTTACCGAGTTCCTTGAGGGCAGCTACAGTGATGCTGACTGATGTGGCAGCCATAAGTGTTCCAACGAAGAGACCTTTAATGAACTGGTCAGATCCGATGGGACCGAAACCATAGAAACTCATGAAGAGCAAGGCGCCCATGACGAGAGGGGCGAATACGCCGGCGCATGCGATGACAGTAGCCTTAAGGCCCGTCTGCTTAAGCTTCTTCATGTCTGTGGAGAGACCTGCTTCGAACATGAGCATGATAACGCCGATCTCTGCCATCTTGTTGATGAAGTCAGACTGATCCACAATGCCAAGAACGGCAGGTCCGATCAGAAGACCTGCAACGATCTCTCCAACGACCTCAGGTGCGTGAAGTTTTCTTGCTATGATTCCGAACACCTTCGCAGTGAGCAGTATCAGTGCGATGTCAAGTAAAAATCTAAGACTTTCCAAATCAGTCACTTCCATTCAAAAAAACAATTTAATTCCTGCCAAATTTCACCGATACTAGTTATATCACGCTATATTTTTTGCGGCAGGCTGCACTTTATACAAACTTATTCTTTTAATAAGGTGTTTTAGGCGTAAAAATGTTATTATAGAGTGTCGAATTACGGCACATCGGAGGCTTATTAATGAAACAGCTTGAGTATCCTTACGATTCCGACTATATCCTTCGCAAGAAGAAGGCTATCAGAAGAGAGCTTTTGGCGAGGGAGGATATCAAGTATATCGAGAAGAAGATCGCCATCTTAGGCGGCTCCACGACCAGCGACATCAAGCAGGTGTTAGAGCTCTTCCTTTTGAATTACGGCATTAAGCCGGAGTTTTTCGAATCCGAATACAATAAGTATTTTGAAGACGCGGTCTTCGGCAATCCTGAGCTTGACGATTTCAAGCCGGATCTCGTTTTCGTGCACACCACTACAAGAAACATCGCAAGATTCCCGTCTGTCACGGATTCTCCCGAGCAGATCGACGCTCTTCTCGAAGAGACCATGGGAAGATTCGAGCAGGTCTGGAAAGCACTTGCAGACAGATTTCAGTGCACGATAATTCAGAATAATTTCGAGCAGCCTTATTACAGGCTCCTGGGCAACAGCGATTTTACGAACATCCACGGCAGGCTGAACTTCATCAACAGACTTAACGACAGGTTCTGCAGTTATGCCCAGACACACGGCAATTTCTTCATTAACGACATCAACTATGTCTCTGCCGTCTACGGCATCAAGAAGTGGGCAGATCCGGGTGACTGGTACAGATATAAGTATGCTTTGAGCGTTTCCGCAATCCCTGATTTTGCGTTCAATCTGGCGCGCATCATCAAGGCAGTTTACGGCCGCAATAAGAAGGCGTTTGCGCTCGACATGGACAATACATTGTGGGGCGGAATCGTAGGCGACGACGGTCCCGAAAACATAAAGATAGGTCACGAGGATGCGGAATCCGAACTCTTCACGGAGTTCCAGCAGTACGTTAAGGCGCATAAGGATCTGGGCATCCTTCTTACCGTCGCATCCAAGAACGACGAGGAGAACGCACTGGCAGGCCTCGCCCGTCCCGACTCAACGCTCAAGCAGGATGACTTCATCATCATCAAGGCCAACTGGGACAATAAGGACCGCAATATCGCGAACATCGCTTCAGAACTCAACATCGGTTCTGACAGCTTCGTTTTCGTGGACGACAACCCTGTAGAGAGAGCGCTCGTAGAGAACCAGATCTCAGGTATTTCCGTACCTGAAGTCGGCGCACCTGAGACATACATCGACGTGCTCGATTCGAACGGATTCTTTGAAGTTACTGGCATTTCCGAAGAAGACTTAAAGCGTGGCGGAATGTATAAGGCAAACATAGAGCGTGCCAAGGCATCGGCTTCATTCGAGAATTACGACGATTATCTGAGGTCGCTCGAGATGACTGCCGAGATCAAGCCTTTCGCGCCGGTTTACATGGCAAGGATCGCCGAGCTCACCAACAAGAGCAACCAGTTCAACCTGACGACAAAGCGCTGTTCACAGGCCGAGATCGAGAAGTTCGCATCTGACCCTTCCTATATCACTTTGTACGGAAGATTAGAGGACAAGTTCGGCGACAACGGTGTTGTAGCGGTAACTTTCGGCCACGCTGAAGGTGATACGTTCCACATCGACCTGTGGCTCATGAGCTGCAGAGTCTTAAAGCGCGGTATGGAATTTGCAATGATGGATGAGCTCATAGCAGAGGCAAAATCCCGCAATATCACGAAGATTAAAGGCTACTATTTCCCGACCGCAAAGAATAAAATGGTCAAGGATTTTTACGGGCTTCAGGGCTTTACGAAAATAAGCGAGGCTGAAGACGGCGCGGCCGAGTGGATACTCGATCTTTCTGAGCCCCACAAGAGCGGCAATGTCGCCATCAAGGTCAACTGACATAAGGCTCTCGCAAAAGGAGATTTTGGAAATGACAAGAGAAGAGATTTACGGCAAGCTTAACGAAGTGTTTCAGGATGTTTTCGATGACGAGGACATCACGGTAAACGATTCCACAGTTGCAGCCGACGTTGACGGCTGGGATTCATTGGAGCACATCAACCTCATTGTCGCTGTCGAGAGATGCTTTGGCATCAAGTTCACGATGGGTGAGACGACCGGTCTTAAGAATGTCGGCGAGATGGTAGACAGGATCATCGCCCACCTCGGCTAAGGGTTAATTAATGTCATTAGTATCCGCACTTTTCCTGGCTTTCGTTGCAGCAGTCTTACTGCTCTACTATGTGCTGCCCAAGTCCGTAAGACTCTGGGTGGTCCTGGCAGCGAGCCTTGCTTTTGCAGGATTTTTAGGTTTTTACACATTGCTGTTCGTCCTCGTGTCGGCAGTACTCTGTTATGTTGGAGGCCTTCTTGCCGGCCCCTCGAAAAGCAATGCTCTGCGCAACGCCGCAACCGTAATAACGGTCGTCATCAACATCGCGCTTTTGTGCTGCATCAAGTATTACAACGTGTTGGGCCTTGCCGCTGAAAGACTCAATCTCCTCTTCGGCGCGACCGAGACTTCTAACACATTCTTCCTCTACGCAGTTCCTGTCGGAATGTCTTTCTATGTCCTCCAGACATCAGGTTACATCTTGGACTGCAGATGGGAAAAGATCGCACCCGAGAAGAACTTCTTCAAGGTTTTATTGTTCTCAACATACTTTCCGCAGCTCATGTCGGGACCTATGAACACTTACGCTAACCTTTCCGCAGAGTTTGAGAAGGCCAAGTCCGTCAAGTTCTCACTTGAGAGGATCTGCGACGGCGCTGTAAGGATCGCGTGGGGATTTTTCAAAAAGCTCGTAATCGCTGAGCGCGCCGCAATGCCCGTAAATCTTATTTTTGGAGACCACCAGACATTCACGGGTCTCTATGTTCCGATCGGCGTTTTCTTCTTCGCGATCCAGCTCTACTGCGATTTCTCCGGATGCATGGACGTCGTAATCGGTGTATCCCACATGCTCGGCATCGAACTTCCCGAGAACTTCAACTGCCCGTTCTTCTCAAAGACCGTCAAGGAATACTGGAGAAGATGGCACATCACTCTCGGCGGATGGCTCCGTGATTACCTCATGTATCCCATCCTGAAAAGCGAGCCGCTCATTAAGCTCGGCGACTGGTCGAAGGCAAAGTTCGGAAAGAAAAATGGTAAGAAAGTCCCGACTTATGTTGCTCTTTTCATCCTCTGGTTTGCAGTCGGTTACTGGCACGGCGGCCTTTGGAATTACGTTATCGGTTCAGGAATCCTGCACTTCATCTACATCGTGCTCGGCATGATCTTCGAGCCCGTGTCAAAGAAGATCCGTCCGAAGATCGGTGCTGACAAGTTATACTTCAGGATCTTCCAGTCCGTCCGCACATTTATCCTGATGCTCTCGGGCTTCGTATTCTTCAGATCTGCTACGGTCATGGACGCAGTCGACATGTATGCTGCGATCTTCCGCAGAGGCGGAGCTGCTCTTAACTGGGCAAACTTCTCTTCTTCAGGCCTTGATCTGTCGAACCTCATCGTGCTCATCATTGCTGTCCTGCTCGTTGCGGCAGTCGACGCTTACAAATATGTACCCAGTGAAGATGACCAGCCCAAGTCCGCAATCGCCTTCTTAAGAAGCAAGGGCGTTGTCGTTCTCTGGGCAGCATTTATGGTTTTGTTTGTTGCAACTTTAGTCTTCGGAATGTATGGTTTAGGCTATGATTCCGGTTCATTCATATACGCTAGAATCTGACGGAGGAATTACTTATGAACATTGTTTGTCTCGACATGGAAGGCGTTTTGGTCCCTGAGATCTGGATCGAATTTTCGAAGAAGACCGGCATTCCGGAACTTACACGCACGACCAGGGATGAGCCCG
Organism: Oscillospiraceae bacterium; assembly: GCA_015069205.1. Classification (GTDB taxonomy): domain Bacteria; phylum Bacillota; class Clostridia; order Saccharofermentanales; family Saccharofermentanaceae; genus Saccharofermentans. Next base: position 33,832 of record SVIZ01000002.1, read on the forward strand.
ATTACGACAAGCTCATGCACTGGAGACTCGGCATCTTGAGAGAGCATGGTTTGGGCCTCAAGGAGATCCAGGATGTAATCGCGCAGATAGATCCGCTTCCCGGCGCAAAGGAATTCCTCGACGAGCTCCGCAAGGATATGCAGGTCATCATCATAAGCGACACGTTCACACAGTTCGCCATGCCTCTCATGAAAAAGCTCGGCTATCCGGCACTTTTCTGCAACTCACTGATCGTAGGTGAGGACGGCATGATCGAAGACTTCAAGATGAGGATCGAGAACTCAAAGCTTTCCACTGTTAAGGCTCTGCAGTCCATCGGCTTCGACACTATAGCTTCCGGCGACTCTTACAACGACCTCGCCATGATCAAGGCATCCAAGGCAGGTTTCCTTTTCAAGAGCACCGAGAAGATCATCGCCGACAACCCGGACATTCCCGCATTTGAAGAGTTCGACGAGCTGCTTGCCGCTATCAAGGCCGTTCCGGATTCTAACTGAAATAGTTGAATTAATTATGGTTTCTGACAGGGATGTCTCTTGTGTGGGGCATCTCTTTTTTATGCAATTACATTCCTTTTTCATGCTCCGTTTCCATTTTTCCTGCATCGAAAATGATGCTCATTTTTTTGATCATCTGTTCAGGGTGTTTTACATGAGCAAAAACATGGATTTGCCCGAAAACCAGCTTTTTGCTCATCTTTTTTTCGAAAAAAACTGAGCAAAAAACTGAGCAAGTGTTCGCGCACCGGGGAAAATGCTTTTCGTGCACTGGGGAAGAATACTTTTCGCGCGTCGGGGAATACTATTTACACACCTGCAAAGCCTTGCGTGACAAAAATTACTTATACGCCTTCGGAAGATTCCAGCCGTAGTGTGCCGCGCAGAGCCTGATGACGCAGACGAAGAAGAAGCCTGCGAGCATGGCGGCTTCGGCAGAACCCGTGATGATGTAGAAAACGTAGACGATCGCGGCTCCGACGATGGAGGCGCATGCGTAGATGTGCTTTACGAAAATGTAGGGCATCTCAAGTGAGAGCGCGTCTCTTAAGACACCGCCGCCGACACCCGTGACCACGCCGAGGAAAACTACGAGGAACGCATTGTTGGCGTAAGGTCCCAGAAGGCCCGTGTGGACACCGTCTGCTGTGAAAGCGGCGAGACCGATCGTGTCGAACCAGAAGAAGACCTTCTCATAGATGGCTCGCGTTTTGTCGGAAATTTCACGTTTCCTCTTGTGCTGCCACCATACGAATATGAATGTGACGTTGGCCGTGACGGCCGCAATGATTACGAATAAAGGGTTCTTGAAAGCCATCGGAGGGGTGGAGCCGGTGATAAGGTCCCTGATGATGCCGCCGCCCGTAGCTGTCAGGAGCGCTAAGATGTTGACGCCGAAGATGTCCATCTTCTTGCGGATGCCCGCCATGGCACCCGACACTGCAAAAGCGACAGTGCCGATGATGTCCGTGATCAAGATGAAGAGTTCGGTATCCATAGCAGACATTATATTTTTTTTGAATTGGTTTTTCTACTGGTGGAAGATCTGATCAAAAATGCGGCATAAAATGCGGCTGCACCCGGTTATTTAGCCGTACTTTTCACTGCAGACAGTGAAAAAATGCGGGTGATATGCGGCTATAGCCGTACTTTTGCCGTATTTTCAAGATGTGAAAACAGAGGCTCTTTCAATTGACAGTTACCCCCTCTCTAAATAAAATAAAATAATCTATTTAAGCGGAGGCGTTTCGCATGGCAGCAATTACCGATTGCGAACATCTCGTACAGTATTACGAGACAGATCAGATGGGCGTTGTCCATCATTCGAACTACATCAGATGGTTTGAAGAAGCAAGAACAAAGCTTTTTGAAGATATCGGACTGGGATATAAGGGAATGGAAGAGATGGGAATCATCAGTCCCGTCGTTGGCCTTACCGCTAAGTACAAGACCATGGCAAAGTATTGTGATACGGTCGTTATCAGGGCCGAGATCACAAGATATACCGGAGTAAGATTCGATATAAAATACACGGTTTTTGACAAGGAGACCGAACAGGTAAGATGCACGGGAACGAGTGAGCACTGTTTCATCAGCCCGGCAGGAAAGGTTATCTCACTTCAGAGGGAAAAGCCTGAAGAACACGCGAGATTTGACATGCTCGTCAACGGAAAGGAAGGTTAATATGGCAGACATCATTATCGTAGGCGCAGGCCCGGCAGGACTCTCTGCAGCTATCTACGCAAGACGCGCTGGCATGAGCACGACACTTTACGAAGCCGAGATGTACGGCGGCCAGATCGTCAACACACCTGAAGTCGAGAACTATCCGGCTGTTGCAAAGATCTCCGGTTTTGATTTTGCGACTAACCTTTATAACCAGGCAATGAACCTCGGCGCTGTCCTTGAATTCGGCAAGGTCGCATCCATCGCGAAAACAGACTCCGGTTTTGATGTCATCCTCGCTTCAGGCAAGGTTGATACTGCAAAGGCAGTCATCTTAGCCGTAGGCGCATCCAACCGCCACATGGGCATCGCGAGAGAAGACGAACTCCTGGGCAAGGGCATTTCCTATTGCGCTACATGCGACGGCGCTTTCTATAAGGGCAAGACGGTTGCAGTCACCGGCGGCGGAAATACTGCCGTTGAAGATGCCATTTATCTTGCAGGTATTGTAGACAAGGTATATCTTATACACCGCAGAAATGAATTCAGGGCTGAAGATGTTCTCGTTGAAGCAGCGAAAAAGCTTCCCAACCTTGAGATCGTTACACCTTATGTCGTCGAGTCACTTCTTGGTGAGCCCAAGCTTACCGGCGTTGAACTTACGAACAGGGAAGACGGCAGCAAGAAGACGATAGACGTAAACGGACTTTTCGTTGCGATCGGCCAGGAGCCGAAGACTGCCGACTTCAAGGATCTTGTAACTTTGCAGGGCGGATATATCGAAGCAGGCGAGAACTGCAAGACGAACGTTGAAGGCATCTTTGCTGCAGGAGATGCGAGAGTCAAGAAGGTAAGACAGCTTACCACAGCATGCGCAGACGGCGCAGTTGCCGCACTTGCAGCGATCGACTACATCAAGCTCGGCGTCTGATAAAAGAGATAACAATTAGTTGGAGGAATATATGTACAGAAATGTATTTGATGTGCTTGAAGAGAGAGGTTACTTCTCCCAGGCAACACACAGAGATGAGATCTATGAGCTTTTGAGCAAGCCCGGTGTATCTTTCTACATCGGTTTTGACCCGACAGCTGACTCTCTTCACGTAGGTCACTTCGTTCAGATGATGGTAATGAGCCACATGCAGAAGGCCGGCCACAGACCGATCGCTCTCATGGGCGGCGGTACAGGAATGATCGGAGACCCTTCCGGTCGTACCGACATGCGTCAGATGATGACCGTAGAGACGATCGACCATAACGTTGAGTGCTTCAAGAAGCAGATGGGCAAGGTCGTTGATTTCTCAGACGGGAAGGCTCTCATCGTTAACAACGCTGACTGGCTCAGAAACCTCAACTACATTGAGTTCTTAAGGGAAGTCGGTGCACATTTCTCGGTAAATAAGATGCTTACAGCCGAGTGCTACAAGCAGCGTCTCGAAAAGGGTCTTTCTTTCCTTGAATTCAACTACATGCTCATGCAGGGATACGATTTCTATTATCTCCACGAGAACTACGGCTGCGACCTTGAGTTCGGCGGTGACGACCAGTGGTCCAACATCCTTGCAGGCATGGAGCTTGTACGCCGTAAGAAAGGTGATTCCGTATACGGCCTTACATTTACGCTCCTTACCAACAGTGAAGGAAAGAAGATGGGCAAGACAGCCAAGGGTGCTGTATGGCTTGATCCTGAGAAGACTCCTGTCTACGACTTCTACCAGTACTGGAGAAATGTCGATGATGCTGATGTCATCAAGTGCATGAAGCTTCTCACATTCCTTGAGATGGATGAGATCAACGAGTACGCCAAGCTTAAGGATTCAGCTATCAACGAAGCAAAGAAGAGACTTGCTTACGAAGTAACAAAGATCATCCACGGCGAAGAGGCTGCCGATATCGCGAAAAAGACTGCTGAAGATATTTTCGAGAACGCGGGAAGATCTGAAGACATGAAGACAACTGAGATCACATCTGATGAACTCAAGGCCGGCATGCAGATCGCTGACGCTCTCGTTAAGGCAGGTCTCATGAAGTCCAAGGGCGAAGCAAGAAGAATGATCCAGCAGAAGGGCGTTTATCTCAATGACAACGTTGTTGAGGATCAGTTCTATGAACTCAAGGAATCAGACTTTGACGCTAACGGCGAAGCTATCGTACGTAAGGGTAAGAAGAACTATCACCGTTTCAAGGTCGGCTGATACCTGTTTAATTAAATGCTATTTATCCCCGGCATATGTTTATGTCGGGGATTTTTACTTTGATATTTAGTTATTATTGTCGCTATATGTTCGTTGAAATGAGTTTTTGCGTAGCGTAAAATATTTTTAGAATTTGTGTTTGGAGGGAATCTTGTTATGAAGAGATTAAAGGCTATTGCAGCAGCTGCTCTTGCTTGTGCAACAATGATCTCATTCACAGGCTGTTCAGGTTTTAAGGTAATCGATGATGAGGATGTTTTCTTCGATGCTCTGGACAATGCTGTAGGCATTGATGATGATGAGACATATCATCAGAAGAACGTCACCTATAACGGAGACAAGGTTGAGTATGTAATCTATGCCCAGGACGGCGATAACTACTACACATATATCAGATTCAAGAAGGCTGACGATGCCATGGATCTTTTCGATGATTTCTATCAGGATTTCCAGGAGATCAGAGACGACAACGATTTCACGGGCACCAACTCCATGAGCGCTACAAAGACCCGCGGTTCCGTATGTTTCAACGGCGAGATCGAGAGCGGTTCGACCATAACTTTATACCGTCATGACAGCTACATCTATGAAGACTGCGAGATCTACGGCGGTGTTTACGTTAATGACAACGTTTACATCGAAGTTTACTCCCTGAACGGCAGCAAGCGCGACAAGGAAAAGATCACGAACTTCCTGAAGGAGATAGGATTTCCTAAGCCTTAAAGATGTTTCTCAGCGCAGGGCTTCCGCGCTCGCGTTGCTCGCTTGTGCAGAAGCGCTTCGAAATCATCTTTAGGCTTACAGCTTGCTTAAATAAGCTAATATCTACTAAGTTGGGTGCGATTTGAAATCTTTATCAAGCTTTAACGTTTGCTTGTAAAATTAAATATCTGCTAAGAGGTCGGATACTTATCCGGCCTTTTTTTGTGTGTGGAAATTTACCGGCATAGTCCCATTAATGACGTTTACAAACATATGTTCTGGGTGATAGAATGACGGCATCTACAAGAACAGGGAGGTAAGACTATGGCAGCGCAAGGCGATAAATACACGTATGACGGGACTTTTGAAGGTTATCTTTGTGCGGTGCTTGCAGCCTTGAGATCCGGGAAGGTGCCGGTTTCCATATCGGACAGAAGGACGGCGGGATTTACTGATGATGCCATTAATGTCACTACAAGTTTTAAGGATGCCCAGTATCTTTATCACATGATCTCAGTCAAGAGCAGTGCAGAGGTCCAGCAGATGACGGCGGACTATTTCCTTACGGACAGCACAGGGCTTGAGATCAATCTCTATAAGATGATCTTCTGCTCATTAAAATACGGCGCAAGGGTTGCGGAAGATTATAAGAGCGAGCTGATGAGAGGCATCCAGATGGCGATAAGAGATCTCTACAGGGAGGCGCAGTCCTTATTGTCGAATATTGAGTTCTTCCGCGGGGAAGAGGCATCGTGCGCGGTAATCAATCCACATAACCTGGTGTTGCCGCTGATAAGGAAGCCGTTGCTGAAGAGAGAAGAACTGGATGACCTGATAGTTTTTGACAGGAGGCACTGCCTGATGCTGGGAAGAAAGGGGGCCAATGACATGCTCACCGATATAAGACAGATCTCCATTAAATTGCCTGAAACGGGAAGTGAAGCTTATGAAATATTATGGCCTGCTGTGAAGGATGCAAAGTTTGATGTCCGGTTCGCGGGAGCTACATCTGCTTGTGTGGGAATCCCCCGCGATTATGAACCCTTGTGGAGTATGGCGCAATGAGCTGGTTGACTATATAATGTGTAAATGAACAATAAAAGAGAAACAACAAAGTATATTATATTTTTTATACTTTTTTTTGCACTTTGGATAGTGTTGTTTTGGAAATGCAAATTTGGTTTTCCTCTTGACGAGAGTTTCTACATTCTTTTTTGTTATAGATTCATTAATGGTGATATACCGGTATTACACGAATGGAACCCAACGCAATTTTTTGCAATCTGGATTTATCCTTTTGTGTGGGCCTATTATAAGATCTTTAAAAGCAGCGAACAGATCATACTTGTTTTCAGATATCTCTTTACATTTATATGGGGTATTTCGGCACTGTTCTTTTTCTATAGATTTCGAAAGATATCTTTTTGGGGAGCGGCCGCTGCTTCTCTGATATTTATGGTCTTTGTCCCATATACTGAAATGGCACTTTACTACAATACGATAGGATTGATTTCTTTCACATCAGCTTTAGTAATCATCATTACCGCTGAAAAGAAAAAAAATATACAATATGCGGTTTCAGGCTTTTTGTTTGCTGTTGCTGTAACCTGTTGTCCGTTCCTGTTCTCACTATATGTCATATTGATCTTTGCAACTATTATTTCATTAATTAAGAAACAGAAAGGATTATTTCATTTGTTTTGCTGTATAACCGCAGGTGCAATACCGGCGATTATTCTTGTTTATTGGTTTTATGTCATGCCCTCATCGCTTGGTGAGGTATTAAACGGATTGCAATATCTTATTGCTGACAGAGAACATCAGTTTACATATATAGATAAATTTGCAGGTTTTTTCGAAAATATTATTTATTCATCTGTAGTTACTATATTAGTAGTCTCGATTATATTAGTTGCATTGTTGGTTGCCATATTCAAGAAAACAAAAAAGGTAAAGGTCATTTGTTTTCTGGCAGTTAGTATATCAACTATCATTCTTGAGGTTTCATACATCAGAAATGTAGTTTTATCCAACGAGGTTTTGCTAAGCTGTTTTGCATTTCCTCCAATCTTTGCGGGTTTATATTGTGGAATGCTTACCAAGGATAAATTGTCGAAAAGATTGTTCTACAATATGTATATTCCGGGTCTGATGTACATGTTCTGTATTAATATTTCTTCAAATGTGGGATTTGAAGCTTCAGTTATACCTTCTGTTATCTGTACTATGGCTTCGTGTTTTATCGTCTATGCCTTTATGAAAGAAAACGCTGTTTCACACGAAAACATACTGTTAAATAGGCTCGGCTTGTCTGCATTTTCTTTTAGTGTTTTATTGAGCCTTTGTGCCGGAATCTATGTTATGAGTTTTTTGGCGTTTGCTAATGGACGAATTGATAAATTGAATTCTAAAATCGAACGGGGACCGTACAAAGGAATCTATTGTACTCAGTCAGTTCATAATACATATAATAAAGTGGTTATGGATATGGAACCGATAAAAAACAGCAATTCGGAAAAGGTTCTTCTTTTGGCTGGTTACTGGTATTATCTCGATGTGGAGAAAAAACCCTCCAGCTGTTCTTGCCTCTGTCCTTATATCGATGATGCGTTATTGGATCAATTGGAAGAATACTACAGTCTATATCCTCAATTTATCCCTGACATAATCTATTTAGATTATAGAAACAAAGATTTGTTGGACAGGGTGAAAGCTTATGGTTATAGGGAAGAGGAGACAGCTTTGGGTTCGTATATCTTGTATCGTGAGCTGGAAAAATAAAATGTCATAAAGCTTATACTTTGTTAAACCGTGTTTGCATCTAATGAAAAAGACGGACCTCCCACGAGTTGTGGAAGGTCCGGAAACAAAACTCAGCATCCCTAAGGAAGAATATTATTTTTTGTTGTCGTCACTCCTGATAGCCTTTCTCATGATCTTTCCGTTGAAGGTCTTGGGAAGCTCATCCACAAACTCAACTACTCTGGGGTACTTATACGGAGCTGTCTTTTCCTTAACGTAATTCTGGATCTCTTTCTTGAGTTCCTCTGTTCTCTCTGTGCCCTTAACGAGAGTGATCGTTGCCTTAACGACGATACCTCTTACACCCTGAGGATCAGGTACACCTGTAACTGCGCACTCAAGAACATAAGGGAGTTCCATGATGACATTCTCGATCTCGAAGGGTCCGATACGGTAACCGGAAGACTTGATGACATCGTCAATACGTCCGACGTACCAGATGTAGCCGTCCTCGTCTGCCCATGCGGTATCACCTGTGTGATACCAGCCGTCGTGCCATGCCTCGTTCGTAAGATCGGGTGCGAGGTAGTACTGGAGGAAGAGTCCCTTCGGATGGTAGTTCTGTGTATTGATGCAGATCTCACCAGTTTCACCGGGCTTGCATACGTTGCCGTCGGGATCAAGGATCTTAACATCGTAGAGCGGGTTAGGCTTACCCATTGAACCGATGCGGAGCTTGGCGCCGACAAGGTTAGCGATGGCAAGAGTTGTCTCTGTCTGGCCAAAGCCTTCCATGAGACGGATACCCGTTGCTGCCATGAAGCGGTTAAATACCTCAGGGTTCAGAGCTTCACCTGCAGTAACAGCATACTTAAGTGAAGACAGATCGTACTTGGAAAGATCTTCCTTGATGAAGAATCTGAACATCGTCGGAGGTGCGCAGAATGTAGTGATGTTGTACTTTTTAAACATAGGGAGGATCTCTTCAGCCTTGAAGCGTTCGAAGTCGAATGTGAAGACAGGTGCTTCGCAGAGCCACTGACCATAGAGCTTGCCCCAGAGTGCCTTACCCCAGCCTGTATCAGAGATGGAGAAGTGGAGACCGTTAGGATCTACGTTCTGCCAATACTTAGCTGTAGGGATGTGGCCGATTGCATACATATAAGAATGCAGAGCCATCTTAGGATATCCTGTTGTACCTGATGTGAAGAACATTACCATCGGATCGTATCCGCATGCGTAATCTTCAGGACGCTCGAATACATCAGAGAAGTTCTTGAATTCCTCGTTGAAGTCGTGCCAGCCGGGTCTTGAACCGTTGCAGAGGATGAGAGTCTCGACTCCGCATGCCTTTGCGGCCTTCTCGCACTCATCGGCAGCATCGTCATCTGAAGTGCAGAATACTGCCTTAACGCCTGCAGCATTGAAACGGTATTCGTAGTCGTGGTCACGAAGGAGGTGTGTAGCAGGGATAGCTACGGCGCCAAGCTTTTCGAGACCCATCATGGCGAACCAGAACTGATAGTGGCGCTTGAGGACAAGAACGACCTTGTCACCCTTGCCGATGCCCAAAGACTTGAAGTAGTTGGCAGTCATGTTGGAATACTTCTTGATGTCGCCGAATGTGAATCTTCTCTCTGTTACGCAGTCCTTTGCGACCCAGAGCATGGCGAGCTTATCAGGGTTCTTGTCTGCAATAACGTCAACGCAGTCGAATGCGAAGTTGAACTTCTTGCAGGCAGGAACGTTAACGTCAACGTCTACCATCTGGCCGTTCTCGTCGAGAACGCCGTTGAGGTAATGTGTGTAAACGGCATCTTCAAGATTAGCTGCGTCAACGTTAGTAACGTTGTCTGTACGCATCTCTTCTGAATTGTAAGGTGTTGTATAGTTCTCACCCTTGCCCCATGCTTCAGGGTTTAAGATGATCGCATAGAAGACGCAGTCCTCACCGCCCAGAGCAAACTCGCCGTGGGGTTGTGTGGAGTCAAAGTAGATGCAGTCGCCTTCATGGAGTACTTCGGAGGAATCGCCGATGATTACCTTCAATGTACCCTTAACAACGATGTTCATCTCCTGATAGTTATGAGAAACGAGGTGATAGGGAGGATTCAAAGCCTCTTCGGAATAAGGTACTACGACACGGAAAGGCTCGCAGAGCTTGTTCTTGAATCTGGATGCAAGACGCTGGTATTTATAGCCTGTACGTCTTGTGATGGGGCTTCCCTGTCCGTTTCTTGTTACGGCATATTCCTTGAGGGAAGGGGATGAACCTTCCATGATGTCGGAAATCTCAACTCCGGCAAGGTTAGCGAACTTGTAAATGAAGGTGAAGTTGAAGTCCTGTGTACCTTCCTCAAACTTGAGATACTCCTCGGTGGAAATATCAAGTTTAGAAGCGACTTCTTCGGGTGTGAGTCCCATATCAAGTCTAAGACCATGAACACGGGATGCAACTTCTGCGAGCTTGAACTCTACGTTGTTGTCTGTTGTTGACATAAGCAATCTCCTTCTAAAGCTGTATTTTTCTCCGCAAATAAAAAAGCCTCAACATCCTACTTAGGATATTGAGACGAATATAAATCCGCGGTACCACTCAATTTGCAAACCCTTAAGGTTTACCACTCACGAAGTCTGACAACTCCTTTACCTTAACGCAGCATCACGGGCACCATCTACTTGGGAATCATTCCTGTTCGGGATGCCGGCTCGGAAGGGATAGCTTATGCAAATATCGTCACGTGCCTCTCAGCAAACAGCACTTCTCTGTATTGACCGAATCAATGCGGCCTTCTTCGTCACAGCCTTTGATTAAGTATTCAATTGTTGCTCTTTCTTGCGAAAGCACCTCAAATATATATGTGCTTAACAAAATTGTCAACAATCATTTTCAAGTTATTTTTTTGCACATGAGAATTTGAAAGTGTAAAATGTATTTATAATAATTTATTATCCGAATTATGCACTTATGCACATCGTCCGGATGAAAAATTAAAATGAGCACCAATCGGACCTCGCAATAAAAGCAAACACAAACGCCAAGGAGACACATAAGTATGTCGGTAAAGTATCTTGTATCGGGCGGCGAAGGCGCATTAGGCAAAACCGTTATCAGCATGCTCCTCCAAAGAGGAGAAAAAGTAAGGATCCTCATGAGTGAGCTTTCTGACACCAGGATCTACAGAAACAATCCCAACATTGAGATCTGTTACGGTATTTCCACAGACAAAGACTCCATGAGAGAATTTTTCGAACTCGAAGACCCGAGATCGGCAGTGCTTTTCCATACCGATGAATATGTATCACTTTCCGATTCCACCAATCTCACAATGAGAAGAGTTAATGTCATCGGTGCAGAGAACATCGTTGACATGTGTCTTAAGCGCAAGGTCGGCAAGCTCGTTTATTTAAGTTCAGCATATGCACTTAATCCTGAGGTTTCAGGTGAGAATATCACGATCCATTTCGACCGTAACAAGGTTGAAGGAGAATATGCAAAATCAAAGGCTGAGGCAGCAGCTTATGTCATGGAAAAGGTTGCACTCAACAGACTCAATGCCGTAATGGTGCTTCCTACATTCATCATCGGCCCCGGCTATTCCCAGGATTATGAGATCAACAAGGTCCTCAACAGTTATCTTAACAACGGTACCATCCCTCCGAAGGGCGGCGGACGTGCTTTCGTCGACGTAAGAGACGTTGCGAACGCAATGCTCACATTGGCTGACAAGGGCGAACCCGGTGCCGGCTACATCGTAAGCGGCGACTACAAGACATCCGGCGAATTCTTCCAGGACGTTAACGATATCCAAGGTATCGAAAAGCCCATGAAGACAGCTTCCAAGCTCGTCATGAGCAAATCCCTTGCTAAGCTCGTCGACTTCTACTACAAGATCACACACAAGGAGAATCCGAGAGAAGCTTACACATTGTTCAGCGAGAATCCCGATGCACGTTTCGAAGACAACAGCAACGGCATTCTTCCCGAGACAACGATCAGCTTCAAGGAATCCCTCAACGATACCATCAAGGGCGCACAGCAGGGCGGCATCCAGTCGTCTGCTGCAGTAACTCCCAGGTCTGACAAGAAGCCTGATGCTCAGGCAAAACCGGAAAAGAAGACAGCTTTCGATGCTATGGAAGCAAGACTTAAGCAGTCACAGAATGTTACTGCAAAGGCTCACACAGTTTCTCCGAATCCTGCTGAAGCAACTGCGCAGAGACCTGCCGGCACAAGACCTGCGGTAGCCGCAGCAGCAAAGGCAGCAGCTGAAGAGAAGGAAGATGAGAATAAGTCGATCATACCCCAGTCTTCCCTGAAGGCTCCTGAGACAGAGATGAAACTTGGTGAGCCTAAGCTTAATTCAGATACTACATTCAGATTCGGCGGCACACCTACAAAGTTCACGACAGCAGAACCCAAGAAGTCCATCATCCCGGGTAAGGATGATGCAAAGGCAGCTCCTGCCGAGAAGAAGGCTGAGCCTGTTAAGTCAATAATCCCGGATACTCCGAAGGCACCTTCACCTTCTCCTTTCAAGACATCAGAGGAACCCAAGGCTGAAGCGCCTAAGGCAGAAAGACCTGTATCTTCAGGCTTCCCGAGAGCTTCTGCAACGCCTTCATCTGCACCTAAGACAGAAAGACCCGGTGCAGGATTCCCGAAGGCTTCTTCAACTCCGAAGGATGATCCCAAGCCCGGTGCAGGATCTTCATTGGGCGGCTCTTCATTAGGCAGTGGTTCTTCTTTAGGCGGCGGTTCCGGTGAAGGAAAACTGCACTCATCAGATTCTTCTGCACAGTCGATCACAGCTCAATTCCTTTCTGCCCAGGCAGCCAATAACAACGCATTTAAGCGTGCACAGTCCAATGAGCCCAGCCCGTTCAAGCCTGCAACTGCAGCTAACACAGGCTCTTCCAAGGCTGAACCAGGAAATCCTTTCAAGCCCGCTCCGTCAGCAGCACCTGCTCAGAAGGCAGAGACTTCAAATCCGTTCGGAGGTGCATTCAAGCCCGCTGAACCTGCAAAGGCTGAAACCCCGGCACCCGCTGCAAATACTTTTGGTTTTAAGCCCGCTGCAGCAAGCGCTGAAACTGAAACCAAGAAGCCACCTTTGATCACAGAGCCTACTGATGATTCGTTCTTCGACGACATTGACGAAGAATTCAATAAGTTCAATGTCATCGCAAATAGTGATTCAGGTTCTGGACCGTCTGTTCCTCCAGGAATCTTCGCTCCCCCTCCGGGAAACTGATAAATGAGCGTAAAGCAAGTGGAATCAGTAAAGATCAATAAGAAAATTATTTTAGCAAGCGCGTCTCCCAGGAGGCGCGAATTGCTGTCTTTGGTTACAAAAGAATTCACCGTTGTTACGGCTGACGTTGATGAGCGTGCCGCTGAGATAAAGATGGAAGAAGAGGGTACGCCTGCACTTAAGGTCAGCGAGCATCTTGCTGAGATAAAAGCGAAGGCTGTTTTCGATTCCCTGTCGGAAGAAGAAAAGGAGAATTCGATCGTCATCGGCGCAGACACATCGGTCATTTTGGGTGACGTGATCTACGGCAAACCTGAAGACAGGGAAGATGCCGTAAGGATGCTTTCATCTATGTGCGGAAAAGAGCATGTCGTCGCGACCGGAGTCGCTCTTTTCGCAGGGTCGAAAAAGAACGTATTCACAGAAGAAACGCGCGTCGAATTCTACCGGCTGGATGAGTTCCAGAGCAAGCTCATATCGGACTACTGTGACAGCGGCTCACCCTACGATAAAGCAGGCTCATACGGCATTCAGGACATGGGCGCATTACTGATAAAAAGGATCGACGGAGACTACTCCAATGTGGTGGGTCTGCCCGTCGCAAGATTGGCACGCGAACTTGCAAATCTGCTATAATATCTACCGGAATATTCGGATAGATTTATAGGAGGAAAAACTCATGTTTGGGATAGGGTTAAACAATCTCATCAAGATTGGTTTCAGAGTTAGTGATCATATCCTGAAGCAGCAAGAGATAGAGCGTTCAAGAACCGCTTCCGAGAGAGCAAGACTTCAGGCTGAAGCCTCTAGAGAGAAGACTATCGAAGAAAATTCAAGATACAGAAGAACGATGCTGGAAGACGAGATCGCACGCGCCAGCGTAGCTGTTGAATGTCCGAACTGCGGTTCGACAGGCAACAGGATCAGAAGGGGCTCTACGGGTTTTTGCCAGTTCTGCGGAACGGCCATTCAGATCAGCCAGAGCGGTACCGCTTTTATTGCTGACCCGATTGCAAAGGAAAGAGCACTTGCCGAAGAAGAAATCAAAAGGAAGAGTGGGGAGCAGGAAAATGTCTAAAACAAGCAAGGGCAGCGGCACGGCAGGGAGCGTATTTGCTTTAATAGGAGTATATGCACTTATTTATATTGTGTGCACGGCGCTGTTCATCGCTTTGTTCCATACAAGCTTTCTTGCGAGCATGGACGTCCTCATGTACAGGGGCGCCGCATTCATCATCATCACCGGTATCGTATCGGCAGTGATCATGGGCGTCATCAGAAAGTTTTGGGGCTTCGTAACCATAAGGGACATCATCATGATGTTCGTTATTTTCTGCTGTGTAAACATGGTGTTCCTTACGCTCATTCCCGTTACGGTCGAGCGTTCGGTTTCAGTGTTCATGTTAAGCTACATGGAAGAGAATTCCGACCAGACTTTTACTGAGGAATCAGTCGGAGAAGTATTCACTACAAAGTACGTTGAAGATTACGGTGCTTTCGAAAAGCGTTTCCATGAGCAGGTTGAGACCGGCACCATAGTCGAGAACCCTGACGGCACATATTCGATCACCGACAGCGGACGCTTTGTCGTTAAGATGTTCAGGACGATAGCGGAGTGGTTTGGCACTGACCAGCGGCTGGTTTATCCGAACGAAAATTAGTTTTCGGACATTAATATCAATTATCGGGGGCATCTTTTGCGAGATGCCCTTTTCTTTGGTTGACAATTTATATTTGACACAATATAATTTCATCAAATAGAAATGAAAGGAGAACTACAAAATGTCCATTTACGATTACACAGTTCCCACACCCAAAGGAGAGGAGATCTCCCTCAAGGATTACGAAGGCAAAGTTATTCTCATTGTAAATACGGCAACAGGCTGCGGCTTCACACCTCACTACAAGCCGATCGAGGAAATGTACGAAGAATTCCATGATAAGGGATTCGAGGTAATCGATGTACCCTGCAACCAGTTCGCAGACCAGACTCCCGGAACAGATGAGGAGATCCACGAGTTCTGCACACTCAAGTACAAGACACAGTTCCCTCAGATGAAGAAGTCCGACGTCAACGGCGAGAACGCTCTTCCTTTGTTCACATATCTCAAGTCCCAGCAGGGCTTCGAAGGGTTTGGAATAGGACCTGCCGCTCTCGCTATGAAGGCTATGCTCAAAAAGATCGATCCGGATTATGAGAACAATCCTGACATCAAGTGGAACTTCACTAAGTTCATCGTTGACAGGGAAGGCAATGTTGTTAAGAGATTTGAGCCTACAACAGACATGAAGAAAGTAAGAAAATTCGTCGAGAGCCTTATCTGATCAGGAGTGATGCTCAAATGAAAGTTAACGACAACATGAAGCTTGATTCGCAGTTGTGCTTCCCCTTATATGCAGCAGCGCGAAAGATAGTAAATCTCTACACACCCTACCTTAAACCATTGGGGATCACGTACACGCAGTACATCATGTTCCTGGTTCTATGGGAAGAAGAAAAGATTACGGTAGGTGACCTGTGCAAGAGATTAAAACTCGACACCGGTACTGTTACGCCGATGCTCAAAAAAACCGAAAAGCAGGGTCTTATCAACAGGACCAGAAGCGAAGAAGATGAGCGAGTAGTCGTTGTAAGCCTGACTGAAGAAGGAAAGGCATTATACAAAAAGGCGAAAGAAATCCCCACGAAGCTCAGTTCCTGCGTGAGACTCAGCCCGGAAGAGGCAATGCAGCTCTATTCGACGCTGTACAAGCTTCTCGAAGAATAAACGTAAAGGTCATTCCACTTTTTATTACACCCACCCCTCCCCAAAACACACAGACCAAAAAAGTGGAACTAAAATTTTAAAGACCAGGTAAACGCCGGAGTGAAATATCTCCGGCGTTACTGTTTTCGGGCAGTTAATTGGATTAAAAACGGTTTTTAGTGCACTAAAGACAAATTGGATATTCGCGGAATAATTCCTGTTTGGTAATTTGGTATATACGATTTTTATAGACAGGAAATAACAGGATTTCTTAAAATCTAAGTGGAGTAAGGGTAAGTGTCAAAGAAAGGAATAAGGGCTTGACACAACCCAAAACGCACTTATTGGTGATAGGGGAGTAGATTTTGGAAAAAGGAAAAGGAGATGAGGTATTCATCTCCTTTTTCGTTTTTATTTACTTGCCTGCGTTTTTTCGCTTCCTCATCAGCGTGACCGTCTGGAAGATGATCAGGGCGAAGACAGCAATGCTGAGGATCAGTCCGAGCGTGTGGATCAGAGAATATTCCTCGCTGTATCTGATAAGTATAGAGAATTTTCCGAATGCGGAGAAAAGGATTCCGATGCATGAGACAGCCATTATCAGCACGGGCCATATCATTTGCTTTTTGTTTTTGATAAAAAAGAAAAATGCAGCAATCGCACCGCAGATTCCGGGTAGCAAAGCGAAAGCGGAAAAGCCTATGATCTTCAGTAAATCTCCGGGCTGGATTTTCGATAACGTAATCTGGGAAAACAGGACAACTAAGGCATTAGAGTTCGCTATGCAGTTGGACAAGAAAAATGCTCCGATAACGGCCCCCATCCTCTTAGGCGACAGGGAACCTTTTATAGCATTAATCAGTCCATATGTAAAAATGATTATCTTAAGTACAGTTGCGATCAGCGCCGGGATATTTCCTTTGAAACTGTCCGGGGTGATGCTCTGTGTCAGGATCGCATCAATGAACGGTAAGGTCAGCGCCAGAAGTGTAACGGCATAGAGCGCGGTCATGATGTTGTTTGCAATCTTGTTTTCTACTACAGGGTTTCTTTCTACTACTTTTTCCATTTCTTTTCCGGATAAAAGGTCGTCCAGGCTCACTTCAAGAATCTGAGCAATCTTAGTTGTGGTAATAAGATCAGGATACCGGTCGCCGCACTCCCATCTGGATACAGACTGTCTTGTTACATATAACTGTTCTGCCAGAGATTGCTGCGTCATTCCTTTCGCTTCTCTTGCTCTTCTTAACTGTTCGCCAAATTCGACCATGTCAAATCCGTTCCTTTCGTGAAATCACCTGCAGATGTGAGCATAGTATCGTCTTGAGCGGCAAAAACATCAAGCACCACCCTGCGTTATTCGTGTCACCAATACGGTGCGCGGCCCAAAACCGCGGTCTGAGGTTAAAAAGCAGGGGTGTAAATACCAGATATTTGTCCGACATGGTCGGGCTTTTTTCCGGAATGGTTAAGACACTCTCAAAAAGCCAAGCTTATTGGCATGCCGGATTCTGACGGTCAGCTAATAGAAAAGCTGCCCCGCAGGACAGCTTTTGAAATCTATTTGGAAATAAGTCTCAGACTCTGCCGAATCCGACTGCTTTTCTGACGAGTTCGTACTTCTCTTTTGCGATCTCGTTAGTGTAATCACGGCCGGCATCAAGGATGTCGTCGATCATGCCGCTTGCGAGTACTTCGTTGTACTTCTCCTGGAAAGGAACGACTTTCTCAACAACGGCATCGGCAACAGCTTTCTTGAGGTCGCCGTATCCGCCGCCTTCGAATTTTGCAACTGCATCTTCGATCTCGCATCCGGAGAATACGGAATAGATCGTAAGAAGGTTGGATACGCCGGGCTTCTCGTCTTCGTCGAACTTGATGATGCCGTCTGAGTCAGTAACCGCGGACATGATCTTCTTGCGGATTGTCTTTTCGGGATCGGAAAGGAAGACGGATGCCTTCGGGTTATCGGTGGACTTGCTCATCTTCTGGTTGGGGTTCTGAAGATCACGGATCTTGGCACCTACTGTAGGGATGAGCGGCTCAGGGATCCTGAAGAGTTCGCCGTAACGGTTGTTGAATCTGATCGCAAGATTTCTTGCAAGCTCAACGTGCTGCTTCTGGTCGATGCCTGTAGGAACGTACTTAGGATCGTAAAGCAGGATGTCTGCTGCCATGAGATCAGGATATGTAACAAGGCCTTCAGTGAAAGTCTCGTGAAGAGCGGACTTGGCCTTGAACTGATGCATTCTTGTAAGGTCGCCGTGAGGTGTGTGGCATTCGAAGATCCAGGACAGATTGGCGTGATAGAGATTCTCCGACTGAATGTATATGTGCATGTTCTCAAGGTTGGGATCGACGCCGCATGCGATGTACATTGCGATGGCGTTGATGATGTTCCTGTGAAGAGCATCAGGATCCTGTGGAACCGTGATAGCGTGCATGTCAGGGACGAAGAGGAATGTCTCATAGTCTTTCTGATAGTTAACGATCTGTGAGATTCCGCCTGCGTAATTTCCGATCGTAAGTGAACCGCTGGGCTGAAGGCCCGTAAGTAATCTGTCCATATTAAACCTCCATTGTCATTAAGACGCTTAATCTTATCACGATGTAATATAATTTACAAAGAAAGAGAGGACTATAATTTGCTTTATATTCTTACGGCACTTAAATGTGAAGCTGCGGCGCTGGACGGACTTCCTGGCGAAGTTATAGTCACGGGCGTAGGCGGGCGCGTTGTTGACCGGATCAAACAACTCGATCTGAAACCTGACGATTACGTGCTTAATGTCGGCATTTGCGCAGGCCCCGAAAAAGGTGAAGGCTACCTTATCAATCAGGTTATTTCATCTGTTACCGGCCGGCGTTTTTATCCTGACATTCTCTTTGAGTCAGGCGCGAAAGAGATGACTGTCACATATTCTGATGAGGTCGTGACTTCTGTCGGAGAAGGCATGCTCTACGACATGGAATCTGCCCTTATCTGCGATGCTGTCCTGAAGATGATCCCGCCGTCGAATCTCGCTCTTTATAAAGTCGTTTCAGACAGCGGCGAAAATTTCCCTTCGGCAAATGAAGTTACACAACTTATCAGAGCGCACCTGGACGAGATCAAGAAGATTGCTTCGCTGCTCGACTGTGAAGAGGGTAATGCCTCATATGAGTTCCTTCCGGAATCGATAAAGGAAAAGCTCCGTCTTACCCAATACATGCAAAATGAATTGAAAGATCTGGAACATTACTGTGTTGCTTCGGGCCGCCGGGATGAACTGCTGAAGCTTCTGTCTGACATGGAAAATGATGGGCGGATCCCTGTTAAGGATAAGAAAGCCGGAAGGGAGGTACTCGATGAGATTTACTCATATCTACGTTGAGGAACGGGCACTGGAATACCCTCTGGCGCAGAAGATATTGGATAAACTTCCTGATGCGAATGTTGTCAGGATAAAGCATTACAAAGACGTGTTCGACCGCAAAAGACAGAATGCGGTTTTGCAGCATGAGCACCGCGCACTGATAGTAGCGGTACGGGACGGCAACAGGATCTTTGAAGGCGCGCCGGTGTGTCAGTCTTTCGGAAATGCGAATTTCTATTATGCAAGCTCCATGATGAACTGCCCGTTCGACTGTGAGTACTGCTATCTGAAAGGTATGTATCCTTCAAGCCACATGGTCGTGTTCGTGAACCTTGAGGATTACCGCGCTGACGTTGAAGAGAAACTTAAGGAAGGACCGATGTATGTCTGTGCTTCCTACGATACAGACCTGCTGGCAATGAACGGCCTTACGGGGCATGCTGATTTCTGGAAAGAACTCGCAGCATTGCACCCTGACCTTCTCGTAGAGCTCAGGACAAAGGCTGCGGTTGAGATAAAAGATAATATATCGAACGTCATCTATGCATTTACATTGTCACCTGAGGAAGTGGTATCGCGTTATGAGAAGAATACCGCTCCTTTGAAGGCCAGGATCAGCACGGCTGTTTCTGCTATCGAAAACGGCGCTAAGGTAAGGCTCTGCTTTGATCCGGTAATAAAGATCCCTGGTTGGAAAGATGCATATAAGAGACTTGTTGATACGACGGCGGCCTCGATAGATTTCTCGAAGCTTACGGATGTCAGCGTCGGCACGTTCAGGATATCAGCCGACTACCTGAATAAGATGAGGAAGGCTTATCCCGGTTCGGAGGTCGCGTGGTATCCTTATGTCATAAAAGACGGCGTTGCACAGTACGAACCTGAGACCGACCGCGGGATGCAGGAGTTCGTCTGCGCGGCTTTAAAGGAACACATAGGAAAGGAGAAGATATTCACATGGAATTAAAGACTGCAATCGTGACCGGAGCGTCTTCGGGCATCGGACTTGCCATCTCGAAAATGCTTGCCGAAGAAGGATATAAAGTTTACGGCATCGGAAGGATCTTTCCTGACGGCTGTGACTTCTTTGAGAAGAGGATGTCTTTGGATCTGAGAGATACGGATATACTTCTCGCTAAGATAACCGGCATAAAGAGAGTGGACCTCCTGGTCAATGCGGCAGGCAGTGCGTTCTATGGGCTTGCCGAGTTCAATACTCCCGATCAGATAACGGAGATGTGCAGGGTGGATTTGGAAGCTCCGATGATCCTGACATCGGCCCTGCTCCCGAAGCTTAAGGATGTGAGGGGCATGGTGATCAACATCGCGTCGGTCACTTCAACCAGGATCAACACACACGGTGCCGTATATGGTGCTTTGAAGGCAGGACTTCGAAGCTACGGCAGAAGCCTTTACGAAGAAGTAAGGAAGACCGGCGTAAGAGTCGTTACGGTCTGCCCGGATCTTACGGCAGGAACCAAGCTCTACAGAAATGCCGACTTCAAACCGTCAGAAGATGACGGCTGCTACCTCGTTCCTGAGGATACCGCCGAGTGCGTCAGGGACATCATCAACATGAGAGAGGGTGCCGTTGTAACGGAGGTCGAGGTAAGGCCGCAGTTCAACAGGATCGAGAAAAAGAAGAACTGACAGTTATTTCTATTTGAAATGGATATCTGATTAACCTATTATTTTATCTATGGTCACTCCGGTTAGACAAAACAGGCTATACTCTTTTATTAAGACTGTTATCACAGTATTGTGTTTTGCTGTTTGCTTTTATCTGTTCTTGTTAAGCTTTACCGGTACTTTCAGATTGATTTCTGATATCGGAAGTAATCGTGTGTTGTTTTTGAATCCTGTTATAGGGTTACTTATCGCCATGGTTTCTGTAACAGCTTTAGGAGTATATCTGTTGAAAACACGAAAACTGGAAAGCTATTTAACCCGGTTTGATGATGAGAAGTCGTTTAACCGTGCGATGAGTATTCTTAAAATAGCAGTTTTTATTGAGTGCCTTCTTTTATCGGCTATGGTTTTTGGTATGAATCAGCGGGTTGATCAGCATAGTGTTCAATACTCTGCTTATGGTCTTTCATGGAATGTGACAGAAGTTCTTACACCACCCAGACATCTTGGAGTATATCCGAATAATTCGGGTTTTGTCTTTGCGATTTATCTGTTGAGTTTTATAACCGGACACTATAACACCGCTGTTATTATGCTTATTTTTTCTTTCCTTGTTCCGCTGATATATTCTGATCTGGCAGCAATTGGGGGAAAGATCGGCATGTCACACAAGTCACAATTGCTGATTATGGTTTGCGGATTGTTGTTTATTCCGCTTCAAACGAAGGTCACATTTATCTATGGTGATATTCCGGGTTTGTTTTTTGCAGTAAGGGCGATGAAACATGCAACAGAAATAGTTGTAAAGAAAATCACCCTTAAGAATGCAGTATTAGTTATTGTATTTATGGCTTTCGCCTATGTTATGAAGAATAATTATCTTATTTTTTCAATTGCTGTCGTGATTTATCTGGCAGCGGAGCTGTTGAGGCAGCGCAGATACAAGGAACTGTTTATTCCGGCGGCTGTTATCGCGGCAATGCTTATTCTTAATTTTGTTATCAAATTATCTTTAGGTGCAGTATTGGATGGAACGGTTTCTTCCGGTGCTTCCAAGTTTTCCTGGATAGCTATGGGTATGCAGGAAAATGCAGGAACTTTCAACGGCTATAATGATGCAACATACTATGAAATGGGATTTGATGCTGATCTGCAGTCTGAATTAGCAAAAAATGATATAAAGGTACGGCTCTATGAGTTTCTGTCAAATCCGAATCAGGCCATAGGATTCTACACGAAAAAAGCCATGGTTCAGTGGTCAGATCCAACGTACAACGCTTTTGAGTTTTCAAGCAGAAATGTATATTTGGATGAAAGTGCTTCGCCATTACTATGGGTTATTTCAAGTCCGAAGTGCATCAGGATAGCTGCTTCATTCCTAAAAGTTTTCCAACTGTTTATGTATATCGGCAGTTTTGTTTTTGCGGTGAAGGAAAAACGGAGGAAGACGGGAACTCCCGGATTACTTTTGATTACGGCATTTATCGGAGGTTGTTTTTTCCATTTGATATGGGAGGCAGGCTCCACATATGCTATGCCATATGCTGTGATCCTGATTCCTGTTGGTGTATCCGGGATGATTTCTTTATTTAGGAAACTATCCGAATTAAAGGTAAAAGAATTATCCAAAGTACGAATACAGACCAATGCATCCGGAGTGATTTTGTTTATTGCAGGAACTTTCACCCTTCTTTTTGCAGCTGCGGGAATTGGATCGATCAAACAATTGCTCGCTGATGGACGCATTGCTTATAACATATATTTTAATGAGACATTGCTACGCTCAAGAGAAGCAGTTGAAGAAGGGAAATATTATCTCAGACCCGCTATAGATGGATTTGAAAACAAGGGATTGGAAATCGAACTTGTCAGATATGCCGGTAAATATCGCATGAAAATTGATGTTGATGGTATACCAGAGGAAATCTATCTTACTAATAATAGAGGGAAGGTCAAGTATGACTGGTGTTCATATGATGAAACACAGGTTTTCGTCATTGTTAAAAATCATAACGGGACCTATTCGATCTGTCAGGGTGTTTCCGGTGCCTTAGCATTGAATCTGAATGATGGGCTAGTTGTCGATGAATTTGTAGATTATACATATATATTTGATGATGATGAATACAGAGAGTATATTTCGGCTCATCCTGAAATTACCTGGTGTCTCGATCCTGTATCTTGATCAGTTTTAGGGACAATTTCCGTTTCTGAAATATTACATTTTCCTCGTTTTCCAGCTTAAAAAAGTAAAAAAAGTCTTGAAACCCTATTGTTTGTCAACTTTTCGTGCTTTTATTACAGTCGCGTTACAGGCACAATATATTGTGATTTGCTGTTGACACAACCACAACATATGGGTAATCTGTAAGAGCGTTTTGAGAAATCCGAAGCGCATTCGCACCTATTTTCAATTCATAAGCGAGGTATTTGGGTATGATCATCGGCGGACTTCAGAAGTTGACTCTTTTGGACTTCCCCGGGACGGTAGCTTGTACGGTTTTTACGGTCGGCTGCAATCTGAGATGCCCTTTCTGCCACAACCCGGACTTGGTGAACAATCCCCCGGAAGACCTGAGGATGAGCGAAGAAGATTTTTTCGCGTTCCTCAAGAAAAGACAGGGAATCCTGGACGGGGTTGCCATCACAGGCGGCGAACCGCTTCTGCATTCTGACATCGGTGAGTTTATCGCAAAGATCAAGTCGATGGGTTACAAGGTAAAACTTGATACCAACGGCACGTTCCCTGACAGGCTGGAGAAGATCCTGGCCGAAGGCAACGTCGATTACGTGGCGATGGACCTCAAGAACACCTTTGACAAATATGCGGAAACAGTCGGTATCAAAAACTTCGATGTTGAGCTCATAAAGCGAAGCATCAGGCTGATACAGGAAAGCGGCGTTGCACATGAGTTCAGGACAACAGTGGTAGCGCCTCTTCACGAAGCGGGCGATTTCGAACTGATCGCGAAACAGGTGGAAGGATCTGAGAATTACTTCCTCCAGAACTTTGTAGATTCGGGAAATCTCCTGAATGGTGAAGGCCTTGGCGAGATGCCGCACGAAGAGTTGGAAAAAGCTTTGGAAAATGCGAAGAAAATAATACCGCAAGCAAAGATACGCGGAGAGAGTTAAGGAGAGGAACATGTATCAAATCATCAAGAGAGACGGCAAAGTCGTAGACTTTGACTTAAGCAAGATCTCGGGGGCCATTGAGAAGGCTTTCGTTGCACAGAACAGAGAGTATAATTCACAGATCATCGATATGCTCGCTTTGAATGCCGTATCCGACTGCGAGAAGAAGGCAGTTGACGGCAAGGTAGACGTTGAGTCCATCCAGGACAGCGTCGAGGTTACGCTTCAGAAGATGGGTTACGACGATGTAGCTAAGGCATACATCCTTTACCGTGCACAGCGCGAAAAGATCCGTAACATGAACTCTGCTCTCTTGAACTACAAGAGCCTCGTTGACAGCTACGTTAAGGTTGAAGACTGGCGTGTTAAAGAGAACTCCACAGTTACATATTCCGTAGGCGGTCTCATCCTTTCCAACTCCGGCGCTATCACAGCAAATTACTGGCTCTCTGAGATCTACGACAAAGAGATCGCAGATGCGCACAGAAATGCTGATATCCATATTCACGATCTTTCCATGCTCACAGGTTACTGTGCGGGATGGTCACTGAAGCAGCTCATCCAGGAAGGTTTGGGCGGCATCACAGGTAAGATCACATCTGCTCCTGCAAAGCACCTCTCCACACTTTGCAACCAGATGGTCAACTTCCTTGGCATCATGCAGAACGAGTGGGCAGGCGCTCAGGCTTTCTCCTCTTTCGATACATATCTTGCACCTTTCGTAAAGGTTGATAACCTTTCATATAAGCAGGTTAAGCAGGACATCCAGTCCTTCATCTACGGTGTTAACACACCTTCAAGATGGGGTACACAGAGCCCGTTCACAAACATCACTCTTGACTGGACAGTTCCGAACGACCTCGCTGAGCAGAACTGCATCGTCGGCGGCAAGGAGATGGACTTCAAGTACAAGGATTGTAAGGCTGAGATGGACATGGTCAACAAGGCTTTCATCGAGATCATGATCGAAGGTGACGCTAACGGCCGCGGCTTCCAGTATCCTATCCCTACATACTCCATCACAAAGGATTTCGACTGGTCTGAGACAGAGAACAACAAGCTTCTCTTCGAGATGACAGCTAAGTACGGTATCCCTTACTTCTCCAACTACATCAACTCAGACATGGAGCCTTCCGATGTACGTTCAATGTGCTGCCGTTTGAGACTCGACCTTCGTGAGCTCCGTAAGAAGTCCGGCGGATTCTTCGGTTCAGGTGAGTCCACAGGTTCCGTAGGCGTTGTTACTATCAACATCCCCCGTATCGCTTACCTTGCAACCGATGAGGAAGACTTCTATAAGAGACTCGACCACCTCATGGACATTTCTGCAAGATCACTCAAGATCAAGAGAAACACGATCACAAAGCTTCTCGAGGAAGGCCTCTATCCTTATACAAAGCACTACCTCGGAACATTCAACAACCACTTCTCCACGATTGGTCTTGTTGGTATGAACGAAGCAGGCCTCAACGCAAGATGGCTCAGAAAAGACTTAACTCACGAAGAGACACAGAAGTTCGCAGCTGACGTTCTCAACCATATGAGAGAGAAGCTCTCCGACTATCAGGAGAAGTACGGCGACCTCTATAACCTCGAGGCTACACCTGCAGAGTCCACAGCTTTCCGTCTTGCTAAGCACGACAAGGCTAAGTACCCTGACATCATCACGGCAGACGATGCTTCCGGCGTATTCTATTACACCAACAGTTCACATCTTCCTGTCGGATACACAGCAGACATTTTCGAAGCATTGGACGTTCAGGATAACCTCCAGACACTCTATACATCAGGTACGGTATTCCACGCATTCTTGGGCGAGCGTCTCCCCGACTGGAAGGCTGCAGCATCTCTCGTAAGAAAGATTGCCGAGAACTACAGACTGCCTTACTACACAATGTCTCCTACATACTCCATCTGCTCCGTTCACGGATACCTCCCCGGCGAAGTCAAGGCTTGCCCTCACTGCGGCGGTCCTACAGAGACATACAGCCGTATCACAGGTTACTATCGTCCGGTCAAGAACTGGAACGACGGTAAGCTCCAGGAGTTCAAGGACAGAAAGACATACGACATCTGCAACTCTAACCTGAAGCCCAGAACGGCTACAGTCACTATCACAAAGCCCGAGGGAAAGGCAGCTTCTGATGTTGCCATAGACGGTGACGCACAGGTAACAAAGCCGATGCTCTTCACAACACACACATGCGCAAAGTGCAAGGCTGTTAAGGCAATGTTCGATGAGCAGCGCTTCGACTACGAGCTCGTATATGCTGACGACGATCTTGACCTCGCTAAGCAGTTCGACATCGTAAACGTTCCTGTCCTCGTCATTCCTGAAGAAGGCGGTGTTAAGAAATATACAGACATCGGACCCATCAGAGATTATGTAAACGAATGCAAAGGCATTAAAGCTTAAGGATTGGTGTTAGAAGTGATCAAGGGCTGTCTCGGTTGTTGAGGCAGCCCTTATTATTTTTCGGTTACATTTGAAAAATTCCTCATGGAAATTTGAAAAGTAGTAGTACAATACGATTATTAACTTAGCGAGGGGACTGCTGTTATGGAAGATTTTTCATTTGAACAAAAAACTGAAAGAGAGCAGAACATCACCGCACGGTCAGCAATGAGTTTTGCTGATCTCAATGAAGAAGCCGAGCTCGACAAGGTCGATTTTGAGACCCTGATGGAAGAGATAAGAGTTAGCTGATAAGCCTTAAGTGTGGCACCATAGTTGATCAGAAACCAAGAGGGGCTATTGCCCCCTTTTTTATGGGCGCAGGATGGAGGCCGGGCTCGAATCATCGCTTTGTTTTGAAAAGAATACCATGTAGCAAAATTGTTGATGTTTTTTGGGGGGTTAAGGTCAACAAAAACATGTGTTTCATGAAAATACAGGAAAATGTTGATGTTTTTACGCGTGTTTAGACCAACAAAAATAACACAGCTTTAGACTTACAAAGATATATCCACGCTGAACAACGAATCATAGATGGCCGAGTTGAGTTTGGTGTGAAGTGTCCTGATATCGAAAGGAGTGTCATCAACGTCAAAAGTATAGAAGACATCTAACTCGGGAAGCAGGCCGGCACCCGAATAATTATTGTAAGTTGTGGATGTCTTACGTGAGTAGTCAGCTGAATTTTTTAGCCCAAAGTGTTCATGAAATTTGCAAAGGTCCAATTCTCTTATAAGGATTACAAAATCTGAATAGATAGGCCGGTTCATTCCGCTAAGCCAGATTTCCGTTTCGTATTTAAATGGGATTCCCTGTTCTGTATAAAAGCGTGCGATGTCGGCTTCTGCGGCTGATCTGTAGTACGTGCCGTTATAATAGTGAGTTTTGTGCTCCGGGTAATATGGATTGGAATCATGCTTCAGGCTTTCGAAAAACTTGCCGTCGATGATTACTGACTCGCCGGTACTGTCTATAAATCTTCTTTTGATCTTCCTGGGTTCGATATCAGCCGGAGGCATGCCGTGAAAAGTGCTGTCCCAAAGACCTTCTAGTTTTAAAAGTTCGCAAGATAATTCTTCACGGCGTTGAATAACTTCGGTAAGCTTTCTACCTGAAGTGCTGTTTATCATATGATAGTGCGATCCGGAAGCCAGTACTGTTTTCTTTTCTCCACGGATGTTGCGTATTGTCCTCACCACTTCAGGCAATGCCGCAAGCTGTTGCTTGCAGTAGTTGATGCGCAGGGCGAGGTATTCGCGCGGGATGTAGGGTGTAACGATACTCATACCTAAAGTATAAGTGGAGGTTTTGTCGGTTTTCTACGGTGAAATACCGACAAAAACCGACAAACGCGGAAACGCAGCCGGGGATTAGATTAATGGGTTATATGCACAATCGAAAACCGACAAAAGTATGCAAATACCGACTTACAAATCGCCAAAGCAGTTCTCATAATAAAAGCATAAAAATAATTAAATACATAAAAGCATATATGCGGGTGGCATGCCCGCCTGGAAAATGCAAAAAACAGGCGCATATTTGTGTGTTGAATGATTACAGATTAAACGCGGAGAAAACTCAGTAACCGGAATAGGAGGCTCTTATGCTTAAGGATTTTGTAAAGGCTCAGAAGCCTGAAGATGAAGAATTTATCACAAGACTTGAAGAAGAGAGGGCGAAGCTTTTCGCAGCCCAGATGAAGATAAAGGAAGCGGGACTTCCCGTAATGGTTATTTTCGAGGGCTGGGGCGCGGCAGGAAAGGGCAGCGTATTAGGCAAGATCATCAAGAACATCGATCCGAGATTTTTCAGGGTCAAGACTTTCCCGAAGCCGACAAAGGAGGATCTGAGATATCCGTTCCTTTACAGGTACATGAAGGAGATCCCGGAGAAGGGCAAGTTTGCGTTCTACGATACCTTCTGGATGGAGGAGATCACGGACCTTCGGATGGAAGAGCTCCTGAACGACAGCGAGTATGAGGAGAGGATCGATTCGATCAACAGGACGGAGAGGTCGCTCGTTGATAACGGTTATCTCGTCATGAAGTTCTTCTTCCAGATCGGTAAGAAGGAGCAGAAGGAACGTCTCGAAAAGCTCATGGACGACAAGGATACGAAGTGGCGTGTCGATAAGGGCGACCTTTATGAGAACAAGCATTACGACGACTGCATTGAGGTTTACGACCAGTATCTCAAGGACACCAACAACCCGACGGCGCCTTGGTACATCATAGACAGTAAGGATAAGAAGTTTGCTGAGCTCCAGGTGCTCGAGTTCCTGAACCAGGGAATTGAGACGGCGCTCAAGAACCACAATATCGCCGCTCCGATCCTGCAGAACACTTTTAAGCTCAAAAAGACTCCGCTTTTGAAAGAGGTAGAGCTTAAGGGTAAGGAGCTCACCGATGAGGAATACGACAAGAGACTTGATGAGCTTCAGGACGAACTGAGAGATCTGCATAACAAGCTTTACAGAAAGAAGATCCCGGTCATCATCGCTTATGAAGGATGGGATGCAGCAGGCAAGGGCGGCAATATCAAGCGTATTACGGGCGCGCTCGATCCGAGAGGATATGAGGTGCTTCCGATCGCAAGTCCTGAGCCGCATGAGAAGGCAAGGCACTTCCTGTGGAGATTCTGGACGCGGCTTCCGAGAACGGGCCATGTTGCTATCTTCGACCGTACATGGTACGGCCGCGTAATGGTGGAACGTATCGAAGGTTTCTGTTCGGAGAACGACTGGCAGCGCGCTTATAACGAGATCAATGAGTTCGAGAAGGAGCTCACCGACTGGGGCGCAGTCGTCATCAAGTTCTGGGTGCAGATCGACAAGAAGACCCAGCTCAAGCGTTTCAAGGAGCGCCAGGCAAATCCCGAGAAGCAGTGGAAGATCACCGATGAGGACTGGCGTAACCGCGAGAAGTGGGACAAGTATGAATCCGCTATAGACGAGATGATAAAGAAGACTTCGACAGAATTCGCACCGTGGTACATCCTGGAGTCGGTCGACAAGAAGTATGCGCGTATCAAGGCTCTTGAGATCGTGATCGACAGGATCAAAGAAGCGTGCGACAAGAACTGAGCCGTAAGGACGGCGTGCTTGAAACAAAACTAAATTGCCTCCCGGGCCTGAACGTACGGGAGGCATTTTTATGTCTTAAGGAAATTATTTTCGAAGGGACAGGGAGACTTGAAAATCGAATATCAGACAACCGGACGGTTTATTACCTAAAATTTCCTGTGCAAAAATGGGGCAAAGTCAAACAAACCTCCCGAAACAGAGCGTTTTTTGTAGAATTTGACTACCCACTCGTCAGAACATCCGTGCTAAAATAAATCTTGTAGTATATACCATAATTCGATATTTACAAATAGTTTTTTCATAAATTGTATAAATATATTTTAGAAATTCTAAGAAAGGCAGGTTCGTATGGGCTTTAAGATTGGCGACAACATAGTTTATGCAGGCAGCGGTGTTTGCCAGATAGACGATATAAAAGACATAAGTTTTTTCAAAGAGAAACCTCAGAAATACTATGTTCTCAAGCCCCTCTTTGTAACAAGATCCCAGTATGTATACGTGCCTTACGATAATGAGGCACAGGTAAGCAGGATCAGACCTGTCGCTTCAAAGAAGGAAGCAATAGCTCTGATCGATAAGCTTCCCATCGATAACTGCAGCTGGATCGAGGACCGTAATGAGCGCAAGGCTACTTTTACGGACATCATAGTTAACGGCAGCAGGGAGGATATCGTCGGACTGATCTACCTGATCAACAGGCATGCCGAGAAGCTCTCGAAGGAAGGCAAGCATCTGAATGCCCAGGATGAGCGTGCGCTGATCGATGCCAGGAACAGGATGAATAACGAGATCGCCGTTGCTCTCAACATGGAACCGGACAGCGTAGTTGAGCTGATACATGAAAAGACCGGACTGGAAGATTTCGCTTAAACCTATTTGTTCGGTATTAGTTATTGCAATATGCAAAAAGGTGTGATTTAATAACCGCAGTTTAAATTAAGGAGTGTCCTTATGAAGACTGCGGTTTTCTTTTATGCGTATAGCTACTATTACTACTTTAGGGAGAAGAACTAAAGCGGCTTTTGCATAGCGCATAGAAAACCAAAGATTTGATTTGAGTTAAATAACGCTGCAGGGTACGCAATATGAACCCGCAGCGTTTTTTATTCAAGTCAGACCGGATCGCAAAAGGACAAAATAAAATAACAGGTACGAAGGATACCTTACAAAGGAGAAAAGAACATGATTGCAGTACTGAAGAACACAGCAACAAGAGAACAGATTTCAAGCCTTATCGCATGGTTTGAGGACAAGGGCCTTAAGGTCAACGAGTCAAAGGGAGAGTATTGCACGGTTCTCGGCCTCATCGGCGACACATCCACAGTCGACATCGACATGCTCCAGGGTCTGGACATCATCGAAAAGGTAACCAGAGTATCTGAGACATTTAAGAAGGCAAACAGAAAGTTCCATCCGGAAGATACGATCGTTGACATAAACGGTGTAAAGATCGGCGGCGGCAATTTCGCAGTCATCGCAGGCCCCTGCTCAGTTGAGAGCGAGGAGCAGATCATGAACGCTGCAAGAGCAGTTAAGGCGTGCGGCGCAACGATCTTAAGAGGAGGCGCTTTCAAGCCCAGAACATCACCTTACGATTTCCAGGGACTTCACGAGGAAGGCATCAGGCTTCTCCTTGAGGCAAAGAAGGAAACAGGACTTCCGATATGCTCCGAGATCATGAGCCCTGAGCAGATCCCGGTTTTCGAAGACGTTGATTTCCTTCAGGTCGGTGCAAGAAACATGCAGAACTTCGATCTTTTAAAGGCACTTGGTAAGACAGGCAAGCCGATCCTTTTGAAGAGAGGACTTTCTGCTACTATCAAGGAGCTCCTCATGAGCGCCGAGTACATCATGAGCGAGGGCAACCCGAACGTCGTCCTCTGCGAGAGAGGTATCAGAACATATGAGACTTACACGAGAAATACTTTCGACGTAAGCGCCATCTCAGTTTTGAAGCAGATCACACACCTTCCTGTCGTAGGTGACCCTTCGCATGCCACAGGTAAGGCAAACCTCATCAAGCCGATGTCCATGGCTGCCGTTGTATCAGGCGCGGATGCTCTCGAGATCGAAGTTCACTGCAATCCCGAGAAGGCTCTCTCTGATGCGGCTCAGCAGCTCACACCTTCACAGTTCACTGAGGTCATGGAAGCCATCAATAAGGCAAGAAGCATTATGTAATCAATTGACGCTGATCTGTGTCAGCGTCTTTTTTATCAATTCAAAAATAAGCTCTAAAAGGAAGTGCAATTTAAAATGAAGATAACAGTCGGCGTAGTCGGATTAGGTCTTATCGGTGCCTCATTCGCAAAGGCTTACAAGGAAAATGAAGAGGAAGCAACAGTTT
Source organism: Oscillospiraceae bacterium (assembly GCA_015069205.1). Lineage (GTDB taxonomy): Bacteria > Bacillota > Clostridia > Saccharofermentanales > Saccharofermentanaceae > Saccharofermentans. The sequence continues at coordinate 65,639 of SVIZ01000002.1, forward strand.
ACGGCTGGAACCGTACGAAGAGCGTTACTCAGATGGCTCAGATGCAGGGTATCATTGACGGTGAACTGACAGATGAGAATCTCGGTAAATGCGATCTCGTAATCCTCTCGCTCTATCCCGAAGCCACCATCGAGTGGATGGAAAACCACAAGGAGCACTTCAATAAAGAGGGCATGGTAATTGATGCGTGCGGTACCAAGAGACTTGTTTGCGAGAAAGGTTTTGAACTCGCAAAAGAGAACGGATTCCTTTTCGTAGGATGCCACCCGATGGCAGGAACGAAGTTCTCCGGCATGAGTCACGCAAGAGGCGACATGTATTTCGGTGCGCCTATGGTAGTCGTACCTCCGGTATTCGATAACATGTTCCTGTTAGACAGGGTAAAGAATCTTCTCGCACCCTGCGGTTTCGGAAGCTTCCATCTCTCACACGCTGACGAACATGACAAGATGATCGCTTTTACTTCACAGATGGCGCACCTTGTTTCCAATGCATATATCAAGAGTCCTTCTGCCAGGAACCATAAGGGTTTCTCTGCAGGTTCATACAAGGACATGACAAGAGTCGCATGGCTCAACCCTACGATGTGGACGCAGCTGTTCCTTGAGAACAAGGACAATCTTATCTTTGAGATCGACCATCTCCAGGAGGAGCTTGCAAAGTACAGACAGGCTCTAGTTGATGAAGATTTCGACGGACTCCGCGATCTGCTCGATGAGGGCAGAAAGATCAAGGAGGAGGTAGACGGCATATGATGACTGTCAATGTCCGCGCTTCAAAAGAATATAACGTTGAGATCGGCGACGGCATTGTATCCAAATTAGGAGAGATGACGAAGGCCGTATGCCCCAAGGCGATAAAGGCCCTGATCGTATCTGAGACCAATGTTGCCGCACTCTATCTTGATGCCGTAAAGGCACAGCTCGAAGGCGCGGGACTTGAAGTTGCTTCTTATGTTTTCGAGGCCGGCGAGAAGAGCAAGAACATAAATGAGATCGCCGGCATGTGGAATAAAATGGCCGAAGCCGGATTGACCAGGACTGACATCGTGGTCGGTCTGGGCGGCGGCGTTACGACTGATATGGCAGGCTTTGCGGCAGCGACATTCCTTCGAGGAATAGATGTCATCCAGGTGCCGACATCACTCCTTGCGATGGTCGATGCATCGGTCGGAGGCAAGACCGGAATCGATATCCCGATGGGCAAGAACCAGGTAGGCGCTTTCTGGCAGCCGAACCTCGTTCTGGAAGATACATCATTTCTCAAGACACTCCCTGATGACGTATTCACCGAGGGCATGGGCGAGGTCACAAAATATGCGTTCATCATGGATGAGAAGCTTATGGACCTTCTCGAAAAGCAGAACGGCAACATAAGAGACGATGCCGCTGTTCTTGAGAACGTCATCGGCATGTGCGTATCAGACAAGGCGGAGATCATCAATGAAGATGAGACAGATAACGGCAGACGCCAGATCTTGAACTTCGGTCACACCGCAGGTCACGTGATCGAGCGCGACAGCGGCTTTACAAAGCCTCACGGAATCTGCGTTGCAAAAGGCATGGGAATCTTCATGGATGCATGCGTAAAAGCGGGCACGTTAAGTGCTGAAGACGCAAAGCGGATGAAGGACCTTCTTGCGATGTATAAGCTTCCGGCAAGTGATGAGATCACAGCAGAAGACATCGTAAAGGGCGCGATGAATGACAAGAAAAAGCGCGGTAATACTTTATCGGTTATACTTGTAAATAAGATCGGCAAGGCCGAGATAAAAAAGATGACAGCAGAGGAGTTCCTTAAGTTTTTGTCCGTATGAGAATCTCAGCTAAAAATCTTAATCTTGATATCAAAGCACCGCTTTCAAAGTCGGTCTATCACAGGGAGCTCATTGTAAACTTCATCTTAGGCGCGCGCGGTGATTATCTTAATGAATCCCCCGATGACAATGATGACATCAGGGCTACCAAAGCATGCCTCCGTGCACTTGAAGAAAATGATACGGAGACTTTGATCCTTAACTGCAACGAGAGCGGATCGACACTTCGTTTCATGATCCCCGTTGCGCTTGCAGCAAAGTCTGATGCAAACAGGAAACTCATATTCAAAACAAAGGGAAGACTTATCGACAGACCGATCGAAGAACTGTCTGACTGTCTTATGCCTTTTGGCGTTGTTATCAGCAAAGACAAGGAGAATAACGAGATAACCGTTACGGGAAACATAGAGCCCGGTCGATATGTAATAGACGGCAGTGTTTCTTCACAGTACATCTCAGGACTCCTCATGGCGCTCTCGAGCTTTGATAAGGAATCTGCTGTTGAAGTAACGGGCGGCATCGCATCAGTTCACTATATCGAACTTACTGTTGCCGCACTTGCCAAGTACGGCATTAATGTTGAAAGAGACGGCGATACTTTTAAAGTTCCGGGGAAACCTTCTGGAATAAAACTGCCGGACGGAAACTTCGAAGTGGAAGGCGACTGGAGCAACGGAGCGTTCCTGCTCTGTTTGGGAAGCCTTATCCACGGAGGCTCTGCAAAGGTTACGGGCCTTAACATGGAATCAGTCCAGGGTGACCGCGAGATAATGCATTTCTTAAGGCTTGCCGGGATTACGTTTCTTGTTGAAGGTGATACGGTTTTCGTGCAGGACAGCAGATTCAATCCTGTAAGAAAACTTCTTGAGATGGACTGCAGCGACATCCCCGACATCGTTCCGTACATGGCGGTGCTGGGCGCTTTCAGGGCTGAAAAGACGGTCCTCAAGGGCATAAAGAGGCTTCGCATAAAAGAGTCCGACAGGGCAAAGGCGATCACCGACATGCTTACTGCTATCGGTGCAAATGTAACGCTCGAAGAGGACACTATTACGATAGAATATATAAATAAGGTCGCTTCCGACATCGTTCTTACTTCGTCGGGCGATCACAGAATGGCAATGGCCGCAGTGCTCTGCGCCGCAGCCACCGGCAAGGATATTGAACTGGATAATATCGAATGCCTTGATAAATCCTTTCCTGAGTTCAGGAAAGTCTTACTGAAGGAGATGACCGTATGAATTCAAGCAGCACATATCAGGGCGATGCACTGGACATCATGATCTACGGTGAGTCTCACAGCGAGGCTATCGGAGTCTACATCAACGGGCTTCCCTCAGATGTTAAGCCCGATGCGGCAAAGACTGCCGCTTTCATGGCAAGGCGCGCGCCCGGCAAGAATGCCTGGTCCACACCGCGAAAAGAGCCCGACGAGGTTATTTTCGAGCGCAACGGCACGATGCTTCACGGCTACATCATCAACACAAATACAAAACCTAAGGACTATGCTTCGATCCTTAACTGCCCCAGACCGTCACATGCTGACTATGCGGCAACACTTCTCTACGGAGACGAGGCTTCAAAATCAGGCGGCGGAATCTTCTCCGGACGCATGACCGCGCCTCTCTGCATCGCAGGTTCGATCGCACTTCAGGAGCTGGGCAAAAGAGGCATCCAGATCAGCGCGCACCTCAAGAAAGTCGGCGGTGTAAGTGACGACTCCTACTTCGATCACGGTGTTAACGACGAAGGATTCAGAAACAGACTTTCCGTCGTCGAGAACAAGGAATTCCCTGTAGTTGACGATGCAAAGGGCGAAGAGATGAAGGCAAAGATCGAAGAAGCGAGGCTGGAAGGCGACTCCGTAGGAGGCGTTATCGAGTGTGTCGTCTATGGTTATCCGGAAGGAATCGGAGGCCCTATCTTTGACGGCATCGAAGCAAAGCTTGCTCAGATCCTTTATGCCATTCCCGCAGTTAAGGGCGTTGAATTCGGCAACGGATTTGAAGGTTCAGATCTTAAGGGTTCAGAAAATAACGATGCATTCGTTTACGATGACGAAGGCAATCTTACTTTAAAGACAAATCACAGCGGCGGCATACAGGGCGGCATCAGCTTAGGCGATGTAGCGCCGATCGTTTTCGACGTGGCATTAAAGCCGACACCGTCCATCTCAAAAACACAGGAGACCGTTGACATCGCCGCACATAAGAACACGACTATAAGCATTGAAGGCAGACACGATCCGTGCGTTGCACCACGCGCCGTTCCGGTCGTTGAAGCCGCAGCTGCAATCGCACTTTACGACCTGCTTCTTGTATCAATGTAACGGAGGATAATGCCATGAGCGAGAGACCTGACTTAAACGAACTCAGAGGAAAGCTGGACGACATCGATAACAGCATCCTGGATCTTTTCGAAGAGAGGATCGCGACATGCCGTGAGATCGGAAACATCAAGCGCGAAACCGGCACTGATGTTTACGTTCCCGCAAGAGAAGAAGAGAAGCTTCAGAAGGTAAAGGAACTCGCAGGTTTTGAGAGCAGACCTTATGTTGAGACGCTCTTCAAGACACTGATGGACCTTTCCAAAGACCACCAGCGTCTTCCCGCATTCGGCGTTCTCGGAAGAACTCTTGCACATACATATTCACCTGAGATCCACAGTCTTTTCGACTCATCTTATTCTTATTCCGTAATCGAGCGTGAGCCCGAAGAGCTGGATGCACTGTTCTCAAACGGCGTGTTCAAGGGTTTTAATGTAACCATCCCTTACAAGAAGGATGCATGCGCAAGATGCGATGAACTTGACGATGCATCAAGAACGACGGGCAGCGTTAACACCGTCGTTTTCGAAGACGGCAAGGTAAAAGGATGGAACACCGACTACTTCGGATTTATCTACATGCTCCACAGAAAGGGCATCTCCGTAAGCGGCAAGAAGGTCCTCGTGCTCGGCACGGGCGGCGCTGCTTCCGCTGTTTTCTACGCGCTCGATACTTTAGGCGCAGCAGAAATCTATAAGTGCGACCTTGAGACTGAGATCAATTATTCCAACGTTTACGACAAGGCGGGCGACGCGCAGGTCATCGTAAACTGCACACCTGTCGGCATGTTCCCGAAGGTCGATAACAGACTTCTGGACCTCACGAAGTTCGCTTCGCTCGAAGCCTGCGCCGACGTGGTTTACAACCCTTCAAGAACGAGATTCCTGCAGGACGCAGAAGAACTCGGCCTTAAGACATGCGGCGGACTTGCGATGCTCGTTGCACAGGCATATAAGTCCTCACGTATTTTCGCAGGCGACATCGAGGGCGCATCAGCTCTCGGCAATCCTGACAAGAGCATTCCTTCAGAGGCTGAAGAAGCGATCGAGAAGGTCATCAGGATCCTCGAAAACCGCATGAAGAACATCACCATCATTGGCATGCCCGGTTCAGGCAAGTCGCTCCTCGCAAGAAACATCGCTAAGACAACAGGCCGTACTCTTGTAGACCTCGACATAGCGTTTGCTGAAAAGTTCGGACAGACACCTGCTGAAGTTCTTTCAGGTCCGGGCGAAGACGTTTTCAGAGAAATGGAATGCGAGATCGCTGCAGAATTCCTGCCCCAGAGTGGACTCGTAATCTCATGCGGCGGCGGCATCGTTACGCGCGACGTCAACAAGTTCTATGTCCGCTGCAACTCCAACGTTTTCTATTTGGAGCGCCCTCTGACCGCACTTACCGACAAGAACAGACCGATCTCCCAGCTCCACGGAGTCGAGAAGCTCTATTCACAGCGCAAGGACAAGTATGAATCCTGGTGTGACTACAGATTCTATTACGACAGGTTCGAAGAGAAGCAGGACTTCTACGACAAGGCGATCGCCGACATTCTGGGAGCACTGAAGTAATATGAAGATCCTTGTACTTAACGGGCCCAATCTTAACTTTCTCGGCATCAGGGAGCCTGCTATCTACGGCTCTCAGACTTACGACAACCTGATCGCGAAGATCAATGCCCACTGCGAAGAAAAGGGTATAGAAGTGCAGTGCCTCCAGAGCAATCACGAGGGCACACTGATCGACTACATCCAGCAGGCATACTTCGATAAGGTCGACGGAATCGTAATCAATCCGGGCGGATACACCCACACATCCGTTGCGATCCTTGACGCTTTGAAAGCCGTCTCGATCCCGACGGTTGAAGTGCACATTTCCAAGGTTGATGAGCGCGAGTCCTTCCGCCAAATCTCCTATGTCTCCTATTACGCCTCGAAAACCATTATCGGCAAGGGACTTGACGGTTACATAGAAGCAATCGATTTTCTTGCGGACGGTACGAACTGATAGTTGCTGACATAACTTAAAACGAACACGGCAGGGCTTATCACTCTGCCGTACTTTTTTAAGCAAGTGTTCCTGTATTGTGATATTATTTATGAGTTAAAAAGATATAGGAGGATAGAAAAATGGCTAACTTTTGTCCTAACTGCGGCAACCCTATCAGAGAAGGCGCCGCATTCTGCGCAAATTGTGGAACAAAGATAGCATCACCCGTTGCAGCACCCGCAGCACCTGCTCCTGTAGCAGCACCCGTAGAGCCCGCACCGGTTGTTGAACCCGTAGTTGAAGCAGCTCCCGTAGCTGAACCTGCACCGGTCGCTGAACCCGTTGCTGAGGCTGCACCCGTAGCACCTGTAGTTGAACCTGCTCCTGTTGCAGCACCCGTTGCAGCACCCGTTGCTGAACCTGCTCCTGTAGCAGCACCCGTCGAGGCAGCTCCCGTTGCGCCTGTTGCTGAGCCCGTTCCGGTTGCAGCTCCTGTCGCAGCAGCAGTAGCACCCGCTCCCGTTGCAGCACCTGTAGATGCAGCTCCCGCAGCACCCGCTGCACAGCCTGCACCCGCAACAGTTTCTTCTGAACCCATGCCTTTCGAGGCACCTTCAGGTCCTGTCCAGACAGCACCTGTTGAGACAGCAGAGACTAAGAACGCTCCCAAGAAGCTGAGCAAGGGCGCGATCATCGGTATCCTTGCAGGTGTCGGCGTTTTAGTTATCGCTCTTATCGCTGTTGGTGTTATCGCGCTTCTTAACGGCGGCTTAGGTCTCGGCGGAACATTTATTGACCGTACAGAGAAGATGGACGTTGTTGACGGCAGCATCAAGAAGGATAAGTACGCTATCTACGATGAAGACTTCAACGATTACATCGTTGAGGCAAGATGGTGGGACTATGACTCCACAATGGATAAGCCCGGCGTCTACAGTGTTGATACAGAGACTCTCGCTTTCTCCATCGAAGTTAACGAGGACGCAGAAGATGAGATCTACTATGCTTACTACTACAGCAAGGATAAGGAGTTCGATAAGGATGACCTTTCAAAGCCTTTGCTCAGCGACAATATTTCACCTGTAGAATATGGTGACGGCAGAGCTTTCTATGACGTAAATTGCGACAAGAAGATCCAGAAGGGTTACTACGTTGTCGTTGTTGCTGCTGATGAGAAGAGCATCAACAAGCCTTACATTGTAGCTTACGCAGAAGTTAAGTAAGACCGGTTACATAACATTTTCGAGAGGCTGTCTCATGTGCGGGGCAGCCTCTTTTATTGCCATGCCAAACGCCCGTCTTTTCTGCCCCGGCACAACGACTCGAATAAATATACCAAAAAGTTCTTTTTCGAGAATTTGGACTATTAAATCGCGAAAAAATATACCAAAACGTTTTGTTTTCGAGAAATTGGTATATTAAAAAACCCCCGGAAATTCCGGGGGCACAAGAACTCAAATTAACTTAATCCTTAAGGATGAGGATAACCAAGTGCATCGAGGAAGTCGTTTACTTCTTTCTCGATCGTGAGGTCGTAGTCGCTTGAGATAGCAACGATAACTGTGTCGCCCTTGAGGTAGATTGCATCGTGGTAAGGTGTGTATGTGCCTGCGATGTTGTCATCATATCTGCCGTCGATGAGAACATAAGCTGTGTTGCTTCCTACTTCGTGGCTGCTGATACCGGAGAAGTTCTTGTTGTCGAAAATTCCTTCGTAATCAGCATAGTAGAAGTCGAAGAGAGCCTTAGCTGTTGCTTCGTCTACGCACTTTGTGTAGCTGTACTGGTTTTCCTTGTCGGAAGTTGCATCGATGTTGATGATAACTTCGAAATCAGTGCTGTCACCTGTGAATGAGAAGCTTGTGTCTGTCATAACGTCGAGGTAAGATTCGTCAACGCCGATCTTCTCAAGTGCTGCTGTGAAATCTGCGTCATCAATGTCAGCCTGAGCTGCCATGTCTACCTTGGGTTCGTGTGTGACACCTGCGCATCCTGCGAAAAGCATTGCTGCTGCAAGGAAAGAAGCGCCGGTTGCCATAAGTTTAGAAGTATTCATAAATGTCCCTTTCCTTTCATTTTTCAAAACAAAGAGAACTATATCACAAAACACATATATAAGAAATATTCAAGTTGTTATATTCCTCGCTTCGCTCGGATATGCTACTTATCTCGCAACCCTTACTTCGCGCAAGTTCGCTTATGTTCAGGCCATGAGCATAGCTCCGGCCTGACATTGCTCACTTACGCAAGCAAGTTGCTCGATTGCGTGTTATAATCTACCGACGAGTGATAAGGTATTAAGGAATATATGAGGTGTATATAAATGAAAAAGACGGGATTTAGGAAAAGCCTGATCGCAGCTGCGCTTGTGGCTGCTCTGGTCCTTGCCGGAACAGGATGCAAAGGAAAACAGCTTAATTCAAGTGAACCTTCAGCAAATGCAAGCGCGCAGGGAACAGTTGATCCGATGTCTTTTACGGCTATCGATGCAAAGTTCCGTGATTACACTTTCGGTATTAACGAATTTATGAGAGAGCATTCTGCGGAAGCAACGCAGAAAAAGGTTACGGGCGCTACCCCAAATGGCGTTGCCGCTAACTGCACATATACTGTTTCACCTGACGGAAAGTATGAATCACTCCAGATGGAGAAGAGACTTGAAAACGGTGTACAGGTTGATGAATATTTCAATCTCGGCGATTCGGTTTTCGTTGCGCGTACAACGATTTACGATGACGGCAACTACGATCCGGTGGACAAGTACTATATCATAGACGGCGGTCTGTATAAGGTTGACACCTTGGCTGAGACGGTTACCAAAGTCGCTGATATCAATACCGATGAGGGAAATCAGGCTAAGGCTGATCTCGATCTTTATTATTCTTTCGACGAGATAAAAGCAATCTATGGCTAAGGATTCTTCTGTTACAGAGCAGGGAAGTTTTCGAGGTTACACTATAGGGGAGGGCGTCAAGGACGGTCTCCCTATCGGTCTAGGATACCTTTCAGTATCGTTCACTTTCGGAATCCTTGCTGTATCCAAGGGGCTTTCGTGGCTTCAGGCAAGCATAATCTCGCTTACTAACATCACATCCGCAGGCCAGGTTGCGGGACTAGGCATCATGACTGCCGGTGGCGGCATCCTTGCCATGATCATCTCGCAGATAGTCATCAATCTCCGCTATTCGCTGATGGGCATCGCGCTCTCTCAGAAGGCCGACAAGACCATGACGCCTCTTTTGAGGATCATTCTGGCTTACGGTATTACGGATGAGATCTTTGGTGTCGCAGTCAGCAAGAAGCATGAGTTCGGCGCCAGGTATTTCTTCGGACTTACGATACTGCCGGTAATAGGTTGGGTCGCAGGCACGACGATCGGTGCGATACTGGGCCGTGTATTCCCGGATTTCCTGACAAATGCGCTTGCCATCGGCATCTACGGGATGTTCGTATCTATCGTTCTGCCAAAGGCAAAGCACGACAAGGTAATCCTGTCCGGCTCGCTGATCTCCTGCATTATATCCAGCGTATTCTTTTTCACGCCCGTTCTGGCGCAAAACGTATCCGGCGGCTTTGCGATAATCATTGCTGCAGTTGTATCCGCGCTTATCGTTGTTTTCTTAAGGAAGCCCCTGGCAGGGAAGGCCGGTGTGGTAACAGGAATTCTCGCGGGTGCATTTCTTATCGCGATAATTGTATTCATGGGTCCGGCTCACAAGGAAGAGGCCTCTGCCGTGGCAGCCGGCGTTTTTGCAGGTCAGCTCGACAACAAAGTATTCATCCCGCTTCTTATAGTTATGGCGCTCACGACTTATCTCGTGCGCATGATCCCTTTCGTTCTGTTCCGCAAAAAGCTCGAAAAGCCTGCAGTTAAGGCGTTTTTCGACTACATTCCTTATACGGTATTGTCCGCCATGACGTTCCCTGCAATCCTCTATGCGACGGGTTCATATATCTCGGCGCTTATCGGATTCGTTGTATCGCTCATTTTGGGATTCTTCGAAAAGTCGCTCCTGACCGTTGCGATCGGTGCCTGCCTTGCATCGCTTATTTCCGGAGTCGTGCTGATGTACATCTGAGAAAACAAAAAAGGCTGCAATCAATGCAGCCTTTATACTATGGAGCCCCCATCCGGATTTGAACCGGAGACCTCATCCTTACCATGGATGCGCTCTACCTACTGAGCTATAGGGGCAAGTCAAAGCCTATGAAGTATAACACAGTAAATGTGCCTTGACAATAAATCGCGAGCCCATGGCGCCTTTTCTTGTTGACAACGGCACCCAAAGATTATACAATCATTGAGCCTTAATAAAGCATACGGAGAAGTCGCCTAGCCTGGTCGAGGGCGCACGACTGGAAATCGTGTAAACCCCAAAAGGGTTTCGAGAGTTCGAATCTCTCCTTCTCCGCCAGATAAAAAACCCCGTAAACAATGCGTTTGCGGGGTTTTCAAATTCTTGAATGTAAATTCCAAATCAATCGAGTGGTGTTACAAGGAAGTTGATAGAGGTCTTCAGATGATCGTCGTAATCTACGATCTCGACGACCACTGTCTGTCCCTTGTGGATGCCCTTATAATTCTGATCCAGATGCAGAATGTTGTCATCAGTATAGATTCCGACACCGACGTTGGCACCGGCAGCCAGGTCAGTCTGGGTATAGATAAATCCCAGAGTTACATCCTTATCTGCGGTAACTCTCATGGTCTTGCCGATAATGTTTTCGCCTGATCTCTGGGCAACGATCGCTTCATGGGGGCTGGCATAATCAGCCTTTTTCATGCATCCGGTTGCAGGAATCAGAAATGCGAAAAGCATAATTGTAACCAACAATACAGACATTGTTTTCTTCATAGTAATTCTCCCTTATTCTCTTATAGTTATTCCGTGTGAGATTATAGCATAGAAGATGAAAAGTTTTGGCCTTCGCTTATGTGAATTATCTTGTTATGAATTCCACATCCGGGAGGCATTCTATTCTGATTTGCGGCAGGTGCAGATCCCTTATTGTAGGGTAGTCATCGACACACAGGATGACATATCCCGGTTTCACGGAGCTGTCCAGGGTTTCCAGAGCATCGGGTGTATTGAATACTTCCCATAAATATTTACAACCTCTGACATCAACTTCTTTGACACCGTCGCAATATATAAGGTTTAAATGTAATAGGGTGGTACATTCGCGAAACGATAATTCTTTAAGGTCCGGACAACGGACGATATATGCAGAGCCCATTTTCTCGCATTCAGTGATCTCAACGCTGCTTAAGTTCTGTACTTCGTCTACTGTGAAAGAATTCATGTATGGACAATTACTCATTTTTACCGTGTCAGCTGAGGATTCATGAATATATACGTGGTATAGAATTGCGCATTCATTCAGTATCACATTCCTGACAGTTGATTCTTTGATCTCTATGTCATCGATTGTCTGGGAACCTGACAGATCAATGTCTACGGTAACATCACAGTTAGTGATGGACAGCTTGTGAAGATTGGTGAGTTTACTGAAGTCGATATCAACATTCTTACAATCAACAAGTTTCAATGTGGAGATGTTGGTAGCCTTTTCGACACCTGACAGATCCTTGCAGTTAGTCAGCGACAATGAATTGAGACTTGTCAAATATTCGATGCCTTCAAGATTCTCGCAACCTTCGAGGCTGATTTCTTTTATGAACAGGAGCTGGTCAGCTGTGAGATATTTGTCGCCGTTGTGGTCTTCTTTGTTGAGAAGATAATTTCTGAAAACGTCATCCGGGAAATTTTGCTCGTTGATTCTGACACCCTTACTGCAACCCGTAAAGCAGAATGACGCAATGCATACGATAAGGATCGTAAGGCACGCAAATGCTGAAATAGGTTTTCTTGTTTTCATAAGTCACTTGTCCCCATTGGAATGGTTTTCGCCCAATAAACGTCCAATATTATAACAGATGTTCTATGTATTACAGGGCGAGAGGGTGGGTGATGGGACGCGTGCAAACTTTGCGCATTTATCGGGCTCAACTTTGCACGAAGTTTGAATTTTCGCTCCCGCGTGCAAACTTAGTTCAAAGTTCCAGCCTTAGTTTGCACGTCCAATTGCACGTGCATTTTTTGTAGTATTTTCTCCTATTTACTACACTTTTTTTGCACGTTCACAAGGAATACACAAATCGTACAGTAATAAAGGCAGTTTACTGTACTTTTTTGGTACGCGAATCTTTCTTGGCTGCACCGGCTATCCTTTTATTCACGTAATGCATGACCATGTGAGCTGCCTTGAAGTTTGCGAGCATAAGAAGGATTCCTGAGATAACAAGAGCAACGGCGAAGCTATTCCATTCGATAAACGACGCGCTCTTTACCAGTATCACGATGCTGACCGGCAGGCAGATAAGGCTCGTGATGACGCACGGCACGTATTTCCTTACCACAACTGTCAACCCTATGTGGATGAGGAAGTGTCCTGCCAGTGCCAGGAAGATTCCGTACCACAGCGCGAAAACCACCTGGCCCGGAAAGTAATACGCAAAAAGGCTCACGCCAAAGAACGGTATGAATTCTTCATAGACCGCGGCCGAGAAACCCATGTGCGTCAAGCCTTTGTACGATTTCAGTATCTTCGGGTAGAGCTCGAACAGCCACCGGTTCTTCGAGTAGAACCACTCGATCCCGACGATTTCCTCCATATCATGAAAGATGAAAATGATCGGCAGCAGCAACAGATATTCCCTCATACTCCATACTCCTTCCACTTGGCCGCCACGCCGCGGTATTTCTCACCTTTCTTCACCACGAAAGGCCTTATTCCAACTGAGAAAACCACTCTGTGAAACACACTCTGCAACGGATACTTTTTGTGCCGGCTGACTGCTCGAAAAAGCTTACGCCCGGCACGTTCAGCAGCTTTCCTAACGCTACCTGAAACACCGCCGTTAAAAGGTGCGTTAACGACTATGTTTCCGGCAAGCCTTCCGCCTGAATAAAGGACCAGATTCTTCAACACCCTGGCTGCATCACGGCTGCCGTAATTCTCACCGGTCGTTACAGTTGCGCAGTACTTGCCATTCAGCAGCTGCTCGATGACAAAGTGTCCTCTGTCGATCAGCACCTTCATGTAACCGGAAACATTACTCGCGTATGTCGGTGTTCCGAGAACGAGGCCATCGGCTTCTTCAATAACGCCCGATAGTTTCTCGGCATCGTCATTCATATGACAGTGACCGGTCGTATAGCACGAACAGCACCCGCGGCACTGCGACATTGATAGTTCGCTTAAGTTGAAGAACTCAACATCCGCGCCTTGCGCGATCAGATTCCTTTCGAGAGCATGCAAAATGCCTGCAGTAAGGCCGTTTATGCGTGGACTTCCGTTGATAATGACGATCTTCATCGGCGTTCCTTCCCAAAACAAAAATTACACACCTGTGTATTTTGTGCCATACTAATATCAGCCAAATACAAAATCAACGAATCTGCCGGAAGATACACAAACTCATGCTTTTGTGTCATTTGCTCAAGGAGAAAAACAGTGAACGATTCAAATAACCCGTCTGCCATAAGGTCCAGAAAACAGATAACAGGCGCGCTTTTGTCGCTGATGGAGAAATACCCTTACGAAGAGATCAGCGTAAAGCAGATCGTGCTTGAGACTGACCTGGTAAGAAAGACTTTTTACCGCAATTTTAAATCCAAGGACGACGTGCTCAGGTCGCATATCAGGACGATACTCCGTGATTATTTCGACATAGTAAATAACGCTAAAGGAGATGTGCTCACAACTGTTTTCGAGTTTGCGGATAAGAATAAGAAACTGCTGAAACTGCTCGATAAGAATGACATGATGTATTACGTCCTGCAGGGCATGAACGAGTTTATCCTGTCGGTGAAGTCAGAGCAGAATCCGGAACTGAATCCGTTCTCAAAGCTTTTCGCAGGGCTTGACTCAGACTATCTGATAACGCTAAACATCGGTGGCATCTGGAATGTGATTTCGCTATGGGTAAGGCGCGGCATGAAAGATGATCCTGAAGAAGTGAAAGCTGCGATAAAGCAGTATCTGTCTAGGATCGGAACAATATAGTTTTGTATTGCCTACCAAGTATGGATATAATTAGCGCGTTGAAGAGCGGCGTAAAGCCACGTTTCAATAATATGGATTAATAAGGAAGACCTTATATGAAAATGCGAAAACTCTTATCAGGCCTTTTGGCGCTTTCAGTCATTGCAACAAGTGCCTGCACGACTCCGACGGTCCAGACTTCTGCCGGAACAGAGACCCCGGCAGGGCAGGTAACACCTGAAACATATGACCTTGCGACTTATGCTTCTATGACTCCTGAAGAAATCTGCCAGACGCTGACTTTGGAGCAGAAGGCTGCGCAGATGATCCAGCCGACAATCTATCACACCGATCCTTCAGAGATGCTGGACACAGACTACGGTTCGATCCTCTCAAGAGTTGACGTTTTCCCGATGCCTAATGCAGAGCAGTGGAAAGCTACCGTAGACGAATATCAGAAATACGCGATCCAGGGTGAAGCTCCCATTCCGTACTTCTACGGAAACGACAGCCTTCACGGCGTAAACTTCGCATCAGAATGCGTCATGTTCCCGCACAACATTAATGTCGGCGCGGCTCACGATCCGGCACTTACCGAAGAGTATGGAAAGCTTGTCGGAAGTGACATTGTACACACCGGCATGATCCTTAATTTCTCACCCTGCGTTGCAACCGCAAACGATCCGAGATGGGGAAGAACTTATGAATCCTATTCGTCTGACAGCGCACTCGTAACAGAGATGGCGGTCGCTTATACAAAGGGACTTTTGTCAGAAGGGATCCTTGTCTGCCCGAAGCACTTCTTCGGTGACGGCATGACTACATTCGGAACAGGTGAGGACAGCAATACGATGCTCCTCGACAGAGGTGATGCAAGACTTACTGAAGAGCAGATTCGGGAGCAGCTCTCGATCTATCAGGCGCTGATCGATGAGGGTGTACAGGTTATCATGCTCTCGCATTCTTCTCTCAACGGCACGAAGATGCATGAGAACGAGAAGTACATAAGCTATCTCAAAAACGAGATGGGCTTTAACGGAATCGTCCTTTCTGACTGGGATTCGATAATGAACTGCTCAGGTGCCACATACGAGGAGAATGTTGTTCTCGGCGTTAATGCAGGCATCGATATGTTCATGACCGATACTGACCATGAGGCAGTAAGAGGATTCATCATCGCAGCAGTTAATGACGGCCGCATCAGCGAAGACAGGATCAATGACGCGGTTACGAGAATCATCAGAGTTAAGAAGGATGCCGGACTTTTCGAAGATCCGTTCATTGAGAACTTCGATCCTTCTTATGAATACGGCAGCCAGAGATCACACGAGGTTGCAAGACAGCTCGCTGCTGAATCTTTCGTACCTCTTAAGGCCGGCAAAAACATGTACATCGAACCCGGCATGAAGGTCCTTGTCACAGGTCCCGCTGCCGATGACGTCGGCGCGCTTTGCGGCGGTTGGACAAACTGGTGGCAGGGCATGTCAGACAGCGAATTCGGAGAGCACTTCAGGACCGAAGGCCCCTCGATCGTTGAAGCACTAGAAGTGGCAGCAGAAGAAGGCGGTTTTGAGATCACTACTGACAAGTCACAGGTGGATTCGTGTGACATGATCCTTCTTTGCGTCGGTGAGATCCCTTATGCAGAATGGTTCGGAGATTCCAACGATCTCTCACTTACCGGTGCGCAGGGCATGTCCCAGAACGCATCAGCGATCAAGTTCGCACAGGATTCCGGCAAGCCCACGGTAACGCTCATCGTAGCAGGCAGAAACGTCATCATCGACGATTACATCGACCGGTGGGATTCCTGCATCATGCTCTATCTTCCCGGCACCGAAGGCGGCAATGCCGTAGCTGATGTTCTCACACAGAAGACACAGCTTACAGGTACTCTTCCGATGCCTTACTATTCATCCGTCGATCAGATCGGTACGGATAAGAACTGGCATGACACCGGCTGGAATGCACTGCAAGGATAAAGAATAAATGTAACAAATAAGCCACATAGATAAAATAAATGACAAAAAGAATGCGATAAAATATTCTTTACATTATTCGATTATTGTTGGTGGTTACATGAGAAAGATCAGAAATTCATTCACGCTCGCGTCAGTATCAGCGCTGGTTACTTTTATCTTGCTTATCAATTTGTCTTCGTTCTTTGGAGGCAATAAGGTTTATGCCGCTACAAATCTCAGAGGTATTGCATCGCTCAATATTCTTGAGATTAAAAACGGAACTACAGATCTATTAGCAAACCCGAGTACTCCGGTTATTTACGGCGATATCATAAACTTTAAGCTCCATTGGGCATTTCCGGATGGCCCGGATGTTCCTTTAAACGAACCGATTACTTATCAGCTTCCGGGTAATGTAACTTTTACATCAGCAAACGGCATTTTAAAGTCTACTAAAGACGGCAGTGAACTGGGAACATATGATGTAACTGACAAAACGATCACATTGAAATATACGTCCACAAATTTCTGCACTCAGGATAATACAAGAGTCGGCGACATTATGCTTGAAGGCATTATCACTAAAAATGATAATGGTACTCAGGTAGCAGCACCAGTAGATGTAACTTTTGACAGCATCGGTAAATATACATTCAATATGGTGCCTCCTCCGGTAACACCCAAATTGGATGTAGTTAAAGATATCAAGGATGTTTCTGATCCTAATCCCGATCACATTTACGACTGTTATGTTGAGATCACATCAACGGGTACTAACAACAATGTCGTTTTCGCAGATGAAATGTGGCCCGGAATGTATCTATATACTTCTCCCGAATACTATACTGATTCTTCCAAGACAACTCTGAGAACTGATGTAACCGATACTTCAGGAGCACCCTCTTCTTCAAACAGAACATTGCGTGCAGAGGTTCCGGTTCTTAATGACGGGGAAGTTATATATGTTCACTATCAGGTCAAAGTAATTGACGACATGTATGATCTGACCAAGGCTAATGCATTTATTAAAAACCATCAGAATTATTACCCTTCCCAATACGTAGGAAACGTCTCTAACAGGGCAGAAGCCTGGAGTGACGAGATCGGCGAAGATAACAAAGTAATGAAATGGAAAGACGTAAGAACCCTTCATGTTCAGTTCGGTAAATGGGGAGATCCCAACCAGAGTGACACCCTCCACGGCCTTATCGGATGGCAGATCATTATCTACAACATGTATAATGACACTGAACGCAATGTCACGATTGTTGATACATTGCCTGAGAATACCGAATTAGGCAGTTACGTGACGATTACGGCAGGCGGTTCCGTTATTGATAACGGTGTATCTTATACAACTTCATATGATGCCCAATCCGGCAGAACAGTCGTTACGTTTACTCTTGATCAGTCTGTAGTTACTTACCTTAAATCCTCTGATAATGCTGAAGCGGTAATCAATTATCAGACCAAAGTCTTGTCTCAGGCTAAAGATGAGGATTTTTATACAAATGAGGCAATAATCTACTTTGATGGTGCCGAAAAGATGAAGACGGAAATGACCGTGTCCTACAAAAAGCCCAATGCCGTGATCAAAGACGGTCATTACGGTCCGGGAACAGCACCATACGCACAGTTCAAGATCAACGTAAATACCGCAACATTAGATCTTAACCCTAACGGAACAACGGTTACTTTAGTTGATGAATTAAGTCCCAGCTACGACCTCAGAGCAGATTCGGTAATAATTGACGGCCAGCCGGCGACAGCAGCACAATATTCTTACGATGCTCCGACCAGAAAGCTGACATTCGTATTGGACGATACAACTGAGCACCTGATCACTTATGATGCTTATGTCAATCTTGCACCGGGTTCCCAGTTTACGGATGCTAACAGTTATAACAACGCATGGCTTTATGCCGGAGAAGCTTTGATCGCATTCGATGACAGCACATTCCAGATTGAGATCTTCGATAGTGCGGCTTCATCTTCTTCGATTACAAATCCGTGCGAGATCAATGTCTTTAAGCATGCCGAGGGCGATCCTTCCAATGCTCTTTCCGGTGCCGAATTTGATCTGGTGAGACTTACAATAGACAAAAACGGCGTTGCCACTGATGTATCCACCGTCAGCAAAACGACAGGTTCAGACGGAAAACTCAATTTCGACAACCTCGAAAAAGGCATCGTATACATGCTCCGCGAAACAGCTGCACCTGATGGTTACGATCTGGACAGCACCTTGTACTTCTATGCATTTAATTCCGCAGCCGTAAGCCTTTCGACAGAGATAACTTATAACGGAACTAAATACACGATCACATTAATTACTTCAGGTACCTCATACGATGTCGATCTCGCAAACACCAAGACCACGACACCTACGTCATCGTCATCAGAGACGTCAGCGTCTTCATCTGAAACATCATCTTCAGATACCACTCTGACTTCATCGTCCGCGGAAACATCGGCCAGTGAATCTTCAACCCCGACATCCGGTGCAGATTCATCCAACAGATCCAATATTCCTTCCACGGGTGATCTCCCGAGCTATATCAACGTATTGGGAATCATGGCCGGCATCGGCGGATTGGCATTGCTGGCATTCAGGATGCGCCTGAAGAAGTCTGAAGAATAAACAAGTTGAATTAACAGTATAAGCGTCAGAATTTGTCCCCTATATATGCGGGACCATGCGTGCTAACCTTTAGTTGTTAAGCGCAACCGGTCTCTCAACATATAAAGGGGATAATTTATGTTCAGAAAGATCTTGGCATTGGTACTTGCCGCAGCCGTTTTGTTTTCGATGTGTTCGTGCATGAAGAACGGACCCAAAACACGCATACCCGAACTTGAGCACATCGAAGATCTCGATGCCGGTTACTACTATGTTTCTTTCTCTTCCTACGACGGCGAAACGCTGAACGGCATCAGCTTCCATCAAAACCTTCCGGACGAGGCAAAGGCGCTCATAAAGAATGTCGAGAGATTCCTCAAGACTGAAGGCAGAAAAGTAACAGGCTGGACGACCGACAACATTAAATACCCTGTGTATTCACTGACCATAGAGACCAGACTTGCAAGTAACAGCGACAGGGATGAAGGCGTTACCCTGATCTATTCCAACGGCTACCTGATCACTCAGTCGGGCACTGTCTATAAATGTGATCCCGATTTCAAACCGTTCATGAAAGCAGACGACAACGATTACACCTACGAAACTGAACTGGATGACCTCTCAGGCGCCAGAGCTTTCAGTCCGCTTGCATATACTGATTCGAAATGGAATAAGGACATGCTCCTTGAGTCAAGTCTTGATAAGAATGAGATCGTTCAAGGAGTAGAAGCGGAGGCTTTGGATGTATACGAGGAAGACGGCTTTCAGATGGTCCGCGTATCAATGACTAATAACGGCACCGAGAAGTGGAACTACGATGACCGCTCGATATTCGTAGGTCTTGAAGTGAAAGTGGGAGGTAAGTGGTACCACCTTTACCACGACCCGAGCATCGAAGATACATTTACCACAGTGTTGTCAGCTAATTGTGTTCTTCAACCCGGAGAGGACATCTGCAAAGATTTCTGCCCGGGCCTTTACGGCAAACTTCATCCGGGCGAATACCGTCTCTTGATCTGGGGCCAGGGCAACGGTGCATATAACTGCGCAATTGCCGAATTCAAGGTTAAATAAGCAAAATATCTGTTATGAAGAAAAGTCTTAATGTGTAATAATAAACCTTAAAATTAAATTAAATTTGAGAGGTTATTCCACATGCCAATTGATTCCCAGTTCTACACGCATCCGTCCGACAGAGCAGCTCTTAAGGCGCTGAAGGCGATTCCCGGTTTCCATCAGCTCATGAAAGCCATTATGAGCATTTGGAATGAGAGACTTTCGAACATTGAGAACATGTCTTGCAATCTCAGAGTCAACGAGAATCAGATGAAAAAGTATTATGACATGCTCCCGCCGATCTGCGAAAAACTCGGCATCAACGTTCCCGATCTTTACATAAAAATGGATGTTAATCCCAATGCTTATACTTCAGGCGACACAAAGCCTTTCATTGTTCTCACATCCGGTCTTCTCGAGAGATTCGACGATGAGCTCGTTAAGACAGTAATTGCTCACGAGTGCGGACACATCGCATGCCACCATGTTCTTTATTCAACGATCGGCCGTCTTATCCTGAGCGGTGTACTTCAGACAGCAGGTCACTTCGGTTATGCAAGTCTCATCTCTGAACCTCTCATGATCGCATTCCAGTACTGGATGCGCTGCAGCGAGTTCTCCGCTGACAGAGCAGCGATCATCTGCGACGGTAACGCTGAAAAGCTCACACAGATGTGCATGCGTTTCTCAGGTTACGATGTAAGATTCGGTGAAGCAAACATTGATGAATACATTAAGCAGGCTGAAGACTACAATGCAATGATGACAGATTCCAAAGTCAACAAAGTTATGGAATTCTACCTGTACCGCATGATCGACCATCCCCTCAATGCAGTAAGAGCATACGAAGGCAGAAAGTGGGCCGCAAGCGATGACGCGTCACAGATCTTCGGTTATCTCGAGAGTGGTGATGTCAAGCTTCTCGAAAACGTTAAGCTTCCTGTACCTGACGGTGCAAAGAAGCTTGTTGGCCAGAACTTTACCGACGTTGAAACCATGTTCAAAGACGCAGGCTTTACAAACGTCCACACATTTGAAGAAGTCACCAAGGACAGATTCAAGAAGAGCGGCGCTGTTCTTGAGATTGCCATCAACGGCAAATCCAACTTCGATGACAACGAATGGTTCCCGATCGACGCGATGGTAACGATCAGGTATAAGGCGTAAAACTAGCAGCAGTAAAGCTTTATCGGATTTAGAAAATCACAGTAAAAGTCACGGTAGACTATGACGGTTACTGTGATTTTTTCGAGCCAATATAAAAAAATCACACTAATAGTCACAGTGCACTATGACAGTTACTGTGATTTTCTGCGGTATGAGATCCAAGACTCCGAAAAAACACGGCATTTTGAAACAACGCTTTTCTTTTCCCCCTCATGCTATAATTACCTTAAAAATATTTATTTAATAGGGATATCTTTATGGCGGATACGGATCTTTCCAAAGTATTGAGCGAATGCTGCGAGGCGGCAAGGAGCGGGTATGAACTTGCTTCCGGTGAGAAGGATGTGCTGGATGGTATCCTGACGTCTGCAGAAGAGAAGATCAGAGAGACCGCCGTTGAGTATAAAGTGTCACCATGTGAGATCGTCGGAATAGGCGAGACGCTGGAAGGGCAGCTGTCTGAGATACAGGGTTCGATTGATGATCTCAGGATGTCGTTTACGGAGGATCTGGATGCGCTTGAAAGAGATCTGGAGAAGTTCTCGATAACGCTTTTCGGAAGGACGATGGCGGGCAAATCCACGTTGATGGAAGTGCTTACGGAAGGCGACGGATCTGCGATCGGAATGGGTGCGCAGAGGACTACCAGAGATATCAGAAGTTACGAGTGGAACGGACTTGCCGTAACGGATGTGCCGGGTATTGGTGCTTTCGAGGGCGAGGAAGATACAAGGCTCGCATTTGATGCCGCAAAGACGGCAGATCTTATAGTTTTCCTTTTGACTGATGACGCGCCGCAGGCGGTTGAGGCTGACTGCTTCAGACAGGTGAAAGATCTGGGTAAGCCGGTGATAGTAATCATGAACGTGAAGGTGTCTGTTGATTCGGGCAAGAGCGTGAAGCTCGTTGAACGCGACATGAACAGGGCTTTCGATTACGAGCGCATAGAAGAGATAAGAAAGCAGTTCTGCAAGTTTGCAGAACCTTTCGGACAGGACTGGAGTTCAGTGCCTTTCGTTGCCACACATCTTAAGTCTGCTTATGAGGCGGTTAAGTGTGAGAAAGAAGGCGACCTGGAGAAGGCTGATTTCTGGCGCCGCATAAGCCACATAGACGATCTTAAATCATTGATCTGCGAAGAGGTCAGTGTCCGCGGCAAATACATCAGAGTCAAGACGTTTGCAGACATTATTACCAACCCCATGATAGAGACGTTGTCAGGCCTTGACTGGCAGAGCAGGATGAATGAGTCGCAGGGCAGGGTAATTGCCGATAAGAAGCGCGCGCTTGAGAAGAGAAAAGAGTCGTTCACCAAGGAAGGAAAGAAGCGTATCGAAGCGTTCATGATGCGCCTTAAGACTGAGCTCCGTACTGACGTTGCGACGTTTGCGGAAGACCATTATAACGACAAGATGGCAGACATCGAGTGGGGTAAGGTCATTAAAGAAAAAGACATCGAAGGCAGATGCAAGACTTTGCTTGATGATATGGAAGCTGAAGTTGACGGCATCATTCAGGAGACGATACGTGAGATCACCAGTGAACTTAAATATGTATCCGTTGATTCGATCGAGAGAAGTTTCCTGACGCCTGCTCTTGTAGATGCAAAGAGGATCGTGAGCTGGACGAGCCTTATCGTCGGAGGTGGCGGTACTGTAGCTGCCATGATCTTAACTCTTGCAGGTGTCGAAGTTGCTGCAGGTCCTGTAGGCTGGATTGCTGCAGGCATAGGTCTTGCGGGCGGTATCGGCGTGCTGTTTATCGAGTCGCGCGGAGACAAACTTGCAAAGGCACGTGCGCGTCTTGAGAAGGAACTTAATGAATCGGTTAACGCGACGTGCGACAGTATCTGGTCGCAGCTGGAAAAGAACCTGAAAAGACTTGTTAAGGGCAAGATTGATCTCGTTATTTCAGAGCTCGGAAAGATCGAGAGTGTTATCGATTCGCTTGCATCGACACAGGACGAGCTCGCTGATTCTTTGCGTCTTGAACTCCGTTCTCTCAACATGACTTTTACGTTCAAGATCGGTAATGCCGTTTTCGGTGAGGAAGAGGCTTCTAAAAGTCTTGCGAAGATCACGACTGCTGCAAGGATTCCCGGCGTCTGCACTTTGCTTTCGGAAGCGAGTGAAGGTGCTGTCACAGATGAGTTCCGTTCGAAGATGCAGGATCTTATTGCAGAAGATGTAAAGGTTGTCACCGCAAATGACGATGCTCGGGTGTTCTTATCCGGTGTGCTTGAGGGAATGGTGGCTCCTCATAACATCGAATGCGATGAAGAGAATGATATAGTTACAATCAAGACAGATAACAAAGACGTTAAGTTGTATAACAGGCTCAGACTGCTCGAGCAGTTCGCGCCATATAAGATAGGAGGATAGCCGAATGTTACAGATAGCCGAGTTGTCACGCACCAAAGAAGTGCTTAAGGAAAAGGCTGTCCGCGCGCTGGCTGATGCCGGTGTCAGTCACGATGCTGAAGGTGATAAGTCTGACCGCGTAAGGATTGTTTTCGCAGGTCAGTATTCAGCAGGAAAGTCTTCGATCATAAAGATGATCACGGGTGATGAGACTGTTGCAACGGGCGCGAAAATCACGACCGAAGAGACACACGCTTACGAATGGAACGGCCTTGAGATCGTTGACACTCCAGGTGTCCACACAACGCTCCGTCCCGATCACGATGAGATATCTTATAACGCAATCGCTGCTGCGGACATACTTGTTTTCGTAGTGACGAATGAACTTTTCGATTCGTATATGGCAGATCACTTCAGACGCCTTGCAATCGATAAGGATAAGGCGGGCGAGATGATCCTGGTCGTAAATAAAATGGACCGTGCCGCAGGCGGTAATTCTGCTGAGCAGCAGGAGATCATCAGGGAAGGTTTACGTTCTGTTCTTGCGCCGTATACACCTGAGCAATTGCACCTCTCATTCCTTGATGCGCAGTCTTATTTGGACAGCCTGGAAGAGCGTGAAGAAGATCCCGAGCTTGCAGATGAACTTCTCAAGAGATCAGGATACGAAGAGTTCATTGAGACGCTCAACAAGTTTGTTGCAGAGAAGGCTCTGTCATCAAAACTCACGACAGATCTTTATGTTCTGGATAACGAACTTGATAAGGCGATAACAGAACTCACACCGGGTTCTGAAGATGCTGATATCGATGCTCTTGAAGAGAATCTAAAGCAGCAGCGCCACATGCTTATCGATACCAGAACGCGCATGCAGAGAGAAGTGCAGGATATCTTCTTTAACAGTTCTTCGCAGATCAGAAGCATGGGCCTTGATGCAGCTGCTCTTATCGATTCAGGCGCTGCAAAAGAAGAACTGGAAGAGCAGATCGCACAGTATGGTAAGAATGCGGAAGAACTCATGGAGAAGACCAGGATCGCCGCTGACGACCATGTGCATTCATGCTTCCTCGAACTCGGTCAGAGCTTCGTTGACATGGAGTCAACTGAGTTCAACCAGAACCTCAAGATAAGACTCGTCGATAAGTACGATACGCTTCCTGACACGGTCAAGAAAGTGTTCGTCACTGCAACCGATCTTGAGAAGAAGGGTGACATTCTCGTAGGCACGCTCGTTAAGTCCGGAATCCCGCAGATGCTGTCGCTTACTGATACTTCAGTCAAGGCCATAAGACTTACAGACAACACATCGAAGTTTTTAAGAAGTTCGCTTCATACGATGAACAGCGGTTCACAGCTTATCTCGACAAGTTCCAAGGCAGCTACGGCAGGACGCGTTGCATCGAATGTTGCCAACAAGTCTTCTTCGATCTTCGGCGTAGTCGGCGTAGGCCTTGAACTCGTTCTTCAGTTCAAAGAAGACTACGACGAACAGCTCATGCTCGAGGCGATGAAGAATAACCGCCAGAACATCAGAAGCGAATTCAATACTGCTGCGACAGCGCTCGACGACTATGCTGCCGACTACATCAGACAGTGTGTTGTCGCACCGATGGAACAGTCGATAAAGACGGTTGAAGATAACATCACTGAACTCCGTGATACACGTGCGGGAAGATCCGAAAAGTGCGTAAAGCTTGAGCGCGTACAGAAAGATATCCAGGCTCTTATTGCAAAAATTCACGGACTGGAAGAATAAATGATTGAACCGGCTTTCAAGCCGGAGGAGAATGGTATGGCAGATAATAAACTGATTCTTGTTTGTAAAGATAAGCAGATCTCAGAAGACATCATAAGGATCCTGATATCTTCAGAAAAGATCAAAGGTGAAGACATAGAGGTCTGGGAAGAAAAGACATGGGATGTTAAGCGTAAGACAGGTCCCGTCGCTTCAAAGATGCTCTTTGTCGGTGACATTAAAGATACTGAAGCGCTCTCGTGTTTTATCAATATCCGCTACGAGCGCTGGGGCATCTGCTATGGACTTAATCCCCGTTATGCGGTAATCAAAGCTGATACTATCTATGTTAAAGATGCACAGCGTTATCAGGCATTCTTATCAGAGTTCGACGATGCGCTCGGTCTTATCATGCTGCCGCCTGCAGAAGAAACGCAGTCCAATAAAGTAGCAAAAACAATCGGCACCGTAGGCCTTGCCGTAGCAACGGGCGGCGCAAGTCTTGCAGCGCAGAAGATCTACGATGATACCAAGAATCTCGATGCGAAAAACACCAAGCTCTGCCTTTACGGCGTATGGCATTTTGCAGAGAATTGCCTGGAAGATTTCCTCGAAGAATCGGTATAAAGATACACTTATGAAAAAGCAGAACCAGATCTCTGAGAAGTCTTATAAGGCTTCAGGTTTTATCGGTCGTTATCAGAAACTTGTAACAGAAACAGTCATTCCGTGGCAGGAGAAGATCCTTTGGGACGAGGCGCCTGATACGGAAAAGAGCCACGCAATCGCAAACTTCATAAATGCCGGAAAAGCGCTTCGCGGTGAGGACACCGGTGACGGTTTTTACGGCATGGTCTTCCAGGATAGCGATGTCGCAAAGTGGATTGAATCTGCTTCGTATTCTCTGATGAATGATCCGGATCCCGAATTGGAAGCTGAGCTTGATAAGGTCATCGGATACATCGCCGGTGCACAGGATAAAGACGGATATCTCAACACGTATTTCACGATAAAAGATCAGGACAAAAGATGGACGAATCTTCATGAAGCGCACGAACTTTATGTAGCAGGCCACATGATCGAAGCTGCGTGCGCACACTTTGAAGCGACAGGTAAAAGAACACTTCTTGATGTCATGCAGAAGAACACGGAGTGCATCTACGATCATTTTGTAACTAAGAATAATCCGGGCGTTCCGGGTCACCCCGAGATAGAGCTTGCGCTCATGAAGCGGTACCGTATCACGGGTGATAAAAAGGCATTGGAACTGTGCGCGCATTTTTTAAATAAGCGCGGACAGGATCCTGAATTGTTTATCAGGGAAGCAGACAACCGCACCTGGAGCGTGTGGGGTTCGAACCCGAGAGATGAAGGCGATCTTGAGTACCGCCAGTGCGACAAGCCTCTGCGCGAATTAACCCAGGCAACAGGTCATGCGGTTAGAGCAGTTTATCTTTATGCGGGCATGGCTGACTACGCGTCTGAGACTGAAGATAAAGAATTGCAGGGTGCATGCGGAAGACTTTGGAAGAATATCGTCGAACGCAAAATGTATGTGACGGGCGGCATCGGTTCGACAGTTTTAGGTGAAGCATTTACTGTCGATTACGATCTTCCTCCTGACACTGCTTATGCGGAAACATGCGCTTCCGTAGGTCTGATGTTTTTCGCATCGCGCATGCTCGAAAACGAACTCAAAGGCGAATATGCCGACGTAATGGAAAGAGCTTTTTACAACACGGTCCTTGCAGGAATGCAGCTGGACGGAAAAAGATTTTTCTATGTAAATCCATTGGAAGTGAATCCGGGGATTTCAGGCGTCGCTGTTACACACAAGCACGATCTTCCGGTAAGGCCTAAATGGTATCAGTGCGCATGCTGTCCGCCCAATGTCGCAAGACTCATCGAGTCATTCGGAAAGTATGCTTATGGTGAGAATGAATCCACATCCTTCTGCCACATGATCGCTTCAGGCAAAGTCGTATTTAAAAACGGAATGACTCTTGAATGTGAGACAGATTATCCTCACGGCATGAACGTGAAATACACTGTAAAAGGTAATGGAAAACTAGCGGTTCATATACCCGGTTGGAGTAAAGATTTCAGTATTGTCGTGAATAGCGGGCCGGTTCATCCCGGGCTCGATAACGGATACATTTATATCGATATTAACGGAAGTTCTGTTATAGAAATCAAACTCGATGATGCACCTCATTTTGTATATGCATCAAGCAGGATACCCAGAGCAGCAGGGATGGTCTCTTTAAGAAGAGGACCTCTTGTTTACTGCTTCGAAGGAACAGATAACGGAAGTGTGAAAACGCTCCGCATCGACAGGAACTATGCACCTGTTGTATCTTCTTACTCCACCGAATTGCAGGCTAATACTTTAAGTGTAAAAGCTGTGCGCGAGAACGACAGTGAAGAGCTTTATTCTGATGTTCCGCCTGCAGTTACACCTTGTGAAGCAACGGCTGTTCCGTACTACACATGGGGCAACCGCGGCGAGACTGAGATGCGTGTATGGATGAATTAGAATGAGAAGATTATTTGAGATAGATCTGAAAGATTACGACGGATGCACGAAGGTCTTTAAAAGACCTTCTGCAAGGGCGGTCATCTTCAAGGGAGATAAGATAGCTCTCGTTTATGCAACTAACGAGAAGTACTTCAAGTTCCCTGGCGGCGGTATTCACGAAGATGAAGACAAGCGTGAAGCACTGTTAAGAGAAGTCAAAGAAGAAGTCGGCTTAACCGTTATTCCTGAAAGCATTAAAGAATACGGAAGTGTTCTCAGAAGGCAGAGAAGCGACAGGGATCCCGATACTATCTTCGAGCAGGAAAACTTTTATTATTTCTGTGAAGTAGAAGATAAAGCAGGCGAACAGAATCTTGATGAATATGAGAAGGACGCCGGCTTCATGCTGGTCTATGCCGATATCGATGACGCGATAAAGACCAACGGAGAATATAAGAGTAAATGCTTCTTTAATGAGGTCATGATCGGACGCGATAAGAGAGTCCTTGAGATGATCAGGGATGAGATCCTTAAGAAGGGATCAAATTAAAAAACGCTCTGCCGGTGTTTTTCTGACCGGATTTCAGGTTTTCCGCAAGCTTCCTCAAAAACTTTTTTGCAGATTATCAACACTACTGTTTCCGACTGTTGCTTAAGCATCAGTGGGGCCCTGCATTGCTGGTGGTTTGCGGCCTTTTCTACTGCAATAATGAGGCCATCAAACAAAAACAAACTTACAAATTGCGGGAGGAACAAAACAATGGACGGAAAATCAATTGTCTTCGTAGTAGCTTTTATAGCAGCAGTAGTACTTGTAATCTTAGGAATCTTTTCAATGGTATTCGATAATCTGACAATATCATCATCAAGGGTTTACCTGGATTTCATCTTTGCAGGAGTTCTTGCATTCCTGGCAATCATTCAGTACAAGGCCTTGGAATGCGGTGAGAAGGCATAAGCTGATAAAAACATATAAGACCGAAGGACATAAAAACAAAAGCCGGGCATCTCTGATAAGAGACACCCGGCCGTTTTATGTTTCTATTCCTTATTCTTCCTTAAGTATCTTTACCGGCTCAAGTTTTGTGATGCCCCTGCCGCATGTGAACGCGGTGATGACGGCACACAGCATGATGAGCACTGCTGTAATTACGAACCAGATCACGTTTGTATCGAAGACGATCTGCCTGATTCCGAAGAACGAGAATACGATCAGGAACAGCTTGTTTGATACGGCAATATGCAGAATGATTCCTAGGACGATGCCGATTGCGATGGTCGGGAGATTCGTCATGAGAGTTCTTCTGATGAGCTCACCTGATGTATAACCGAGTGCCTTTGATACACCGATGTCGGTCCTCTCGCGGATGACCTGGGCACGTGTCAGGAGAAGCTGCGTAAGGATAACGACAAAGCACGTTGCGATTACAAAGATTACGCAGATGCCTTCCATTGCCTTGGTTACGGTCTCGATGGAAGAAGCCAAAATGTCTTCGCCAAGTGAGAATGTATAATCAGGATAATCCTTTTCCCACTGCTTCTTGATCTCTTTTGCTTTGGAGGGATCATTAAGGAAGATCAAGGCTGTCTCATACTTGTATTCTGAGTTGAGACGCTTTGCACCTTCTTCGCTCAGAAGTGCCTTTTTACCGGTGTTGTTCATCTTCTGGTCGATGCCGCAAACAGTGTAGGGAACCGTGCCGGAATCAGTCAGTGATTTTACGTTGACGATATCGCCTAAAGTAACGTTAAGATTATCTGATTCAACGGATGTAAGAACGATCTCGTTGCCGTTATGGGGAAGGTGGCCTTCGAGAAGATAATCATTTCTGATGTTATCCACATCGCGGAATACATCGATGCCAAGAGTTTCCGTATGATCCAGGTATGAGACCTCAACAGTTTTTAATGAAGATCTTGTGTTGACGCTCTGAACATTGGGATCATTTTTTATCTCTTCGAGAAAATCTTCATCGCCGCCGGTGGTTGCCATAATGTCTGAGAACTCAACGCCGACTACTTTAAGCAGCATCTTGTTATCGAGTGCCCAGTTCTGGAAAAGGGCAAAACCGATGAGTGTTGATGCGGTAAGGACTGTGACGATCAGGATAATGAAGATGCTCTTTTTCACTGCACCGAAGTTGTTCTTGCATGCAATGGCGAGTTCTAAAGGAAGGCGGCTCGTCTCGAGCGGGAAGTGGTTCTTTTTGAAGTTATGTGCCGTGATGCCGCTTCTTAAAGATTCCAGTACAGTCATCTTTTTATATGATCTTGTAGCGATGAATGCGCCGATAAGAACCATAAGAGGGATGCCCGCGAGCGTGCTTAAAAGTGCAATAACGTTAACGCCTCCGGTACCTGACAATCCGTTTAACATGCCGGACAGGTTATTCAAGGGTGCGCTGCAGAGTATGCCTGCTGCAATACCTGCACAGGTTGCAATGATGCCGATGATCATCTGTTCTGTAATGCATGCCAGACGAAGGCTTTTCGCGGTGTAACCTGTTGCCTGCAAAAGACCGATGTTCTGGATGTTGAGTTCGATGAAGTTTTTGATCGAGAAGTGCATGATGATGACTGACATTATGATCAGGATGAGCGTGAATACCATGATCAGAGAACATGCGATCTTGGATACCGCAGTAGTAGCCATCTCCATGGTCTCCTTTGTGACCGTGAATGCAGACAGTTCTCCGGGGAGGGCTCTCTGGACTGCCAATTCATATTCATCGATGTCTGTGCCTGCTTTAGTATCTGCATATGCTACTACCATGTTGCCCATCGCATCAGTATCAGCAGAGATCTGTTCGAAAACATCATGACTGACTAATGTATATACATAGCTGATGTTCATTGTTGTTGCGAAATAAATATTCTCAACGTAGCCGGCAACTTTGAAATTATATTCCTTACCACCGATAGTGATGCAGTAGGTTTCGCCAATGCCGACAGTATAAGAGAGGTAGTAGGGCAGGATTATCTCGTCGTCACGGATGTCTTTATATTCATCCGGGAATGCATTGAGCTCGGTCTGCTGAGAGGAATCGAATATCTGAAACTCATTGGACATTGCATCTTCAGAACTCATGCTGCCGTAATAGTAATCTGCAGCAGTCAATATCGAAGTTATGACCTCACATTTTTCCGTGTTATCTACGGATTCGACAGCTTCTTTCATTTCTTCCGGACTTATATTGTTGACGCATACATAAAGGTCTGACGAATGGTATTTTTCCTCGCACTCTTTCATCGTCTTATCTCCGGACAATATCAGTGAGATGCTGGAGAACATGAGGACTGCCGACAGGAAGATAAGCGCGAAAAGGATCGCGACTTCACCTTTATGTTTCTTGATGTTGTTTTTTGCTATAAAGAATAACGGATACATAATTTACCACCCCATATTGCCAAGAAAATCGCGGAGTTGCTTATGACGCTCCCTGTTCTCACCATCGTAAGGATCGAGTGTTATCTCATCGCAGATGACGCCGTCCCTTAAATAGAGGATCCTGTTTCCTCTTTCTGCTGCTGCGATCGTGTGCGTTACCATTACGATGCTCTGACCTCTTTTGTTCATATCTGTGAGGACATCCAATACTGCAGTGGTATTCTGTGAGTTAAGAGCGCCTGTGGGCTCATCTGCAAAGAGGATCTCAGGTTCGTTGATGACTGATCTTACGAGTGCGACTCTCTGCTTTTCGCCGCCGGATAACTGGTTGGGGAACTTGCCGTAGCAGTTGTCGTCGAGTCCTACCTGCTTAAGAAGTTTTTTAGCACGCTCTGCGATATCTTTTCTGTTCTTGCTCTTGAGAAGACCGGATACGATGATGTTGTCCATGACACTCATCGTGTCATTTAAGTAGTTCTGCTGGAAGACAAATCCGCAGTGTCTTCTTCTGAAGATTGCGAGCTTGTCGTTGCTGTAATCTGAGATCTCCTCGTTGCCGTATGTGATCGATCCGAGGCTCGGGCGGTCCATGCCGGAGAGTGAGTAGAGGAGTGTGCTTTTGCCTGCACCGGAATCTCCCATGATTACCGTGAAGTCGCCTTTTCTGATCTCGAGATTAAGATTCTTTAAAACATGCTGCTGAACGCTCTCGTTTGAGAATGTCTTGCAGAGGTCTGTTGCTCTGAGTATTGTTTCCATTTTTCATCTTTCCCTTTCGTTTTTGGTTTGTCAGAATTCTTACACTGCAATCTTACGTCTCCCGGAGCAAGAATACTTTACACAGACCTTGTTCAATTCTTAACTGTTTCTTACATGAATACCTGACGTATTTCGGTAACGGTCCGTTGTGTTATACTTCGAAATATGAATTATAACTGTTTAATTATCGATGATGAAACTGATCTTTCCCGCATGACGCAGGAATACTTTGAGATGTTCGGCGTAACATGCGCTGTTGCATCCACATCTGAAGAATGCCTTACTTTTCTTAATGAGAACACGGCAGATATCTTCCTTTTGGATATCAATCTCGGCAATGAGAGCGGCTTTGCCCTTTGCAAACAGCTGCGCGAAAAGTACGACACTCCGATACTTTTCATCTCCGCGCGACAGAGCGATGACGACGTTCTTGTTGCCCTCAACATCGGCGGCGACGACTATATAAAGAAACCTTATACATTAAGTGTTCTCCTGGCCAAGGTTAAGGTACAGCTCAAAAGACTTGAAGCAATGAAGCAGCTGGGAGGCAATTCTGCCAAGGCTTCAGATGAGATCTTCACGATCGATTCAGCCACCATGAGCTGCACCGTTGAAGGAAGGAACGTACAGCTCAAGTCAAAAGAGTTCCAGCTCCTTTCATGCCTTTATTCGCACAGGAATACCATCGTTACCAAGGAACAGCTTTTCAATGAGGTCTGGGGAGATTCTTTCTATTCTGACAGCACGCTTAACGTGCACATCCGCCGCCTCCGTGAGAAGATCGAGTCTGATCCCAACGAACCGCGATTCATAAAGACGGTCTGGGGCACCGGGTACATCCTGGAGACGCATTAATGAAGATCAGGATAATCGCGATCCTCTATACAATAGTGATCCTCATCTGCGGTATTGTTCTGTGGAACAAGATCGACAAAGGTTCATCTTATTCCATAGACATGCTTGACCTCAACACAAAGCGTGATGAGATAGAGTCAAAGCTTTTGGAAGGAAGTGATATCCCATCTCTCGAGAACGAATACAACTGCAGGATCGTTCTTGTATCTAATGATGACTACGAGTCAATGAATAACTACTTCATCAAGGAAGGGATGTCTGTTTTCGACTACTTTGAAGACGGAGTCATCGCAGGTAAGATCGCGTTCAATGCGAGGGCGGAAGAGTTTGCCGCGAGGACCAGGGAAGCCAAGATTCAGATGTTCTGGGTGCTCGGTTCGGTCTATGCCGCAGGCATTTTGCTGCTGCTGCTCATTTGGTATTTCTATATAAGACCTTTCAATAAACTTTCTGATTTTGCTGCGAGCGTATCTAAAGGCAATCTCAACGTTCCTCTTAACATGGACAGGCATAACTACTTTGGTGCATTCACTGAATCTTTCGACCGCATGAGAGAAGAACTCAAGCTCTCAGCTGAGCGCGAAGCTGCAGCAAACAGGAGTAAACAGGAACTCGTTGCGGAGATCTCCCACGACATAAAGACTCCTGTCGCTACTATAAAAGCGACATGCGAAGTAATGGAGATCAAGTATAAAGAAGACGACATCCGGGAGAAAGTATCGGTCATCAAGTCGAAGGCTACATCGGTTGAACACCTCATCGACAACATGTTCCGTGCAACTCTTGATGACCTCGACGAGCTCAAGGTCACGCCTCGTGAAGAGAGCTCACTGATAATTGAAGACATGCTTGCAGGCCTCAGATTTTACGGCACGGTTGAGCAGAAAGGTTCTGTTCCCGAATGCCTTATCCTTGTTGATAAACTGAGGCTTGAACAGGTAATAGACAACATCGCCGGTAACTCATTTAAGTATGCGGGCACTACTCTCGAAGTGGAATACAAATCCGATCCGGATAACATCCATGTGATCTTATCTGACAGAGGTCCCGGCGTTCCCGAGAAAGAACTTGCCATGCTGACAACCAAGTTCTACCGTGGTTCGGAAGCAGCCGGATCAGGCAAGGACGGCAGCGGCTTAGGTCTTTATCTCGCATCAAGATTCATGGAGAAGATGGGCGGCGGACTCGACTTAAAGAACCGTGAAGGCGGCGGATTTACTGCTGAGATAGTGATAAAAAAGGTGTAACGGATATGAATGACACACTCTATGTTTCTGATCTTGACGGCACTCTGATGAGGAATAATGAGAAGCTGTCTGAATATACGGTCAAGACTTTGAATGAGCTTCTGAGGCAGGGTCTGCCATTCACTTTTGCTACCGCGAGATCAATCGAGAGTGCCAGGGTCATCACGGGAGAACTGGAGATAAAACTTCCCGTAATAACCAGAAACGGTGCCGTCCTGGCCGATAACAAAACGGGAAAGCATCTTCAAAAATCCGTTTTTACAAAAGAGGAAGTGGAACTTTTGAAGCAGATGCTTCCGGAGCTCCCGTCATGCGGTTTTATGTCCTGTTTTCTGGATGACATAATGATCCGCACATACATGCCGGCAGATCACACGGAAGGTCTCAAAGGCTATATCGATTACTATAAAGATGATCCGTCCATGGTAAAGGCAGATAACATTGACGAGATGTTCCAGGGAGCTCCCGGCTACGTTACCATGATCGGTGCCCGTGAGCACATAGCACCTTTGTATGAAAAGGTTAAGCAGTATAAAGGATGGGAAAGCCTGTTTCAAAAGGACACATACAGGGAAGAATTCTGGCTTGAGATCTGCCCTCAAAACTGTACGAAAGCAAAGTCGATCCTGAAAGTTAAAGAGCAATTGGGATATGAAAAGCTCGTTGTTTTCGGAGATTCGCTAAATGACATATCCATGTTCAAGATAGCTGACGAAGCTTATGCGGTCGCAAACGCAATGGAAGAACTTAAAGCATTCGCCACTGGTGTTATCGGCACAAATGAAGAAGATTCAGTGGTTGAATTTCTGAAGGAAAGATTTAATAACCCATCTCTTTGAGTTCTTTCACGATGTCCACATAGAAGTTCGTGATGTCCGTAACTTCGTCTTCTGAAGTGGCAGCACGTGAAGTAAATCTTCTGCGTCTGATGTCAACTACATCAGCATGTGAGACGCCTCTGTAAGAAGGTGTCGTGTGCACGCCTTTGAAGTTCTCCCACTTGGCGGAATCTACCGATACCATGCCGTCGTTCTCACCGTCGAATCTTCTGATGACGGGATAGGTGATACAGAACACGGGATCAGAAAACGAACCCTTGCACTTGAATGCGTAGCTCTGGCAGTAGATGTTGTCGGGAGCAGGGTTATCAATATTGAACTGCTCTGCTGTCCTGGTAGTGAAAAGATCGAAGCAGTCGTAGCTGTCAGGATTCTTGTCGCCTAAGATCTTCATCCAGACGTCCGTGCCCCATGCGGCAGTCTTCACCATCCACTTTGGAGCTTTCATAAGAAAGTCTACTGTCTTTGAACCGTGGTGCGGAGTGTCGATCGTGGTGACCGATGCGACCTTGTCTGCATAGCCGTGATTGATGAGATATCTTGCTTCAAGTCCGCCTTTGGAATGGGCGAGGATATTGACCTTCTCGGCACCGGTCTTTGCAAGGACTTCGTCTAAGCTTTTAGCGATTATGTCTGCGTTGCTCTCAACGGAACCTACGGAATCCTGATGTCCGAAAAAGACTTTAGCACCATGGGACTCCAGTCTCTTGGGAACTCTGCCCCAATAGCACAGATGCTTTCTGTCGCGGAATCCCATTCCGTGAACCATAAGTAATGGATATTTTAAACTGCAATCGTTGCTCATATAATCTTCTCCCTAAGGTTTCCGACCTTAAGGGGAGTATAACGCGGTATTATACATTGTTCAATACTGAACTTAGATTAAGAGCACCTTTTCCTCAGAATTGCCACAGAGTGATCAGGATACGGATGCCTGACGCTTTTCGCGCCAGAGCTTTAAAGCAACGAAAGCAATAGCGAGGCCAATGCCTGTAACGATGACGCTTACGGTCAGCATGAAATCAACACCCTTGATGTCGAGAAGACGGCCGCAGACGAGGCTTGAGAAAACACCGCCCAAAGTGATCGAGCAGTTGATATAGGCCTGGCCTTTAACCTGGTCAAGACGTGCCATGGTCCGGTTGACGAAGTATGCGCCGGCGGGGATGAAGACTGCATATGCAAACATCTGGAAAGCCTGGCTGATATATACGACAGCCATATTGGGCGCAATGAGCATCAGGAGATGCTTGATGAAGAATGCGATGCCCGAGATGAGAAGGAGATTCTTTACCGAGATTTTCTTCATTATCTTATTGATCAGGGCCATTGTGGGGAGTTCTAGGAATGCGGCGCAGCTGACGGCGATACCCATCTGGGTCTCGGTTCCGCCCAAGGGAGTGATGACCTGGATCATGTAGTCGTTGATCGCGTTGTGGGCAAAGAAGAAGCACACGGCACCGAGCACGAATAGCATAAAGGACGGATATGTCTTGATGAAGCTTATGAGATTGTTGTGCGCCGTCTCTGTTTTCGCTGCGGGCGCAGTCTTAACTTCAGGCTTTTTGAAGAAGAATAAAACGACCAGCGCTATGGACAGGAAAATAATGTCCAGGATCATGAGGATGTTGACGCCGAACCATCCGATCGCCTTGCCGGTGAAGATCGATGTAATCGCAAATCCGCATGAGCCGAGGCCCCTTGCAAGACCGTAGTAGATGTTGCATCCTGCTGCTTCATATTCGAAATACATTGCGGTGATGATCGGCTGATAGACCATCTGAACCATATAGATAAGAGCGAATATTATGAATATCACCACTATGCCGTTCTTGATCAACAGAAGAAGTACGGAACCTATAAGCAGGAGCGCCGTCGATGCCATTGAGACGTTACGGTTTGTGAGTTTGCCCTGTTTGTCGATGAGACCTGCCACGATCGGCTGGAAGATGACGGACAGGATGTTTGCGAGCGCAAGGGTGATTCCGATAAGTGTGTTGGAGAAATCCTTTTCGAGAAGGAAAACTGATGCATAAGCATGTATGCCGCTATAGACGGCAAAGTATGTCGCATTGATGATGATGTATCTTAAAGTCCAGAATTTTTTGCCCGATGACATAACGTACCTTCCGTTGTTTCCTGATCGATATGCAAATGCTAACATATATGCGGAATTATACTAATTAGACTTGTTGGAAAATTATCAAGGAGATTGCATGGAATATCTGAGTTATATATATGAATTTATCTCAAATCCGATTCTGGATGTGCTGATGGGACTGGCCGGTCTGATCCTGGTATCAGGAATATTTCTTTTGTACCAGATGGCTTTGGCGAAGGCATTTTGCGCCAAAATGACAGATATTGAAGTGTTCGGGTTCAAATATTCCAGGAACAGTGCAGGCAAGTGGGAATACAGGGGACACAGGGTCAAGCTTGCCTTCTCAGGAGTCTCCGCCATTGATATAGAGAATCACCCTGAGATCGACGGCGATAAGATGATCCAAAAGGATAAGTCGCACATGCTGGTTACTAGTCTTCTGACCACCATCACAGGTCTTGGCATTTCCGCCGGCTGCATTATCCGGTCGTTTACCATCTACTATGCTTTCCCGGCATCTGTGGTATTCCTCACGGGTTTCTGGGTCCTGCTGTTTACGGTCGGAAGACTCATTCTGGTCTTATCGACCATGACAAAGATCTACTCGAAAAACTCTCTGGGCAGCTATCAGATGAGGGCAATATCTCTTTTGAGATCAGGCGTTCCTTACGAAAAGCTCGACCTCAAATCCGTCAGGGAATTAAACCTTAAAAAAGTATGGGAAACAGAACGCAAAATGTATTTCCCTGTCTATTTTCAGTATCTCGATGCCTGCGGTTTTTACGACAGGATGCCTGAGGCAGTCGATGATGTTGAGAGGATACTTAATGCCGCAGCGGTAAGCAAGGCAGATATCGGCGTTTACATGAACCTCATCTACTACTATTCCTATCACCGCCCGACACCTTCAGCGGCGAAGGAATACTATCACAGGATAATTAATGATGTCGAAAAGGACACGGACCCGAATACGATGAGGATCAGGGGATTCTATGAGCTTAACTGTTTTGGCGATCCGGTTAAGGCGAGGGAACTTTCAATGAAGGCTTTGGAAGGACTCGATACCATCTCCATACCCGTTGAAAGGGAGTACGAGAGAAAATGTATTGCCAAACTAAACAATGCAATAGATAACTTTAATCACGTTTAATGTATATTTGCCAAAACATTTAATATTTTCTTCACAAAGTTGCCACATTTTACATTTTGGCATGTTATAATTCAGCCATTAAATTGGAGGCGACAATGAATAAGGGAATATTTAATAAAATAGTCAAAGCACTTGGCGGTTTTGGAATCGCCGGCTTGGTTGTCTCAACAATAGCAATATCTGTAAAAGCTGACGGTTATTCCGGCATTACGGTCGACGGTGATTTCAGTGACTGGGACAGCGTTACCAAGTATGACTGCTTAAGCGAGAGCAGCCGCGTAAATAACGTTGCAATGGTCTGGGACGGCGACTGGATCTACATTTACATGGATGAGGTCCAGCAAAATTCAGCTTCCTGGTCAAGCGACACACACAACACTCACGGTCAGTTCAACATCAAGACAGATCTTGGTTATGTTTTGGTCGTAACCGTAAGAGATAACGGTGCGGCAGGAAATATAATCGAAGTAACTGATGTTAAGACAAACGAGACTTATACGGCAGAAAACGGCGGAATAGAAGTTGCATTCAACAGTGATTATTCCGTATGGGGAGCTCCTACCCTCACAGAGATCGCAATCCCTTCAAGCCTTCTTCCGCAGTATTCTTCAACGATTAATTTCGGATACTATCTCGGCGGAGACATAATAACTGACGTTGCTGATGCAAGCGGCATCATTATCGATGATCCCGACGATCCGACACCTACACCCGCACCTTACAATGACGGTTCGGAAATCGTAATCGATGGTGATTATCACGATTGGGACTACTATCCGGTAATCACGATCCAGTACGATTCATCCGGTATGGAAAACACATATAACGACGCTGACGGCTCCATCTATCAGAGAGACGGCGACGCTTATGTTCACTGCATCGCCAACGAATTCAGCAAGCAGGATACAGGCTATAAGTATGGCTCCGAGTTCCTGGAAGTAACGGTTCTTTTCGGATATTCCCATACAAAGCTCATCGCAGTTGAGTTAGGTCCTGACGGCAGCCTCGACTGGAGTTTGCATGATAAAGCGACTTCGCTTTCTGAAGGCACACATCACTATGCGTTATTCTATTTCGCAGATTCGCAGGCATCTACAAGCATCTATGATATACAGTCCGGTGACCACTATCTTGGTGAGATGTATGTCACTGTCGGAGAACATCAGGATGAGACAGAGTTCTGGTTTGACATTGCCGCCCTTGCTGAATGCGGCGGGATCGAACCTGATGAGTCACAGTCCATATTCGTTCACTTCCACAGAGTCGGCTGGCCGATGCTTGAGACATCGGGTGTATCGACAGGTCCTGTTTTCGTAGCACTGTTATCAACAGTTGCGGCAGGCTCTTATCTCACCCTTAATCGCAGAAAGAAGGCCGGATGATATATGTAGTCGCTGCCGCCGCAATCGGTTTGTGGGTATGGCTCCTCCGTGTACTTCGAAAAGCAGGACTTAAGTTCTGGAGATACCTTTTAGGTTCCTGCGGAATCTTTCTCATCCTTCTCATACTCGTAAGACCATGGTTGGTTTTGCCTCTGGCAAGACTCATTGCGGCCATCGCCGGCATATTCGGAAAAGTAACCGGTTTTTACCAGGCTTACTACCGTTACGGCGTAATCTTCATCGAATCACTTAACGGTGCGATCACGGTCAATATCGATCTTGAGTGTTCAGGCTTTATCGAGATATCGGCATTCATATCGCTTCTTGCATTCTACGGAATCTATAACATTCCGGAGCGTATCTATATAGGTGTTATCGGCACGCTTTACACGATGCTTACCAACGCTTTGAGAATTGCCGTTATATGTACCATGATCCATTTCCTCGGAACGGATTACTACTATGTCGCACACACGATCGTAGGAAGGATCGTTTTCTATGTGCTTCAGGTAATACTGTACTTCTATATATTTACCAAGCCGCATGTCCTTAAGATGAAGACGGGCGACTTCGGTTACAACAAGAAAGAGGAAATAACTTCAAAGAGCGGGGGAGATGCCCAATGAACCAGTTCATGACGCACATCCTTAACCCGTTCTTTTACTGGCTTGCGTGGATCATTATCCCGCTCCTCGTAGAAGTACTTCCTTCAATCGGATCATTCTTTGTGCTTCTCCATCAGAAGCATAAGAAGTCTAAGATGGAAAGACCGGCTATCTGGCCTGACATCGTTCTCATCATCCCGGTCTACAATTCCGAGGACAGCCTTGAGGAATGCCTCGAATCGATTAACAAGAGCGATTATCCCAACGAGCACATGGAAATCTATCTCGTTAATAACATGAGCCAGGACAAGAGCTTCGATGCTTTTGCAAGAGCGCAGGAACAGTTCCCGACACTCCGTATGAACTGGCTCAATTCCGGTCAGGGAAAATCAAGAGCTTTGAACCTTGCCATATACAACAGTAAGGGTACATATCTCATCAACATCGACTCAGACGGATACCTCGAAAGATATGCTATTTCCAACATGGTCCTCTATCTTGAGAATCACCGTGAATATACCTGCCTTACGGGTTCCATTCTCATAAGACCAGACAAGATCGAGAAGTATAAGTCTTTCAAATCAAGACTTTTCAGAAGGATAGAGTTCTGTGAATACGCACAGGCATTCCTTGCCGGAAGGAATTTCGACTCCGAGACAAACTCGATGTACACTTTGTCCGGTGCTTTCTCCGCATTCAGAATGAGCTCCATCCGCAAGTCGCATCTTTACAATACGGAGACTATCTCGGAGGATACCGAGATCACTTTCCAGATGAGATATATCCAGAAACAGAAGGTCGGCATATGTGTTGACGCAATCTATTTCACGGATCCCATTGAGGGTGTAAACAAGCTTTACACACAGCGCCAGCGCTGGCAGAGAGGATCTCTTGAAGTCGCAAGACTTTATCCGCAGAGTAAATTAAGGCCCTGGAGATTTGCTACGGATACAAATATCCACACATTGCTTTTCGACCACACATTCGCATTCCCGAGAATGATCTGGTATCTCGCCTTGATCGTGCTTATGGCATATGGTTATTCGAGCACAACGGTATTGCTGTCCATGGGTGCTATTTTCGCGTTCTACATCGTATGCGGATACATGTATTTCTATATCGGACAGTATCTGTTAAAGCCTTTCCCTGACATAAGGTCATACTATCTGAGGCAATGGGCCGTCGTAGCTCTCCTGCCTTTCTATAACTTCGTTGTTTTCTTTATAAGACTTGCAGGAATCATCAACAGTATCAATACAAAGAGCAGCTGGAAGACCGACACTCTTACAAGGGAATTCGAGAAATTCCGTCTCGCTGCAAGAGAGCAGCTCGGCAAGATATCGGACTTCATTAAGAGATTTAGAGAGTTAGTCAATAACGAGGAAGAGTATTATGAATAAGCAATCGAAGAAAGCACTGATCATGATGACTGTCGCGGTCATGCTGATGGCCACTGTCCTCACGGCATTCGCAGTCTGGCAGATCCACAATTACGAGCAGGGCGTAGCCGAGCTCTATGCACAGGAGCAGGACGGCTACGTTGAGATCGTCGCAAGACAGATCGAACTCTATGGTGACATCGCAGGCGATGCGTTCGTTGAAGACACGATCGAGATGCTCGACTCCACATCACAGCGTTACTGGACACTCGATAACTCAGAATACTTCCTCTTCGTTAAGAGTATCAGTGAGACTAACGTTTATAAGACTTTCTCAACAGACACTTTCTATAACACACAAAGTGCGCAGTCTTTCCTGAGCACACTCGTCCAGGGAAAAGTTAAGCACGCGATAATCTCTCTTGAAGGCACGAAGTATGTCGCATCGGGAATCATTTTCGAGTACAACGGCACGGAATACAGACTCTGCCTTCTCACCGATTACGACATCATGCTCACGAACAACGCGTACCTGAGCAGCAAGCTTTATCTCCTGATCGTGCTCATCCTGCTTATCGCGCTTCTTATTATCGCGGTTATCTATTTCACGATGAAGCTTATCGAAGCAAGGAAAAAAGTTGACAGCATCAAGGCAGTCAACACCGAACTTAATAACTATATCGACTATCTCGATAACGTAGTCATGGGAAGAAACCAGGCATCGATCATAACCGGTGAGGGAAGGATCATGAGACTTCTTCACAGGATCGACGAGAGAAGGATCTACCCGTGCGCATTTGTCAGGATAAAGCTTGAGACAGGCGCCATGATGAGCTTCTACGAGAAGAACAGCAAGCTCCTGGGCGACGATGTCGTATGGCTCAGATACTGCAAGGACGGCTTCATGCTCCTCTTCGGTGTAAGGACCGCTGAGCAGGCAATGAAGATCATCGAGAGCAAGATCCCGGAAGCAGAGATTCCGGAAGATATTCTCGCATACAACACTGATGACGATCTTAACGCAACAGGGCTTTACGAAGCTTTGGTCAACGCATAAAGGAGGATGAATCAATGCTCAGATATTACAGGATTAAAGCTTATCTTAACGCAAGCCACTTCGTCGTTTTTGACGGCAAGAAGGGCGATACGCATCCTCATACATGGGAGTTCGTTGCCACGGTCTATACGACAGGCAGCAACATCATAAAGTTCACTGAACCTGAGAAGATGATCATGAAGGTTTTCGAACCTTATCAGAACCAGGTCATGAACGAGATCGAACCGTTCAATGCGATCATTCCTTCACTTGAGAACATGACGGAATTCTTCGCAAAGCAGATTGCTGAAACGGTTAAGCCCATCGAATATCACTTAAGAAGATTTGAAGGCAGTGAGACACCTGTCAGAACATACGGCGTCAGATTCCCTGAAGCAGAGGGCATCGAAGATGAGAATGACGCAGACGAAGTAGAAGCAGCTATTGGAAGACTGGAGAAGGGTTTTGAACTCTAAGACTAAGAACATCGTTGTCGCGGTAATAAGCGTCATATTAAACATCGCAGTAGCTTTAGGCGTCATCTGGGCCGTAAGCAGAAGCGGTGTTCTTATCAAGGGTTCCGACTCCATGTACCACATTTACCGCGGCGACTGGATATTGAATTCGATCGAAGCAGGAGACAAGTGGCCCCTTTATAATCCGGTCTGGTATAACGGCGTAGAA
This sequence comes from Oscillospiraceae bacterium, assembly GCA_015069205.1. GTDB lineage: Bacteria > Bacillota > Clostridia > Saccharofermentanales > Saccharofermentanaceae > Saccharofermentans. Next base: position 108,658 of record SVIZ01000002.1, read on the forward strand.
CTCATGCGTTACTGGCCTCCCGTAGCCGCATATCTCATGGCTTTCTGCCAGTTTGTCGCAAGAAGTCTTCCTTCCATATTCACGGATAATTATGTTTTCGAAGGATTCGCAGTATTCTGCGGAATCGTCTATCTTTTGGGAGCTCTCACATGGAACATCGCAGGCTTCGTTAAGAAGAGACCTGTTACAGGCATGATCTTCGGTATCCTGTGGTTCTTCATGCCGCAGAGCTTACATGTTCTTTTTGCAGAAGGTAACCTCCCGCGAAGCATCATCATGGCTATATTCCCGCTGGCATTCTTATTCATCAATGAATACCTGAAGAAGGGCGGAGTAAAGAACTTCATTGGAACCGCAGTCGCTTTTGCGCTGATGTGCGCATGCCACGTCGGTTACTCGGGCATGGTCGCTATCGCTTGGCTCATCTATCTTTTGGTTTACAGATTCTGCTGCTTTACGGGCATGAACAAGATCCAGAAATCAGGCAAAAGAGATCTGGAACTTATCGTTGCCGTAATATGCGGTTTTGCCTTTATCGGTGTCATATTGTTCCCGTCACTAAAGGGCGGACTTGCATCCAACACATCCAACGCAAGCCAGGCAGCAGAAGGCTTTTTCCAGAGCATACTGATCACGCTTAACCCTATTGGAAAACTTAAGGGCGGATTTACCACATCCTACTTTGGTATCGTCTCATTCCTGCTCGCAGCATTTGGTGCCGTAGCAAGCAAGAGACGTGCACGTGTCGGATTCATTACAGCGCTCATCATCGTATTGCTCACAACGAAAACTGCAGCACCGGTATTCCAGCTGCTACCCGGCGGTTCACTTATGTGGATGATGCGTTTCATGCAGATTGCTGCCGCAATGATCTTCTTCTCGATGCTTGAATGGGACAGCCTTAAAAAGCCCATACTTGCTGTCATCATCGCTTTGCTTGCAGTCGACTGCGGAATATGTGTTAAGACATTCGTTCCCGTTAAGGGTGAGAAGACAGTAGTCAGCAGCTACTTCGAAGAGCTCGCTGAAGATACGCTTATTGATGAAGCAAAAGACGTGACAAAGAACCGTGTAGCACTTATCGACAGCGTTTTCCCTATGGTAAACGGCGTATTCTATTTCACCGATTACGAAGGCTCAGTCAACCAGTTGTTCGGACAGGGCTGGGAAGCTGCATCAACATCACTTCAGATTGCCCAGATCAACGAAGCATACGATAACGGTTACTACTATTTCATGTTCGACAGACTCCTCGAGATGGGCTGCGACACGGTTATCGTTAAGAAAAATGCTGCAGCAGTTTACCATTATAACGAGACGGAAGCAGAAGCTGCGGCTGAATTAAGAGGATACACTAAAGAATATGATGAAGGCATTTATGTCGTATTCCACTACAACGGCATTGAAGGTGCTTACGGTACCATAACAAAGTACGACGGTATCGCGATTGGTAACGGTGCATACTACATCTCCATGATGTTCCCGACAATCTGTGAGGCACCGAGTGAATATATCGACGACTTCACGTTAGAAGAGCTCTCAAGCTATGAGACGATCTATCTTGACGGCTTCCTCTATCACGATGTCGAGAAAGCCGAAGACCTCATTACAAAGGCTTCCGAAGCAGGCACAAAGGTTTATGTTCTTGCTGATGGTATCCCCGAAAACTATGAGAGTAAGACCAACAGATTCTTAGGAGTCGAGTGCCAGTCCGTACAGTTCGATAACGGTTTCCCGGCATTCCAGACGACTAAGTTCGGTGAGATCGAGCTTGCATTGTTCCCTGATGAATTCAAGAACTGGAAGACAGTCTACATGAACGGCTTAACGGAAGTTCTCGGATACTCCGAAGTCCTTGATGAGCAGATGCCTTTCTGGGGTAAGGGAACTAACGATAACATCACATTCATAGGCTTCAACCTTACTTACTATTACTCACGCACAAGAGACAGGAACGTCGGCGCCATCCTTGCAGGAATAATCGATGTAAGTGATCATGAAGTGCCGGAAAGGCAGATAGTTCCGCTCGATATCACATACGGCGATAACTCGATCACTATATATTCACCCGAGGATAACGTAAATACGTCGATTGCCGAGCATGATATCTTCAGGGGCGATTTCAGGACATTTAACAGACTGGTATTCGTCGACAAAGGCGAGACTGAGATCACATACAGTTATCCTTATCCCGTTCAGGGAATTCTTGTAACTCTTGCAGGTGTTGCGGTAGCGGCAGTAATGGTGGTATATATCAGGAAAAAGAAGCCCGTTGATTAAATATAGACAATCTTCTATATTTAGATAATCGCTTTAATACGTTTATAACGGAGATATGTAATGAACGAGTCAGGAAAAAACATAGTAAACGTTGTATTGTTTGAGCCCGAGATCCCTCAGAATACGGGTAATATCATGCGCACATGTGTTGCAACCGGTGCCGTTCTCCACATAATAGGACCTGTCGGATTTGACATAGATAATCCGGAATTCAGAAGAGCTTCAACCAACCACATCACATGGGCCGAATACACCCTTTACGATTCGTGGCAGGACTTCGCCGACAAGAACGACGGTGAATATTTCTTCATGACACGTTACGGCAAGGTGCCGCCTTCAGATATCGACTTTAAGGCTGCATCAGAGAATGCCAACATCTATCTGATATTCGGCAAAGAGAGCACTGGAATCCCCGGCGAGATATTAAGAGCAAATCTTGACAGATGCTTCAGGATCCCGATGGCTGCAGACTGCAGATGTCTTAACGTTTCTAACGCGTGCGCAGTTGCTATCTACGAAGTACTCAGACAATTGAACTATCCCGGTCTTTCATTTACAGAAGAGCAGAAGGGCGAGGATTTTCTTGAAGAGAATTATTCTTACGACGAGACTTTAAGAAGAAAGCGCAAGTAAATCAGTAATTCAATTCTCCGGCAATCATTTCGATGATGAAAAGGATGGATATAAAAAGGCCTATGGAGGACATAATCAGTCCTGTGATAGCTCTTCCTTTACCTCCTGCATCCTTTTTTGCAACACCGACGATCGAGAAGATAAGACCAGGGATGGCGGGCAGTATGTTAACCACCGGAATCCAGGCAGCACAAAGGGTAATGATACCTAGTACAAGGCCTACAGTAGCAGCGACGTTTACTCTCGTTCTGGTATTGTTGATGGGTGTGATTATTACCGGCTGCTGATAAACCGGCTGATAGATGGGCTGTGCCATTTGGACGGGCTGCTGGTATGCGGGCTGCTGGTATTGCGGTTGCTGATAAGGCTGATATGCCGTCTGTACAGGCTGAGCGATGGGCTGAACTGTTGCCTGAGGAGCCGGAGCGGGTGAGGGTGCAGCCGGAGCAGAGTCCCTAGGCGCGGGAGATCCGCAATTTGAGCAGAAAGCTTCACCGTCATTTATGAAAGAACCGCACGATTCGCAGTACATAACAGACCTCCCCAAAAGTCTAAATAAAACTTAACTCATTCATTCTAACACAGAGAAATCATGGCTGTCTTGTGGGTATTTCGACTTCATGCTTCAGAAAATCACAGTAACCGTCATAGTGTACTGTGACTATTAGCGTGATTTTTGGATCAAGGATCGAAAAAATCACAGTATCTGTCACAGTGTACTGTGACTTTTTGCGGACTTTTTACCGGTATAACGTGAGGCTGCACCCTTAATCCCCCAAAAAACAGAGGTCATCTCTGTTTTGAGATAACCCCTGATAATTCAATTTGTGATTTAAATCAGTACTCTACGATGAAATTATCGATGTGGAGCACTCCGCTGACATAACCCTTGTCTGTTGTTACGAAGTCGCCGTCGATGTAGTATTCGTCCGGATTCTGGTTCGGCTTATACCCTGTATCGTATGTCTCGAGTTCTTCATAGAAATCGTCGAGACTGTTGTTGATCTCCTCACCGACTTTTGTCCATATAATTTCCTTGAAGATGATACCACCTATAAAGCCGAGCACAGTAAGAATTAGACCGGCAATAGCTTTGCCTTTGCCCGGCGCATTACGTTTGACAAGACCGATGATTGAGAAGATAAGACCTAAAAGAGCAAAACCAAAGCATAATCCGGGGAGGAAGCAGAATACAAATGTGAGGATACCGAATACAAGGCCCGCCGTTGCCATACCGTTACCGCGCTTTGCAGGTGCGGCTTGTGCCAATACGACAGGCTGCGTGTAAACCGGCTGTGCATAAACAGGCTGGGCTACAGTAACAGGCCGTTGATAAGTCGGAGCCTGATACATGGGCTGCTGGTATTGAGGTTGCTGATACTGAGGCTGTTGGTAGACAGGCTGCTGATATGCAGGCTGTACCGGATGCGGCTGAACCATCGGCTGGGGTGCCGGTGCAGGTGCAGGAGCTGCTACCAGTGCGGCTGCCATGGGAGCGGGTGCCGGCTGTGCAGCAGGTGCTGCCTGTGCAACGGCTGCTCCGCAGTTAGAGCAGAAAGCCTGTCCGTCCGGAACTAAGTTTCCGCATGATTCACAATACATAATCCAATCCCTCCTGAACAAATAAGAAGCAAATAATTGTCCCAATGTGTTCCTGCCGAGATTTTATCATAATCCATATAGATTTTCTTACAAAAAGAACGTCCCGCTCAGCAGCGGGACGTCCGTAAAGTTAACTTGTTGATACGGATCAGTAAGTTGTTTCTGCAATTGCTGAAGCGGCAGACTCTGCCTGTTCTACATATTGATTTAGGCTTGTTCCCATAATTGCACCAAACATAGCTATGCTCAGGATGGCGCCGAGGATCGTAAGAATGAGACCTGCGATTGCTGCGCCCTTCGCGCCGCCGTTCTTCTTTGCGATTCCTATGATGGAGAAGATAAGTCCGAGAAGACCTAAGATCCAGTTAACAACGGGGAACCAGCACAAAACAATTGCAAAGATACCCATGATAAGTCCTGCGATTGCCATACCGCTGGATTTTCTGGGCTGTGCAGGAATAGCAACTACCGGCTGGACATATACGGGCTGAGCCTGCTGTACCGGCTGGGCATACTGCTGAACGGGCTGTACCGGCTGAGGTGCCGGCTGCGCATACTGCTGTACAGGCTGGGGTGCTGGTTCAGCGTACTGTTGTACGGGTTGTACTACAGGCTGGGGTGCTGCCTGAGGTGCAGGCTGCACGGGAGCTGCTGCTCCACAGTTTGAGCAGAATGACTGACCGTCGGGAATAGATGCTCCGCAAGATTCACAAAACATAACCGTCCTCCTAAATTACAATACTTTCTTAAGAAAATTCTGAAGTCTCTCGTTCTGGGGATTTGTAAATATTTCCTCAGGCGTGTTTTCCTCAATTATTTTACCGCAGTCCATGAAGATGACTCTCGTGCCGACTTCTCTGGCAAAACCCATCTCGTGGGTAACGCAGACCATTGTCATGCCGGCCTTTGCGAGTTGCTTCATAACTTCCAGAACTTCTCCGACCATCTCAGGATCCAAAGCGCTCGTCGGCTCATCGAAAAGCATTACTTCAGGATCCATCGCAAGCGCTCTTACGATCGCGATACGCTGCTTCTGACCGCCTGAGAGCTGTGAAGGATAAGACATGGCTCTGTCCTGAAGTCCGACTTTCCCGAGAAGTTCCAATGCTTTCTTCTCTGCATCCTGTTTTGAAATGCCGCGGAGTTTTATGGGTGCTATGGTCATGTTTTTCATGATCGTAAGGTGAGGGAAGAGGTTAAAGTGCTGGAACACCATTCCCATGTTCTGCCTCAACTTATTGATGTCTGTAGAAGGTGAAGTGATGTCCTGACCTTCAAAAGTAATCGTGCCTGAAGTAGGACGCTCAAGCAGATTAAGAGATCTTAAGAAGGTTGATTTACCGGAACCTGAAGGTCCGATGACGACTACTACCTCACCTTTTCTGATGTCGGTCGTGACACCGTCCAAAGCCTTGATCTCGCCGCCATTATAGTGTTTGCAAAGATCCTTTACGGATATGATTACGTCATTATCAGCGCTCACTGCTCTTAAGCCTCCTTTCGATCAAAGATACAATCCAGCTGAAGAAGATAACGATCAGGAGATAGATGATCGCTACTGCAATAAGAGGCATAAATGCCGAGTATGTTCTTGATCTGATGATGTCGCCGCCCTTAGTAAGTTCCTGGAGTCCGACATAACCCGATACGGAAGTTTCCTTGATGAGAACGATGAACTCGTTTGCAAGTGCGGGAAGAACAGCCTTGAATGCCTGGGGGATGATGATTAGGGCCATTGTCCTTACATATCCGAATCCCAATGAACGGCCTGCTTCGAACTGTCCCTTGTCGACACTCTCGATACCGCCTCTGATGATCTCGGCAACATATGCGCCGGAGTTGATTCCGAATGCGAGAATGGCAACGAGTATCTTATTGTTGGAAGAAGCGAAGATAACAAAGTAGATGATCATGAGCTGAACGACTACAGGGGTTCCTCTGATGACCGTAAGATATATACCGCAGATCTTGTAAAGGACAAAAAGGATGCCCTTGCCGATACCGCCTTTGAGTTCTTCTTTCAGCGTGTCATAAGATGATCTGACGAGTGCAACTATGACACCCAGAACGATACCCAAAAGGACGGCAAAGAAAGTAACCTCAAATGTTACTGTCAGACCTTTTTTGATATAAGTGTAACGGTTATCGATGAGAAAGTTGTTTTCGAATTCTGCGTAGAATTTGGTCGAATAAAATGCCTCGCGGAGAGAAGCCAGCCATGCCGGCATAACAAGGAGCGGGCGGAATAATAACAAGTAAATAGCTACAACTGCACTGATCAAGATCGCGATGATCGAAAGACCTCTTCCGACATCGGTTCTGATGAGTGATCTGGCACCCTTATTCTTGGTGTACATGATAAGTGCGACAACGGCACAAGCAATGCCGGGACCGGGGAACCATGACAGAAGAAGAGCTATTATGCCGATGATCAAAATCTGATTGGCTTTTTTGGTGTACATTGGACGTTCCTCAAACTTCAAAGTATCGATACACGAAAACATCACTAATTATAAATAATAAAAGAGCGGAAATATAGACCATATTTCCGCTCATATTATTTGTTTTTTGCTTATTTTCGCAAAAAGCTATCAGCCTTCAGCAGGAATGTACTTGTTTACGATAGCAGCGATAGTGCCGTCGTCTGTGAGTTCCTTGAGTGCCTGGTTGATTGCATCCTTGAGTGCAACGTTATCCTTGTTGATAGCCATTGCGTAGTCCTCAACAGTGTAAGGTGTTTCAAGGATCTTGAGACTGGTGTTAGCTGCAACGAATGCCTTGGCAGGCTCGTTGTCGATAACAACTGCGCTGATCTTGCCTGATGTGAGAGCGATAACAGCATCGTTACCCTTAGCGAAACGCTCGATTCTCTCTTCGCCTACACCGCCCTCTTCAACAGGAGCAGACATGTAGATGTCGCCTGTTGTACCGGACTGAACGCCAACTTTGTAGTCGCCGTTGACGAGTGTGTCGATATCTGTGATCTCAGAATCAGCAGCTACGATGATGGACTGGATACCTGTAGCATAAGGTGTAGAGAAGTTTACAGACTTAAGTCTGTCTTCTGTAACTGTCATGCCTGCGCATCCGATGTCGTACTTGCCGCTCTGAACGCCTGCGATGATTGAGTCGAACTCAACGTCTTCGATAACGAGCTCGAGACCGAGCTTGTCTGCTACTGCTGTAGCGATCTCAACATCAATACCAACGATCTTCTCACCCTCATAGTACTCATAAGGCGGGAAGAATGCGTTTGTAGCCATGATGAGCTTGCCGCTCTCAACAGTTGTGAATGCTGCAGCTGAATCAACATTAGCATCTGCAGATGCCTCTGTCTGCTTTGTAGCGCAGGATGTCATACCAAGCAAAAGTGCTGTGGAAAGAATGCCTGCTGCAATTCTCTTAAGTGTCTTCATAACCGTTCTCCTTTTGTTAATTAGGATATCGGTATATTACGCTAAAAATTCCTGCAAGGTAAATGAACAAAAGCCCGAAAAATGTTTGCCCAACGTTATTATTTTAAGTAAAATATCTAAATAGGGTAAGCTATTATAAAGTTGAAAGGTCGCGGAAGGTCATGAAAAGGGTCCTGATTCTCGGTTGTAACGAAATTTCCAAGCGTTTGCTGATTGCTCTTTGCAGAAACAGATCTTATGCATCTGATATCTGTCTTGCTTCGCGTCAGAAGCAGGAATGTGATGAGCTTAAGAATCTGGCAGCCAGCATGGGTGTCAGAGTCACTACATCCGGAATCGACATGGCAAATGTCGAAGGCGCCATGATGATGGTAAGGATCTTTGCTCCCGACATCGTTGTAAACCTTCTTCCCCCTGAGCTTTCACTTGACGCGATGAATCTTGCCGTAAAAGCAAAGGCTGATTATATAGATTCAACACTTTTCGACGTTCCTGATATCCCTTCACCGACATCACTTCTTTCAAAGCAGTTCAGGATGTTCGGCGAATTCCACGGCACCGGAAAGACAGCCATATGCGGAGCTGGTTTTGTTCCGGGTGCAGTCAATGCCATTATCAGACGTGCCGCCAAAAACGATTTCAGCAAGATTGATTATATCGACCTTATCGCTGTATCGGGCGAGAAGAAGATCGCAAAGAAGGGCAGGACTGAGATCGATGATACGCTATATTCTGAAGACGTAAAGGCTCCGGTAGTCGCTAACAAGTTCGGTCCCAGCAAGAACGTTTTCTACATAGCAGACGGCAAGGTCGTCGAAGCAGAAGCAATGTCTATCGAGGCAAAGTCTTCATCCGGCACAAAGGTTTATCTTGATTCAAGCCCCATGGTCACAGATCTCCTCAAAGAGATTCCTGATATGTCAAACGTCAGATATTTCAAACTTGGCAAAAAGCCTGACTTGGAGCATATCCCACCCCAGGATAAGATCGACTTCTTAAAAGAAATCGGACTCATGTCAGATAAGCCGGTTACGGTCGGCAACATTGAAGTTGCCCCCATCGACCTTTTGGCTGCGATCCTACCCAAGAAATCCGATCTCGGCGAATCAGCGCCCATCGAATCCAAGGCCAAGGGCATGGCATCTTACGAGATCTACATTACCGGTAAGAGCAAGAAGGACAATATAGATATTGCAAAGTCTTACATTGTTACGGGTGACAATGAAGCTTCTTATGAAAAGCACGGCGTAAGTGCTTTTGATGACATGAAGGGCGCTGCCCTTATTGCAGGCGTAAAACTCATGTGCAGAGACAAGTGGAGGAAGACAGGTGTCTTCACTCCAGCTGCTTTTGATTGCGAAGAGTACTGCAAAGCGTTTACAATGGAAGGTATCAAATTAACAGAAGGCGAGGGTAAGCCTTTCAAATAATCGTAATCGGAAACATTGCAAGCTGATGCTTATGAGGTAAAGAAATGTCCGAGAGAAGTTTTTGGAAAGAGATGCAGATCAACGATATGCTGGTTATTGACACGATCCGTAAATACGGAAGAGACACCATTTATTTTAAAGACAAGGATTCCAAGTTTATCTGGAACAATTATATGCACGCAAATCAGCTCGGCGTAATCAAGCCGGATGAGCTGGTAGGCAAATCAGATTACGACTTTTTCCCCAAGGAGTTTGCCGATAAGGCAAGAGCGGTCGAACTCGAGATCATGAGAACGGGAAAGCCCGTCCTTAATATCGAAGAAGAACTCCTTGATGACGAGGAAAATGCAAGATATTTTCTCGCATCCAAGTATCCTCTCTACGACGTAAACAACGAAGTCGTCGGAACATGGGGCATAAGCAGGGACATCACAGAGCAAAAAAAACTTGAGCTTGAACTTGAGCGTTCCTATCACAAGATGGAGCTTCTTGCGCGTGTTGATGACCTGAGCGGACTTTATAACAGACGCTATTTCTATGAGACTCTCGAAAAATATGCGAGCCTCTACCAGAAGAGAACTGACGGCAGCACATTTGCTCTCCTCGTAGCTGACGTCGATGACATAACAAATGTTAACGACATATTCGGCCAGCAGAACGGCGATATCGTTTTGAAGAGCATCGCAGAACAGTGTATGGCTAACGTAAGAACAGAGGATACATGTTTCCGTACAGGCGGTGACGAGTTCGCTATCGTACTTCTAGATACTGATAAGGTCTCTGCCGTAGGCATGGCTAAAAAGCTCGTTGAGACGATTGCCAATGAACCCATTATCCTTGACGGCAAGAGAGAAAGAGTAACGATCTCGGCAGGACTTGCCATGTTCGATCCGGAAGATCCTGATATCTCTGATCTCTTATCCAAAGCGGAAAGAAAGCTCAATAAATCAAAGAGAGAAGGAAAGAACAAGGTATCCTTCTGATCGATTAGATAATTCGGTAAATTAGCAAGGCCGGGAGATATCCCGGCCTTGCTATTTTGAGGTGTGTGGTAAGCGGTTGGAGAAGCAAGGCCGGGTAGTCCCTTATACGGAGAAAAAGAAATGGAAAAAAGTGAGCGGTCGTTGGTCGGGACTTAAGCTACACCCTTATCCTTCAATGGAGTTTGTCTTGCAATGGTTGTGTTACGGACAGATGCTGCCGGAGCATTAATATGCTTGATCGGAGTAACGCGGACAGAAGATGGCCTGACTGTACGGACAGGTCTTGCAGTCCTTACGACTGAGGGGGAAGGTCTTACTCTTCTTGAAGCTGCACGCTCTGCCGCTTCGTCAATATCTCTCCAGTGATCGATGCATGATGTAGCTGCCTTGATGGTAACAAGTATGAAAAACAAGAAGATAAGCATATCGAGTGGTGACATAAATAAAACCTCCAAAAAAGATCGTATGTTCTTTGCTGGAGGTAATATATCACAGGCAAAGTGTCATTAAAGGGACTGAAAACCTGTTTTAGTCAAAAACGAACAAAAATTTTGTGCTTGGTCAATTGCCGAGTTTGGATGCTCCGATCCTTATGGCGCCGCTATCCAGCATCTCTTTTGCAGCTTCCACCGTTCTGATGCCGCCTGCAGCTTTGATCCTGACATCAGGACTTATGTTCTTTTTCATGAGGACGATATCTTCGGCCTTGGCACCCGCGCTGCCAAAGCCTGTTGAAGTCTTGATGAAGTCGGCTTTGGCCTCGCTTACGATCTTGCAGAGACGGACTTTCTCGTCTTCAGTAAGATCGCATGTCTCAATTATGACCTTGAGAAGCGCGCCCTTGGCGTGAACTGCTTCTGCGATGAGTTTAATCTCCTCATATACTTCATCGTATCTTCCTGACTTAACGAAGTTGATATTGATTACCATATCGATCTCTGAAGCGCCGTTGTCACAGGCATCTTTTGCCTCAAACACCTTGGTTGCAGTAGTTGAATAACCGTTAGGGAATCCGATAACGGTGCAGACAGCGACTCTGCCTCTGGAGAATCTGACCGCATCCTTAACAAAGCAGGGCTGTACACAAACAGATGCAGTGCCTAAAGAAGCAGCGCGTTCTATCAATTCTTCGATATCGGAACCGGTGGCAGTAGTCTTGAGGTTTGTTAGATCAACATAGCTCATGATGTTATCAGGATCAGGCTTGTTTGTGTCCGTGGCAGGGCAGAAGTCCTTCTTATATGTTCTACCCATAATTGCCGTAAGTACTATTCCTGCTATGTTGTTGAAGCCGGAAAGCTCTCCCATGTTGCAAGGCGTTCTATATCCGTCACCATAGATGAGGAGCGGGATGCACTCTCTGGAGTGATCGGTTGAAGCAGTTGACGGATCGCATCCGTGATCGGCGGTAATGATGAGAAGATCGTCATCCCTGAGTTTGGAAAGAATGATCCCCAGTGCGTCGTCGAACTCATGCATTGCAGTCGCATAGCCCTCAATATCGTTTCTGTGGCCGTACTTCATGTCGAAATCGACCAGGTTAACAAAACACAGACCATTGAAGTCATGATCCATCATTTCTATTGTCTTGTTGATTCCGTCTGTGTTTCCCTTGGTGGGATTGGATTCCGTGAGGCCTCTTCCGGCAAAGAGATCATAGATCTTGCCTATAGAGATAACGTCATAGCCCTCGTTCTTGAGGAGATCGAGCATTGTTGAAGACGGTGCGCTGAGTGAGAAATCGTGACGGTTTGCAGTCCTTGTGAAGTTGCCGAGTTCACCGACGAAAGGTCTTGCGATGACTCTTCCTACGGCATGGTCGCCGGACATGATGGCTCTTGCTTTTTTGCAGATATCGTAGAGCTCTTCAAGAGGAACGATCTCCTCGTGAGCAGCTATCTGAAGAACGCTGTCTGCAGATGTATATATGATGAGATTTCCGGTCTTCATGTGCTCTTCGCCGTAATCTCTTATTACGTCCGTTCCGCTGTAAGGCTTGTTGCAAAGGAAACCTCTGCCTGTTGCCTTTTCGAGCTTTTGGATGATCTCATCAGGGAATCCGTCGGGATATGTGGGCTGGGCCTTGTCGGAAATGATTCCTGCGATTTCCCAATGGCCTATGGTCGAATCCTTGCCAGCCGATATTTCGCGCAAGCGGGCATAAGAGCCTATGGGTGAGGGGATGGATTCCTGAGCTTGCTTATAAGAAATGATCCTGGGATCGTCTTCATTGTCTATTGCAAGAAGTCCCATTTTCGCAAGGTTCGGGAAGGCCGCATCGGAGTAGGAAAGAACGGCTGCAAGAGTATTGCTTCCCTCGTCACCGAACTTAGCCGCATCGGGTGCTCCGCCAACACCAAAACTGTCCAAAACAATCAGAAATACACGCTTTGCCATATGAATGACTCCTTATCAAGACTTAACTTTTGACACTATTATAAATCAGTTTGTGTCAATTATTGGGGTAAATGGGAGTGATAAGCCGGGTTGTGACAGAGCGAATGTCACAAAAATTTTATATAAATGCAACGCTCATGCTCCTTTACTTATTTTTATTATTATGGAAAAATGAATCTTATAGTGGATGAAAAGGTCTAAGGATAACTATGTCTATCCGAAGGCCGGACGAAAATAGAAAAATGCTATCTTTGCGTTCTTGAGAATAAGGGATTCGATGAGCCGCAGACTGATAGGAAAGGTTAAAGTTATGAGTAACAAACTGAGATCGTTCTTGATTGTTGTTATTTCCATCGCAGTCGTTATGGCTGCGTTGCCGATGAATGCATTTAGAGTAAATGCTGGAGAGTATCCTTCCGTTAGTTACTGGCTTGATGCCGCAAGCACCCCGGTTGTTGTTGATACTTCAGCAACTGTTTTAGAACCAACCGATTCTGCTCTTGGATTTGAGAAATTTGGTTATACTTTCAACGGTTGGAATACTGATCCTAACGGTAATGGAACACCTTACTCTGCTAATACCACACTCACGGACACTGATAATGGTATAAATCTTTATGCTCAATGGATATTTGATTCAGCTAATTATGTTAAGGTTACACTTTATCCAGACTTTGATGGACTTGAAGGTGAAGGTGAAGTTATAAGTGATTTCATTGTTTCAAAAACTGGCACAGGAATTGCAATGCCTGAATCTTGGAAAGCACCTGACCATTATAGATTAGCAAATTGGACTGTAAATGAAGGCGGTAACGGAAACAGCTACCCGGTTTCTGGCGGTTCATATACGCTTGCTGATGGTGATACGACGCTCTATGGTCAGTGGAAAGAGTTTTATACGATTACTTTTAACGCTAATGACGGCACAAATAGAACTAGCCAAGAAACACAGGATAAAGATCCCTCAGGAACGACAACGTATCAACTTAGGCCGGATGTTTTCCCATACGATGGTTATATAGTAGAGCATTGGACACATAGTTCTGGTGGTTCTTCAAGCGGCGTAAGTTATGGTGCTTCGGATTTAATTACTCTTACGGAAGATTTGAGTCTTAACGCTTATTGGGTAAGAAAAATTACTTTCCACTCAAACTACGGAAACGGAAGTGATACAACCGCTATACAGACTATTCCGATTTTATCCACAGAAGCGCTTAAAACGGATCATGGTTTTACAAACTCCGGCAAGAAATTGGTTGGTTGGTCAACACAAGAGACCGATACAGTAATTAAGTATGTTAATGGCGAAAGCGTCAAAATTACAGGTGATAATTCTAAGGATGTTGATGTAAATCTCTATGCACAGTGGGGAGATGCTACTTGCAAAATTCATTTTGAGCCCAATTATCCTGCTGACACTACCGGAACAGTTATAATGAACGATCTGGAAGTAGGTAAGGGCTTTACAACAAACCTTAATAACGTGTATTCGGTTACCGGTTATACATTAAAAGGATGGTCAACTGAGCAGACTGGAGACGATGTTTCCTATAATGCTACTTCTATATCTTTGGATAAAGACTTTGATAAAGACGAATTAACTCTTTATGCTAAATGGCAAATTAATACCTATACAATAACGTATAAGAATGAAGACGGAACAACATTTGCAACTGTTCCATGCAATTATGGACAAACACCTACTACTCCTACAACGGAACCTACAAAGGCTTCGACTGAGTCGCTGGTTTATAATTTTGACGGATGGTCAAAAGAAGCAAACGGCAGTGTCTTGGATTCTTTACCTACAGCTACAGGCGATGCGACATATTATGCTCACTTCAAACCAACCACGCGACACTATAAGATTACGACTTCGGTATCAAACGAGGATGGAGGAACTATTAGCTATTCCGGTAGTGATGAGTGGGAGGGAACAGTAACTGTGTCTGTTGCATTGGAAAACGGATACCGTGTTCAAAAGTGGACTGATAACGGCACGGATGTTGCCAGCGAAGCAATAACATATACTATTGATTCGGTAAAAGGCGATCATACAGTTGTAGCTGTCCTTGAGCCAATCCCTTATACGATTTCAGTAAATGCTACTGAAGGCGGAGAGGTTACTGTTCAGGATAATTTGGTATATGGAGATACAGCCAAAGCAGTTGCTACCGCAAATAACGGATATACTTTTGTCCGTTGGATTGAAAATGGTACAGAGGTCTCTACTGCCGCTGAATATAGTTTCACTGTTACAGGAAACCGTACTTTGACAGCCGTTTTTGAGATTAATACATATGATATTAAACTTTCTTCCGAAGGTCACGGTTCTGTTGAAGGGGCTGATACATATAATTACTCCACACCCATAACTGTAAAGGCAATACCTGATACAGGCTATGAATTTCTTTACTGGATTGATGAGGATGGAACAAAGATAACAAGTGCTAACTATGATTTTACGGTTGTTGAGGACCGTGATCTGACAGCTTATTTTGCCCCAAAATCCTATAACATCGGTGTTACAGCAGGTGATAACGGATCAGTTACGGGAAAAGGCATTTATTACTATGGCGAAAGCATTACCGTTAAGGCAAAGCCTGAGACAGGCTATCATTTCGTTAACTGGACCATTGATGGAAATGTTGTAAGCACAAATGCCAATTACACATTTACAGTTTCCGGACCTGCTGATCTGAAAGCTAACTTTGCTATTAATTCTTATACAGTTAAGTTCGTTAACGATGACGGTACTTTGCTCAAGGAAGCTCAGTTCGTATATGGAAGCACTGCGTTCTATCATGTTAATGAAACTCCTAAGAAGAAGCCTACTGTACAGTACACTTATACATTTGCCGGATGGGATAAGAAGCTTGGTGCAGTAACGGATGACATTACATACACAGCTACTTATGAAGCCACAGTCAACAAGTATAAGATCACGTTCAAGAATGAAGATGGTTCTATGCTCCAGACCGGCGAAGTTGAGTATGGTAAGCTCCCTGTTTATGAGAAGGATACACCTACTAAAGCAGCAACTGTACAGGAGACATTTACTTTCGCAGGTTGGGATAAGGAAATATCCAAGGTAACAGGCGAGACAGTTTACACTGCAACATATACTTCCAAGCCAATCACAAAGGATAGTATTAATTATAAGTACTTCACGGTTGCGTTTGTAACAAATGGCGGCTCTGAAATCGTATCCCAGCTGGTTGCTGAAGGCGGAGTTGCATTCAGACCTGAAGAGCCTTTGAGAGAAAGATATACTTTCGGAGGCTGGTATATCGATGAAGCACTCACAAAGCCGTTCAGCTTTGCAACAGCTATCACATCTGATATCACTCTCTACGCTAAGTGGATCAAGGGTTCACCTGACATTGAAGCTACATACGCAGTCGTTGGTTTAGGAAGCACATCATTTGAACTCGGCAGCGGTGAGGATATCACGGTAGCAGTTGAGAGAAGCAAGGATAACGATTCGATCGCAACACACTTCAAGGGTGTTCTGATCGATGGCGTTGAAGTCGCTTACTATAACTACGAGCTTGCTGAAGATAACAGCTCAGTAATAATCAGAGCAGATGCACTTGAGGGACTCGAAGCGGGAACTCACACAGTTACGATCGTTTATGACGATGGTACAGCTGAAGTTGAACTGGTCGTTGCAGATGCAAATGAGCCTACTGCGGCGGTTGAAAAGATAACTGAGACCGAAGCCGGCGACACAGAACCTGTTAACGTTACAGCTGAGAAGACCAGCAATTGGGGTCTGTGGATCGCACTGGGTATCGTCGCAGTTGTTGTTATTGCAGCTATCCCGATCTTCATAATAAAAGGCCGCAGCTTAAAATAAGCTATTGAAAGACTAAATATACGAGGGGCAGGAAGCTAATCCTGTCCCTCAATTATTATAATAAGTACTACATATATTTAAGGGCATGTGGTATAGTTTGCGTCGAAAGAAATTAAGTGAGCATATTAAATGGATGAAATAAAGACATTTGCAGACCTCGACCTGTCACCTGAGGTCATGGACGCCCTGAAGAAGATGGGTGTTAAGAGACCCACTACGATCCAGCAGAAAGCGATACCGCTTCTGATGGACAATTTCAGCGTGATTGCAAAAGCGCCTACCGGAACCGGAAAGACATTCGCTTTCGGCATTCCGATCCTTGAATATCTCAACATGGATTCGAAGTTCGTGCAGGCTCTGATCCTTTGCCCGACAAGAGAGCTTGCTCTTCAGATCACTACTGAGCTTAAAGGACTTGCAAAGTATATTAAGGGTTTCAAGATTGCAGCTCTTATCGGAGGCCAGAGCATGCGCCTCCAGGCTGAGAAGGTGCAGAAGAAGCCCCAGGTCATCGTTGCCACTCCTGGCCGTCTTCTCGACATGAGCCAGAGAAAACTCGTTGACATCTCAAACATCTATACCCTCGTTCTTGATGAGGCGGACGAGATGCTCAAGATGGGATTTATCAACGACATCAGAAAGATAATGGCACTGACTCCGAAGGATAAGCAGATTGCTTTATTCTCCGCGACAATGCCAAGAGAGATCCAGAACATCACGTGGGAATTCATGTCAGGCAGTGCCGAGATCGACGTCATGCCGAAGGCAGAAGACCACCCTGATATCGATGAATACATAGTTGAGTGTCCGGAGAAGGACAAGCTCAAGAACATAGTAATGATCATGGCAAAAGAAGACCTGAGAAAAACGATAGTCTTCTGCAATACAAAGGTGCAGACGACCAAAGTCGGCGAGCAGCTGACTGCAGCCGGAGTATCCGCAAAAGTCCTTCACGGTGACTGCAGCCAGAGGGAAAGAAACAGGGTTATGGACATGTACAGGGCTGATAAGTTCGACGTTCTTGTCGCAACGGATGTCGTCGCAAGAGGCATCGATGTAGACGACATTGAAGCCGTATTTAACTATGACATTCCCAAAGAGAATGAACTCTATCTGCACAGGATCGGACGTACCGCGCGTGCCGGCAAGGCTGGAAAGGCATTCTCATTCGTCGCTTATCTCGACCGTCCCAGAATGGAAGAGATAATCAGATATACAAAGATAGATCCCAAGCCTTACGAGATCTGATAATTCTTATTTTCGAGATGTGAAGTTCAGCCCTGAAGCCTCGGGGCCTTTTTAAATATTCCCTTATATGTTGAGGGGGTGAGGAATACGATGAGCGGCAAGAGCTCGAGTCTTCCTGCGATCATGTCGAAAATGAACACCCACTTGGATACGTCAGAGAAGAACGCGTAGTTGTGCGTAGGTCCTACGAGTGAGAGACCGGGGCCGATGTTGTTGAGAGTTGCAGCTACTGAAGAGAAGACCGTAACAAGGTCGTGGCCTTCGAATGCGACGATAAACATCGATGATGCAAAAGTTACGAGATAAATGAAGAAATAGATTGCTACGGAATGCTCGATGTCGCCGTCGACAGGCTTGCCGTCAATATGGATCTTCTTGACCGTTCTCGGGTGAAGATAAGTATTGATCTCTCTTTTTATCGACTTGAACATGATCTGTAATCTTGCGATCTTAACACCGCCGCCGGTGGAGCTTGCGCATGCACCGATGATCATGAGGGAAAGCAGTATGAACTTGGCAATCGTAGGCCAGAGATCAAAGTCTGTCGTGGCAAACCCGGTTGTAGTGATGATCGTGGATACCTGGAAGAAAGAATGTCTTAATGTTTCTTCGATTCCGCCGTACATGCCTCTTAATGAGAAGAATATGATCGCTGTCGCAACTGCTACAACGGCGAGATAAACCCTGACCTCGCTCATCTTGAATGCCTTGGAGATCTGCTTTGTCGTGATGTAATAATAGAAGTTGAAGTTCACGCCGAACATGATCATGAAGACTCCAACGATCCACTGAATGTGCGGGGCATAAGAAGCAAAGCTGTCATTTTTTACGCCGAAACCACCGGTACCTGCAGTACCGAATGCAGTGCAGATGCTGTCAAACAGCGGCATTCCGCATACGAATAGAAGAATGATCTCTGTTAATGTCATTACCAGGTAAATGAGATATAGCATCTTGGCGGTTGATCTGACTTTAGGCACGATCTTGCCGACTGTAGGTCCGGGGCTTTCCGCTCTCATGAGATTCATGTTTGAGCCGCCTGTCATAGGGACTACGGCAAGCAGGAAAACGAGAACGCCCATGCCGCCGATCCAGTGAGTGAGCGAACGCCACATAAGAGATGTGTGGGACATTGCCTCAACGTCGGTAAGTATGCTTGCACCGGTCGTGGTAAAGCCTGATGCCGTCTCGAACATTGCATCTGTGAAAGAAGGAATCTCTTTTGTGAGAACGAACGGAATACATCCGCAGGCACTTAACACGAGCCAGGAAAGTGCCGTGGCAACACAACCGTCTTTAATAAAGATGGTCATGTTCTTAGGCTTTTTCAATGAGATCAGAAAGCCGGCGCCTATATAAATAGCCGCCAGGCCAATATAATAAAATACTTGGACCTCACCATAGAAAAGTCCGCAAATGACAGGCATAAGCATAAGCGCGCCTTCAATGAGCAAGACTTTGCCCAGGATGTAAACAAGCATTCTTATGTTCATCTTACGATATCAGTTAAGGTCGTGAATCCCTTATTCTTTGTAACGATCATTACGCTGTCACCGACTTCGATCGAGTCGCTTCCTGTAGGGATAATGATCCTGCCTGAACGGTTGATGAACGATACGAGCGTATTGGGTTTGAGCTTCATTTCCTTGAGCTGCTTGCCTGTGGCACTTGAAGGCTCTTTTACCTTGAACTCGATTGCTTCCGCACGCTCGTCGAAAAGATGATACATAACTTCGACGTTGCTTCCGATGGAAGCCTGTCTTGCACGTGCATATGTGATGATGGCCTCAGAGGTTATCAGCTTGGGGTAGATAACGCTGCCGAGATCCAATCGGTTGATAACGTCTGTAAAGCTTATCTTGTTGATCTTTGTAACAGACTTGATGTCTCTTGAGATCTGTCTAGCAAAGAGAGTAAGCATGATGTTTTCCTCATCGATTCCGGTGAGGGCGACAACTGAATCAACATCTCTGATACCTGTCTCTTCAAGGAGAGACTCATTGATACCGTCGCCGTTGATGATGGTGGCCTTCGGAAGAAGGTCGCTCAGTTCTTCACAACGCTCAGGGTCTTTCTCGATGAGCTTAACGTCGATACCCGTCTTGATAAGCTGGTCGGCGAGGTAGTATGCGGACTTGCCGCCGCCGATGATTATCGTGCTCCTTACGGAGTTTGTATTAAATCCGATGGACTTAAGGAATGAGTGGCAAACTTTACGGGTTGCGACAAACGAGATGATGTCGCCTGCGGAAAGCTCGAAAGAACCGTTAGGGATAGTTACTTCGTCGCCGCGCTCGACACCTACGATGACAAGGTCATTTGTGTAGTTGCTTCCGAGATAAGCGATCGTCTTACCGTCGAGAACGTTTCCTTCGGGAATCTTGATCTTAACGAGTTCTGCACTTCCGTGTGCGAAGGAGTTGATCGAGATCGCAGCAGGGAGGAATAGGATACGGGCTGCTTCGACAGCGGCCTCATATTCAGGATTTATGATCATCTCAAGGCTGAGCTTTGACCTGAGGTAAGGGATCTCCTTGCCATAGTCAGGGTTTCTTACACGTGCGATCGTTGCAAGATTCTTATTGAACTGCTTTGCGATCGTGCAGCACAGGAGGTTGAGCTCATCTGATTCGGTAACGGAGATGAAGAGGTCGGCAGTAGCAATGCCTGCTTCTTCAAGTACTTCGTGGCTTGCGCCGTTACCGATGATGCCCATACAGTCGCAAAGGTTTGCGAGCTCTGTAAGGCGGTCAACGTTCTTGTCGATGATGACCAGATCGTGGCCCTCTTCTGCGAGTCTGTTAACGAGCGTGTCGCCGACTTTGCCGGCACCTACAACGATGATCTTGAGTCCTTTTTTACCCATAAGCATTAAATCCCGAATAACTCTTTGACTGCGTCTTTCTTAACGCCTGAACCGATGACTACGATCTTACCCGTAACATCGGAAGCGCCTGTTCTCACTTCGGATTCTTCAGGTACGAAGTCGAAGTGGATCCAAGTACCATCTTCGCCTGCGACTATACCCTTTGAACGGAGGATCATGCCGTATTTTTCGCTGTCGTCCAATGCCTTCAAAGCATTCTCGATATCAGCCTTTGTGAAACGCTTGGAAGTCTCGAATCCGACGGAATCGAAAACCTCGTCAGCATGATGGTGATGATGCTCATGCTCGTGGTCGTGGTCGTGATGGTGGTGATGTTCGTGATCATCATGATCATCGTCATCGTGATCATGGTGGTGATGGTGCTCGTGCTCGTCATCATCATCGTCGTCATCGTCATGATCGTGATGGTGGTGTGCCTTGCACTCTTCGCACTCACAGTCTTCGCCGTGCTCATGATGGTGGTGATGCTCATGCTCTTCTGCTTCGAGAAGTGCAGCAGCCATGTCTGCAGCTGTAAGAGGCTCTTCGATAGCCTTGAGGATCTGTACTCCTGAGAGCTCGTCCCAGGGTGTTGTGATGATCTGTGAATGATCGTTGATCTCACGGATAAGTGCTATAGCCTGATCGAGTTTGTCCTGTGCGATGTTGCCTGTACGGCTTAAGATGATCGTGCCGGCATACTTAATCTGGTTCTCATAGAACTCCTTGAAGTTCTTGAGGTAGATGCGGCACTTGGAAGCGTCGATAACAGTTACTGTTCCGCAGATCTCTGTGCCTTCAACGCGCTTAACTGCAGCAACTACGTCAGAGAGTTTGCCTACGCCGGAGGGCTCGATGAGGATCCTGTCGGGTGCGAACTGCTTGATTACGTCCTGGAGCGCTGTGCCGAAGTCACCAACAAGGCTGCAGCAGATGCATCCGGAATTCATCTCGGTGATGTTGATGCCGGACTCCTTAAGGAAGCCGCCGTCGATGCCAATCTGGCCGAACTCGTTTTCGATAAGTACGAGCTTAGCGCCGTTATAACCGTCAGCGATAAGCTTCTTGATCAGTGTTGTTTTGCCTGCTCCCAGAAATCCTGAGAAAATGTCTACTTTAGTCATTAAAATGCCTCTTTTCTATCGTCAATTAAAATATATAACGTCATTATCGGGCTTGCTCGTTATAGCATAGTCCTCGACTGTGAGGCAGGGTACGTTGACCTTGCCGCCCTGTCCGTCGTCGTCTTCGAAATATCTTACCTGTCCTGTTACCTTAAGCCACTGGCCTGCAGGGAAGTTGGATCTTAATTCATAAAAACAGAGAACGCCCATCATCTGGATGTCAGCAGCGCAGCATGTATATGCCTGTCTCTGCAGAACGAAAGCACGGCCGTTGAATTCTCTTAAGATAACGGCCTGACCGATGAGGCTGACCCTCTTGCCGTTGTAACGGTCCATGTTGTCCATGGCATCGGTATAGAAAAGACCGAAGTCCTCTGCAGCGATGACGCAGGGATTCTGGTTGAGGTCGAAGGGAAGATGGTCTTCGATCTTGATGATCTTATTGTCTTCGCCGAGGAAGTTGATGCTCATGCCCGGATTGACCGCCTTAACGGAACCTCTGAGCTTGGGGATATTGTCGGTCTCTTCGTTTACGCGGTTGAAGATGACAGTATCACCGTATCTGAAATAGTCAGCGAAAAGTGTCTGCATGTTTCTGAAATAATTACCATATGTGGAAGCATCGATAACTACGACAGCTGCTGCCAGAGCCCAGCGCTCAGGCACGTCGACCTTCTCGAAAAATTCAGCAGGGGAGACCGAGCCGTTCCATTCAATGAATACGACACCCGGCTTATGCTTTGCCTCGATATCGAAAGTCAGCTCTTTGTTGACGTCATCGGTATCGCAGTTGATTATCACGGGGTTAGCGCCCTCGTAATTCTCGGGAATATATTCCTCTTCACCTTCTTCGGTGTTGATTACCACAACTTTGCGGTTCTTG
The DNA here is from genome assembly GCA_015069205.1 of Oscillospiraceae bacterium. Taxonomy (GTDB): domain Bacteria; phylum Bacillota; class Clostridia; order Saccharofermentanales; family Saccharofermentanaceae; genus Saccharofermentans. The sequence continues at coordinate 131,379 of SVIZ01000002.1, forward strand.
AAGTTTTCTCCGCCGATCCAGGAACAGATGACCGAAGTCTTTCCGCTGTCCAGGAAACCGGTGAAAAAATAAACCAGACAATCATCCATAAATAGTACACCTCATTTAACAAATAATATTTTGTCCCTGAATTGTTATTATTTCAAGCAAGAAAAAGTATAAAATCTAATATCGGCACTTTTGATTTTTAGGAGTATTAATGAAATCGGTAAAGATCGGTGACATAAAAATAAAGAATCCGATAGTCCTGTCTCCCATGGCGGGGATCAGCAGCCTGCCTTTCAGGATCATATGCAATGAGATGGGTGCAGGCTACAGCCCGACAGAACTCGTGAGCGCCAGATCGATCAGATATAACGGCGTGGACAAGAGCCTTCGCTACATGAGGATCTCTCCTGAGGAAGAAGGGATCACAGCGATACAGCTTTTCGGAACCGAACCCGAAGATTTTGAAGCGGCAATCGCGACCATCATGGAAACTCCGGTCTTAAAGGAAGTCTCGATAATCGACATAAACATGGGATGCCCCGTCCCAAAGGTCGTAAAGACCGGTGCAGGCAGTGCCCTGATGCAGGACCCGAAGAGGGCTTCTGACATCGTAAAAGCCTGCAAAAAGGCGGTCTCAGGCCTTAGCAGGAATATCCCCATCACGGTCAAGACCAGAACAGGTTATAACGAGGGTGACAAGGGCAATCCCGATTTTGCAAAGGCGCTTGCGGATGCCGGTTGTGATATGATCTGCGTTCACGGCAGAACGAGGCCGCAGATGTATCACGGCGAGAGCTCAAATGAGGCGATCGCGGTAATGAGGGACGCCGTAAGAGGCTACGATATTCCTTTCTTCGCGAACGGCGATATCTGTGATGTCCGGTCGGCAAAGAAGATCATCGAAGATACGGACTGCGACGGCATCATGATAGGCCGTGCGGCAAGGGGAAATCCCTGGATATTCGGCAGGGTCCTGGCAGGGCTCAATGGCACGGAAATGCCTGATCTTCCGGGCGTTCAGGACCGCAAGGACATGCTGGTCAGAGAGCTCGAAGGAAGGTTAAAATATCTTCCCGAGGATGTGGCGGTAAGGGAATTCAGAAGCGTAATGCCGTACTATGTAAAGGGACTGCCGGGATCAGCCCAGATAAAGGTCAAACTCGTGAACGCAGTGAGCCTTGACGAAGTAAAGGAGATAATAGAACTTGCCTGATATAGTAATTTCAGTAATAGCAGTTATAGCGGGATGTCTTATGTGCTTTAACGGCTATAAGCTCTTCCGGTTTAGCCTCGGAATTGCCGGGGCAGTCGCCGGATTTTGCCTCGGACGGTTTCTTATAAAAGTTACGGGAGACATGGGCATAGAATGGAGTGAGATCGCAAGGATCATCGTTCTGGTTGTCCTTACGATCGGTCTTGGCGTTCTCGCATTCAAGCTCTACATGAAAGCCCTGATCGCTATAACCACGATAATCTGTGCCCTCTGGTTCTACGATGACTATAATTTCCTTTTCGAGAGAGTCACTAACAGTGCGCTCCGCATAGTCCTGACCATGGCTTCGGGCATTATTGCCGGTGTTCTTATAGGAATAATCGTTTACTACGCTCAGAAGTGGACGATCAGCTTGTTTACGGCTTTTGTGGGTGCAAGAGTGATATCCGGAGTGCTTACGCCGATCCTCTGGTCCGGCATTCTTCAGGGTGAATATGCAGGGATCATCGAGCAAAAAGTTTTGGGACCTGATGTTGCACTTAACTATTCTCTGGTCAGAATCCTGATATTAGTGGCTTTCTGTGCAGCAGGTTTCGTAATACAGTTGAAAACGTCAAAAAAATAGTCAAAAAAATAGTTTGACCAAAAACAATCTCCTTGTTAAAATTTGGCTGGATATATATTTTGAGGATATGTGTCCGGAATAATTAATTTATGACAATTTTCTTAATCTATCCCTTATTCCATGTCGAGGGCATTCCGATTTACCGGGATGCCCTCGGCGTGTTATAGGGGATTTTTTGTATCAATTAACCTTATTTATCGGACTGCCGTCCATGAATGCCTTAAGGTTGGCAGCAGCCATGTCGATCAGTCTGATCCTGGTCTCAACGGGTGTCCATGCGATGTGGGGTGTTATGATGCAGTTGGGAGCGCCGAGAAGAGGATTGGACTCGAGCATCGGCTCAACGCATACAACGTCGCATCCGAAGCCGCCGAGAAGTCCGCTGTCCAAGGCGGCCCTTACATCAGCTTCGTTGATGACGGGTCCTCTGGCTACATTGATAAGGATCGTTCCTTTATTGAACCAGGACAGGGTGTTTTTGTTGATGATCTCTCTTGTGTCATCGGTAAGAGGGCAGTGGAGAGAGACGACATTTGCACCGCGGATTCCGTCTTCGAGAGCAAGGCACTTAACGGGCGTGCCGCTTACGTCAACAGTTGTTCCGATAAGCGATGCGTCGTGTGGAGTGGCGGTTACGGTCATGCCGAAAGCATAAGCCATCCGGGCGACTCTTTTGCCAATCTTGCCAAGGCCGATTATGTGAAGTGTTTTGCCTGCAAGTTCCGTGAGGGAACCCTTGAAATAGCAGAACTGGGGGCATCTGCACCAGTCGCCGTCCATTACGGATGAGGAGTGAAGACCTGCAAGGTTGGTGAGCTCAAGGAGCAGGGCCATCGTGTGCTGGGCTGTGGCGAAAGTCGCATATTCAGGAACGTTGGTTACGGTGACACCGTGATCTCTTGCTGCCTGAAGGTCAACGACGTTGTAACCTGTGGCAAGAACGCCAATGTATTTGAGGTCGGGGAGCTTGTCGAAGACTTTCTTGTCGAAGACGGTCTTGTTGGTGATGGCAACTTCAGCGCCCTGCATTCTTTCTATGAGCTGGTCTTTTGAGGTTATGTCGTAAGCCGTGACCTCTCCCAGGTTTTCCAGTGCTTTCCAGGTTATATCGCCCGGATTTGCTGCAGAGCCGTCAAGAATAACTATTTTCATGTGAATTGCCTCCGAATATGTTTGAAATAATTTTAGCAAAAGAGTGATATTGTTATATCAGAAATTCAAATAAGGCGGGACCCGTTTATGTATGTAATCTGTTACGGCAAATCACCTAAGGCACTTGCAACAGGACAGAAGCTGATAAATGAGATCGGCGGAAGATATGTCACCGGAACCGAGCTTATTACCGGCAGTTTTGTCATGGCTGAAGGCGAGACGAACTGCGCGATCGTAATGGTGCTGCCTTTGGAAGCTGCGGTAAAGTCCATGGAAGAGACCATTACGGACAAGACACGCGATCTTCCGGTAATTGCGGTATCTCCTGAGGGAAGGTATGCAGCTGTTTTAAGAAGAGGTAACAAGCCTTACGAAAAGGGCGTGGACGATGTCTATGCGGCAGTCGTAAAGGTGCTGGGACCTTTCTGTTTTTCAGGCTTTGAAGGCAAGTCTGAGATAACGAGCGATCTGACAGGTCTTGTGTCCAAATACAACATGAAGGTAAGCAGCAAGGAGCTTTTCGCGAAGGTCAACGACTGGATAAATGAAGGCGGAAAGATCAATGTTTATACGGATCTTCCGATAGTTTTCGCTGACCCCGTGCTTGACCCCATGACTTATTCGCTTCACAGCTATCCTTACGATATGAGGGATGATTTCATCAAACAGTACAAGTCTGCAAAGGAAGGCAAGATCGAGCCTTCGGTATTCATTACATGCACTTATCTGGGCGATGAGGAGGACGACTGGAACCTTATCCTTGTGCCAAGGATCTTAAGCCTCGGTGTCGAGATCAAGACAAAGACCGATCCTGATTACTGCAGGGCAGCCATCAGAAAGTCACTTATAAACCATCTCTTAAATCCTGACGCGGTATCAAAGGTTGCTTCCACATATTCCGCAAAGGACAGCGAGATGATCAAGGGTCTTGCCGAAGAACTTGATGCCGGGATAGTAAGCTTTGATTCGGGCATGCGTGCAAAGGCAAAGATCCCCATGGAGATGACGTTCTCACCCGAAAAGAGGACGGATACGGCAACTGCGCTCGCATTCCTTGCAAGCGGGGAAGGCTCTCTCGCGATCAGAAGATCTGCTTCAGCACAGGGCATCGTGTTCTCGGTGGCGGTATCCAAGGAAAACATCATATTGCCTTAAAAAGAATAAAGTGGGATATAATGATTGTATGCGGCCAGTTACCGCTCGAAAATAAAGATAACAACACAGAAATAAAGGATCAGATTAAGCTTTGGAGGTAAAAAAGATGAAGAAGCTTGAAGGTAACAAACTCGTAGCTTTATTGCTTTCGGCAGGCATGGCAACATCATTGCTTGCTGCATGTTCAGTAAATACCGATCAACTTGGTCAGGGAATAAGTGACCTTGGAAATGCTTTTAATACAACAGCTACTGAAGCTCCTGCAGTAACAGAGACTTCTTCTGCTGCAAGCAGCGAAGAGACAAGTGGCGAGACTTCAGAGGAGACAACTGCTGAGACAACACCTGCAGCTACTCCCACTGCAACTCCTTCTCCCACACCGCTTCCGCAGCGTGTTGATTTCTCTGATTATACGGAGATCGACCTTACGGATTCGTTCGAAGTTACAGTTGAGGAATTCGAAGAGAGTGCTCATTCTGATGACGATACAGTGGAATTTGCCGTTTTCACAGGAAACAGACTGGTCATTACAGAAGCTGACAATGAGACGGCAAGAGATGCCATTAACCTTGTAGTCGACGGATTTTATGCAGAAGCCGAAGGCGCATATCAGAACGTTGTTGCCCAGCTCAAGTCCGAATACTTAGCAAATGGTGTTATTGAGAATTCCGGCAGCGTACGCGTAAACTTTGAGTATGTTACAAACGGACGTGCTCTTTCTGTATTGATGGTCTATGCAATAAATGTCGGCGACAAGACTGACAGAAAAGTTGATTTCGCTACTTTCGACATGCTGACAGGCCACTACATCACAATGAGTTCAGTCGTTACAGATACAGAAGGTCTGGAGAGAGCATGCAAGACTGCTCTTGCTGATGCGATCAAGGCTAAGGCACTTGAAGCAGTACAGCCTGCGGTTACAGCTACTCCCACACCTACACCTGCAACAGTTACAACAACTACGGCACCCACAACTGCTGAAACAACGGTTGTTGAGACGATCAACGAAGACGATCTGCCCAAGGCAAGTGATTTCGATGTAATCTACATTGCTCCTGTTGCTTCTGACACGGAAGGTGTTCATAAGGCAACTGTTATCGGAATCGCAAAGGACGGCATTATCTACGAGGCAGATGTTGAGATCGATTCTTACGCTGACCTTTTCAACCGTTACGGCACATCCGTTTTCTTCGGCTGATATCGATCAAAGTTTATCCGTATTGCATAAACTTCACGTTTGTATTTTGAACATTTGCATAGAGTGAGATTGAAGTTCTATGTAATGTGTATTAAAATGCTCAATTGTATTTTAACTATACAAAATGTGAGGATAATAAGATGAAAAGAAGAAAACTGATTGCTTTGCTAGTGGCTTCGGCGATGGTAATCGGTGCAGTTACGGCATGTGACACTCCTGCAACGGATACGTCTGTTTCAGAGCCTTCCGCTTCGTCAGAGACAGAGTCCGTAACTACAGAATCAACAGAAGTTACCATCGACCTTGAAGGTTACAAGGAACTGTCTGTTGCAGATGTTTCAGATGAAGGCGACGACAAGATCATGATCTACGGCTACAATTCCGAGTTCATCGGACTTGCCGAGAAGTATGCCGGAATCACATCCAACGATTACGATTTCATTGAAGTCACTGACAGCGCCGAGTATCAGACAAAGCTTGATGCCGTTCTTTCCGACGGTAACGGTGCGCCTGATATTTTCACCTGTGATGCCGCATATGCCAGAAAGTATCTGGCATCCGACAACACGATCGCCATCAATGATCTCGGCATCGATTATGCTGAGTGTACGGAGATGTTCGATTACACTTTGAGATTCGCAAGCGATGAGAACAGCGTAGTTAAGGGTCTTGCATGGAATGCTTACCCGAGTGCCGTTTTCTATGAGAGATCCCTTGCAGAGGAGTATCTCGGATCTTCCGATCCTGAAGTGGTTGCTGCATCATTTGCCACATGGGACAATGTCCTTGCTTCCGCGAGAACCGTCAACGAGGCATCCGAAGGTTCAGTCAAGCTTATCGCAGGCACTTCGGAGATTTACGATGCTTTCCTTACAGACCGCAGCAACGGCTGGGTAATGGACGGATCACTTAACATCGATCCCAATATTGTAGGGCTTTTCGACTTCGCAAAGCACCTTTACTCAGAAGACCTTACTTTCTATGATGAGAGATGGACTGAAGGCTGGTCAGACAGAATGTCCGACAAGACTGTCATCTCTTACTGGGGTTCTTATGATTTTGCAAAGTACCAGCTCGCGCTTAATCCGGGCGAGGGTACGGCAGTCAACCCGACATCCGGCGACTGGGGCGTTACGACTGCACCTGTCAGCTACTACAGCGGCGGTTCATGGGTAATGGCATCCAAGTACTGCGACCAGAAGGCAACTTCCGCAGACATCATCAGAGCCGTATGCATCAATGAGGACAATCTCAAGGATATGGTCAACAGAGGTGAGTTCGTCAACAGCGTCAAGCTCATGACACAGGCCGCAGCAGACGACAAGTTCGCATATGAATGGCTCGGCGGCCAGAATCCTTATCCTGTGCTTCTTAATAGTGCAATGAATGCCGATGCTTCTCTCATCGTCGAAAATGAGGACGATTACAGCAATGCTTTCAAGGCTGTTGTCGGTGCATACTGCGAAGAGGCTTTCGAGTCGGTCGAAGAGGCTGAGACAGCCTTCAGGGACCAGTTGGTCGAAGACGGATTGGCCGGCTATTAAATCAAGTATCTTTAACAACATCCCAGGCTGCTCCGGAAATCCCGGAGCAGCTTTTTTATTTGCTTTGCGGGCCTACGGGAATAAACTTTCAAATAGGTACAGAAATGTGACATAAGACATAGAATGTTTATATTTGCTTTTGTACAAAACGACATTCCGATAGTGTAGAATAATTAGGTCTTTATTAATAAAAATGCGGAGGCTATCAAACATGAAATTCGGGTATTTCGATGATTCAAGGAAAGAGTATGTAATTAACACTCCCAAAACACCTTATCCCTGGATCAACTATCTTGGCAATCAGGGCTTTTTCTCCCTGATCTCTAACACTGCAGGCGGCTACAGCTTCTATATGGACGCCAGACTCAGAAGAATCACACGTTACCGTTACAATAACGTACCTTTGGATATGGGCGGACGTTATTTCTACATTAACGACAACGGTACGGTATGGAATCCGGGATGGTCTCCGGTCAAGACAGAACTTGACGAGTATGAGTGCCGCCATGGTATGGGTTATACCATCATCAAGGGTAAGAAGGACGGCCTCAAGGCTGAAGTTACATTCTTCGTTCCCCAGAACTACGACGGAGAAGTACAGCAGGTAGTACTTACAAACGAAGGCTCTTCCGCTAAGGAATTTTCCATTTTCTCAATGGCTGAATGGTGTCTCTGGGATGCACAGGATGACTGCACAAACTTCCAGAGAAACTTCTCAACAGGACGTGTTGAGATCGAAGGTTCAACCATCTATCACGTAACAGAGTACAGAGACAGACGTAATCACTACGCTTTCTATACAGTCAACGATGAGATTGACGGCTACGATACAGACCGTGACGCTTTCCTCGGAAGCATCTACAATGGCTGGGATAACCCTGAGACTGTTAAGGCAGGCAAGGCATCCAACTCATTTGCAGACGGCTGGTCACCCATCGCTTCTCACTACAAGAAGATCACTCTTGCACCCGGTGAGAGCAAGACATTGATCTATATCTTAGGCTACGCTGAGAACCCGCAGGACAAGAAGTTCGCTTCCGAGAAGCCTGCTAACCTCCTTACAAGAGAGGCATGGGTACTCAACAAGGAGAAGGCTTATGCCATGATCGACAAGTACAACACACCTGAAAAGGTTGCAGCAGGACTTGAAGAACTCCGCACGACATGGGAGAACCTCCTCAGCATTTACAAGGTTGATACACCTGATGACAAGGTTAACCGTATGGTCAACATCTGGAACCAGTATCAGTGCATGGTTACATTCAACCTTTCACGTTCAGCTTCTTACTTCGAGTCCGGTATCGGCCGTGGTATGGGCTTCAGAGATTCCAACCAGGATATCCTCGGATTTGTTCACCAGATTCCTGAGCGTGCAAGAGAAAGACTCATCGACATCGCTTCAACACAGCTTTCAGACGGCGGATGCTATCACCAGTATCAGCCTCTTACCAAGAAGGGTAACGCTGACATCGGCGGCGACTTCTCAGATGACCCGCTCTGGATGATCATGTCCGTTGCAGCTTACATCAAGGAGACAGGCGACTGGGGAATCCTCGACGCTAACGTTCCTTTCGATGACGATCCGGAAGGCAAGCACACAATGCTCGAGCATTTGAATGTTTCCTTCTATCACATCGTAAACAACTTAGGACCTCACGGACTGCCTCTCGCAATGCGTGCTGACTGGAACGACTGTATCAACCTGTCATGCTTCTCCGACACACCCGGTGAATCATTCCAGACATACACAAATCCCAAGTTCAAGGCAGAGGGCGGCTACTCCAAGATTGCTGAGTCCGTATTCGTTGCAGCTCTCTTCACATACACAGGTCCTGCTTACGTAGGCATCCTTGAGCATCTCGGAAAGGCTGATGAGGCTGCAAAGGCTCAGGCTGAGATCGACAAGATGAAGAAGAACACTATGGAATCCGCATTCGACGGCGAGTGGTTCTTAAGAGCATACGATGCAAACGGCGAGAAGATGGGTTCACACGAGTGCGAAGAGGGTAAGATCTTCATCGAACCCCAGGGCTTCGCAGTTATGTCAGAGATCGGTAAGGAAGAGGGAGCTGACATCAAGACTCTCAACTCAATCGACAAGTATCTCAACTGCGAGTATGGTCTCGTTCTCAACAACCCTGCATTCACAAAGTACTATATCCAGTACGGTGAGATCTCCACATATCCGGGCGGATATAAGGAGAACGCAGGTATCTTCACACACAACAACGCATGGATCATCTGTGCTGAGGCTTATGTCGGCAGAGGCGAAAAGGCTTTCGAGTACTACTCAAAGATCGCTCCTGCTTTCACAGAAGAGACATCTGATATCCATAAGACAGAGCCTTACGTTTACGGTCAGATGATCGGCGGTAAGGATGCCAAGAACTTCGGTCAGGGCAAGAACTCCTGGCTCACAGGTACGGCAGCATGGAACATGGTTGCAATCTCACAGTACATCCTCGGCGTTAAGCCTGAGTTTGACGGTCTGAGAGTTGATCCTTCCATTCCTTCAGCTTGGGACGGATTCAAGGTAGAGCGTAAGTTCAGAGGCGACGTATACGAGATCGAGATAAAGAACCCTGATCACGTATGCAAGGGCGTCAAGAAACTCACAGTAGACGGAAATGAGATCGAAGGCTGCATCGTTCCGGTTGCAGGCGACGGCAAGACTCATAAAGTCGAGGTAGTTCTTGGCTGATTACAGGATTTAAAGCCTGAATTTTAAGTCAATAACAAAAGCAAGACCCCGCAGTTTTTTTGACCGTGGGGTTACTTGCTGAAATAAGGCAATTATAAATTTAATCCGCGGAGGATCATTATGGGTTATATCGCTGAAAAAGCCAGAGGCGAAAGATGTCCTGCAAAAGAGCTCCTTATAAAGAAATTCGGAGCTGACAACACAAAGGGCGGAATCTCTGCACAGTATGTGCGTTTTGGCAAAGAGCCTGTCGTTCTCGGTATCTCAGGCTTGGGATTCGACAGCATGGCAGTTAACATTCTTGCTTCGGACGACGCTGTTTTCGAGCAGTTCACAAAGACAGTCAATGAAGGTTCAAGCATCCTTCTCATAAAGAGTGAGGGCGGACTCAAGGCATTGACGGAGAAGGGCGGAACCGTCTCCGATGCAGGTTTTGACGGTGCAGTCATTACAAGATGCGCTGAACTCATCAGCAGCACAGAGACATGGGGCGGAGAGCTTAACGACAAGGGCGAGCTTATCTTCGATCCTTCCACACCTTCACCCGGACCCCACTACTATACGAATATGCTTATCGGCAACCGCATCGGCTTTGTACATCCTCTTCAGTCAACTCCGAAGAGTGCCGTAGACAGTTTGGGCGGCGGTTCCTTCAGATCACATGCCGATACCCAGGTTCTCGCAACAAGATGGGATTATCTCCCTGAAGAAAACGGATTCCCGGCTAACCGTCAGTTCTACATCGTAGAGAACGGCAAGCAGATCTTCTGGTCAGGCAAGGCAATTGCAGACGGTCTTAAGAAGGTTCAGACTGTTCACTCACAGAACAGGACCGTCATAAGCTATGAGCTCGAGTGTGGCCTCAAGATCAAGAGAACGATCTTCATCGTTCCCCAAAGAGAAGGACTCCCCGTAGCTTGTGAAGCACAGCTTATCGACATCGAGAACACGACATCTGCTGACAGAGACCTCAGAGTCGTATGCACGGGCATGTTCGGTACGAAGCAGACACATGCTCTTTCCGAAGACGTTATCTTCACGACAGTCGTTGGCGAGTCACAGGTATTCTTCAACGAGAATAACGAGATCCGTGCGGTAAGCGCAGATCCCAACCCCAACGGCACAAAGGGCGACATCAGATTCAACGAGACAGTCGTTCACAGTGCTGACGGTGATATTTTCGCAGATCAGTATGCATGCAGATATGCAGATTTCGTAGGTTCAGGAAGCCTCGAAAAGCCTGAGTTCATCTATCCTCTGGCTTCAAGACCTTCCAGAAAGGGCCCCGGATTTTTCGCTACATCCACACCTTTTACGATCAAGGCAAACGGCTCTGTACGTGTTGATAACATCACATGCCTTTCTTCCGACTGCGTAAACGACAAGTTCGTAATCGACCAGACACCTGCTGAAGAAGTTGAAGCAGTTGCAGAGTACATCAAGGATCCTGCTAACCTTGCTAAGGATCTTCAGGATGTAATCGACTTCGCAGGCAAGTATTCCAACTACATGAAGATCTCCCACGACGACAAGAACTTCGAGGCTTATGTTAACAACAACCTCCCGTTCCAGGTCTTCTATCAGACATTCGTATCAAGATCTCTCGACTGGACACAGAAGGGTTACCGTGAGATCGGATTCAGAGAGATCCAGGATATCTTCGCATCCATGTACTATTTCGCAGGCATGGGAAGAACAGACTTCGTTAAGGAAATGCTCGCAGGCTGGATCGAGAATGTTTACGAAGACGGTTACACAAACCACAACTTCTACTGGATCGGAAAAGAACCCGGCTGGTGGTCAGATGACGGACTCTGGCTCCTCCAGGCATTGGACAGATATCTCGGCCTCACAGACGATTACGCATTCCTCGATGAGGAGTTCGTCATGGCAGGCACAAAGGTCAAGAAGACCGATGCAGGCGTTAAGCGTAAGCTCAAGGATACGATCAAGGCTATTCTTATGTACAGCGGCAGGATCTCGCTCGGTAAGCACGGTATTCCGCTTATCGACCGCGCTGACTGGAACGACTGCTTAAGAGTCGATCCTGATGCGATCTCCGGTAAGGACAAGGTAGCAGAATATAAGGAACAGCTTTCTGCAAGCGGCAAGGCTTACGGCGAAGTTCCTTACGATTCAGAGTTCTCCGAGTCAGTAATGAACGGATTCCTTTTGAAGGTTGCTCTGGACGCTGCCGAGACAATGTTCAGAAAGATCGGCGATTCCGCTGCTGACGACATGAAGGCACTTTCCGACAAGCTCGCAGCAAACTTACGTGAGCACTGCTGGAAGGGTGACTTCTACTGCAGAGTCCTCTTTAACAGAAAAGACAGAACAGACATCTCTTATCTCGGTGCAGAGGGTGACGGCCTTGCAGTCGAAGCAGGACACCCCGGCACATATTTCCTCAACAGCTTCTCATGGTCACTCCTTGCAGGAGTTGCTTCCGAAGAAGAGATAAATACGATGCTCGATTCACTCGACAAGTATCTTAAGACACCTTACGGATTCAGACTCTGCTCAACAGTTAACTATCCGAGGATCGCTCCTAAGATCGACGTTGCTCTGTATTATCCCGGTGACCGTGAGAACGGCGGCGTATTCAAGCATGCGAACATGATGGCATGCTCTGCTATGCTCGGCGCTGCAAAGACAGTTAAGGATGAGGCTCTTGCTTCAAGACTTGCTGACACGGCTTACTGGATCATCGATAAGATCTTACCTTACAACACATTGAAGACACCTTTCGTTACATGCGGTAACCCGAGATGGTGCACACAGTACAACAACAGCCAGACAGGCGAGAATATCGGACCTACATTGTCCGGTACTTCCACATGGCTCCTTCTCTCACTCTTCCAGTGCTTCGGTATTGAGTTTACGAGCGAGGGACTGAGAGTCGAGCCTATCCTCAGACAGTCTGACAAGAGACTTGATGTTAAGGTATCCGTATGCGGAACATCCTACGATATCCACATCACAAAGCCTGAGGGCTTCATCCGTGCCCAGGACGGCATCAAGGTCAAGCTTGACGGCGCTTCCTGCGACGGAACGCTTCTGCCTGTTGCAACTGACGGCAAGGAACATAAGGTTGAGATCGAATTCTGATCAGATTTTTGGAGGTCCTAAGTTAAAATGCCTTTTTCGAGCGTCTTTTTATCAGAGATCGTAAAAGCATACAACCTTGAGGTTGTATACGATTCAGGTGATATCGAATCAAGAAGGATATGCGTGGCAGACGTTACGCGTCCCGGCCTGCAGCTCGCAGGATATTATGATCACTTCGGACCTGACCGAATCCAGATGATCGGTAACATGGAGCATGCATATCTGGACAACCTCTCCTCTGAGGAGAGGGCAAAGTCCGTATCTGCTCTTTTCGAGAAGAACATTCCTGCACTTATCGTCACCCGTGACCATAAGGTTCATAAGGAGATCTTGGATGCCGCAAGAAAGTATCAGACTCCTGTGTTGAGAACATCGCAGGCGACATCCGATTTCTCGTCGGAGCTTGTTAAATACCTCAAGATGGAACTCGCGCCCCGTGTATCTATGCACGGCGTTCTGGTCGAAGTAAACGGTGAAGGTATCCTTATCTTAGGTGAATCCGGCGTAGGTAAATCAGAGACCGCATTGGAGATCGTTAAGAGAGGTCACAGACTTATCGCAGATGACCAGATCGAGATCAGAAAGGTATCTGAGACAACGCTTCTGGGAAGGGCTCCCGATGTTATCAAGCACCTTATCGAGATCCGCGGCATCGGCATCTTGGACGTTAAGGAGCTTTATGGTGTATCTGCCGTAAAGCCGCAGGAGAATATAGACTTTGTAATCAATCTCGAACTTTGGGACGAGAAGAAAACTTATGACAGACTGGGACTTACCGAGGAGACATATGACATCCTCGGAATCAAGGTTCCTTCAGTTACGATCCCTGTAGGACCCGGACGTAACCTCGCAATCATAGTCGAGGCTGCTGCGATCAACTACAGAGTCAAGAAGATGGGCTATAACGCTGCTCAGGATCTCGTATCCAGAGTCTTCCCCGGGAAGTCTTTGGATGGCTGATATTGGCATTCTCGAGAACGTCCCGCTTGCGGGATATTCAACATTCAGATGCGGCGGCCCGGCAAGATATTTTGCTGAGCCGGCGACAGGTGATGAAGTCGCAAGATTATTCAGACTGGCAGCTGAGCAAGACTGGGATGTATTCATCCTCGGCAACGGTTCCAACTGCCTTATCTCCGATGAAGGTTTTGACGGTCTTGTAATAAGGATCGGCAAGAACATGAGTGAGCTTAAATCTGAAGAACTTGAAGACGGCAGGGTAAAGATAACCGCAGGCGCAGGTCTTTCTTACGCAAGATTCGGAAACTACTGTACAGAACTCTCACTTACTGGTGCCGAGTTTGCATGCGGAATTCCGGGTTCATGCGGCGGCGCGGTATTCATGAATGCCGGAGCTTACGGCGGAGAGACCAAAGATTTCTTAACCAAAGTCAGTTACTGGGACGGATATGAGATCAGAAATATAGACGGCAGTCAATGTGAATTCGGATACAGGACGAGCCTTTTTGAAAAACTTAACAGCGAAGGAAAGACAGCCGTTATCTTAGGTTTTGAGGCAATCCTTTCAAAAGGCAACAAGGATGAGATAACAGCAAAGGTCGATGACTTAAGGGCCAGAAGGACTGCAAGTCAGCCTCTGGACGTTCCTTCGGCAGGTTCTACATTCAAGAGACCTGAAGGTTTTTTTGCCGCAAAGCTTATTGAAGATGCAGGGCTTAAGGGATTTGCGCTCGATGATTCAGGCGCGCAGGTATCTCCCAAGCATGCCGGGTTTGTAGTCAATAACGGAGGCACTGCAAAGGCTTCCGATGTCAAGAGACTTATAGATTACGTGGTGGAAAAAGTATATGAGGATTCAGGCGTAAGACTTGAAAAAGAAGTGCGTCTGGTCGGTAACTTCGGAGGCTGACAATGGAACTGTTGTTTCTTACCGGAATGAGCGGTGCAGGAAAGAGCGCGGCGGTCAGGTATTTGGAAGACTGCGGATATTTCTGTATGGATAATGTCCCGCCTTATGTCCTTCCGGACCTTGTAAAGAGCTTCTTCAGAGGCAGAAACGGTGAAGGTTTTTCCACACCCAAGCTTGCCTTTGTAGTCGACATCAGGTCACAGGAATACCTTGACGGTTTTGATGAGGCTCTGGCTCTCATCCACGATGAAGTGGGTGTCCCTTATAAGGTTATCTTCCTTGAAGCATCCGATCAGGTTCTCATAAGCAGATACCAGCAGACGAGAAGAAAACATCCTCTTGCAGGCAAGAAAGGATCTCTTACCAAGGCTCTTACCGAAGAGAGAAAGATGCTCGAGAACATAAGAGAGATAGCGACAGTCGTTATCGACACGTCATTTCTTAAAGACTCGGAACTATGCAAGGCGATAGGAGAGATAATCAAGAACCAGGACAGCCAGAGCATTCTCGTTGTGGTGGAGTCCTTCGGATTCAAGTACGGACTTCCCGTAGACTGCGATTATGTATTTGACGTAAGATTTTTGCCGAACCCGTTCTATCTGCCGCAGCTTCGTAACTTCACCGGTAAAGATGAAGAGATAGCCAAATATCTTGAAGGATTCAGGGAGACGGATGAGTTCAACTACATGACATCCGAGATCCTATCTTTTGTAATTCCTTTTTATGAGAAGGAAGGCAAGGGTTCCGTTCATATAGGAATCGGATGCACGGGCGGAAGACACAGATCCGTTTACTGCACTGAGACCATCGCAAAAAAGATGTCTGAGAACGGCATCAAGTGCATAGTAACGCACAGGGATATCGACAAAGAACCTCACAGATATACGAAGAAGGCGGATGAAGACTGATGGATGACAGCTTCTCCGTCAGAGTTAAGCTTGAGACTGCCACCAAGGCCGTAAAAAAGCCCGTTCAGAGGCAGACTGCTTTGTGCGGTCTGATATTGAGCCAGGTAACAGGCGATCTGTCTGAACCCGTAAAAGAGATAAAGATCCCTGAAAGATTATCTGAGCTGATCGTCCAGCTTTTCGAGATGGAGAACGTAAAATGCCGTTATTCCAAAGGGAAGATCCTGATGGAAGATACGGGCAACACCGATCTCTGGCAGAAGTTATATGCGCTCTTGTCAGACATTGAAGGCGGAAATCTCACGGTCGAGGAAGCAAGAAGGTTTTTAAGAGGCGCTTTCTGGTCTGCAGGTTACTGCTCGGATCCGGTTAAGAGTTACAGGATAGAATTCCTGGTATCAAATGAGAGATGCGCTTCGTGGATATCTTCTGCCCTTAATATTCTTTCTATAAAACATATAAAGGCTGAACGCAAAAATGCTTTCGCGGTCTACTTCAAGAACGGTGATGACGTTTCCGATTTTTTAAGCTATATCGGAAGCCCTTCGGCAATGATGGAATTCGAGAACGTGCGTGCCGGAAAAGATGTCAACAGCAAGGTCATCAGGGCTGTTAACTGTGACGAGGGCAACACAAAGCGTCAGGCAGAAGCAGCGGCCGCAAGAAACGAACTCATCACCAGAGTCATGCAGTCAGGAATAGCGAGCAAGCTCTCACCTGAGCTCCGGGAGGCCGCAAAGGCGCACATGGAAAACCCCGGTGCGTCGCTTGCCGAACTCGGTGCCATGATGGACCCTCCGATCGGCAAATCAGGCATGAGACACCGCCTCGATAAGATCGCCGAATTTGCGAATTCTCTTAAGTAAATCCTCAAAAATCCCTTATTTTATAGTGCTTTATAAGGCTCAAATGCCGCGAAAATTTGAGTTAACAAAATAGCCGTGCTAAAATAAGCGTTAACTTTTTTGGAAAGAAACAATTAAGAGGGGTTATATGAAGCACGGTGACCAGTACATCGAGCCTGATAACAGTTACTACAGACCTTCAAGGGATCCGAATGAAGGCACCATGACGCTCGTCGTCGTGATCACTCTTCTCTTCGTATGCCTGACAGGCGTTCTTGCCGCTGTATATTTCAAAAAGGCGACAACAAAGGAAACTCTTGCCAATATCGACTCCACAGACGTATCAGGTTATATCTCGGTCGCTTCCCCCACGCCTACTCCTATTCCGCCAATTACTGATTATCAGAATCCTATACTTTATCCAGGACTTGCATCCGTAAACATCAATAAGGAACTTGCGATCGACAAGAACTGCGTTCCTTCCGCGCGCGGAATCAATGAGACCGTCATGGTAAACGGAAATATCGTGGAGCCTCCTTACAGCAGGGAGAACCCGATCTACATGAACGACCCTGTCTTCTATGGATCGATTCCCGGTATCTTCGCATTCAGAGGAAACAATTTCAGAAACTGCGCCTCATTCGGATATGTAACCATGTACAGAGGTTCCCTTACCCAGAGATGGGAATTCAATGAGATCGGAACACTTCTTGCATCTACACTTAACTTCGAGTGGTCAGGTGTAAGGTGGACTGGTCAGCCCCTCGTTGTAGAGTGGCCTGCAGCAGTCCGTCAGAACATGGATATGTACGATTCAGCCAAGCAGCAGATGACCCTTACGGAAGTTATCGTTGCCGCATTGGACGGTAAGATCTATTTCTTCAATCTCCAGAACGGTGAACCTACCAGAGAACCGATCGATGTCGGAGCTTCCATCAAGGGTACTCCCGCACTCGACCCCAGAGGCTATCCTCTCCTTTATGTAGGACAGACGGATAACAACGGCGGCAAGGTTTTCGGTATGTATATCTATTCGCTTCTGGACGGCTCACTCCTTTACTGTTACGACGGTTCTGAAGACGGCGCATACAGAAGCAACTGGAACGCATTCGACTCATCACCGATCGTAAATGCAGAGACCGATACTCTTATCTGGCCATGCGAAAACGGAATCATCTACACTTTCGATCTTCACACGGCATATACGGGATCCAATATCCTCGTATCTCCCGTTGTAACCGGATATAAGTACATGTTCAACGACAATGTAGGCTCGCACATGGGTGTTGAGAGTTCCATTGCCGTATACGGCAACTACGGTTATTTCGTAGACAACACGATGAATCTCTGCTGTCTCGATCTCAACACGCTTGAGATGGTCTGGACCAAGGTATTGGGTGATGATTCAGACGTTACTCCGGTAATCGATGAAGAAGACGGCATACCGTATATTTATATTGGAACCGAGGTGGATAACCAGGGCGAAGTCGGTGAATACTGCGGCGCCGCATACATCTATAAGATCAACGGTCTTACGGGTGAGCAGGTATGGCAGAGCTCCGAAGCATGCTACACATATAACGGCAATACATCTGATTCCGACCAGAGCGGCGGATGCCTTGGCAATCCGATTATCGGAAAAGGTTCCATATCAAACCTCGTTATTTTCTCATTTAGTATGACTAACGGCCTTGCGAGCGGCAATAAACTTGTTGCATATGACAAGGATTTGGGTACTGAAGTTTGGGAATATAATATGAACATCTATTCGTACAGCTCACCGGTAGATTTCTACGATGCTGACGGCAACGCATATATCATCATCTGCGATTCGATCGGTCAGGTTCACATGATACATGCGGAGACGGGAATAGCTGACCCTAAGGACAGAAGAATTACGTACATTCAGACAAAGAGGAACCTCGGACTTGAGGATGAGACAGCGTCCGGCGTATGTATCGAAGCTTCTCCTGTAATCTACAAGGGTATGATGGTCGTGGGAACAACTTCCGGAAGCGTTTTCGGAATTGCGATTGAATAAGGAGCACTATGGACTTTGAGAATGCATACGGATCTATAGCTGTTTTTGAGGTCGAGATAAGGACCTTTGCAAACGAGGGCTATGCGGTGAAGTATGACTTCGGCAGAAGAGTGATCTCCTGGCGCGATAACTACATGTGGAATAACAATTTCACAAGATCCCTCAGTGAAGAAAACATCAGGCTCATTAAGGAAAAGCTTCCCGAATCAGGCATGCTTGAGTGGATGAAAGGTTATAATCTCGGACTTACTGAAGAATACGGCGATAAGACAGTGATCCCGGGGGAGTGGCAGATCAAGGTCGAGTTCAGCGACAAGACAAATCTGAAGTCAGGTGCCGAGCAGCATTTCCCTAAGAAGTGGAAGAATCTTCAGTATTTGATCGAGCAGACTTCGGGATGCAGTTTCACGTTAAGATAAGTCGGAAATCCGGCAGGAAGTAAGATTGTGCAGGCATGGGGCCTGCTTTTTATTATTTTGAGTATTAAATATCCTTTGTAGTCGCATTTGCTCTAATGTGATAAAATTCATTAATATGCCCGATAAGTGTTATCGGGAATATGTATGAACGAGGAGTTATTGTTTTGGATTATCTGGAAGGACTGTTACTTGGAAGGCTCTGGAGTGATACGGATTTTGAAAACCGTAAGCATTTCGGTTTGTTTGTTATTTACGGCCTTCTTGTTGACGCGATAGTTCTCTACCTCTATATCTCCGGCAAAGGCCTTTTGAACTTCGGCATAGTAGGCCCTATTCACATCGCAGTATTCACACTGCTCTTTTTGGCCAATCCGTTCATCAGCTTCAGATATTACCGAATGCCCTGGTGGGGCAAGATCTTAGTTTTAGCAGTGAAGATATACAAATCATATCTGATCGTCAGCTATACGGTAAGTCTTCTCCTTCCGAGACTGTCGGTACAGGTTGATGATCTCCAGGATTTCCTCATGACATATCTCAACGGAACGCTTGAGAAATATACAGAGAAATTCCAGGCAAGCGCAGGTTCATTCTCAACGGTATTGGGAGTTCTTGCAGGCGGCGTTCATGTCGTCGGAACCGTTTTGCTTTATGCATTGGCGGCAATAATCATTCCGGGCCTCATATATCTGGCAATCAGAATTGTTCAGTATGTATGGGACTGGGTCGTAAATACGCTTATCATCAAGAGGTTTTTCCCTCAGCGTAAATAATGGGTTTTCAAAGGAGACTATATGGCAGAGCTTAGAGACAGAATCGACATCACGGTTGAAGAGCTCGAGGAATCCCTCGGCGCCGTTAGGCTTCCGCGTTTTATCGCAGAATCAGAGAAGAGTTTTGTCGGAAGGATCGATACCATCTGTGATGAGATCTGTTCTGACAGCAATAAAAGGGCCATTTTCGTATCCGGTCCTACTTCATCCGGAAAGACAACTTTCACTTTGAGATTATCATCAACTATCAATAACAGGGGCAGAAAAGCCATCCACCTCTCACTTGATGATTACTACAACATCAAGGACGTCAAATGCGACAGGGACGGAAGACCTGATTTTGAGACAATCGATGCTCTCGATGTCGACAGAATCCAGCGCGACATCAAGGCTCTCTTAGACGGCGAGACGGTTATTCCCCCGTACTTCGATTTCAATACCAGAGAGCAGCACGAAGGTAATCCGGAAAATGCCATCTGTTTAGGTGACGACGGTGTCCTCGTTGTAGAAGGCCTTCACGGTCTGTCTCCCAGGATCTCAGGCGAATGCCCTGCTGAGAAGTGTTCCAAGGTATTCATCATGCCCTATGGTAACGTTTACTGCGATTCAAAGCTCATGGACAGTAACGAGATAAGACTTCTAAGAAGGATCATCAGGGATTACCGCCACAGAAGCGCCCATGCACTTGCCACGATCGACTACTGGCCCATGATCCAGAAGTCTGAAGAAAAATATTACGAAGAGTACCTTACATGTGCTGACTACCACGTCAACTCATTCCTTGCTTATGAGAGCCTTATCGTTGCCCCCATGGCCATGAATGACATCAAAGAGGCGCTGACAAAGGTCGAGAAGGGTTCCATTGAACCCAGCGTCTTCATGGAGAAGTCTCCGTCAGGCAAGTCCTTTGCGGATCTCTCTTCGGCACTTGTTAAGGCAAATAAGCTTATGGGGCACCTGGGCAAGATACCCGTGATCAGCCCCGAACAGGTTCCTGCCGAATCAATACTTAACGAGTTCATCTCACAGTAACGGCGGAACTGCTGATACAGATTAATAAAGGAGGCATATAATGCCTATCAGAATAGCTGACAATCTTCCGGCAAGGCATATCCTTGAGCAGGAAAGAATATTCGTTATGGAGGAAAACAGGGCTCTGACCCAGGACATACGTCCGATCAAGATCCTTATCCTCAATCTCATGCCCGATAAATCGACTACGGAGACACAGCTCTTAAGGGCTCTTTCCAATTCTCCGATCCAGGTCGATGTCGAGCTTCTGTTCACAAAGACACACAAGTCTAAAAATACTCCCGCTGAGCACCTTCTCAAGTTCTATAAGACTTTCGATGAGGTAAATAATGAGTATTTCGACGGCATGATCATCACAGGCGCACCCATCGAGAAGCTTCCTTTCGAGGAAGTCGATTACTGGCCTGAACTGGTCGAGATAATGGAATGGAGCAAGACCCACGTTTACTCCACACTCCATCTTTGCTGGGGCGCATTTGCAGGTCTTTACTACCACTACGGGATACCGAAGATCGTTTTGGACAAGAAGGTGTTCGGTGTTTTCGAGCACTCAATGACATGGTCCAGACCGGTAAAGCTCTTCAGGGGCTTTGATGACATCTTCTACGTTCCTCATTCACGTTATACGGAGGTCAGAAGGGAGGACGTCGAGAAGAGAAAGGATCTAAGGATCCTCTCCGAATCCGAGGAATGCGGTATATATGCGATATCAGATCTTCACGGAAGACAGTTCTTCATCACGGGACACTCCGAGTACGACAAGGACACTCTGGATAAAGAGTACAGAAGAGACATGAATGCCGGATTAACCGATGTCGATATTCCGAAGAATTACTACATTGACGACGATCCTGCCAAGGGACCGCTCCTCAGATGGAGATCTTCGGCAACATTGATGTATACAAACTGGCTCAACTACTACGTATATCAGGAGACTCCTTTCGACATCAACCTGATCAGGAGCATCAGGAACGAAGATCTTGAACCTAACAGGGACGTGGAGAAAAATGGCTGAGATTTTAAAACTCGACAGAGAACTGATATCGGGATTTGCTCCCCAAAGATCTGAAGACGGACACAAGAATTCTTTTGGCACAGCGCTTATCTGTGCAGGTTCCGAATTTATGACTGGTGCTGCAGTAATGGCAGCAGGTTCTGCTTTAAGATCCGGTGCGGGTCTTGTAAAAGTGTTTTCCGATGAGAAGACTCTTGATGCCATAAGGTTCAATGAACCCTGCGCCATGCTTGAGTTAAGGCCGGAGAAGACGGCAGATCTTTTAAGAAAAACATCTTCGTTATGCAGGATAGTATCTTCGGTACTTATAGGTTCCGGCATGCCTGCCGATTACAATAACATGGAAGCGCTGACTGAGAGATTCCTTAAAGAAGCAACGAACGTTGTTCTTGATGCGGGCGCTCTTTCAGGCAAGCCGGACGTTATGTCCAGGCTTAAAGAGAACCTCAAAGCAAGAGAAGTTCCTGCGGTACTGACTCCTCATATAGGTGAGTTTGCAAGGATTACCGGCCTTGCCAAAAACGAAGTGGAGGAGAAGGCAGCTGATCTCACACTTGATTTTGCGCGCGAAAATAACTGCGTCATTATCCTTAAGAGCAGCAGGACGCTTATCGCTTCTCCTGACGGTAAGATCTACATGAATGACCTTGCCAACACAGGTCTTGCAAAGGGCGGATCGGGAGATGTCCTTGCAGGTCTCGTAACCGGATTCCTCGCACAGGGAATGGATCCTTTCAAGGCTTCCTGTTCTGCTGTGTTTATTCATTCGAAAGCGGGCGAAGCCGCAAAAGAAGATATCGGCGTTAGAGCCATGATACCGACTGACCTTCTGATCTATCTTGAGGAAGGATACATTCAGGCGGGCTGGAGTGAAGAAGATGAGTGACAATATT
The DNA here is from genome assembly GCA_015069205.1 of Oscillospiraceae bacterium. Classification (GTDB taxonomy): domain Bacteria; phylum Bacillota; class Clostridia; order Saccharofermentanales; family Saccharofermentanaceae; genus Saccharofermentans. The sequence goes on from SVIZ01000002.1 coordinate 153,859, forward strand.
TTTGACCGTTCATGCGTAGAGATCGATCTTGATGCTTTAAAGCACAATTTTGAAGAGATAAAGAAAGCAGTAACTCCCGGCACGGATATCCTTGCGGTAGTTAAGGCTGACGCATACGGACATGGTGCCCTTGAGACAGCTAAGACCCTGATCGACGGCGGCGCGGCCGGTCTTTGCCTTGCTACGATCGATGAAGCGGTCGAGCTCCGCAAGCACGGCATAACAGTTCCGATGATGACTTTAGGCTTTACCGACTCTTCAAGGTTTGAAGATGCGGTCAGATATGACGTCGAGCAGTCGGTCTATTCGCTCGATATCGCAAAAGCTCTGTCTGATGAGGCAGTAAAGCAGGGTAAGACCTGCAGGATCCACATAAAGCTCGATACCGGCATGGGAAGGATCGGCTTTAAGACAGATGGAACAGAGACAGAAGATATTGTCAGGGCATGCACTCTGCCGGGCATCGAACCATACGGCGTATTCTCGCATTTTGCTGCTGCGGATACTGATGACGACGAATATACCAATCAGCAGTTCGCTCTATTCATGAATCAGATCGAAGCGCTCGGGCAGAAGGGCATTCACTTTACGAAGAGACATATATGCAACAGTGCCGGGATCCTGAGATTCCCCGGAATGCATCTTGATATGGTAAGGGCAGGGATCATCCTTTACGGCCTCATGCCGCCCGGATGCCCCGCACCCGTTGTAGACATCGACCTTAAGCCTGTCATGAACTGGTATGCAAAGGTAATCCACGTTAAGACGGTTCCCGTCGGAGCCACGATAAGCTACGGCAGACACTTCACGGCTGAGCGCCCCACTGAGGTCACGACAGTCGGCATCGGTTATGCAGACGGACTTTCCAGAAAGCTCTCTAACGGCTTCGAACTTGTTATCGGAGGAAAGAAGTGCCCCATAATCGGCAATATCTGCATGGATATGTGCATGGTCGATACCACAGATCTTGAGATCAGACCTGCGGTAGGCGACAAGGTCACCGTGTTTGGCAGCGAGAGATCTGCAGATGAGCTTGCAGAAGCACTTGGCACGATCAATTACGAGATCACATGTGACGTTGGCAAGAGAGTCAGAAGACTCTATGTCGGAGGCTGATTTATTACTTCTTTTTTCTTTATAAATATATCGGTGAAAAAAGCGCAGAGATGCGCTATAATACATACGCTTTATTTATATACCAAGGAGAATGTCAGTTAATGAGCACTTTAAGAGATAGCGTAAACAGTCCGGAGATAAGGAAAAAAGTATTTTTTACCTGCCTTATAGTTTCCGTACTTTGTGTGCTCACGCTTATTCCCGTTCCGGGACTTAATCACGCAGTTGCCACATACACGGCAGCAGACTGGGGAAGCGTAGGCTTCATCATTGATGTCCTTTCAATGAAGGGATTTGAGAATATTTCAATTGTCAGCCTTGGTATTTATCCTTTTCTCGTAGCATCGATCATCATGCAGATAGTAACTTTGGCAGTTCCGAAGCTCAGGGCTCTTGCCCAGATGGGTGACGAAGGCGCCAAGAAGATCACAAAGCTCACAAGGATCGCATCAATCGTTGCTTCAGTAGTTTTTGCTGCTCTTTACTGCGTTGGCATGAGAAATGCAGTAACAACAGCAATCAATTACTGGGTTGCTATAGTTCTCTGCGGTGTAACTGTAGCAGTAGGAAATGCTTTCTGCGGATGGTGTGTTGAGCTTCTCAACACAAAGGGAATCGGCGACGGTCTTACGATCATTATCGTTGCAGGCATTCTCCGCGACATTCCGCATGAAATCGCAAGCTGCTTTGATGAAGCTTATTATCTCGGAATCATTCCCGGACTTACATATGCAGTGTTCGGAGCTCTCCTTTTCGCAGGTTTGATCTTCTACGTAATATTCATCAACATGGGCGAAAAGAAGATCAGGATCATTTTCTCCAAGAGAACTGTAGGTATGAAGCAGTATGGAATGCAGAACCAGGTTATTCCGCTCAAGGTTGCTCAGGCAGGAATCACACCAATCATCTATACACTTGCTGTTACTCTGATTCCTTCAGTTATCATCGCAATGGTTGTTCCCGGCACAGAAGTTGCCTGGGCAGAATCCTGGAAGAACCTTCCCACAAGCGTTGCTTACATCCCGTTCTTCATCGTATTCCTTGTATTCTTCACATACATCTTCGCTATGTTGCAGTTCAATCCTTTTGATATGGCTTCCCAGATCAAGCAGAACGGCGGTTACATCCAGGGTATTAAGCCCGGCAAGCCCACTTCACAGTATCTGATGAATCTGTACAATAACCTGAACAGCGCAGACTGCTTCTATCTGATCCTTTTCTGCGTATTGCCCATGGCTTTGAGCTTCATCCCGGGATTTGACAGGATCGCTTTCGGCGGAATCGCAGTAGTTCTCGTTGGCGGCGGATTTATCGAGATGAAGACTTTGCTTGACAATGCTCTTAAGACTGAAGAAGAGCAGCTCAAGGCAGCAGGCAAAGATAAGAAACGTAAGAATTACAACAAAAAGTAAGGGGAGGATATATTTATGAATCTGATCATTCTCGGCGCACCAGGATCCGGTAAGGGTACATCAGCTACTGTATTAAGAGAGAAGTTTAATCTTGCTCACATTTCAACAGGAGATCTTTTCAGATATAACATCAAGGAAAACACTCCTCTCGGAATCGAAGCAAAATCATATATTGACAAGGGAGCACTCGTTCCCGATGACGTTACCATCAGAATGGTAGAAGACCGTCTTAGCAATCCCGACTGCGAGAAGGGTTACATCCTTGACGGATTCCCGAGAAACATCGCACAGGCTGAGGCTCTCGATAAGATGCTCGCAGCAAAGGGATCCAAGATCGATGCAGTCGTTTATGTAATCTGCGATGACGAAGTCATTATGGACAGAGTTACAACAAGACGTGTCTGCGAGAAGTGCGGCGCAAGCTTTAATGTAAAGTACATGCCCACAAAGGTTGAAGGCGTTTGCGACGTATGCGGCGGCAAGGTCATCCAGAGATCTGACGATAATCCGGAGACTGTTGCCAAGAGACTTGAGACATACAGAGTAAATACTCAGCCTCTTATCGACTTCTACAACGAGAGAGGGATCATCGTTGAGGGTAACAACAATGTTGATTCCGATGCCTGCATCGCTTCCATCGAAGCAGGACTTAAGAATTTGGGACTCTAATTAGAAATCAGGTATAAAAATGGTAGAAATCCTTACCAACGAAGAATTCGAGAAAATGAAGGCAGCAGGAAAGATCCTGCAGCATGTTTTCAAGGCTTGCAGAGACGAGATCAAGCCCGGCATTTCAACTCACGATGTCGACAAGCTTTGCTATGACATCATCAGAAGTTACGATGCCATCCCGTCTTTCCTGAACTATGGCCAGCCTCCGTTCCCCGGAACGATCTGCGCATCAGTTAATGATGAGGTCGTACACGGAATTCCGAGAAAGACCAGAATACTCCAGGAAGGTGACATCATTTCAGTTGATGTCGGCGCGATCCTTGACGGCTATCAGTCTGATGCATGCAGAACATACATGGTAGGCAATGTCGCTCCTGAGGTTAAAGATCTCGTTGAGCGCACCGAAAAGTCATTCTGGATCGGCCTCGAGTACGCTAAAGTCGGCATGAGAACAGGCGATATCGGACATGCTATCCAGGAATATTGCGAAGGGTTCGGTTACGGAGTTGTAAGAGAACTTACAGGTCACGGCATAGGAACAACGATGCACCAGGATCCGGATGTACCCAACTACGGAAGACCGGGTCACGGCTATAAGCTCAAGAAGGGTATGGCTATCTGCATCGAGCCGATGATCACTTTGGGAACACGTGAGATCGAACAGTTAGATGACAGGTGGACAATAGTAACTCAGGATGGTAAGCCTGCAAGTCACTATGAGAATACGATTTTGATCACGGATGAGGGTCCGTATCTTACAACCTATGACTATGAGGAGGGTTTTTAATGGCGAAGGAAGATGTTATTGAAGTACTGGGAGTAGTTGATGAAGCATTGCCCAACGCAATGTTTAAGGTAAAGCTCGACAGCGGACACATTGTTCTTGCTCATTTATCAGGAAAGCTTAGACAGAATTACATCAAGATTCTTCCGGGCGATAAGGTAACAATGGAAATCTCTCCTTATGACCTTTCCCGCGGCAGAATTACCTGGAGAGGCGAGAAGAAGCCCAAGCAGTAATCGTCTGCGGACATTTTTAACACTGATTTTTACGCACCGGAACCCAAGCGGTTTTGGTGCGTTTCTTTCTTTATTAAATATTATACAAACTTATCATTTTTTGTTAAAAAATGTTAAATCTATGATACACTTGTCGCTAGAGATTATTCTTGTACTTGCACGGTATGGGAATGTGATAATTTTTGGAGGTGCGTTATGTTAGGAATTAAGCAGATCAAGGTTGTATTGAAGAATGATTACACAACCGACACTCTTTTCGAGGCAATCAAGGATCATGAATTCACACCCGGAAAGCCTAAGATCGTTAAGCACGGCTTTACAAACATCATTTGTTTTGATGAAGTTGACAGACAGAATCAGGTTCAGATCGTTCCCGGTATGACTCAGGGTGCTAAGCCCGGTCCGAAGTGGACAGTTATGAAGGCAGAGGCTGCAGGCATGGATAATCTTGCTAAGAATATGGCTATCGGTGCTTTGACAAACGGTTGGGGTAACCTCGGAAGCCTTGGCGGAAAGAACAGCAAGCTCTGCGAGAAGCAGGTTGAGGAAGTTGCTAAAGAGCTGGAGGCTATGGGCATCTGATCACAGTGCTCTTTCCGGTAACTGCTAAATATATTAACTAATGATATTCAAAAGCACAGTTATCAGAGGTAATTGTGCTTTTGTTTGGGAAAGGAACAATAATATGTCAGAAGAAAAGAACGTAAAAGCAGAAGAGAAGAAGGCTGAGGGTAAAAAGTCCTTCTTAGACGAGAACAAGCTTGAGATCATTACGGTCATCCTCCTCGGTATCACCGCACTTCTCACAGCATGGGCAAGCTATGTCGGTTCCATCCACGGCGGCAACCAGGCAACAAACTATGCTACAAGTAACAATCTCTCAAGTGACGGCAACTCACTTTACAACGCAGCTGTCCAGTCTATGACTCAGGACATGGATGTATGGAATACGATCATGGATTATGAGATCAACATCCTTTATGCTGACGAGACAAACGATTCAAAGACGCTCGAAGCTTATGTATGGAAGCTCCAGTGGTTCTGCCAGGATAACCTCACAGATGAGATGGCAGCTATCATCGGATATGATCAGGAAGCTTTCAACGACGGCGTTAACGATGAAGAAGATATTCTTGCTTGGCTCTATGATGAGAGCGGCATGGCCATCAACTCACCTTTCGCTAATGAAGAATTCGTCCAGAGCTATTTTGATGAAGCTAACGCTAAGCTTGACGAAGCACAGCTCGTTCTCGAGCAGGGTCAGCAGGACAACGCTAACGGTGATAAGTTCTCACTCGTTACAGTTCTTTACAGCGTAGCACTCTTCATGCTCGGTATCGTAGGCGTATTCAAGAACCAGACAAACAAGAAGATCGTTCTTGCTGTCAGCGTTGTATGCCTCCTCATCGCAGTAATCTTCATGGTTACTATCCCGCTTCCTGCATCCGGCGGTATCTTCGGTTAAGTAGATAAGGCATATAAGTGATGCTATAATAGGGCCGCCTTAGGGCGGCTCTTTTTTGTTTTTCGAAAACATGCTCAAAAAAAGTGCCTGTCTGATGAAATTTCCAGTTGAAAACCGAAATGATTTTGCTATAATTGTTTAGCATGCGCTCAGAAGGCGCCTGTATTTGTTGTGGAAAAATAACAGCGACAGGAGGTACTAACATGAAAGTACGACCTTCAGTAAAGCCGATGTGCGAAAAGTGCAAGATCATTCGCAGAAACGGCAAAGTCATGGTCATTTGCTCTGACCCCAAGCATAAGCAGAGACAGGGTTAAGCAGATTGACGGGTCTTCTTATAGTACGGAATTAGCCCCGTACGCCTGAAATGAAGACCGCGGGATAATAGCTCCTTCCCGCACAAGCATTATTAAAAGAAAAGTAATCAATATTTACCCACCGTTCCGAGAGGGCGGCTGCTCCCTAACCCGGAGTTCCTTGACTTACGCGTGTCAAATAGAGATTAATACCACTTTATCCAATACGGAGGTACATTAAATGGCTCGTATAGCCGGCGTAGATTTACCGAATGATAAGAGAATTGAAATCGCTCTTACGTACATTTACGGAATCGGAAGAACAAGTGCGGACAAGATTATTGCCGATACAGGCATCAATCCCGACACACGCGTCAAGGATTTGACAGAGGATGAGGTTGCGAAGATCCGTGACCAGATCGAGAACAATTACAAGGTTGAAGGTGACCTTAAGAGAGAAGTACAGTCCAACATCAAGAGACTTACAGATATCGGTTGCCTTCGCGGACGTCGCCACAGACTGGGACTCCCTGTAAGAGGCCAGCGTACAAAGACTAATGCTCGTACACGTAAGGGTCCGAAGCATACAGTTGCTGGTAAGAAGAAGTAAGGTGAGGTGAGTCAAAATGGCACAGAAGAAAAGCTTAAGACCCAGAAGAAGTGAGCGTAAGAACGTCGTTGACGGTCAGGCTCATATTCATGCTACATTCAACAATACAATCATTACAATTACCGACAAGCAGGGAAATACAATTTCCTGGGCTTCTGCAGGTATGGACGCCAAGGGTTCACGTAAGGGCACGAGCTATGCAGCTCAGGTTGCTTCCGAGAAGGCTGCAAAGGCAGCTTGCGATCATGGCATGAAGACTGTTGATGTTTATGTTAAGGGACCCGGATCCGGACGTGAGTCCGCAGTTCGTGCTCTCGAGACAGCAGGCCTCAGAGTCACAATGATCAAGGACGTAACACCGGTACCTCACAATGGTTGCCGCCCTCCTAAGAGAAGAAGAGTTTAATCTTCTCTTGGCAGAATACTTAGTATAGAAAAGAGGAATATAGCAATGGCTAGAGATATGACACCTGTCCTTAAGAAGTGCAGAGCCCTCGGTATTGAGCCTGCTTTCTTAGGAGTAGAGAAGAAAGAATCTAAAAAGCATGGTGCATCCAGACCCCGCAAGATGAGCGAGTATGGCATGCAGCTTAAGGAAAAGCAGAAGGCTAAGTTTATTTACGGCGTTCTCGAGAAGCCTTTCAGAAACTATTTCGAAAAGGCTCAGAAGCTCAAGTATGGTACAACCGGTGAAAACCTCATGATCCTTCTTGAGACAAGACTTGACAACGTTTTATTCAGAATGGGCTTCGCTCGTACAAGAGATGAAGCCAGACAGATCGTAAGCCACAGAGGAGTTAAGGTTAACGGCAAGATCGTTAATATCCCTTCTTTTGCGGTTAAGGTTGGCGATGTAATTGAGATCAAAGAGGGTTCCAAGAGCTCACAGAGATTCAAGGACATCATCGAAGTAACAGGTTCAAGAGCTACACCTGCATGGGTTGAGTCCGACAGCGACAAGCTCTGCGGTAAGGTCCTTGCAATCCCTACAAGAGATCAGATCGAAGTACCTGTAAACGAAGTTGCTATCGTCGAGTTGTATTCTAAGTAATAACATCCGGATCGCAAGATATTTAGAATTATCTAGGAGGATTAAACATGATGGAAATCAGCCAGCCGACCGTTAAGTGCGTTGAAACCAACGAGGATAAGTCCTACGGCAAATATACCATCGCCCCGCTCGAGCGTGGATTCGGCACAACACTCGGAAATTCTCTCCGCAGAGTGCTCCTTTCTTCACTTTCCGGCGCGGCAGTAACATCTATCAAGATTGAGAAGATTAAGCATGAGTTCTCCACTGTTCCGGGTATTATCGAGGATATGACGGAGATTATCCTTAATATCAAGGGTATCCGCGCAAAGCTTCACAACGAGTCCAACATCGTCAGCATCAGCGTCGCTAAGGGTAGAACCGGCGAGCTCACAGCAGGCGATATCGTTCACGGACCTGAAGTTGAGATTATGAATCCTGACCACGTTATCGCTCATCTCAACGGCAGTGATGACGTATTCATGGAGTTCACACTCAGCAAGGGCCGCGGATACAACACAGCAGAGCAGAATAAGCCCGCTAAGCAGGTTATCGGTGTAATCCCGATCGATTCCATCTTCACACCTGTTAAGAAGGCTAACTACAAAGTTGAGAATACCCGTGTAGGCGCTCGTACAGACTACGACAGCCTTACTCTCGAGGTTTGGACAGACGGCACTATCGATGTTGACGAGGCTCTCTCTTCAGCAGCTAACTGCCTCATCGAGCACCTCAAGTTCTTTACAGCTCTCGCTGATACCGATTCAGCACCCAGCTTCAAGAACATCGAAGAGAGCGGCGAGCATGATTCAAAGCTTTCCGGTGTTATTGAAGATATGGATTTCTCAGTACGTACATACAACTGTCTCAAGAGAGCCCAGATCAACACAGTTGGTGATCTCGTAGCTCGTTCCATGGACGAGATGATCAAGGTAAGAAACCTTGGTAAGAAGTCCCTCGAGGAAATCATCGAGAAGCTTGAAGACATGGGTCTGCACTTGAGAGAACAGGAAGATTAAGCTTTTTTAAGCAGGAGGATATTTTAAATGCCTAACAGGAAATTCGGCCGTGCTTCAGATCAGCGTGCTGCTATTCTGAAGAATCAGGTCACAGCATTAATTATAAACGGTAAGCTTGAGACAACAGTTGCCCGTGCTAAGGAGATCAGCGCTATCGTAGAGAAGCTCGTATCTTCTGCAGTTAAGGAGCAGGATAACTACACAACAAAGGAAATCACTGTTTCTGCAGCTAAGCTCGACGGTAAGGGCAAGAAGGTTCTTAAGACAAAGACATCTAAGAGCGGCGCTAAGTACGAAGTAGTTGACCGTGAAGTTAAGACAAAGACCGTTCAGGTTGATAACCCTTCACGTCTCGCTGCAAGAAAGGCCATGATCAAGTGGGTCAACAAGAGCCACGATGCAGAAGGCAACATCATCAATCCCGTTAATAAGGTATTCGATGATATCGCACCCAGATATGCAAACAGAAACGGTGGTTACACAAGAATCATCCGTTTGGGCGCTAGACGTGGTGACGGTGCCGAGATGGCTATCTTGGAGTTCGTGTAATATTACACAAACAAAACGGGAAAATTTAATTGTCAATCAGTTACGGGGAAAGGTTTACATCTTTCCCCGTTCTCTTTAAAATGTTGCTACCAAAGATTTAATGGGGAGAAACCTGAGTTGCCCGAAGACCCGAACAGCATTGTAATCAAGGACGTAAAGTTCTCTTATGACATAGCGGAAGAGGACTCTGAAAAAGCGCCAAGACTCGCTCTTGACGGTATTTCCGTCACCATCGAAAAGGGTTCTTACACAGCTATCCTCGGAAGTAACGGATCAGGCAAATCAACACTTGCCAAGATCATCGATATCCTTGAAGTTCCTGACAGCGGTAAAGTCGTTATTTTCGGAAAGGACGCATCAGACGATAACCTTTTCTGGGACATAAGGGCACATTGCTGCTGCGTATTCCAGAATCCCGATAACCAGATCGTCGGAACGATAGTAGAAGAAGACGTCGCTTTCGGGCCGGAAAATCTCGGAGTTCCCAATCCCGAATTAAGAGAAAGAGTAGACCAGGCATTAAAAGATGTCGGTCTTTATGAATACAGACACAGAGAGACGACAGCTTTATCAGGCGGTCAGAAGCAGAAGCTTGCGATAGCAGGCGCTCTTGCGATGCAGCCCGACATCCTCATCCTTGATGAAGCAACGGCAATGTTAGATCCCTCGAGCAGGGACGATTTCCTTACACTCGTTGAGAAGATGCGTGTTGAAAAGGGCCTTACCCTCATCACCATTACGCATGACATGACCGAAGCTTTAAGATGCGATAAGCTCGTCATCGTAAATAAGGGCAAAGCCGTAATGGAAGGCAAACCTGAAGAGATATTCCTCTCAGATAAACTTTGGGATTACGGACTTAAAAGGCCGGTTAAGTTTAACTTTGCATTTGAGATCGCAAAACTTACCGGAAGCACGCTTACAAAAGAAGACTTAAGATCTGACGAATCACTTATCTCAGCTCTTACGGCGATGCTTAAAAAGCCCGGGATCAAAATTCCGGAAATATCCGAGGATACAAAAACACAAGATGAAAAAGACATCATCATGTCCGTCAAAGGACTTTCTTATACCTATGACGGCAACGATGCTAAAGCAATAGAAGACATCAATCTCGACATCAGAAGAGGAGAAGTATTGGGCATCGTTGGTGAGAGCGGATGCGGTAAGACAACGCTCATCTCCCACATGAATGCGATCTTCAGACCTTCTGTCGGAGACATAATCATACATACAAAAGACGGAGACCTGTCATGCAGGAACAAGAAGGATACCATGAAGATAAGACAGAACGTCGGCCTTGTTTTCCAGTATCCCGAATATCAGCTTTTTGAGGAAACAGTATTTAAAGATATCTGCTACGGCCTCAAAAAGATGGGTATCGAGAAGACTAAGATGCACAAAATGGCATACGATGCGGCTCTCATGGTAGGTCTTTCAAACGATGAGGTAAATTCAAGTCCGTTCGAATTATCAGGCGGTCAGAAGAGACGTGCCGCAATGGCAGGTGTTCTTGCAATGCAGCCGGGAATCCTTGTTCTCGATGAGCCTGCAAGCGGTCTTGACCCGAGAGGCAGACAGGAGATGTTTGCCATAATAAAAAAGCTGCGTGACAGCGGAACTACGATAATTCTCGTATCACACAACATGGATGAAGCGGCAGTCAACTGTGACCGTATCTGCCTTATCGATCATGGAAAGATAAAAGCCGTCGGAACTCCCGAAGAACTGTTCATAAAGGAAAGAGCAGAAGAACTCGGAATTCAGAGACCTAGGATCTCAAGGTTTTCAGGTCTTCTCCAGGAAAAGCTCAGGAAGGAATTCCCAGGTATCATATTTGAAGGCATGAACTTCAGCCCCGAAAAGGAAGCACAGTCTATAGTAAGAAGCGTGTGCAGAGCAGGAGGTGCCGATGTTCAGTAAGATCAGCCTTGGCAGATACTATCCTGCACACTCATTTCTTCACGAGACAGACCCGAGAGTAAAGACTATCCTTTACGCCGTATATCTCGTTGCGATATTCATCATCCAGGAGCCTGTTGCGATCGGGATTTTGGGAGGCATAATAATCCTTCAGCTGATCCTTGCTAAGATCACGCCCGGTATCCTGTGGTCTACGGTAAAACCAATGTTACCTCTGGCTCTGTTTATCTTCGTTATAAACATATTTACGATCAAACAGGGTAATGTGCTCTTCTCCTGGAAGATAATCACGATAACGGATTATGGTATAGGAAAAGCGGTTATCATGGCGGTAAGACTCATATTCCTCATCATCTCCACGAGCATTCTTCTGACGCTTACGACAACGCCTTTGAAGATGAGTGATGCATTGGAAAAACTTTTCGCACCGCTGTCGTTAATAAAGGTGCCCGTGCACGAGATGGCCATGATGATGTCCATCGCATTAAGATTCATCCCGACTCTTGCAGCTGAGACTGACAAGATCATGAAGGCACAGCAATCGAGAGGTGCCGATTACGACACGGGAAGCTTCATCAACAAGGTAAAGGGCTATATAACCGTATTGATCCCACTGTTTGTATCAAGCTTCAGAAGAGCTGACGAACTGGCAGTCGCCATGGATGCGAGATGCTACAGGGGAGGCAAGGGAAGAACCAAGCTCAATCCTTTGCATTTGACAACAAAAGACGTTCTCGCCGGAGTCATGTTCACACTCCTTGCAGCGCTTGTGGTTGTTGTAGATTTCTCTTTGAGATAAACCTCCCGCTGTGATAGAATTCATTCATTGCTAAAACAAATCGAAAGGTTGGAATATAGATGAGCTATTATTGCGGAATCGACCTGGGTGGTACAAACATCAAGGCCGGAATAGTTGACGGAGAAGGAAAGCTTCTTAACAAGGTATCCATCAAAACTAGAGCTGAAAGAGCGATGGAAGAGATCATCCATGACATGGGCCAGCTTGCTGTAGATGCCATCAAGGATGCAGGTCTTGAAATAAAGGATATCGAAGCTATCGGAATTGGTTCACCCGGAACACCTGATAACGATGAAGGTCTTCTTGTATATTCGAGCAACCTTCCTTTTAACAAGGCTCCTATGAGAAAACTTATAAGGGAAGTCGTTGACCTTCCCGTATACATTGATAATGACGCTAACTGTGCGGCAATGGCTGAGGCTGTTGCAGGTGCAGGCAAGGGTGCCAAGGATTCTGTTACCATCACATTGGGAACAGGTGTAGGCGCAGGCGTTATCATTAACGGAAGGATCTTCTCAGGATTCAACCAGGCAGGTTCAGAGTTCGGCCATACTGTTCTCGTATCAGGCGGCGTCCAGTGCGGATGCGGAAGAAAGGGCTGCTTTGAGCAGTATGCTTCTGCTTCGGCTCTCGCTAGAATGACAAAAGAGGCTGCTGAAGCAAATCCTGATTCACTCCTCAACAAGGTCAAGGAAGACTTTGGCGAGTGGAATGCCCAGATTGCTTTCGTCGCCATGAAACAGGGCGACAAGGTTGCTGAAAAGGTCATCGACAGTTATACGGATTATCTTGCTGACGGTCTTGCAAATGCAATCAATACATTCATGCCTGAAGTTCTCGTAGTCGGCGGCGGTGTATGCGGCGAGGGTGATCCCCTCCTCATCCCGATGCGCGAGAAGACCATGTCACGTCCTTACTTCGGACCCGGAGTCAAGAAGACACGTATCGAGCTTGCCCAGATGGGTAATGACGCTGGTATCGTAGGCGCTGCCATGATGGGCAAATCCTGCGTTGACGATGGTAAAAACGGCAAGTAATCATGCCGAGGATAGCCTTCATTACTGAATTTGACGGCACTGATTTTGCGGGCTTCCAGTCACAGGAGAACGCAAGGGCTGTTCAGGATGTAATCGAGAAGGCATTAGAAGAACTTTATAAGACAAAGATCAGACTTACGGGGTGCTCGCGCACTGACGCAGGTGTACATGCCAAATGTCACCTGAGTCATGCGGACGTCCCGTTTGTTATTCCTGAAGATAAATTCCCTCTGGCGATGAATGCCTTATTGCCTGATGACGTTGCCGTGAAGAAGTCTTTCTACGTAAGCGATGACTTCTCAGCACGATTCGACATAAAGGGAAAGCGGTACATCTACCGCATTTATTCTTCGCCGACAAGAAGTCCTTTGCTCGACCGCAACGCCTACTATTGTCCTATAAGGCCTGACATCGCGAAAATGCAGAAGGCGGCGGAATACTTTGCTGGCGAGCATGATTTCGCGGCGTTCTGCGCAACGGGCGGATCACAGAAGACTACCGTAAGAAGGCTTTTCGGAGTAAAGGTTTCCGGGAAGGGCGAAGATCCCTGTCAGATCGAGATCGAAGTATCGGGTGAAGCATTTCTCTACAACATGGTGCGCATAATCGCGGGCACTTTGCTTTATGTAGGACAGGGCAAGATAGAACCTGATGAAGTCAGGAATATCATTGAGAGCTGTGACAGGAGCATGGCGGGAAAGACTCTTCCAGCCAAAGGACTCACGCTCGAAGAAGTGTTTATTTAATTAATTCCTTAAAAGCACGAACCCACACCGATTCTTATTAATTAAAAATACTTAAGGTGATATAATTATTGAAATGCGGGCCGGAATACCCGCATTAATAAAAAAGGGAGGATTAAAGAAATGGTCAGCATGTGGGTTATATGGCTCGCCATTGCTGTCGTAATGTTCATCATTGAAGCTGTGACAACAGGTCTTGCAACTTTGTGGTTCGGTATAGGCGCTTTAGTTGCGATGATCATGGATCTCTGCGGAGCATCGGTTCCGGCGCAGGTGATAGTGATGGCAATCGTGTCCATAGTTTGTTTTGTCCTTTGCATGATCTGGGTAAGGCCTAAGCTCGAATCTCTTCGCAAGAAGAACATTCAGCGCACAAATGCCGACAGACTCATCGGAAAAGAAGGCGTGGTAATCGTGCCTTTGAACAATACAGAGGGCAAAGGACAGGTAAAGGTAGACGGACAGATCTGGAGTGCCAAGGCAGAATCGGATATCGCAGAAGGCATAAGGGTTACCGTCAAAGCAATTGAAGGTGTTAAGCTCGTAGTCGAGGTCGTACAGTAATAAGGGAGGATAATAGTTATGTTACCAATCGCAGCAGTTTCAACAGGCACAATAATAGGCGTAGCAATCGGAATCATTGTCATTCTTCTGCTCGTCATTCCCAATATCAAGATCGTTCCCCAGGCTACAACGTTCATCATCGAGCGTCTGGGAACATACAGAACAACATGGGAGACAGGTTTTCACATGAAGGTTCCTTTCATCGACCGTGTTGCAAAGAAGATCTCTTTGAAGGAGAAGGTTGCGGACTTCGCGCCTCAGGCCGTTATCACAAAGGATAACGTTACAATGCAGATCGATACGGTCCTTTTCTATCAGATCGTAGATCCTAAGCTTTATACATACGGAATCGAGCGTCCTATCGTAGCTATCGAGAATCTCTCAGCTACAACGCTCCGTAACATAATAGGTGACCTGGAACTCGACCAGACACTCACATCAAGAGACATCATCAACACAAGAATGAGAGAGATCCTTGATGAAGCTACAGACCCGTGGGGCATCAAGGTCAACCGCGTTGAGCTCAAGAACATCATCCCGCCTAAGGAGATCCAGGCAGCGATGGAGAAGCAGATGAAGGCTGAGCGTGAGAAGAGAGAAAAGATCCTCATCGCAGAAGGTGAGAAAGAATCTGCGATCAGAGTTGCCGAAGGTGAAAAGGAAGCAGCTATCTTAAGAGCTGAAGCAAAGAAGCAGGCAGCAATTAGAGAAGCTGAAGGTCAGGCTCAGGCTATCCTTGCAGTCCAGGAAGCAACAGCCAAGGGTCTTCAGATGGTCAAGGACGTCGGTGCTGATGACGGACTTATCGCCATCAAGGGTCTTGAGGCATTGGAGAAGGTAGGTCAGGGTGCATCCACAAAGATCATCATCCCTTCAGATCTTCAGGGCATTGCAGGTCTTACGACTACAATAAAAGAAATAGCAAAATCCTAATTAATTCGGGTGGAGGTACATCACATGGATTACGGTATGTGGAATGACAGAACCAACATGAGTATGCTCACAGACTTCTATGAGCTTACTATGGCAAATGGTTACCTGAACAGCGGAAACAGGGACAAGGTAGTATTCTTCGACATGTTCTTCAGAAACATTCCTGAGAACGGCGGATATGCTGTCATGGCAGGTCTCGAGCAGGTTATTGATTACCTCTCAAGCCTCAAGTTCTCTGAAGACGATCTTACTTTCCTTAAAGATAACTATCACTTCAACGAGGAGTTCATCAGCTACCTAAGAGACTTTGAGTTCACATGTGATGTATGGGCTATCCCTGAAGGCACAGTTGTATTCCCAAAAGAGCCGCTCGTTAAGGTAAGAGGTCCCATCATCCAGGCCCAGCTCCTTGAGACTGCTCTTCTCTGCACGATCAACCACCAGACCCTTATTGCTACAAAGACAGCAAGGATCGTAAGAGCTGCAGAGGGCAGACCCGTCATGGAGTTCGGTGCGCGCCGTGCACAGGGCTTCGATGCATCAGTTCTCGGTGCAAGAGCAGCATACATTGCAGGCGCGGCAGGCACATCCTGCACGATCTGCGGACAGCAGTTCAACATCCCGCTTTCCGGTACAATGGCTCACTCGTGGGTAATGCTTTTCGACAACGAGTTCGAAGCATTCAAGGCATATTCACTCGCTTATCCCGACGGTGCGCTTTTGCTCGTTGATACATACGATGTTCTCCGTTCCGGTATTCCCAATGCGATCAGGTGCGCAAAGGAAGTTCTCGAACCCATGGGCAAGAGACTCAAGGGTATCAGGATCGATTCCGGCGACCTTACTTACATGACACAGAGTGCACGTAAGATGCTTGACGAGGCTGGCCTTACAGATTGTAAGATCACAGTCTCCAACGCGCTTGACGAGTACCTCATCAGAGACCTCATCAGCCAGGGCGCATGCATCGACTCATTCGGTGTAGGCGAGAGGCTTATCACATCCAAGGCTGAGCCTGTTTTCGGCGGCGTTTACAAGATCTCAGCAGTTGAAGAAGCAGACGGCACGATCATCCCGAAGATGAAGATCTCCGATTCCATCGGCAAGGTTACAAATCCCTGTAGCAAGAAGATCGTAAGATTCTATGACAAAGCTACCGGCAAGGCTCTTGCTGACGTAGTCATGGTTGCAGATGAAGAGATCCCTGACGGCGAGCCTTATGAGATTTTCGATCCTGATAACACATGGAAGTCCAAGGTGCTCGAAAACTACTACACGAAGGAGCTTCTCGTTCAGATCTTCAAGGACGGCAAACTCGTTTACGACAAGCCCTCCATCGAAGAGATCAAGGCTAACTGCACCAAGGAACTCGACTCTCTTTGGGATTCCATCAAGAGATTTGAGAACCCTCACAACTATTATGTCGACCTATCACCCAAGCTTTGGAAGATCAAGGACGACATCTTAAGATCATACAGAAGAAGATAAGGAGATATTCAAATGGCAAATCCTATTGTTACCATTCAGATGAAAGACGGCGGCGTTATGAAGGCAGAGCTCTATCCCGAGATCGCTCCCGAGACGGTTAAGAACTTCGTAGACCTTGCAAGCAAAGGTTTTTATAACGGTCTCATCTTCCACAGAGTCATTCCCGGATTCATGATCCAGGGCGGCGATCCGGAAGGTACAGGCATGGGAGGCCCCGGATATAAGATCAAGGGCGAGTTTACTGCTAACGGGTTCAGAAATGACCTCAAGCACACAAGAGGCGTTCTTTCCATGGCACGCGCGATGGATCCCAACTCCGCAGGTTCACAGTTCTTCATCATGCATGAGGATTCCCCGCATCTCGACGGACAGTATGCTGCATTCGGCAAACTCATCGAAGGTATCGAAGTCGTTGATAAGATCGCTTCCGTAAGAACGGATTATCAGGACAGACCTTTGGAGCCACAGCAGATCGATTTCATGACTGTTCAGCTCTGATAAACTGAATTAAAAGAAACACTCTAAACAGCAGGGACTGCAGGACAAGGATAATGAAGGAAGTAAAGCAGATCGCAGGCGCTTCAAAAGGCAAGGCTAAAACGCCCGTGCTTAAGGAACGCTCCGCACGTGAAGGCAAGACCGTAACGGTTCCTTTTCCGTGGCTTTACGCTTCGATAGTTCTTTTTCTGACAGTACCGCTGTTTATGTTTTTTCTGGGATATTTGCGTTTGAGCGTAGGCATCCCGCTTACACTTATTTTCGGCGGAATTGTACTTTATGCCGTATCGGATTGCCTCAATGATCCCAATGGCATCAAGCTGTCGAGGCAGGATACCGATCTTAAGGTTCCCGTATCGTACATTATCGGGTTTGCAATAACGGCACTGGCAATATCATTTATCTCAGGAGTCGGAGAATACATTTGCACCGTACAGGATCATCCTTTCAGACGTGCTATATTAAGAGACTTAATAGACTATGACTGGCCTGTTATCTATAACTATTCGACACAGACGAATCCTGAAGTAAGGGAGATCTTCGGAATCGTGTCAGGTGAGAGGGCATTCTCGTATTATTTTATTTATTGGATGCCCGCTGCCCTGATAGGCAAGATGTTCGGATTCGAAGCCGGGAACTTCGCTATTTTTCTTTGGAATTCTTTGGGAATATTCCTCTCTCTTATGGCTTCAAGTGCGGTCATAAAGAGATTTACAAGATGGGTTCCTTTCTTCTACGTTTTCTTTGCAGGACTCGATCTCATTCCGAATATTGTTTATCTGCTGACTAAATATGAAGGCTGGTACTGGGTGGAAGGCTGGGTACCTGTTATGAGCTATATCAGCCATTTCAGGGAAATGTGCAGCGTTTTTAACCAGATGGTTCCATGTTTTCTGATCGTTGCCCTGCTTCTGATGTCATTCAATACCCGTTCTATGGGACTTACGGCGGGCGTTCTTTTCTGCTATTCGCCATGGGCTGTATTCGGTATCCTTCCGGTAGTGGGAGCGATCCTGTTCAGCAGCAAACACAAAACCGGAAAGATATCATCAAGAGTGATGAATATCTTAAGCCCGGTTAATATTGCATCTGCAATTCTGCTCCTGGCAGTATTTGGCAGTTATTACATGTCCAATGCTGCGGCAACGAGCTACAGGGGATTTGCATGGGAATTCTACGATCATAAGTACATGTTTGCACCCGCATATCTGGTGTTCATTTCATTGGAAGTACTGCCATTTGTATTCATCTTGTTCAAGAACAGAAAAAAAGATCCGGTCTTCTGGGCTTCGGTTATTATCCTGCTGATCATCCCGTTCTATCAGATAAGCGGAATGAATGATTTCTGCATGAGAGGATCTATGCCGGCATTATTCGTTCTTTCTATCTTTATGAGCGAAAAGATTGCTGATGTTATGGATGTGAAAAATACTCCGACAACAAAGAATGGGTGGCTTAAGTCTGCAGCTGTCATGCTTACTGTTATTCTCATGATGTTCCCTGCATGTTTTAACCTGTTTACGATCATCGGATCAGTCGTTACGGGCGACCGCAACGATAAAGAAGATATCGGATCATTCGGAAATATCAATGATTCGCAGTATGCCGTGACTATTCAGGAACAATTCTTTGCCAAGGATTTTGAAGACAGCTTTTTCTACAGATACCTGGCTAAATAATCAGACAGTAAAATCAGTCTTTTGATTCTTCAGAGGGAATATAGATAGGTCTTCCCTTGGACTCTATGTATGTTCTTCCGATGTATTCACCAAGAATACCCAGGCACATAAGGATAAGTCCGCCGATGAAGAGAATAAAACACAAGAGGGAAGGATAACCCGGAACGTCATTGTAGATCGTAAGGACTATCGCTCTGATGAAGTAGTAAATAAGATAGATGAATCCCAATAACGCAAAGAAGAAACCTGCATAAGTGGCGAGACGCAAAGGTGCGGTCGTGAATGCAACGATACCGTCTATTGCATATTTAAAAAGTTTCCAGAAACTCCATTTTGTCTCGCCTGCAACACGTTCAACGTTCTCATGCTCGACCCATTTTGTGCGGAATCCGACCCATGCAAAGATACCTTTTGAAAAACGCTGTCTTTCTGAAAGACTTAAAATAGCATCGACAACCTCGCGCTTCATGAGTCTGAAATCCCTTGCGCCGTCTGCTATCTCAACATCGCACATACGGTTGATGAGTTTATAGAAACAACGGGCGAAAAAGCTTCTGATCTTGGGTTCGCCCTTACGAGTTACACGTCTTGCGGCGACGATGTCGTATTCGCCTGAATCGAGTGCGTTTATCATGTCGGGGATAAGCGACGGGGGATCTTGCATGTCGGCATCGAGAATGGCAACGTAATCGCCCTTGGCCTTCTGCATTCCCGCATACATAGCGGCTTCTTTGCCGAAGTTTCTGGAGAAGAAAATATACTTAACGGATTTATCGTTCTCGGCAAGACCCTTTATTACCTCGGCGGTCTTGTCGCGGCTGCCGTCATTTACGAAAATGAATTCAAAACATCTGTCCGGAGAAGTCTCAGCCTTACGCACATCGCACAATGCTTCGTAAAGGAACGGAAGAGATTCTTCTTCGTTGTAGCATGGAACGATAAGACTTATCAGCATCTGTTTCTCCTTATGGGTTGGTACAAAGCAGGCAAAAAGCTGCTTTTCATTATATCATTCGCGCTCTTTTATATAATACATCAAACGCGATACTTTCAAGCATCTTGTTCCTTTTTGTATTATAATCAATAAATCTATTTATTTAACTCCTGAAAGGACGGAACGGTAATGAAAGAGCTCTCGAGTCTTGAAGGTGCCAAAAGCAAGAAGGCAATAGAGAAAACGAGTCAGAAACCTGCTTTGGCGAAGAGAGGCAAACTGGACAAGCGTCCGTTGATCACGTTTTTTATTACACTCGGTCTTTTCTTATGTTCAATGTTCGTTTTCAAGAAGTACCCGCTTGGAGAGAACTCGGTTCTTTTAAGCGATCTTAAAGCGCAGTATGCCCCGTTTCTTGCATTGCTGAAGAGTAAGATTAGCGGAATTGACAGTGTTCCTGACGGACATCTGTTATCCTACCTTACGTATTCTTTCAGACTGGGACTTGGCAAGAACTTCATCGGAACATTCGGATACTATCTCGCAAGTCCTTTTAATCTGATCTATCTCTTTATTGATGAGACACAGATAGATGCGGTCATTATGGCTATCATAGTTTCCAAACTCAGCTTTGCTTCCGCATTCATGTGCATGTTCATCTCAACAAAGACGGAAGACAGGAATACAAAATGGCCTGTCCTCATCGGAATCATGTATGCGTTCTCGTTGTATGCGCAGATATTCCTTTTCCACATTATGTGGCTCGACGGATACATGCTCCTGCCTTTGATCCTTTTCTTCACGGGAAATTTCATAAAGAAGCAGAATTATGCCGGACTTGTCATATCCTTACTGGTCTTGTTTGTATCGAATTACTACATTGCATACATGACCGGAATCGCCTGCTTTCTGTATCTTTGTATCAGGATGTTCATTGATAAGACTCCTCTCAAAAAGGCAGCCGTTATCGGTCTCAAATATGTACTGACTGCCGGATTTACCGCTCTTGTAACAGCAGCACTTCTGGTTCCTGTCGGCCTTGATACGATCAACAGTGCCGATAAGACAGTCTCGACCGGAGGTAATTCGATCACATATGCCCCGCTGACTCTTATCCATATGTTCGTGCTTGGCGAGCCTCAGGGATTTAATGACCTTTTGCCCGGCAATTATCCTTTCCTTTTCGTATGCCTCCTCGTATCCATGTTGGTGCTGATCTATTTCCTCAGCCCTGTTTTCAAGGGAAGAGAGAGAAAGATACATGCAGTCTGCTTCCTTGGAGTGCTTTTATCCACAGCTCTTTATCCGCTCGATAAGGCATGGCATGTTTTCGATGATCCAAACTGGTTCTGGCACAGACAGGCATTTGTATTCATTCCGTTATTCCTTGTTGTGTCTTTGAAAGTTCTTATGAAGATCAAGGAGGTTGCAAGAAAACACATTACCAGGGCAATGCTCATCATGTATGCGCTCGTGCTTATTGACTATACGCTCGGAAAGATCCTCGGCAAGTCTGATACGGTGTTGTTCAACCTTTGCCTGATCACTGCGTATGCGGCGCTCCTTGCAGGTTTTGGTCTCGAGAAATGGCCGGAACAGCTTAAAGATATGCCCAGAATGATCGCTCCTCTGCTTAGTGGTATCGTCTGCTTCGAAGTGGTTTTCGCAAGTCCGATGCTTTCTTCCGATGTCGAACCGCTTGTATTGAACGGCGGAAATTCCAGAGAATATATTCAGTCGCTAAATGCCGAGATCGAGTTCGGTAATTATGTAAAGACACGTAATGACAACACCGGTGCATTCCGTGCCGAGACTGAGAAAACACCTGACTATACTTCCAGAAACTATGTGGAAGACGGTGAGGCACTTTACGCAGGTTATAACGGCGTTGCTTTCTTCAACTCCAATTCAAACAAGAAGATGCACCGCTTCATGAAGCAGCTCGGTATGCCTACAAATTACAACTACTTCGCTGTATGGCATACTTTTGCATGTCCGTCAGTGGACTCATTCTTTTCAGTCGGATCTGTATCTGCACGCAAGGATCTTTCTTTCTACCGTTTGGAAGGTGAGGATTCTTACGGTACGGAATTAGGTTTCTATGCCAACGACACTTTCCTTCCTTTGGCATTTGCAGCTGACAGCAAGGCTATGGATTTCAATTTCTACAGACTGGAGACCGATGCCGTTGAGAAGGACTATTTCAAATTCCAGAATGATTGGTACAGATCATTGTTCCCTGAAGAATTTACCGAAGATTTCTTCGTGGAACTTGATGAGAGTGTTACAGGAGTTCCCGTTATCACCAACGGCGTATTCTTTAACACCAGCGACTATGTTTCAAACAAGGATCTTGCTGTTACCGGTGATTCTGAATCTGATCCCGGTTCCGATCAGGCTGAAAACTCCGCAACAAAAGAGGATACGCTCGGACTTGAGAATACTGTCTCCAAGGATCTTCAGACCAATGTAACAAACATATACAGAAGCAACAGTAACATCCCGATCGCTGTCGAATATGAATTTGATATTCCTTCTGATAACGAGCTTTATTGTTCGATTACTTCCGGAAGGATCCTTGACGGTACAAAGATCTATGTCAACGGCGTAAAGGTCTATGATTTTGAGTCAAATACCTACTATTCACAGATCTTCAGACTCGGAAGCTTCAGCGAGGGCGAGAACGTTAAGGTCTCATTCATCTGTGATGATGACAAGTGGTCTTATCTGAACGTAAGATTTGCATATTTTGATAATGAGGCATTCGCAAGCCAGATCGAAAAGATAGACAAGACAAAGGTAACAGCAGACGTTGTTTATGACGGCTATGCTAAATTCAACATCAACGGCATCGAAGACGGTGACACCATCATCACCACGATCCCTGCAGAAGACGGATGGCAGCTTTATATCGACGGCGCTCCGGCCCAGCATAAGGCTTACCAGAATGCGTTCATTGCATTTGACGCGCCTTCGGGAAATCACACCGCCGAGCTCGTATTCACGGCTCCGGGACTTAAGCCGGGTGCGATGGTATCCTGCGCAGGAATCGTTCTTTTGGCGGCATTTATAGTAATCGATAAAAACATCTCGAAAAAGAAAGAAAAACAAAATTAATTCGGGTATCTTATTACTGAACAAGAATTTGGAGGTTATCACTATGGATTTCATGAAAGAGTATGAGTTTTGGTCAACAGATCCTTATTTCGATGAGGGCACGAGAAACGAACTTATCGCAATCAAGGATGACAAGAAAGAGATCGAAGACAGATTCTACAGAGATCTTGAGTTCGGTACTGCAGGCTTAAGAGGCGTGCTTGGTGCAGGAACAAACAGAATGAACGTTTATACGGTTGCAAAGGCATCCGAAGGACTTTCAAAGTATATTCATTCAGAGGGCGAAGAGGCAGTAAAAAGAGGCGTTGTTATCTCTTACGATTCAAGACATTTCTCTCCTGAATTCGCACAGATCACAGCTCAGGTCCTTGCTGCTAACGGCATTCCTTCAAGACTTTCGGATGAGCTCAGACCGGTTCCGGTACTTTCTTACTCAGTAAGATATTTCAAGGCATTTGCAGGTGTCATGATCACCGCTTCACACAACCCTTCCAAGTACAACGGATACAAGGTTTACGGTGAGGATGGCGGACAGGTTCCTCCGGAAGCAGCTGATGCAGTCCTTTCAAACATCGAGGCTATCTCAGACATCAGAACGATCAAGATGATGGACATCGAAGAAGCTAAGGCCAAGGGCCTTGTTACTTCATTCGGTCCCGAGATCGATGAGGCATTCACAAACATGCTCACAAAGCTCGTTGTCGACCAGGAGGCTATCAATAAGCAGGCTGACATGAGCATCGTTTATACTCCTCTGCACGGTTCAGGCAACAAGCCCGTAAGAAGGATCCTCGAGGCAGTGGGATTCAAGAATATCCACATCGTAAAAGAGCAGGAACTCCCTGACGGATCTTTCCCGACGGTAAGCCTTCCAAACCCTGAGAACCCTGAGGCTCTCTCAATGGCTATCGAACTTGCAAAGAAGACAGATGCTTCTCTGGTATTCGGTACAGATCCTGACTCTGACAGAATCGGTGCTGCAGCAAAGGTTGTAGAGAACGGCGAAGTTAAGTATAAGTGCTTCTCCGGCAACCAGATGGGCCTCATGCTCCTGGATTACATCCTTGATTCAAAGAAGAAACTCGGAACACTTCCTGATAAGTCTTTCGCCGTTACGACTATCGTTTCTTCCAAGCTCGTAAAGAGCATCTGCGATTACTACGGAGTTGAGCTCCAGGAGACGCTTACCGGATTCAAGTTCATCGGTGAGAGGATCAAGCTTGATGACGAGTTCGGCGACAAGCACTTCCAGTTCGGATTCGAAGAGAGCTACGGATACCTCTCTGGCGTTGACGTACGTGATAAGGATGCTGTCGTAGCAGCAATGCTCATCTGCAACATGGCGGCAGCTTCTTTCGAGAAGGGCGAGACACTTGCGGACAGACTTGACCACCTCTATGAGAAGTACGGCTACGGCGTTGAGCAGACGATCAGCTGCACCCTCGAAGGCAAAGAGGGAATCGAGAAGATCGGCAACTGTATGGTCGAGCTCAGAAAAGAACTTACGGAATGCAAGAATCTTGCTGAAGCAAAGAACCTTCTCGGCGGCGCTTCCGTAGTTGCAGTAAGAGACTATAAGGAGTCCAAGCGCTACGTATTTACAGACAGTGGTGTAGATGTTGAAGAGATCACACTTCCCAAGTCCAATGTTCTTCTTTATGAGCTCGGCGGCAACAAGGGTATCGACTGGGCATGCGCAAGACCTTCAGGCACAGAGCCCAAGCTCAAGATCTATATGGGTGTATACGATGCTGATGAGGCAGCCGCTAAAGCTTCATTCGAGACCATCAAAGGTCAGGTTGAAGGATACGTTAAGTCAAAACTCGCTTAAAAAGATTGGGCCAGCGGAATAACGAATTCATAGACAGCCTTGGCAAAGCCGAGGCTGTCATAATTTGCAGAGATATATTCGGCGGCTTTTTTGGCTCCGTCGGTAGCATTACCCACTGCGATACCGTGTGATGCCATCGATATCATGGAAACATCGTTCTCGTTGTCGCCTATTGCGAACGTATTGGAACGGGGAATGCCGAGATAGTCAGCAAGACTTAGCAGGGCATCGCCTTTGGAAGTCCCCTTCGGCATGATGTCGTACAGATCAGGTCCTGAGCAGATCGCCTCAAGCTCCGGATCGGCTGACAGGATGTCATATATGGTCTTGTTGGGCTTTATCAGAAGGATCTTGTTAAAGTGAGGTATGACTTCCTTCTCGGGATAATCCATGCCGATGTCGATGATGGGTGACTGCTTGGCAGGTTCAACACCTTCGTTATAGCCTTCAACGAAGAATTTCCTGGATGAGCAGGGTGCGAAAAAGATGCCTTCATCAGAGTAGAGAGTTGCATCCGCATCGTTATCGAGGAGATATCTCAAAAGCGTTCTGATCTTTTTATCTTCGAAATCCCTTGACGCAAACTGTTTTCTCGTGCGGGCATCGAAAAGCGAACCGCCGTTGCTCGTGATGATGGGTACATCGATCTCTAAGTTTTCTGCGAATTTGCCTACGAGAAAAGAAGATCTTCCTGTTGCGATGGTAAACGCTATGCCTGCATTTTTAAGTGCTTTGATCGCTTCTTTATTACCATCAGGCACATCCTTGCCGGGTGCAAGGAGAGTGAAATCCATATCTGCTGTGAGAAGGGCTTTGTATTCTTTTGACATGTTCTTTTCGGCTCCGTGGACAAATATAAACGATTTTACAACAACGGCTGAAAATTATATCGCATTTTTTTAATATTATGACCATTCGCCGTGGTTGAAGTTTGCAAAAACAATGTTTATTATTGTTTAGGATTTCAAAGTATATCTTTGTTATATGCGAGGGTTAGACGTTAATGAAGAAAACAGGAGGACAGGCTCAGGGCGGTTCAAAGCCCTTAGAAGTAAGGAGCTCACAGCTCGTGCCTGTTAACAATGCTTCAAAAAGCTTAAAGGCAGCAGAAAGCATGTCTTCCAAGCCCGAAGTGAAAGCAGAGCCTGAATTCGATTACAGAAGTCTCGGAAAGATCTCTTCCGGTGATACTTCAACCAAATCCAAGTCCAAATCAAAATCAAGCAAGAAGAGCAGCAAGTCAACAGGTGCAGAGTACGGCTTTGTAAAGGGCGGCAATAAGGGCAGCAGATTTAAGAATAATCCCTATGCTCCTTTCATGGTGATCGCAGCATCAGTTCTCCTCGTTGCAGGCGTTGTGCTTGCAGTTCTCTACTATATCGGTGCATTCGAAGAGAAAGTCCAGGTCACTCTTGCCGACGGTACAGTCACCAAGATCACTACAGAGCAGGCATACGCAGAGCTCCAGACAGATAAGTTCTACTCAGGCATCGTTATCGACGGCATCGACGTAGGCGGCATGACTTACGATGAGGCATTCAATGCCATTACCGCTAATCAGCCGGCCAAGCCCCTTTCAGTCGATATCAGATTAAGCCTTGCAGGCAAGCTACTTTATCTTGATTTTTCTGATGCTACTTTCGAGTACAACACACGTCAGATCCTTGATGAAGCTTATGCAATGTACAGACTTCCCGCTGAAGCTGACCTGACACAGGTTGTTGAATGCTACAACAACGTCCAGCAGCTTAAGAACACCCCCAAGACATACAAGACAGCTTACACAATCCAGATCGAGAGTGTTAACGAGAGGATCAATAAAGTTCTCGACCTTTATGTTGATGAATTCGCTTTGGTAAAGAACGCTTCCATCGAGAGCTTCGACATGGAAACCAGCGAATTCGTGATCTCACCCGAGAAGACCGGTTATGCCATCGACGTTGAGGGCACTGCCAAAGAAGTAAAGGCTCTTTTCGATTCCCAGGTATATTCCGGAATAATCGAAGTTCCCACTGAGGTTAAGGAGCCTGAGATCACCGAGGCCATGATCAGAGAGAACGTCGGCCTTATCGGTGACTGCCAGACGAGCTGCTCTAACAACTCTAACCGTAACAGCAACATCAGCCAGGCTTGTGACAACATGAACGGCACGATCCTCCAGCCGGGCCAGGTATTTTCTTTCAACGAAGTAGTCGGACAGAGAACTGCCGAGAACGGATTCAAGGAAGCAACAGTTATCCTCGGAGGCCAGTACGAGCAGGGCTTAGGCGGCGGTATCTGCCAGGCCAGCACGACACTTTACAATGCCGTGCTCGAAGCAAACCTTGCAATAGTTGAGCGTAATGCACACGCATGGCCTTCCGATTACGTACAGACAGGTCTTGATGCCACGGTCGACTGGCCGGCATTGGACTTCAAGTTCAAGAACGACACTAACTATCAGGTAATCATCGTTACATGGTTTGACTGGGATGAGAGAACGGTTAATGCCGAGATCTACGGCCAGAAACTTCCTGACGGCCAGTACATCGAGATCGAAGCCGTTATCACCAGCACAACACCTGCAGGTCCTGATGAATATGTTGAAGACAAGGAACTGCCCACAGGTCAGACAAAGACTATCAGACAGGCTCACGAGGGAATGACAGCCAAGGCTTATAAGGTCTGGTACAATTCCGACGGCGAAGAGATCAACCGCGAACTTTACAACGAAACGACATACTATCCTTTCGGACGAAGGATCGGAGTAGGTGTTCTTAATCCTGACGGCACTTATGCCACGATGGACAAGAAGACCGGTGAGATCACGTCACAGATAATGACACCTACACCGGGCCCTACAGCTACACCTGAGCCGACACCGACACCGGAACCGACTCCTGAGCCGACGGAAACCACACAAGCACCAACGGAACCGCCTGAAACTACACCGGAACCGACAACGACGGAAGCTCCAACGGAACCTTCACAGGAACAGCCGACGGAAACACCAACAGAAACTCAGCCGGAACCTCAACAGGAATCTCCCGAAGGCGATGGAGCAGAGACTCCGTAATCTGGAACAATAACATAAACGATTCAGGGAATGTCTCAATGAGGCATTCCTTTTTCGATACGTGAGCAATTTTATTTACTGGGATCCGAAAGCTGCATTTCAGTAAGTAAAAATCGGGTATATGTGTTTCTAAAGGCACTCAATTTACTTACCAGATTTGAAAAATCCTGATTTGGTAAGTAAAAAAGCAAAGATCATGGCGACAGAATGGCTATTTTTACTTACCAGAATCCAAAAATGCATTTTTGGTAAGTAAAACCCTGAAAAGCAACACCGGGGAAGCACATATTTTACTTACCAAAAATCAAAAACTCATTTTCAGTAAGTAAACCGCTGACGGGCAGGTAAGATTTTCTCCACACCCAATAATTTCCTAAATAACTATATTTATAAAAAATAAACTGTAAATTTGTCTCATTTATGCCCCAAATATATTTCGAAAGGGTTTATAATTATTCAGTTATTTATAGTAGGTACTTCTATGCGTAGATTTACCTGCGACAAGAAATTCCAAAGGAGATCATGTTTATGGCAGAACTGACAAAGAAAACCATGGACGGTAACGAGGCTGCTGCGTATACTTCGTATGCATTTACTGAGAACGCTGCAATTTACCCTATTACACCGTCATCGCCGATGGCTGACCACACAGACCAATGGGCTCAGCAGGGCAGAAAGAATATTTTCGGACAGACGGTTAACATCGTCGAGATGGAGTCTGAGGGAGGCGCTGCAGGTGCTGTTCACGGCTCACTCGCTACAGGTGCTTTAACCACAACTTACACCGCATCACAGGGTCTCCTTTTGATGATTCCTAACATGTACAAGATCGCAGGTGAGTTGCTCCCTTGCGTATTCCATGTTTCCGCAAGAGCTCTTGCTGCTCATGCGCTCAACATCTTCGGTGACCACGCAGACGTATATGCTTGCCGTCAGACAGGTTTCGCAATGCTCTGCTCCAACTCCGTTCAGGAAGTTGCAGACCTCGCTGCAGTAGCTCACCTTGCTTCAATCAAGACAAGAGTTCCTTTCCTCCACTTCTTCGATGGTTTCCGTACATCACACGAGATCCAGAAGATCGAGGTTATCGATTACGATACACTCGGATCATTGGTTGACTACGATGCAATCAAGGAATTCCGTAAGAGATCACTTTCACCTAACCACCCGACACTCCGTGGTACAGCTCAGAACCCTGATATCTACTTCCAGGGCAGAGAAGCTTCCAACCCCTTCTATCTTGCAGTACCTGATCAGGTTCAGTACTACATGGATAAGATCAACGAGATCCGTGGCACAGACTACAAGCTCTTCAATTACTATGGTGCAGCTGATGCTGACCGCGTAATCATCGCTATGGGTTCTGTCTGCGAGACAGCTGAAGAAGTTATCGACTTCCTCAACGCTCACGGTGAGAAGGTTGGTCTCGTTAAGGTTCACCTCTATCGTCCTTTCTCAGCTGAGAAGCTCCTCGAGGCAATCCCTTCAACTGTTAAGGCTATCGCAGTTCTCGACAGAACAAAGGAACCCGGTTCTTATGCAGAGCCTCTCTTCCTCGACGTTGCTGCAGCTTATGTTGGCAAGAATGCTCCTAAGCTCATCGGCGGCCGTTATGGTATGGGTTCTAAGGACACAACACCTGAGTGCGTTCTCGCAGTATTCAAGGAACTCAAGAAGGATCAGCCTAAGGAAAGATTCACGATCGGTATCGATGATGACGTTACATTCCTTTCACTTGATTGCTCCGAGTCCATCGAAGTTGCAGGTGAAGGCGTTGTTCAGGCTAGATTCTGGGGTCTCGGCGCAGACGGTACAGTTGGTGCTAACAAGAACTCCATCAAGATCATCGGTGACCACACAGACAAGTACGCTCAGGCTTACTTCTCTTATGACTCTAAGAAGTCCGGCGGTATCACGATCTCTGACTTGAGATTCGGTGACACACCTATCCGTTCTACATACCTCATCAACAAGGCTGACTTCGTAGCTTGCCACAACCAGTCTTATGTTTATGAGTACGATATGCTCTCAACACTCAAGCCGGGTGGAACATTCCTCCTCAACACACAGTGGACAAGAGAAGAGCTTGAGGAGAGACTCCCCGGCTCTATGAAGAGATATATCGCTAACAACAACATCAAGTTCTACACAATCGATGCTGTTGCTAAGGCTAAGGAGATCGGTCTCGGCGGAAGAATCAACACAATCTGCCAGTCTGCATTCTTCAAGCTTTCAGGCATCCTTCCTGTTGACCAGGCTGTTGACTACATG
This sequence comes from Oscillospiraceae bacterium, assembly GCA_015069205.1. Lineage (GTDB taxonomy): Bacteria > Bacillota > Clostridia > Saccharofermentanales > Saccharofermentanaceae > Saccharofermentans. The sequence goes on from SVIZ01000002.1 coordinate 183,920, forward strand.
AAGAAGGCAGCTCTCAAGTCTTATGGTAAGAAGGGTGACGATATCGTTCAGATGAACTATGCTGCTATCGACGCAGGTGTTGATGCAGTTGTTGCAGTTGACATTCCTGATTCCTGGAAGACAGCTGAGGATAAGCCGGTTGAGAAGAAGGCTGTTCCTGAGTTCATCGAGAAGGTTGTTAACGTAATGAACAGACAGGAAGGTAACTCTCTCCCTGTATCTACATTCGTAGGTATGGAAGACGGTACATTCCCTCAGGGTACAGCAGCTTACGAGAAGCGTGGTACAGCAGTAGATATTCCTGTATGGGATGCTGCTAAGTGTATTCAGTGTAACCAGTGCTCCATCGTTTGCCCTCACGCTGCTATCCGTCCTTTCCTCCTCACAGAGGAAGAGGCTGCAAATGCACCTTTCGAGACAAAGGCAGGCATGAAGCCTTACGACAACTACAAGTTCAGAATCCAGGTTTCCGCTATGGACTGTCTCTCTTGCGGTGTCTGCGTTGAGACATGTATCGCTAAGGAGAAGGCAATCGTTATGGCTCCTCTTAAGGACAACCTTAAGGAAGCTGAGAACTGGGATTACTGTATTGCTCTCTCTCACAAGGATAACCCGATGGCTAAGGCTAATGTTAAGGGTTCTCAGTTCGAGCAGCCGCTCCTCGAGTTCTCCGGCGCATGTGCAGGCTGCGGTGAGACACCTTATGCTAAGCTCCTCACACAGCTCTTCGGTGACAGAATGCAGATCTCCAATGCTACAGGTTGTTCTTCAATCTGGGGTGGTTCTGCTCCTTCTATGCCTTACACAACAAACTACAGAGGTTTCGGTCCTGCATGGGGCAACTCACTCTTCGAAGATAACGCTGAGCACGGTCTCGGTATGTATCTCGGTTACAAGCAGCTCAGATCAAGAGCTAAGATGCTCGTTGAAGAGACAGTAGCTTCTACATCTTCTGATGATTTCAAGGCTGCAGCTCAGGCTTGGCTCGACGGATTCAATTCTGCTGAGAACACACGTGAGATCGCAGAGAAGCTCGCTGAGGCTCTCAAGGCTGAAGGTTCTGATTCTGCTAAGAAGGCTCTCGAGTATGAGGACTTCTTCATGAAGAGATCACAGTGGATCATCGGTGGTGACGGATGGGCTTACGATATCGGTTACGGCGGACTCGACCACGTTCTCGCTACAGGTGAAGATGTTAACGTTCTTGTACTCGATACAGAGGTTTACTCCAACACAGGCGGACAGGCTTCCAAGTCCACACCTCAAGGTGCTGTTGCTCAGTTCGCTGCAGGCGGTAAGCACGTTAAGAAGAAGGATCTCGGTATGATGGCTATGAGCTACGGCTACGTTTACGTTGCTCAGGTTGCTATGGGATCTGACAAGAACCAGCTCATCAAGGCATTCACAGAAGCAGAAGCTTACCATGGACCTTCCCTCGTTATCTGCTATGCTCCTTGTATCAACCACGGTATCAAGGGCGGCCTTAAGGTAGCTCAGAACAGAGAGAAGCAGGCTGTTGAGTGCGGTTACTGGCACCTCTTCAGATTCAATCCTTCTCTCGCTGCAGAAGGTAAGAATCCTTTCACACTCGATTCCAAGGAGCCTACAGCAGACTTCTTTGAATTCCTCAAGGCTGAGGTTCGTTATAACTCACTCTACAAGAAGTATGATGCTGAGGTTGTTGACGGTCTCTTCCAGAGATGCTATCAGGATTCAAGAGATCGTTATGCTTCTTACGTTAAGAAGGCTAACGAGGCTTAATCCTTAAGCTTTAGATCTAACAAATCGAAATCGGGGCTGTCCCATCAGGGGCAGCCTCTTTTGTCCTTATAACGGGAAAGTTTGCCCCAAACTGTACCCAATCGTGTACATAATCCATGCTATAATTAGCAAAGCAATTTAAGGAAGAGAGTTCTTATTTGGAATGAAGAGTAACAAGGGTATGGAAGATTATTCCAAACTGCTTATTAATGACAGTCTTCTGCCTGACATTTTCCTCGTCAGATACGCACAGGAACTGAGCAAAAACGCTTTGCTCGTGTATCTGTGGCTTAACATGACTGACAAGAAGGAAGGCTTTGACGAAAAGGACATTAAGGAGCTTAAGATCATACGCGAAGAAGACATCGCGCCGGCTCTTGCAGAACTCATGGCAGCAAGCCTTATCAACCGCAAAGATAAGACGTATGCATTCGAAGATATAAAGGCCAGAGAGATCGGCGATTATATCTCCAGCGCCATCGCACGCGGCAAAGATCCTGAACTTACGGGGCTCATGAGCAACGAGAAGGACAGAAAGATCCTCGCAGATTCCATCTCATCAACGTTCTATCAGGGCGAGCTTCCTTATATTTTCTACAGACTTATAGATAAGTGTCTCAACGATTACAAATTCGATTCGAGAGTGTGCTATAAGCTTTTCGAAGAGGGTTACGAGCAGTCCATCCACAGGTCTTTGCAGCAGATGGAGAAGATGGCGCGTGACTGGTATGACAAGGGCTATACGGATATCAAGAGTCTTGAGAAGCAATTGGAGATCAACAAGAGAACCAAGAAGATCATTAAACTCTGCGGCAGTCTTTTGAGAAAGAGACTTAACGGCCTTGATATCGACCGCGTTACAAGCTGGGTTGAAGAACTCGATGTCACGGAAGAGCTTGTAAACCTTGCTTTTAAAGAGAATGAATACAGAAGCAATCTTGCTTTGGTACATGTAGGAGAGACTCTTAAGAAGTGGCATGACCAGGGAGTAAAGACTGCTGAAGATGCTGCCAGATTCAGCGAGGAAGAGCACAAAGAGAACAAGCGCAATGCCACCAGAAGGAAGGCAAAATCAGGTTCCGTATGGCGCACCGGTGAGGAAGCCGGCATTGCAAGTGCAGCGGCAACAGAAGCTCCGGTAGCCAAAGTTCCCGAAGAGGCAAATAACGACGACGATATTCCTGACGATATCCTTGATATGTTTGGAGATGCAGATGAAGACAATTAAAGAATTGATCAGTGAGAGTCTGACAGAAGTTGCAGCATCCAGAGAGATTAACCGCGAAGAGAATATCAGGCGCGTATATAAGGCATGCCCGGAACTTAAGGATATAGACGACCAGATCCTTAATGTGCGCAACAACAGATTTATCGCCGTAATCGATAAGGACGAGCGCCTCATAAAGAGATTCGACATAGCTGAAGAAGAGCTTCAGGCTAAGCGCGATAAGATAATCCTCAGAAATAACATCGATCCCGAGTTCGATGTTATAAAGAACATCTGCGACAAGTGCGGTGACACGGGCTTTACAAAGGGTTCCGACGGCACGCTCAAGGTATGTTCATGCAGGAAAAGAGAGCTCGAGACATGTTATGAGAACAGTGGCATGGCTGATTTCACTTCATATAAGATGAAGAATTACAGAGATGATTATCTTGGTGATGCTTTGGGCAGAAAGAAGATTAAGAATGAACTACTTAAGGTCCTTCTTGGACTTTCAGAGAGCGATGAGAAATCTTCCTTGTGGATCTATTCCGCAGCCCCCCAGTCAGGCAAAACTTTCCTTTCCGTATGCGTATGCAAGACTGCCATAAACCTCGGCAAGAGCGCATATTACGGCAAGTGTGAAGATCTGGCCGTTATCGGTACGGATACATTAGATGACATCAAGAGGATCGATTTCCTCGTGCTTGATGATTTTGCCGATTCGGTAACAATGACTAATAACATCGGTTCGATACTGAACAGCATCCTTGAGATCAGGGCTGCATCCAAGCTCCCTACGGTGCTTGTTACGCCGTTCCCGAAGACAGAACTTGTAAACAAGTGCGACATGAGGATCAGCGGCAAGTTGTCCTCAGCCAGGCTGATATCTAAAGAAGGCAGGTAATGATCCCAAAGATGGACGTGCGCTGCGGAATCGATATCGTGGATATCTCCAGGATCTTAAAGAAAGTAAATGACGGAAATGCGCCATTTATAAATAAGTGCTTTACCGAAGACGAGATAAAGTATTGTGAGTCAGCTAATAATGCGGATAAAAAGGCCGAGCGTTACGCCGCAAGGTTTGCCGCCAAAGAAGCTGTCGGCAAGGCTCTTGGCACCGGTCTTATGAGCGAAGGTGTCGGAATGCACGATATAGAAGTAATTAAAGATGAGAGAGGCACACCCGGCATAAGACTTTCCGGCGGTGCTCTTAAGCATGCGAATGAACTGGGAATGAGTTCCATTTCGATAAGCCTGTCACATGACGGCGGAGTTGCCGCTGCTTATTGCGTGATGTTATTGGAGAAGTAAATATGAAGAGGCGCGATAAACAGGAAGAAGGCAGCAACAGTATCTTTAAGATCTTCGAGCGCAAGAAGCCCAAGCAGGTAGTAGGCGAGGAGGTTGCGCCCAAGACGATAAGACACCTCGAGCGGCCCGTTAAGCTGCCTTTTCTTGCAGACATGGATGAGGGCAAGGAACAGTACGGCAGTGCCGAAGACATGCAGGATAAATGGGGCCTCTCGGAAAAGCAGGCTACGCTTGGCGGAGCCAGAAAGAGAAAGCTTCTGGGCCTTGCGATCGCATTCTCTGCATTTATTTTGCTCCTTACGGGCATTTTCTATATTCTCCCGAGAGTATTGCCTGACTTGTTCCGAGGAACGAACATCGAACTTTTCGTTGAGCCTGTTATCAATCTTGAATACGATGAACCTGATTACAGGGTCGTTATCGACAGTACCGTTGCCCTAATGAAGACACCGAAGCCTGATTCCACAAGGATCGCCGAAGTGCTTTATAACGAGCCGGTGCGTTACATCAGCGACAGTGAGAACGGCTACTGCAAGATCCAGACAATGGACGGACTTATAGGATACGTAAAGGCTTCAAGCCTTCTTGAAGACATGGATTCCGTTGAGCCTGATATCCACCAGTATAAGCTCATCGTATCTGATCCCTCGAAAAACATAATGACTCACGCAAGCAACGGTACCCTGATCAAGAAGGTCATGATGAACACCGTGCTTTATGCGGATATTAAGAGAGAAGGCGTTTACCAGGTAGCCCTTCCGGGCGGTGATTCCGGATGGATCGGTTCATCAGGCGTCATCGAACTCTCAACAAGAGGCGATACGGAAGAGGTATCAAGCCGATATTTCGTCAGCTCGGTCCTTACATTTGTTAATGCGAGATACATTGAAAACGGCATGTCCATAGACGGCGCATCCATAAATGGTGCCGTATACGTCAGTGCCGAGATCAACGGTATTGATATTCCCAGGACCATGGAAGGACAGGCGCAGGCGGGTATAGAGGTCATCCCTGAACCCGACGCGGTTACTGGCCAGATACGAATAGACCAGATACTTCCGGGCGACATAGTATTCCTGTCGAGCCCCAAGAAACCGGGCGATACAGAGATATATGAAATGGCCGTCTGTACCGATACAGGCACGCTTTTCATGCTGTCTCCTGCAAGGACTACGGTACGATTACGCAACTTTAAATCGGGCGATGAAATATGTGAAAGAATAATAACAATAAGGCGTATTTTCAGCGCTAAAGTTACAAACTGAAAAGAGCCTAAAAAGTCTTGAAAATAATGTTGCATACTCAAATAGGTTGTGGTATTATTCATAGGCATTTGAATTCTAACAGGAGGTGTTTGCATGGCTAAGTGTGAAGTTTGCGAGAAGGACATGTTCTTCGGCAGAAAGATTAGAATCACGCGTTCACAGATTTCAAGACGCGCGCTTACTACGCAGCAGGCTAACGTACACAGAGTTAAGGTTGTTGTTGACGGCACCCCCAAGTCAATGAACGTTTGCACACGTTGTCTTCGTTCAGGCAAGGTTGAAAGAGCGTAAGACTCAAACTTTAACGGTGATTCAAGAGGTTGTCTCATATGAGGCGACCTCTTTTTTGTTGTATATATTTACTTCTGCTGTTTTCGGACACGATATGAGGGTGAAAACGTGTCCTTTTTGCACAGAGCAAAAGAGGCTGCCATTGAAGACAGCCTCCTGAATTACAACGTAATTATAGATTATTTTTTAACTTCGATAACGGACTTGCCGCCCATGTAAGTTCTTAATGCCTCAGGGATCCTGATGGAGCCGTCTTCGTTGAGGTTGTTCTCGAGGAAAGCTATCAGCATTCTCGGAGGAGCAACGCATGTATTGTTAAGAGTGTGGGCAAGATATGTACCCTCAGGACCTCTGATCCTGATCTTAAGACGTCTAGCCTGAGCATCGCCCAGGTTGGAGCAGGAACCTACTTCGAAATACTTCTTTTGTCTGGGGGACCATGCTTCAACGTCGCAGGACTTAACCTTGAGGTCAGCGAGGTCGCCGGAGCAGCACTCGAGTGTTCTTACGGGAATGTCGAGTGAACGGAAGTAATCTACAGTGTTCTGCCAGAGCTTGTTGTACCATGTCATGGAATCTTCAGGCTTGCAGACAACGATCATCTCCTGCTTTTCGAACTGGTGAATTCTGTAAACACCACGCTCTTCTATGCCGTGAGCACCGACTTCCTTACGGAAGCAGGGAGAGTAGGATGTGAGTGTCTGGGGGAGTTGGTCCTCTTCTGTGATCGTATCGATGAATTTACCGATCATGGAGTGCTCGGAAGTACCGATGAGGTAGAGGTCCTCGCCCTCGATCTTATACATCATGTTCTCCATTTCAGCAAAGCTCATAACACCGGTAACAACGGAAGATCTGATCATGTAAGGCGGAATGTAGTATGTGAATCCGCGGTCGATCATGAAGTCACGTGCATAGGAAAGGCATGCGGAATGAAGTCTTGCGATGTCACCCTTGAGGTAATAGAAGCCGTTTCCTGATGTTTCTCTTGCCTGGTCGAGCTCGATGCCGTCAAGCTTTTCCATGATGTCTACATGGTAGGGAACTTCAAAGTCAGGAACGAAAGGCTCACCGAAACGCTCGATCTCAACATTCTCTGAATCGTCTTTGCCGATCGGAACAGAAGGATCGATGATGTTAGGGATAACGAGCATGATCTTTCTGATCTCTTCTTCGAGTTCAGTCTCTTTGACTGTAAGAGCCTCAAGCTCTTCGGCCATGTCTGTGACCTGCTTCTTGATCTCTTCAGCTTCTTCCTTCTTGCCCTGGCCCATGAGAGCGCCGATCTGCTTACTTACCTTGTTGCGGTTAGCTCTCAAAGCTTCCGCACGGGTCTTGCTCTCGCGGAATTCCTTATCAAGTTCAATAACCTTGTCTACCAGGGGGAGTTTCTCATCCTGGAACTTGTTCTTGATGTTTTGTTTTACGATGTCCGGATTGGCGCGTAAGAATTTAATGTCAAGCATATTGTCACCTCTTAATAAATTAACCTCAATATTTTATTCTTTGAAACCGCAGGTTTCAATCTGTCTCGACTGACATATCGCCGTCGTATGAACCTGAAGGATATCTGCACGAAGGATCCCAGAGGATATATTCCTGAATTCCGAGATCGTGGATAGCCTTGATCTGGGAATTGATCTCCCTGTAGCCGTATTCCATATAGTTGCCCTTACCGATGTAAGAGGCCGTAAATGCCTGAAGATAAGGTCTCACAGCCGTAAATCCGGGCTGCTTGTAGATAGCCTGGCATTCATGAAGCACGCTGTATACCATAAGGTAAGGCTGCTTGTCAGGATATTCGAAAACATGTCCCCCCAGCATCGTTCCCAATGCATAGTGGGAAGGGTAGACCATCGGGCAGCAGGAGTCGATGCCTGTCATGCCGAGTGTCTCAAAGTCCTGTCCGATTATCTTGGCGTCATTGGGAGATGTTAATACGATACCGAAAATATCTGCAGATACTGCAACACCATAAGTATCCTGGATCCTGATCCTTGCTTCCTGAAGGAATCTGTTTACTGCTTCTGACTTCTCGGGATACTGGCCTTCTTCACCGAAGTAAGGCTTAACCTTATTCTTGGTGGGACCTGCCGGGAAACGCACATAGTCGAACTGAATCTCGTCAACGCCGTGCTCAGCGGCTTCGATGCCGATCTCAATGAGGTAGTCCCAGTTTTCGACACAATAAGGACTTAAGAAGGGCTTGTTGCCTTCGTTACTGAACTGTACAACGTTGCCGTCAACGTCCTGGATTGCTCTTTCGGGGAAGTGCTGGGCAGCGACCTGGTCATTGAAGGATACGATTCTTCCGATGACTCGGATGTTGTTGGCGTGGCACTTCTCGATGACTGCATCAAGATCGTATGCATCCCATACATAGCCGATCTCGTTGGCTGTGGGGACCTTGGACATGTAGGGAAGACCGTATTCGTTCTTAAGATCGATTACTATCGTGTTAAGCTCGCTGTTGTTGCAGAGTTCAATTGCCTTGTCGAGTGCCGAACCGGAACCGATATATAAGCCCTTAACTTCGAAATGATCGGGAACCTTGACCTGATCTTCGGGAAGCTCAGGGAGCGGACGCCAGTAAGAATCTGCAAGAGGAGTAGCCTCAAGCAGTTCAGAGTGATAAACGGTAGGTTCGGTAAAAGTAGCTTCAGTTGAGACGAGAGTCGCAAAGACGGGAGTGCTGTCTGAAGTCTCTGCCGTTCTTGCATAGTTAATGATCTTGGTTATGCCCAAAGTGATAAGGATAACTGCAAGAAGTGCGGAAACGGATAAAAGGATCGTTATGATCATTTTGAGTTTCTGGATCTCAGCATCATTAGTATTAGTATTTAAATTACTATTATTAAGCATAGAACAATTATACAGACCTGTCTTCAAAAGAACAATTGGAAAAGGGACACGTGCGCAAAGAGTATCAACCTGTGATAAAATCTGATTATAAATAATTGACTTTTTAGCAGGTTGGAAATGATAGTTCGTAATTGTGCCGGCGGAATAGTATTTACAGGGGATAAGGTGCTTCTTGTCGCTAACGATAAGGAGGAATGGGGTTTCCCCAAAGGCTCCGTTAAGACGGACAGCGATCTGAGTTTGTCTGAATTTGCCAAAACGCGTGTAAAGATAGAGACATCTGTCGATGCCAAGGTCATTGCACCCTGCGGCAAGACAAATTACGAGTACTATTCGATATCAAGAAGAAAGCCTGTACATAACAATATCTCCTGGTTTGTAATGAAGGCCGACAGCGAGGAATGCAAAGCCGATCCCGAATCCGGAACGGTAACCTGCAAGTTCGTCGGCGTTGCCGTTGCACTTAATGAGATTACATACAGCCAGGATAAATCTCTCCTCATGATGGCTTATCAGAAGTACAGGGAGAGCATGAAGGATTGAGCCCAAGCGTAACTCTCAGCAAAACCGGCGATTCAAAGATCGAAGTCAAGAAGTCGGTCTTTATCGGAAAGAGCTTTCATATAACATCACCCGAAGAAGCCGCTAATTATCTTGCCGAAGAACGCAAGAAGTATCCTGATGCAAGGCATCTTTGCTATGCGTGGGTACTGGGCGGTGAAGTGTCCCGGCAGAAATCAAGTGACGACGGTGAGCCGCAGGGTACGGCAGGCCAGCCTTTATTAGAGCTTTTGACTTCAAATGGTTTTACGGATTCGCTCATCTGTGTCACCAGATATTTCGGAGGAACTCTTCTCGGCAAGGGAGGACTTAAGAGAGCTTACACCGACAGCGGCAGAGCGGCTCTTGAAGCAGGGGAACCGGTTACGTTGATCCAGGCTCTAAAGTGGAGACAGAACTGTTCTTATCCGGTTTTCGAGATGCTCTCGCGCAAGGCTTCCCAGTCCGGCTGGACTCTCGAAAATGTAGAGTACGGTCAGGATGTTGCTTTTGATATCATAGTTCCGGAAAAGAGCGGGGACGAGCTAAAGAGGGTGTGCCTTGATCTTTCGGGAGGCGCGCTCGTGCTTGGGAATTCAGAGAGCCTTCTCATGATGGGAGAGAAAGCTTCCGTTTCCTGACTTGCGATTTGGACCAAAATCGCCCAAAATATGTGAGACGTCAGGGGTAGAATATCACCTGACGGACAAGGGAGACGTGATCACGCATGGAAAACGACAATAAGGAAATGAACGAAAGACAGGAGCGCATTCCTCAGAACTCAAAGGAAAAAAGCTACCGTCTGACGATATTCGTCTTATCAGTGATCCTTTTGGCATGCGTAATGTTCTCCGGTTTCCAGTCCGTATATATCTTCAAGCTCAACAGCGGCCGCGAAGGGATACTCTCATATACAAGAACAGGTTCGACTACCACGGAGACCACAAGTGAGATCCCTGAAGAAACAGAAGATAAGCCTGCCGAAGCACGTCCCGAACCATGGTTCTCACTGGAAGATGCAGCTTATGTCCCTTCAGCTGACAAGACCAGGATGACCACCGTGGAGATCGCAAAGCAGGTAAGTCCTGCTACCGTGTCCCTGAAGGTAATAGGTGTTGATAACGATACCGAGACGGTCATAGGATCAGGTACAGGATTCATTATCACTGATGACGGATATATCGTTACGAATAAGCATGTTGTCGTTCTCGCTGAAGAGGCGGTAAGCACATATTATGTAACCGTTGTACTGCCGGGCGACGATCTTCCGGTCAGGGCAGAGGTCGTCGGAAGTGATACGCAGACAGACATTGCGGTCCTTAAGGTGGATACTGACAAAAAGCTGCCCTGTGTCAAAATGGGCGACTCCGATCTTCTTCAGGCAGGTGAGCTTGCGGTGGTAATCGGAAATGCTCTGGGATCTTTGGACGATTCCGTTACGGTCGGAGTAATCTCGGCGCCTTCAAGAGAGATCAACCGCAACGGATACCGTGTTGAGGTAATCCAGACAGATGCTTCGGTCAATCCGGGAAGCAGCGGCGGACCGCTCATCAATTCATATGGCGAAGTAGTCGGCATCACTAATTCCAAGATAATTACTTCCACATCCGAGAATGTCGGATTTGCAATTCCCGTCAATGCCGTTAAAAAGGTAATCGAAGACATCATCAATTACGGCAAGGTGGTAGACCGCCCTTATCTCGGTGTTTCCGTAAGATATGTTCCTGAAGGTTCTTATTATGGCGCTGAGGGCGGAATCTTCGTTGAAGAGATAGTAATGAACGGACCTGCTTACAATGCCGGGTTCAAACTCGGAGACAAACTCATATCGATGGACGGTGTTGAAATAAAAGAGACCGGTGATATTATTAAGGTGCGCGATTCACATAAGGTCGGAGATACAATAGAAGTCGTAGTCGAGCGTGACGGCAAAGAAATGACACTGTCACTTACGATAGCAGACAGTGCCGATTTCCCTGATTAAGCGCAAACTATATTTAAGGATGTTGATTATATGAGCAGCGGAAACAATAAGAAAATCGGAACCAAGGTTATGGCTTGGATATTGATCGGAGCTATGCTCCTTACTTTTGTTTTCGCGATCGTTGTCGTATTGGTCCAGCAGTTTTCGATGGGCGCATAAGATAAAGGGGATGAACCCTTTACCTTACGGTACGTCCTTTATCTGAGCCAATCCGTCTTCATGGAATTCCCAAACGTATTCTGAAGCTTTTCCGCTGATGAACTGCTGATAGTTGTTCATTCTGAGGAAACTGTTTACCCTGTCATACCATTCGGGGTTGGGCGATTCTGATATGAAGTAGATTATGTAGAATGTTCCGTTAACCTCGATCATGGTCTTATCACCGAGTTTACGGTCAGGCGAGAATATCCATTCAGCCATGGCCCCTGTATATTTAGCCTGATATATCTGGCTGTCGTGAACTATCGAGAGTTCTCCGGCGAGAATATAGTCGTTATAAAGATTTTCTACCTCATTGCAGCTGTCGGCATCTTCGATGTAGTCGAAGATCTCCTGGCCCAATGCCTGTGTAGCGGCGATGTCGGGCTGCATGTTCTCGTTCAGCTGCTGGTTAGCAGTGATGATGTAGCAGTTGCGGAGATGCTCTGACATACGGTCTCTTGATACGAATACAAGAATGATGGGGAAGCCGTCTTCGTCAGGGATTATGGTCGCATCGCCGACTTGTCTTGTCTCGTCAAAGAGCCATCTTCTGAAATCGACGTGTGTTACGTCCTCGAAACGGCAGTTTGCGATAAGCGTGGAGTCAGGCTGTGAAAGCGTGTTTGCGGCAACACCTGAGAAGTACTTGGCAGCGCATGACTCGAACTTTGAAGGATCGCCGTTCATTGCGTCAATGATCTTCTCGGCATGGAGGTTCGCCGTATCGATAAATGCCTGGTCTCTCTGTTCGTAGGTGATCCTTAAGATCTTGTAACTTACGAGGTCATAGATCGTTCTAGACTGGTTATATGCATGCTCGGCCTGCTCGTCTGAAGCTGAGAGCTGGATGAGCTTCTCACCCTCTGCGTAGTCTTCCGTGAAGTATTTTTTCGCGAGCGTGTTGATGATTATCTGCTCATCGACCTGGCTTCCGAATACACCCTTGATGTATGTGTCTAGAGGCACGCCGAGTTCATCAGCCTTACCCTTGAGCCAGTTGATGTATGCATTGGCTCTGTCATAGTGAGCCTTCTCAATTACAAATCCCTGGGCGGTGGCATCGTCGTAGAGGATCTCGATCTTCTGAAGATCCTGTGCAGTTACATATCTGAAGTAATCTCTGTAAGTCTGGAAGTTCTCATCGTCAAGATAAGGAGATGAGAGCATTTTTTCCGTGTCCGCAGCGAAAAGGTCGACACCTTCATTCAGGAGTTCATAGTGGTACATGAAGCTGAATTCGCCGCTTGAGATGTCTCTTCCGTTAATTGTAAGAGGGCTCTTGAATGATTCATCCATGCCCGTATCAAGTGCAAAAGAAAGGATCGCGATTCCGGCTACCATTAAGATTCCCAAAAGGACAAAGAGGATACCGGCATTTTTTCTGTGCTTGCCCTGCTCAAGTGCATCTTCGTTCCTGTCGAGGTTGATCTCAGTAGGGATCTCCTCTTCCTTGGGTTCATCCTTGACCTTGCTGTTCTTGCTCTCGGGCAGGGAAGGCAGGTCGGGAACTATTGCTGTATCAGCGGGCTTACCGGTGAGAAGTTCCGGATCGATCTCCGCAAGATCGTTTAATGTGACACTCTTCTTGGGCTCTTCAACCGGGGAGTCCATGAAATCATTGGTCGGATTGCTCTCTGAAGAAGCAAGTACCTCTGTCGTTAAAGCATTCTCGTCAACCACCGGCTTACGGGCTTTTTTATCGTCATTTCTATTCTGTCTGTTTTTACCCTTCATCAAATTTCCCCTTCGATTAGTTACAGGTTAAAGACACTTTACCATAAAAGAAGAAACATATAAGGTAAAGTGTGCTATTATTAACACGTTTGTAATCTAAGAATAATAAATACCAGGGGTATTATGTGGGAAAAAATAGTCCAATACTGAGAGAAAAGAGTGGCACTTTGGGTGTGCTTAAGGAATATTGGCCCCAATTTCTTCTGGCATTTTTATTCCCTACGCTTACAGTGCTAGCCGCTTTTGCGGTAACAGGTTGTTACCCGTTCGGTGACAGGACGATGCTGACGGTCGACCTTTATCACCAATATTGTCCTTTCCTTGTGGCGTTCAGGAACAAAGTCCTGTCCGGAGAGTCGCTTTTCTATACCTGGAATGACGGTCTGGGCCAGGAATACTATGCCGCTTATGCCAATTACGCGGCAAGCCCCCTAAATATCTTTGCAGTTTTCTTTAACGCAAAGACCATGCCCATATTCATTCAGTTTATAACATGTCTCCGTGCAGGTCTTTCTTCGGTCTTCATGGTGCTTTTCCTCTCTGCCAATGACAACAAGAGGATAGACAACATCACTGTTGTATTCAGCTCATCCTACGCTCTTTGCGGATGGTTCATATCATTTTTCTGGAACATAATGTGGTGTGACGCCGTCGTACTTCTCCCGTTGATAATGCTTGGCCTTCGAAAACTCCTTCTCGAGAAAAAGTGTGGTCTTTATGCCGTAACTCTTGCCATAGCCATTATCAGCAACTACTATTCCGGCTACTTCCTCTGTCTATTCCTCGTGCTTTTCGCGCCGGCCTACTACGTCTGCCTTTATTCGCGCGAGAAAGCCAAGGGCGATCCCGGAAGGCTCTGTTTCAAGACATTTATCGGAAGCGCGCTGCGTTTTGCCGCATCCAGCTTTATAGCTGCGGGCACTTCAGCGGTTTTATCGATTCCCACATATCTGATCCTCAAGAACTGCTCAGCCACGGGCGACGAACTGAAGATGGATTATGTTCTTCAGAATAATCTGTTTGATTTCTTCGGAAGACTGATGGTATCCGCAAACCCCAATATCAGAGACGGTATGGCCAATGTATACAGCGGGCTCGTAATTGCTCTTCTGCTTCCTTTATTTTTCCTGCTTCCTTCAAGAACAGGCATCAAGCTAAAGCACAAGATCGTATTCGGTTCGCTTCTTGGCATAATGTATTTAAGCTTTACCAACCGTACGCTTAACTTCATATGGCACGGATTCCATTTCCCGAACCAGATCCCTTTCAGAGAATCGTTCCTTATGAGTTTCCTGCTCGTTTTTATCGGATTCTTAACGATCAGACGCATCAGGAGTCTTGGTTCGAAATATATCACCGGTGCCATACTTAGCTCGGCTGCATTCCTTATCCTTTTCGAGAAATTCGGCACAGGCAATGAAGGTTACATCCAGATCGGATCGACCCTTGTTTTCCTTATTGTCCAGGGTGCCGCCCTTCACACCGTAAGCAATATCAGAGCCGGCAAGAGTGAATTCTTCTGTGAGACGCTTCTGACGGTTACGATGATGGTGGAAATGTTTGCAGCTTCGCTGACAACGATAGGCCTTGTCTGCTATCACGAAGGCTTTACGGGTTATACGGCTTACGGCAAGAACTGGCAGGAAGTCTCAGCTTATGCAAAGGAAGTGGAAGGAACCGAAGGACACATGAACTTCGAGCGTTCTGAAATCTATCCGAACAACGTATGTGATCTCCAGTCACTTTATAATGTTAAGGGCCTGTCCATTTTCTCTTCCACGACCAGGGAGAGCTTCGTTAAATACATGAGAAACTACGGTTTCCACAACAACGGCATCAACGGACTGCGCAATGCCGGTCTCACACGTGTTACCGCCACCGTTCTCGGTGTCAGGAATCTGGTCGAGACTGAAAAGGGACAGAGTGTTCCGGCTCTGTTTGAGCAGGAGTACAAGGACGGAATAATTACTTCCTGGGCAAATCCTGATGCTTTGAGCGTAGGATTCATGACCGATACGGCGGTAATCGACTATGCTCCTGATTACGATAAGAACCTTGATGTTTTCGATAAGACAAACGGATGGCTCAACAGCATGGGCGCACCGGACGTTTATAAACCCGTAACGCTTACTACTGTTGCTTCAAGCAGCCTTTCCACAACGGATAAGCATGACGATGTTTTGGTCTACAGTTCAGCGGGTTCCGCTAATAAGGACGGATACTCATTCAGTATCACAGTTGATGAAGCAGACATCGGTTCTGATGTTTATGTTTATGTCAATTCCAAAAAGGGCGGCAATGCCACGGTAATCAATAATGGCAAAACATTAAAGTTTGAGCTCAGAAGCTATCAGATAATCTGTCTCGGTGTTTATGAGGGTTCACCGATCGAACTTACCGTTAAATACAGCGATAATCCGGGTTCTTCGATCTTCGTATACGGATATCAGCTTGACCAGGCAGGGTATGCCCAAATGGTACAGACATTCGCTGATGAACAGCTGGAAGTATCGTCTTACGATTCCACATCACTCTCCGGACATATCGAAGTCAAGGAAGACGGCCTTATGTTCATGTCGATACCTTATGCTGAAGGCTGGACTGCAACCGTAGATGGCAAGCCCGCTGAGATTGTTTCCGTCCAGGATGCCCTGATGGGAATAAAACTCGTGAAGGGCAGCCACGACGTAACTATCAAATATACTCCTGCTGGTTTCAAAGAAGGTATACTGATCAGTGCGGTCTCCGTATTCTTCATTGCCTTGCTCTTCATCGTTCCTGCTGTTTCAGAAAAGCTCAAAAAGAATAAAACGGTTTTGGAAGCTGCCGTTACGGCAGAAGATTCTGTGACACCGGGATCAGCAATCGAAGAAGTGCCTGTCTCGGAAGTTATAGGGCATGACGCTCCCACTGAAGATTCTTCTGAAGAAATAGAACAGGACAATGTTTCTGAAGCGCCTTCTGAAGTTATAGAACAGAAAGACGATGCCGAAAAGCCGGAGGCCGGTAATGACTAAGGCTGCGGCAGGAAAGCTCAAAACATATGACGGCGTAGTATTCTGCTTTATTGCATCGGTAATCATTGCAGTTGTTTCATATAACATCGGACTTCTGACAGAACCCGGAAAGATCCTGCCTACGGGTCTTTCCATGCGCAACGGCGAAATGAGCGCCAATATTCTCCGCGGAATCGATCTTGCAGTTGAAGATGTTGAGCTCATCACATCCGGAAAGGCTTCGTCTGATCTGTGGAGACTTCTGACATTCGTTCATCTGGATCTGTTTTTTTACCTTGCCCTGCTTATTCCCAAAGCTGCCAGGACGATCCTTCTGGTCGGTTATTATTTGAGATTCGGCCTTTGCTGCTCTGCCATGTATTACTTCATGACCGCGCACATCAGGCTCTCCAGACTTCCCGCTGCTCTCCTCGGCGTAATGTATACATTCTCATCACAGATCGTACTGACCGCCCAGCATGCTTCTCTTATGAACATGGCACTCTTGATACCCATGACAATGTCGGCCTTTGATTCATATCTTCAAAAGAGAACATGGAAATCTTTTGTTCTCGTATGTCTTATGTCATTTGGCGTTGCAGCATCCGGCGGATACGGACTCATTACTGGCATTCCTTTTTTAATCATTTTGGCTCTTCTTATGAGCATAAGCCTTTACAGTACATTCAAGATGGCTATTACTTCCTGGCTCAAGCTTTTGGGAGGAATAGTTACTGGTCTCATCATGTCTGCGGCTTTTGCGGTTCCGGGCCTTATGTCGATGAAATTAAGCGTTGATATAGAACAAAGCTTCAATAATGCTAAGGTAAACTACACTGTTTTCGAGGTGATCAGAGGCACGTTCCTTCTCCGTTCAGGCAGCGTTTATGTTAATAATTCTCCTCTGTTCTATGTCGGTATATTTACGCTTGTTGCCGTAATGGCATTCGCACTTAATGAGATGATCCCTGTAAGGCTTAAGGTCGCTTCAGCACTTATTGCTGCCGTGATCCACATTATCTGCAGTTCATCATTTGTGAATGAGACGGTAAGCATTTTCGGAACCTCAGCACTCCTCAATTCTTCAAGGTTTATCTGTCTTGAGATAGTACTTTTCTTTATTGCGGCAATCGGACTTAAGAATGTTAAGAGCCTTGGACGCGGCGAATTCATCGCCTCATGCCTCGTTCCTCTGTTCTTTCTTGTCATGTCCGGCAGTTCCGCATCAGGCACTTCTTTTGCAAGCCCGATCGTTATTAGCACATTCATTGGAATAATCGTTGAAGGATGCATTTTATATGCACTTGCCAAAGATAAGATCACGGATAAGGGCAAATATGCCGTTCTTTTCATAATCTTCACTTTTGTGGGTATTAATACGGCATTTATGTACTTCAACAATACGATTCAGAAAAACGCTGTTGATGAGTATTTCAAATTGAGCTACGGAGACAGTTCTTCTGAAAAACTGATCTATGACAGCGATTTTGACCTTCCTGCCGTAAACGGCGGAGACAAATACCAGATCATCCCCGGTGACCTCAGCGATTTTGTTGCCGGAGATACGGTTTTAGATGATATTAACTACTCATCGTTAAGGATTTCCGGAACCATGCTCTTTGATGAGATATTCCTCAAGCCTTCCGATAAGAAGGAATTAAGACAGGAAGGACCTAATACATATTTGCTGAGAGAGGGCGGCAACACCCTGACTTTCAGTCCCTTCGAGATAGAAGACGGAGAGAGAATGTTCATATACTGTAACGCAGTTAACGGTGCATCTGTAAGTTTCTCTTCTGACAGCGGTGATTCGGTAATGGCGTTTACCGGTCCTTTCTTTACTGAGATTGCCCAAACATCCGATGAAGTATCACTTGAGTTCATGATCGATTCAGAAGGCGACGATGCCTGCAGGATCTCGATCTTCAAGTTAAACCAGGAAGCTCTTGAATCCATGAAAGCGCTGTCCGGTACCGCAAGCGGTTCCAGATTCATGATCGATGTCTCTGAAGTTGACGGCATGTGCACCATTGTCCTGCCTTATGCATACGATGACACCACAGTCAGAGTCGACGGCATTACCTGTGACACGTTCGAATACTGCGGCAAGCTTGCAGCTGTTTTCGTTTGTAACAATAACGGTCTCATGGAAGTTTCCGTAGAGCGGAAAGATACAGGCATCATCCCGGGAATACTGGTAAGTGTCTTTGCGGCTGCCTGCCTTATCGCAATTCCGCTTACCCATATGTATAATGAAAAGAAGAAAGTAACCGGTGAAGGGACCGACAGCAATGCTTAGCAGGAAAATAACAGACGGCACGGAATTTGTAGTTTTTGACATGGAATGGAACCAGCCGATGCCGGGCAAAGAGTATCCGTTTGATGTCAGCAAGCTTACCGGCGAGATCATAGAGATAGGCGCTTTAAAGTACGTTTATGACAATGGTGAGTTGATCTACAAGGATTCATTCTCCACCGATATCGTTCCGGTAAAGTACACCAAGCTGCACTATCATGTAAAAAAGGTCACTCATAAGAAAAATGCAGATCTTTTAAACGGCATCCCATTCCGGGAGGCTTATTCACAATTCAGAGAATTCTGCGGTGACGCTATCCTGGTAGGGTGGGGCAGTTCCGACCCTTCCATGCTCAAGATGAATCTTGAATTCTTCGAAATGGATTCAAAGCTCAACATGTTCTTTCTTGATCTCCAGCCGATATTCTCGCTCTTTGCGGGCCTTCAGGGAACTCAGCGCAGCGTAGAAGCAGCTGTTGATTTCTATAATATTGATAAGAATGAGATATTTCATAGCGCTACGGCAGATGCACATTATACCGGTGCCGTATTTGAAGAGATTTTCAAACATAATAAGCCCTCAGCTGTAATATCAGCCATATCCAGTTCTTCCATTGACCCGGATGTTCCGTCTGATTTCAGCTTTGTAGGTCCTGAGTGTCTTGATGGCACGAGCGCTTTTGCAACATCTGTGAATTTTATGAAGAATTGTCCCCTTTGCGGAAAGAAGCTATCCGTAAAGATCCCGTCATTTCGGATCCGCAAATCCCAGTATGCTCTTCTGGAGTGCAGGGAGCACGGCGAGCTGTTCTCACGGACAAGAGTGAAAAAAAACAAGGCGGGGAATTATTATGCGGCATCTGTAATGCGCTTTGCAACTCAAAACGATTACTGGCTCGTGGCCTCTAAAAAAGAGGAGTTTGACAAGTACGGTGAGAAGGGTAAGCCCGTCGAAAAAACTGAAACTGAAGAAAATGTAACGTAATTTGTAAACGAAATGTTAACAAACTATGTAAAAAAAGTTAGCAAAATTCGAATTTTCTGTTGAAATTTGAATTCGTATGACTTAAAATATGCTTAACATATTGGGAAAAGTGTGCGGGTTCAGTCCCGCCGTACTATAATAAAAGAAATATCTTTAGACACTAAACGCAAGGCAGGTGCTTCTTATGATTAAAAGATTAAGCAAGTCGAAGAGAAACAAGCAGGGTGCAATTCTTGTTTTGGTTGTACTCATTTTGGCTCTTGCAATGATCTTCATTGCTTCAGCTATGATGCTTACTCAGGCTACAAGATCACGTTTGTATGAGAATACAATGTCCAGTCAGGCTAGACTTACTGTTTCGGCTGCTGCAGAGACATTCCTGGAAGCACTTCAGACACAGGAAATCACAGATAAACAGATGGATGCTATGCTTACTGAGTGCTCCACCCGTCAGACTGATAATTCAAAGAAGATAAAGATGGTTGTAAACGGTGTTCCGGGTATGTCCACTGCACCTGATAACTGCACATATTTGGACCTTTATTATCCCGATACTACTGATACGACAACAGTATATGCTGACTTTACGACTATTATCGGTGATCAGACTGAGAATGTCAGAGTCATTCTTGTTGTTGAGGATCCTCATTCCACCAATAACGGACGTTTCAAGAATCAGATCGATATTGCCGGAGACGTAGGAGCAGAGCAGCTCCGTTTTACAGAAGGTGTCGGCATGACTTCTGCTGCTAAGAGAGCTGAAGGAATTACAGATAATACTATCCTCTTGAGAGGTTCCGGCTACGAGCAGGCATCTTCAAATGTAGTATATTCAACTATGGTTTTTGCAGAGGGTGCTGTAGCTACATTCGGTGGTGGAAATGTATTTAATGGTGATATGGTGCTCCTTGATGGTGCATACATGAGTACATACAGCAGCGCCTCACAGTACAATGGTGACATCTATTTTGTCGGCACATCAGGTGATCCTGGTTTCAAATTTAAGAATGATGCTGGTTGGGATGGTTTCGCATCAGGTACTAACTTCTATTTTAAAGGCAGAACAGTTCAGGCCTATGATAAAGATTTATCTAACGACCAAAATGCAAAAATTAAGGGCATGATTACAAGCACAACCGTTCCTCATAGCTGCTACTTTGTAGGTGTTACCGGAAATGTATCTGCTTCTTGGGGAAATGGTTCAGGTGTTGAACAACCATACACGGTTACAAATGCTGGAAGCACGCTTCCGACTGATGCTGCAAATTATATGGCTGTATATTCACAGTATAATTATTCTACTGACAATCTGTTCCCTACAGATACGAGAACACAGGTTCTTAATGAGATCAATGTTGATGGTCAGAAGATAAAGCTTACATCGGCTCAGACATTTGATTATGACAACTATGATACTGATGGTAATATTTATGCTGCTGGAACAGAGATACCCGCAGAAACGGAAATTATTGCTCACCCTATAACAGCTGAGTACCCTGCATATCGTAAGATTATGAGTGGCACTAATAAGGTTATCGATCCTGATAGAACCTTTGATATCGGCAGTTTGGATACATATGATACTGATGGAGACAGGATCATTGATTTGGCAAATGGTGGTGCATATTACTTTACAGCCGGAACAACTATGAGCAACAATAATAACGTCGAACCCTATGTATTTGCCATTAATGGTTCAAAGCAGAATGTGCTTTATTTTGGTTCTGGTGAATTTAATTTTAACTGCTGCTGCTTCGCACTTTATAATGTTAGTGACACAATGTATCCTGTCATCATTATTATGGAAGATGGTGCTGAGTTTGTTCTTGCCGGAGATTCAAGTTATCAGGTTGGAGATAAAGCACTTTGTTCAGCTGGTTTCCTTTCACTTGACAGAGGATTTACTACTGCAGCCGGAATAGGTGGTTATATTCATGACCACGGCACTACTTATGAGGACATCGAATGGGAACAGGAAAATGGTGATAAGTGCACATATTCAAGTAAATATGATGGTAACGTAAGACCGAATATGTATATTTATGGTGTAAAGAATAATAAGATTACATTCGGCAATGACAACATCGTTGAAGCTTATGTAGGTCTTTATGATGGCAGTAGTTCGACATCCGGTTTCTATTCAGCTTCCAATGGTGCTCACTGCAGACTTTACGGAAGACTTGAAGGCAGAAGAATTACAAATGGTACGGCAGATACTTATAGTATGCCTTATTGTCCTGCTCCTGCTAATACAGACACTCAGCCCGATGAGAGAGTTGCTGTAACCAAGTATAAGGTTTCTAATATCATCTACTATTACGGAACACTTGATTCAGAACCTGTACCTGAAGGAGAAGGTGCATAAAATCAAATCAATACAGGCCGGCTCACGATGAGCCGGCCTTTTGTTTTCAGAGAATCATTTGAATAAACAAGCAAGGAATGGAAAATCAAATTTTTAAATGCCACCTTAAGCTGGTGACATTTATTATTCAAGTGTTAATACGTTTTGCAGGAAAACAATATCTTCAGCTATAGAACTGAAAGCCTGGATTGAAATCTTAGAATCCAGATCACAACTGATCTGATACTTAGTTATGCTTTCATCATCTGCAATAACAATTTCGGATTTGGATATTAACATCTGAAAGATGTCGAATAAGGGATTGTTATTGTCCAAAAGTAAAGTGCCTTTGTCGACCAAATAGATGATGAGACTCTTGAACTCAGAATGAGCAAGAGCATTAAAAATAGACTTAAGCATTTCTCTTCCGTGATCTGAATCAGATGAATAGTAGTCGTGCTTAATCAGAACATATTTAGAAGATGTTTCGTCGTCATTTTTCTGAGGCATTACTTCTAAAACAACATTATCAGAATACTGCTCAATTACAGGTTCAGAATACTCAATACTGTTTTTTTGTTTGTTGTACATCAAAATCCCTCCCATCAGAAGAAAGGAAGCGCATCGAACGCTGGATCGAGTCTTTGCTGGTACCCCAGGGTTTGTCTGTGTTCCTGTAATCAAATTTAAGAGTAAAATACTCCACATCTGATATCAGTGCCTCAAAAGTTTTGGAATTGTTATTGTATAGAGCATCAACAAAGTCGGATGCTTCGTTTTGCGAGAGTTTTGTTGCCTGTCTGAGAAGCATAGCCGTATGCGGAAGACAATGGAACTCTGCATTCATGAATTTATCCTTAAACTCATGATCATGGGAAAACATCCAGCAGATGACCTCGATATAATGCCCCATTGCCTCATTGAGATTGTCACATATAGGACAGCTGCCTATCCTTTTTTCTATGAGGTCAGCTACAGCGTTGAACTTCTGCTTATAATCTGAATTTCTTCCTTTGAGTAAGCCTGCTTTAGCAGGAATAGAAGCTTTGAGCTTTGGATCAAGCTCTTCATGAAAATCTTTAAGATGAGTATGCATGACAAGACCAAGTCCCAAGCGGTTAGTAACAGCCTGGTTCAGTTTTCCCATATGAACAGGGCAGAAGCCGGTCTTATTGGTGATCTTTCTTGTGTCCGGCTCCATTAATGAAGGTCCGAGATAGTATTCAAGATAATTAGTTTCAGCCTTGTCACGGAGTCTGCATATGGGACATCCGCATGGCTCATTGTAGGCATCGTTAACAGGGATCATATATATTTTTTCCATCAGGAGTCCTCCAAATCTTTATTCCTGGGCATATGTATAAGGCGACTTGCTCTAACATTAACGCTGTTCATTGTAATCGATGTAAATTCCTCGACTGCGCTTCCGACACGCTGCTGTGCTTTAACAAGCACCTTCTGGGCATCGTATCCATAGTAGAGAGCCAGATCAAGACTGATCATAACGCCAAATGTCTGCTTTTCTGTTTTAAATGAAGTTACTTCGGCAAATCCCGGAACATCTTTAAGAACTATCTTGATGAGATCAAGAATAGCTTCATCAGATATTGAATATGAACCCAGGGAAGAGAAGGTAGGCCTTACGACTGTTCTGTCTGAATCCGGTGCAAGCGGAGCAACGCCACGCTCACGATCAAACCTCTGTCTGAGTTTGCTGAAAGGATCCGAGAAGTAACCTGAGAATTCGTGTTTGATCTCCATGCTCGGAACAGGAATGGTATGCATACCTTCATTCATACGGGTATTGCGGGCCATTCGTCTCTCCTCTTCGGTGGAGACATCTTCAATCCTGATGAGCATGGAGGGTTTGTTAAGCCAGAGATTGGTAGTAATCTTTTCCAACATCGAATCGGAAGTTCCGAGGATCATCAGTGCGCGCGGCATGGACTCAACCAACGCACGGCGCATAACAGATGACCTTGTCGGATCAACGAAGATTGCCTGTCTTACGGATTCCATCTTCGTGGGAGCTTTTTTTGCAGAGGTTCCTGCAACGATACGGCTTCCGTTTATGAGCAGTCCGTCATCGATTATGTAATGGATGTTGTTATCTCTGGCAACTTTTATCGCACGAGTGCTTTTGCCCGTACCGGACGGGCCTACAAATGCGATTACAGCTATATTGGAAAGGACTTCACGTGTTAACTGTTCGTTGGAAAGAACGAGCTCAATGCTTCGTTCGATACTCTGAGATAGATAATCAGAATTCGGATTATTCGTTGAAGTCCCCGAACGGTCAAAACGTTTTAGAGTACCGCGAAATTCAGACAAGAGCGTCTTTCGCGCTACAGGAGCGTTTTTAACTGAATTATGTTCCTGTCTTGATTCTTCGCGGTTGTCCAAAACTTAATGTCCTTTAGCCGTTCCAGTTATGGAACACTTCCTGGATATCTTCGTTCTCATCCATCATGTCGAGCATCTTCTCGAGCTGTGCGATGGCATCTGGATCGGTTACTTCAGCTGTTGTCATTGCAACAGGACCGAGAGTTGAATCAGCGATAACGTAGTTCTTGGCCTCGAGAGCATCTCTGACATCATAGTAGTCAGTAGTGGAAGTGGAGATGATGTAGAATTCGTCGTCACTGTCAAAATCAGAAGCACCGCAATCAAGTGCATCACCCATGACCTGATCTTCATCCTCGTAGTCTTCTTTGGAGATGAGAATCGTGCCCTTCTCGTTGAAAAGGAAAGAGACGGAACCGTCTACACCGAGATTTCCGCCGTTTTTATCAAAAATGTGTCTGAGATCAGCTGCTGTACGGTTGCGGTTATTAGTCAGGGTCTTGACCATGATGGCGACACCTGCGGGGCCATAACCCTCGTATGTGATCTCCTCGTAATCATCGCCTTCGCCTGCCTCTGCAGCTTTCTTGATAGCACGGTTGATGTTGTCGTTAGGCATATTTGCAGCCTTAGCCTTGGCAACAACTACTTTCAGCCTGGAATTACTGTTGGGATCAGGACCGCCTGCCTTGACTGCTACTGCTATTTCTTTGGCAAATTTCGTGAAAACAGCGCCCTTTGCTGCATCAGACGCTTCCTTCTTTCTGCGGATATTACTCCATTTTGAATGTCCTGACATTGGTGTTCCTCCAAGTTGAATTTCGTATTATAATAAAACCATAATATTATACAGTTTTTAAACTGATATAGAAATATAGCGAAGCGGTTTAAATCGTGTAATATCGCCGACATATGATTGTCAAAAATATTTTTTGTGCAGATTGTCTTTTTAACTTGTTATTTACCTCATTCTGTTGTATAGTTCTAACATCTATGCTTGGGCGAATTGCGCCTGTTTGTTTGTGTGCAAAACTTGAGTGTGAATTTTTATAGGATTGTCGGGAGGGTTCGATGAAGAGATTAGGTGATATTCTGGTCGAAAGTGGCTTCCTAAATGCTACCGAACTTGCAGAAGTACTCAGTGTTCAGAAAGAGACCGGTAAGCGTCTTGGTGAGGTTATCGTTGAAAGTGGTTTGATGTCAGAGTTTGACATTCTGAGAGCGGTATCCAGCCAGTATAACTATCCGATTATTGATCTTGCAGGTATTGATGTAGACCCCAAAGCTACAGCACTGCTTACGCAAAAGTTCTGCGAAGAAAATGTTGTATTCCCGATAGGTTTTGATAATGATAATCTGGTTGTCGCTATTGATGACCCGATGAATATCACAATTGAAGATGAGTTGCAGTTCCAGACCGGATACCAGGTATCCCTCATGCTTGCAACGCATTCTTCAATCGTCGATGCCATTAAAGTAAATTATGGTAAAGAAAGTGCAAACAAGGCAGCTGAGGAACTTGGTGCAAGTTTTGAAGAGAACAGCCTTGATGATAATTCCGAGCTCTCCGAAGCAGTCAACAGTGCACCTGTTGTTAAGCTCGTTAACTCCATGATCGAATACGCGATCCGTTCTGGCTCATCCGATATCCATATCGAGCCTCTTGAAGACCGAGTAAGAGTCCGTATCCGTATCGATGGTGTCATGCAGGAAGTTATGAGCAACCCTATTTCCGCAAAAGACGCCATTACAACAAGAATTAAGATCCTTGGTGGTATGAACATTGCAGAGAAGCGCATCCCGCAGGACGGCCGTATCACAACGGTAATCAACGGTGAGCCGGTCGACATGCGTGTATCCATTCTTCCTTGCGTTACCGGTGAAAAGACGGTTATCCGTATCCTTGCCAAGAACGATGCAAATCTTAACAGATCATATCTTGGTATCAGCGCTCGTAACAATGAAATGATTGACAGGATGATCAAGATTCCTCAGGGAATCATCCTTATTTCTGGTCCTACCGGTTCAGGTAAGACAACTACTCTTTACACTCTTCTTTCAGAAAAGAACACAGATGAAGTTAATATCATCACAATTGAAGACCCTGTAGAAATTAGGATCCCCGGATTGAACCAGGTACAGGTTAATGTAAAGGCTGGTATGACATTCGCCAGCGGTCTTAGATCCGTTTTGCGTCAGGACCCTGATATCTGTCTCGTCGGTGAGATCCGTGACGGTGAGACTGCTGAGATTGCTATGAGAGCTGCAATCACCGGACACTTGGTTTTCAGTACTATCCATACAAACGACGCTGTTTCTTCAATTAACCGTCTTATCGATATGGGCCTCGAACCTTACATGGTTTCATCAGCCTTGGTCGGCGTTATCTCTCAGCGTCTTGTCCGCCGTATCTGCACCAACTGCAGAGAGTCCTACGATCCGGATGAGAATGACAAGGAGTATTTGAGACTTGATGCCGGTCAGAAGTTATATCGTGGTAAGGGATGCATTGAATGCAACGAAAAGGGATATAAGGGACGTATTGCTATTCACGAGATTGTAACTATCACAAGAAAGATGAAGACTTTACTTGAGAAGAGAGCAAGTGAAGATGAAATGCGCGTACTTGCAGTCGAAGAAGGAACACAGATGCTCCAGGATTCGGCAAGAGACCTCGTACTCGAAGGAATTACGACGGTTTCAGAACTTAACAGAGTTGCTTACACGATTGACTGATAAGGAGGTTTTTTAACGTGGAAGGATTTAGTTTATCGATTGAATCGATCTTGGCTGAATCGGTAAAGATGGGGGCATCCGATACCCATATTACTGTAGGATTGCCGCCGATGATTCGTGTAGACGGTATGTTGATGCCGTTGGGAAATCAGCCGCTTACAGCTGCAGATACCGAGTATCTTTGTAAGTCAATGATTGACAAGTCAAGACAGCAGTATCTGAATGAGAGAGGTGAGATCGACTTCTCTTACATTGTTGAGAACTACAGCCGTTTCAGATGTAATGTCTTCAAGCAGCGTGGTACTTATGCACTTGCTGCAAGAACTATTACAAATGAGATTCCTACATGCGAGCAGTTGGGTCTGCCTAACGTATTTAAGGAATTGGTTATGAGACCTCGTGGACTCATCCTTGTAACAGGACCTACGGGTTCCGGTAAGTCAACTACACTTGCTGCAATGATCGGTCACGTTAATATGAGCAAAAAGTGCCATATCCTTACATTGGAGGAACCTATCGAGTATCTCCATATGCATGGTGAAGCAATGATCAACCAGAGAGAGATTCATGAGGATACACTCTCATTCGCTAACGCACTCAGAGCTGCTCTTCGTGAGGACCCTGATATTATCCTCGTCGGAGAGATGCGTGACCTCGATACAATCAGTACTGCTATTACAGCAGCCGAGACGGGACAC
Organism: Oscillospiraceae bacterium; assembly: GCA_015069205.1. GTDB lineage: Bacteria > Bacillota > Clostridia > Saccharofermentanales > Saccharofermentanaceae > Saccharofermentans. The sequence continues at coordinate 211,474 of SVIZ01000002.1, forward strand.
CTCGTTCTTTCTACACTCCATACGTCATCAGCAGCAGATACAGTCAACCGTATCATCGACGTATACCCTCCGCACCAGCAGGATCAGATCAGAGTTCAGCTCGCTACTGTTCTTGTTGCAGTTATCTGCCAGACACTCGTTCAGAGAGTCGGCGGTGGTAGATGTGCTGCATTTGAAATCATGATTACCAATGACGCTATCAGGAATAACATTCGTGAAGGTAAGACGTATCAGATAGACAGTGCTATCGCTACCAGCCTTCAGACTGGAATGTGCCCTCTTGATTTCTATCTCGCAGAACTTGTTAAGCGAAATATGATCACAAGAGATACTGCTCTGCAGAGATGCAGATTCCCTGATGATCTTAAGCGCTTCATCAACAATTCCGGACAGACCCAGAGTCCGTTGTTTGGTGATTTGGAGTTTGCCTGAGTCTTTGGGTAATTAATGAGATTTTTAATAAGGAGGGAAATATCAGATGGCTAATTTCAGATATCAGATTATCGATTCCAAAGGTAAAATGTCTGAAGGCATCATAGAAGCTGCAACCATCGGAGAAGCATCGAGAAAACTTAAGCAAGATGGCAAGTATATTGCATCCCTATCTTTGGATAAGGGAAAAGGCCTTGCCAACATGGAGATCGGAAGTCCCAAACTCAAAACAAAGGACCTCGTTATTATTTCCAGACAGCTTGCTTCACTTTTATCGGCAGGTATTACTGTTGTAAGATCTCTCGATATGTTGTATCAGCAGCTTGAATCAAAGAAAGCAAAGAAGTGCATAGGTGATATCTATGAGTCCGTGCAGAGCGGTCGTTCACTTTCCGAGGCTTTCGCGGAACAGAGAGGCATCATACCGAACATCATGATCAGTATGATTGCTGCAGGTGAGGAGTCAGGTCGTCTTGACGAAGTTATGGAAAGACTTGCTGACCACTTCGCTAAGGATGCAAAGCTCAAGAACAAGATTTCTTCTGCGATGGTCTACCCGAAGATTCTTGCAGCTCTTACTTTAGCAATCAGCGTCGGTCTCTTGACATTCCTCGTTCCTAAAATCGGTGACACGATCAAAGAACTCGGCGGTGAATTACCGGGTCTTACTAAATTCCTTTTGAATTTTTCTGATTCTATCGTTCACTATTGGTACATTTATATTGCCGTAATCGGTCTTGCTGTATATGGATTTAAGTTGTGGAGAAGTTCTGATAAGGGTGCTGTTCAGTGGGCAACATTAATGCTCAAGATGCCTGTTGTCGGAAAGTCCACAAGAATGAATGCATCAGCTAGATTTACAAGAACCGTAGCTACGCTCCTTAAGTCAGGTATTTCTGTACTTCAGGCTGTAGAGATTACCGAGAAGTCTCTGGACAACGTAGTTTTACAGAAAAAACTTGCTGATGCCCGTGTTGAGATTAGAAAAGGTACTTCTTTATCGAGATCTATCAGAGATATTACGGAATTTCCGCCTATGATCTACGCAATGGTTTCTATTGGTGAGGAATCCGGTACATTGGATACGATCCTTGAAAAAGCGGCAGACTATTTTGAGGATGAGGCAGATGCTGCAACACAGAAGATGGTATCAGCGCTTGAGCCTGTAATGATCATCATCATGGCTATCATCGTTGGTACAGTTGTAGGCGGTATCGGTATGCCTATCTTCACAATGGCTCAGTGGCTTTTGTAATCCCCGTAAAGATTGAAAGGAGAATAATAAATGGATTTTTCATTAGGTAAGAGCGGAAACGAACTGGTAATCGATTGCTCCAGTTCAGATCTCAAATTAGTTGTCGGGAATTACAATTCCAAGACAGGTAATATTTCTATAGACAAAATGGGTATTGTCCCTCTTGAAGGCGATGCTGTTAATGATGGTGCTATCTCTGATTCATTCGGAATCGTAATGGCACTTAAGCATGCTATCGCGAGACTTGATATCAGAATGAAGAGCTGCATCATCACAACAGAGGGTGCGTTCGTTCATACAAGAGACCTTGAGCTTCCTGTAGTTAAGGAAGATCAGCTTAAGGACATGGTTAAGTACGAGATCTTAGGTCAGGGTTCCAACAGAGATATGTCAATCGATTATCTTGTTTACGGAACAACAAAGGATGCTGAGACAAACGCTGATAAGATCCAGGTAAGAGCTACAGCAATCCCTACAGACGTTATCAAGGATTATCGTGAATTTCTTAAGAACATGGATCTCACTCCTGTTACATTGGATGTAAACCCTAATGCAGTAAGAAAGCTCTTCGAGCAGGGTATCATCAATGGTAACGTAAACATCAAGCAGTCAACGATCCTCTTGATTGAGCTCTCTAGCAAGACAACTACAGTTACAGTTCTTGACAAGGGTTTTCCGGTTCTTTCAAGAAGACTTCAGTTTGGTCACTCCAATATCAGACAGGTCGCTGATTCTGTTAAGAAGCTTCAGAGCGGCAACCAACAGTCTTCATTGGCAAGACGTCTTAACATTACAACTTCAGAAGCTGAATCAGGCGTGCCTGTAGAAGATATCGATGTATGGAACGAGACTGTTGCAGAGACACCTGCTCTTCAGAGTGCTGTAAATGCATATTTTAAGAGCCTGGTTGATGCGGTATCCCGTACTGCACAGTTCTCAATCGCTAAGTATCACATTGATGCTATAAGCACCTGCTTCCTTTATGGTTCCGGTGCAGGCTACAAGAAAATTGACAAAGAACTTGCACGTCAGCTCGGAACACAGGTAGAGATCCTTAAGAATCTCAGCACTGTAAGTGGTCCTAAGGATTTTGAGCTTGGTAAGTTCGTAAATTGTTGCGGCGCTTTGATCCGCCACGATTAAGGAGGGGTAAACTTTATGGCTAAGGCTAATGGAATCAGCAAAAAATTATTGGCAAAGAAAGACGTAAACTTCTTTGCTGAATTTACAGCCAATGCAGCAAAAGCAGCAAGAATGTTAGGCTACGGTGTTGCAGTCGGCTTTTTGGTAGTATTTGTTGTCCTCACATTTATCGTAGCTTTCTTTATCAGAAACACGATTATTAAGGGACAGATCAGAGATCTTGAGAATACTCTTGCAGGTCCTGAGTATGCTTCGCTCGAGCAGGATGCAGCAATTTTGACAGAACAGCTCAATGATATGACGAATTACTACTATGCACTTACTCAGATGCGTAAGACTGTTGACCGCATTGATCCCGCTCCGACAGATCTTCCCGATGTAATTGCAAAGTGCATTCCCAGTGATTCTTATATTGCAAGTTACCAGATTACAAATTCCCAGCTTACAATGAATGGCTATTCGTTTACTTATTACAGCATGGTAGATATGGTAAATATGTTGCAGAAAACATCAGTTTTCGCATCAAGACCTACACTTTCTGTTTCAAGAGTAGATTTGGTTTCTGAAGTTGGAATTGATGAGATTATTTCCGGCAATACGGTTGAAGCTATAAACAATTATTATGGTTTCACTATTTCCGGCGTCTTGGTTGGAACGCTTCATATGTCTGTAACCCGTTTCGTAGACGGTGCTGAATCTGCTACTGCTTTGGGCGGTGTTGAGACAATCGATGTCAGAGCAGGTAATTCTTTCTCAATTGATGGAGTTGCTGAATATAATTACGCAGGTATAACATACAAGCTTTCCAGAATCTTTGTTGACGGAGTTCAGGTTGATGAAGAAAGCTTCAATGCAATAGTAGCAGCAAATCAGTATGTTGACACAGCACGCGGTAATAACGATATTAAGTTGTATTACTCACCCGTAGTTGCTACCGACGCACCGGTTGAAGGCTAATCTAAAGGGAGGTAATAAAAAATGAATAATCTTACAGCTAGAGAAAAAGGCTTTTTGTATGTAGTCACCTTGTTGATTATTGTCGTACTGGCTTATTTCTTCGGAATCAGAACATTAAATAAAAAATATGATGAATACAAAGCTGAATTACAGACTCTTCAGGAAAGAAAAGCATATCTCGACCAGTTGAGAGAAAACAATGCCAGCATGGCTAATGAAATTGAAATGCTTAAGGCTTCATGTTCAGAGATCGAGTTGTCATTTATTGATAAGCTCGAAACAGAGTGCATTGGTCAGTATGTCCTTAAGACATTTGAAGATGCCGGCTGTCCCTTCCTTATTAGTTTATCAACTGCTGATGTAGGTATGGCTGCAGTAACATATCCTGATGGAACTACATCTCCTGATGGACTTGTTTGCACATCTGTTTCTGTTACATATTCATCTACAGACGGATATACTGTCACACAGTACAACCTTAATCCCGACTTTACCAGCAAGGCTACTGTGCCCGTAGAGGAAACAATTTCACAGTTGAGTGAACAGATGGGACAGGGTGAATACGCTAAGAGAAAGGGATATGATGAATTCCTTAAAGCTCTTAAGAAGATCAATTCAGAAAACCCTGACTGCATCAAGGTAAGCAATATTACTGTTACAGAAAGCAATGGTGTTTTAGTGCTTTCTGCAACGATTAACTTCTATGGTACAAGCCTCAAGAACAGAATCTCTGTTGATGAGAGCCACGCAGCTTATACATACTGGAATGGACATACAAACGTTGATACTAAGGGTGGCTTCATTGGATTCCCTTATGTATGCGACAATAAGGACAGCCTCTGGTATGGTGTACAGAATCGTGAACTTGATGCTACAAAGGCTAAGCCGTTTGCTGCATATTGGGCTAATGCTCTGTTTGCACAGCAGTTGGAAGCTGCAGGTGACAGCTATGTAAGGCTTATCGGTTTTGAAGCAGAAGCTGAGCCGACACCTTCTGTTTCACCTGCACCGGCCGCTCAATAACAATTGTGGCAAAAAAATGAAAAAATTTGAAAAAAGTGTTGCAATTAAAATCTGAGTGTGTATAATAAGGCTACAAACTCAAAAACTTACAGGAGGAATCTAAAATGAAGAAGATTCAGAAGTCAAAGAAGGGTTTCACCCTCGTAGAAATGGTACTCGTTATTGCTATCATCGTTATCCTCGCAGCAGTACTCATCATCGGTATCACAAAGTACCTCAATGGTGCAAATGCAGCTAAGAAGTCTATTTCTGAGCATCAGTCAGCTGTTGAGAAGGTTGTTGACGACGTTAACGGTCAGGTACCTGGTGTATTCGTCTAATCAATCTTAAGTTTAAGACTAATACTAAAGCGGAGAACTTAGTTCTCCGCTTTTTTTGTTTCCGGTTAAACTGTGAATGATCAAACTGGTAAGATACAAAAAAGAACTCACAATGAGGAATGACTTGTTGCCTTAAAGGAAATAGTTTATAATATCGACGAATTTGTTAACAAAATGTTACAGTTTTTAACAAAATATTAACTAAGTAGTTGAATTTTAAATATAAGAACGTATAATATCAATAAGTAATAATATAAATATTCGTGGCCCGGAGGTTGTTATGATCAGGATATACAAGAAATCCAATATCAGAATCGGTTTCACGCTCGTGGAGATGGTTATAGTCATAGGAATTATTGTTATTCTTGCAGCAGCCCTTCTCACAAATGTCAACGAGATCTTGGACACTGGTAATAGAGCAAATAAAGCTGTTGCCGATGCATCGGATAAAATGGGTGCAAATATAAATGACAGTGAGAGAAAGCTGTCTGAATATAATTTCTGAGGTGAAACGGTATGAAAAAAATTTCGAAATCTAATAGCCGTAAGGGTTTTACTCTTGTCGAGACTTTGCTTGCTGTATTCATTCTTATTGTAGTTTCGACCATGTTGATAAATGGTTTTATTACAACAATGGCATATTCATACCAGACTTCTGTATATAGCAAGTCGGGCGCAAGCAACTACAAAGCCTGCATGAATACGCTTTCCAGATGGAATCACTATGAGAACCTTGGTGATGATGGCAGAGAAGCAGCAGGCCAGAATTATATCAATAAAGTTAACAAGCATATACTTTCGTTTGATACGGGTGATAGATCAGCATCATTTGAATCACTCTATGTAGCCGTTGAAGCTAAAAACAATTTATCTTTGACTGTTCCTAATGAGGTTAGATACGGTACTACTGATTACACACCTACTAATGATTCATATGCAGATAACCACAAGGTATTTGTTTATTATCCCGAATACTGTTCAGATACACATGGTGGTAATACCGGTAAGATCGTCGTAATGTATGATAAAAATGCGGATGAATACTATTGGGTTATTAAGACAGGTAATTCTGATAACCTTGCCGGTGCTGATAAGGTTGTTCCGGATGCAATTCACTCCGGAAGCTAATAGGCAGTATCTATAAGAGGAGTATTTTGAAGGAGAATTAATATGCGTAGACACAATAAGAATAAATTTGGTTTCTCACTTCTTGAAATGGTATTGGCTATAGCAATCATAGTTCTTATTGGTGGAGTTATAGCTGGTATTTGTGCTTCGATTTCCAATTCGTTTGTTACAACATATAATATCGATGAGTCTGCCGATTATGCTATGTTGTATGCCCGTGGCTTTGAGAATTCATTCCTGGCAACAACTCAGCTTGATGCAGCTACAGGCAATTCATGGGAGTGGACAATTGCTAATCCTAAGGGTTTGAATGGAACTACTCCTTTACTTACAGTAAAGAAGCCTGATAATAGTACTGAACCAGTTTTTAATCCCCACTTTATGACTTCAGATGATTCCAGTGATGATAATAAATGGGGCATTAGCATGTTCTTTAAGTATGATGCTACAAATGAGGTTGTTTATTATCGAGTATTTATAAAGGATAATTATCAATCTGATTTTGTTAGCAGATACGATGGTTCTTTCTGGGTTCCCCGTCTTATGGAACGAGCAGAGAGAGCAGGTGCAGGTGGAAGAAGTGTAACCGTATCCGGAAATGAGTTAAGCGAAGGAACATTGACAAATGTATATGGTTTTTCTACTAATGAAGTTGCCCAGCTTGGTAGCAATGCTTTGGATAATGATTATAAGGATGTAATCAAGTTCGTTTGGGGTTAATTTCGGTACAAGATTCAAATAATGTGTTTTATAATGGGTGTTGTGATAAGCAACACCCATTTTCGTTAAGTAAGAATAGAGGATAAGTTTCGAAATGAAGATAAAAGTAGGCTTGGATATTGGCGGAAGTACGACTAAGATCGTAGGCATGCAGGACGGCAAGATCATTGCCAGAGAAATCGTAAGAGCTGCAGATCCTGTTACATCTGCATTTGGTGCAGTAGGAAAACTCATTAATGATCATTCCATTTCGGTTAATGATATCGAGCAGATCAATATAACTGGTGTAGGCTCGGGATATCCGCAGGCACCTATTTTCGGAATAAAGACGGTTGTTGTTGAAGAGTTCAAGGCCACTGGTCTTGGTGGTCTTTATCTTTCAGGATTAGAGCATGCCGTTGTAGTAAGCATGGGAACAGGTACGGCTTATCTTGAAGCAACCAAGAACAATGTAAGACACATTATCGGTTCCGGAGTCGGCGGCGGAACTCTTGTCGGTCTTGGAATGGCTCTGACAGGAACATCAGATGCGGTTAAGCTCTCGGATATGGCAACTTCAGGCGATATCTTAAAATGCGATCTTACCATTGGCGATATTACAAAGAATGGCGTAACAGGACTTCCGATGAATGTTACGGCATCGAATTTCGGTAAGGCTGCCGATGATCTTTCCAGAGAAGATAAGATGGCGGGAGTATTCAATCTCGTATATCAGGCTGTCGGTACGGTAGCCGTCATGGCATCAAGACAGTGCAATCTGAAAGACATTGTTTTCACCGGCCAGCTGACAGATCTTAAGGAATGCCAGCAGTATCTGCTGCCATTTGAAGACCTCTACGGAGTTAACATGATCATTCCTGAAGATGCCGTATTTGCAACGGCTCTCGGAAGCTGTCTTGCAGAAGGGCAGGCCGATAAGTGAGCGCTAAGAAAACAATGGCAAAGGACCGTGCCTGGGAGCTCGATTTCTTAAGAGGTATCGCTCTTATCATGATGCTCTTCATGCATATGTCATGGGACGTCAGATATGAATTCGGGGCAGATATATTTTCGTATCTCGAAAAAGACTGGTTCTGGTCTTTTGTTCATCCGATAATAGTTGTTTTGTTTGTCAGTGTATCAGGAATCTGCTGCACGTTGTCACGCAATAATGTTAGGAGAGGCTTGAAGCTTCTCGGAGCGTCTCTTGTACTGTCTCTCGTTACATTCCTCATAACGAAGTTTGCCGGCATCGAGTGTCTCATTATCTTTAATGTACTTGCTGTACTTACATGCGGCGTATTTCTTTACGCCCTCATTTCTTTCATTGAAAAGAAGACGAAGGCAAAAGCTAATGCAGTTAATCTGATAATGGGCCTTGTTGGTTTATATATCGTTATCTGTGGATGTAATATCAGTTATATGGATTATTGTACTGATAATCTTTTGTTCCTTCCCATAGGATTTGAGATATCAGGAGCTCCCTGGATGGCAGATTACATGCCGCTTTTCCCTTGGCTTGGAGTATTCCTTATCGGATGCGTCATAGGAAGGATCTGCTATAAGGATAAAAAGACCTTGTTTGCCGGAAGAGGAAAGGTCATGAAGGCTATAGCAAGACCTGTAGAATTCATCGGAAGACATTCACTCATAATCTATCTTGTTCATCAGCCGCTCGTATATGCGATCTTATTCCTGATCTTCATGTTGATCAACGGCGTGCGATGAAGATACAGAACAAGGGAAAAAAAAGAACGGCGCTCAGGATAACGGCGATCGTTATATTACCTGTACTTTGTGTAGCAGCAGTTTTTTGCAACGCGTTTATTCCGCGAAATGTTGCTGATTACTATTGCACGAATATCTTTCCTTATCTTTCCAAACCGATGCAGAGCATCAATATGTTTTTCCATTATTCGCTCACGGAGAATTTTGTTGTTGTCTTAGCACCTCTGTTTGTTATCGGACTTGTGGTATGGTGCGTATTCCTTGTAAAGAGATTCATGAGTCACGGTGCCCTCTCATATCTTTATAAATCATTCAGGAACCTTTTCGTACTGATACTTATCGGTGCCATAATCTTTCAGGCAATGCACGGGTTCAACTACAAGAGAACGCATGTGACAAAGGCAATGATACTTACGGAAGAAGAACTGACTTTCGAAGATTACTGCGCTGCACTTAAATGGGCTTATATGGGCATGATCGAAGCCAGGAGCCACTTGGGTGAAGACTATAACGGCGTCGCCCACATGGACGAGAGTTTTGAGAATTCGGCTTTGTATGCATGCTCGCTTCTTGATGCTTTCAGTGAGGAATATAATGTTCCGCTCAGTGAGAATTATGTGCGTGCAAAGCCCGTGTCGATGAGCCACTATTGGAGCTATACGCATATTGTCGGGATGTACGATCCTTTCCTTGCTGAAGTTAACGTTAATACCGATTACATGAGCATTAATGAATTCCCGATCACATTATGTCACGAGCTCTGCCATGCAAAAGGCTATGCGAGCGAGACGGATTGTAATACACTGGCGACCCTTGCATGCTGTTCGGCTTCAAGAGCAGATTTCAGATATGCGGGATATTATGAGATATTCTGGAATCTTTATTACGTTGCCGACGATATAGCTGAAGCAACAGGCGAAGTTGTTCCTGAGTTTCCCGTTACTTCCGAGATGACTCCTGTATACAGGGACATGAGAGCTTCACATATCTATTGGAGACAGATCGATAATGAAGTAGACAGGATCAAGGAAATCCTCGGTATCGATATCACTGAAGCAAGTGATGTGGTAAACGATACATTCCTAAAAACTAACGGAGAGTCAGGTGTGGAATCTTACCATGTACCTGACAGTGTCTATGTAAGATTCTATCTGACTTATGCAGGAGCAGAAGATGCTTGAAGTAATACTCAAAGGTCACGATAAGTTTTATCTTGTATCTGACGTGGTCAGAATGTTTTGCGGTGTCCCGGAAGAACTCAAGGAAGAGAGCAAAGTCGTAGCTCCCGAAGGTCCGGACATAACGCTTGTTAACGAGCTTTTTCCTGACGGCCGCTCGGTTACTCATTTTAATGGCAGAGATTATGAATTTGAAGGTGAATTGCTTGAGCCCGGCCGCGAGATAAGAAGATCTCTTTACATGGCTCTTTCAGATATAACTTCGAAAAACATGCCGTGGGGTTGTCTTACCGGAATAAGACCTACACTTGTAGCATGGGAAGAAGACAGTGCCGAAGATCTCATGACAAAGTATTTTGTAAGATCCGATAAGGCAAAGCTTGCATATGAGACTTCAAGAGAAGAGCAGCGGTTATTATCCAAAGTGCCTGAGAACAGTCTGGGCGTTTATGTCGGAGTGCCTTTCTGTCCTTCAAGATGCGAATACTGCTCATTCATTTCATCTGATATATCATGTCACATGGACAGGCTCGTAAATTACGAAGCTGCTCTTGAGCGCGAGATAAAGCTGATGGCACCTTCGATAGGCAGAACGCTTTCTTCATTATATGTCGGAGGAGGTACGCCTACGGTTTTCGAAGAGCGGGAATTTGCCGCGCTGCTTGATGCGATCTATTCAAATCTCAAGATCACTCCTGATTGCGAAGTGACTGTTGAAGCAGGAAGACCTGATACGATAACTAAGGGAAAACTTGAAGCCATGAGAGATCACGGCATAACCAGGATATGCATCAATCCTCAAACGATGAAGTCAGAGACGCTTTTAAGACTCGGAAGAAAACATACTGCAGAAGATACTGTCAGGGTATATAGACAGGCATGTGATATGGGATTTGATCTGATCAACATGGATCTTATTGCAGGGCTTCCGTATGAGAATGCCGAAGAACATGTTAATTCGACAAAGAGACTGATCGAACTTGCTCCTGCAAACATTACTGTCCACACTCTTTATAAGAAGAGAAGAGCTGCCATGAGCCGCGAGAAAGTAATGGACTATGATAAGAGCAGGGGAGAATTAGATGCGTGTGTAGCAGAGAGTTATAGGCTGCTGCAGGAAGCAGGATACAGACCTTATTATATGTACCGCCAGAAAGACACAGGTCACGGACTTGAGAATACAGGTTTTGCAAAAGGCGATACGGGAAGCATCTATAATGTTGCCATGATGAGCGACTGCAGGGACGTGCTGTCTTTTGGTGCAGGCGGAATGAGCAAGAGATGCTTTAAGCAGGAAGGTGAACTCTATAAGCACAGGGTGGAGAGATGTCCCACCATTAAGGATGCTTTAACATATATCGAAAGAGTAGATGAGATGGCTCAGAAGAAGATCGAGTTTTTCGAGATGTAAACAACGTAGTATAATTACGGCATCGGAATAATCGACAGTAATTTGTTTCCCTTTATTGGTGGTAGTTAATGGTTCCTAAGAATGTTGAGAAAAAAGATAAAACACTCTTAAAGTATGCGGCACTTTGTTTGCTTTTTGCGTTTATCTGCACATGTGGGATCCTGATATCGGGAAGGGCCTTTGAATACAAAACCAATAAGCTCGATATTGGCGAAGCGCTGGTTTTAAGACCTGGCGAGACTGTAACGCAAAAGATTGAGACACCTGCAGAAGAGATCCGTGGACTTTCTATAGTGTTCATGACGTTCGGGAGAGTAAATACAGGCACGATCAATATTGTTCTTTGTGATGACGGAGTTCCTGTTTGTGAGAAATCGATTGAAGCTTCTTATATTGTAGAGAATTCTTATAATGATTTCAGATTCGGTCGTTCTTTTCATGTAAAGAGTGGTCATCAATACAGCTTTCAGATTACTTATGATTCTGATAACCCTGATGATAAAATCGCCCTGATCACTTCCAGTTCAGGTGACGGTCTGAATCAGGCGGGAACAGTTATTCATGACCGCACACTGTGTTATCAGCTTATTCTTGTTAACAACGGTATGAGGATTGCAGCAGTCATGGTTTTCCTTTTAGCTGCTCTCTCGGGATCTGTTCTCGTTGTTAAGAAAAACGGCATTGCGGAGATTAAGATCTCTAAAGCGGTAATAGGATCTTTGCTCATCGTTCTGATATTGGAATTTGTATCTGTTGATCTTCTCTCGAAAACAAGACTTGATGTTTTAACCGATATTAGTGAGGAGACAGGGACCAGCGTGACAGCCGGACCGGGTGAGAGCATAGAGTATCCATTTGAAATAACTTTTTCACCTGCAGGAAAATTGAACTTTGCATTAGTTCAAGGCGATTACGACAATATCAATGTAGAGCTGGTTAATTCAGATTCCGGATATATTTATCTTGAGCGCAATTTAGCTCCGGATGAGTTCATTCAGGAATATTCATCAGGAAAGAATGCCATGATGATCACTGCTGCAGGCTGCGGTATTAGGGAATTCCCTCTCGGCCATTATTCCATAAAGGTTACCAACACTTCGTCAGATACGCCACTCGTACTTGAAACAACTCAGAACGCCGAAGGTGAGACAGAGTTATTTGTTATTCAGTCTAAGTTCACATGGATGAGCAGGATAATGGCTTGTGTAATGCTGTTGACTGTTTCTGTTTATTTGTATCTCGTGTTCATTTTCACACACAAGAAACCTGTTAAAGCAGAGTTTATGTTCCTGTTAACCGCCATCCCTCTTGGTGCGATCTATTTTGCGTTGTTCCAGCCTTGGAGCGTATCGGATACTACCGCTCATTTCGAAGCGATATATCGTATCTCCAATAATTTTTTAGGGTGCAATGAAAATAACGGATGGATGATGCGTTCTGCAGATAATGTCTTTTATAAAAACGTTTGGCACTTTGCCCCCAGTTATCCCTGTATGCGTTCCATGCTTGGAGTTTATGATAATTTCTTTGCTTCAACCGGTTCAGGTACGAATATGGTTCCTATTTCCGATCCGCTGGAACAAATGGAATACTACACGATTATAAGTTATTTTCCCATGGTTTTGGGTTTGGTTATAGGAAGACTTCTTAATCTTGGAATTGTTCCTGCGTTGTATCTTGCCCGTTTATTTATGTGGGCATTCTATATTGTGGTTTGTTACCGTGCTGTCAGGATAACACCAGTAGGTAAAATGGTCTTCGCCGCAGTTTGTCTGCTACCCATGTCATTGGTGATGAGCAATTCAATATCCTATGATGCACTGGTCATTGTTTCGACAATGTATTTCACCGCGTCAGTATTACGTTTGCGTAAAGACGCAAGTTTAAGAAATATGATAGAGACCTGTATACCGGGATTCCTTATCGGAGGAGTAAAAGGAGGCGGATATCTCCTTCTTCTCATTTTGGTATTTATTCTTTGGGATAAGAAAGAAAAAGAAAAATCTGTTAAGAAGATCCTGGCTTTAGCAGCAACGGCATTGTTTGCTTTTGTTTTGTTTAATATGTTGATTCCGAGAGTAAAGCTATATCAGTTCGGTTCAGAAGGATCAGATAAACTCTCGACAATGTGGGGAATAACCCACCCTCTGGAATATATCAATATGTCTATTGCTTCATATCTTGATTATGCGGACAAACTCATTGTTAATATTGGCGGAACGTTCCTCTCGTGGGAAGAATTCACTATCGATAATATAGTGATCATAGCGCTCATGATAACGGCACTTATCGCTGCTGTTTTCGAGAAGGATGAAATTGTTCTCAATAAGCGGGATAAGATCATTTTTATCTGTACGATCTTGACATCTGTTGTGTTAACGCCTCTCATGCTTTTATCCTGGACAGATCCCGGAAGCCCGAGGGTTGAAGGTTTGCAGGGCAGATATTATCTGCCGGTTCTGCCGTTGATTATTTTGCTTATGTCAAAGTACGGATTTAAAAAGGCAACATTGGAAGCAGATAACGAGAACAGCCTTGCAGTTCTTAAGACCTGTCAGAAAGTATTTGCGGTGATTTCGGTGTTATGCGTTTACTTTATGATGAGACGTTATCTGATCAGATAATATATTAAAGGGATAATAGTAAAGAGGAAAAGTAACATGGAAAAAACAGTCAAATTGAAAGTCATGGGACTTTTGTATCTGGTTATTGTATTATTCGGCGCTGCCATTGCATTGTTCTTCCACAGGTTATTCGGATACAACCTTCTTATCGCGTTTGCTGTCGTTCTGGTGGCAGCGCTTCCGGTAACTTATGTAGTGTTCAAGATCATGATAAGCAAAGAAAAGAACAAGCCTTACGGCAAGGTCTATTCTGAGTTTAGAAAAGAACTATTTACGAATGGTTATACGGAGAAGTTTTTCGAGCTTTCCAATCAGGCGATAAATGCATATAAAAACGGAGAGAAGATAGATCAGGTATATCTCAGGGAATTTATTCTACTTACGGTTGATTACTATAACGCATTGAGAAAGTATGATAAGTCACTTGAGCTAATTAAGCTGCTCGACGAAAACAGCTTTACCGGTAAGAGCACCATTTATATCGATCATGGGTTGTCTGCTTTGACTTACTATGGCAGCCTTATGGAAATCTGCCGCGGCTTAAATGATAAAGGCAGCGCCATAAATCTTTTAGAGCGCGCCAAGCCCATAATGGAAATGAATCACAAGTATGAAGTGTTTAATATGTACGTAGATAACATCTACTATACTTATTACATGCTCATCGAAAACTACGAACGTGCAGGAGAGTATGCTGATAAGCTTGCATCGTATACTTCACCTGACTCTGCCAGATTCATTACCAGATATATTGTCGAAGCCGAGTATAAACTTCATCAGGGCAAAAGACAGGAAGCAATCGAGGCATATAAAAAGATGGAATCCATCATTGAAGGCGAACAAAAGAATTTATACGAATTCTATTATTCGGTGTATGCAGATCGATTAGGGATCAAGTCGGAGCTGTAACATAGAATAAAAAACGATCGGTCATAAAGCCGATCGTTTTTCGTTCTGGTCGAGGTGACAGGATTCGAACCTGCGACCCCATGCTCCCAAAGCACGTACGCTACCAACTGCGCTACACCTCGATGCCGACGACGGTAATTATATATGTTTTGATTATTATCTGCAAATAAAAGACCTGCACCATATGATGCAGGCCTTAAACTTTGTCTTAACCGAAGCTATTACTTAACGATCTTGATCTTGTCGCCAATAACAGGAATCGTGAAGTACTGAGTCTTAGCTGCAGCGATGATGCCCATAATAGCGCAGATAATGCCGCAAACCCAACCGACGAAGGGAATGCACTCCATGATGGAGATGATGATTCCGTTATTAACGTGACTTCTTACGAAAGGTGATGTCTTTTCAGGTGAGATCAAAAGACCCAAGAGCCAAAGGATACCTACATAAGAGAGGATAGAGAACAACTTAGCGTTAGAGGGAAGCTGCTCAGAGACGTTCTGATTTTCTGACATACAGATTGCTCCTTTACTTATTTGAGATAAAATTATATTAACATAGTTGAATTGATATAGGGAGAATGCAAATTGATTAAAGTTACAAGCTATAAAAGCGACAATATACATACATACGGGCTTGGCGCGACGGTTGCTATGGAGTATCTTCTCAAAAACCGTGATGCCGTAAAAGGAATGATCCTTCATCCGGGATTCAGATCTGAAGAGACTATTGAGAAGATAAAGGACATCTGTGGAAACGATATTCCCGTATCCATAGAAGAAAAGCCGTTTAACATCCTCTCAAAAAAGGATAACTGCTTCGTTATCTGCGTTATCGAAAAAAAGAAGGCCAGGCTTAACGACGGCAACCACATGGTCCTGGTTAATCCTTCCAACTGCGGTAACCTCGGCACGATCGTAAGGAGCTGCCTGGGTTTTGGCGTAAAGGATATTGCGATAGTGGGAAAGACTGCAGCAGATCCTTTTGATCCGAAGACGATCAGGGCGTCCATGGGGGCATGCGCAAGCGTGAGGATCGAAGTTTTCGACGAGTTTTCCTGTTATGTTCAGAGATTTCCTTCGAATAACCTTTATCCGTTTATGCTCGACGGCAGCACAAAACTTCAGGAAACCACGATAAATAAGCCGTTTTCGCTGATCATGGGCAATGAGGCGACAGGACTTGATCCGTCATTTCAGAAGATAGGACAGCCCATAAGAATTGAGCATACTTCGAATATCGACAGCTTAAATATTACAATTGCCGCAAGTATCGGGCTTTATGAAGCAACAAAGACTTGCTAATAAAAATATATCGTGATACAATTCTTCGGTAATTTGAAGATATAACTCTAAAAAGGAGAAAAAAGATGCCTAATATTAAATCAGCTATCAAGCGTGTAAGCGTTTCCGAGAAGAAGGCTGCTGCCAATAAGAGCAAGAAGAGTGCTATCCGCACAACTGTTAAGAAGGCAAAGGCTGATATCGCTAACGGCGAGAATCTTGATGCTACAATCAAGTCTACACAGAAGGCATTGGACCAGGCTGCTGCTAAGGGCCACATGAGCAAGAATGCAGCTTCCAGAACAAAGTCCAGACTTGCTAAGGCTGCTAACGCTGCCAAGGCTTAATTGACCTAACTAAGAGAATAATTGAGCCGTCTGTCGGAATTTCCGGCGGACGGCTTTGTTCTGCGTCTATTTAACTATTACGGGGATCGATTCCCATTCTGAAGCGGTGTTTTTACCGTAAAGCTTCCAGCCGAGAGAAGCCGCTCTCATATCAAGCTCAAAGATCTTTTTTAGTTCCTCATTCTCCGACTGGAGTTCCAGGCAGTCGGAAGGTCTGTTGATAACAGGGGTCTTCGCGCATTTACCCATTATCTTAAGACAATACTTACCTTCGGAATTAAAACCCAGTACTCTGATATAGGGAGGACGCTTTATCTCAAGATAAGATCCGTCCTGGCCTGTCATCAGGCTTGCCAGAGCTCGCTGGATCCTGGAAACCGTATATCTCTTTGTTGATATCTTTTTCTCGAAAACCTTAAGGTTGTGATCGTCATCAGGTATGGTGTCCGGCCTGATATCGGATGCAAAGTTTTTGATATAGCCTGACAAGTCGTCGCTCATGTAAGCGATACTGTTAAGCCCGGAAGCATTTGCCGTAAGCATCGCATTCCTGATGTAGCCAACGTAATCAGGATATCTGAACACTCCTGAAGATGCAGATGACAGCATTACGCCGAGCGAACGGTCAGGCATGTGTCCGTTAAGTTTGCCTGCGATGGCTGACTGGCTGAAATGAGGTGCCTCTGATGAGATCGCATTGCGGATAGATGTCGCACTCGCAAAGTCCGCACTGATGTCAGAAGAGTGGTAGCCTTCGCCCTCGCGCCTTATCATGATCACGTTGATCCTGTGTTTCTTATCGATTTTTTTAAGTGCCATCAGATAGTCTAAAGCGAGTATGGAATTGGGACTTGAGAGTACCGGATCCAGATTGCCTCCGATACCTTTTTGGGATGCCAGATCCTTTATGGCGGCAGCTCTTGCCTGGGGGAAACTGATCCCAGTGGAAATATATTCATTCAGCTTAGTGTTGAAAACTTCATCATTTGCGAAATCCATATCCGCGAGAGCTTTAAGGATATCTGTATTATCCGTATCAACGCCGAATGCGATGTCGGTTACGACACCCGTGGAGATCAGTTCGGAAACGGCGCCTTCCGCAAATCTCGAAGAAGGTGCACATGAAAAACTGAAGGGGAGTTCGAGAACAACATCTGCGCCGCAAAGAAGAGCCTGTCTGGCACGTACTGCAGGAGGACAGATTGCAGGAAGACCGCGCTGTGTGAAAAAGCCGGACATGACGGGCATAACGATAGCCCTCGGATCATTTACGATCTCACGGGCCTTTCTGATCAGGTATTCGTGACCGTTATGGAATGGATTAAATTCCGCAATTATTCCTATGACCCGCAATTTATGTATATCCTCTGCTTTTGGTATAATCTGTGATTGTAAAGATTATATTTCATAAGGCGGAGTTTATGCAACGCAAGGAGATAGCCGGTGTCGGCATAGGAAAGATCGTAACTGGAGCAATAATAATTGCACTTGCTCTTGGCGTGACAATATTCTATCTGTTTTACACCGGCCGGTTCGGAGGAGGAACAAAGCTCAAGCTCACTTCTCCTACTCATGTCGGTTACGAATACAGCCACCTTGCTGCCGATAACAATATCGTAAGCGATTATCTTTTCGGAAGAACCAAAAAGCTGATTGTTGCAAAGGGCGGTGACGGAATCCTTGCAGCTACTTCATATACGATCGAAGGACGTCTCGTTACCCAGGAAGCTGAAAACTCCGGAATCTACGGTCTGTCAGATCAGGCGCTGCTCCTCAAGTGTTACATAAGGGCGGGAGACAGGGCAAATGCCGTAGCCCTCAAGGAAGAGGTCGTGAAGCGTTTCAGACTTCCTGACGGAACTTACCGGGCATTTGTTTATTCCGATCCTGCAAGACTGGAAGATGTCGTCTCCGTATCAGCATCAATGGACTGGCTTGATGCCATGATGGAATACTACGTCTCATACGGAAGCGAAGGCGATTACAAAGAGATCAGGACCATGGTCGGCAATCTTTTCGACAGCGAGGGAAAAGTGGTTACGGAGAAGATTTCCGTTGCTAAATACGTTGAATCACTTTATGTCAGCCTTGAAGATACGAGCATCTATGATGAAGATGACGAAGGATCGATGGAGCAGCTCTACGGAACCCTCACAGGAGACTCCGACAGCCTTGAGGTCGAGAACAATGAGATATCCGAAGAGGTCGAAGGCGTGCTGCTTTCAAACATCAATCTCAGATTGATACGTGACCTCGAAAACAACGGCCTTATCGCTGCAGGCGCCTACGAAAAGGCACTCGAAGCGGTAAAGAACGGTTTTACCGGCGCGGGATATTCATTCTATGCATATGCTACGGCAGGAGCCATGGACTGCGGTGCTTATCTTTACAGCGGTCAGAGCACTGGAACCATAGACATCGCGCAGAACGTTAAGACGATGAGGAACCTTGCAGAAGTCGGCGAGCTCGACAGCAGCTCATATGCCGAGTTCAAGGGACAGGTCATGAATACCGGAAGGATCTACACGGAGTTCGTCCTCATGACAGGCAATTACTCCGGAAGAGAAGCGGTGAGCGCTTATTCCGACGGCCTCATGATCGCTTACTATCAGGGCGATACGGACCTTTATAACAAGCTCTCGGATACACTCGGCAAAAGGGTTGCGACCAAATCGTCGAGCCCTGCCATTTACATGATATTCAGGGAAGAAAACGACAGATATGTCTTCTATGCAAGGGAGAATCTGAGCGCACGTCTCGCTACCTCGTAAATACCATATTTCTTATTTGAAATAGTATAGGTTTACGAGTATACTTTTGACGACTAAAAATTCCAAAAGGAGATTAATATATATGGCATTTATTGATGACATCATGGCCAGAGCAAAAGCTGACAAGAAGACCATCGTTCTTCCTGAGTCCATGGACAAGAGAACATTCGAGGCTGCCGAGAAGATCCTTAAGGCAGACATGGCTAACCTCATCATCATCGGTACACCCGACGAGATCGCTAAGAATTCTGAAGGTTTTGACATTACAGGCGCAACACTTGTTGATCCTTTCAACGATCCCAACAAGCAGAAATATATCGATAAGTTTGTTGAGCTCCGCGGTGTAGACACCATGGTAGCTGCAGCTAAGAAGAAGGCAGAGAAGAAGGGCCTTTCCGAGGAGGAGACAAACGCTCTTATCGCTGACGCTCAGAAGAAGGGCATCACACCTGAGAAGGCTGAGGAGAAGATGAACTCCGACTATATGTACTATGCATGCCTCATGTGCAAGTGCGGCGATGCTGATGGTGCTGTTTCCGGTGCATGCCACTCAACAGGTAATACTATTCTTCCTGCACTCCAGCTCCTTAAGACAAAGCCCGGCATCTCTTCAGTATCCGGCTTCTTCCTTATGGACGTTCCCAGCTGCGACCTCGGCGAGCATGGTCTCTTCATTTTCGCTGACTGCGCAGTTAACACAGACGTAGATTCTGCAAAGCTTGCTGAGATCGCTAAGCTCTCCGCTGAGTCTTTCGAGCAGTTCATCGGCGCACCTGCTAAGGTTGCCATGCTCTCATATTCTTCATACGGTTCAGCAAAGCACGCTGACGTTGATAAGGTTTCCAACGCCGTTAAGATCGCTAAGGAAAAGTATCCTGATCTCGTAGTTGACGGTGAGCTCCAGCTCGACGCAGCTCTCGTTGAAGAGGTTGGTCAGCTCAAGGCACCCGGATCACCGGTTGCAGGTCACGCTAACACATTGGTATTCCCTTCACTCGAAGCAGGCAACATCGGTTACAAGCTCGTTCAGAGACTTGCAAAGGCACCTGCATACGGACCGGTTCTCCAGGGTCTTGCACTCCCTGTAAACGACCTCTCCAGAGGATGCAACGCTGATGATATCGTCGGAACAGTTGCTATCACAGCAGTTCAGGCTCAGGCACAGGGCTGATATAATTCGTAAACTTTAAAGACAGGAGTAACAGTCTAATGAAGATTTTAGTTATTAACTGCGGAAGCTCTTCCGCTAAGTTCCAGCTTTTCGACATCGATACAGGTGATGTCCTCGCTAAGGGTAATGCCGAGAGAATCGGAATCGACGGCAAGCTCACATACAAGCCCACAGGCAAGGATGAGTTCGTTTCAACAGAACCCATGCCTGACCACAAGGTTGCTGTAAGAATGATCCTCGACGCTCTCGTTGACAAGGATCACGGCGTTATCGCTGACGTTTCTGAGATCGCAGCAGTAGGTCACAGAGTCCTTCACGGCGGTAAGTACTACAGCGAATCAGTTATCGTTAATGACGACGTTAAGAAAGTTATCAGAGATTGCTTCCCCTTGGGACCTCTCCACAATCCTGCAAACCTCATCGGTATTGAGGCATGCGAAGATGTTCTTCCTGCAGGCACACCCCAGGTTGCAGTATTCGATACAGCATTCCATCAGACAATGCCCGCAAAGGCTTACACATATGCTCTCCCTTATGAGATCTCTGAGAAGTATGACATCCGCCGTTACGGTTTCCATGGTACATCTCACCGTTATGTAAGCCACAGAGTTGCTGATTTCCTCGGCAAGAAGTATGAGGATCTTAAAATCATCACATGCCACCTCGGAAACGGATCTTCTTTTGCAGCTGTTAAGGACGGCAAGTGCCAGGATACATCAATGGGTCTTACACCTCTTGCAGGTATCTGCATGGGTACGAGAACAGGTGACATCGATCCTGCTATCGTTCCTTTCCTCATGAAGAATGAGAACCTCACACCTGACGAGATGGATACACTCCTCAACAAGAAGAGCGGTGTTCAGGGCGTTTCAGGCGTTTCTTCCGACTTCAGAGATCTTGAGAAGGCAGCTAAGGAAGGCAACGACAGAGCTCAGCTCGCTCTCGACATGTTCGCTTACCAGGGCAAGAAGATCATCGGTTCTTATGCAGCAGCTATGGAAGGCGTTGACGTTATCGTATTCACAGCAGGTATCGGCGAGAACACAGACCACATGAGAAAGGCTATGTGTGAAGGCCTCGAGTTCATGGGCGTTGAGTTCGACGACGAAGCTAACAACGGTCTCCGCGGCAAGGAAGCAATCATTTCCAAGCCCACATCAAAGGTAACAGTTTGCGTTATTCCTACAAATGAGGAACTTGCAATCGCTCAGGAAACAGAGCGTCTCGTAAGATAATTCGGGTGATATAACAAATATCAGATAGGAGGGTACCAATGGGTACCCTCTTATTATTTGCAGCCGTAATTCGCTTTGTGTTTTCACGGATAGCGTTGCTGAACAGCTATGGAGAGGCAATAAAATGGGGTGCCTCATTTCTGAGACACCCCGGTGATTTCTGCTTTTGCAAAGGATCAATAATTAATATTGAGACCTTTTCTGATATCCTTGTCGGCACCGAAGATCGTTACAGTGTCACCTTCTTCGAAAAGGAAGTCGGCAGGGAATTCCAGTACAACTTCGCCGTTTCTCTTGATCGATAAAACGTTGAGGTGGAGTTTTTTTCTGATTGCAAGTTCAGCGAGGCTCTTGCCAATCCATTCCTTGGGCACCTTGATCTCAAAAATTGAGAAGTCACCGGGATAATCAAGATAGTCGACGACTTTTCCGGAACACCAGCGGATCGCCGCCCATTCTGCAAGCTGTTTTTCAGGGAAGACAACTGAATCCGCACCGTTTGCAAGAAGAAATTTCTTCTGGACTGAACGTGCTGCTCTTGCTACGACATACTTTGCACCGCACTCCTTGAGCATTGAAGTGGTCTCAAGTGAAGCTTGGAAATCGTCACCGATGGCAACGAAGCAGACGTCAAAGTTTTCGACGCCTAATGATCTTACGAAAGTCTCGTTTGTAGCGTCGCCGATAAGTGAACTTGTGACCATTCCCAGTACGGGTTCCAGACGCTCTTCGGAAGCATCAACAGCGAGGATCTGGTCGCCGGCTTTGTTTAGCTGGTCGATGAGATGATAGCCGAAACGTCCGATTCCGATTACGAGTATGTTCTTCATGTTGTTTCCTTTCTGCCGGATCAACCGACCGCTATGTTATCAGCCGGGTACTGCCTGTTGCCTGTCGATTTTCTGGTTATTGCAGCAAAGACAAGCGTGAGGCCCCCCACACGTCCCATATACATAGAGAATATTAGAATGAACTTGGATATTGTTGAAAGACCGGGAGTTATTCCCATGGTCAAACCGACGGTAGCGACGGCAGATGCACTCTCGAATAATGTTTTCATGAACGAAATGTGTTCGATCTTTGAGATGAGCATGGCGCTGATGAGAGTGATCATGATATCGAGCATGAATACCGCAATGGCGCCATAGATTGCTTCGGACTTGATCCTGCGTTTGAAGACAGCAGGTGATTTCTCATGCTTGAATACCGAGACCATGGTAAAGAAAAGTACGGCGATCGTCGTGATCTTCATTCCGCCTGCAGTGGATCCCGGAGCACCGCCTATGAGCATCAGGATGTCTGTAAGGAGTATGCCTGTGCCGGAGAAGGAGTTGTAGTCTGTTGTATTGAACCCTGCAGTTCTCGGAGTGATTGCCTGGAAGAGAGATGCCAGGAATCTGTCACCTAAAGGAAGTCTGCCGTATTCACCGAAGAACAAATAGATCATGGGTACACCGATCAGGAATATCTCCATAACGATGATTATCTTGCTCTGTGTACTGTATCTTGAGAACTTTAATCCGTGTCTTCTGATGTCGAGCCATGTAAGGAATCCCAAACCACCCGTTAAGATCAGGAAGAAAAGCGTGATTACGATAACCGGATTATTTGCATAGGGCATCATTGAAGAGAATTCACCATGAGAACCATTAAGATCAAAGCCGGCATTACAGAATGCCGAAATTGAAGAAAAAACGGAAACCCAGATTCCCTTGAGAATACCATATTCGCTGATGAATACCGGTGACATGGCGACGGCTCCCGCAGCTTCGAAAATAACCGTTCCGATGCAGATGAATCTTGTGTATTTGAGGATCTCGCCGAGGTTAGGTGCGGAGACCGCTTCCTGAAGTGTAGTCCTTGCCTGAAGGCTGATCTTCTTGCCAATGAGCCTTGATAAGATGGTTGTCATGGTAACGACGCCCATACCGCCGATCTGAATCATGGTAAGTATTACGACCTGCCCGAAAATGGACCAGTGTGAAGCTGTATCATAGAGTACAAGTCCTGTAACGCAGCTTGCCGATGTTGCCGTAAAGAATGCGTTGGTAAAGCTTGTCCATTCCCCTGTCCTGGTGGAGATGGGGAGCATGAGAAGAAGTGTGCCTGCGAGGATCATCGCAAGGAATCCCAGGAGGATGCTTTGCGAGCCACTCAGTCTGAATTGTCTGTTACCTTTTCCGTTCATGCTGATATTATATCTAATTATTTTTTTTACAAAAGAAAAATGAGATATGCTTATGTGACCTTTTCGTTCTTTTTTCTGTTTTTAATTAACCCTGGTAATTCCTGTAAAAAGAATTTAGTAAGTTTGCTGCACACCCATGCAGTAGCAATTGAAATCAGGATTACCGAAAAGTTTATTACGATATCAGGAAAACCAAAGTATTGAAGGTAAGGTATTGATTTTTCAAACCAATCCTGAAAGCAATACAGTTCCAATGATATAGCACCAAAGAAACTCAATGTCACATTGAGTATTCTTTCCAAAGTCAAAACACGGTTTTCCAGGATATCCAGAAGCTTAGCAAGAAGAAAAGGAAGACTTATTGCGATAAGAAACGGAGGTAAAAAAGTATTGCCCTGGTTAACAAATATCTTGAAAGAAGTGTAATTGTAAATATATGCGAGATAGAGTCCAATTGAAAGAACAGCCAGAAGCAGCAGATAAGTCCATTTCCTGAAAACTATTTCCTTATGATTTTGAGAAACATATCCGACGTATATGCCCACAACAAATATGGGGATCCTGTTGGTGAATCCAAATAGATGGTAAGGCATTATGTTACGCACCAAAAATGTTAAAAGCATCCAAATAAGAATAACGCAGCCTGTAAAAAGGAGCTTGTTCTTTGCTTTGGAAAACAGCTTGAAATAAAGTGGGAAAAAGAGGTAGAAAGTGATAATGGCAGGTACAAACCATAAAAACGAAAAGATATGTACTGTATAAAAATTATATCCGCTTACATTACGGATAAAATCAAGAATGCTCCATTTCTCAAAGATGGCTCTTATTACAGCCAACAAGAGATAAGGCGGCAAGACTCTGCGCATACGTTTTGCATAGAAAACCGGAACAGATTCTTTTTTTATAGCATATGTAAGACCGGCGCCTGATAGCAAAAGAAAAATATCTACACCTGCAAATCCGAATCTCTTGTTGAAGTGCTCTAAATAAACAAAAATATTGAGAACAGGATTGGAAGTGTAGGGGATCAGTGGCTCCCAAACATGGAAAATCAATATCCACAAGGCAGCAAAACCCATAATTGCTGTTCTGTATTTTGAGAGCAAAAGGAAGCCGTTCTTACTGATGGTGTGTTCATTCATGATAATATTATATCTAATCTTATTTAAAAAATATTATAGAAATTTCTTTAGTTATTGAAGTCTTAATGTTTTAATATTAGAATATTTCTTCAAGGTCGATGGCTGCAAGCCAAATAGTGCTCACGATTGGATAGTTATCGCTTCTGATGCTTTATATTAAAGATTTATATATTGATCCCGGTACGGGAGGAATGCTGTTTACCATACTATTCGGTCTTTTCGGAGTAGTTGTATTTGCGTTCCGCTCACTGGCCATGAAAATGAAATTCCGTACCAGCACCAGCAAAGCTTCTGCCGTAAATAAGAATAAGATCCCTATCGCCATTTTTACTGATCACAAAAGATATTGGAATGTTTTTGAGCCTTTTCTGAACGAGTTTGAAAAAAGAAAACAAAAGGTCGTTTATCTTACCTGTTCACCGGACGATCCGGCCATGGAGAAGACGTATGAATATGTCAAATGCGAATTTATAGGTGAAGGCAACAAAGCTTTCTCAAAACTCAATCTTCTTAATGCATCAGTTGTGATATCAACGACTCCGAGCCTTGATGTTTTCCAGTGGAAACGTTCAAGAAATGTCGACTGCTATATTCACATTCCGCATATGGCCAATGACATTACTTTGTACCGCATGTTCGGACTCGATCATTATGATGCGATCATCGTATCGGGAGAATATCAGGAAAGACAGATAAGGCAACTTGAAGAAGCACGTGATCTCCCTGCCAAAGAGATTGCTCTCTGCGGCATTCCGTACATGGATGAGATGAAGAAGAGATTCGATGATTCCGATGCGGTTCCTGCTCATGAGAGGACTGTCCTCCTGGCGCCCTCATGGGGCGAGAGCGGCCTTCTCTCACGCTTCGGCGAGCAGCTGATAGATAAGCTTTTATCTACAGGATATAAGATCATCATCAGGCCTCATCCCCAGTCTTTCTCATCTGAAAAAGAGATGATAGACAGACTCATGTCCAAATATAATGATGACACCAAGGTCACATGGAACAGGGATAATGACAATTTCAATGTCCTGATGGAATCAGACATCCTTATATCTGATTTCTCCGGTGTAATCTTCGATTTCTCACTCGTATTCGATAAACCCGTCATCTACACCAACGCAAAATTCGACATTAATCCTTATGATGCTTCATGGATCGATGAACCTCTCTGGACATTTTCGATCCTTCCTGAACTCGGCATCGAACTTACAGATGAAAATGTCGGAGACATCAAGAATCTCATCGACAGATGCATTGAGGATTCCTCATTCAAAGAAGGCCGCGATAAGGCCCGTGAACAGACATGGGCACATATCGGAGAGGGCGCGAAGAGATGCGTTGATTTCGTCATGAAAGAATACAACGAAGTTGTCGCAAAGAAAGCTAAGGAAGAAGCTTCCCGGCCTTCAAAGAAGAGCGGAAAGAATAACAAAAAGCAGAGAAAGAACGGCAAAAAGTAATGAGCTTTCTGTCTGCACTTTACACACTTGTAATATCTCCTCTTGAACTGCTGTTTGAGATCATTTTCACCATTGCCAACAAGATCATCGGCAATGAAGGTTTATCGATCATATTCTTAAGTCTGGCGGTTAACTTCCTAGTCCTTCCGCTTTACAAGCGTGCGGATGAACTTCAGGCTGAGGAGCGTGATATTCAGGCCAAAATGGCTTCAAGGATCAAGCAGATCAAGCACACCTTCAAAGGCGACGAGCGTTTCTTCATGCTCCAGGAATACTACCGCATAAATCACTATAAACCGATCTATGCACTTAAGAGTTCCGTATCCCTTCTGCTTCAGGTACCTTTCTTTATCGCGGCATATAACCTCCTGTCAGGAATGCAAAGTCTTCAGGGAATGTCATTCGGCTTCATATCGGATCTCGGAAAAGAAGATGCCACATTCATGATTGGCTCTTTCCCAGTAAACATCCTTCCTATCCTTATGACGTTGATTAATATAGTATCAGGAATAATCTACACAAAAGGACATCCGTTAAAGGCCAAGATCCAGGTTTACGGATTAGCCGCAATATTCCTTGTTCTGCTTTATCATTCTCCGTCAGGTCTGGTTTTCTATTGGCTTTTAAACAATGTGTTCTCGTTAGGGAAAAATATGTTCTACAAACTGAAAGAGCCTAAAAAAGTTTTCAAAATGCTCCTGGCAGCAGTGGGCGCTGTTATGTTTGTAACAACCATGATAAGGCAGAATCTTGATACAAGACAAAAAATTCTTTTGGTTTCAGGCTGTATATTACTGTGTATACCCTATGTATATTCGTTATTCAAGGGAAAAAAACAACCCGTCCCTAAAGCTTCAACAAATACTTCTGGTGTATTCTTTGCAGGAGCAATCTTTATGGCTCTTGTCACAGGTTTACTGATTCCATCAACCGTTATTGATGCCTCTGCTACTGAGTTTATTGAAGCATCTGATTTGAGACACCCAGTTATTTACTTATTAAATTCCTCACTTTTATCATTTGGCAGCTGGGTCTTATGGGGCGGAGTATTCTATTTCTTTATGAGCGAAAAAACCAAAGCGGTATTCTGCAAAGCTATTTGGATTATCTGCGGCGTATCGGTATTAGATTATATGCTGTTTGGAACGAAGCTTGGAACGATGACATCCACTCTTCAGTACAATATGACTCTGGATTTCAAAATATCCGAATATCTGTTAAATACTTTGGTGGTAGTAGCAGTTATTATAGTTTTCGGATTGATCTTTTCGAAATTTACCAAGTATGTCAAATTTGTTCTTATTGTTGCAGCATTGTCAGTGTTCATGATTGGAATATATCATGTGCTTGGCATTTGCGGAACTTATGACGGATTTAGTGAACGCTATGTTTCAACCGATGAGATTCCCAGCATTCCGTTAAGCAAAAACGGAAAAAACGTAGTTGTTCTGATGCTAGATCGTGCTATGGGAACAGAGATCCCTTATATTTTTAGTGAAAAACCGGAACTCATTGAGCAGTTTGACGGATTTACATACTATCCTAATACAATCTCATATGGTTCTCACACTCGTTTTGGAACGCCCGCTTTGTATGGCGGCTATGAATATACGCCTGAAAAAATAAACGAGAGATCCTCTGAGAGTTTGGTTAGCAAGCAGGATGAAGCACTTAAAGTAATGCCGGTAATCTTTGGCGATAATGATTATGAGGTCACAATTTTTGATCCACCGTATGCCGGTTACAACTGGATTCCGGATTTGTCAATTTATGACGACTATCCGGATTTCAATTGTTACAATATTAACGGTTTGTTCAGCATCTTTGATGATAATATTGAATCTTCTTTAGCCATGACTCAGCGTGTACATGAGATTCGCAATCGTGATTTTTTCTTTTTCTCGCTTATGAAGATTTCTCCTGTCATTTTACAAGAAACAGTTTACGATGGAGGAAATTATAATGAATCATACTCGGACACGTTAAACGGGAGTGATATTACTGTTTCTGCGCCAGTACAGCGACTAGATGGTCTTTCCAAAAGTACTGGATATAGAATTGAGTTTATTGAATCCTTTCCTGTACTTATGAACCTTTCAAGAATGACTTCTATTGAAAACAGTTCAAATAACACATTCTTAATGATGTCTAATGATACAACACATTCTGAATGCCTATTGCAAGAACCTGATTATGTGCCTGCAAGTGTAGTTGATAATACAGCTTATGATGTTGATATGGTTTCCCGTTATACAATTGACGGCATAACAATGCAGATGGAAACCCCGTATCAGGTGATGCATTACCATGTGAATATGGCGGCTATGCTTCAACTTGGTAAATGGTTTGACTATTTACGGGAAAATGATGTTTATAACAATACTCGCATTATAATTGTTTCTGACCACGGGAGGGCTCTCGGTCAGTTTGATATAACTTGCAACGGAGAGGATATGGAATATTTGCTTCCACTTCTGATGGTAAAAGACTTTAATTCAACAGGATTTACTGTTAGTGAAGAATTCATGACTAATGCCGATGTGCCTACAATTGCATTTTCAGGCATAATTGATAATCCGGTAAATCCATTTACTGGTAACCCTATTAATTCTGATGGCAAGGATGGTCCTCAAACGGCCTTGATATCTGATTATTGGGATACACAATACAATAAAGGAAATACTTTTCTTCCTGGTTCATGGTATACATTCTTGGGCGGAGATCCGCATGACCAGGACAGTTGGGTGTATTCGGGGGATTATTGAGGTGAAATTATTCGAAAGGTAGTATTAGTTTTTGGCATTTCTGACGTTACTGTACACATTGATAATTTCACCAATAGAACTCTTTTTCGAGTTCGTATTTTCCATTGCCAATAAACTGACCGGAAATATCGGAGTATCAGTAGTTTTCTTAAGTCTCACGGTTAATCTTCTTTGTTTGCCCCTTTATAACCGCGCTGACAAGCTGCAGGCGGAAGAACGTGATATCCAGGCCAGAATGGCTTCAAGAATCAAGCAGATCAAGCACACCTTCAAAGGCGATGAACGTTTCTTTATGCTTCAGGAATATTACCGTATAAATCACTACAAACCGATCTATGCGCTCAAGAGCTCATTCTCTTTGCTGCTTCAGATCCCGTTCTTTATAGCTGCATATAATCTCTTGTCCAACATGAAGAGCTTCCAGGGAATGCCATTCGGATTTATCGCTGATCTTGGCAAAGAAGATGCAATGTTTATGATCGGAAACTTCCCTGTTAATGTACTGCCGATCCTTATGACGCTGATCAATATCGTATCAGGAATAATCTATACAAAAGGACATCCGTTAAAGGCCAAGATCCAGGTGTACGGATTAGCCGCAATATTCCTTGTGTTGCTATATCATTCTCCGTCAGGTTTGGTTTTCTATTGGCTCTTGAATAATGTATTCTCGCTGGCCAAGAACATAGTTTATAAGACTAAAAACCCAAAGCTGGTCTTGTATTCGATCTTTGCTGCTGCAGGTGTGATTACTCTTGTTTTCTCAGTTATACGCAGTGACTTTGATTTAAGACAAAAACTGGTCATTTGCTTATGCGCTGTTCTTCTTTTCGTTCCGCTTGCAACAAGTGTCCTCAAGGATAAGATCAATTTCAAAACCGCCCCCTGCAAAAAGAATACTGCAAGTTTTTTTGCAGGAACAGTTTTAATGTCTCTTATAACCGGTTTTCTGATTCCGTCCGCGATTATTAATGACTCAACTATGGAATTCATTGATGCGGTTTTATCAACGAATCCCATTCTCTATATTGTCAATGCTATGTGTTTATCCTTTGGCAGCTGGGTCTTATGGGGTGGAATATTCTATTTTTTTATGAGTGAAAACACCAAAGCCGTGTTCTGCAAAGCTATTTGGATCATATGCGGAGTATCAGTATTGGACTATATGCTGTTTGGAACAAAACTCGGAAACCTTTCCTCTGCATTGCAGTTTGATAACGATCCGACATTTGCCATTAATGAATATGTTTTAAATACTCTGGCGGTTATCGCATTGAGCATTATTCTCGGTTTGATATATACAAAATGGTCTAAGATAACAAAATCCGTGCTTCTTGTTGCCGTCTTATCGGTCTTCGTACTCGGTGCCGGCAATATTGCAGAGATCATGGGGTATTATGCAGGTTATGATGATTTTTATGTTCCGGGCGGAGAAGAACCCGTTATTCCTCTCAGTAAGAACGGTCATAATGTTGTAGTACTGATGCTCGACAGGGCCATGGGAACACAGGTCCCTTATATATTCAATGAAAAGCCGGAATTATTAGAAGAGTTTGACGGCTTTACATACTATCCGAATACTATTTCATACGGAATATGTACGAATGTAGGATCTCCGGCCCTTTACGGCGGTTATGATTACACTCCCGAGAACATGAATAAAAGAACCGATGTAAGCCTGGAAAGCAAACACAATGAAGCACTTAAGGTAATGCCGGATCTGTTTTATAAAAACGGTTATAACGTAACCATATGTAATCCTACTTATGCAGGTTATCAGTGGATACCGGATCTGTCGATCTATGATGAATACCCTGATTTCTACTGTTATAACGTGAATGGCTTATTCAGTATTTTCGACAGCGATGAAAACCAGTCATCTGTTGATATGTCGCTTCGTATGCAGGAGATCCGCAACCGTAATTTCTTCTGTTATTCTCTGATGAAGATCTCACCGGTATTACTGCAGGAAACACTGTATGACGGAGGCCGTTATAACGAATCGTATTCGAGCAATGGAGATTCTGAAGGTTTGGCCGGTGCTGCAGTTATTCAGACATTAGACGGTCTTTCGCGAAGTACGGGTTATGCTACGGACTTTATTGAATCTTATGCAGTTCTGGATAATCTGCCGGACATTACTGTGATCGATGACAGTGCAGATAACAATTTCTTTATGATGAGCAATGACATTACTCATTCAGAATGCCTCCTGCAGGAACCGGATTATATCCCTGCCAGCGTTGTTGATAATACTCAATATGATGTCGATATGGTTGCCAGATATACGATCGACGGCAGGACAATGAATATGAATTCTGATATTCAGGTCATGCACTATCATGTTACTATGGCTGCTTTTCTTAAGCTGGGTGAGTGGTTTGATTATCTGCGTGAAAATGGCGTATATGACAACACCAGGATAATTATCGTAGCCGATCACGGAAGCAATCTCGGACAGTTTAATGTTTTCTGCAGTGGAGAAGATATGGAACGCTTTATGCCGCTCCTTATGGTCAAGGACTTCAATGCTTCCGGATATTCGATAAGTGATGAGTACATGACTAACGGTGATACTCCGGCAATAGCCATGAATGGCATAATCGATGATCCTGTTAATCCTTTTACCGGAAATCCCATTAATTCAGATCCTAAAAACGGGCCCCAGAATGTGTTGTGCACAAAGGATTGGAATGTAAATAACAACAATGGTAATGCTTTTAATCCGGGCTCATGGTATCAGTTTATGGGCGGGGATCCTTATAATCCGGATAATTGGGTATATTTGGGTGACTATTAATTGCCTTGTTTGTCCGGGTATGAATAAAATTGTCCCATTATTTGAAGATTATTATCCTGCATAACTGATATAATCACTTAAATCGATTTATTTAGGGAGAGATTTGCTTTGTCAGACGAGAATTTCAGCAATTCAGACGAGTTCTTCAGAGATCTCGAGAATATATATGGTCAGAGCCCGGATGAGGCCTTTGACCAGGATGCGGACCAGCTCCTTGTAGGGCTTAACAATGAACAGCGCCAGGCGGTAACACACCTTGACGGCCCGCTGCTTATTCTTGCGGGTGCCGGCTCGGGTAAGACCAGAGTCATTACTTACCGCATTGCCTACATGATGAGGAAACACAACGTTGCTCCTTCATCCATTCTTGCGATCACATTTACCAACAAGGCTGCAAATGAAATGCGCCAGAGAATCGAAGGCCTTGTAGGAGAGCGTTCCAAGTATATCTGGTGCGGCACGTTCCACAGCATTTTCGCGAGGCTCCTGAGAAGACATGCCGAACTTCTTGGCTATACGAAGAACTTTTCGATTATCGATACCGATGACCAACTAAAGCTCGTCAAGGAAGCGATGAAAGAACTTGATATTGCTGACAGCCAGTTCAAGCCCAAGTCGGTCCAGAATGAGATCTCCAATGCCAAGAACAAGTTCATCGATGTTGAAGAATATTCGCTCCTTGCAGGCAAGGAATATTTCCTTGGTGTCGTTGCAAGGATCTATAAGAGATACCAGGAAAAACTCCTGGCCAACAATGCCATGGACTTTGACGATATCCTCGTCAACATGGTAAAGCTTTTGGAGAGCAATCCCGACATAAGGGAGCTCTACAGGAATAAGTTCAGATATATCATGGTCGATGAGTATCAGGATACGAACATGCCGCAGTACCGCGCGGTCATGCAGCTTGCTTCAGGCAACGGCAACATCTGCGTCGTAGGTGACGACGACCAGTCCATCTATTCTTTCAGAGGCGCAGACGTAAGACTCATCCTTAAATTCGAGAAGGATTTCCCGGGAGCGAGCGTCATCAAGCTCGAAGAGAATTACCGTTCGACCAAGACCATCCTCGATGCGGCAAACTGCGTCATCGCAAACAACACGAAGCGTAAGAGCAAGCGCTTAAGGACTGAGGGCGATGCGGGTGAGAAGATCATCGTAATGAATGCCGATACGAGCAACGGAGAAGCCGATTTTGTCGGAAGGACCATTAAGATGATGGTCGATAAGGGCAAGTTCAAGTATTCAGACTGTGCAGTGCTTTACAGAATGAACGCCCTTTCACGTAACATAGAAACGACTCTTCATAATCTCGGCATTCCTTTCAGGGTCTACGGCGGAATGAGGTTCTATGACCGTAAGGAGATCAAGGACATTCTCGCTTATCTGAAGCTCATTAACGATCCTAAAGATAACATCGCATTCGAGAGAATAATCAACGTTCCCAAAAGAGGAATCGGCGATACCACCATCGAGAAGATCAGGCAGTATGCCATTACTGACAATATCAGTATGTTCGAATGTGCGATGCATGCTGTGGATTATCCGGAGCTCGTCAGGTCAGCATCGAAGATCGGCGCGTTCACGGATCTTATCAATTCGATGAGAGATAGGCTCAAAGAAAACGAGATGGATTTTGCGCAGTTCGTCGATTATGTCGAGAACGAATCCGGCATCATCGAAGAGATCACAGAGCAGCGCGAGAAGAAGGGCGACATCATCGACAGAGTCGAGAACCTCAAAGAGCTTTTGTCTGAAGCCAAGGAATACGACAAGGCGCACCGTGCCGAGCCCGTTGACATGGATAATCTTGAGATAGACGATGGAGACGGCTTCCCGGTTGAAGTCGATGACGACTTCTTCTTTGATACAGCTACGGCTGATACCACGGAAGGAATACTCGGCCTTTATCTTGAGAATGCATCACTCTTTACCGAAGGCGATGACTACGATGATAATGACGACTACGTAAAGCTCATGTCCATTCACAGCGCCAAGGGTCTTGAGTTCGGTGCCGTATTCATAATAGGTCTTGAAGAAGGCGTTTTTCCGAGCTACAGATCTGTCCAGAGCGTTGAGGATACGGAAGAAGAGAGAAGACTCATGTACGTTGCGATCACAAGGGCAAAGAAGAATCTTTTCATCGTGCTTGCAAGACAGAGAATGCTCTTCGGTCAGACCAACTGCAACCAGCCTTCAAGATTCATAAAAGAGATCAATCCCGAACTCCTTTACCTCATGGGTTCCAAGAGAGAGACTCCCAAGGAAGTTCCGGAAGGAGAGAGCAACAGGGAGAAATCCAAGAAGTCGATCGCTTCCGCGATCAAGTCGCAGTTTACGAAGGAGAAGCCTTCCGGCGCCCGCGAAGGACAGCTTAAGCCCGATGAGATCGTCGTTGGCATGAATGTCATCCACCCCAGATTCGGCGAAGGAGTCATACTCAAGGCTGAACCTGTCGGAGGCGATGCCCTCATAACGGTCGATTTCGACGGAATGCGCAAGAATATGCTTGCCAATGCCGCAGGACTAAAGAAAGCGTAGTGTGTAATGTAGTATAATTACATAATGTGCTTTAAAAGGAGACTATAACTGATGACAGATAATCTCAGCTTTCAGGATCTTTATGCCGACAGTATAGCCTGTATCGGAAAGTCGGATAAGATATCAGAGGCTACAAGAGCCAAGATAAAGATGCTGCAGGATCAGAAAGACAAGATCCTCAGTGTCAATGCGACCAAGTGCTGCGAATCAAAAGGCAGGGTCGAACCTGAAAATGACGGTGACATCAGGAACTGCTTCGAGCGCGACATGGGAAGGATCATATATTCACAGGCCTTCAGACGCTTAAAGCACAAGACACAGGTCTTCTTCAATCCCGCGAACGATCACATCTGTTCCAGACTTGAGCACGTTATTTACGTAGACTATATCGCTTCTACCATCGGAAACGCATTGAACCTCAACACCGATCTCATCAGAGCTATCGCATTGGGTCACGATGTCGGACATACTCCATTCGGTCATAGCGGTGAGAGAATACTTAACAAGAAACTTAAAGAAATCGACAGCAAGCTCTATTTTGAGCATGAATCCAACGGACTCCGTGTGTTGAACATCCTCGAAAAGAGGAACGGCAAAGACGGTCTTAATCTCACTTTTGAAGTAAGGGACGGAATCATCTCACACTGCGGTGAATACTATTCCGAGAGAAGACTTGAACCCTGTAGGGATAAGACAGAAGAAGATCTCTCGTATCTGATCCCTAAGAAGGACCGTAAGGGTCCGGCAACTTTAGAAGGTTGTGTTGTCAGATTTGCTGATAAGATCGCTTATGTCGGAAGAGATATCGAAGATGCTTTGAGAACTGGCGTTATCGCGAATGAGTTTGACGTTCCTGCGGTTGCTGACGGCGTAGGCAGTTCTAATTCCGAGATAATCAATTTCCTTGTTCAGGACATTATCGAGAACAGCATGGACAAGGGCTGCATCATGATGAGCGATCACGCAGGCGATGCGCTTGAGCACACACTTAATGAGAATGTATCCAAGATCTACAGGGCGCAGAAAGTACAGACATATGAGAAGTACTGCGATGTAATGCTCGAAGGACTTTTCGATGCTTTCTATCAGGCTGTCCTGAATCTTGAGAAGGCAAAAGTATCCAAGTCGTCATCGATCAGGAAGTTTGCCGAATTTGTAACTAATCATCCGGAATATAAAGCTGGCATCGACACACCGCTCCCGATCTATGTATCGGACTACATTGCGGGAATGACGGATTCCTTTGCGGTAAGCTGCTTTAACGAGATGTATAAGAGTTGATGGAGATAAATATGGATAATAAGGAAGAATTCGGTTTTTTCGCGATGCTTGACCGCATGCAGTACATCGAAAGATGGGCACTGATGCGCAACAGCAGAACAGAGAACATTAAAGAACACAGTTTTGATGTTGCGGTAATCGCACACTGCTTAACCATCCTTCACAACAAATTCGTGAAGGATAATGAAGACGCTATTTTGCTCGACCCTTATAAGGTCCAGGCATACGCGCTCTATCACGACTGCACGGAGATCTTAACAGGTGATCTCCCGACGCCTATTAAGTACCGCAACAAAGAGATCACGAAAGCATATAAGGAAGTTGAATCAGAAGCAGCTGCAAGCCTTGTTGAGCTCCTGCCCGACGATAAGGAAATGAGAGACATCTATCTTGATCTTCTCGCTCCTTCGTTTTCCACTGAGGAAGAGAAGCTGACACATAAGCTTGTTAAGGCTGCCGATAAGATCGCAGCTTATATCAAATGCTTAAGGGAAGAGAGCAGCGGCAACGCAGAGTTTTCTGCCGCTAAAGTTTCCACGGGTAAGATCATCAGAGAGATGAACATGCCTGAAGCAACGTTTTTCATGGATCATTTCGTTCCTTCATACGGATATACCTTGGATAAGATAACCGGGAGGGACGAGTAAGAGATGTTTAAAAGACGTCCAGAGTATTTTGCGGTTGCCATTGCCGGCGGACTTCTCGCAATAGCAGCTTCCGTTGCAACGGTATTGAGCATTGATACGGGAATAAACGGTCCCGACAAAAAGACACTGAAAACAGCGGACGATATCGTTGCACGCGCAGGCCTTCTGACATCCAGCTCCGACGATGAGATCAGGATTGCCAAAGCCCGTGTTGAAGACGGTCTTGTATCATGCGGTGACTATGTCATTTCGGTAATGACTTCGCCTGAATACCTTCTTACAGGAGTTTCCGACGAGAGATTTGCGGAAGACTTAAGCTATGTCATATACGGTGAGACACGTCAGGATGAAGTACAGTACATACTCGATGATCTCAAAAGTACCACGAGAGCTGCTGCGATCGACAGAGCGCTCTCTTCTGAAAACAGCGATCTTAAAGCTTCATCGGCGCCGTCAAGAAAGGGCTCGGTAATCTCAAACGTCACCCTTGCATCAACCATCGATTCTCCTGAACAGTACACTGTCGGAATAAGGGAAGCGGCAGGTTCATATTCGGCAACAGGAGATGAAGTCAGAACGGACTTTTTCGTTGACGGTTCACTCTATTACGGATATCTGAAATTTAACGATAAAAACAGCGGCAATTCCGATTACCGCGAGTTTGTCCTGTCCTGGGATACTGCAGACTGCGCACCGGGAAGACATGAAGTTTATGCTCTCATCAGAAGTTCAGACGGACGTGGAACTGTGATCTCGGGAGGCGAGATAATGATCCCCGAGAAGGTTACCATCTATCCGAATTCCGTTGCCGAGGGCCTTATCCCCAGCGGAAACAACAACGCCTGGTATATGATCGACTGCGGTGATGATGACTGCTATATCGATTTTGCGGGACTTTCCGATGACATCAGGGTATCTCTTTATGACCTTAAGGGAAACCTTATCGGAAGCAACGAAAATCCCGGCATCCCTTATGCAATGCTCAGAGGCAAAAAGCAGGATACTGCGGCCGTTGCTGAAGAGACAGGCATTGCAGGAGTATCCAACTGCTATTATATCTGCGTAAGCAGAACCGGCTCCGGCAGCGACATCGAGAAAGACATTGACTTCACGATGATACAGTCCAGAGAGTGCGCATATTTTGACGGCAGTTATATGGCTGTTACAGGAGACGATGGCATCGGAAGGCTCAGACTGACAGACAAGGACATGGTCACTTATGAAGTCGAGAGAAAGAAAGCCGGGATCATTCCGATCAACGGAGCTTTATCCGGATGCTATATCAACGATTCCGCACCTGACCAGTTCCTGGATATCTATCCGGATTTCGATTACCTTAACCGTAATTACGCTTATTACATGGACAGCTCAAAGGACATCGCGATCAGATGTACGCCTCTTGAGGGTTATTCCGCAAGCGTAACCATCAAGGCAAATTCCAATGGAATCGAGACGGTGTTGGACCAGGGCCAGCTCTACACCATTCCTTCGGGCGAGACTGTCATCACATGTACAGTTACGGGATTTGACGGTACTTCCGACAACTATAATTTCTTCCTGCTCAATGGTGACGATGAAGGTGATTTCAGAGAAAATACACTTACTAAATTCCCGACAAGTTACTTCAGCGGATTGTGGCTCATTCACTCTCTCAAGCCTAATTATGTACTTACCCCTTACTACACGAATCTTTCCTTTGATACGGCAGTGGTTGCAGAAGACAGCAAGGCAAGAAGCCTTATCCAGTATTCGTCTTATCCGGCTTTCGTTAAGCCTAACAGCGAAGTTTACGATAAGCCTGACTGGATGATGTGCAAAACGGATGTAGTAAGTTACTTTATGGATCCGAGAAACTTCCTTACACCTGAGAAGGTATTTGCATTCGAACTTTTAGGTTTTGATCCCAATGTTCACACGGTAGACGGTGTAAGAGAGATCATCAGAGGTTCGTTCATGGACGGCGATCCTGATTACGATTATGCACAGATCATTTATGAAGCCGGAGAAAGCGCGGGAGTATCGCCTTACTTCCTCGCGAGCAGGATCATACAGGAGATGGGATACTCCGGCGAATCTGCATTGTGCAGGGGTGATCTTACAGGTTATGAAGGCTATTACAACTTCTACAATATCGGTGCTTATGCTACGACCGAACCGGGCGGTGCGGTAATCAACGGCGCGAAATACGCACAGTGGGGCAGGGACTGGGAAGCCCAGGAAATATCCGATACCGAAGCAACATATCTCCTGCCTTGGACATCTGTTGAAAGAGCGATCATGGGCGGTGCGGTCTGGATTGCAACAGGCTATATCGACAAGGGACAGAACACACTTTATTTCCAGAAGTTTGATGTTCTTGATGACGGTACGGAAAGATACAATCACCAGTATGCCCAGAATATCATGATGGCATATTCGGAAGGTATGAGATATTACAGAAGTTACGATTCGATAGGCATGACTGATGCAGGTTTTGAATTTGTCATTCCTGTATACAACAACATGCCGGAGGCTTACGGGTATCTGCCGGAATGAGAAAGCTTTTTGACAGGAAAACAGGTGCATTGATCAAGAAGGCCGCAGCGTCTTTGTTTGCGTTCGTCTTTGCCGCTGTTTTCTGTCTTGCATATACGGACGGCGTGACAGTTAAAGCTGATTCGGAAGTCACCATTTCCGCTGTTACCAAAAGAACCGATGTAGGCCCGGGTGACATCATCATAGTAGATGTCGTTGCAAACCGTTTTCCTGATATTTCCGAATTTGGACCTGTCGAGTTTAATTTCGATGCGGATAAAGCAGAGTATGTTTCTTTTGAACAGGGAAAAGATCTGTCAAATTACGTATTTACCGAGACACAGACAGTAGGCGTCTTGTCGGTCAGCGGTATGGACCAGCTGATGAGCGTAACCACTGATGATAACGGTGATGAAATAGTATCAACATCGTTTTCTTCTGACAGCCAGGTTACTTTGTTTTCAATCGTCTTAAGACTTTATCCTGAAAGCAATGGTGAGGTTAATTGCTGGATAGGTAATACCGGCACGTTTACTTCAGTTAATGATACTGTTACGGCAAAGGTCGGAACCGGAGTTACACTCCCGATCATCAGAACAGGATTATCAAGCGATGCCACGCTCGCTTCTTTGAAAATCAGAGGAACGACTATTACTCCTGAGTTTAATCCCAACATTACGGAATACAGCTGCTCCGTTGAGCGTTCTGTTACGGAAGTTCAGGTCTCGGTACTTGCAAACAATCTTTGGGCTGCGGTCATTATTGACGGCAACCAGTATCTGAACATGGGCGACAATATCGTCAACGTAAATGTTACTGCCCAGGACGGAATCAGCCACATGCATTACACGATTCATGTATTGCGAAAAGAAAGTAACGTTCCTGAAGATGCATCGCTGGTCGATTTTGAAGGGAACACTTTCACTTTCCTTGATGCGCCGGATGACATTTCGATTCCAGAAGGCTTTACCCAGACTACAAGATATATCAACGGCTACAGTGTCCCTGCATATGTAAGAGACGGCGTTACCAGCGTTCTGCTATATCTGTTCGACGGTACGAAGTCACCCGGTTTCTATTTCTATAACAGTACCGAGAAAACGGTTCTCAGATACGATCCTGAAAATACGTTGATCGAAGCTTCGGCCATTCTGAAGGTCGTTGATGTTCCGAGTAGTTCGATGCTTCCGGATGAATTCAAACCTGCTGCCTTTGATACAGGAACGATAATCCTGCATGGCTATCAGAACGCTGACGGAGATTTCATCTGCTACATGGCTGATGAAGGTGGCAATGCTGACTTCTACTACATTGATAAGACTACAGGTTCCATCAGTCTATACAGATTTGCGGATAAAAGAGCCGAGCTTTTGTATTCTTATCTGTTTGACGTTTTCCTTGTTATTGCTATTATTGAGGCGGTTATTATTACGATCACCGTATACATTGTAAGAAAGATGGTCTCCGAGAGAACGAATCCGAGACCGAAGAGAGTTTAAAGTA
Organism: Oscillospiraceae bacterium; assembly: GCA_015069205.1. Taxonomy (GTDB): domain Bacteria; phylum Bacillota; class Clostridia; order Saccharofermentanales; family Saccharofermentanaceae; genus Saccharofermentans. The sequence goes on from SVIZ01000002.1 coordinate 251,932, forward strand.
AATGGATCTTAAGACGATAATTGTTGGCGGCAAGGATCTTACGGAAAAACAGGAAAAGATCCGTAAGCTTTTTATGTATCTCGTAAGCGGCGGACTTACGACTGTCGTTAACTGGGTTTGTTATATAGCCATTGATAAGCTCGTCCAGGTCGATATGACTGTCAATCTCTTCGGGAAACCGGTCTCACTTAAGTATATAATCAATCAGATCATATGCTGGATAATTGCGGTGCTGGTAGCATATTTCCTTAACAGGATCACTGTGTTCAGATCAAAGGGAAATATATTAAGAGAGCTTTTGTCTTTCACCGGTGCCAGGATAATCTCATTTCTTGTCCTTGAATTAGGCGTTTATTCGCTGATGATCTGGGGCTGTGTTGCAATCACCGGCCTGCCGATAGATACGCCCATGACTACTATCTTGATCTTCGGATTGTCTTTTGGATTTACATACGAATATCTTGTAAAGCTCATTAATTCCGTCTTTGTTGTAATTGCTAATTATGTAATGAGTAAGCTTATGGTCTTCAAAAAGAAGGACATGGTAGATTACAATTCGGAAGAAAAGAAAGAGCCTTCAGAGGATAAGGCAGATGTCTGATCCGAATGTGCCGGACCTCTTACAGGGAGCCTTGAAATTCGGCATCAAACCCGGACTTGAACGCATTACCAATCTCATGAACCTTCTGGGTAATCCCCAGGACAGCTTTAAGTCTGTCCATATTGCGGGAACAAACGGCAAGGGTTCCGTTGCGACTTTTATCTCATCGGTAATGGCGGATAATGACATGAAGGTGGGAGTTTTTACTTCACCTTACCTTGAGCGCTTTACCGAGAGGATCAGGATCCTTGACGGTAAAAAAGGTCTTATGGATTTTATTGCTGATGACTCAACCGGTGAGATATCACAGGCAGATCTTGATAAGTATTCCGGCATGGTTAAAAAAGCCAGGGAGAAAATGGTATCAGAGGGCCTTTGTGATGAGCCTACTGAGTTCGAACTCATAACAGCCATCTGCTTCCTTTACTTTGCCGACATGAAGGTAGATGTTGCAGTACTCGAAGTCGGTCTTGGCGGAAGACTTGATTCAACCAATGTGATCAAAGATCCGATGGTAACAGTGGTTACAGCCATGGGACTTGATCACACGGGTGTTTTGGGAAATACCATCTCTGAGATCACGGCCGAGAAGGCAGGAATCTTTAAGGAAGGCTCGCCTGCAGTGTGTTTTGATCCCGGCTTCATGATCCTTCCTGAGGAGATGAAGGGTGATGTCAGAAGCACTCTTATCTCCAAAGCCTCCGAAAAGAATATCGACATAACGTTTGCCGGAAATAAGGATAGCTTTAACAGCGCGCGTTTTACCATGGACGGCATGATGGAATTTACCTATGACGGCATTACATACAAGACCGCTCTTAACGGCAGACACCAGATCGGCAATGCGGTAACTTCAATTGAAGCGTGCAGAAAATGCGGCATCCCGGAAGATGCGATAAAGGAAGGCATTGCTCTTGCAAGATGGAAGAGCAGAGCTGAGATCTTAAGCATCGAACCGACAATAATCATAGACGGCGGCCACAATCCGCAGGGCGCACAGAGTCTTGGCGAGACAATGAATGAAATGCTCGGCGGATCTCTTAGAGGCAAACCTGTAAGACTTCTCATGGGAGTCATGGCAGATAAGGATGTTTCGGGTATACTCGAAGCTTATAAAGCATGTGACCTTAACATTAGGAGTGCAGTAACGGTAATGCCTGATAACCCGAGGAGTGAGCCTGCTGATGTTCTCGCACAGAAAATTAATTATGTGTATAATATCAGCGACGATTTGACGGCCTGCCCAAATGCCTTGGAAGGCACGAAGCTGGCGTATGAGAAAACCGTCAAAGACGGATATGTACTTCTTGCGACAGGATCGCTTTATCTTACGGGTCAGATAAGAGCCACGCTGAAAGGATTGATCGAATGCACGACTATTTAAGCTTATGTATGATGATACAGCCTATAAATGAGTCGAGTCTCATTCTTTTCGATGTCAGCAATGAAGAGAAGGCCCGCATTGTCCGCCAGTATAACAGAGCTCTGCAGAACAGCCAGAGCGATGGCACTGACGTTGCACAGATATTCTTAAAACCTTTGATCTCACAGTATCAGAAGTGGGGCGATCCCGCCTTGATCTTCGGTCTCTGCCTTGCAAGAGAAGGTCAGTTTAAAAGAGCTGAGGGAAGCCTCGCATTTGCTATCCAGGGAGTGCTCGGAACAGAGCAGTATCTGACTATCGCACAGGAAGCTTTGAGAATGGTAAGGGAGGACATCAAGAATCCGCCCGCAGACCTCCCACCGGCAGACATCGCAGGAAAGCTCAAGAATGCACAGATGGCATCAGGCTCATCTCCGGCTGCCAGGGCAAACTTCCAGGCACCGATCCTCACAAAGGCACAGAAGACTTCCGAAGCGCCTCAAATGGCTTCAAGCAAAGAGCGCAGGGATATCCTTATGCGTTCAGGCGGAGTAGCTGATGAACTGCCCGATGATTCAATAGATATTGAGGATATCAAATCTCCGAGAGAGAAGATGAAAAGTTTAGTCGTTACAGGCGTTGTAATTCTGTCAATGTTACTAATGACGTTACTTATTATATTTGGTATTATTCCTCTGATAAAACAGATCGAAGCAGGAGCATCTGCCCGTGACAAGATCGATTATCTTGAGGGCGAGTTCTACAAGAACAGATATGATCCTGAAGTATCGGCCATAATGAGTGCCTACGAATCAAGCTATGGTACGGTCTGGACGAAGAATCCTCTTGAAGAGGAGACAACGACCGAGACAACTACGGAAGCAACGACTACAACTACTGAGGAAACTCAGCTTACGGCATACATTGTTGAGACTACGACATCTGAAGAGACGTCTGAAGAAGAAACGACGTACGAGGGAGAGGACGAATGAACTATATAAGCACCAGGGGATATGAAGGAAAGTTTTCTTCAAGCGAAGCGATCATCAGAGGTATCGCTCCCGACGGTGGTCTTTTCGTTCCTGAGTCAATTCCCCAGCTCACAAAAGAAGACCTCGAGAGAATGCAGACGATGCAGTTCTATGAACTGTCTGCTTTTGTGCTCTCCAAGTTCCTTACAGACTTTACTGAGGCTGAACTCCTCGAATATACAAGACAGGCTTATGCTGAAGAGAAGTGGGGTGAGAACCCTGTTCCTCTCGTTCAGATGAACGAATATAACGACAGAGAATACATTCTTGAACTCTGGCACGGACCTACGTGCGCATTCAAGGATGTTGCTCTCCAGCTCCTGCCTCACCTCATGACTGCTTCTGCAAAGAAGACAGGCACAAACAAGAAGATCTGCATCCTTACTGCTACTTCCGGTGATACGGGCAAGGCTGCTCTTGAAGGTTTCAAGGATCTTCCCGGAACAGAGATCATCGTATTCTATCCTACAGGCGGCGTATCTGAAGCTCAGAAGCTCCAGATGACGACAACAGGCGGTTCCAATACACATGTTATCGCAGTAAACGGCTGCTTCGATGATGCACAGACCGGTGTTAAGAGGATCTTCGGTGATATGGAATTTGCCATCACGCTTGATGAACGCGACGTAATGCTCTCATCTGCAAACTCCATCAACTGGGGAAGACTTGCGCCTCAGATCGCATACTACGTATATTCATATGTTGAATTAGTAAGAAAGGGAAAGATCGATCTTACCGAGTCGTTCAACATCGTTGTTCCGACAGGTAACTTCGGTAATATCCTTGCTGCATGGTTTGCCAAGCAGATGGGTATCCCTGTTCATAAGCTTATCTGCGCTTCCAACCGCAATAAGGTTTTGTGCGACTTCTTCTCCAGCGGTATATATGACCGTAACAGAGAGTTCTTCAAGACCACATCTCCTTCAATGGATATCCTTATCTCTTCAAACCTTGAGAGACTTCTTTTCGAGATCACGGGCAAGGATCCCCAGAAGGTTACGGAATGGATGCGCCAGCTTAACAATGAGGGCAAATACAGTGTTGATAAAGATACACTGAAGTCCTTGCAGAGACTGTTTGTCGGCGGATTTGCCGATGAGACAGGCGTATCCAAGACCATCCTTGAAGTATATGACCGCACGGATCATGTTATCGATCCGCATACGGCTGTCGGCTTCAATATCTACGGAAGATATCATCAGAGATCAGGCGACGAGAGCAAGACGGTATTCGCATCTACAGCTTCACCGTTTAAGTTTGCACCGGCTGTAATGGATGCTTTAAGAGGATCAGGTTACTCCGACAATAAGGAGACACCCGATATCATTGCCGAACTTGCTGAAGAGAGCGGGCTCGAACTCCCGCAGTCAATCGCCGAACTGCCGTCTCTTGAAGTAAGACACAAGGATGTTATCGAGAAAGAACAGATGATGAGCATGGTGCGCAAGATTCTTCTCGGATGATTTGATTTTTAGGCTTTTCTCTTTCGGAAAAGCCTTTTTTATAAAAGGGGGACAACATATATGAAACGTTATCTTGTATTAGAGAACGGAAATGTTTACGAAGGCGAGGCAATGGGTGCCGAAGGAAGCGTCATTTCAGAGATAGTTTTCACTACCGCCATGACAGCTTACCTTGAGACACTTACCGATCCGAGTTATAAAGGACAGGCAGTAGTTCAGACCTTCCCCCTGATAGGCAACTACGGAATAATCACTCCTGACATGGAGAGTGACAAGGTCAATGTATCAGGCTACATCGTAAGAGAAGTCTGTGACCTTCCTTCAAACTTCAGATGTGAGACTGATCTCGATTCATTCCTTAAGGAACAGGGCATTCCCGGAATCAAGGGAATCGACACGAGAGCTCTTACAAAGTGCTTAAGAGAATCAGGTACCATGAACGGCGCGATCTGCAGCAGCCCTGATGAGTTCTCATTAGATGAGATCAAGGCATATAAGATCGTTAACCCTGTTGAAGAGGTAACGACAAAAGAGGAACAGATCGTTCCTGCTAAGGACGAAGTGAAGTTCAAAGTCGCTATGTTTGACTTTGGAATCAAGTCGAATATCTCAAGAGAGCTCGCAAAGAGAGGCTGTGAGGTTCATCTCATTCCTGCAGATGCAAGCGCATCACAGGTAAAAGAGATCAACCCTGACGGAATCTTCCTTTCAAACGGCCCGGGTGACCCTGAGGACAATGTTAAAGCGATCGAGACTATGAAGGAGATCAAGGACTGGGGCACACCCATCATGGGCATCTGCTTAGGTCACCAGATCCTCGCCCTTGCACACGGATTTAAGACATCAAAGCTCAAGTACGGTCACAGAGGTGCAAATCACCCTGTTAAGAATCTTGAGACCGGCAGAGTTTATATCACATCACAAAACCACGGTTACCAGGTATTGAGCGATTCAATCGACACGGCGGTCGCTAAAGAATACTTCGTTAACGTAAACGACGGAACCAACGAAGGAATCAAGTATCTTGATAAGCCCGCTTATTCAGTACAGTTCCACCCTGAAGCATGCGGAGGACCGAAGGATACAGAGTTCCTTTTCGATATGTTTATTAAGATGATGGAAGAGAAGAAGGGGGAGAACTAATATGCCGCTTGATAAAACAATCAGAAAAGTTCTTGTTATCGGTTCAGGTCCTATCGTAATCGGACAGGCAGCCGAGTTTGACTACGCAGGTACGCAGGCCTGCAGAGCACTTCGTGAAGACGGCATCGAGATAGTTCTGTTGAACTCCAACCCGGCTACCATCATGACTGATAAGTCTATGGCAGATAAGATCTACATCGAGCCTCTTACACTCACAACAGTTAAGAGAATAATCGAGACAGAAAAGCCTGACTCGATCCTCTCAGGTCTTGGCGGACAGACAGCGCTTACACTCTGCATGCAGCTCGCCAAGGAAGGTTTCCTTGAATCACACGGCGTTAAGCTCTTAGGCTCATCACCCGAGTGTATCGACAAGGCCGAAGACCGCCAGATGTTCAAGGATACGATGGAAGCGATAGGCCAGCCCTGCATCCCTTCAAAGGTTGTAACGACAGTTGAAGATGCAATTGATTTTGCAAAAGAGATAGGCTATCCGGTCATCGTAAGACCTGCGTTCACATTGGGCGGAACAGGCGGCGGTATTGCTAACGATGAAGCAGAGCTCCACGAGATCGCTAGAAACGGTCTTGCTTTATCTCCTATCACGCAGGTGCTTATCGAGAGAGGTATCGCAGGATGGAAAGAGATCGAGTTCGAGGTTATCAGAGATAAGGACGGCAACGTAATCACTGTCTGCTCAATGGAGAACCTTGACCCTGTCGGAGTTCACACAGGTGACTCCATCGTTATCGCTCCTGCAGTAACGCTTTCAGACAAAGAGTATCAGATGCTCAGAACGGCATCACTTAACATCATCGAAGCATTGGGCGTTGAAGGCGGTTGTAACTGCCAGTTTGCTCTTAACCCCAACTCATTTGAGTATGCGGTAATCGAGGTTAACCCCAGAGTTTCAAGATCATCTGCTCTTGCTTCAAAAGCAACAGGTTATCCGATCGCAAAGGTTGCTACAAAGATCGCGATCGGTTACAGACTCCACGAGATCGTAAATGCCGTAACAGGTCACACATATGCTGCTTTCGAACCTGCACTGGACTATGTTGCAGTTAAGTATCCGAAGTGGCCTTTCGACAAGTTTGTTTATGCAAAGAGAAATCTCGGCACACAGATGAAGGCAACCGGCGAAGTCATGGCAATCTCTGATTCATTCGAGAGCGCGCTCATGAAGGCCGTAAGAGGCGCAGAGATCTCTGCCGACACGCTTCACCTTAAGAAGATGGAAGAAGTGGCAGACGAAGACCTTATGGAGCGCTGCGTAACTCCTACGGACGAGAGACTCTTCTATGTTGCTGAGGCGATCAGAAGAGGCATTGATATCTCCGAGATCAACAAAGAAACAAAGATTGATATGTGGTTCCTCTCCAAGATCAGGAACCTCGTCGAATTCGAGAAAGAGATCACCGGCAGGGATATCTCGTTCGATGAATATGTAAAAGCAAAGAAACTCGGCTTCACAGACAAGGCTATCGCAAGGATCACCGGCAAGCCCGTTACATATGAGCTCAAGCCCACATTCAAGATGGTTGATACATGCGCAGGCGAGTTCGAAGCACACACGCCTTACTTCTACGCAACATTCAACAGACCTGAAGAAGGCGGCGAGAACGAAGCTGACTTCGAGAAGGCAGGCGATAAGGATAAGCAGACGGTAATCGTATTCGGTTCAGGCCCGATCAGGATCGGTCAGGGTATCGAGTTCGACTATGCTGCCGTTCACTGCGTACACGCATTAAGAGAACTGGGCTACAGAGTTGTCATCGTAAACAACAACCCTGAGACTGTATCTACTGACTTCGATACAGGTGACAGACTCTACTTTGAGCCTCTCACACCTGAAGACGTAATGAACATCGTTCATCAGGAAAAGCCGTTCGGCGTAGTTGTTGCATTCGGCGGCCAGACAGCTATCAAGCTCACGAAAACTCTTTCAGAGAATAACATCAACATCATCGGTACATCTGCAGATTCGATCGACATGGCAGAAGACCGTGAGAGATTTGATGAACTTCTTGAGAGACTCGGAATCGCAAGACCTAAGGGATTCTCCGTTCTCACACTGGACGAAGCCCTTAAGGCTGCAAACACGCTTGAATATCCTGTGCTCTTAAGACCTTCCTACGTGCTTGGCGGTCAGAACATGATCATCGCCTTCAACGATGAAGACGTTAACGAGTACATGAAGATCATCCTCGCACAGGGCATCGAAAATCCTGTCCTCATCGATAAGTACATCCAGGGTAAGGAGATCGAAGTAGATGCGATCTACGACGGTAAGGATGTACTTATCCCCGGTCTCATGGAGCACGTTGAGCGTGCAGGTATCCACTCAGGTGACTCCATCGCGATGTATCCTGCAAAGCACATCTACGATGACATGTACAAGAAGCTTGCTGATACAACGATCGCACTCTGCGACGGACTTAAGTCAACAGGTATCGTAAATATCCAGTACATCGTAAAGGACAACAGGATCTATGTAATCGAGGTCAACCCGAGAGCATCAAGAACCGTTCCTTACATGAGCAAGGTTACGGGCATCCCGATGGTAGACGTTGCCATCGAAGTAAGCCTCGGAACAAAGCTCGCAGACATGGATTACGGCACGGGATTCTACAGACAGTCACCTTATACGGCAGTTAAGGTTCCTGTGTTCTCATTCGAGAAACTTACGGACGTTGATACACAGCTCGGACCTGAAATGAAGTCTACGGGTGAAGTTTTGGGGGTTGGCAGAAACCTCTCGGAAGCTCTTTATAAGGGCCTCGTAGCAGCAGGCTACAAGATGTATAAGCGCGGCGGTGTATTCATCACGGTAAGAAATTCCGACAAGATGGAGATCGTCGAGATCGCAAAGAAGTTCGATTCAATGGGCTTCAAGCTCTATGCTACAAAGGGCACGGCCGAGGCATTGAGGCTTGCAGGAATGGAAGTTTCCGAAGTATCCAAGATCCACGAGTCTGATGAGAACAACACGATGTCTCTTATCGAGAGCGGCAAGATCAATTACATCATCTCAACATCAGCTAAGGGAAGACTCCCTGCAAGAGACTCCGTTAAGCTCAGAAGAAGAGCAGTCATGCTCGGCATCCCTTGTCTTACGGCTATCGATACTGCAGATGCTCTCGCTGATTCACTCATGAGCCATTTCTCCGAGATCAACACAGAACTCGTTGACATCAACAACATGCGTGACAAGAGACGTAAGATCACATTTACAAAGATGCAGGGTGCAGGTAACGATTACATTTACATCGACTGCATGGAGAATATGGTATCTTCACCTGAATCTTTGTCAGTCTACATGAGTGACAGACACTTCGGTGTAGGCGGTGACGGTATCGTTCTCATCGCACCTTCAAAGGTTGCTGACTGCAGAATGATCATGTACAACCTCGACGGTTCTGAGGGCATGATGTGCGGTAACGCAATCAGATGCGTTGCCAAGTACATGTACGATGAGCGCGGTCACAAGAAGAGACACATGAAGATCGAGACGAAGAGCGGAATCAAGTCTCTCGAACTTATGACATTGGGCGGCGTTGTCGCAAGAGTTAAGGTAGACATGGGCAAGGCAGAGCTTAATCCGCCGAAGATCCCCTGCACACTTCCCGGCGATACGGCGATCAACGTTCCGGTAAATATAGACGGCGATGAATATAAGATCACTGCTGTGTCAATGGGTAACCCTCATGCAGTAGTATTCACTGATCTTGTAGACGTGCTTGATCTCAATGTGATCGGCCCCAAGTTCGAATACTCAACGGATATCTTCCCTGAGAGAGTAAATACAGAATTCGTCAAGATCATCGACGACCATACGCTCAAGATGAGAGTATGGGAGAGAGGTTCAGGCGAGACAATGGCCTGCGGAACAGGCGCGTGCGCAACTGTAGTTGCAGCCTGCGAGAACGGTTACTGTAAGAAGGGCGAAGACATCAGAGTTATCCTTAAGGGCGGTGACCTCATCATCAGGTACACAGATGATGCAGTATTCATGACAGGTAACTGTGCCAAGGTTTTCGAAGGTACGATGGAAGTCTGATGGAGACCATTAACAGGAAGTTTAAAGCGGCTATTTTCGACATGGACGGACTGATCCTCGATTCAGAGAGGACAGTCCTGAAATGCTGGGAAATAATAGGCGAAAAGTACGGCTTTAAGGACATCGTCACTTACGGCATCAGCGTTATAGGCAAGAATAAAAAGGCTACCGTTGAAGAGTTCGAGAGGGTCTACGGCGAGCCCGGCAACCGCTATGAGCGCGAGCTCCGTGAGATCTATAACGGACTGGCGGAGAAGGGCAAAGTGCCGCTCAAGCCGCACACGATCAAACTTTTGAGTGCAATGAAAAATGCCGGCATGAAGATAGCCATCGCATCTTCTTCCACAAGGGAAGAGGTTACTTCCCAGATGGCAACGTTAGGTGCGCTGCCGTATTTTGATACATGTGTCTGTGGAGACCAGGTAACTAAGTCCAAACCTGATCCCGAGATATTCCTTCTTGCGTGTGATGCCCTTGGCGTTAAGCCTGAAGAGGGTGTCGGACTTGAAGATTCATTTAACGGCGTAAGGGCCTGCAAAGCTTCAGGGCTTTATACGGTAATGGTTCCGGACATCATCCAGCCTGATGATGAGATGAAGGGCCTTGCTGACATTATCCTGCCGTCCCTGAAAGACGTTCAGGATTTCTTAAACCTCAGATAATTATTGTTATAAAGGTAGTTCAGAACGGATGCGCCGATAATGATGGCGTATCCAATTATGCTCAGGAAATCAGGAACCTCACCTAAAACAATAAGTCCCAGAAGAGCCGTGAATATAACGGTTGAATAATCGTAGATCGATATCTCCTTTGCAGGACATGCGGCGTAAGCAGATGTTATGAAGATCTGCCCGAAGCAGGCGGATACACCAGTCATGACGCAGAAGAAGAACTGCAAAAGGGTGATAGGCTGATAAGTAAAGATGATAAACGGGATGAGGGCAATGCATGAGAAAGTAGAGAAGAAAGCTACTACTACGATCCCGCGCTCTCCTTTAAGTGTCGCCTTGCGTAAGAATGCATAAGCGATACCGGCGCATATCCCTCCGATGAGCGCTATGACAAGCGGAAAAACGGAGTCGCTGCTGATCCCGAAAGTGCCGAATAAAAACGAAGGCTTAACTACAAAGACAGCTCCTACGATCGCCGTAAGTATTGCTGCCCACTGAAAACCGTCAGCCGATTCTTTTAATACGATTATGGAAGTCAGCATTGCAAAGAACGGTGACAGTTTGTTGAGCATCATGGCATCCGACATATTCGTATTCGAGATCGCGTAGAAATTTGCGATAACACCTATCGTTCCGAACCCGGCGCGCATGAAGAGGCTCGGAAGAGACCCCTTCTTGATCTTGAATTTCTCGGGACTTCTGGCAAGCATTATGTAGGACATAACGATAGCTACGAGATTTCTGAAGAATGCCTTTTGGAAAACGGGCATGTCTCCTGCGAGGTTAATGAACAACGCCATGCATGCAAATGAGAATGACGATAAAAGAAGATATACTATGCCTCTCTTGCGGGGCGATAATTTGTCCAGAAACTTTACGGTCACACTAACCCTCTTAACTGATATCTTTGCAATAAAATAAAGCAACAGACTGCGATTGTCCATATTAAACGGCTTGTTCAAAACATAGATTGACACAATGTAAAGCGCCAAATACAATTAGAGAGTTGCATTTTATATAAATAATAAAGAGGTTTGAAAATATGCTCAGAGTCGGTATTCTCGGCTGCGGAACCATTGCAGCTAAAATTGCAGACAGTTTAAAAGGCAATAAGAAGGCAGTAATCGCAGGCGTTGCTTCCAGAGAAAGAAACAAGGCGAAGAAGTTCGCTGCTGCACACTGTCCTGATGCCAAAGTCTTTACCGGTTATGAGAAGCTTGCAGCTTCAGATGAGATCGACCTCGTTTATATCGCAACACCGAACACCTATCACTATGAACATGCGATCCTGTGCATCAAGGAATACAAGAACATTCTTGTTGAAAAGCCTTTTGCCATGAGCAAGGCTGAAGCTGACAGCATCTTTTTCGAGGCAAAGAACAGAGGCATTTTCGTAGCTGAAGCAATGTGGACTTCCTATCAGCCCCTCCATCTTAAGGCTCTCGAATGGATCGAGAAAGGCAGGATCGGAGCAGTTAAATATGTATCCGCAAACCTGGGATATGACATTGCCTCCGTACCCAGACTTAACAGCCCTGTTTTAGGCGGCGGAAGCTATCTTGATCTCGGAGTTTATACAACAAACTTTGCACTCTCGTTTATGGGTAATGACATAAAAGTATCCAGGGTCTTCGCAAGAAGAGTCTCTTCCGGAATCGACAGGGATACATCCTATTGTCTGGAATCTGAAGACGGCAGCATTCTGGGTAATTTCTACGTTACGATGTGCGCAGATACTGACAAGGACGGCGTTGTCGTAGGAGAGAGGGGAAAGATCAAGTTTACCAACATCAACAATTACCGTAAGATCGCCATTTATTCCAATGACGATACGCTTCTTGAAGAAGTTGACGGTGATAAGGAATTTCTCCGCGGATATGTTTATGAATTCGAGAGTTGTGCCAATGCCATCTCCAAGGGTCTTATCCAGGCACCCGAGATGCCCTGGTCGAAAACTGTAAGGATAGCGCAGATCAATGACACGATCCGCTCAATGATGTGATTATGACAGAGTCAGGCCAGTCAAAGAACAGAATACGTATTAAGTTCGTTGTTTTCAACGGAATCGTTGCAGCACTATATGTTGTCTTTACGGCACCGTTTGCAAATATCGCATACGGTCCGATCCAGGTAAGGATCGCAGAGGTAATGACTGTATTCCCGATCTTTTCATGGGGAATGATACCGGGAGTTACTCTCGGATGCTTTATTGCAAATCTGATCAATCCGGGCAATCTGGGTCCGGTGGATATTATCGGAGGAACACTCGCGACACTTATCGCGGGAATCCTCTCTTACTTCATCGGTAAGAAAAACAAGTGGCTCGGACTTATCCCGCCTGTATTGGTCAACGGACTTATCGTCGGCGGATATCTTCCGTTCCTTCTGGTCGACAGCTCAAGCACGGTTACGCTTGAGGCTGTCCTGATAAGTATGCTTTCCGTTGCAGGAAGTGAAGCAGTGTTGCTAATAGTTTTAGGCATCCCGCTTATGCTCGTAATGGAAAAGACAGGTTTAAAGAACAGGTTACCATGACACAGTATTTTGATCCCAATCCGACAACTCCTTCAGACCGTAAGATGATCCCGTACAGAATGAACGGTATCAACTTTGAGTTCTTTACGGACACATCTGTATTCTCGAGAAAGGAAGTTGACTTCGGCACCAATCTTCTCATCGACACACTCGTAAAAGACATCAAGGCAAGAGGTCCAAAGATGGAACGTTTTGTAGACCTTGGCTGCGGTGTCGGCATCGTCGGAATAGTCATCAAGTCATGCTTCATGGCTTTTGACGTAACCGGCGTGGACATCAATTCAAGAGCAGTTGCGCTCGCAAGAGAGAATTGCGTTCAAAACGGTGTTAACTGCAGATTCATGTCCAGCGACATTTTGTTTGGCGTAAGAGATGAGCATTTCGACATCATCGCTACTAATCCTCCGGTAAGAGCAGGAAAGAAGACGGTGTTCGGTTTTTACGAGCAGTCTTTTGAAGTCCTTAATCCCGGCGGATATCTCTATGTAGTGCTCCAACGCAAGCAGGGTGCACCTTCAACGATGGATAAGCTTAATGAGCTGTTCGGTAACTGCGAGACACTTGCTATCGATGGCGGCTACAGAGTAATGAGGGCCAGAAAAGAATGACACTTCCGTATCCTTTCATAGAATCATATCTGATGTTCTTTATATACAGCTTCGTGGGATGGGTGATCGAAGTTATCTATTACGGCATCACCGAAGGCAAGTTCATCAACAGAGGATTCCTTGCAGGTCCTTTGTGTCCCGTTTACGGACTGGGTTTTTATGCAGCCATATGGATATTCGAACCGTTCAAGGATAACTTCCTTATCCTGTTCTTCGGTATGGCTACTGCATGTACGATAGTCGAGCTTATCGCAGGCTTTATCCTCTATCACGCATTCCATATGCGCTGGTGGGATTATTCTGATTACAAGCTCAATCTCGGAGGCTATATCTGCTTAAGATTCTTCATCTACTGGGGTATTGCCGCATCACTCGGTATGTATGTTCTGCATCCCACGGTAAAGTGGCTCATCGCGCACATCAACTATCCTGTCAGGATAGGTATACTGATCTTCTTTACCATTATCCTTCTTGCTGACCTCATTACGACCATCATCACGATTATCGGATTCAAGAAGAAGTTCGCGGCTATGGAGAAAGTCGTTACGGGAACAAGAGCCGTATCCGACAAGATCGGTTCCCAGATCTATGGCGCGGTCGATACGATCGTTACCTTAAGCGAGCCAACAAGGAACCATTATGAACAATACAGGAAGCTGATCTCCGAAAACCGCCGGCAGGAAAAGGAACTTGCTGCGCAGCACAGGGCAGAGGAAAAAGCTTTTGCGAACCAGTTTACCGAAGTCGAGAAAGAAAGTCTCAAGCGTGCAAAAGAGTCTGCTTCAAATGCCGTGGGTTCCATGGTTGCATCGTTCAAGAAAAACGAGCAGCGTCTCGTACGTGTTGTCTGGGTCAGATCTACTGATGCAGGTGCTGCCGTCATGAGATTTATCAAGAGAAAGACCGAGACCGGAAATGACGAGATCTTCGAGATCGAAGATGATAATGAAGGCTCATCTGATTCAAATTGAAAAAGGTATAGGCATTACTTATAATAGTCGAGTTATATATTTAAAGGAGGCATATATATGTCATCAGCATGTGATTCATGCCCTTCAAAGAGCGGTTGCACATCCCAGGATTCATGTCCTTCTGCAAACGGCATCACAAAAGATCCCCTCGCAGCAGGTTCATCCATAAAGACAGTTATCGGTGTTGCAAGCGGTAAGGGCGGAGTAGGAAAATCATTCGTTACCTCAGTTCTCGCAGTCCAGCTTGCGAGAAAAGGATATAAGGTCGGCATCATGGACGCCGATATCACAGGCCCTTCGATTCCCCAGTCTTTTGGTCTTACAGAGAACCTCAGAGCTACAGATGACCAGCTCATCGTTCCTGCCGAGACTGCTACCGGAATCAAGGCTGTCAGCGTAAATCTCGTTCTTGAGGATAAAGAGGCACCCGTAATCTGGAGAGGCCCTGTCTTAAGCTCACTCCTTAAGCAGTTCTGGGGCCAGACAAACTGGGAAACACTCGATGTTCTCCTTATCGACATGCCTCCGGGAACAGGTGATGTGCCGCTTACTCTGTTCCAGTCTTTCCCTGTGGACGGTATCATTCTTGTAGCTACAAGCCAGGATCTCGTATCCATGATCGTAAATAAGGCCCGCAACATGGCTTCCATGATGAAGGTTCCGGTTCTCGGTATGGTCGAGAATATGAGCTTCATCAAGTGTCCTCACTGCGGTGATGAGATAAGGCTCTACGGCGATGGTTCTTCCATTGAGAAGTCTGCTGCTGAGATCGGCTCCAAGGTTACTGACAAACTTCCGCTCGATCCCGAAGTTACAAAGCTCGTTGACTCCGGTAATGCCGAGAAGGTCTCTGAAGACCTCCTTTCCGGCACAACCGATATGATCATCAAACTTATCGAAAAGTGAGACTAAGATTAATTCCGGCAATAATGGCCACAGCACTATCTCTGGTCATGCTCAGCTCATGTTCTTCAAAACAGCAGCAGAGCACAGGCAACAGCCTGGACGGCTATCTCGGTGATTACTCATACAGTGAGAATGCCGTATGCATGGTCTATGAGGCGGTCGAAGATGAAGTCGATGACAACGGCAATCCGTATTACGGCATCCAGTACCGCGAGATAACTGACCTTAATGGTCTTCTTGCATCCGGCAATACGCTTGTGATCTATTTCTACAGCTCAATGGATACAAGAAGTGCCGAGATCACCGCGGCAGTCGAAGACATGGCTCAGTACTATTCCGGCAAATTTCATGTCATCATGCTTGATTCGGTCGATCACCGTGAACTTCTTGAAAAGTATGATATTAATGCCGTTCCTGAATTCGTTCTGATAAGAGCAGGCCAGCCTGACCAGGTGTTTGGCAGCGGTTCTTATGAATATTGGACCATGAATGATGTGATATTATGGCTTCAGGAAAACGGAATAAATTGAGGTATTAACTATGGGCAATATCGTATCTATAAGCACTATCGGACAGGACAGCCACAGATTCGGAGAACCTGCCGGCGATACAACGATAAAACTCGGAGGAATAGACATTCCCTTCGATAAGCCCATACTTGCAAACAGCGATGGTGACGTGGTCTATCACGCCATAACAAATGCCATTTCCGGATTTACAGGCGTAAATATCCTTGGTGGAGAGGCAGACAAGATCTGTCTTGAAAAGGGGATCAAAGACAGCGCCGTTTACCTCAACAAAGCTCTTGAATATCTTAAAGACGGCAAGATCATTCACTGCTCGGTCACGATCGAGTGTCTCCGCCCGAAGCTCATGCCTCACATTCCGGCCATGAAAGAATCCATCGGAAACATCCTGGGAATACCTGTATCTTCAGTCGGCATCACGGCAACGACCGGTGAAGGCCTCACGGGATTCGGACGCGGTGAAGGAATTCAGGTATTCGTAATCCTTACTTTCACAAAAGAGATCTGATCTTAATCGCGGAACGGTTCACTCTCGCCGCGTGATCTTACTATCTCGGAAGCTATCGCTATATCTTCCGGGGTTGTTATCTTCAGATTTGAATAGAGTCCTTTTGTCAGATAAACATCAAGGTTTAAAAGCTCTGCAAGTGCAGTGTCATCTGTTGCCGTGATCTCTTCTTCGATTGCCTTTGCGTAGCATGCTTTTATGTCTTTGTATTTAAAACCCTGGGGTGTGAGTATCTCATAGAATCTGGATCTGTCGGGAGTGCCCGTAACTTTGACACCGCCGTCCTTATCGATCTCAACTTCTTTCAGAGTGTTTTTAACGGGAACAGCAGATGCGCAGACGTCGTGTTCTTTCAGTCCGTCGATGCACGCTTTGATCTCTTCTGAAGTAACAAGACAGCGCGCGCCGTCATGGACAAGAACGGTGTCATCGGGCATTGCATCAGTGATCATGTTAAGTCCCAAAGATACTGATTCGGTCCTTGTATTTCCTCCCAATGTATAGACGATGTCGATGTCAGGGAAATATTCCTTGCACATGGCTTTGAGAGTTCCCATGAGATCAGGTGTTGTAACGAGTATGATCATATATTCGAGATTGCCGTATCTGCTTCTGCATATCTCTGCCACGGCACCGAGTGTTCTTAAGATGACAGGGCTGCCTTCGACATTTCTCATAAGCTTAGGCTGGCCAGCGCCCATACGCGTTCCGCTTCCGGCTGCCGGTATCAGAAAATAACAATTGCGGTTCATAAGAACACCTCCTTGACTTGTCATGAGAACAGTATGTCTACTGCTTCCTTCAGGTTGTCCGCGTATATGAATTCAGGAGCGGAATTTCCGCCAAACGAATCCTTTGAAATGTTTGCGAGTTCTTTCTCGAGAGCGTCTTTGGAACTGCCGGGAAGAACGACGGTGGTGATGCCGAGTCTTGTTGCGGCAAGGCATCTTTTTAATATCCTTGTGACAGGTCTTATCTCTCCTGATAATCCGACTTCGCCAAGTATAAGTGTATTGGGTCTTACGCTGACGCCTCTTGCGGAAGAAACGGTAGCAATGCAAACCGCAAGGTCCGTTGCAGGATCACTTACCTTAAGACCGCCGATGACATTGATAAAACAATCCATAGACGTGAGACCGAGATTCAAAAGCTTCTCGCACACTGCGAGGAGCATGAGAACACGGGCTCTTTCAGGACCTGATGTCATTCGCTGCGGGTTAGCATAAACAGTCTGGGTGCAGAGTGCCTGGACTTCGATCGTTAATGCATCGTTGCCTTCAAGTGTAGATGTGAGGACTGATCCCGGACTGTTGAGAGGTCTTCCTGCAACAAGCAGCGCCTTGGAACTGTCGACTGGTATGAGCCCTGCTTCGCCCATCTCGAAAAAGCATATCTCATTTGATCTTCCGAAACGGTTCTTGGCAGAACGGATGATCCTGTAACCGCCGGTGCTGTCTCCCTCAAATCCGAGAACCGTATCAACCATGTGCTCGATGGTCTTAGGACCTGCTATGGAACCGTCCTTTGCTATGTGACCTACCATTATGATGGTGATGTTATTTGTCTTCGCTATCCTGATAAGTCCGGCAGCGACCTCTCTGATCTGTGCCACGCCGCCCGGTGTTCCTGCGACCTGTTCTGAATAAAGAGTCTGGATCGAATCGATGATGGCAAGACAGGGCTTATGTGTTTTTAACTGTTCTGCTATTGCTTCGAACCTGGTCTCGCCGCAGATAAGGATATCTCTTTTGATCTTGAGTCTTGAAGCTCGCATGCCGATCTGCGCAGGTGATTCTTCGCCTGAGATATAGAGGACGTCGCCTTCTGCCTGATATGAATCGGCAAGCTGCATGAGTATCGTGGATTTGCCGATGCCGGGTTCGCCTGCAACAAGTGTTACCGAACCTTCGGTAATCCCGCCGCCGAAGAGCCTGTCCAGACTTTCCATACCCGTGGAATGCCTTTTGTAATTTTCTTTGCCTGCATCTTTAAGTCTTACCGTAACGGCGGAGTCTGTCCATGAATACTGGTTGGCGGTAAAAGCGGGCGAATCTGTCTTGGCCTTGACGGGAGCCTTCTCGGAAGGGGCCTCGACAAATGTGTTGAACATACCGCAAGCAGGACATTTGCCCATCCATCCGGATGTCTCATATCCGCATTCCTTACAGAAAAAAGTAGTCTTCTTAGCCATGTTAATATCCGTCCGAATCTTTTATTACCTGAATTATAACAAAGGTTTATTTCGATTATTGGGACAAAAAAAGCTGCCCGCTCGGGCAGACTGTAAATGAAACGTTTTTTGCTGTTACAGAGTTTTGAAGAACTCACATGCCTTGAGTGTATTCTCGTAAGAACCGAATGCGGTGAGACGGAAATAGTCTGCACCGTTTTCTCCGAATCCTTCACCCGGAGTGCCGACGATTCCGAATCTGTTAAGAATGGAGTCGAAGAATTCCCAGCCGCCCATGTTGTCAGGACACTTGAGCCAGATGTAAGGTGAGTTTACGCCGCCTGTGAAATAGATTCCCTTGGCTGTGAAAACTTCTGCAAGTGCAGCAGCGTTGCGCTTGTAGTAAGCGATGTTTGCTTTGCAGTCTTCAAGGCCCTTGCCTGAGAGTGAAGCAGCAGCGCCCTTCTGGGTTACATAAGAGACACCATTGAACTTTGTGGCCTGACGTCTCGCCCAGAACTTAGACAGCTTGATGCCGCCTGCTTCAAGTCCGTCCGGAACGACCGTCCATCCGCATCTTACGCCGGTAAAGCCTGCGAACTTGGAAAATGAAGAGATCTCGATGGCACATGTATCGGCACCGGGGATCTCATAGATCGTGTGAGGCTTATCTTCTGTGATGAATGCTTCGTAAGCTGCATCGAAAATGATGAGTGAACCTGTCCTGAGAGCGAAGTTTACCCATTCCGTAAGACCTTCGTAGTTGTAAACCGCACCTGTCGGGTTGTTGGGTGAGCAGATATAGATTACGGAAGGTTCAATGTTTGTATCAGCAGGAGGGAGAGGAAGGAAGTCATTCTCCTTGTTGCCTGCAACGAAAGAGACCTTCCTGCCGTTCATGAGGTTAGAGTCGACATAAACTGGATATACGGGATCCGGAATGATTACCTGGTTGTCACCCAAAATGTCGGGAAGATTGCCGAGATCACTCTTGGCACCGTCTGATACATAGATGACGTTCGATGTAATGGCCGGTGCTCCGATCTCTTTATAATGCGAAGCGATGGCATCTCTTAAGAAATCGTAACCATATTCCGGCGGATAACCGTGGAACGTCTCTTTGCTTGACATCTCTTTAACTGCTTCTTCCATAGCTGAAGTAACGGAAGCGGGAAGTGGAAGGGTAACGTCGCCGATTCCCATTCTGATGATCTCCCTGTCAGGGTTCTCTTCCTGGAATTTCTTTACTCTTTTTGCAATGTCGGAGAACAGATAAGTCTCTTTTACATCAAGAAAGTGATCGTTAAGTTTGATGTCCATGGTTTGTCACCTCTAACTCAAATTTGCGAACATTTTAACACGCAGAAAAAAGAGGGAAATAAAAAAGTTTTCGTACACATGCACAAAAGATTGTTCGCAAACTTTGGGCTGATGTTAAAAGTTTTTGATAAGCGTATAATAAACGCGATTGGATAAGAAGTATTTTGCCTTTTTTGAATTAATGGAGAATTGTTTTGGAAAGCCTTTGGAGCGTGTTCTATCCTGAGAAATATGCGAATCCCGAGACGGATACCACAGATACGCTTTATGTGCGTATCAGGAGAGTCAGCTCCAAATATCCGTACAGGACTGCTCTTGAATACGGATCTCGTAAGTTTACATATGCAGCGCTTATCGCTAAGATCGACGAGACAGCTGTGGCCTGGAAGAATCTCGGTGTCAAAGAAGGCGACAGGGTAATACTTCTTATGGGCCACAACCCCATGAATGTAATAAGTGTGTATGCGCTTGATAAGATCGGTGCTTCCGCAGCTCTTTGCGTTCCTAATCTGTCGACTGAACATTTCGAGATGTTCGCAAATTCAGTCGGCGCAAAATATTGCGTAATGAGCTGCAACCAGTATCTGAACTATGCTCCCGTTCTGAAGAATACTAAGATCGGCACTGTCATTATCGGCAAATACAAGTTCATGATCGGGGGAAAAGACAGACTTGCATTTCCGTTCTATCCCCTGGCAGGTTATGACAAGCCCAAACCGAATGCCGTTCCGGAAGGAATACGGCTCTTGTACTGGAAAGACGTAATGGATCTTCCCGACATAAACCCGGATGTCCGTAATGATGTTTTTGACAGGGACAATACAAGACAGGCGCTTTTCCTCTTCCCGAGTGAGCCGGATGCCAATACCAAAGTGGCACCGTTTACGGCGAAGAGTTTAAACGTCTCTGCAAACATAACTGAGATGGTCTTTAAAGCAAATGAGGATCTTACGGGAAGACCCGCAAGGATGCTCTGCCTTAATGAGAGCTGCTTCGCTTTCGGATTTTTAGCCGGTATCCATAATGTTCTTTCAGCCGGACAAACTGTACTTTTGTTTACATGGTATGACTCAGAGAAGATCTTTTATGCAATAAAGCGATATAAACCTGATGTTCTCATCGGATACAACAGTATGGTTGCATTGCTCAACAAAGCCGTCAATACGATGGGTGTTCTTAAGACTGTGGACAGGATCATCGTCGGCGGAGGACTTCTTACAAGCAGCCAGAAAGCTACGCTGTTTGAGATTGCCAGAACATCCGGAAGAAAACTTTCCGTATGTTCGATCACGGGATGCGATGAACTTCTGACTTACGCATACGGACCTTCCGATCTTCAAAGTGACAGACTGCTCGGATTCCCGCTGCCGGGAGTAATAATGAGGATAGCTGACAGTACGACCGGTCTTGACGTTCCGGAAGGAGCCGAAGGCGAGATTGCCGTGTGTTCTCCGATATCTTCCAGTTTTGTTGAAGGAGAGAGCAAGCAGGACAAACCCGGTTACAGAAAGCTTCCTGACGGAAGGATCTGGTATTTTACCGGAAATATCGGAAAACAGGACGGCAACAGGATGTTTTATGTTGTCGGTTCCAAATCAAGAGAAGCCAGGATCAACAGTTATCCGGTTTATCCCGACAAGGTCGATGATGCTGTCCAGATGGCCGAAGGCGTTATTGAGTCATGCTCGGTAATTATCGAAAAGCCTGAAGGTCCGGTCCTGATATCTGCCGTCGTGCCCAAAGAGGAGTATTTTTACGACAATTCCATGATGGAAGATCTCAGGGACAGGATCAAGTCTGAATGTGAGATGACACTGCACGAGGCTATGAGGCCTTCCGAGATATCGTTCCTTGTATCTCTGCCAAGAGATTCAAAGGGTGTAATCGATTATGAGGCAGTAAAAGAAAAGCTCGAAATGGTCCTGGAAGACGATATAAATGACGATGCTCCGGCTGACCAGTAACTGCCTGAATAAGCAAATATTATTATTTCGTGGTATTATCATTTAGCATCCTTTTTAAGGGATAAAGGATGATATGGATAAAGGATAAAAAGGAGATGATTTAATGAAGAAGCTATCTGTTAAGATTATTGCGCTTGCATGCTGCACATCATTATTGCTGTCTGTTGCAGGCTGCTCAACAAAATCTAATGGCGGCGGAAGACGGCACGATGACGAGACAAAGCCTGAAGGCGGCCGTGTGACGGATCCTACTTATGTAACCGATCCCACTGATCCGACAGACCCGACATCAGATCCCACTTCGCCTACTCAGAATCCCGGCAACTACGGTGATTTCATTCCGACATCTGATGATCTCACATATCCGGATCACGTAGCATCATTTGAAGAAGTGCATCCCGTTCACCAGAGAGGTACCGTAACAGGTAAGGACGCAACCGATCTTTTGAGTCAGGTTGAGTATGACATCATGCATCATGAAATAAACTGCTATGCCGATGTTGAGATCTATTTCGAACATCCGGAAAATTTCGGTTTTGATATCCAGGAAGCAACTTGGGGTGATTTCACCGGAATCGATGATTACGATGAGGAGAAGGCATACTACCAGTCACAGCTCGACAAATTGCTTACGATCGATATCGAATCGCTTAAGGGCGATGATCTTCTCTGCTATGAGAAGCTTGTTTACGATTGTGAAGAGTCAGTTTATGCATACTCATACACGGCTTTTGAATACTACAAAATGGTATTCAATTACCTTGTAGGCCCCCAGTCAGACATTCTGTTCATTCTCGACGTATATTCTTTCGATAATGTTAAAGATGCCGAGAATTACATCGACCTTGTAAAGGACCTCGACAGATATTTTGACCAGCTTTGCAATTTCGAAGAGGAAAGAGTTTATTACGGATTTATCGCTTCGGATAACAGCTACGAGGAAGCTGCAAAATCATTCGATAATCTTGTTGAGCAGAAGGATGACTGCTTCCTTTATGCATCTTTTGAAGAAAGACTTGATAATATCCAGGACCTTTCCGATTCTGACAGAACAAGACTTATTTCCGAGCACGAGAAGGCAATGAAGGAAGTAATGTTCCCTGAATTTGAAGAGTGCGCAAGCCGCATGAGAGCTCTTAAGGGTTCCGGCGGAGAAGATGCCGGACTTTGCAGATACAGAGGCGGTGACGCTTACTATGCAATGCTTACAAGAGCGATCACAAACAGCGATGCAACCGTTGAAGAGAGCATCAAGGCACTCGATGATAAGCTTGACAGCGTTTACGATGATATGATGACTATCGCAAGCACCGGTGTTGACTGGTATGATGAATACACGAATCATGTTTATTCAAAGGGTTCATTAACCGACAATCTTGATTTCCTTAATGAAGCTGTAAAGCCTGATTTCCCTGATATTCCGGCACACGGATACTACACGATGGATGTACCTGAGGTATTTGAGGAGAATTTCTCACCTGCAGCTTATCTCGGATACCATCTCGATAACTTCAATGACAATCTTCTTATCGTAAATAACAGTGGCGTAGATGATGATTTCGGAGTTACCGTAGCTCATGAGGCATATCCGGGACACATGTTCCAGTCACTTTATACCCGTGCACATACAACCCATCCTTATATGTATCTGATGTATTCCACAGGTTATGCAGAAGGCTGGGCTACATATGTTGAGAACTATTCAATGAAGTATTTCACTGAAGGCGGCCAGAGAACAAATGCAATGCAGCTTATTCAGGATGAGTCAGTCCTGGGTCTTATTGCAAGTACAAGAGCGGATTACGGCATCAACTATGAGAACTGGTCTCTGACAGACTGCGTTGATTACTTCAACGAACTTGGATTCCCGGTAACTGAAGATGATTTCAGGGATTTCTACACGCTTCTCATCATGGATCCCGGTTACTACGCAAAGTACGGAATGGGTTATCTCTGGACACAGAAGACCATGGATGACATGCATGCAAAGTACCCGAATGCAACGGATGAGCAGATCCATACGGCATATCTTGATTCCCTTACAGGAACCTTCGATATGATCAACAGAAATATGGACAGGATCCTCGGCTGATAAGCTGCCACAAAATTACACCAAAGAGCCTCGTGGGCAATATGCCTGCGGGGTCTTTTATTTGCGGCATTTTGCATAAAATTACTGTTATATTAATTTTTATAAAAATAGATTGAGATAAAAAACCTTGTGTTATAATTATCATGAATATTTATACGGAGGATGGGCTTCATGGCTACCTTAACAAGGCTTGCTAGCACGCTGACTGCGCGCTATTTTCCTTCCAGCACGCTGACAGACGCATTCTATCTTGACGGCAGACTCTGTGGTAAAAGAGAGACCAGACAGGCCGATATCACTATCGACAAAGATGAGAGAGGTTTTTTCTTCTCGCTTTTCACACATCCCGCTATAGAAGGTTTTGAACCCGGTACTATCCCGCCGTTTGAACCCCAGCTTCGCGGACTTTGCAACGAAGTAAAGAACGGTCATAAAGAGATCGACGCAATGATCGAGAAGTTCCTGTCAACTGCGGTAGAGGTTGCCGGAACCACCAAGCTCATAGACAACGAGAGCCGTGACCCTTATTTCACCGGTGTTATCGTAAGAGATTCCGAGGCATTCGCAGTTACAATCGGCGGCGGTCTCGCATTCCTTTACAGAGACGACACTTTGTTCCCGCTTACCGACGCAGGCATTCCCATGGAACCCATCGATGCATATGGCAACAGAGTAGGTGACTTCCAGTATTATTGTTCATCCAAGACGGCCAATGCACTTTGGTCAAACTTCTTTACGCTTACACCTGACGACTGCATCATCCTTTGCAACAAGTCCATCTACGATGCACTCGGACAGAGAGAAATATTGAGGATCCTCACAGACGCTGAAGACCAGTGTGATGCTGCAGGACTCATCCTTACACAGGCTTCCGCAAGAATGCCGAACACTCCTATGCAGATTTCCATCTCTTTCGTAGAGAACGTCACAAAAGAGGAGAAGAAAGGTCTTTTCGGCAAGAAGAAAAAGGCTAAGGATTATGAGAGCGAGAGCCATGAGCTCTTAGAGTCTACAGTCGAAGGCGGCGAAGTCGGTGCAGCAGCAAAGGCTATAGCCGATGCAGGATTCGTAAGTCTTACTCCTGAAGAGCCTGTGGCAGTTCCTGTAACCGAAGGTACTGCTCCGGCAGACGGAAGCGTCCAGTTCGGTGATATGGCAGGTCAGCCTGAAGCACAGAAGATTCCCGATGCAGCTCCCGAGTTCCCTGATAATTCAGAAAAACCCGAGGAGATCTCTGCTGAAGAAGCCATGAGAAGGATCTTTGGCGAGATGAAGGAATCCGCTCAGAGTGATTCTGAAGCAGTTGCAAAAGCTGAAGAAGCTGCAGTTGCTTCTTCTCCTTTCGTATTCAATCTTGATTCCGTTGACGCAGCTCCTGCGCCGGTACAGAAAGAGCAGAGCGCAGCTCCTGCAATGGAGACGATCTCCACAACAGAGTTTGCACCTGATGCTGACGATTCTCCGACGAAGCCTGTAACGGATATCAATTCGATTTTCTTTGGATCATCTGCCGGTTCCGGCATCCTGGCACAGGCCATGGCAGACAAGGAACAGTCTGCTGCAAAGGAAACCAATTTCGCAGATCTTAAGGAAGAGCCTGTTATTCCGGTTATTCCTGCTGAACCTGCAGCTCCCGTTATTCCCGTAATGGGTGAAGCTCCGGTAGTTATTCCTCCGGCACCTGCAGTTGTAAACAAGCCCGAGGAGATCGTTTTCGCACCCGGCGAGGTCAAGGCCGATTCAGGTGATTCCGACATATCCGCTGACGCTGCAGATACTTTTGATCCTTACGGCAACACAAGCGCACAGGAACTTAAGAATACTCCTCCGCTCGTATTTGGCGAGGATGTTATGACTCCCAAAGCAGAACCTGTTCCTTCTGAAGAGGTTTCTTCGATTCCCGTACCCGAGTATGAGATCAATGAAGAGAAGCCTGAATTGAAGGATGAAGATAAGCTCAACGTCGATTTCCCTGAGACAGAAAAGCCTGCTGAAGTTATCGAGCAGCCTGCACCTGTTGTTCCCGTAGCGGAAGAAGCTCCGGAGGAGATCGCTCAGGTTCCCGCACAGGATGATGTGATCCTTCCGTTCGGCAACAATGTATATGTTACCGGTGCAGAAGAAGCAGCTCCTTCCAAGGCAGATGATATTCCTCAGATGCCTCTTTATGATTCAGACAATTACAATAACCCGGTCAACGCTGTAGGTTCAGAACAGATTGTTTCCCAGCCGTTTGACAATGCTTCGGTATATGGCGATTATGCCGGCGGCGAAGCTCAGGGAACAGCAGAAGTTCCTCCGTATCAGCCTTATGGCGCAGAGTCTTTCTCCGCCGCTGATCAGAGCAGCTTCGGAACATATGGTGATCAGACTCCAAATATGCAGGGAGGTATACCTATGGATAATGACGGATATACCGATTATGGCGCTGGTGACAACGGATATGCTCCCGGCTATGATCAGGCTCCGCAGGGAGGCTTCGGTGAATATCAGGATCCCAACGGCTATCAGCAGGAAGGTTATACTGATCTTTCACAGCAGGCTCAGGAAGGTTTCGGCGATGAATATGCACAGCCTCAGGCTTCTGCTTCCTCATCAGCATCTCTCGATGACGAATGGTTTAACAACATTCTCGGAGTAGATGAGAGCGGACAGGCATATACAGGTGACCAGGGTTACGGATATAACCCGGCAGGCGCTGATGCACAGGGCTTCGCACCTGAAGCACAGCAGTCTCAGGCCCCTAATCCCGGACAGACTTCTTACAGACCATCCGGTTCCGGACCGAATAACAACGCCAGACCTACGGGCAGTGCTCCCCGCACGAGTTCTTCAGCAGGTAAGGGCGGCAACGGTGGCGGAAAGAAGATGAAGCTTAACCGCAACGGCTACATGTTCATAGCATTCCTTGCTATCCTCCTCATCTGCATCGTCATCGTAATCGCATTGATCGCTAGAGGCTGCAGCAAAAAGACAAAGCCGACGGAGACAGTACCTTCACTCTCTTCTGAAGAGATGACAACAGAGACAACGATGCCGACAACACAGGCTACACTGCCTGATGCATCTGCTCCTATCGGTTACTTCGTATTCTCCGACTATACCGGATACAGAACATGGTGGGATCTCTTCCATACTGTATACAACATTGATATCGAGAACTGCAGTGACCCGAGAATCGCTACGATCATTACATACAACAAGCTCGATCCTGCTACATACACAGGACCTAACAGCGGAGACAAGCTCTTGCTGCCTCCTCAGGGCGTATTGACAGGCGAGATCCCGATCACATTTAATGCCGGCGGATCATCCACTGCCGAGACTACAGGCGAGACAAATCCGGGTGAGATCACAAGCTCGATCCACATCACCTGAGCCGTAAGCGAAAATCATTAAAAATTTATATGACCGCCTGCTGTGAATTCCACTGCAGGCGGTTTGTTTTTTGGCTATTTAGTCAACTTATTTTGTAACAAAAAAGTAAGATTCAAGTATATAATTCTATTGCTCTAAAAATACGCGCGCGGAAAGAGGTAAAAAAACATGCATAAGAAACTGTTTATACCCGGTCCTATCGAGGTTTCACAGGATGTTCTTGATAAGATGGCTACGCCCATGATCGGACACAGAACAAAGGATATGTCCGCTCTTCAGCAGTCAATCTCAGAAAAGCTCCAGAAGGTAATGATGACAAATAACACTATCGTTTTATCAACGTCATCAGGCAGTGGTCTTATGGAAGGTGCGGTAAGAAGTTTTACAAAGACACGTGCCGCAGTATTCTCAATCGGTGCATTCGGTAAGAGATGGCACAAGATGTGCACATCCAACGGCATCGCTGCAGATCTTTTCGAGTCAGAGCTCGGACAGCCTACAACACCCGAGATGATTGAGGCTGCTCTTTCAACAGGTAAGTACGACCTTATCACAATTACACAGAACGAGACTTCTACAGGTATCCACAATCCCATGGATAAGCTTGCTGAAGTTTACAAGAAATATCCCGATGTTATCGTATGCGTTGACGCTGTTTCATCCATGGCAGGCGATTATATCCCTGTAGATGAGCTCGGAATCGATGTGTGTATCACATCAACACAGAAGTGTTTAGGCCTGCCTCCGGGAATGGCTATCGCTTCCGTATCAGAGAAGGCTATCAAGAAGGCTGAGACAGTTGAGAACAGAGGTCTTTACTTCGACTATCTCGAACTCGTTAAGTTCGTTAAGGAAAAGCCTTATCAGTATCCTTCAACACCTTCAGAGTCACACATGTTCGCTCTTGATTACCAGCTCGACAAGATCCTTGAAGAAGGCGTTGAGAACAGATATCAGAGGCATTGCAAGCTCGCAAAGATCGCTCAGGACTGGGCAAGAGAGAATTGCGAACTTTATTCCAATCCTGACCATCTTTCCGTTACAGTTACATGCGTAACAAACACAACGGGAATTCCTACATCAGACCTTATCAAGGCTATGGGTGAGAAGGGTTATCTCATGAGCAACGGCTACGGCCCGCTCAAGGATAAGACATTCAGAATCGCTCACATGGGTGATCTCACTGAAGAAGGTCTTAGAGAATACCTCAATGATCTCAAGCAGACCATTGATGAACTTAAAGCAAAAGCTTGATCAGATTTAGTTATTAATTTACGGGGGAACATAAATATGAAGATTCTTATTACCGAGAGCATTGCAGAAGAAAGCGTTCAGTACTTAAGAGACAGAGGATACGAGGTAGAAGAGTACCTTGGTCATTCCCAGGAAGAGATCGAACAGTACATCAAGGGCTTTGATGCCATCATCGTAAGATCAGCAACAAAGATCAATGAAACCCTTCTTAACAATGCTGATTGTCTTAAGGCTGTCGGCAGAGCCGGAACAGGAATCGATAACATCGATGTTAAGGCATGCACAGAGCATGGCGTTATCGCACTTAATACTCCTACTGCTAACAACATGGCTGCAGGTGAGCTTGCCGTAGGTCACGCATTCTCCATCTTCCGTAATCTTTGCACAGCAAACGAAGGCGTACACCATGGCGACTTCAGACGCGGCAACTGGACAGGTGTTGAGCTCGAAGGCAAGACAGTAGGTATCATCGGTCTCGGCCGTATCGGTTCGATCGTATCCAGAAAGCTCAAGGGCGTGGGCATGAACGCAATCGCTTACGATCCTTATATTCCCCAGGAGAAGTTTGATAAGCTCGGCGTTACAAGATGCCAGACTCTTGATGAGCTCCTCGCACAGGCGGACCTTATCACACTCCACACTCCTAAGACAAAAGAAACATACAACATGATCGCTAAGGAGCAGCTCTACAAGTGCAAGAGAGGCGTCAGGATCGTTAACGCTGCAAGAGGAGGACTCGTAAACGAGCAGGATCTTGCAGATGCTTTGGCTGAAGGCCAGGTTGCTGCAGCTGCAATCGATGTCTTCGATAAGGAGCCTTCTTACAACAAGGCACCCGGCGAGCAGGATTTCGACAACGTTCTCCTTCACGCTCCTCACTGCTACATCACACCCCACCTCGGTGCTTCTACAGTTGAAGCTACAGCTAAGGTAGGTCAGGGAATTGTTGAACTTATCGACGGCGCTCTGAAGGGTGAGCTCGTTGCAGCGATCAACATGCCCCAGTTCTCCGGCAGCATCGAAGAGATCAAGCCTTACTGCTCACTCGCTGAGAAGATCGGCCGTATGTACTATCAGGCAGAAGCAACACCTATCAAGAAGGTTGAAGTAAGATACAGAGGCGAGCTCGCTGAAAGTTCCGGAACAGGCATCATCACACTCTCACTCATGATGGGTCTTTTGGAAGGTATGGGCAACGATCACGTATCTTACGTAAATGCACAGGAGTGCATGGATGAGTGCGGAATCGAAGTCGTTGAGACAAAGACAGAATCCATCCAGAAGTACAACAACCTCATCAATGTTAAGTTCTGCACAGAGGACGGCAGAGAACTCAAGATCAATGGTACGGTATTCGGACCTGACACAGAGGTTATCGTCTCATTCTTCGGTTATGAGATGAACTGCCCTCTCTCAAATACAGTTCTTGCTCTTAAGAACAACGATGTTCCGGGCGTTATCGGAAGAATCGCTACGATCCTCGGAAAGCACAACATCAACATCGCTTCCATGCATTGGGGAAGAAAGAACCAGGATGGTTCTGACAACCCGCACGCACAGGCTTTCGTTGCTATCGACCAGCCTGTATCACAGGAGATCATCGACGAACTTTCTGCTGCTGAAGGCGTACTCCGTGTATCTCTTCTTGAGCTTGCTTAAGAGACAGTACAATTAAACAAAAAATCTAAGACCGCAGAGGTTAGTGCCCCGTGAAATACCATTATTCGAGAAAAGAAGGTTGGCTGGGTAATCCCTGCGGTCTTGTTTATTTCAAAGGAAGATACCATCTGTTTTTTCAGTTGAATCCCGACTCTCCGCGTTATGGAAGAATGCATTGGGGACACGCAGTATCAGATGATCTCATCACCTGGGAAGATCTTCCGGTTGCGATATTTCCTGACTCGGAAATGAGCTGTAATTCAGGCTCTGCGATCATTCATGAAGGAAAGATATGGCTGTTCTACACATCAGTATCGGAAGACTATAAAGAGACCGTATGCGCAGCATATTCTGAAGACGGAACCGGTTTTGTAAAGTGCGCTGAAAACCCCATAGTTACAGTGCCTTTGGACGGTAATGTCAAGTTCAGGGATCCGTTTGTAATGAAGTGCGGGAACGGATTCCGGATGCTTATGGGTGCTGGTCAGAACGGCATCGGCAAAGTGCTCCAGTTTGAATCGGAAGATCTCATTAATTGGAACTATAAAGGCGAGTTGTTATCTGACGGAAAATTCGGCAGTGTAATAGAATCACCGCACCTTGCAGAAGTGGATGGCAAGTGGGTATTCATCATTCAGAGCGAAAAGCACGTACCGACAAAAGTTCTGTTTGCGACCGGTGAATACGATGGAGACAGATTTGTTTTTGACGATGAAAACAATCCGTTTAAATCAGTGGACAGCGGAGATGATTTCTTTAATCCCGTTACGGCTGAAGATGAAAACGGCAGCATTGTGTTGATGGCATGGATGTTCTCCATGAGAATGAATTCTTCTGCCATAAGCTGCCCCAGAGAGATAACCGTATCAAGAAAGGGAGAAGTATGCCTGATCCCTTATGCAGGACTTAGGAACAGACAGGTTATCGAAAGCAGTTTTGTAAGCTATGGTTCCGGAAGATTAAGAGTGCGTTTTGAAGGCCGTACACTTTTCGATAAAGCATACAGGGAATGCCCTGATATCGGGGTCATTGAGGATGTCGGAACAGTCGAAGTATTCATTGACGGAGGACGTGAGACGATCACTTTGTTCGTTTGTTAAAAGCATATGCCGAAGATACTCGCAAAAGGTGTTGGATATCAGATCCTGTATAAAGAAAGGGGAGAAGACAGCGAGAAGATCGCGCCTTCCGGTCTTAATGTCTTATCGAGATTAGATCTCCCGGTTCCGGGCATAATTGCTGTTGCAGATTCCGGAAAAAGGATAAGGATATTAAGCAAGAAATATTATCTTGTCTGCCAGGGAAAACTTGAAGAAGACGAAGGTGTGATGGAGGATCTTCTTTTCCACGATTCGCGAAGCAACAGGACTTTCCCCGTAAAGAGAATGAGAAAAGGCGTGAAGGAAGCAAGACTTACATATAAAGTCCTGTCATATAATTCGGAAAAAGATATCTCATATGTTGAAGCCGTTCTGGATACGGGCCGCACACATCAGATCAGAACGCAGTTCAGTTCAAGAAAGCATCCTCTTGCAGGTGACGGGAAATACGGAAGCAGGATAAAGTGCCCGATTGCACTTGTCTGCGGTGAGCTGACATACGATGAAGGTGAGGGAACGGCTCCAGTAACCGTTAAGGCAGATCCTAAAGAAGAACTTCCTGAAGTCTGATATCAGATTGACGAAACTGAAGGTGTAACTTTATACACCATGAGATCTTCGTATTGGAATATAACATTGCCGAGCTGTGCGAAAACGGGTGAATTATCGTAGCCGTATTTGTGACGCTCGAGATCACCGACAATGATATATTCGATCTGGTATTTGTCGACAATTCCCTGAACATCAGAAGGATTGCTGCTCAGATAAAGGACATCGACGTCATTATGTCTCGGTGTGATATAAAGCTTCCAGACATCCTTCTCGGGGTCTGATTCCAAAAGATCGGTCTCTTTGTTAACAACACCATGGAAACGCCACAGCCATTCGTGTGTCTGCCATCCGAAGACAGTAGGAAGACCTGTATATGCAGAGATGATGCAGTAGTCGGTGTAGCTGTCTCCGTAAGATTCACAGATAACGGGACTGCCTTTAACATTTTCGTTGAACCAGTCAACACAAACCATGTAAGGAACAAGATTGCCTGAATAGTAATCGTCTACGTAAAGACTTGCGTGTTTTTCGATATATGCCGTGCCGTCGAGTGTCTTGTAGTTTTCACGCTTAAGCTCTCCGGAACGCTGCTTAAGGGCGAGCATTGTGTAGTGTGCGGGGATGAAGAGATTGATTGCAAAACCGATGGCAACACAGAATAAGACGATGTTCTTTTTGCCGTCCTTTTTGATAAACCAGAAGAGTCTTATGACCGAATAGATCATTGTCGTCGAGAGGATTATGAACGCAGCAAATGCGAATTTGAACATTGTATTCGAACGCAGATAACCGCCTGTGTAAATGTCTCTTACATAGAAGATCTCAGGCGCGATAAGAAGCATGATTCCGACGACAGTCATGCCGCAGCAGTAGATATCAATGATGTTGCGCTGTGCAAAGAACGCCTGGATCGGATTGGTATAAGTATGTTCTTCTCCGATAATGCCCGGAGTATTTTTAAGCTTTCTGTTCTTTTTAGAACTGTCAGTAGAAATGGCTCTGTAATTCTTGTTCGCGAAAACGATGACCATGAAGACGACACTTATCAACACGTGAATTCCGTAAAGGATAAATAACTGGAAAAGTGAAGAGTGATTTTTGCACTTGCCCAGAGAGTTTGAGATCATGTCAAAATTAAGGTTGAACGGCAGAGCAACAAATGATGCGATAGTGAAGAGGAAACTCATCTGGAATGAAGTTCTCGGAAGCGCAGTCGGACTTACCACGCAGAACAGGAAAGACGCTATCATGAGTAATGCTTCAAGCGCAAAAAGAACAGCCGGACTGCTGCCTTTTGCAAGGTAGATCATGAGGATCCCTCCGACATTTACAAGAAATACGATAGCACCTGGAATGTTCGTGAATTTGGGAGATCTTATCGTGTTGCAGATCAGTACTCCCATTGAGCAGAATACGAAGTAGATAAGGAAATCCCAATAGTTTGTCATCTGTGCGCAACCGAGAAGAACGGCGCACAAAACAAGGTGAAGAGTGATCGTCGATTCAAACTCCGGAAGAAGTCTTGAGTTATTGTCGCCTCCGAGATTATCAAGGCTGTGTACCAGTTCGATCTCTTCTTTTGAAGGGAGCTTTACGGCACAGATCATGGAGAGGATTATTGCCGAGATGAGGAGGACTATTATCATCGAGATTACATGCGCATGCAAGTCTCCTACGATATAAGAATAGAAAGGAAATTCCTCTATAGTGTAATCGACTCCGAGATCAGGATTCCATCCGATGAATCTGGTGCTGTCAGGATAGAAGAAACGGTCGGTTCTTCCGACATCGATCCCCATGTTTTTGAATACTTCGAGGAGGCTGTTTCCGACACTATTTTCATCGTAATAAAACGAGTGCGAATTACCCCAGAGAGATACTGCGCATCCCGTGAAAAATCCTGCAATGTACTTGATGATCTTGTTGTCTTTGAATCCTCTTTTCGATGCTGCTTCGATCATGAATTTGCCGATCGAAAAACTCATCGCAAAAGGTAAAGCAGTGGCAGAACACATGGCCAGATTGTAGCCGACTCCCGAAGGAATATTAGTAGCCTTGATGACTACTGCCCAGATGTACTGTCCGAAGTAATAGTAGTTAATGGAATAGCCTGCAAGCCACATGTCATTTGCAGGAAGGCTTCCGTTTCTAAGCATCGACATGATGAAGCCGTAATCCATGAATTTCTCCTGGCCGTTGATGTCGGGAAGGAAGCCCTTGAAATAGCACATCAGGAATAATACGACGAGGAACGCTGTCTCTTCGACAACTGCCGCTTCAACAAAGCCTTTGCTCTTTATCTTCTTTATAAGTGATTCTCTTAATGTCTTCGGAACATAACAGCAGACTCCGATTACAAGCGCGCATAAAATAATGCAAAGGATATTTATCTTGCATATCTTAAGATGCGTAAGAGTCCACAGCAAAAGACATGTGAAGATGAGTCCCATCGGCTGCGACAGGAGAAATCCACCGGATGAAAATTCACGCCAGAGTTTTGCAGAAAGAGGCAGCGTGACAAATCCGGTAAGCATAAGGAAAACCGACCACCACAAACACATTGAGGTATCAGAGACACCCATCGTGGCAAAGCCGATAGCGCCGGCGATAAAGAAAGGAACCAATAAAAAGATAAATCGTAAAGGAGAAGACTCAACAAGTGAAGAATTCCTGCTCATGAAAGAACTCCTTCGACAGAATCCTTGTTAAGATTCTCCTGGATATTAAGTTCGGTTACGGTTGACTCTGAATTTCTCGTCATGGAAGCCTCATAAGATCTGATGATCTCCGAGCTGATCTTTCCTGCGAGACTTACGACTGAATCCATGTGGTTTTCCGGAGTGTCGTTCGTAGCATATTTGGTAAGACCAGTTGAGCAAACGAAAAGGTTCTCACAAGGGTTTGAAAGATCGATCTCAGGATACTTGGAAGTCAGTGCATATCTTGTTTTGGTAAGACGCCATGATTTAACGTCTGACTTGCGCAGAGACGGATAGAGCTTACGGAGTCCGGCGAAATATTTGAGCATGATGTTTGCATCGTCGTCGATCCAGAGAGCATCTGTAATAGAGCATGAACCGACAAGGTAAACGACTGCTCCGCCGTAACCTCTCTCGCCAAATGCGCTTGTGTGATTGATTATCGCTTTGAAGGGCAGTCCGGAATCTTTCGGAGGCACCTGATAGAACATCTGTGAGACCTCGTGCTTCATTACCATCATGGCAGTGATCTTGGCACTGTATGTGACGTTCATAAGGATATCCCTGTCATCCATTGCGATAGGGAGACCGTGGCTTACGTTTACGAATGTTCTGCATGAACCCGTGAAGATGACATAAGCGCTGTCGATTACAACCCTCGTTGAATTTGAGAGGATGCAGCTCGTACGGTACATACCGCTTCCGAGTCTTGCGATCTCGGCAACTGTGGTGGAATAACAGATATGTCCGCCGTTATCCGTAATTGCCTGCATGAGGCTTGAGATAAGGCATGCAAAACCGCCGTCGTAATATCCGACTTTGCGGTGGGATGCTTTTCCGGACCATGCGGAATCAAACCAGTTGATCTTATCGTCGACACCCATCTCCTTGGATAAGGCAAGCAAAGCCTTGTCGCTCTTTCTGAGGTGGTGGGGGAGGAGCTCTAAATATTCTCTTCCGATCCTTGTATAAGCGAGGAGACCTCCGGGAGATGCAAGCTCTTCCACGACAGTAACATTGAAGCCTGCTTTTGCAAGCTTCATACCGCATGTCAGACCTGAAAGGCCGGAGCCGATAATGCAGACAGTTTTGCTGTCGTCTTTAAAGATCTCGTTATCGGAATCCATCATTCGATTATCTTAGCCTCAAGATAAAATCTCTTCTCGAAAGCTTCACCCATGGAGAATGTCTTTCTGGGGAAAACGCCTTCTTTTTCTACGGTTCCGAAGAATGTATCTTTGCTGATCGCAGGAACGAGGATACCTGTGTTTCCTGATGTGGAAAGCTTTCTTACGGAATCCTCACCGTGAATGTAGTCGCATTCAAGTCCCAATGCATCGATCATCATCTGTACCGATCCGACTGCAAGTGTGTGCGGCGGATTGGCAAGAGATACCTTAACGTCTTCCTGACCTTCGGTAACGACGGTGAATGTCTGCTTACCTTCATCAGAACCATTAAGTTCAATGCCGGAATCCTTGAAATATTCTTTTGCTTTTGCAATGAATTCCTCACCGCTGATATTGAATACGACTCTGTGAATGGGCTCGAAATCAAGTCCCTTGTCGTGAATGTTTACGATCTCTGCAAGAGCATATCTTGCGGGGTGGGAGAGCTTTTCTTCATCAGAAAGATTCTCTCTGATGTTTTCCCAGTGAGCCTTTGCTGAAGCGAGGGAATGGTTGCCGTCGCCTACAAGGAACAGGAGTCCGTCGGAGTTAGCTGCCTTGAGGGAAGCAAGTCCGTTTACGATGGACTCCGCGATGGCAGAACCGTCGGGAATGAATGTGCCCTTGATGTGACCTGAACCGAGCATGAGATCTGTATCGTACAGCGGTGCGATGCCTTCCTTCTCAGCCATGTCGAAAGCCTTCTCGATAGTAAGGCCCTTAGGGTCATCGATGAGGATCATGATATGGGGAAGTTCCAAAGGGGAATTTGCCCTGATCCTTACTCTGGGAGGAATTCTGGAAAGAACAGTTCCTTCCGTTGCCCTGCAGATGTTCTTGTTGCCGGGTTCAAAGCTGTATCCTTCAAGGTCGATCGCTGCCATGAGGCCCTTTCTTGAAGGGTGAAGGGATGTTGATCTGTCTGTCAGGATGAATCCCGTTCCAAGACCCTGAAGGATTCCTTCATCAAGATAAGCTCTGGCTGTCTTAGCGATGGAACCGAGCTTTTCAGTCTCTTTATCGGTATTAAGATACACTTCGGGAAGAACGAGATTAAGTGTTGAAGGAGCATCTCCTGCCTCATCTTCAACGTTCTTCCAGTATTCAGGTTCCGATGTATATTGGTCGCAGGCGATTACTGCCCATTTCTTAAGGTCTGTACCATTCTGCGGAATAAGGATATCCGGCACCGCAAAGCCGAGATCATTGATAGTTCTCACCTCTAATTACCCCTGTGAAACGATTAAAGTGCCTATCATTCTATCACGGTCAGAGGTCGTTTTGGGGATAAAATCAGGTATTTTTATTTTTTCGACAACTAAGTAAAACGAAGTCCTGAATAATTGTGAAAATCGAAGTATTGTAAGGCATTTCGCTTAACTAATAGTACTGTTAATGGTACTATTGTTTTATCGAAAAAATCCCGGAGGCAGACTTATGGCAAACAGCGAATTATCCAAACTCAAGATCTTGTTTATCTACGATTATTTCAAGCACCAGGTAAGTGCCATGGGCGGCCGGGAATCAGTGTCAGTCAGCGATCTCATCAAGTATCTTGAGGATTGTACGGGCACGACCTTTGAACGTAAATCGATCTATGCGGACATCAATAAGATCAACGAATATGTTATGAAGTCCGGACAGACGCCGGACGATGCCTGGATCTTTACTGAAGGTAAAAAATACAGAAGAACTGAGCTTACTGACGAGATCCTCATAGACGAGGCAAGGCTTATCGTTGATGCGATCAGTACCACTACTTTCGTCGATTCCGATCTTTGCGATAAGATCATCAAGATGTTTCCGACTTATTTCCCTGACGGATACCAGAAAAGAGCCCTTTATCCCCACTACGAGAAGATGGATAAGAGAAGCATCTTTAAGCTCAACTGCATAAGGAACGGCATAGAAGAGAAACGTTCACTCAAGATCGTTTACGGATACATGCTGGGAAGCGAACTTACGGAGAAGACCGACAAGATCGTATCTCCGATGGCGCTCGACTGGGAGAACAACTGTTATTACCTTATAGCCATTGATAATGCGGAAGCAAAAGGTCTTGAGAATGACCAGAATCTTTCCGCGGCATTAAGGAGATACAGGGTCGACAGAATGGCGAGCGTATCACTTCTTGACTGCAAATCCTATGTGGATTACAAGAACGACAAGTTAAGAGATCAGGAACTTAAGAGCTTTATCGGCAATTCGCTTTCTGCCTTTTCGAGCGGCAGACCCACACACATCGGCATTACGATCAATGGCAAGACACGCAAGGATGCGCTCAAGGCATATGGCGCCTTCGCTTCAAAGGTAAGTGACAAGGTCCGGATAGCAGACGATACCAAACTTGATAAGGGCATCCTGAAGATCAGTGTTACCACGGGATCTGCGCCGACACTTTATACGGATCTGTTTGAATTATCTACATTTGAGAATGTCGATATCGAGATCGATAATGACGAAGTATGCCGTGAGTACGGGGCTTTCATAAAGAAGGCGGCCAGGGCGGCAAAACTTAAGAACCTCTGATTGCAAAGAGATATTAAACGATTTATAATTTCTAAGTTTTATTTTTATATAGGAGCATCACCGTAATGAGACAATTTACTTCAAAAGAGCTAAGAAAGACCTGGAAAGAATTCTATATCGAGAGAGGTCACGTAGATGTAGGTGCCGTATCTTTGGTATCTGACGGTTCGACCGGAGTATTATTCAACGTTGCGGGAATGCAGCCTCTGATGCCTTATCTCCTCGGCGAGAAGCATCCCATGGGAACAAGACTTTGCAATGTTCAGGGCTGTGTCCGTACAAACGATATCGATTCAGTAGGCGACAGAAGCCACGTCACATTCTTTGAGATGATGGGAAGCTGGAGCCTTGGTGACTATTTCAAGGAAGAAAGATGCAAGTGGAGCTACGAGCTTCTCACTCAGGTATTCGGATTCGATAACGACCACCTCGCTGCTACTGTTTTCGCAGGCGACGAAAATGCACCCAGAGATGAGGAAGGCGCAAAGTTCAGGATCGCTTCCGGATTCAAGCCCGAGAACATCTACTATCTCGGTGCAGACGACAACTGGTGGGGACTTGAGTATGGTCCCTGCGGTCCTGACAGCGAGATGTTCTATATCGCAGACATTCCCGACTGCGGCCCTAACTGCGGTCCCGGATGCAGCTGCGGCAAGTATACCGAGATCGGTAACGACGTATTCATGCAGTACGAGAAGCACCAGGACGGACATCTCACACCCCTTAAGCAGAAGAACGTAGATACAGGCTGGGGTCTTGAGAGAATCCTCGCTTTCCTCAA
The DNA here is from genome assembly GCA_015069205.1 of Oscillospiraceae bacterium. Classification (GTDB taxonomy): domain Bacteria; phylum Bacillota; class Clostridia; order Saccharofermentanales; family Saccharofermentanaceae; genus Saccharofermentans. The sequence goes on from SVIZ01000002.1 coordinate 290,986, forward strand.
CGGCACAAAGGACGTATACAAGACTGACCTTTTCACAGAGGCAATTGCTTATATCGAGAAGGCTTCAGGCGTTAAGTACGATTCTGACGAGAAGCTTACAAGGTCAATGAGGATCCTTGCTGACCATATCCGTACAAGCGTAATGCTCATTGGTGATGCAGCAAAGCTCGTTCCTTCAAATGCAGGCGCAGGCTACGTATTAAGACGTCTCATCAGACGTGCCGTAAGACATGCAAGAACACTTGGTATGTCCACTGAGCAGATCCTCGGCCTTGCAAAGATCTATATCGACAGCGTTTACGATGACAGCTATCCGCTTCTTGCAAAGAACCGTGAGTTCATCCTTAATGAGCTCGACAAGGAGATCGCAAGATTCGAGAGCACACTCGAGAACGGAATCAAGGAATTCAAGAAGATCTTAGACGACAAGAAGAAGGCCGGCTCTTCCGAGATAGACGGTGATTCAGCTTTCTATCTCTACGATACATTTGGATTCCCTATAGAACTTACTATTGAGATGGCTTCAGAAGAAGGCCTCAAGGTAGATGAGGAAGGCTTCAAGGCAGCCATGGAAAAGCAGAAGGAAACTGCAAGAGCTGCTACAAAGGCAAAGGAAGACCTTGCTTTAAGCGTAAGCGAGATCCCTGAAGAAGTTTCCAAGGATTCCAATGCTACCGTTTACGACGGTTACGATAACCTGAAGTGTGATGCAAAGGTCATCTATATCCTGAAGGCTGATGCCGACGGCAAGCTCAGTACAGTTGACAGTGCTTCAGCAGGTGATGACATCATCGCAGTTTTTGATAAGACAGTTCTTTACGCTACGATGGGTGGTCAGATCCACGACGAAGGTAAGATCTACACAGCAGATTTTGAGGCTGAAGTTCTTTCAGTTGATAAGGATGCTGCAGGCAAGTATCTCCATACGCTCAAGGTTGTAAAGGGTACTCTTGCTAAGGGCGCTTCAGTCAGCATCGAAGTTGATAAGAAGAACAGAATGTCTATTGCCAGAAACCACACTGCTACACACATTCTTCTTTCTGCACTCCAGAAGACACTCGGAAGCCATGTTGAGCAGGCAGGTTCTTATGTAGGAAGCGACCGCTTAAGATTCGACTTCAACCACTCACAGGCAATGACAGCAGAAGATATCTCCAAGGTTGAGGAGATGGTAAATGACGTTATCCTGCAGGCTCTCCCTGTAGAGACTAAGGTATTGAATATCGAAGAAGCAAAGAAGCTCGGCGCAACGGCTATCTTCGGTGAGAAGTATGGTGAAGTGGTAAGAGTCGTATCTGTAGGCGATTTCAGCGATCCTTTCGATCTTGAGTTCTGCGGCGGTACACACCTTACCAACAGCAGCCAGGTAGGACAGTTCAGAATCGTTTCCGAGTCAGGTATCGCTGCCGGCGTAAGAAGAATCGAAGCTGTTACAGGCGCTAAGTGCTATGAGATGAACAAGGCTGACAGAAGCCTCATCGACAGCGCAGCTGCGAGCCTCAAGACTCCCAAGGATAAGATCGTTGAGAGGATCGATGCTCTTCATGCAGAAGTCAAGACTCTCGAAAAAGAGCTCGCAGATATCGAGAAGGCAAAGGCAGGTTCATTTGCTGATAGCGCAATTTCCGGTGCAAAGGATATCGGAGGCGTTAAGGCAGTTATCGCTTCCTGCGATGCTGCTGATGCTGCAGCATTGAGAGATACGGCTGATAAGATCCGCGACAAGCTCGACTGCGGTGTTGTATTCCTTGCCGCAAACGGCGGAGACAAGCTCCTCTTCACTGCTATGGCTACAAAGTCAGCTAACGAGAAGGGTGCTCACTGCGGAAACATCATCAAGGAAGCTGCAAAGGTTGCAGGTGGTGGCGGCGGCGGACGTCCCGACATGGCTCAGGCAGGCGGTAAGAATGTATCCAAGCTTGCTGATGCACTTGCAAAGGCAGAGGAAGTCCTCGCTTCACAGGTTAACGGTTAAGGAGAAATACCATGTGCTTATTTTGCGATATCGTAGAGGGTAAGATCCCTTCAACAAAAGTATATGAGAACGATTACGTTCTTTGCTTCAATGATATTAATCCCGTTGCTCCGGTACACGTTCTCGTTGTTCCGAAGAAGCATTTCGCAGACATGAATGAGCTGGCCTCAGATCCTGAGGGTGCTCTTTATGCGGGCGAGATCACAAAGGCTGTTGCTGAAGTAGCTAAGATCAAGGGTATCAGCGGCGCTTACAGAACGATCAACAACTGTGGTGAAGGCGCTGGACAGACAGTAATGCACGTTCACTTCCACGTTATCGGCGGCGTAGAACTTACGGAGAAGCTTATCTGATCTTATGGCAAGAATGAGAACTAAGCGCAATATTCCTGCGCGCATGGAGAAGTGTCATGAGCGCTGGTTTGACGCGCCCATGCTTAATAAAGGCAAGTGGAGAGAAGCATGCGGCTTTCCCGAAGACATTCCGGTATGGCTTGAGATCGGCTGCGGCAAGGGCAAATTCTGCACCGAGATGGCTTTAAGACATCCTGAAGTCTTATATATCGCAATGGAAAGAGATGCTTCGGTTACTCTTGCTGCCATAGAGAAAGCACATGAGCTTGAGATCCCGAATCTCTTCTTCATCAGAGGTGATGCAGGCATCATCGAGAACTATTTCGCAGAAGGTGAAGTTAACCGCATATTCCTTAATTTCTCAGATCCCTGGACGAGACAGAACAAGCCAAAGCGACGCTTAACTTACAGGGATTTCCTGAATAAGTATAAGGTCATGATGAGAGAAGGCGGAGCCATCGAATTCAAGACTGATAACGATGATCTTTTCGACTTCTCGCTGAACGAATTTAAAGAGACCGGATTTACTCTTGAAGACGTTACAAGAGATCTTCACAACAGCGAGTGGAATGAAGAGAACATCCGCACGGAATTCGAGCAGAAATTCGCCGATCAGGGAATTACGATAAAGAGAGTAGTCGCTAAAATGTGATAAATGAAAAAGCCGTTCGATCTGAACGGCTTTTGCTTTATTCAGCGGTTTTTCTGACAAACAGATTAACATCATAAGACCAGTATACAATCTCAAAGTCTTCGTCATGGATGAGAGCGTTGTATAAGGTACAGTCAGTATTCGAGTGTATGATCAAATAATTGAAATCATATTTGTCGATGAAATCACGGTAATAAATTCCTCCGTCAAACATGGATGCATACTCATAGAAGTAGTCATATTCTTTATTATTTGATTTTAGGAAAACTTCTGCTCTTCCGTCTATATACGGATGGTAGCCGTTGAATTCGAGATACTGACCATCGTTAAAGTTGGTGTAGAGAATAACGGGTCCCTCCACTTTGTCGAGAATCTCTATCGCATCGTCCAAATGGGAAAGGTGATCTTCTTGAAAAAACTTGATGTCGTTTGTAATAAAGAATCTTGCCTCACAGACATAGATGAAACAGATGCTGAAAAAGATAATGCTAAGCACTTTGGCTGTTTTGGTCATTATTTTTTTGATGGGTTTAGCAAGATTAAGGATGCTTAAATCTCTTAAGACGTAAGTAAATGCCGGAACTCCGAAGAACATGAAATAAGGGATTCCTTTTAATTGCAGCAAGCCTAAGACCAGTGTTCCGAAGAACAAAAGGAAGAAGCGGATCGTTGGCACCTTTTTTCTGATAAAGCAAAGAATGACTATTGTAATGCCGAGTGTAATGAAGAGGAGATTTCCTTCGCTTCCATGCAGACTTGTGGGCTTCATTTCCATGATGATCGTAAAACTGTCCTCGCCGTAGGAAGAGAACAGATAAAGCATGTTATCTATGCCATATGGATTAAGAAGACCTGCAACTCCGCTGACAGCAGCTACTGCGATAAGGTACAGGAAATTTCCCTGAGCTTCCTTCTTGAAGTTTTCGATCTTGAGCGGTATGGCCGAGAGGAGATAAGGAAGCATAAATACAAAGAGCATGAGCCACATTGCGGCGTGAAGATTTATCAGAAGAAGCGATAAAACGGGAATACCGATGAGGTATTTAGATTTCTTTGTCTGGACGTGCATTTCAAGCAGGTAGATCTCGACCATCAGGATCGTATATGTGAATATCTGAGGCCTCGTTACCATGAACGCATCGAAAATGAAGAAGTTCGTAAGTGCCGCAACGGCAACAGCAATCACATCGTTCTTGGAGATCAGGACTGTAATGCGGTATGTAAAGTAGCAGATTACAGTATTGCAGATATATACCAGCGAGATAACTCCGTATTTACCCAGGAAAGTGTAAACATAATAGAAAATGACGGAGCTGAGCCACTGCTGTACCACGATCCTCATTGACGAGTGCATCGACAGGACATCGGTAAACGGGAATCCGTGATGAACGATATAATCACCGATCGAATAAAGAAAATAGAAGTCGCAGTCAAGTACTCTTACCTGGAAAAACGATATGATGATAGGGAGAGCAAGGATTATAGCCTTAACCCGTTTTGACAGTTTATCTGTATTAGCTTGGAGGGAGATGGTATTCTCAGTCATTTTAATTGCTCCGTTCAACAAATTAATTAATTATATCATTATCGCAGGTGCGGGAAATTTTACAAAAATAAGAAATAGGTTAAAATACTGTGAGTAGTAAATACAGAATAGGAGAAGTGGACGATGATCTACGTTGACGAACAGATTAAAAACACATACCGTGTACCCCAGCCCGAGGGAAGAGGCGCATATATAAGACTTGACCAGAATGAGAATCCGGACGGAGTTCCTCAGTGGTTATTCGATTCCGTAATGGAGAAGGTAACTCCCCAATTCCTCGCTATCTATCCTGAAGAGACTATCCCTACCGAGAAATATGCTCATCTCTTAGGCCTTGAGAAAGAGAATGTAACACTTACGGCAGGAAGCTCAGTTGGTATGGGCTATGTCATCAAGACATTCGGTGAGCCCGGCAAGAACATCATCACGGTTACACCTTCATTTGCAATGTACGAAGTATATGCCGAGATGATCGGCATGAAGGTCGTAAACATGCAGTATGAGAGCGATTTCTCCTACAAAGTTGAGAATACTCTTGCTGCTATAAACGAAGATACGAGCATCGTAGTCCTTGTTAACCCCAACATGCCTGTAGGTAATGTTTACGCTAAGGAAGACATCAAGGCTATCGTTGAGAAGGCTAAGGAATTCAATGCTTTGGTCATCATCGATGAGGCTTACTACTATTTCTACGATCAGACATCGGTAGATCTCGTTAAGGAATACGACAACGTTGTTGTACTCAGAACATTCTCCAAGATGCTCTCCATTCCTTCGATGAGAGTCGGTGCTATCATCTCCAATGCGCAGAACATCCGTTACATGGATAACTACAAGCCTCACTACACAGTAAACTCAATAGGTCTGCTCTTCGTAGAGGCAATCGTTGATAATCACGACAAGCTCATGGCTGAACTCAACGCATCCTATCTTGAAGGTAAGGAATACATCCTGAAGGCTCTTGCTGACAACGGTTATGAGACTCTTCCTTCAGAAGGCTGTTATGTCTGCATCAAGCCTAAGTACAAGACATCAAGAGAGATCACGGATCTTCTCCAGGAAAACGGCATCCTCATCCTTTGCGGTAAGCAGGGACTCACAGGATGGCTCAGACTTACCATTGCTCATAAGCAGTACATGGAAAAGTTCATGGAAACCCTTCTTAAGATCGACAAGGAATAAGAAGACATGAAGAATTATGTGATCCTGCTTGCAGGCGGAGTCGGCAAAAGAATGGGAACGGACATCCCGAAGCAGTTTCTCGAAGTTGACGGGAAGCCCATCATTGTCTACTCAATAGAGAATTTCCAGAGAAATCCCCAGATCGAAAAGATCGTTGTCGTATGTGTTAAGGACTGGATCGACAAGACCTGGGAACTCATCAGAAAGTATTCTCTTACAAAGGTTGAATGGATCATCGAAGGCGGTAATACCGGTCACGATTCAATAAGAAATGGCGTTTTCTTCCTGAAGGATAAGATCGATCCGGATGACCACATCATCGTTCACGATGCCGTAAGGCCCGTGCTGCCTCAGAAGGCAATCGATGAGGTTATCAGAGTTTCTCACGAGAAGGGGAATGCATCCTCCTCCATCGAGTGTCATCCGCCTATCGTTTATACAGAAGATCACGAATCCGGGATCACTGATGTCGACAGAGAGCATGTCATGCTGACTGCATCTCCACAGGCATTCAGATTCTCTCTTGCCCTTAAGTGCTATGAGATGGCTGAGGAAGAGAACTATCACACATCGACATTTACAAGTTCGCTGCTGATACATTGCCACGAACGTGTATACTTCGCTAAGGGAACATCCTGTAATATAAAGATAACCAGGAAAGAAGACCTGGCATTGTTCGAAGCTCTTTTGAAGATCCCTGAAGAACACTTATACAACTAAAGGAATAAGCTAATGAATTGTTCAGAATACTTGGTCGATTTTCTGATTAAGAAAGGCATTACCGACGTGTTCGGATACGCGGGCGGTTACATCGTGCCTTTCATGGATGCGCTTTATAAGCGCCGTGACGAGATCACTACACATGTCTGCTATAACGAGCAGGGATGCGCGCTTGCAGCCGACGGCTTTGCCAGAACATCAGGCAAGCTCGGCGTTTATTTCACGACATCAGGCCCCGGTGCCGTCAACGGACTTTCCGGTCTTGCAGACTGCTGGTTCGACGGTTTCCCGATAATGGGCATCTCAGGCAACGTTCCCACACACGAGATGAAGGGTTTCTCGGGAATCCGCCAGAACGGTTTCCAGGAGATGGACCTCGTCTCAATGACAAGGAGCGTATCCAAGTATTCGGTTACTGCAAACAGCGGGGCAGACTTCCCCGAGATCGTTTCAAGAGCCTACAACATGGCTTTACTCGGAAGGAAAGGAGGGGTTGTAATTGATTTTCCGCTCGACATACAGCAAGCCGATATTATTGGCGGGTAACGGCATACGCACATCAGGCGCCGTTAAGCTTTTACATGAATTTGCAAAGAAGACCAACATCCCTGTCCTTACCACGATGAACGCTGTCGATCTGGCTCAGGACGACCTTCATATCGGATTTATCGGCACACACGGCAACCGTGTTGCCAACATGATAATCAAGGAATGCGACGTCATCATCTCCATCGGTGCAAGACTCGGCATCAGACAGGCAGGAAAGGATACGAGAAACTTTGCCCCCCAGGCAGATCTCATCCGCTGTGACATCGATGAATACGAGCTCGCAAGAACGATAAAGGAAGATGAGAGAAAGTATCACTCTGATGCAAGAGACTTCCTCCAGATGCTCCTTAACGAAGATATTCCGGATTATTCAGAGTGGAAGAATAAGTGCCTTGAAGCCAAAAAAATTCTCGAATCTTACGATAAGCAGCCCGGCAACATAGCTGTAGAGAAGATCTCATCACTTCTTCCTGAGAGCCCTGTCGTATCAGTAGACGTGGGAATGAACCAGTGCTGGTGCGCGCAGTCACTTCATCTGAAGGGCTATGAGGGCAGGATCCATATAAGCGGCGGATACGGCACGATGGGCTGCGGACTTCCGTTTGCCATCGGTTCGTCCATCGCACAGGGAAAAGCAAAGTCATTCTGCGTAACGGGTGATGGCGGATTCCAGATGAATATCCAGGAATTGGAGACGGTTCACAGAGAGCAGCTCCCCATCAAGATCTTCATCCTGAACAACCATGTACTGGGTAAGATCTCTGAGACACAGTATTTCGAGCACGAGGGAAGATATGCCGCTACGGCTATCTCAGGCGGCTACACCGTTCCTTCATTCCAAAAGATCTCAGAAGCATACGGCATCAAGGCCGCTACGCTTGCATCATACGAGGAACTCGATAACTACAAGGAATGGATCGAAGATGACGAGCCTTGTCTTTTCGACATTCAGTTGCCTGAGGCATCTTTCCTTACGCCGAAGATCAAGTTTGAGACCGGCAAGATGAGACCTGAACTCGATGATGCTATAATCTCACAGGTCGAAAATGTTTTGAGAGGTTGATCCGGTTTGCTCGACAGTAAGAGAATGTATTCAACATATTTCAAGGAGTATATCCTGGACGATGCCATGTTAAAGCGTCTTCAGGAAGAACTTTTCAAGATCCTCCTTGATATCGATTATGTGTGCAAGAAGCACGACATCAAGTATATGCTTTGCGGCGGTACCCTGATCGGTGCCATCAGACACAAGGGTTTTATTCCGTGGGATGACGACATTGATCTCATGATGATCAGAAGCGAAGCTGAAAAGCTCGTTGTTGCCATGCGCGAGGAATTCCCTGAGAAATATATGGTCGGCGTTCCTTTGTGCGATGAACAGTATGTGGTCAAATCGATCAAGATCTTCAAGCGCGGAACGAAGTATGTCGAGATCCCTTTCGCAGGGCTCAGCAAATTCGACATGCTGTTCGTTGACGTTCTCGTAATCGAGAATGTTCCGGCAAATAAACTTGCTAGAATGATCCACAGCAAGTACTACAATTTCATATACAAGGCAGCCAGTGTCTGCGTTGACTATAAGTATCCGTCTCCCGTAATCGAGGAGAAGGCAAAGGATAATCCGGAGCTTGCAAAATACTGGAAGACACGTAAGAGACTCGGAAGCTTTTTCTCACACATCGGCGGAATGAAGTTCTATCTCAAGCAATGCGAAAAGGTAGGCAACATGAAAAAGCACACAGGCTGGCTTGGCATTCCTTCAGGCGGATGTGTTGTCGAGAATTTCCCCGAGAAGATGTATCTTGAACTTACAACGGCCGAATTCTGCGGACGGCAGTTCCCGGTACCGAAGGATTACGATGAGAACTTAAGAGTGGTATTCGGTGACTATATGCAGATCCCGGAGCCTTCAAAGCGCGACTGTCATGTCGCATATAAGATCGAATTCTGATCAGTCCTTATATCTTGAGCAGATGGAGTGAGTCATTCTGTCTTCTTCGGCGGGCAGCTGCATGTAATCTCCGTACTGCAAAGTAAGATATTTATCCGCATTGCGGGGAATGTAGAACTCGGCATCCTCAAAAGGCGCAAGAACAGGGTTTTCGACATCCTCACGGCTCATTATCTGCTTTTCAAAAGGCGGTTCCTCTTCGCAGAGAACACAGACCGTATCCGAGTTTTCATATTTGCTCCACGCACAGAGATTTGAAAGCTTTCTCTCGTATCTGTGGTTCTTGTTGGGGAAGACCTTGATTATGGATTTGCGCACGAAAGCCTTTGCGCCGCTCTCTTCTTCCTGAATGTACATGGTGGCGTTCATCATCTTCAGATAAAAGATTCTTAAAGGTTTCTGGAAGATGAGCTTTGATTTGATGTAACCGTCCATGGGGAAGATATCGACCCAGACACCCATATCATCGATCATTTCCCTTAAATAAGTGGGCTGGACGATGGTTTTCGTATTGCAGGCACGGACGATGGGGTAGTGGTAGTTGGCATCTGTCGTATAGTGGAAGAGCCTGACATTTTTGCCGATGGGATCTTTTTTATTGATCTCGACGAGCTTTTCGACATCTTCTCTGGGCATGATGACATCCATATCGTTGTCCCACGGAATAAAGCCTTTGTGACGGATTGCGCCGAGCAGGGTGCCGTAAGCAAGGATATATCTGAGGCCGTGCTTCACGCAGAATGCGTGCAGTTCCTTCATTACCTCAAGTTCAGCCTGCTGTTCCTCGGCTATTGAGAGAAATCCGTCAGATCCGTTCATATCCAGCCCCCGCTAATTCACATATGCCGAGATTATAGCATTTAGATCAATTCCCACCAAATGAATGCTCTTCCGGGCCGGTTCCGTGAGGGCATTCGAAAATGTATTTGAAAGCAAACAAAAATCGTTTGAGGGAAAAAAGGGGCAATCGGCCTTTTTTTTATTAAAATTTACAATATTATGACAATTATTCTGTGGAAAACAGATTATCAGTGGAGTAGAATTCTTACGGTGCAGATCAAAGAGCACTATTTTAAGTTTAATAATCCCGGTTAAGGGAATTTAGGAGGAATTCAATATGGCAGTAAAAGTTGCGATTAACGGTTTCGGTCGTATCGGTCGTCTTGCTTTCAGACAGATGTTCGGTGCTGAGGGTTATGAGGTAGTTGCTATCAACGATCTTACAAAGCCTTCTATGCTCGCTCACCTTCTCAAGTATGACACAGCACAGGGTGGTTACGCTGGTGTAATCGGCGAGAACAAGCACACTGTATCCGCTGATGACGAAGCTAACACAATCACAGTAGACGGTAAGACACTCAAGATCTACAAGGAATCCGATGCTAACAATTGCCCTTGGGGTGAGCTCGGTGTAGACGTTGTTCTCGAGTGCACAGGTTTCTATACATCTAAGGAAAAGTCTCAGGCACACATCAATGCTGGTGCTAAGAAGGTTGTTATCTCTGCTCCTGCAGGAAACGATCTCCCTACAATCGTTTACAACGTTAACCACACAACATTGACAAAGGATGACAAGATCATCTCTGCTGCTTCTTGCACAACAAACTGCCTTGCTCCTATGACAAAGGCTCTCAATGATTATGCTGCAATCCAGAGCGGTATCATGACAACAGTTCACGCTTACACAGGCGACCAGATGATCCTCGACGGTCCTCAGAGAAAGGGTGACCTCCAGAGAGCAAGAGCTGGTGCTGCTAACATCGTACCTAACTCTACAGGTGCTGCTAAGGCTATCGGCCTCGTAATCCCTGAGCTCAATGGTAAGCTCATCGGTGCTGCTCAGAGAGTTCCTACACCTACAGGTTCTACAACAATCCTTCACGCTGTTGTTAAGGGTGAAGCTACAGTTGAGGGCATCAACGCTGCTATGAAGGCTGCTGCTAACGAGTCATTCGGTTACACAGAGGAGAAGCTCGTTTCTTCCGACATCATCGGTATGAGATATGGTTCACTCTTCGATGCTAACCAGACAATGGTTTCCAAGATGGATGACGGTAACTCACTCGTTCAGGTTGTTTCCTGGTACGACAACGAGAATTCTTACACATCTCAGATGGTAAGAACAATCAAGTACTTCGCAGAGCTCGGCTAATAACTGACTTTAAGTACAGATTTTTCAAAGAGGGTATCTCAGAAATGAGATACCCTCTTTTTTGTGTGCTGTAAAAAAAGATTAAGTGGTGATCAGAGATTTATCTCGACAACGGTTACTTCAGGTACGGAGAGGAATCGGAACGGCATAACGCCGCATCCAAGTCCTCTTGAGATAAAGACGGTTGTACCGCCGATGTTGTATACACCTTGTACGGCGCCCATGTTAGGGAGCTTGTCATGTCTTCTTAATACGCAGAATTCAATTCTGAACGGGAACTTCATCTGCCCGCCGTGAAGATGGCCTGAGAGCATGAAATCAGGTCTTGTAGCAGGATCAAAATGCAAGATGGCATCCGGATCATGAACAACAAGCATAATGGGTTCATTGCCGTCTAACACAGGCATCTTGTGCCATACACGGTTTTTCCTTCCGGTATCAGACAGACCGGCAAGGACGGCCTTAGAGCCGCTTGTACGTGAAACAAGAGTGATATGTGTATCATCAAGGCTGACAAAACCGGCCTGTTCGGGAATGTTGTCGACAAATATATCGTGATTTCCGGATACACCATAGAATGGGATACCCAGTTCCTTGCAGCAATTGGAAACAGCAGTCAGATATTTAAAGCCTTTGGCGGCTCCATGCTTATATGAACTCATGTCGCCGCCGAAAATAACTCCATCCAAAGGTGAAGTTTCATGAGCTTTTCTGATCGAATCACAGATCCTTTTGGAAGATACAGGACACCATTCGGCATGTGTATCAGAGAAGAAAACAAATCTGAAATCGGGAACATTCTCAGCGTCACTTTGGACCATTGGAAGCTTTTTTATCGTGATAGAACCGGCAGGAGATGCATCATCATGAGTTTTTTTTAGTGTAGCCCTGTCCTGATCGAGAAAGAATGGTTCAATGAAACACCATAAGATATAGAGCAGTACGAGTGCTGAGACAGCAATTAAAACCACATATATCTTATCCATTATTAGGACAGTTCTCCTTTTTTCTTAATTATATAATATGCAGGTGCCAATCGTGTGATATAATTCATACAATGAAATTGATTTTTTGAGGAGGAATTTTAGGATGCCTAAGACAGAAATCACATACGAGATCGTCCAGCAGATCGGTATTCTCAAGGAGAATAAGTCCGGTTGGCAGCGTGAGCTTAATATCGTTAAGTGGAATAACGGTAAGCCGAAGCTCGACATCCGTGATTGGGGCCCGAACCATGAGAAGGTAGGCAAGGGTATTTCTCTCGATTTCGAAGAATACAATACTCTCAAGGCTTATCTTGAAGATGGCGACTTCACTTCTCTCGACGAGTAATATTTCGTTATAATTTCAGGTTATTTGTTTTTGATATATATATGGCGCGTGTCAATGCGTCATGATTAAGTATGAGAAGCGAAGAACGAGCGGGTATTATTTCAGTAGTAATGCTTTTTTTGTGGGGGACTCTGATTGCAGAGCCCTTCCATATTTTTGCGCGGTATATTGCGAAGGCCATAGGGTATGCGACTAAAGGTTTGGGTGACCACAGCATACTTGCCGCCCTTATTACATATGTCGTCGTGGTTGCTGCAATTGTTCTTTTGCAGTTGTTGTCACAGACAAAGTTAAGGAACTTTATGCCCTGTATCTTATCGGCAGGCTGTATTGCCATGCTCGTCATAAGGGGCATCTTCAGATCTTATGTGGATTACGGTGAGGCCATCAGCCTTGCGGTTCCGGCTATCGCGGCGATCATTTTTTATCTGACCAAGTTTGAGAAGGGCCTTAAGTGGTATACGGATGTATACACCTATTCGCTTAGCATTGCGCTCATCAATTCGCTTCTGTTTGTTCCGGTTGCAAAGCTCAACGGCATAGTTGATAAGATTCTTTATATTACTAATTATAATGATATTAATATAACTGCTCCTTTTGCCGGACTTGCAGGAATACCCGAATTTGTCTGGGGCTTGTTTTTAACTGCGTTTGCAGTGCTTCCGATAATCTATTTTGCTACTTCGAACAAAAGGAAATGATATGGAACAGTTAGATTTATTCGCTGCTTTGCAGGGTGAAGATCAGGAGAGAAATGAATATCTGGAGCTCGTAAAGAAGCTCAACCACTTCGCTGAGCTTTACTATTCCAAAGATGAGCCTGAGATATCGGACTACGAGTACGATACCATGAATAACAGGCTCAAGGAGATCGAGAAGGAACATCCCGACTGGATCGTTCCCGAATCACCTTCAAAGAGAGTCGGCTGGAAGGCAGAGAAGGGCGTTCTCGTTAAGCATAATGTTCCGATGTTATCACTCCAGGATGTTTTCGAGAAAGAAGAAGTATATGAATTCGTAAACTCCATGATCGAAGAATTCGGCGACGAGGCTGAGTTCCTTGTAGAGACAAAGATTGACGGTCTTTCCATGGCTCTCCGTTATGAGGAAGGCGAGCTCAAGCTTGCTGTTACCAGAGGTGACGGAATAACCGAAGGCGAAGACGTCACAATGAACGCAAAGCAGATCCCTGACGTTGTCCTGAAGATGAAAGAGCCTGTTCCCTATATCGAGATCAGAGGCGAAGTCTACATGACCAGAAAGGCCTTTGAGAGCGTTAACGCCAAAGCAGAGGAAGAGGGAAAGAAGACTTTTGCAAATCCCAGAAACTGTGCGGCAGGAACGTTAAGACAGATCGACACCAGGATCACCAAAGAAAGAGGATTGTCCCTCTTCATATTCAACGTCCAGGAGACGAAGGGCGTTACATTCAATACTCACCTTGAAGGATATGAATACCTTAAGCGCAACGGCGTCAAGGTAATCGAGAACTGCTATAAGTGCAAGACCGCTGACGAGGTCTGGGATGCAATCCAGAAGATAGGCGATATGAGAGGCGAACTCGAATACGATATCGACGGCGCGGTAGTTAAGCTCAATAATCTTTCCGAAAGAAGCAAACTCGGAAACACGATCAAGTTCCCCAGATGGGCTGTCGCATATAAGTATCCGCCGGAAGTAAAAGAGACGCGTCTTCTTGACGTTGAAGTCAACACGGGCAGAACGGGAAGGGTAACGCCTGTTGCCGTTTTCGAGCCCATCAGTCTTTGCGGAACAATGGTATCCCGTGCGACTCTCCATAACCAGGATTTCATCGACCAGTTAGGACTTGGCATCGGTGATACCATTCTCGTATATAAATCAGGCGAGATCATCCCCAAAGTAAAGGACGTAAATAAAGCTAAGAGACCTTCGGACTGGCAGCCTTATAAGATGCCTGAGAATTGTCCGGTGTGCGGCCACAAGCTCGCAAGAGATGAGGGCGGCGTTGATCTGAAGTGCATGAACTTAATGTGCCCCGGAACGCTTGTAAACCGCATCGTTAATTTTGTCTCGCGTGACTGCATGGACATTAAGGGATTTGGTTCCGAGTACATTAGAAAACTTACTGAAGAAAAGTATCTTAAAGACATAGCTGATGTTTTCGAGCTGAAAGATAAGAGAAATGCGCTTATCGAAGGCAAGCTTTTAGGCCTTGAGAAGAATACCGACAAGCTCCTTAATGCCATCGAGACAGCGAAAACAGAGACACCGGCCGACAAGGTTCTGGCAGGTCTCGGTATTCCGGGAGTAGGCAAAGCAACAGCCAAGGAGCTGATAAGGACATTCGGTTCGATAGATGCAATCGCTGAAGCTGATAAGGACGCACTGTCTGCGGTTCAGGATATCGGAGAGATCTCAGCTGAAGGAATCTACAATTTCTTCCGTGACGAAGGCAACATAGAACTTCTTAAAAGGCTTAAAGATCTCGGCTTAAACTTTGCAAAAGCAGAAAATGAGGTTCAGGGATCTTCTCTTGCAGGACTTACATTCTGCATTACCGGAACTTTGGAAGGAATGTCCAGAAGCGAAGCGGAGGCTCTTATCGAGAGCAACGGCGGCAAGCCTGTATCTTCTGTATCGAAGAAGACGTCATATCTTCTCATGGGTGCTGATGCAGGTTCCAAGGAACGTAAGGCCAGAGAGCTAGGCGTTCCGATAATCGGGATCGATGAGCTTAAGGATATGATCGCTAAAGGGTGATATGCCATGAATGTTAATGAAGAGAAAGCAAGGATAAGAAAAGAGATCAGGAGAAGAAGAGAACAGTTATCTTCTTCCGTCTTATCAGACATTGAGAAGTCTCTTCCGGACTTCATTTCCGCTATCGATGACAGCGAGCTTAAGAAAGAACTTAAGAATGCAAAAAGGGTCGCGCTCTACAGATCGATCAACGGGGAAGTTCCCGTTGACGGACTTGCAGGATTCTTTATGTCACAGGGTAAAAAATGCTGTTTTCCGAGAATCGAAAACGACACCATGGTCTTCTGTGACTGCGACAGTCTTGAAGACGGTGAATTCGACCAGTCGTCCATAGGAATAAAAGAACCAGTCAGCACAAAGCACGTGGTCGATCCTAAAGACATTGATGTTGTAGTGCTGCCTGCGGTTGCATATAATGAAGAAGGTACAAGGCTTGGAATGGGCGGAGGATTTTACGACCGTTACATCGGAGATTTAGGTTCTGACAGACCTTATCTTTTGGGGATCTGTTATGAGTTCCAGATCTGTTCTGATGTACCGGGAACGGATAATGACATAAGCGCTGATTTTATTGCCGTGATACCGGAAGAAGAATACGGGGAGTAAATAGCAGGGAATGCGTTATTTTATTGTTAATCTGGCTGTTCATTTGTTGGTTACGATACTGTTTGTCGTGCTGACATGCATACGCGCCGGATATAACAGAAGGAAGAAGACCAAGCATGTCGTTACTTACTTTTTCCCCATTGCATTTGCGCTAGTTGCCATAGTCGACATCGTATTGTATACGGCCCCCAGACTCATGGACATCAACAGCCTTATCAACAACAATTACTATTACCATACAGGTGCAGTCGAGGATATCGGATTTATGAAAAATTACTTCGTCATTGACGGAGATTATTACTATATCAATCCGCTTCGTAACAAGCTTACCGAAGGTGATGTCGTCAGAGTAAAGCACACACCTTATTCATTATTCACGGTCGATATCACGACCATAACCGAAGCTGAAGAACCTGAAGAGAGTGACTCTGTTACGGAAACCGTGTGATAAAAATTGATACCAGTCTCAATTTTTGCGCAAAAGTCTCAAATACGGGCCTGTTTTTTCAATTTGCGGCACTTTGTCCCCACAACTTAATGTTAAGGTCGTAAACTCTCCTTAAATCAAAACCGGAGGTGAGTGACCTATGGAGAACAGAAATTGGAATCAGGGTTCAGTGGAGATGTCGGTTGTATGCAGCGACTTAAGTCTTCTCGAGAACATCAATTTACTATTAAAGCAAAAAGGCGTTATTGCAGTTGAAGATGAGATGGGAGTTCTGCATTACATCGTTGACGGAAGAAGCGACAGAGGTTCCGTCGCAGGCAGGGTCACCGCGATAAATCCGGCTAAGACTGCAGGGCAGGAAAAACAGGAAGCCTATCTCGATCTGTGCATTAAGACAGTGCTTAGAGAGTACGGCTTTGACATGTCTCTCATGGGAACTATGCTGATATACAAATCGGTATATAAATCCGTCAAAAGATGCGTACCCGCACCGGCCACCATGAAGAGCATGTACATTGATACAGGCAAAGAGCTTGGATTGACCATTGAGCAGTCCGAGAGAAACGTACGGTATGCCATCACGAAGAGCAGTCTTAAGAGCATGAGGAGCAGGGCAGTAGTAAAGTGCATACAGACCAGGACTGAAAGGCGGTTGGGATTAAGAGATCCTCTGGACTGACATAAAAAAGGCTCCGTTGAACGGAGCCTTTGGAAATCAGATGTACGTAAGAATTACTTCTTCTTGCCCTTCTTAGCGTTAACCTTATCCTTAAGTGACTTACCAGCCTTGAATGTAGGAACTGTGGAAGCCGGAATCTTAAGAGCAGCGCCTGTAGCAGGATTGCGGCCGCTTCTAGCTGCGAGCTTCTTTGTCTTGAATGTACCGAAGCCTACGAGAACGACTTTGTCATTCTTTACGAGTGCGCCTTCGATAGCACCGAGTGTTGCCTTAAGAGCTGCTTCTGCATCCTTCTTGCTGAGGCCGGCATCAGCTGCGATCTTGTCAATAAGCTGTGACTTGTTCATGTGGTATCCTCCTGTTATTTAGCCGCTGAAAGGCTTATTTTTCGTAGTTTCATTATTGATTTATTACAAATATATGTCAATAGTTTTCGGACATAAAATACAAGAAATGATTATATTTATTGCCTATATTTCGGGCGTTTCAGACTGGTGGGCAGTCGAAATGACAGGTTAGATAACGGAATAGTCAGGTAATAGGAAATAAATATCGTTTTTATTACAAGATTTATTCGTTCTGATAGTGTATGATTTGAGTTGCGAAAAACTAATCGGAGGTAACAAGATGATAGTTACAAAAGATACGATTATCGGAGATGTTGTAATGCAGGATGAAGGCATTGCACCTATCCTTATGGCTTCCGGACTTCACTGCCTCGGCTGTGTAATGGCTTCCGGTGAGACAATTGAAGAGGCTTGCATGGTTCACGGTATGGATTGCGATGCTCTCGTAGAAGAGATCAACAATTATTTCCAGTCATTGGGCTGATTCTGCGGATATAAACTTATCTGATAATAAGGTCATCTCGATTGAGATGACCTTTTCTATTTGCAATAATGGATATTAATATGAAGCCGACATTATTACTTCGAACTTTGTGCCTTTTCCGAGTGTACTCGTTACGTTGATCTCTGCATCGTGCTTGTCGCAGATGAGCTTTACGATCGCAAGGCCCAGACCGGTTCCCTTGATGTTTACTCCTGAGTTGTGAGCTCTGTAGAAACGGTCGAAGATTCTCGGAAGGTCCTGCTCAGGAATGCCGATTCCGTTATCTTCAACTGTTATATGGATCTTCTGCGTTGCTATATGCGATTCGTCACCGCTGCGCCATGCCCTTATCACGATCTCTGCCTGAGGTCCCGTGTAGTTGATTGCATTTGATATGAGGTTCTCGAAAATACGTGAAAGCTTAGCAGGATCCGCTTTAACTATAAGCGAGTCACGTGAAGGGATGTCCAGGGACAGATGTTTTTCGCTGTCTTCAAGATCCATGGAATACATGACCACCAGTTCGTCCAGCATCTCGGCGATAGATACGGAAGTGAAGTGGAAGTCTGAATCGCTCGATTCCATTCTGGTAAGCTCCATGATGTCAGAAACGATCCTTTCCATCTGCTCTGAACGGCGGACGATGTTGTTCAGATATGAATTGCGTTGTTCGGGTGTAAAGTTATCCTGTGCGTTGAGGAGAAGTTCGGCATATCCTCTGATCGCGGTAATAGGTGTTCTTAAGTCGTGGGATACGTTGCTTAAGACGTTTTTACGTGCTACCTCACCTTCAAGAAGCCTCTTGTTTGTAAGGACGAGGTCGCGGTTGATCTCTGAAATGAATATGGTCTTTTCTCTTACCTGACGCTTAAGTACCGCAGCATTTCTCTGGATCTCGCGCTGCTGGTTTATATACGTCGATACGAGCGTTACCTCTGCTATGAGCGAGAAGATAACGAAGATGTTGCTGTATGTCGGAATCGTGTAGACGATCATGCTGTCCATGAGGATCGTCAGATAGAGTACCAGGAACATAAGGCAGAAGAGCAACGCCCAGAGGAGGACCCTCTGATTCTCTTTGTTATAGAAGAAAAGGTCAATAAAGATGGAGAGCGTGACTGTCGCAAGAGCAAACATCAGCGCAATGAATTCAGGCAAAAGTATTCCCGTAAAGATATCAAAGATGTAGTAAATGACTATCATTGTCAGACCGACAACAAATACAAAGTAATGCGCTTTCCTGAGCAAAGCAAATTTGCTTTGTGTCTTTGAACCTGCGAAGTATTGTGAGTTCTCAAGGAAAGATGCGGAAGCAGCCAGTATCAGGAACAGGAATCTCAGATCAGCCCTTAAATGGCTGTCGACGGAGATGAAGCGGCAGTCTGTCAGATAGTATAAAAGGATGGCTGAGAAACTGATGAAGAACGAGACAAACAGCCATCTGTTTTTGGTGAAGCTCAAGATGAGGTTGGATCCTGCGATGAGGGCAACAAAGAAGATCAGCGTAACGATTGAGAAGTGACCTGCAGTGATGACCGTGCGGACGTCATTTGCGGTACCGGTCTCTATGATGGGCTCTGAAAGGATACCGGGGTTTGAGACCTTCGGTGTGCATGCGACAACGATCACTATGTCAAGTTTTCCGTTTTCGGGAATGACAGTACAGTAATCCGCAAATGCATTAAGGTTAAAGACGGGTGTTCTTGCGCCGATCCTGTCGATGTATTTTCCATTGCAGAAGATCCATGCAATACCGTTGAATTTATGGAAGATCAAAGATAAAGATTTAATATCCTTGTTGCAGTCGAAATGTCCGACATAAGCTGCACAGATACAATCAATATCATCTATTTCAAAATGCTGGTAGTTGATATCACCGTTCGAGTTGTGCCAGTTGGCAGAATAGTTGTAGTCGAACCAGCCGCGCCATGTATCACGGATCCTTACGTTATCCGCATAAGATCTGTGACTGTACAGGGCAGAAGAAGGCCAGTAATCCGGGATGGACATGTCGTCTGAAGTATGATCGAGAATGGCTTTTGTCATGTCGGGAGAAACGTTAGGGACAAAAGTCCAGCCTGAATTAACGTGGCTGCTGTAAGGACCGTCGAGCGCAAGTGCATCGCTTAATTCGAGCGTGCCTTTTTCGGTATTGATCTTCGGCGTTGAATCTGTGGTGAATGTAATACCGATGCTGATTATTCCGGCAGCAACAAGCATAAGCAGCATCGCGAAAATAAAGGCGATCATCGTTCCTCCGAATGATCTGCCGTGAGCATCAGAGCCCTTAAGCTTGAACTTAGCTAATCTGCTGTGCTTGTATTGTGCCATTTAATCTCCGGTGTTTTCACAAAAAGACAAGCGGGACTAATATTCTAGTCCCGCATTGATCCTTCGCAATTGTGTTAAATCAGAACTGTGTGTTCATGCTGTTCTTGACCGGCGGATAAGCGAATGAATATCCGATACCCCACTCAGTCTTAACGAAAGTAATCTCAGGTGCGATCTTTTCCATCTTCTTACGGAGGTAAGATATGTTAACCATTACGAGGTGGTTGTCGCACGGAGAATCATCGCCCCAAACATGAGAATAGATTCTTGTGAAAGGAACGATAACGTTAGGTGTCTCAGCCAAGAGGCAGAGAATATCGAACTCACGGTTTGTAAGATGTAAAGGCTTCTCCTTGAGAGTAACCTCACGTGTCTTGATGTTGATGCGGAGCGGAGGATACTCTACGAGGAATCCCTCGCTCTTCATATTACGCTTGATGTGAACGTTGATACGAAGGCTCAACTCAGGGAGTGAGTAAGGCTTTGTGATGTAGTCATCAGCGCCAACCTTAAATCCGTTGATTACGTCTTCCTGCTGATCCTTTGCGGTGAGGAAGATGATAGGACAATCTGTGAACTCCTTGATTTTGGGAGCAAGATCAAAAGCGCTTCCGTCAGGGAGCATTACGTCCAATACGATACATGAGAAGCTGTGAAGCTTGATCTTTTCGAGCGCCTCAGCACAATTTGTTGCTGTTACGACATCGTAGCCCTCGCTCTCGAGAAAATCACGGTTCAAGACCAGGATATCGCTGTCATCATCTACAAGAAATACTTTCTGCTTAGCCATTAATATACCTCCTGTTAACTTAAATAATGCTTAATCAGTTATTTCCCCAAATGGCGTCACGTATTCCGCGTGACGGTGTTTTATATGATTGTGATTTTTTGATAATTCACAACGATAGTATACAACACGTCAAAGTGTTTTTATATAGTTAAATGCAATAAGTTATAAATAATTTAAAATATAAAACCATATCAAACTGCCATTATAGAAAATATGTTCGGTTGATGTTATCATTATTTTCATGAACAGGATTATCTTTCACATAGACCAGAACTGCTATTTTGCATCAGTGGAAATGATCTCCAGACCGGAGCTCAGGAACGTTCCGATGGCTGTGGCCGGTGATGCAAAATCAAGGCACGGCATCATCCTTGCCAAGAATGAACCTGCAAAAAAGTACGGTATCAAGACTGCCGAAGCAATCTGGCAGGCACAGGCAAAGTGTCCCAAGCTGGTCCTTGTTGATTCCCATCACGAAAAGTATGAGTTCTATTCCCAAAAACTCAGGGAGATGTATTCCGAATATACCGACAGGGTAGAGCCATTCGGCCTAGATGAATGCTGGCTCGACATGACCGGCATTGTCAGTGATTTCACTGAGGCAGAGGAAGTTGCGCTTGAGATCAGAAACAGGGTAAAAGATGAATTCAAGCTAACATGTTCTGTCGGGATCAGTTTCAACAAAGTATTTGCCAAACTCGGAAGTGACTATAAAAAACCGGATGCCACCACTGTGTTTTCCGACAACGACTGGAAGGATAAGATCTGGCCTCTTCCGGTATCAGATCTTTTATTCGTCGGCAAACACACTGCGGAAAGATTGTCCAAGATCAATGTTAAGACCATAGGAGATCTTGCCCAGACCGATGGAGAATTCATCGGACGTTATCTCGGAAAAGCGGGCGTGATGTTATGGGAATATGCCAACGGCTTGGACGATGCTCCTGTAGCAGAATCAGGTTATAAAAGGATCCCGAAATCTGTCGGCAATTCCACCACTACGGCAGAAGACATGACCTCTGACAGACAGATCGAAAAGACACTTCATATGCTTTCAGAAAGTGTCGCGATGAGGCTTCGCAAGCATTCTCTTAAAGGCAGTGTCGTGCAGATAACGGTAAGGGATTGTGATCTCGGAATATATGAAAAGCAGAGGATCCTTTACAGGGCTACTGATGACGCGAAAGATATCTATGCTGCTGCAAAAGATCTTTTCAAGGAATCTTACGACTGGAACAAAGGGGTCAGGAGCATCGGCGTAAGATGTACAAAGCTTGTCAGATCAGACAGCGGTGAGCAGCTCTCTTTATTTACCGAAGTTAAGACATCAGAGCGTGACAGTAAACTTAATAAAGCGATCGATGACATCAACAGAAGATACGGAAAAAGCGTTGTAAAAAGCGCGGCTGAAGCTGACGGTTCTAATTGCAAGTGCAAACCTGCTAATATAGTAAATGATCCATTCCATCCGGAGGATGAATTCTGATGATAACGGCCAATCAGTATTTTCGCGATGTGTTCGGACACAAGATGTACAAGGCGTCCATAGCGCTTGATGTTACATGCCCGAACAGAGACGGAAGCAAAGGCTCAGGCGGATGCATTTTTTGTTCCGAAGGGGGCTCGGGTGAGTTCTCTGCAAAGTGTAAAACCACGATAACGGAACAGATAGAAGAGGCTATTGAACAGGTCAGGAAGAAGGCCGGAAAAGATGCCGGATACATCGCATACTTTCAAAGTTTTACAAGCACATACTGCGCTCCTGAATATCTCGAAAAAGTTCTGTCGGAAGCATCTTTGATAGAAGGTATTGAAGCCATATCCGTTGCGACAAGACCTGACTGCTTAGGCCCGGAGATCATGGAAGTCCTTAAACGCCAGGCCCGGGAGAAACCTTTATTTGTTGAGCTCGGACTTCAGACCTCAAGCGATAAGACGGCAGAACTGATCAACCGCTGTTATAAAACGGAAGAATATGTTAAAGCGGTAGCTGCATTAAAATCCATTGGCGCGAATGTAATCACTCATATCATTTTCGGTCTTCCGGGAGAGACGAAAGACATGTTGATGGATACCGTTAGATTAAGCGCTGATGCTGGAAGCGACGGATACAAATTCACATGCCTTTACATACTTAAAAATACTCCGATGGAAACGCTCTATAATGAGAATAAGGTTGAGATACTTGAGATGGAGGAGTATTTTGATATTGTTGAAGAAGCGATCAGTATACTTCCCCAAACAGCCGTAATACACAGGTTTACGGGTGACGGTCCCAAGAAGATACTTATCGCGCCTTCCTGGACAAAGAACAAAAGACAGGTAATCAACTACATCAACCGGAGGTTCGGCTTATGAAAAAATATGTAAAGCAGACTATGGATGCAGTCCGCAAATACATGAATGAAGAGATGAAGAACGCTCCTGTTGAAAAGACTAAAGAGGTCCTAGCAGAATTCGAGACCAAGATCTTATACTTCCAGCACGAAAGACTGATCCACCTCATGGTCACGCTGGCATTTGCTGCTTTCCTGCTTTTTGAGATAGCATGTCTTTTCTTCCTGCCGAGCGCATTCCTGTATGCTGGAATACTTTTAACTCTTATTTTCTTCGGCCTAACTATCGGCTATATCATGCATTACTATTTTCTCGAAAACAGCGTCCAGGAAATGTATCATATGAGAGATGAAATAAGGGAATTCCTGAACAAAGATAAAATAATCTGACAAAAGCACGTTGCCTGAATATCTGATATAATTAGCGCCGGTGTGGAGGGACTTATGCCTACTTTTGTTAAATACATACTGGTGTTTTTTATTTCTATGGTGCCGATCATTGAGCTCCGTGGTGCGGTGCCGATCGGTGTCACATATTTCGGTTTGAATGAATATGTTACTTTGGCTGTATGCGTAATCGGCAACATGATTCCGGTTCCGTTTATATATCTGTTCGGCAGAAAGATCCTTGAATGGGGAAGCAAGCTTAAGCACGGCAGCGGTCTGTTTAAGTGGGTTCTCCAGAAGGGTGAGAAAGCCGGCAAAAAACTTACAGCAAATTCAAAGAAAAGCGGCGCTTTCATTGCACTGATGCTTTTCGTCGGAATCCCGCTTCCCGGTACCGGTGCGTGGACAGGGACACTTGCTGCATCCATGCTCGACTTCGGTGCGAAGAAGAGCGCTAAGGCTGTTATGGCAGGCGTTTTCATGGCCGGAGTCATCATGCTCATCATCAGTCTTCTTGCCAAAGCAGGCATTACTTCTATTTCAGATCTGATCTGACAAATGTAACCCAAATAACATAAAAATAAGCGCTTTTGAGTTATTGTTCATAAAAGGGTAACACTTTGATATGCAAAGCATTGTGCATATTGCACAACCAAATGATTTTCATTTGGTATTAACTGCGATATTGCGAAGTGAATGGTCCCCCTTTATCATTAGGGTAGCTCCAAGGAATACGGAAGCGATAACTTCTAATCCGAGGAAGGCCGCCCGAAGCAATAAGTCGAGCAGGCGCAGGGAAGAACCAGAGTTGAAATATACTTGTGGCGAAGCCGGAGAAACGAAGTCAGAGATCACATCAAAGGCGGATACGGAGTCCGAGAATGAAGCTAAGGGAGTGACGAGCGAGTGGTTGAAGGTGTCGTAGACATGCAAGCCACAGGTTGTAACAATTAGTTGATTCGGTATTCGGAACCGCGAGTAGGTGAGATGTCACCATCGATAGGAGAGAACCGGTGCCGCGGCAGATGTTACACCGGTTCGTGCAAACCGAGTAGCCGGTACGGCTGTCGAACTGTTAGTAGCGAAGTCTTAGGACAGATGCGAAGCAGACCTGAATCGAATAGCGTAACGTTCGGTGAATGGAGACATGAGTTGCACGGTGTGATGGAAGGTTGCAGCAGATCGATTAGTTGTAACGATATCACATAAAGCTCGGGTAGTGTTTGGAAAGGGTCTTTTGGTAGGTGGAAGTACGTAAGAAGATGAGCGTGAATGCGTGATCTTTGTAAGTGAATCTAATTTGGTTCGTTGGAGCAAAATAAGATCCCGGTGATTCAGGTCACCGGGATTTTTCTTATGTGTTTATTTTCTTTTCGGAATCTGTGCGATATAAGGAAGGTTTCTTCCGATCTCGTCGTGATCTAAGCCGTAACCTGCAAGCCACTGGTCGTTTATCTCGAAGCCGTAGTACTTAACGGGAATCGTCATTAAGAGTCTGTCGGGATTTAAGAGCATTGAGCAGAGCGTGATCTCTTTAGGTTTTTTCATCTCGAGATTCTGGATGATGTATGCCGTTGTAAGACCGGTCCTGATTACATCCTCGACTACGAGAACATGCTTGTCTGTAATGTCGATATCGATGTCCTTTGTTATGCGCACAATGCCTGTCTTGGAAGTTGTGTCAGGAATGTTGGAAAAGCCGATCATGTCGACCTTAACCGGAAGGTCGATAGCTCTGGTAAGGTCTGAAAGGAAAAAGAGGGAACCCTTGATAACGCCGATCACTACAAGTTCTTTTCCTTCATAATCCTTTGTTATCTGTTTTCCGAGTTCTGTGACTCTTGCTTTGATTGTCTCTTCGCTGTAAATGACATGCTCAGTATGCAGAGCTTTCTCAAGATTAGACACTTAATTATCCTCCCGGATATTGTCGTTAAGACCGCCGAACATCTTGAGACGGTCAACAAGTTCGTTGAAATCTTTCTTATAGACTATGCGGATATTGGTGCCGGGATATAGTTCCCTTACAAGACGCATCTTCTTATTTTTCTTGGTTACATAACGCTGATCCATCGTGGTCAGCTCGAGATAAAGATTGAACTTCGGCAGATAGAAGTCAGGAGAGATGGCCATCGTAACATTGCCTTCAGCGTCCCATTCGACAGGGAACGTCTTGGGCTCGTAAAGCCACTCGATGTTGTACATGCTTAAGATCTTTGCGAATTCTTCTTCGGTCTCATTCTTGAACTTGGTGGCACGTGTCTGGTGGTCAAAGGTTCCGTTATCGATGTTGGATTCGGAAAGCTTAACCTTGATATCGTGCTTTCTGGCCAGTTCGCAAATGGCATCAACACATTCGTCTACACCTAATCTGTCAGTGTTAAGGATCAGATCAAACTGTTCCGGAGAAGTAATATCCTTGCCGTAAACCGTGCGGACAAATTTCCTGTGCTTGCGGTCGGCGATGTTAAGAACTTCAGTTGCTTCGTCGTTTGTAATGCGGTATTTGCGGGCAATGGTGCTGATCCTGGTTGACTCACTAGCTGTAACTCTGATGTGCAGTGCACCTGGGAATCCGGCCAAAAGAACGCTTCCGCCCATGCCGAGGATGATGACATCCTTGTCTTTTGAATCTGAAACGATAGTCCTGATCTTTTCTACCAGGATGTCGGCATAAGTCCTGTTGCTGCCGGGAAGGGTGGTCTCGAAAAACTTTGCGCTCTCATTGAGCCTGTCCAAAGTTCCGGGATTGATCTCACCGAAAAAGTTATCTAAAGCGTATTTACGGGAAATAACGGTCGTTCCGAGTCTTGCAGCAAGTGCATCGGCAATCTCATCGCCCAGACTTCCGTTCTGTCTAGAGATAGTGATTATTGCCATAAAAACCCCCGAAATGACCCTTTTAACTAATTATACTATTATTATTTGAGTGCTCAAAACATGAAAAAACGAAAATCTGATAAAAATCTGAAATTGGTGTTTGACATTACGGAAACGATTAGTTATAATCTTCCGTGCTAAAAGCGTTAGGACGCCATCTTAGCTCAGTTGGTAGAGCAGCTGATTTGTAATCAGCAGGTCGTGGGTTCGAGTCCCACAAATGGCTCCAAGTCTGAAACCCCCGTAAACATTGCGTTTGCGGGGGTTTTACTTTGCTCAGATGCTGTCCTAAAAACACCCTCAAAATGCCGATTTGGTTAACGTTTGGTTAACGTTTTTATTTTTTGGATGAAATTATACGGCAAAAAGTTCTGAAATAAATTTCTCAAAAGCTTCCCTTTTGATCCTTCTGTGACTGCCGATCCAGATGACATAGGGGCAGTCTTTGTCATTAGTAAGCTCACGGATTTTGTTCCTTCCTATTCCAAAGAGTTCGGCTGCCTCGTTAACCGTTAACAGCTTCTTCTCTTTCAGTTTGTTTAGGTTGGTTACTTTTGCCGGGCTCGGATCGTTAGCGTGTTCAGCCATGCCTGCCTTTATCATTTCCGCATAATAGGCTGCTCCTTTTTCTTTTTTGTCAGCGGGGGGAAGCTGCTGGTCGATAATGATGTTGATGTCGTTCTTGTTCATATTATTTATTCCTCCTGTTATTTATGCTGTTTGTGACGACTGTGACGATGTGACGGCTTTATTGCCACCGTACAAGTGATAAACACCTGCACTATCCTGAAATACAATATCGAACGGATAACACCCTGGTTCTGATTTTTTCTCTGATTCCGGTTCGATCTTGGTAAATGTGAAGTGTGTTGCATCGCGTCTGTGATCTCTCATAAAACTGAATCCGAGCTTTGCAAGATCATTCCGTCTGTTCCAAATCTTCCCGCTGATCGACTGAGGCTTTTTACTTGCTTTTATCAGATCGCAGAACTCTGTGGCAGTACCGTCAAAAGAACCATGTTCCTTTAAGTAATCAAGAGCCTTCTTAAGATCCTCATCAGTCTGGAAAGCATCTTCGACAGGCGTATTCTCTTTAACAAGTTCCCAATGACTTAACGTACTATTAAATCTGATTGTAAGGATTCGTTCTTCCATATCACGGCTGCGAAGGTGAAGTTTCACATCTGTATCAGCTGATTCCTTGCGGAAAATGAACGCTCCGTCTGATGCACCGAACAAACCGTTGGTGCCTAAGATGTCATCGAACGGGTCAACAGATCTCATCTTGCGCGTGTGATGAACGAGCAGTATCGCTACGTTATGCTCTTCGCAGAACTTATGAAGAGGTGCGATAGTGTTGTAATCCCCCTGATAAGGATTCTTGGTGTTGATATCTGCTTTGTTCTGTTCGCAACGGATAGCAGCAAGTGTGTCTATGATGAACAGACCAATATCCGGATGATTTTTAAGCGCATCTTCAAGCTGTTCTTCCAGACCATTACCAATGGGATAGGCTTCAGTCGTGTACATAAACTCCTGAGGCCATTCTTGAGCAATACTGAACAAACGGTCCTGTAATCGTTTTTCACCATCTTCGAGGCAGAGATATAACACTTCTTTTTTCTTGGTGTCATAATTCCAGAGGTTCATTCCTGTGCTGATACACAAGGCGATTTGAAGTGCCATCCATGACTTACCGACTTTCGCACTGCCACAAAGAAGATACAAACCTTTACCTGGAAGGAAGTGATCGATCAGAGGATCAATGGTCTCAAATTCCTTGTTAGCCAGGTTGCTGACATTGTCGACTTTGAGAGGTTTAAATTCCTTATTCATATTTTCATTAACTCCTTGTTTTATCTTGCTCGACCGCCACGGCTTCTTTGTTTTTGTTGTGACTGAAGCTGTTGTTGAAGTCTTTCGGCATGTTCCAACACCTCATCGGTCGATATGTAGCAGTCATCACATATTTTGAGTTCGTGCCGGATATCTGCCATCTCTTGCGAGATCTCTTTTATTTCACGTTTGAGGCTGGTGACGAATGATTGATGCCCGTTTTTCTCGTGATATCTCAGCCATGAATATCGTTCGTTCTTCTTTTCCTGCAAAGCTTCGAGCTGCTTGTTATACCCGGCTTTTACTTCGGATATTGGCCGCTTGTCGTACAACTCGTGTTTGCAGATGAAATCCAACATCTCGATATAGTGATCTAACTTACGGATATCTTCGCGGATATACATAGAGATGTGTTCTTTCCGTTTTCGCGGACTGCTGACAAACGTATATAGTTTGAAACAGTACCATCTGAACAAATGAGGCTTGGGTGCTAATTTTTGTGCTGGCGGATCCCACTCCTTGATATCGATCTTGTTTTGAGGATGAAGCTGAATGCCCGGAGTTAATGTGTTCTTGATAATCCTTCTGTAAATGGCATCAGTATCATAATCTGGACCGAGATTCCTGAATCTGAAATAACCTTTTGCATCAGGCGGTTTTAATCCCGGATATTTTAACGGCTCATGATTCTTCCCGAAGAACTTAAACTCGTATCCGAGTTCATGCATCATTTCGGCAAAATCGTTCCATGAACTGGAGAGTCGGATCGCATAATCGATATCTTCACGGATCGTGCCTCGTACCGTATACTTTCCTTCGCGTTCGGCTTTCCATTCATCATACGTTTTGCCCTTTGTTGTGGACGGGTTCATGATAACGTTCAGACCGCGTTGACGGCATAAGTTGTCACTGACTTCCTGCATGTGGCGGTAATCAGAATTGAACCGCACATACTTATATCCGTCGGCAAATGATACGGAATTCAGCACAAAGTGATTGTGGTAATGACCGGTATTAAGGTGAGTAGCAACTACCACTTGGAATCTGTCGCCCCACAACTCTTTAGCAAGTTCAACACCTATCTCGTGAGCTTCTTCAGCTGTGATCTCTCCGGGACCTTCAAGGAAAGACTGATAACCGTGATAGGCAAGACGTCCGCCTTCTTTATGCCAGCGCTGCTTTACCTCTATGAATTCTTCAAGAGCTGTATCGGGATCACAATTAACACCTGTGACATACATCATCTTGTCGGTCTTGTCTTCATTGCAGGCATATCCGAGAACGTCGCGGATATGTTTCATGGCCGCATTAGCATCGGGAGCTTCTTCCGGTCTTTGTGTCGTCTTCTCCGGATTCTCGATATAGTTGAGAACGGTGTCCATACGATTCTTAACAGCCCATATGGATGTTACAGCCATTTAGTTACCATCCTTTCTTATTGTTTGACCAAAGTGCGATGGGGTAGTGGAACCATCCCGGTATCCTGTGATGCTCCTGCCGATTAACAAGCTCCTTAAAACTTCTGACCGGGACAGACCGGACTCTTCAGATTTCTTCTTCAAGAGTTCTGCTTCCTCAGGACTCAGCATCACTTTGAACTCGATTGTCCGTTTCCTGTTTGGCTTGATTCTCATCATTAAATTTCCTCCTTGGGATGAAATTTGATTGAACGCATCTTGCGTTCCTCGGGGTCTCAGGGGTCGCTCCCTGACAAGCTTTGTATTTTCGTGTTCCCGAAAATACGTTGCTTGCTAAAACATAGATCCACTTCGTGGGGCGGTAGAGTCTGGGTCAAGCCGCAAAAAACAGACCGCAAGTTTGGTATAGTTTTCCTTCATTGCAGTTTTGGTGTTTTCCGTAAATAGGCCGACTTATACCAACGCACAAGCACGACCGCTTTTGCGAAAAAACTGTTTATGTTGTAGTGGATCCTTGTAGCTTCCAGGAACTATCCCGGGCCGCTGGGTTGGATCAGATCGGGCAGGATGGGAGCTTTCAATAAAGACAGCAGGATCATAACTACTGTTTCTCTTTTTATATGACCTTTTGTCTTTATCATTTCTCTCACCTCGCTTTCTACGGTAAGTTATAAGAACTTATGTTCGATTATGTACGGTTAGATTATATGAGGGTAGAAAACGGTTTGCAAGCCTTGTTTTTCAAGGTGTCCCATAAATGGAACAGATGGATAAAAGTACGATTAATGGAACTATATGCCTGAGATAATATAAGTTTATAAAATTTTCGTATAGTAAAATTTGCATGATATAATTTACATATCCAAGAGGAAACTCTTAGTTGGGATAATCATCAGGTTTACTGACGAACAGCTAAGTAATAAACTAAAATATCAGTATTATTGCCGGGCCGTGTGCTTAAGCATTTCCAGAGGTGAGATAACATTGCCGGATTTTAAATCAATAATAGAAGGAAAAAAATATGATTTTCTAAGAACTGATCCGAGACTGGGCAAGAGTATTATTTTGCTTGGTGTTAGCGGCAGTTATGGATATGGCACCAACCGTGAGGGAAGCGATATAGACCTTAGAGGAATCGCTTTGAACGGAAGGGCGGATCTTCTGGGGCTTGACTTTTTCGAGCAATTTGAAGACAGGATAACGGACACGGTGATCTTTTCTTTTATGAAGATCATTGGCTTGCTGATGAACTGCAATCCTAATACGATCGAGATCCTGGGGCTTGATGATGATCAGTATGTGATCAAGAGCGTGATGGGGCAGGAACTTCTGGATAACAAGGCGCTATTTCTATCAAAGCGTGCAGCGGCTTCTTTTGGCCATTATGCCGGTTCGCAGTTAAGAAGGCTTCAGAACGCGATAGCCAGAGATTCCCTTACACAGTCAGAACGTGAAAAGCACATTCTGAATTCAGTGAATAATGCTCTCAATGATTTCAATGACAGGCACAAAAGCTACAATGGTTCGACGATCCGTCTTTATATTGACGATGCGGTCACGGATGGCTTCGATACGGAGATCTTTGTCGACGGCGAATTCAGACATTATCCGCTTCGCCAATATAACGAGATGATCAATACGCTGACTAACGTCATACGTGACTATTCAAAGATCGGCGAACGCAACAAAAAGAAGGATGACAGGCATCTTAACAAGCATGCAATGCATCTTATACGACTTTTTATGATGGGCATTAACATTCTCGAAAAAGGCGAGATCAAAACAAGGATGAAGGGAGACGACCTTAAGCTGCTTCTCGACATCCGTGATGGTAAATACATGTCAGACAGCAAATTGATTCCAGAGTTTTTTGAGATAGTAGGCGATTTTGAGAGACGTTTTGAAGATGCTGCTGACAGGTCGTGCCTGCCTTCTGAACCTGATAAGGAACCCATAGCGGAGCTGGTGGAATCATTCAATTATCGTGCTGTTACGGGGGATATAAGATGAGAGATATACAAAGCGAGATCATAGCCGGTCTTGATAAGATCGAAAAAGAGAATAATGTCACGATCCTGCTGGCGATCGAATCCGGCAGCAGAGCCTGGGGATTTGCTTCACCGGACAGTGATTACGACGTCAGATTTATCTATGCGCGCAGAATGGAAGATTATCTTACGATACAGCTTGGAAGGGATGTGATCGAGTGGCAGCTTGATGATGTGCTTGATATCAACGGCTGGGATATAACAAAAGCTCTTCTTGCATTTGGCAAGGGCAACGCAAATGTTTTCGAGTGGGCAAAATCTCCAATCATATACAGAAAACATGAATGCTGGGATAAAGTAGCGGAGACCGCATTCAACTATTTCTCGGAGAAAGCTTCGTTGTGCCACTACTATGGTACTGCAAACAGCACCTGCAAATCATTCCTTTCAGGTGAGCAGATACGGTATAAGAAGTATTTCTATGCATTAAGACCGCTTTTATGCTGCAGATATATCGAGTATTATCACAAGATCCCACCGATGGAATTCAAAGACCTTCTTCCTTTGTTTGATCTCGGATTACCGGGTTTGGATTCTTCCCTGTTTGAAGCAATACAGTATCTTCTGGAGCAGAAGAAGGTTACGGAAGAGAAGGATCTTAATCCGCAGATACCGGAGATCATTGGTTTTATTGAGAGCGAGTGCTTAAGACAAAAAGAAATATCAGATTCTCTGCCGGATGATCATAATAAGGATTTTTCTGATCTGGATAAAGCATTCCGTTATGTGATTGGAAGTCTGAAACAATGATTTAACAAGATTTGGTCTTATAACAGATAATAGACAGAATAAGGGGATAAGAGATTGAAAGAAACAGAGCTTTATAAAGAACTTGGAAAACTGACGAAAGAAAAGGATAAATGGAAGGATAGTATTCCATATGTATCGTCT
>SVIZ01000007.1 GCA_015069205.1 Oscillospiraceae bacterium
TCACTGTTGTACCTGAATAATACAACCATGATAGCTTTCACATCGCCCCTGTTTTACTTTTTATCATGCCTCCTTAAATCTCTCGTGGATGATGGCTCCGCCCTGTGTGAGAAGGCAGCCCTTCATGATCTCATCAGACAGGTTGACCTCGAATTCCTTGGACTCCTTGTTGTAGAAGTGTGTAAGGAATGCGGAGATGTTGCCTGAAAGCATCTTTGATGCATCCCACGGTACCTGACGCTGGAGTTCGTCACCGGGGAGGATGATTACACCGTTATCGGTGATGACTTCCTTCTTGGGATCTGAACCTTCTACGTTACCGCCTGTGGAAACAGCCATGTCAACGATTATGCTGCCGGCCTGCATACGGTCGATAACGTTCTTTTCGATGAGTACGGGAGCCTTGCGGCCGAAGACCTTAGCGGTCGTGATAACGATATTTGCTTTCTCGCAGACCTTAGCCTGAGCTTCCTTCTGCTTTGCAATCTGCTCGGGTGTGAGCTCTTTTGCGTAACCCTGATCAGTCTGGCCCATCTCGCCAAGATCGATCTTAACGAAGTTAGCACCCAATGACTTAACCTGCTCTTCAACGACCGGTCTTGTATCAAAAGCGTCAACACGTGCGCCGAGTCTCTTTGCCGTTGCGATGGCCTGAAGACCTGCAACGCCTACGCCGATAACGAATACTCTGGCGGGATTGATGGTTCCTGCAGGAGTAACCATCATCGGAAGTATCTTGGGCATGCGTGCTGCAGCATTGAGAACTGCAACGTAGCCTGCGAGTGATGTCTGTGAAGACTGAACGTCCATCTTCTGTGCGAGTGTCGTTCTGGGGATCATCTCCAGAGATACTGCCTGAATGTTGTTCTTTGCAAATCCGTTAAGGAGATCCTTCTCGTTGAAGGGGTCGAGGAAGCTGATGTGAACCGTATCGGGATTCATTCCGTCAGCTGAATCAGGCTTGAGGATTCTGACAACAATCTCAGCATCCTTGAGACCGTCTTTTTCTTTCTTAACGATCTTGGCGCCGGCCTGTTCGTAATCCGCATCTTCAAAGCCGCTCTTGAGACCTGCTCCGCTTACAACCGTGAACTCAAAGCCCATACCTGTGAGCTTCTTGATGTCATCCGGGATAAGAGCAACACGTGTCTCGGCAGGCAGGCTTTCCTTGCATACCAGAACTTTCTTCATGTGCACACCTCTTTTGACTTGGATTCTGTTCAGAAAAAACTGAACATAAGCCTTTAAAGTATAAAACAAAGCCCTACCGAATTAAAGGGCAGGGCTTTTAGTCAATTAAAATATTTATTATATGAGAATTTAGTCGAAATACTCATCCCAGAGGTCTTGTACACCATCGCTAATGTCCTCGACGAGATGCTTGAATTCGCGGTTTTCCATTCTCGTGATATCCGTGAAACCGCCAGGTACAGAAGGTGCCGGATCTTTTCTGTCAATAGTTACCGTCAGCTCAAGAGACTTTACGTTCGGAATGGCATTTCCGCCGGATTTGATGTTCGTAAGAACGAAGATATACTTGTCACCCTTCTGTGTAAGAGTTCCCTTGATGGAGTACTTTTCGTCCCATTTATCCTTATACTCGAGCTCGAAATCAGAGGTTTTCTTGTCCCATTCAATGGTGACCTTCTGCTTGTCTTCTTTGCTTCCGCTGCTGCCGGAGTCTCTTTTATGGGAGATCGCGATATCAGACTCATAAAGCTTGGCGCTGTTTTCCTTAACGGTATAAACGATGGAGTAAGTCTCATTGTAGGACTTGTTCTTTGCAGTAAGGCTCATCTCTTTTGTAGTTGAGACATTCTTGCCGAGAACGATGGAGATATCTGTTTCCTCATTATTGATCTCGAATTCACCGTCAACCTGGGCGATTCTTCTGCCTGAGCTTGTGATATAGAAATCCAGGGTGATATCGATGTCTTCTTCACTGAGTGTGTCGATGTTATCCAGGATCTCATCGAGACTGTCGTAGAACTCGTCGATGATCTCATCGGGTTCTTCGTTGTAAGAACCGTTTGCAGCAATACGGTTTACGAGCTTCTCGAGATCCTTGTCTTCCATTGCATACTCAACAACATCCGTGACAGCGAGTGCGAGTGCATCCTGGTCGATCGAAAGTGAGATCACTGTGCAGGGGATCTTCTCACCGCCTACTGTGATCGTCTTGGAAGATCTGCCGACTTCAGCATACTTAACGAGCTTCTCAACGATGAGCTTTCTGTATTTCGCGCTCATGTTGTCGATGTCGCGCTCAAGGTTCTTGTTGTTTTTGGCTGTATCCTTAAGGTTCAGGAAATAATCGAACTGCTCTTCGGAAAGTGAATAATCTGTCTCTTCATCAGGATCGAAAATGGAACCCGGGAGGTTCTTCTCGAGATTCTTATAGTTTATGCCGTAAGCTCCGTCCACGAGTTCAGGGCAGGTGAAAGCAAATTTGTCTTCGCTGTAAAGGACTCTTGCCTGAAGCACCTTTTCATCGTCTTCGGCTACAGTCATCTCATATCCGCCTTTTAAGCTGTCCAGATCAGTGTAGAGCTTGGCTTCAACGGTAACATCGTCTTTGGCAAACTTATCGAGATTTGCCGATACCGCAATAGATCCGCCGTTTGCAACATCGTCAGCGACATCGAAAACCTCGATCCGCTTCGCATCAGAGATCGTGTTGACCAGACCTCTTACGATAAGTGCGCTGGGTCTGTTAGCAAGTACGATGGTAACAACGATCAATGCTACAAGTGCGGCTGCTCCGGCTGATCCGCCGATGATAAGAACCCTCTTCTTCTTATCCATTACGAGTCCCTCCTGATAAACAAATGTAAAAAAAGTATAACACGATATCGGTCATCTTGCTTAAAACGTGCTCAAAACAGGCTTTCTGTCCTTATGTCAAAACTCTTTAACTTGAAATCAAATGACTACAGATTTATTATTTATTACGAGGTAAAGGGCATTCTTCGGAAGGGCAGGCTCGGGTCCGGGCCTGGAAGGAAGCCCAGAGAAGTGTTATGACCGAAAAGAATAAAGAACGCGATATTAAGACGAGGTACGAGTTCCTCATTGCGGGAATCGTAGTTGTCTTATTGTGCATATTGGCTTTCGTAGCATTTAAGATCACAGGTTATCTGAACGGGGCAAGAGCTTCGGGCACAGGTGAGACCACGCTTGAAGCAAGCGACGGAACGGTTCTTATCGAAGTTGCCATCAGAGAGACCACAAATCCTGAAGAGACAGTTGAAGAGACAGAAGTGACAGAGCCTGAAGAAGTGCCTGTCGAAGAGATCATCAACGAACATGACGATATCCGTATCTTTACTGCCACCACACCCGGAGAGAACTACTACAAGTCCAAGGAAGGCAGACTCAAGCTTTATGCTGATCCCAAGGAGACGGACGAGGACAGACCGTCTCTCATGGAAGAAGCTGCTTTTGAGGTGCTCGGTTTCTCCAGAGACGGATGGGCTGCGATCTCATACGGCGGTCAGAGATATTATGTTAAGAGTGCCGAGATAATTCCCGCGGATGCTCCCGAGGATTGGGAAGAGAGGCACAAGGAGGCCGAAGACTCACAGGCTGTAAGATTCTTTGCTCCTGTTTCAGGCAATATCGAATATGTAGTTACCATGGACACAAAGGCTTTCAGCCTTCCTGACGTCATGAGCAGCGGTCTCTCGACCGACCTCAAAGCAGGAGAGAGAGTAATCGTCGTAGCCACTGACGGCGAATGGTATAAGATCATTTACATGAATGCCGAGTATTACGTGCTCAGCTATCTGGAACCCAGAGAAGCATATATCGAAGAGCATCCTGAAGAGGAGATCATCGACAACACTGGTTATGCTCCTGCAGGATCTTCTGATGCAGCTTCAAGCGCTGCTTCTGCAGGTGCGGCAGACACGGCCAACTCAGGCGGAACGACAACTGACGGAGATACAGGTTCAGGTTCATCTGATGATTCAGGCTCATCTGGCGATTCAGGTTATTCAGCAGGATATGGTTCAGCCGTTTACGAACTTTTGGATTATGTTAATTCTGAAAGACAAGCTGCCGGCCTTGAACCTCTTACATGGAGCGGCGAGCTTGAGAATTGTGCATGTATCCGTGCCGCAGAGCTTCCGCTTCTGACTAATGATCAGAATGCTAACCACCAGAGACCTGACGGTTCTCCTTGGTATACGGTAAACGAGGACGCGATGTGGGCTGAGAATATAGCATACGGACAGAGATCAGTTTCAGATGTGCACTATGCATGGGTAGGATCTTCAGGACACTATGCAAACATGATGAATCCTGACTACAGATCATTCGGTGCCGCTCTGTATACCACAGATGACGGATACGGATACTATTGGATCGAAGAATTCGGATATTGATTCCGGGAAATCAGATAAAGACTTAACAAAGACCTGGTCTGAAAGAAAGATCAGGTCTTTTCTTCTCCGGGGCCGAGAGCTCTGCCGGAGAGGAGGTCTCTCCAATGCTTTCCTTCAAGCTCATAGATCATGGAGACAGCAGCGCTGATCTCGTCTTCAGTGCCGTCTGAATCAACGAAAGCAAGGAGGCCGGCAATCTGGATCATGTCTGCTTCGATGGACTTTAGGAAGTCGCCCGGTGTAGTAATGATGCCGCCGTACTGGCTGTATGAGAAATCGACTGCAGCAAGAGGGTAGATGAAGCTCTCGCACTGGTCGTCCAATACCTGCGGAAGGACCTGGATGAGTGCTGATGATACATCTTCAGGGAGGCTCGCGATGAGATCCCATGTGAGGTCGATCTCAAACTCGGCGTCGTTCTTTATGTATTCGAGAAGGTCGCCGTGCATTGCGAACTGTCTTATGAAATCCTGTTCAACCGGATCGAAAATGCCGTCTGCGCATGCGACGCTCAGGAGGACTCCCTGAAGGATCATGTCAAACTGGGCAAGCGTAAGCTCGGCATCGTAATCACTGCCGGTGACATTCTGAAAGACTTTGTCCATCGCCCTGATGGTTTCTTCAGCATGGTCGTATGCCTGGGCCGCTTTATCCAATATGTCCTGTCTGTCGTATTCCATAAGACGCCTCTTTCAGGTTTATGGGGTTATTCTATTACTTACGGCCAGGATATGCAAAAAAGGAAAGTGTACACCTGATGTGCTATAATTCCTTGTTGGAATTAATAATTACGAGGGAGCAGGAATTAAGTATGGCACTTTTCGGCAGGAAAAAGAAAGATGAAGAGAAGGGCGCAAAGTCCTCTGAAAATAAGCAAAGTAACAGTGTTACAGAGGAGATGAAGGTCATCCTTGAGGCCCGTGAGGAGGAGCAGAAGGAAAAGCTCGCCAAGGCCGAGGAAAGACAGCAGGCCCAGGAGGAACAGGCCAAGCAGGAAAGCTTCCTTGAAGAGCAGTCCAAGCAGGCAGCCAAAAAGATCCTTGAGGGTGACGGCATTCCTGAGGGCATGACATTTTTCGTTGTTTGTGACGAGATCCCTTTGAGCGCTGAACCTGAGACTGAAGGAAATATCGTTGTCCGCGGTACCATCAGAGGCACCCTCAAGGCAGGCACGGAAGTATTCCTTTATCAGGGAAGAGGCGACAAGTTTACCGTTAAGGTTGAGAAGATCAGAAACGAGAACAGGGAATTCGTTGACGAGATATCCTACGACAGAGCTGAGATCGAGATCACAAGAGGCGACATTCCGCTTCCGGAAAATCCGGACGATAACGCTTCAAGCGCAGTCCAGAGATTTGCTGTCCTTACAGACGGCAAGGGCATTGAAGACATGAAGGATCCTTCCTGCAAGGGAATGGCTAATGCAGGCAACCCGAGAACTACTGCAATGCTCTGCGAATACGGCAAGTTCGGCAAGGACCCTGTTTTCTTCGGTACCGTAATGGATTCACTCATGACATCCGAGTTCGTTACAATCGCAAAGATCTCTCCCGCACAGAACGGCAAGAGCGCCATCGGTTTTGTCGGCATCACCACAAAGCAGGATCCGAATTCTTCTTACCTTCCCGTTTTCACATCACAGGCACTCGCGCAGAGAGCACTTAAAAACGGTTTTGGTAAGCAGGGCGGTCCCGATAAGCGCCTTTGCCTTAGCTTTGCGCAGACGGCAGCTATCTCAAGAGACAACCACCATCAGGGATTCCTGGTCAATCCGGGCGGACCTGTTACCATCACGATCCACAAGGAACTTGTAGACAAGATGGTAGGCACAACGATCTTCAAGGAAAGATTCGGCGAAGGTGCAGGCGACAACGCTTCACTCGCTTTGGGCGGCACGGGCAACAGAGACCTTGATAACTTCATCGGAAACGGCGGTCCCAACATGCCGGGCATCCAGAAGGTCATCGTATCTAACCCTTCTGACACACCTGAGTTTGCCGTTATCGAGAATGCAGTAAAATCTTATTGCGGTAAGCATGCTGACATCGTCAAGGTATTGATCCTCGTATCAACACCTGCTAACAACCGTAAAGACAGATCTTATCTGTGCATCATGGACTGCCCGGATGAGACATTTGAGACAGAATGCAAGGGGCTCGCTGAAGCGATCAAACCTTTCCTTAAGGGAATCAGAAGGATCCAGTTCCAGCAGTTCTCCAAGATCAACAAGGAGAAGTTCCCGAGCAAGGTAACATGGCTTTATTCGAAGCTCCCGCAATAAGGGGCGGGATGCTTCGGTAAATATATAAGTAATGTAGGCATTTCGGAAATTAAAGGAATAAGGGTTTTCGCGTGCGTGAATTATTTAACCTTCCGAATCACTCGGAATTTCCCAATAATTCACATAATTCGTAAAGATTATTCACTGCACGCGTGATAGAATTGCGTTGCTATGCTTCAAATAAGGGATATACGTAAAGAATACAAAACCGGCAGTCTCGTTCAGAAGGCACTTGACGGAGTTTCTCTGAATCTCAGGGATAATGAGTTTGTTGCGATCCTCGGACCTTCGGGTTCAGGCAAGACGACACTGCTTAACATCATCGGAGGTCTCGACCGCTATGATTCGGGAGACCTCATTATCAACGGCGTTTCCACAAAGCGATATAAGGACAGGGACTGGGATTCTTACAGAAACCACACGATCGGTTTCGTATTCCAGAGCTATAACCTGATCCCGCACCAGACCGTTTTGTCCAATGTAGAGCTTGCGCTTACGATCTCCGGCATCTCCGGCAAAGAGCGTAAGAGAAGGGCTCTTGAGGCGCTGGACAAGGTGGGACTCCGCGAGCAGGCTCACAAGAAGCCTAATCAGATGTCGGGCGGTCAGATGCAGAGAGTTGCCATTGCGAGAGCTCTTGTAAATGACCCCAAGATCCTTCTTGCAGACGAGCCTACGGGTGCACTTGATACCGAGACGAGCATCCAGGTAATGGATCTTCTTAAAGAGGTCGCAAAAGACCGACTGGTTGTCATGGTTACCCACAACCCTGAACTTGCTGAAGATTATGCTACCAGGATCGTAAGGGTAAAGGACGGTAAGATAATCGACGACAGCGATGCGTTCAATCCTGAAGAGAATGCCGATACACCCAAGCCGGTTCATAAGAATCTCGGCAAAGCATCCATGAACTTCTTCACGTCTCTGGCGCTGAGCTTCAATAACCTCTGGACGAAGAAGACAAGGACAATACTCGTAGCATTTGCAGGATCTATCGGCATCATCGGCATTGCGCTGATCTTATCCATGTCAAACGGCGTAAACACATATATCGGCAGGATCGAAGCGCAGACCCTGTCGCAATATCCGTTATCTATAGAGAGTTCGTCGATATCTTTCATGTCGATGATGATGGTCTCGACTGAGACATGGGAACCGGCAGGAGAAGGCGAGATCATCGAAGTCCCCTCAGTAAGCCAGATTCTCTCGACAGTAAGGACCAATGACCTTATCTCCCTCAAGGAATATTTCGACAGCGGAAAAACCAATATCTACGAACTCACAAACGGTGTTGAGTATTCATACGGCCTTACGCCCCAGATCTATTACTACGAAAAGGGAACAGGCAACTACAGGCAGGTAAACCCCAATAATGACTTTGCCTCCATGGGCCTTTCTTCTTCAAGCGTATTCTCTTCTGCTTACAGCATGAATGTATTTTACGAACTGCCCGAGAATGAGTCGCTTTATATCAACCAGTACGATATCAAGGCAGGCAGATGGCCTGAGAACTCACAGGAGGCAGTGCTCGTACTGTCGAATAACGGTGCGGTTACAGACTATATCGTCTATGCGTTCGGCTTAAGAGACACCGAAGAGCTTGACAGCATGATCCGTGATTTCAGCAACGGTATCGAAGTCGTATCAGATCAGGAAAACTACACATGGCATTATGAGGATTTCATGGGTGCCACATTCAAAGTCGTTCCTGCTTTTGAGTTCTATAAATACGATGACAAG
The DNA here is from genome assembly GCA_015069205.1 of Oscillospiraceae bacterium. Lineage (GTDB taxonomy): Bacteria > Bacillota > Clostridia > Saccharofermentanales > Saccharofermentanaceae > Saccharofermentans. The sequence continues at coordinate 8,407 of SVIZ01000007.1, forward strand.
AATAAGATCTACACCGACATGAGAAACGACAAGGATTATATGAAGAATCTTTTGAGCGGTGCGCAGGATCTTAAGGTTGTCGGAATCGTTCAGCCGAAGCCCGGTGAAGATATCTGGATGCTTGATTCGGGTATCTACTATGGCGAGAATCTTGTTGAGGAATTAAGAGATGCAGCCGATAATGCCGAAATCGTTCAGGCACAGCTTTCTGACCGTGAGGTAAATGTCCTTACGGGCGAGAGGTTCGATGAAGAAGAGTCAGATTTCGATATGGGCGATCTTTTCGAGATTGATGAAGATGCAATCCAGGATGCATTCAAGTTCGACGAAGACAAACTTAACTTCGACGAAGAAGCTTTCGGTGACATGAGCGGAATCGACTTGTCCGGTGCTTTGGGAAGTGCGATGCCTAATCTTTCACAGGATCAGATCTCTGATCTTTTGGACGGCGTCGAGCTTAAGGTCAACAGTGATGCTTTGGGACAGGGTCTGTCAGCTATCTATACTGATTACCTTGACTATGCTTCCGCAAATCCGGCTACTGATTATGCAAACCTTCCTGATGCAGTGGCAAAGTACATCGCCTCACCTGAAGGAAGCGCTGTTATGAGAGAGCAGCTCGTAAAGATAATCAAGGAGAGCGGCGCGGAGAACATCGATAATGATGTGATCAATGCTGCAGTTCAGGCCATTACCCAGGATTTCACGCAGTATGCTTTCCAGAGAGCCATCGAAATGGGAATCAATCCTATCGAGATGGATCAGGATACAAGGAACCAGTTATTCCAGGAATACATTGAGACTGAAAGAGGCCGGGGAGTAGTCGATACACAGTCACAGATCATGATGAATGAAGTGATCGAGAATGTCGATATCACACCCGAGCAGGCTCAGGAGATCTCACAGGCACTTCTTGATAATTACAGCAAGTATGCGACAGAGAATAATCTTCCCGATCCTAACGCACTTGAAGCTTCTTTCAAGGAATATATGGATACCGACAGAGCAAAGAACATGATCACTTATGTTGTTGCTACGTCATTTAATACCGACGAGATCATGTCGACCATTATGTCGAATATCTCAGGCATGACTTCGCAGATGGCAGGACAGCTCGCATCAGGCATTCAGGACGCGATAGCGCTGGTTGTCGAAAGACTCGCATCCAACATGACTACTGCCCTGCAGAATACTTTCGAGGATTTCGGAAGCGCGCTGACAATAGATCAGGATGCGTTTGCAGCTGCATTTAAGTTCAATATGGGTGAGAGTGAGCTCCAGTCGTTCATGAGCGAGATGATGGGCAACGGAACGTCTTCTGCCGAAGGCAACCTTTCTGCATTCGGATATTGCGAAAAGGATAATCTGCAGTCCATCACGATCTACCCCAAGGATTTTGAATCCAAGGACCAGATCACACAGATCCTGAAAGACTACAACAAGATGGTCGAAGATGCGGGCGAAGAGGACAAGAGCATCGTCTACACGGATATAGTCGGAGCCTTGATGAAGTCTGTCACAAAGATCATCAACACGATCTCATATGTACTCATCGCCTTTGTCGCTATCTCGCTCGTCGTATCGTCGATCATGATCGGTGTCATTACGTATATCAGTGTTCTTGAGAGAAGAAAAGAGATCGGTATTCTCCGTGCCATGGGTGCATCAAAGCATAATGTTGCCCAGGTATTCAATGCCGAGACCATGATCACCGGATTCCTCGCAGGACTTTTCGGTGTAGGTATCTCACTGTTCTTGCTGATACCTATCAATGCGCTGATCCATAAGCTCGCCGAGTCTGATGACGTGAGCGCGGTAATGCCTTGGGCAGCTGCGATCGTACTCGTTCTCCTGAGCATCTTCCTGACATTTGTAGGCGGACTTATCCCGTCGAAGTCAGCTTCAAGACAGGATCCCGTAACAGCTTTGAGAACCGAATAAAGGGTATTTAAGCGAAAAGCTTCTTTGTGCTCTTTCTGCGTGTGTTTGCAGGCTTTGCAGCATCAGCCTTCTCTTTTTCCTTGCGCAAGATCTCTTCGTGCTTTGCGATGAGATAATCGGCCGTTTTCTCTGCGCCCCTGCCGATGTTGCACCATGTCTGTTCACGGGCAAGGTCTCTGCCTTTGGCAAGTTCTTTTGCATCTGAACCGCTGATGCAGTCTTCAACGAGCTTGCCGATATTCCCGAAGTTATCGGGTGTAAGTTTTCTTCCGATCTGGGGAAGGATCTTATAAGTCCAGAGCTCTTCTGTATCCCATGCGCAGTCATACTGTGACCAGTCGTTGGAAGGTTCCGTATAGATTACCGGCTTATTGAATACGAGCGAGAAATCGAAGATAACGCCTGAGAAATCCGAGATCAGGATATCTGCTTCGTTAAGTACATTGAAGTTATCCGAATCGCGGTTCCACTTGAGCTTGTCTGATTCGGGGAACTGCTTCATGAGTTTGTCGATCAGGTCCTTTTCTGATGTGAAAGACTGGAGGTGAGGTCTTATTATGACCTTATAGCCTGTCTTAATGAGGTTCTCGATAAATGAAGCACCGTAAGCCGTGAGGATGCCGTTGTTGCCCCATGAAGGTGCGAGAAGGATGGTCTTTTCCTTGCCTGACCTGTCAGCTGTCTTCGCATTATCGAGGCGTTCCTTCATCTTATCAAGGTAAGGGATTCCCGTAAGAACTACTTCTTTTTCGGGAATGGAACGCATGGCCTCAAGTCTTCTGATCTCTTCTTTCTGGTATGTTCCGGATACGATAACCGCATCGTAGAAATCCAGGCCGAACATCTTATATGTTGTTATGTCGTTCGGCATGTGAGGGATATGAACATAGTAAGATGCGCCCTTGGATCTCTTCCACTGGAAGACGTCAAGGCTCGGAGTGGTAGAGAGGACGAGGTCTGCCTTGATGAAGTTCATCTTGGAGATACCCTTGTTGCCCTCACCGATAAATTCAGAATGAACATGCTTATAGTCTGCTTTAAGGGCCGGATCGTCAGGACTTGCCGTCAGATAGTGGATGTCCTTGCCGCGCTTTTCGAACTCATCCAGAACGGGCTTAAAGACATTCCAGTATCTCTTGCCTTCAGAGAAGATGCAGATTGGGAGACGGTCGCCTTCGGCATTCTTGTCTCTTCCGCCGAGGAAGAAGAATTTGAGCTTGATGATGAGGGCATGACCGGCAAAGATAAGCACGCCTGCAATTCCGATGATGATCGAGAAGAGCATGCTTCCCGTGCCGGGATCGATATATAAGAGTTTATCCAACATAATTATTCTCCTTCATGCCTTAAGAAGGATCCCCGGGAAGCAGCGACCAGTTATCTCTATCGAAAATATTATCGTGAACAGTATACCAACGGCGGTCTTCTTCGACAAACTGTGTGCCGTTATTTTCGAGTACACTGCCGCTTCCCGAAACGTAAATATACAGGTCCTGTTCCTTGGGACTCATGTCTATGGGATTGCCCGTAAAAGGATTTTCCGGTGATTCTACGATGCCCTGGAGCGCAAGCGACGGTGTGTCGGCATTGGTCATGAAATCGTAGTTTACGGTAAAGCCTGTAGCATCAAAATCTTTTACCAGAAGCACCGGATTGAGCTGTTCGCCGTCATATCCGATATCTGACAGGTCAAGATCGTCAAACTGATTGAACGAATAACCGTGGTCTGAAACGATGATGATCCTTGTATTGTTGTAAAGGTCATTCGATCTTAAGTAGTCGAACCACTGACCGAGGATTATGCATGCGGACATGGCGCACTGGTAGTGTGCGTAGGAAAGGTAATCTTCCATGTGAACGGTGCGTCCGTCAACGGTAAAGCGGTCAGCGTGCTCTAAGTCGTATTGGGTGTTATCGACCACGACGGCTGCTTCATAAGAAGGCTCTGACAGGAGCGTGACGTCATGCGTGGTGTTGTTTGCAAACATGAAGAAACAGTTCTCCGCACTGTCATCGATATAGACGATGTCGTCCAATGATTCGAGAACGAGCCTGGATCCGAGATAGCCTTCATCAAGGCCTACCTGCGTATGCGCGGGATCTGAAATGACTGAAATGTTTCCGCTGCCGTAGGTATAAAGGTCGAGATTGTCGTATGTTCCGCCCGTATATACGACAGGCTGGAGAAGATAGGGCAGTGTCTTCATGAGACCGTAGCAGAAGAGGTTACGGTTGAGTCTGAGGTCGTACTCTTCACCGAGTTCCAGAAGAACCGGATCGTCGTAAGCCAGAACGCCTGTCATGTTGAATGCGTTTATCTTGTCGTTGTCATCGTATATGCTTACATCGGAGAGCCACTCATAATTTGCATACGGCGGGTCGCCAACTGATACTTTCCATCCGTTATCAGCGAAAACGGTAGGGAGCACCTTAAGCGCCTCATTATGCTTGTCTACAAGGAGGTCATCCGGCCTTTTATTCATGTTGGCCGGAGAATATTCGTAACCGCCGAAAAGAGCCGGTGCGGCGTTGTTCGTGCTGTGGCCAAGAGAGATCGTGTTGGGATAATAAGTAAAGCCGTCGAACTGATCTTTGAGTTCGGGACGCTCATTCATGATGTAGGGAACATAGCCGCTGATCATACGGTCCAGCATGATCACAACAACGTTCTTGCCTGTCTTCGTCATTGGTATTGCGACTTCTTCGGCGGTATTGCCGTAGCTGTAGTTATGTCCTGTGGTCATGGCAAGACTCATGAAGACGTTTAAGCTCGAGATGGCGATGACGCCTGCAAGAGCGACGCTTATGATGAGCTTTTTGTATTTTTTCAGCCTGATGAACAACAGCGCAACGACTGCGAGTACGGCTATGTCCACAAGGATATTCAAGATGATGTCCTTGATCTCGAAACGCATGTTGTATTCATAGATGAGTTTCTTTGAAAGGTAACCGAAATTCTTGTTGAAGACTACGTAGTTTACGACGCTTACGACTGCAAGACCCGGCATTATGCCTTCAAGATATCTGGTGAACTTATTCCTGGTAAGCACGATGAAGAGCGGAACCCAGATCATGAACGTTCCTACGGCGGTAAGTCCGCTGCTCAGGATATAAAGAACCGGGTTGCAGGGATTTACGCCGAAAGGCTTAATGAGCTCTGTCGGGTTTTCTGCAATGACGTCAGAAGGGATCATGACACCCGTAAGAACGGCAAGAACCGCACAGGAGATCATTACTACCGCAAAGCCCTTCTTGTCCAGACCAAGAGCTTCTATCTTAAGCTTTGATTCCGGCTTTGGCTTCTGCAGTTTGGTTACGATGTTTTTGCCGAGTGAGAAAACGTTATTAAGTGTCCAGTAGAAAACAAGACCTGAAGGGGAATTATAGAGCAGCACGAGGAATACGAGCGCTATCAGGATAAGCTTGACCTTGTCTTTTACCATTCCCTTTTCTGTGTAAATGAAGCCTGCAACGATGTTGATCAGCGTCATGAGTACAGGGAGGACGTTGATGCTTATAGCACCGATTGTGATAAGCGCATCAGGGGCACCGAGATCTTTGATGGGACCTAAGGATACACCCTGAAGGACCTTTAATCCTGAAAGGAAGCTGTAGGCTGCCATGAAGAACGGGATCTGTAAAAAGAGTGATACGGATTCCTTGAATACGGCAGTTGTCTTGTAATTGTTTTCGCGGTAATAAGCCTGGAGCATCATGACGCGCTCGTCGCCCTTGAAAGCAGCCTTGATCTTATCGACCCAGGGCTTCATGCTCTTTTTCTTTTCGAGCTGCTCCTTCTCAAGCTTGTCGGCGCGCTTATAAAGCGGCAGAACGAGAATGTTGATTACAAGGCTGATAACCACAATGGAGATACCGACATTGCCGGTAAATTTGTAGGCATAGAAGAACACAACTTCAAAAAGAAGTTTTAGCGGCTCAATAAATAGACAAAATAAATAATCAAGAAAAGACATAATCGCCTCAATTATAAAAACATTCTGATATTACCGCAAGCAAACGGTGCCTGGTGGAGACAAAGTGAGTCAAAATTCATTTATTATTCACCCAAAAACCAACCCGATTACTCTATAATATGTTTATGTCTCCGCAAGGAAGACGCTTTCATCAGAAGAAAGGGGGATAACTATGAACGGCAAAGCCATGTACAACCTGACTTACGGACTCTTTGTTCTGACGGCAAAAGACGGCGCCAAGGATAACGGCTGTATCGTTAACACGGTATCGCAGGTTACGACCGAACCAAACAGAATATGCGTCGCGGTCAACAAGCTGAATTTCACGCACGACATGATCCATAAGACCGGCGAGTTCAATGTCTCGATCCTGACCGAAGGTTCGAAGTTTGAGACCTACAAGCACTTCGGATTCCAGAGCGGCAAGGACATCGACAAGATGGAAGCAATCGATTTCAAGCGCGCTGCCAACGGCATCGCATACATCGCGAATGAGACGAATGCTTTTATCTCGGCAAAGGTGGTAAGCGAGACTGACCTGGGCACTCACACACTGTTCCTGGCAGACGTTACTGACGGTGAAGTCTTATCAGACGATCCTTCAGTTACTTATGCGTTCTACCAGAAATACATAAAGAAGAAACCCGGCCAGGACAATGCTTCAGCGCCGGCAAAGAAAGGCTTTATCTGCACTGTTTGCGGATACATCTATGAAGGCGACGAATTACCTTCGGATTTTATCTGCCCGTGGTGCAAGCATGACGCCAGTTATTTCATCCCCACAGGCGACACACCCGCCAAAGAATCAGTGAAAGAAACAAAAACAACCAATACACAGGAGGAATCAAAAATGAGCAAGTACGCAGGCACACAGACAGAGAAGAACCTTCAGGCTGCATTCGCAGGCGAGTCCCAGGCAAGAAATAAGTACACCTATTTCGCATCCAAGGCTAAGAAGGAAGGCTACGAGCAGATCGCAGCTCTCTTCCTCAAGACAGCTGATAACGAGAAGGAGCACGCTAAGATGTGGTTCAAGGAACTCGAGGGTATCGGCACAACAGCAGAGAACCTCGCAGCAGCTGCTGACGGCGAGAACTACGAGTGGACAGACATGTACGAAGATTTCGCTAAGACTGCTGAAGCAGAGGGCTTCCCGGCACTCGCAGCTAAGTTCAGAATGGTAGGCGCTATCGAGAAGCATCACGAAGAGAGATACAGAGCTCTCCTTAAGAACGTTGAGGCTCAGGAAGTATTCAAGAAGAGCGAAGTTAAGGTTTGGGAGTGCAGAAACTGCGGTCACATCGTAGTTGGCGAGAAGGCACCCGAGATGTGCCCCGTTTGTGCTCATCCTCAGTCTTACTTCGAGGTCAACGCAGAGAATTACTGATATCTGCTCTTTAGTTAGTGTGATTTATTCGGGAATGCCTCAGAGTTCTGGGGCATTCCTTTTATTGGTTTAGGGGATTTACGTACCTATTTGAAGAAAAGCGTTTCAGGTACGTAAAATTTGTGAGTATCGCTTTGAAATTATGTACCTATTTGTGAAAAAGCCTTCTCAGGTACGTAATTTTACTCTTGATTACGCGTTTTCGAAGTGTTTGAAGCTTCATTTTACGTACCTAGAAACGAAAAACAGCTTTCAGGTACGTAAATCCTGTGATACTTGCTTTGAAATTACGTACCTATTTCGGAAAAATGCTCTTCAGGTACGTAATTTTTGAGCATGAAGAATTTTCAAAATCATTTACGTACTAAAAACCCAATATTCCATTTTTAGTACGTAAACGGGAACTGCATTACTTACTAGAATCGAAAAACTCGATTTTGGTAAGTAATATTTGGGCCAAAGAGCACTCATGAGAGAATAATTTACTTACCAGAATCAGAAAATCGATTTTTAGTAAGTAAAATTCTGAAAATCCTGACCCCAAAAGAGCACAATTTACTTACCAAAAATGAAAAACTTAAATATGGTAAGTAAAATCTCAAAAAGCAACACCGGGAAAGCGGATAATTTACTTACCAAAATCCAAAAATTCATTTTCAGTAAGTAAAGCACAAAAAAGGGATACCTCATGATTGAAGTGAACCCCTGAAGTTGGCCGATTTAAAATGAGTATAAGGACTGATTCCTTGCCTGGCAAGGAGCCAGTCCTTTAAGTTTATCCTTTGTATTTAAAGTCTTTGTCTTCTTCTACGATATCAAGCATTATCTGTGCAAACTTCGGATCAAACTGTGTACCCATTCCAAGCTTCAGTTCATCTTTTATCATTTCCTGCGTGAGGTGTGATCTGTAGCTTCTGTCGCTGGACATTGCATCATAGGAATCTGCGACGTTGATTATCCTTGCTTCTTCGGGAATGTCTTCTCCCTTAAGTCCTGAAGGATAACCGGCACCGTCATATCTCTCGTGATGATAAAGGGCAGCCTTTTCAAACTTCGGAGTGTCTTCTATGTTTTTCAGTATTGCAGCACCCATCTGTGAGTGCCTTTTGATCATTTCAAACTCTTCGTCGGTCAGTTTCCCGGGCTTGTTTAAGATGCCGTCGGGAATACCTATCTTTCCGACGTCGTGAAGGAGGGCGATCATGTAGATCTCATCCTGTCTTGCTTCAGTGTATCCAAGTCTCCTGGCTATCATTTTCGAATACTCTGCGACGCGTGAAGAATGACCTTTGGTGAATTCGTCTTTTGTATCGATTGCTGCAGCAAGCGAGCTTACGATCTGGAGGAACAGATCCTTGTTCTCTCTTGTTTTCTGCTCGACTTCGTAGTAAAGCTGGTGCTGCAACGTTGTAAGTTCGATTATGTTCCGCGCGCGTAAGAGGAGCACTTCAGGCACGAACGGCTTTCTGATAAAGTCCATCGCACCGAGCGAGAGGCCTTCACTTTCCGAACCTGCGCTCTCGTCTGCGGTAAGGAAGATGACGGGGATCCTTGCTGCCGCACTCTCTAATGAGTGAAGCTTCTTGATCGCTTCAAATCCGCCCATGCCCGGCATATTTACGTCGAGCAGGATAAGATTCGGCATATCTGTTTCTTTGTCGAGATACTCGAAAAGAGCCTCTCCCGACTTCAGCGTAATAACATGCATTCCGCCGGAACTTAAGATCTTGCCTGCTACCTGGAGATTGATCACGTCATCATCGACAATGACTACTTTCTTGAACTTGTTGGTAACTACATAATCTGTGTTCTTGCCGATGAACTCTGTCTCGTGTGTGATGATGAGATTTGCTATCTTTTTGTTTTTCCAGCCGGCAAGGAGATGGAGTATTACCTTGTCGACGGAGTCAGCCCTGATGTCAGTGAGGAATACGAAATACTGGTTCTTGCTATTCCTCATGAATATATCGGACTTACGCAGAGACCCTCTGATGTGGGTACCGAATTCGTCCACATTGTCGTAGAAATCGTTGTCGAGCCTGCCATTTTCGGGAGCAAGCGTGAAGAGGATCTTGCATGCGTTTATGTGGTGTCTGATTATGTATCTGATTACATAACGGTATACGGGCGAGAAGGCATCCTTATCAAGCTGGAGAGCAACATCCTGGATCGAACGCTCACCCAGTATCTCGGATATGGCCTTGATGTCGAGTATTGTTGACTTGCCGTCATCAATGTTGTCGTCGTAAATATCGTAACTGTGCTTACCGTTTTTCTTAACATTATAAAGAGCTTTATCGGCGAGCTTTAAAAGGGCAGTGTAGTCGTTGCCGTATCTGGGAACGAAGATACCGCCGACAGATACGCCAAGCGGGATGGTCATGTCATCGCCCATCAGTTCCTTTGCTTTTCTGATGATCTCTCTGTTGAATCTGGAGGTTATGTCTGCAACGGCTTCTTCAGTCGTAACACCTGTTGCAAATGCTGTAAATTCGTCACCGCCGATTCGTCCGACCTTACTTCCCTCAGGGACATTCTCACGGAATGTATCAGCACATGCAACGAGGACTTTATCACCCATCTCATGACCATAGATGTCGTTTACGAGTTTGAATGAATCGAGGTCGATCATCATGAGGCATCCGGCATTTTCGGAACACATCTTGGAGAGTTCTTCTCCGGCTGCAGCCCTGTTGAGAAGCCCTGTAAGTTTATCTATTGTTGCTTCGCTCTTAAGGCTCTGCATCTCCTGCGAATTCGACATGATGTTGCCGATTCTTCTGAGGAGTACGTCAGGGTTAAAAGGCTTTCTGATAAAGTCGGCTACTCCGACCTCAAAACCTCTGGTCTCAGTATCGACATCCTCATCTGCGGTAAGGAAGATGACGGGGGTCTTCATGAGGCCTTTTAACTGCTCGAGCTGTCTTAATTTTTCGAGCGTCTCAAAGCCGTCCATGACAGGCATCTTGATGTCCAAAAGAACAAGATCCGGCATGCCGTTCTCGTTAACGTATTCAAGGAAAGCACTGCCGGATTTCAAGGCAGTAACACGCATATTGTTTTTGTTCAGAATATGATCTGCCATTTTGAGATTAGCAGTGTCGTCGTCAACAACTATAATCCATTTAGTCATAAGAATTAACCCCGGTAATCACAGTAAGTCACTAGTAATTCAGATAATAGCATATAATTTTTTAAATATCTGAATTTATAAAGAGATATCGGGTTTTAGACAACTATCCTTAACGGTACCTTAATTCGGCTTTGAGACTATTGAAAACGGGGTTTGCCGGTGGCAAACTATCTGCAGTGTTTTAACTTGGGGGTAATTGGATATGTTAGAGGTTAAGAACGTAACCAAGCGTTACGGCAAAAATGTTGCATGCAATGATGTATCTTTCACGCTTGAACCCGGCTCACTTACAGTCCTTTTAGGACCTAACGGCGCAGGCAAGAGTACGATCATCAAATCCATCATCGGCTTTCTAAAATACGACGGAAGCATCACGATAAACGGAATGAACAACAAGTCCGTTGAGGCAAGAAAGGTTTTGGGTTACATCCCTGAAATGCCTTCTCTTTATCCGACTCTTACCGTTATCGAGCACATGGAATTCATCGCAAGGGCATATAAGCTTACGGATTACAAAGACCGTATCAACATGCTGCTTGAGAGATTCGAGCTTGATGATAAGCGCAAGAAGTTCGGTGACGAGCTTTCCAAAGGTATGCAGCAGAAACTGAATATCTGTCTTGGTCTTTTGCCCGATCCCGATCTCATTCTCCTGGACGAGCCCCTCGTAGGTCTTGATCCCCATGCCATCAAGGAACTCAAGAATTACATCGAAGAGCTCCGCAAGGCAGGCAAGACATTATTTATCAGTACACACATCATCGACAGTGTCGACATGCTCTGGGACAGAACCATCATCATGCAGAACGGCCAGATCAAGGCTAACGTCACAAGAGCTGAAGTTGACGCAGGCGGCAAGACACTTGAAGATCTGTTCTTCGAAGTAACAGAAGGTATTGATAAGTTATCCGTAAGCGGTGAAGGTGAAGGAGAAGCATAAATGAGACTGTTCCTTTATTACGCTTCCCACTCACTTCTTAACACGCTTAAGAAGATGATGAAGACCTGGGCCGTCATCTTCGTTATCATGATCGTTTTCGGCGGCATGATCGGATTATTCGGTGCCATGTTCGACAAAAGCACTGATAAAGCTGATAACACGGTCACAGTTCTTGAGACAGATGAAGACGGCGGTCCGGGTGAAGAGATATCTGCTGCTGAAGCCCGTGACAGTTTCTTAAAGGGGCTTATGGCCGAGCATGATCTTGCAAAGGAAAATATCGTCGATCTTGCGATCTCCGCTATCTTCCTGCTCATTCTTGCGGTCAATATCATTAATGCAAAGAATTCAAATAAGATCTTCCTGCCGGCAGACGTGCCGATGCTTTTCGCATCTCCGATGAGGCCGCAGTCAGTACTGATGTTCAGGCTTCTTTGCACGCTCGGATCATCGCTCCTGATATCTGTTTTTGCTTTGTTCCAGATCCCTAATCTTACGATCAATGCAGGACTCAGTCTGTGGGGCGCATTCTCGATAATCATCGTTTATGTGCTTTCGCTCATGTTCAGCACGCTGGTCCAGGTCATTTTCTATACGATCACTTCGAAAATGAAGAACGGCGTGGCAAATCTCAACCGCTTCATCGCAGTCGTTTACGGTGCGATCGGTGTGGGATTTGCAGCATTCGTTACTGTAAACAAGATGGATATCGTTGACGGACTTTTTGCATATTTTGCAAGCCCGAAAACACACTGGGTACCTTTCTGGGGGTGGCTCAGGGCAATCTCTTACTATGCGGTTGCAGGCGACACTGCTTTGTCCCTGATCTTCCTCGGCATCTTTATCGCATCATGCGCAGTGCTCATACTCCTCATCTGGAAGATGAAGGCAGACTTCTACGAAGATGCCATGTTTGCGGCTGAGCACAAGGCCGAGCAGCTTGAGGGCGCCAAGAGGGCAGCAAGGGGTTCTGTTGCCACAAGGGAGAAGGACCGCAAGGAAAACCTCGACAGGGAAGGCTTTCACTACGGCAACGGCGCAAGCGTTTTCTTCTATAAGGCTGTATTTAACAGATTCAGATTCGCAAAGCTTAAGATCTTCTCCACGACCATGATCGTATACACGCTCATCTCAGGCGTAGTCGCATGGTTTGCAAGAACCGCGCCGTTTGATGACACGTTCTTCATACCTGCAGCAGCACTGGGACTCATGGCGTTTTACAGAACACTGGGTGACCCAATCCGCGAAGACACATCAAGAGGATTCTTTATTCTTATTCCTGAAAAGGGATTTGCAAAAGTCTTCTATTCACTTCTCGGAAGCCTTACAGTAACGGCAATCGACCTTCTGGTACCGTTTATAGTATGTGCGGTACTGGTCGGGGCAAATCCTTTGTCGGTCATAGTCTGGTTCCTGTTCATCCTCTCGATAAGCTTCTTTGCTACGACTTTGGGAACATTCATCTCACTGTCTCTTCCTGACGAAGTCGCAAAGCTCATCGGCACGATAATCCAGATGATCTTCTTCTACTTCGGACTTGCTCCTTCGGCAGTTGCAGTAATCCTGGGCATCATGTTTGGCAAACTTATCCTTGCGGTAGCGATAGGAGCTGCAATAAACTTTGCCATCGGCCTTCTGGTTACACTGCTCCTTCCGGTATTTCTCGGCAGAAAATAAGGCCTGACGGCTGTCAATGACAAAATATAGACGCCCGTCTATGTAAAGGAATATGTAACATTTCGGTGTTTTACATATTCCTTTTTTGATATTAAAATACAGGGCGGAACAATTATTTTGAATTAAAAAGGACCGGAGATAAATATGGATGTTTTCTCGTTTGTAACGCTTTTCGGCGGCCTCGCATTCTTCCTTTACGGAATGCAGCTTTTGTCTGAGTCTTTGAAGAAGACTGCCGGCGGTAAGCTCGAAAAACTGCTCAACAAAGCTACTGACAACAAATTCAAGGGCCTTGCCGTAGGCGCGATCATCACGATTGCCATCCAGTCTTCATCGGCAATGACGGTCATGCTGGTAGGTTTCGTTAACTCCGGCATTATGGATCTTCCCCAGACAGTCGGCGTTATATTCGGATCCGACATCGGAACGACACTCACGGCGTGGATCCTGTCCCTTGCAGGTATCGACAGCGGAGACAATGTATTCTTAAAGCTTCTTAAGCCTTCTGTCTTCTCCCTGGTTTTCGCGTTGATCGGTATAGCGCTCATCATGATCTGCAAGAAGCAGCGCCGTAAGGATATCGGCACAATGCTCATCGGATTTGCGATCCTCATGCAGGGTATGACCATGATGTCAGCCTCAATGGAGCCTCTCAAGGAGATGGACAGCTTCGTATCCTTCATGACCGCCTTTAAGAATCCTCTTTTAGGTGTTGTATCCGGTGCGGTTGTTACGGGCATCATCCAGAGCTCTGCTGCTGCGATCGGTATCCTTCAGAGTATCTCCATGACAGGCCAGCTCACATACGGTATGGCTATCCCGCTCGTAATGGGTGCCAACATCGGTACATGCATGACCGCCATTCTCTCATCCATCGGTGTTAACAGAGACGCAAAGAGAGTTACGGTCATCCACGTTGCAATTAAAGTCATCGGAACAGTTATCTGGCTCATCGTCTTCTATGCGGTAGATGCCATTTTCAATTTCAGCTTTTTGGACAACAAGGTCGGCATCGTCGGTGTAGCTGCGATCCACTCTATATTTAATATTGCTACAACTATTCTCCTGTTCCCGTTCTCAAAGCTCTTGGTCAAGCTTGCACATGTTTTCGTCAAGGAGACAGCAGAAGAACAGGAATTCAAGCTCGACGAACGTCTCATGCTTACGCCTTCCATCGCTGTAGGTGAGTGCCGCAACATGATGGTCAAGATGGTCACAAAGGCTAAGGACGGACTCGATAAGTCCATGGACATGCTCTCAAACGGATATAACACAGCGGACTTCGACTTCATCAAGAAGAACGAAGAGCGTGTAGACGGTTACGAGGACCTTCTGGGTTCTTACCTCATGAAGCTCACGACTACGCAGCACTTGAGCGTTGAAGACAAGAACAGGTCTTCCAGGATCCTTCAGGCGATCGGAGAAGTCGAGCGTATCGCCGATCACGCAAATTATCTGTCGGATTCGGCTGAAGAAGTTGAGACCAAGCATCTTGAATTCTCTGATGCCGCACGCGCAGAGCTCAACAAAGTCATTCCTGCAGTGCGCGAGATCTATACGATGGCTTTGAACTGCTACTTGTCCAACGATGCAGCCAATGCCGACAACATCGGACCTTTGAGGATCGTCATCAGTGAGATGTGTGATAAGTTCAAGGCAAATCACGTTGAAAGACTTGCAGAAGGTATCTGCACCACCGAACAGGGCTTCGTGTTTAACGATATCCTTTACAGCTGCGTCAGGATCGCCGAGCACAGTCTCAACATAGCTGCCATCGCTTACAGATTCAAGCGCGCGGGTTCAACAAACCCCGATACTTACATGCACGACTTCAAGCAGCGTAAGGATAAGGACGAGAAGAAGTACCAGGAGTACGTCAGGAAATACAACGCTTGAGGGTAGGCGAGGGGAATGCCGGAAACTTTATCTTTCAAAGATATATGCAAAAAGTGTAAGGCCCGGACAGCGAGGTTCTTCAAGCGCTTTTTCCAGTTTTTAAGAGGTATTTGGATCCTTTTCAAGCAGAGCTTCAGAGTGGTTATGCTCTTCATTCTGCTCTGCTCGGTATTTACCATAATGGCAACATCCGTTCTGAAGGATCTTCTCATTACCCTCATGATGAAGGTTACGGGAGTCGAATATATCGTTCCTGCCAATCTTACTCACGTGCTTTTTAATCCCGTATCGATCGTGCTGATGATCATTTTCGCGGTCATAATAACGCTTTTCTCATTGTTCGAGATCGCAGGGCTCCTGCATGCTTTCTCGATGGGACAGGCGGGAAGAACGACCAATCTCATGAGCATGTTTGCCGCAGGACTCCGTGCCTGCAGAAAGGCGCTTCATCCGAAGAACTGGTTCCTGATCTTTTTCATTCTCGTACTGTTCCCGCTGACAAGGGTTTTCCCTCTGGCTACTTCAACGTTCAAGCTTATTCTTCCCGGATTTGTTAACCAGACTATCGATTACACCAAGGGACTTAACGTAGTTTACTGGGTAGGTTACATCGCATTGATCCTGATCCTTACGGTATATCTGTTCTCGATCAACAGCTTTGTAATGCAGAAGGACTCCTTCATAAAGAGCTGCACGAGATCAAGACATCTTGAAAGAGGACATTTCATAGAGACGCTTCTCTCACTTATCCTCCTCACGCTCCTTTTGAACTTTGCGATCAATTCTATTTCTTCCATCATCGTCATTAACTGGAACGAAGCCGCAAGCATGATCCTCGGCAACAGCAAGAACATTATCTTCAAGGCAGAAAATGTCGGCACTTCCACATATCTTCTGCGCCAGATCCTCAAGAGCTTTATCTCACCTGCGGTAAACAATGCCGCTCTGGCAGTTTTGTTCTACCGTTATGTTGATGAGAAGGACATGCTCCTGACTTTGTCCAAGGATACTTTCAAAGCGAAAAAGACATCCTGGAAAGGCGTCATCGCTTTCTTTATCGTCCTTGCCGTATTCTCATCTGTAACCGGCGTTTACTGGATAAACAGATATGCGTTCCTCTTTGAACCCGTTGACCAGCCTCTGGTCTGCGCTCACCGCGGCGATAATGTAAACGCACCCGAGAATACGATGCCTGCATTTGAACTTGCTGCAAGCGAGAACCTGGAGTGGATCGAGCTTGACGTCCACCAGACATCAGACGGCGTCATCATCTGCAACCACGATTCAACGATCAAGAGAGTTACGGGAATAAATCTTTCCATCCACGATCACACATATGAAGAACTTACTGCATGCGAATTCGGTTCATGGATGCCCGGCAACTACGAGCACGTTGTTGTTCCGACACTTGCCGAAGTTCTTCTCTTTGCAAAAGAAAACGGCATGCATGTACAGGTCGAACTTAAAGGCCATGCGGACGATGTGAACTTTGAAGAGAACGTGCTTCAGGTCATAAACGATACCGGCATGCACGATAACGTCATGGTAATTGCCCAGGATCTGAGCCGTCTGCAGCGTGTAAACGAGCTCGACCCGACGATCACAAAAGCTTACTGTGTCGTAGTCGGACTTGGAAATCTTGAGAACCTTGAATGTTCGGATAACATTTCGATCGAAGAGTCTTACATCACGCCTGAGCTTGTACGCGACATGCATGCGCAGGGCAAAAAGGTATTCTGCTGGACTGTTGATAACGACGATACGGTACAGTATCTCATCAGCTGTGACGTCGATGTAATCGGTACGGATAACCCGATGCTCATAAGCAATGCCGTCGAAAAGGGTGACTGTTCTGGCGGTATTACGAGAATATTCCACATTATTCTTCACGTCATCGCAAACATGGATAAATAAATTTATAGGTTTAATCGATTGTTCGGTAGAAAACCTCATATCTGCCGTCGTCTTCCATCTCCATGACCATGTAACCGCGCTTTGAGCCGCCTCTCGGTATTGCTATGGAACCGGGATTTAGTATGCGCGGACCGGCAGCTGTTCCGAAACCTGATTCATAGTATCTGTTGAAGTCTGATATGGCATCTCCGAAGCTGTCGTAGGGCACGTGGGTGTGGCCGAACATACAGATGTCACAGCCCTGTTCCTGTGCCGTGAGAGACAGTGTCAGAAGGCCGTAATTAACGCGCTGGCGGTGTCCGTGCGCGCAGTATATCCTGTGTCCGTTGAGTGTGAATACGGCTTCGTTTCTTAGTAGTGAAGGATCGAATGTATATGTGTCGCAATTGCCCTTGACGAATATGCAGGCTGTCTTGGGAGCACCTGCCCATTTTGCAATCTCTGCCTGGGGATATTCGGAGTCACCGAGATGGATAAGCATGTCCGGTGTCTCTTTCATAATGGCCGTTCTTAAGGGGCCTGTAGTTCCGTGCGAATCACTTACGATCAGTATCTTCATTGTGTTTCCTTATCAGACAAAATAGAAGTCGGTGTCCCATCCGGGAATGCACCTGGTGTGGATCATGTATATCTTATAGTCACTTCTTATTTCAAGGACTTTCTGTACGAGAGTAAATACATCTTCGCTTCTGTGATAGCATGCGATCTTCATCACCGGACGGCATCTGTTTATCGTATCCTTTGCGCCTTCGATTGCTGACAGTTCAGAACCTTCAACATCGAATTTAATGAAGCTCACGTTATCAAGGCCAAGCGAATCAACGGTGATCACGTCTATCTCACGCGTGTTCTTTAATTCGACGTTGCTGTTTGTCAAAGCTCTCGTCCCCCTTCCTCTTGCGGTGGATACGAGTTCTTTTCCCGGCTTGTCTCCGATAAGGGCATTGATGCAGGTAACGTCGAATTCTTCTGCTTCCAGATCTTCTGCACATGCTTTGAGCTTTGCAAATGAATGGCACTCAGGCTCTAATGCAACAGCCTTTTTGAGGCACGGATATTTATTGAGATAACGAACTAATGTATCACCATAGTAAGCACCGAGATCGATAAAGCACCCGGGTTTTATCTGATCTAAAAGCCTGAATTCCTCATCAGGATCAGACTCGGAATCTTCAAGATAAGAGATGTCGCCCGTGAGTTTGTAATTGATGTAGTCTTCGTAGCACTTTTTTGAATTATCATCTGCAAGTTTTGAGTAAACGTCTTCAATTGAATCTTTATTGCCTTCATAGAATTCCCGGTTGAATAAAATGTCGCCGTATACGGGAACATCAGGCACATAAAGTTCTCTTTCAGATGCTATCTTTGAGACCTGTCCGAGTACTTCGGGACGTGATGAGCCGAAGCAAACGAGAACGATGAAATCCCGACCTGCAAGCTTTTCGCAGCAGTCGGAATAAGATATGACTTTATATTCATGGAACATTCTGTCCCTGACAAAACCATCGCTCGCAAAAACGGCGGCAATGAGGTCTTTTAAGCCCCTGCGTTCAAGAACGGAAATTATCTTGTCTGCTCCGTCGCCTGTGCCGTAGAGGGCAATGGGGCGGCATTCAGCCGCAAGGTATTCCCAGAGATCGGATTTTGTTTTCGAGATGTTCATAGTGATAAGTATATATTCTCGTGCTGATTTCGCAAAACAAAAATCGCCTGCAACATTTTCCGGAGTGTATCTGTATATATGGTAACAACACGGAAGACGGCAGTACCCGTCAAAAATGGAGGATAGAATTATGAAAAAAGGCGCAATCATTGGAATCGTAGCCGGAGCGGTAGTTCTTAATATCGCGGCATTCTCGTTATTCGGCGCTTACCTTAACGGTGCAAAAGCCGCAAGTTCGGATATCAGGACTCACAACGGTGAAGTTCAGATGCTTTCCGGAGATGTTTACTACGGTACTGATACCAAGTCCCTTACAAGCGACATGGATTTTACAGCTGAAGCGGAATTTGCAGACGAAGCTGCTTTCACAACAGGCATGTCAAACAGCCCGGTTGCACCTTCGCCTGACGATCCGGGTGTTAACGTAGATCCGTCACAGGGAAGACTTCTCATAAGAACGGTCATGATAACAGCGGAGACAACGAATTATAACAAGGTTGCAGCTGATCTGGAGAGCCGTGTAAGAGAATGCGGCGGATACATTGAATATTCTTCAATGCACGGCACGGGCAACAACAAGGATCTCCGTTCGGGTTCATATACCGTACGTGTTCCTGCAGACAAGCTCGACTCACTCATTGAAGCAGTCGGCACAAGCTGCACAGTAACATCTTCCAATGAAAGCACTACAGACGTAACACTTGAATACGTTGATACAAAGGCAAGGATCGAATCTTTAAGAGTTGAATACGACCAGCTTCTTACGCTCCTTTCCCAGGCAGAAGATCTCGATACGATCATCGTTCTTCAGAACAGACTTACAGATGTCAGATATCAGATCGAGAGTGCAGAATCCAGAGTAAGAGTTCTTGAGAACCAGGTCCAGTATGCGACTCTTACACTCACACTCAATGAAGTTCTTGAGGAAAAGGAAATAGAAGAGCCCCACGTCGTAACATACGGCGAGAAGGTTTCCAACCAGTTCAAGCAGACATGGGAAAACACAGTTGAGTTCTTCCAGAATGCACTTCTCGGACTCATCGCATGCATTCCCGGCATCGTAGTAATGATAGTAATCGCTGCTGTAGTTCTCATCATCGTCTTTACGGCACGCAAGAAGAGAAGAGCAAGAAGAGCAAAGGCGCTCGCAGCTAAAGAAGCTGAAAAGATCGCAGAAAAGAAATCTGAAGAAAAGAAATCCGAAGATAAAAACGAGACAAAGGAGGACAAGAAGGAAGAGAAAAAAGAATCAGCAAAAGACTAATCCTAAAAAAGCATAGATAATAAATCTGTAAATGGAATCTGAGTTCAAGGCCGTAGATTAAGGATTTTAGGAATAAAGGGCTAAATATAAATTGGAATAAGAAACAAGTTCAGAATTCATATACAGAAAAATCACAACCGGCTGCGAAGCTCTCCCAACCATCGGGACCTCCGCAGCCGATGTTGTCATATACCGCACATGTCTTAAAACCGCCTGCTTTGGCGCCTTTCATGGCCTGCGGAACGTCGTCGAAAACAACAGCCTTGTCAGGCGTTACGACGATTCCCGGAGCAGAAATATAATCGGTTGCGCGAAGGAAGATATCCGGTGAACCCTTATCTGTCTTGTTGCCGAGATCTTCTAACGTGATAACGAAATCAAACATGTTTCTTATGCCGGTGTGAACCAGTGAAGCCTCAGCATTTCTGCGTGACAGAGCCGTCGTTACGCACAAAGAAAAGCCGAGTCTTTTTGCTTCTTCAAGATATTCTTCCGCGCCTTTTTTGAGGCACACCTCAGACTTGTAAAAGCCGTATACCATTGACTCCCATGTGTCGACGATCTCCTGCCATGTGAGCGGGATCCTGTACTTGGTCTGGGTATATCTTGCGGCATCTTCGATCGATGCGCGCTTTACGACTTCGGTATATTCCGGAGTTACATCATATCCATAGCGCCCCAAGAAATCCTTATCGACATCGTGCCATACGGTCATCGAATCGAGGAGAGTTCCGTCGAGATCGAATATGAGCAGCTTAACGCCTTCTTTCGAGAGCGCTTTTAAGTCGGGAAAAGGTGCAAAAGAAGATAAGTCTTTCTTCATCATTCCATGTATGAGAGCTTGCCCTTGAGGTTCTCCAGTGCCTGCTCTCTTTTTGTGTTGAAGTCGGCTTTGTTATTCTCGATAAGGTTGTTGCCGTATGAATCGATGGATACGATCAAAGGTCCGAACTTATCTGCTTTAAGCTTCCACATTGCTTCGGGCATTCCGAGATCGAGCCACTCAACGCCTTCCACGTCTACGACTTCCTCAGCTGCGACTACTGCGCATCCGCCGGGGAAGATAGTGTGGATCGCACAGTTGTCGATACAGCCCTGTGTAGTCTTGGGACCCATGCCGCCCTTGCCGATGATGATTTTAACGCCGGTCTTCTCAAGGAATTCAGCCTGAGCCTTTTCCATACGCATGGATGTTGTAGGACCGACGCTGATTACCTTGTACTTGTCAGGTTCGCCTTCGGCATTGATCTTCTTCATGATAGGGCCTGCGTGGAAGATGGCCTTGCCCTTGAGGTCTACCGGAGGTTCCTTGCCGGAGATAACGACTCTGTGATGAACATCGTCTCTTCCGGTTACGATGTCACCTGTAAGATAGATGACGTCACCGATGTGAACTTTCTTTATATCTTCGTCTGATACGGGTGTTTTGAATTCAAAAGTGCTCATAAGACTGCCCCCTTATGTGTGAAGAAATCGTAGGTGAAGTCAGGCTTGATCTTAATTCCTGCCCTTCTGTGTGCCCAGCATGCGGTGGACATACCCATCGCGAGAGTAGCGGGGTGTCTTGATGCCTGCTCGATGTTTACACCCATTACGGACAGCTTGCCGCCGAATCCGCCGGGCCCTAAGCCGATCGAATTAAGGCCGTCTTCCAGAAGTTTTTCCATCTCGGCTGCCTTGGGGTTCGGGTTATGTGAACCGACCTGTCTTAAGAGTGCTTTCTTTGAAAGCTTTGCGGCAACTTCGGAGGAGCCTGCGATACCGATTCCGACAAGGCACGGAGGGCAGGCATTTACGCCGTATGTGGTCATCTGCTCGAAAACTGCCTTTGCGATGCCTTCGTATCCTTCAAGAGGCATAAGGACTTTGGAGAAGCCGGGCAGTGAGCATCCGCCGCCTGCCATGTAGAAATAGAGTTCCAGTTCATCGCTGTCTTTAACGATCTCCCAGTCGATCCATGGACTGTGGGTACCGATGTTGTTACCGGTATTCTTCTCATCGAAAACCTCGACCGCATTAGGTCTCAAAGGTGCATTCTTTGTTGCTTCCTTAACAGCATCGATAAGTGCATCTTCAATGATGTCCATGTAAGGCCACTTGGAACCTACGCGTGCAAAGAACTGCGGGATGCCCGTGTCCTGACAGGAAGGTCTCTTCAAAGAATCTGCAAGCTGCATGTTCTTTTCCATGACATTGTAGATGTCGGGAGCAAAGCCCTCATTCTCGATCTCTTTCATCTGTGATAAACGGAGCTTAACATCGTCAGGAAGGTGTCCTGCGGAGTAGCTCATGAATGATGCGACAAGTGCTGATAACTGTTCGCGGGGTAAGTCGGATGACATAAGAAAACCTCCGTAAATTCTTTTCGTGACAATTATATAACAAGTGGCAGTGCTAATGTCCCCACACTTTCAAAAGAAAACCAAGTTCTTTATAATAAGCAAAATAATTAAATGATTTAAGATTATGAGGTATTGAAATGACCGGGGAAGTTAAGGCACAAACTCCGTTGATCGCGAAGATCGCATCCGACAAGGTTTTATGCTACATATCGATGGCTCTGCTTGCGGCACTGCCTGTAGTAGAGCTCTTTACTGAGATATTGAAAAGCACAAAGCTCAAGGCATTCAGGACATGGTATCCTTCTTTTCACCAGCCTTATGTCGTAGGTATTTTCGGCATCATCTTAACTTTGTTCGTCATCCTGTCCTTCATCGGAAGATCGGCAGCCGGAAAGTTCAGATTCTACGTTGCTGATGTTTTCTATTTCACGCTCATGGCATTCATGCTCATCTCCATGTTCTGCTCACAGAACTTCGGCGTATTTTCCGAAGGCCAGAAATACTATATGGAGCATCCTACACACTTCCTTTGCTACTACGGACTTTTCTATGCGGGTTCGATGATCGAAGATACAAAGCTCAGAAGAAATGTCCTCGCAACCTATGTGATCGTTGCAATTATCCAGGGCATCGTAGCATTCCTCCAGACAAGAGGGATCGAGATCTCTTACTGTCTGTTCGAAGCTGACCGTCCGGGCTATACAGCCACATACGGACTTCTTCAGAATACAAACTTCTACGGAACACTCTCATGCGTTCTTACTGCAGCCACATCAGGCCTTTTCATCATGAGTTCCAAGATCTTCAAGAAGAAGGCTTTAAAGTGGGCTATATTCGCGCTTGCAATTCTCATGTTCTACACAATGATCGCAAGCATGGCACGTCTTGCATGGCTTGGCCTGGGAGCGATGATCCTGATGTACATCATCTCATTTGTCATCATGCGCAAGGGTGCGATCGATAATGATTCATTAAGACAGATCATCATAGACTTCATAACACTCATCATTGGATTCATTGTGGTAATAATCCTCAACATCATCCTTGAGCCTTCCATCACGGATAAGCTCGAGCAGACATCTGAAGACGTTGCTGAGATTACCGAGACAGGCAACGTAAACATCGGTAACGGAAGAGGCGATATCTGGAGAGCTGCACTCTCAAGTGTTCCGCGCCATTGGGCTACGGGCATCGGTCTTGATAACCTCACCGCTGCATTCAGGGAGCAGCCCGGCTGGCAGAAAGGTATGTATGTTCAGGCAAAGGGCCACTGCGAATATATCCACACACTCGCAACACAGGGTGTCTTTGCACTGGTCAACTATGTAGCACTTCTCCTTTATGCTACAGTCAGCACCGTTAAGGGTATCGTCCATGAGAAGAACGACATTAAGCGCAGCTTCCTTTGGATCTTCTTCGGTGTCTTTGTAGCTTATATCTCACAGGCGCTGGTCAGCAGCAGCGTAATGAACGTAGCACCTTATTTCTGGCTCATATTAGGATTGGTAACACCCAGGATAAAGCCCATTTCATTTAAGAAGTGACATCAGGAAGGGGGGCATGCCCATGTTCGATTCTTTACTCCGTTCTAAAGCAGAGAAGGAAAGCCAGTTATTTATCAAGAACTGCATTGCCTTTGACACGCCGAGACTCGAGAATGAAGTCTTTCCCTCAGAATGCGGGACGGAAATGGACGTGGTATATAAAGACGGCAGCAAACACTTAAAACTTGATGTTTATACCCCTTCCGGATGTGCCGGTGCAAAAGAATGCTTCATCCTGATCCACGGCGGCGCATTTGTATACGGATTCAAGAAACTTGACCAGAACTTCGGAATGCACCTTGCCATAAAGGCAGGCATTCCTGTCGTAAATGTTGACTACACTCTCATGCCGGAATCAGATCTCCCGCAGATAATCACCGAGATCTTCGAGGCAATGAACTTCGTCTATACAAAATACGGCTTTGAGACGTTCCACACTGTCGGAGATTCCGCAGGCGGCTACCTGGCCTATATGGTGGCCGTGGCAGCAAGGAACAGCAATGTTGCTCAGGGAATGCTTGTTTCCGTGAGCCCCAAAGGAACAGTTGAATCAGCAGGTCTGATCTGTCCCGGCATCAGAAATACGACCAAGGCTTTCCCGGGAATCTATTTTGAGAAGTTGAGCGGTTCAAAAGATGATCGTCAGCGTCTCCCGGACTATGCATACGACCTTAACCTTATTGCAAAAAAGGACAGTGACCTCAGAGTTGCCGTAATTACCGGCGAGGATGACTTCCTTCTTCCGCAGGACCGTGAATTCAAAGACAATGTTCCCGGCGCGGTTTACTACGAAGCCAATAATGACGGCGATCTTAAGATGCACCATGTTTTCCCGATCGCACATCCGGAATGGCCGCAGTCAGTCAAGGCGATAGAGCTTATCGCTGAGAATGCGGTGGGGAGAAGGTAACAAAAAGGCGTCGTCTCAAAATGCCGGATTTTTTCGGAGTCTTTGACCTCATATCGCAGAAAAATCACAGTAACCGTCATAGCCTTGATCCATACCAAATAAACAGGGACCATCTCATCCATTCTGAGACAGCCCCTTTCTGTTTTTGCTTATACGATTTACTGTTTGGCGTGGGTCTCGTCATACGTCTTGTTGATAAGCTTTGAGATGGGCTTATAAACAAGGAACGTGATAAGACCTACGACTATACCCTTGAAAAGATTGAACGGAACGAATACTGCAAACAAAAGCGAGATCTTGTCTTTAACGAGCGGGTTAACTTCAGCACTCATGCCGATGATGGCTTCCATGGGGAATCCCATTACCGAACCGTACAGGGGAAGAGTGATGAATGCGTTAACGGGAACTGCAATAAGAGCGAGAGCCAATGTTGCGATACCCATTGAAGCAGCGGCGCCTTTTCTGGTGCGGAACTTGCGGTAGATGAGACCTGCAGTTGCCACATAGATAACTCCCGTAACGAAGTTTGAAAGTTCGCCGATACCCATCGTCTGTGTAACGGGAAGGTGAATGAGGTTCTTAAGAAGCTCGATCACGATACCCCATACAGGACCTAACGCGAATGTGCCGATAAGCACGGGAAGTTCTGCAAAGTCGAACTTGAGGAATACCGGCATAAACGGGAGCGGTATTTCAAGATACATAAGAAGGACTGCCATTGCAGTGAGGATTGCACATGCAGCAATGCGGCGAATCGTGATCTTGCGCGCAGCACGAGAATCCGTCTTAACGGTTACCTGGGTTTCAGTCATAAGAAATACACTTCCTTTCTTCCGGACTTTACCGTCGGCCCCTGGAATCACACCGGGTCAACCTCATTTTGAACAAAATTTATGAGGCTTGCGGGCTTACGCTTTTTGGCGCTCACCGCCGGTCGGAGAATCACACTCCGCCTTGGACGCCTCAATTATACCCTCTGAAGGCTGATTTGCAACTCTTTTTATGACAATATGGTGCAGTTATGTGGCATTTATTTTAAATAACTTGACTCGTGTTCAAAATCGGTGTAGAAATATCCCGATATTAAACATCGGGGGTTATTATGAGCCTTACAAGAAAACAGTTTGACGTGTTAGAGAAGATGGTTACACAGACAGATTCTTATACACAAAGAGATTTAGAAAGACTTACAGGTCACAGCCTCGGAACGATCAACAGGGTCATCAAGGAGCTGACTGATCTCGGATTTGTTTCAAATGGCGCAATCACTGAAGCGGGAATGAACGCTCTTGAACCCTACAGAGCCAAGAGAGCAGTTTTTATCGCTGCAGGCTTCGGTTCCAGACTTGTTCCGATCACGTTCAATACCCCCAAGCCGCTCGTAAGAGTTAAGGGTACAAGGATCATCGATCATCTTCTGGATGCATGCCTTGAAGCAGGCATTGAGGAGATCTACATCGTACGCGGTTATCTCGCTGAACAGTTCGACCAGCTCCTTTATAAATATCCTACGGTCAAATTTTTGGAAAATCCCGTTTACAACGAGGCAAATAACATCAGCTCTTCCATGATCGCCAAGGAACTTTTGTCCAACGCATATGTTTTCGAGGCTGACCTTCTGTTATCGAACCCCAAGATCATCACGAAATACCACTACACATCCGACTTCCTTGCCATCAAGAAGGACAGAACGGACGACTGGTGCTTTGAGGTCAAGGACAAGGTCATTACTGAAGAGAAGGTCGGCGGCGAGGACTGCTGGCAGATGGTCGGCATCAGCTACTGGAATGAAGAAGACGGCAGAAAGCTTGCCGTTGATATCCCTGAAGTCTATTCAATGCCCGGCGGCAAAGAGAGATATTGGGAGCAGGTGCCTCTCGTATACAAGAAGAAGAACTACGCTGTTGAGGTCCGTGAGTGCTTTGAAGAGGATATCGTCGAGATCGATACTTTCAAGGAACTCAAGAAGATCGATTCAACTTACGATGTTTAATGGAGGGTAAAGGAATATGGATCCGGTAAAAAGAAACGTTTTGCTCAATCCCGGTCCGTCCACAACGACGGATACGGTAAAGTATGCACAGGTAGTACCTGATATCTGTCCCCGCGAAAAGGAATTCGCAGGACTCATGAAGGGCCTTAGGGAAGATCTCGTAAAGATCGTTCACGGCGATCTCGAAAAGTACACGAGCGTCCTTTTCTGCGGTTCAGGTACGATCAATATCGATATCTGCATCAACAGCCTTCTTCCTGAGGGAAAGAAGGTTCTTGTCATTAATAACGGTGCTTATTCTTCACGCGCCGTTGAGATCTGCCAGTTTTATGGTCTTCCTCACATCGACCTTAAGTTCCCTGTAGACCAGAGACCTGACCTTGCAGTTGTTGAGCAGACATTAAAGGATAATCCGGATATCGGACTCGTACACACAACCCATAACGAGACAGGTACGGGAATCCTCAATCCGATTAGAGAGATTGGTGCTCTCGTTCACAAGTACAATGCGATCTTCACTGTAGATACGACATCCACATATGCTATGAGACCTATCAACATCGAAGAAGATAATATCGACTTCTGCATGGCTTCGGCACAGAAGGGCCTTATGTCTTTTACCGGCCTTTCATTCGTAGTCGGCAACAGATCTATCATCGAGAAGTCAAAGGATTTCCCGAAGAGAAGTTACTACTGCAATCTTTATCTGCAGTATGAGTGCTTCGAGAAGACAGGCGAGATGCACTTTACTCCCCCGGTCCAGACGATCTACGCTACGATCCAGGCTCTCAAAGAGTACTGGGCTGAAGGCGAGGAAGCAAAGTGGGCACGTCACACACGTGTATTCAATGCGATCAACGCAGGTCTTGATGAACTCGGTTTTAAGCAGGTTATCAGGCCCGAAGAAAGAGCAGGACTCGTATCTTCAGTAATCTATCCCGATGATCCGAACTGGAGCTTCGAGAAGATTCACGATTACTGCTACGAAAGAGGATTTACGATCTATCCCGGTAAGATCAGCACGACAAACACATTCCGTCTCTGTTCTCTCGGCGCGATCGATGAAGCAGACATAAAGGATTTCTTTGTCGTATTTAAGGAAGCACTGGTTTCAACAGGCGTTCAGGTGCCCGTTCAGTATAAGGATTGATAGGAGATAATATGAAGACTGCGTACACATGTTTCTGCACCGATGTTATTCATGAAGGTCATTTGAACATCATCAACGAAGCTAAGAAGAGGGGAAGAGTCATTATCGGCTGCCTTTCAGATGCTGCTTCCATCCGTTACAATAAATTCCCTACGATCAGCCAGGAAGAGAGATTAAAGCTCTACAGAAGCATCGAGGGTGTTGATGAGGTCGTTATCCAGAATGACATGCTCTACGATGATGTCATCAAGCTCATTAAGCCTGACTACGTCCTTCACGGAGACAACTGGGTTGACGGTCCTGAGAAGGCGATTCATGATCACGTCGAAAACCTCGTCAAGGAATACGGCGGAGAGCTTGTAGACATTCCTTACACATACAACGAGAAAGTTAAGAAGATCGACATGCAGCTTCGCGAAAAACTTGCAATGCCTGAGTACAGAAGAAAGAGATTAAGACAGCTCCTCTCACTTACTCCCATCGTTAAGGCAATGGAAGCACACAGCGGTCTTACTGGTCTTATCGTTGAGAAGACAGTAGTTGAGCACGACGGAAGACTTGACCAGTTCGATGCAATGTGGATCTCATCTCTTTGCGATTCGACTGCAAAGGGCAAGCCTGACATCGAGCTCGTCGACATGACTTCAAGATTCAGAACGATCGACGATATCACTGAAGTTACGACAAAGCCTATCATCTTCGACGGTGATACAGGCGGACTTACCGAGCACTTCGTATACACTGTCCGTTCCCTCGAGAAGATGGGTGTATCTGCAGTCATCATCGAAGACAAGAAGGGACTTAAGAAGAATTCCCTTTTCGGAACAGAAGTAAAGCAGACACAGGCTACCATCGAAGAGATGAGTGCCAAGATCGCTGCAGGTAAGAAAGCCCAGCTCACAGACGACTTCATGATCATCGCGCGTATCGAGAGCCTTATCCTTGAGCAGGGTATGGAAGATGCTCTGGCCCGTGCGCACGCATTTGTTGCTGCAGGTGCTGACGGCATCATGATCCACTCAAGGAAGAAGGAACCTGATGAGATCCTTGAGTTCTGCGACAAGTTCAGGGCAGACAACAAGGAGACACCTATCGTTGTCGTTCCTTCAAGCTTCAACGTGATCACGGAAGAAGAGCTTGCAGCTCACGGCGTTAATATCGTCATCTATGCTAACCAGCTTACAAGATCTGCATTCCCGGCAATGCAGAAGACGGCAGAGGATATCCTCCGTTATCACAGAGCCAAGGAAGTAGATGACAGGCTCATGAAGATCAAAGACATTATCACTCTCATTGACGAGTTATAATAAACCGCACATTTCAGGAGATAAGAATGAAAGTTGAAAAACTTGTTGAAATAATCGGCGCTGACTTTTACTCCGGAGTTCCGGACAGCCAGCTTAAGGCACTCTGCAATTACCTTATGGCAACATACGGTATTGATCCCAACCATCACGTAATCGCTGCAAATGAAGGTAACTGCACTGCTCTTGCTGCAGGCTACCACCTCGCAACAGGCAAGGTTCCGGTCGTTTACATGCAGAACTCAGGTGAGGGCAACATCATCAATCCTGTTGCTTCTCTCCTTAACGATAAAGTATATGCGATCCCGATGGTATTCATCGTAGGGTGGAGAGGCGAGCCCGGCATTCACGACGAGCCCCAGCATATCTACCAGGGTGAAGTTACGGTTAAGTTATTAGAAGACATGGATATCGCAACATTTGCCATCGGCAAGGAGACGACTGATGAAGAAGTCGAAGCAAAGATGGCAGAGTTCAGAGAGATCCTTGCCAAGGGTAAGGACGTAGCTTTCGTTATCCGCAAGGGGGCTCTTTCTTTCGACGGTAAGGTCGAATATAAGAACGACAACAAGATGATCCGTGAAGAGATCATTCAGCATATCGTAAAGGCTTCAGGCGAAGATCCTATCGTATCAACAACGGGTAAGGCATCAAGAGAGCTTTTCGAGACAAGAGTAGCAAACGGACAGTCACACAAGTACGACTTCCTCACAGTAGGTTCAATGGGTCACTCTTCTTCCATCGCATTAGGTGTTGCGATCAACAAGCCTGACACAAGGATCTGGTGTGTAGACGGTGACGGTGCAGTCCTGATGCACATGGGTTCCATGGCCGTGCTTGGTGCGAACAAGCCTGCAAATCTCATCCACGTTGTGATCAACAACAGTGCGCATGAGACTGTCGGAGGAATGCCGACTGTTGCAGGATCCATCGATTTAGTTGCCATTGCAAAGGCATGCGGATATCCCAATGCGGTATGTGTCGATAATTTCGATGATCTCGATAAGGAACTCGAAGCTGCCAAGGCACGCAGGGAGTTGAGCCTTATCGAAGTTAAGTGCTCGATCGGAGCAAGAGATGACCTCGGAAGACCTACGACAACAGCACTTGAGAACAAAGAAAACTTCATGAATTATCTCAATTCGTGCAGCTGATTGGAGCAGACCGTCTGATGGACAATGACATAAAGATCAGCATCATTTGTAATGCATATAACCATGCCAAGTACATCAGGGATACTCTGGATGGTTTTGTGATGCAGAAGACGGATTTCAAGTTTGAGATCCTTATTCACGATGATGCATCCACCGATGAGACTGCAGATATCATCCGCGAATACGAAGCTAAATATCCGGATATCATCAAGCCGATATATCAGAAGGAAAACCAGTATTCAAAGGACGTCTGGATCACGGACGTTTTCCAGCTCAGACGCTCAAAGGGCAAGTACATCGCTTTGTGCGAAGGAGACGATTACTGGACAGATCCCGATAAGCTTCAGAAGCAGTACGATGCTTTGGAATCTCATCCTGACATCGATATCTGCGTCCACGCATCGACGCTCATCAATGCGTCAGACGGAAGCGTTAACGGTACTGTTGATCACGGTTCTGAAATGACAATAATTCCCGTCGAGAAAGTAATCGAGGGCGGCGGTTCATTCGTATCCACGAATTCGATCCTTGTCAGAAGAGAGATCCTCACTGAAAGAAGGAAGTTCGTCGATGTATGTCCTCTGGATTATACATACCAGATAAGCGGTTCGCTGAAGGGCGGCATGCTCTATCTCCCTGACAACATGTCCGTATACCGTGTATCGGTTCCGGGTTCATGGACAGAACAGAGCGGAAAGAATCTGAAGGCATATCTCAAATTCCTTAACGAACTGACGGCAGGCTTAAAGCAACTCGATCAGGATACGGATAAGAAATATCACAAGATCATCAGCAAGATCCTTTCCGGACTTCTGAGAGCAAGGATTCACTATAAGTTACTGGTAATGGTTAAGAAATAATGGCAGAAGGATCAGGTAAGACAGGCAATAAAGTAATGAACGGTTTCCTTTGGAGACTGTTCGAACGTATAGGTGCAAAGGGCGTTGAGCTTGTTGTATCTCTCATCATTGCAAACATCCTCGTTGAGCCTGACCTCTACGGTTCACTGTCGCTCCTTCTTGTAATCATCACGATCTTACAGGTATTTGTAGACAGCGGTCTCGGTAATGCCCTTGTCCAGAAAAAAGATGCCGATAACTTAGACTTCTCGACTGTTTTCTATTTCAACATCGTTTTCTGCGCGGTGCTCTATGTGGGATTGTTTTTCGCTGCGCCTTTCATCGCGAATTTCTATGATGATCCTTCGCTCACACCTCTTATCAGGGTATTGGGAATCATCATTCTCATATCCGGTGTCAAGAACGTACAGGTAGCTTACGTAACCAGAAACCTTCTGTTCAAGAGATTCTTCTATTCGACTCTGGGCGGAACTATTGCAGCAGCAGTTGTCGGCATCTTCCTTGCATACAAGGGATACGGCACATGGGCACTCGTAATGCAGTACGTTACGAATACCACATTCGATACCATCATCCTCTGGATAACGGTTAAGTGGAAGCCTGAGCTCAAGTTCTCGTTCAAGAGACTTAAAGGTCTCCTGGCATACGGATGGAAGCTTCTTGCATCCAGCCTCCTTGCCACGGGTTATGAGCAGTTAAGAGCACTCATCATCGGTAAGAAATATACCAAGGCAGATCTCGCATTTTACGATAAGGCCAACCAGTTTCCGGGCTTCATCACAGCCAACATCAACACTTCAATAGACAGCGTTTTGTTCCCTGCAATGTCAGGCGTTCAGGACGATACCGAGCGCGTTAAGAACATGACAAGACGCGCCATGAAGACGAGCATCTATCTCATGGCTCCCATGATGGCAGGTCTTTCCGCGTGTGCTGTTCCTATCGTCAGCATCATATTGCCTTCTGAATGGCTTCCGCTCATACCTTACATGATCATCCTTTGTATCTGTTATACCTTCTATCCGCTTCACACAGCTAACCTCAATGCCATAAAAGCATTGGGAAGAAGTGATATGTTCTTGAAACTCGAGATCATCAAAAAGATCGTCGGAATCGGCCTTCTCATCCTCTCAATGAGGTACGGCGTATTTGCAATTACATTATCCTTGCTGGTAAGCGACTTCATCTGCCAGGTCATCAACACATGGCCTAACAAGAAACTCATTAATTACGGCTATTTCGAGCAGCTTAAAGACATTCTGCCGTCTATTATCCTGGCATGGATCATGGGTGGGATCGTATACTGCGTTACATTCCTCAAGCTCAACGATTTCGTCACTCTTCTCATCCAGGTACCGCTCGGCGTTCTGATATACTATTTCGGAACCAAGTTGTTCAAGATAGACTGTCTTGACTACCTGCTCAGCACATTAAAGAGTATCATTGGTGGTAAGGAGAAGAAGGCATGAGAAAAAAGGTGCTCGTATTTCCGGCAGGAACGGAGATAGCATTTGAGATACATAATGCGTTGAAGTATTCCAAGTTTGTTGAGCTCTACGGCGCCAGCAGCGTCTCTTGTCATGCTGAATTCCTTTTCAAGAATTACATCGAAGGCGTACCTTTCCCGGGCGATCCCGGTCTCATAGATGCGCTTAACAAGATAGTTGACGAGTACGGCATCGACCTTATCTATCCGGCCCATGACAGCGCCTGTCTGACTCTTACCGAGGAGCAGGATAAGCTTCACTGCAAGGTCGTAACGTCTCCCATCGAGACCGTTGATACGTGCCGCTCGAAAACAAAGACTTACGAATTCTTCAAAGGCGAGGAATTCATCCCTAAGACTTTCGCATCCGCCGATGACGTAAAGAGCTATCCCGTATTCTGCAAACCCGCAGTAGGACAGGGCTCCGAAGGTGCGATGAAAGTTACTGACAGAGATGACCTCGAAAAGCTTTTGGCGGGAGACGAGCAGTATGTCATCTGCGAATATCTTCCGGGTGATGAATATACAGTCGACTGCTTCACTGACAGAAACGGTAAATTGAGATCTGCGCTCATCAGAAGAAGAGAACGTATCAGATCCGGAATTGCCGTAAGAAGCAGGATCATTCCGATGGAAGACAGTGTCATGAAGATCGCGGAGAAGATCAATTCAAAGATGGTTTTCTCAGGTGCATGGTTCTTCCAGCTTAAAAGAAATACTGAAGGAGAATTCCGTCTTCTGGAGATCTCCGCAAGGATCCCGGGTACTATGGGTACCACGAGAAACCTCGGGATCAATTATCCGATGCTTACGATTTTCGACATGCTCGGATATGACATCGACATAATCAATAACGGCCAGGATGTATTGCTCGACCGTGCATTCATAAGCCGCTATCAGACCAGCGTTAAATACGACAAGGTCTATCTTGATTTTGACGATACGCTTTACCTTGACGATAAGGTAAACATCACGATGATTTCATTCGTTTACCAGTGCTTTAACAAGGGCATCCCGGTGATCCTTCTGACAAAGCATGCGAAAGATATCTATGATTCTCTGGATAAGTTCAGGATCTCGAAGGATCTTTTCGCTGAGATTATTCATATTGAGAAAGACAGAGACAAGAGTGAATACATTACTGCAAAGGATTCGATCTTCATTGATGATTCTTTTGCAGAGCGCAAGAATATACATGATAAACTCGGCATTCCGGTCTATGACCTGGACATGATCGAGAGCCTCATCGATTGGAGAATGTGATATGGACCAGATACTGGTAACAAGATCTTCAATGCCTGATATTGAAGAATACACCAATGAGATAAAAGACCTCTGGGATTCCCACTGGATCACCAACATGGGTGTAAAGCATAAGCAGCTTCAAAAAGAACTTGAGACACGTCTTAATGTTGAGCATGTTGCCCTTTACTGCAACGGACATCTTGCTTTGGAAAATATCCTTGAAGCTTTGCAGCTTAAGAAGGGCGGCGAGATCATAACTTCGCCTTTTACGTTTGCTTCCACGACCCATGCGATCATAAGATCCGGATTTGAGCCCGTATTCTGCGACATTGATCCCGTTACATATACGATAGACACGGATAAGATCGAAGCTCTAATCACGGACAAGACTGTTGCGATCTTACCCGTACACGTTTACGGAAACATCTGCAACGTGGAAAAGATCGATGAGATCGCAAAGAAGCATAACCTCAAGGTCATCTACGATGCAGCCCACGCATTTGCCGTATCTTACAAGGGAACCAACGTTGCAAACTTCGGTGACGCTTCGATGTTCAGTTTCCACGCAACGAAGGTATTTAACACCATTGAGGGCGGCGCGGTCTGCTATCACGAGGATTCACTTGAGCAGCGCCTTAAAGACCTTAAGAACTTTGGTATCCACGGACCCGAGGAAGTCGCTTATGTCGGCGGTAATGCCAAGATGAACGAGTTCTGTGCCGCAATGGGCATCTGCAATCTAAGGCACCTTGATGAAGAGATAAATAAGCGCAGCAAAGTTGTTGCACGTTACAGGGAACTCTTAAGCGGAACAGACGGACTTAAGCTTTGTCCGGTCCAGGAAAACGTAACGACAAACTATGCTTATTTCCCGGTCGTTTTTGACAAGGCTGTTTTCGGTGCTGACAGGGATGAAGTTTTCCAAAAGCTTGAGGAGAACGGAATCTGCGCAAGAAAATATTTCTATCCGATCACAAATGCATTTGACTGTTATAAGGGCAGATTTGACCCGAATGACACACCCGTAGCTCTGGACATATCACTCAGAGTCTTAACGCTTCCTCTTTATGCGGACCTTGCACTTGAGGATGTGGACAGGATCTGTGAGATCATCCTCAGCCTTGCAAAGAAGTAACTGAAGTATAAAATGGCTTCATAAGGACAAAACATATAGTTTTTAGGAGTAAATTTATGGTAATCATCGTAACAGGCGGAGCAGGTTTTATAGGCTCGAACTTCGTTTTCCATATGCTCAAGACATATCCCGATTATAGGATCATCTGTCTTGATAAACTGACATATGCAGGTAATCTGTCCACACTTAAGAGCGTAATGGACAACCCGAATTTCAGATTCGTAAAGCTCGATATCTGTGACAGGGAAGGCGTATATAAGCTTTTCGAAGAGGAGCACCCTGATATTGTCGTTAACTTCGCTGCAGAAAGCCACGTTGACAGAAGCATCAAGGATCCTTCTATCTTCCTTCAGACAAACATCATCGGCACAAGTGTTCTCATGGATGCGTGCAGGGAATACGGCATCAAGAGATATCACCAGGTGTCAACAGACGAGGTTTACGGAGATCTTCCTCTGGACCGCCCTGACCTGTTCTTTACGGAAGAGACACCTATCCACACGAGCTCACCTTATAGCTCATCCAAGGCAGGTGCCGATCTTCTCGTACTGGCATATCACAGGACTTTTGGTCTGCCCGTTACGATCTCACGCTGCTCAAATAACTACGGCCCTTACCACTTCCCGGAAAAGCTCATCCCCCTGATGATCGCTAACTGCTTAAACGACAAGCCGCTTCCGGTTTATGGTGAAGGCTTAAACGTCCGTGACTGGCTCTATGTTGAAGATCACTGCAGAGCTATAGACCTCATCATCCACAAGGGTACTGTCGGCGAGGTTTACAATGTCGGCGGCCACAACGAGATGAGGAATATCGACATCGTCAAGCTCATCTGCAAGGAGCTCGGCAAGCCCGAATCACTCATCAAATATGTTGAAGACCGTAAGGGCCACGACATGCGTTATGCCATCGATCCGACAAAGATCCATAATGAGCTCGGCTGGCTTCCTGAGACCAAGTTCGCAGACGGCATCAAGATGACTATCCAGTGGTATCTCGATAACCGCGACTGGTGGGAAGAGATCATCAGCGGTGAATACCAGAACTACTACGAGAAGATGTACGGAGATAAAGTATGAGCAAGATTCCCGCAACGCCTGAGATGATACACGACAGACTGTATCATCTGGCCAAAGCTACTACCGGTATTTTAGAGAAGCATAACATCCCTTATTCTCTTGCATACGGTACATTGCTTGGTGCGGTAAGACATCAGGGCTTTATTCCGTGGGATGAGGATTTTGATCTCTGGCTTTTCAGTGATTCATACGATGAGGCCATCGAGTATCTGAGAAGCGAACTTCCGGAGGACATGTTCCTTGAAGATGAGAAATCAGAGCCCATGTATTTTCACGGATGGGCACATGTTAAGGATCTGAATTCCGAGACAGCCCAGAATCTCTATCCGCAGGACAGCGCATATTCTCATAAGGGTCTTCACATAGACCTCTATAAACTTCCCGTGCTGAAAGAATCCGAGATGTGGAATTACATCGACAATGAGTTCGAAAGATATATTAACAAGCGCAGGGAAAAGGGCCTTCTAAGTGATGAAGACTATCAGGTAAGACTTGATAAACTCGCAAATGATAGGAAGGAACATGCGTCTTTTAAGGGTGATCCTGATAAGACCATCTATCTGTTCCTTACAGAGCATATTTATCTTGAAGAGAATGAAGCATTCCCTCTTAAGCGTTATAAGTTTGAAGACAGCGAATATCTGGCTTTCAATGATGCTGATAAGGCGTTGACGCTTCTTTACGGAGACTATATGACACCGCCTCCGGAAGGCAAGCGCGATACGATCCACAGCGAGGTTTATATCATTCAGTAATATGGCTAAGTTCAGTGTATTGATGTCGCTCTATATAAAAGAGAAGCCGCAGTATGTTGAAGAATGCTTTCAGAGCCTTTTAAGACAGACAGTTAAGGCTGACGAGTGGGTTATCGTTGAAGACGGTCCGCTCACGGAAGAACTGTATGCCGTTCTCGAAAAATACGAAAAAGAGTATCCCGGACTTATAAAGAGAGTTCCGTTCAAAGAGAACAGGGGTCTCGGCCTGGCATTGCAGTCAGGTGTTCCGGAATGTACTTATGACATCATTGCCAGAATGGATACCGATGATATCTGCAGGGAAGACAGATTCGAAAAACAGCTTTCCGAATTTGAGAAAGATCCTGATCTGGACATCATCGGAAGCCACATAGACGAGTTCGAAGACACACCGGATACGATAGTTGCAAAAAGACTTGTTCCCGTTACTGATGCGGAGATAAAAAAGTATCAGAAAAAGCGTGATGCCTTCAATCACATGACCGTCATGTATAAAAAGAAGGCCGTTCTTGATGCCGGCAACTACCAGTCATGTCCTCTGATGGAGGATACATATCTCTGGTGCCGCATGATGAAGAACGGCGTGAAATGTGCGAATGTCGATGATTCTCTGGTGTATGCGCGAATCGGAAAAGACATGTTCGACAGAAGGGGCGGCTGGGCCTACTTCAAGAAATACAAGACCGGAAAAAAGATGGTCTACGATACCGGATACATCTCATGGTTTGATTATGCATCCGTAATCATTATCCAGTTCTTCGTGGCATTAGTACCCAGACGTCTGCGCGGCTGGATCTTCAAGAAGATGCTTCACAAGAAGAAGTAATTCCTATCAGTCGAAATAAATACCGCCGATAACGTTCTTTTTATAGTAATCGCAGATGCGGAGCGCTTCACTTACGTTGCCGTATTTTGTCTTGCCTGAACCGACTAAGATGACTGCGCAGTCAAGCTTTGAGATGTTATCGTCATTAAGCTCTCCGTCGAGCTTTACGACTTCCATCTTGGAACCATTAAGCTTCTTTATAACCTTTTCGCACTGTGCGGAATAGTCCTTCATGTTGCCTGCAAGAATGATCCCAACCTTATTAAGACCGTTGTGCTCACAGGATGCGATGACAGATTCTGCAACGTTTGTGATGGCAGCATCATCCATGCTGCCCTTGTGGTGCATCTTATAGAAGACCTTGCCGTGAATAAGGGCAGAGAGGCCCTTATATCTGTAGCTGCTGACCTTGCCGAAGCTTCTTGTCTTGAATGTCTCGACAAAGAGTTCGGGGTTCTGTACTACAGATGAGAATACGATATAAACCAGATAGATGAATGCATAAAGGAAGATTCCGACAACGAATCCTATTGCGATCCTGCCCTTGGAGAATTCGATGTTCGTGGAAGGTGACTGGCTGACATATGCATTGATCTCTTCGGGTGAAGAAATGAGCATCCACAATACGTTGCGTTGTGCATCGTTCATTGAATAATATGTAGCATCGTACTTATCCTTGATGAGTGAGAGCTCGTGTGTTCTTGTTACAAGATCTGCAGCGAGTTCATCGTAAGCGAGTTCCTGCTTCTCGGAAACGATATATGTAATCGTGTGCTTGCCCAAAGCTTCTTCAATCTGTGTATGGATCTCTTCGATCCTTGCTTCGATTCCTGAAGCAAGAACTGCCTCGTTAGTGCCTTCAGGCATGATGATCATGAGGTCAACGCAGCCTTCACCTGATACCATTATCAGTTCTCTGATGTATCCTTCGTCAGCATCCTTATAAGTGTCGCTGAGATTCTTTCTTACAATGGCGATGGTGTCTGAATCACGGAGTGCAGCAGCATAAGCAGAGCAGATCTGCGCAGAATCGCCGTCTGCAACAAATGAATAGTGGAGAACGACGAACTTGTCGGAATCCATGCCTGCGAAGATCGAATTGTCATTATAAGAAGACTGGTTCTTTAAAAGCTGGTCACGGTAAACGTTGGAGAGAACCATTTCTCTTTCATCCTTGTTTAACGTATCGAGCATTTCCTCACGGCTCATGGAAGCAAGTTCCTTGAAGGTTGCGAGCTCGTTGTTCCTTGCTCTTGAATCCTTGAGTGATAATGCAACGGGCACCAGGACTGCAAAGACCAATCCGGCAGCGATCACGCATTTCCACTGCTCAAGCAAAGACCAGAAGTATTCTTTGAGATTGATATTGACTATGTTATCGGATGTATTCATGTTTCCTGACTGCCTCCATATGCAACCTTATTGCTGTTTTTTAATATACCATAATGACTTGTTCTGACTTTATTTGGCGAAGACTTTCCGCGCCAGCGGCGGTGATATTGCTATCAGCAGACCGAAAATCTTGCTCTTGGCTTTGTACCTTGAGAAGAGGTATTTCCATATGCCTTTCCTTACGGTCTTTACGATGAATTTCTTATCTTCCGCATCATCGTATCCGCTCGAGGAGATATCCCTGTAATAAGATATCGCCTGTCTTGTCACCCTGTTCCTGATCACCGGAACCAGATCGGGATGAGTATCACTTATTCCTTCAGATACCTTTGCTGCAACGTTGAAAAACTGCATCTTCCTGTGGTAAAAAGGAGTGCCTGTAATGCCCGCGGGGTTGGGTCTGTAGAAGTACTGCCAGTCTTCAAAGCTTACAACCTTCGGCGCTCTTCTTATGACCTTGTATATGGTCGCGAAGTCTTCGAAGATCATGTCTGTCGGGAACCTGATGTCTTCCCAGAGATCAGATGCGTACATCTTGCCGCTTGAAGAAGTAACGACCAGGCCGTCTGAGAAGATGCTCTTTAACGCATCATGTGTGTTTAAGACCGTGACTTTAGAAGCGTTGCCTTTGCCGAGCTTGTCCTGCTTTTCGGAGATCAGGGAAGAGACGATCTTTGCATCATGCTCTTTGGCCTTTTTAACCATCTCTTCTACCATATCAGGTGAGATGGTATCGTCGCTGTCTACGAAGATGTAGTAATCGCCGGAAGCATTTTCCATGCCGGCATTTCTTGCTGAAGAGAGGCCGCCGTTTTCCTTGTGGACGACAACGATCCTGTTATCCTGTTTCTTATACTCATCGCACATTGAACCGCTCGTATCCTTTGAGCCGTCGTCAACAAGTACGATCTCTATATTTGAATATGTCTGAGCGAGGATGCTCTTTACACACTCATCCAGATACTTTTCGACGTTATAGACCGGAACGATTATCGATACTTTATCTAACATTTTCCGGTTTCTCCTTAGTGGTCTCGCGCCATATTACTGCCATGGCAACTGCGAAAGCGAATGTTCTGTAAACCTGCGCATCAAGTGTAAGGCCTTCTGCGATGAAGCCCGTAAGAGCAAGGATGCCGAACAGGTTCTTGTGTTTTGCCGCATATCTGTAGAGTGCTGCAAAACAGGAAACGATGAGTCCAAGACCAACAAGTCCGCCTTCAAGAAGAGCGTTGATAAACATGTTGTGTGCGATATAAGGATCATCGTGGCCGATCGCAACGTAACGAACGGAAGTGGTGTAGCTTCCGTGACCGTAACCGAAGATGACATGCAGAGGATCTGAAGTTAAGAACTTCTCTATGCCTGCTTTCCAGATGGGCATTCTTCCGCCGCCGCCGTCGGATATGAGTCTTGTAATGCTGAATCTGTAAAGGATCTTGGGACCGATGCCGTTCTCTGCGCAGAACAGTACTATTGCAACAAATGCGATGAGCGCGAGAAGGATCTTCATTCTGATGGGTCCCTTGAGGTTGAAGAGCCATACCATGACGATGCATCCCATGGTAAGAAGTCCGCCTCTTGAACCGGACATCAGTACGATTATGCCCACTGCTGCAACGCAGAGCACGTTTAAGATAATGCGTTTTTTGTTCATCAGTTCAACGAGGAACAATGAGACTACGATGGCAAGTCCGCAGGCAAAATCGTTAGGATCCATATAGCTTGTGATCCAGATCATGAGACGCTTGCCGGGCTTCGGAAGATTCATGAGAGTGCTTATTACCGCGATAAGGATGCTGATATACATGGCGAGCTTAAAAAGCTTTATCTCTTTGACTGAAACGCGCTTAACGGTAATGCAGAATACGATCGCGGTCGTTATAGCAAACTGTCCGAAATACCAGTCCGCATCGAAATATTCATTCCAGAGGCAGCTTGCCATCGTGAACAGGAAGTAGGCATAGACGGGAAGAAGTCCGATGTCTGCTTCAAGTCTCCTGTAAATGAATACGACTTCCAAGAGCGATACCATGATGTAAATGCCTGCGAAAAGCGTCATTACAGAAGGACCTGCGAAAAGGTCAGCCAATGCAGTGCTGACGGGCATCAGGGCAATATAGACCGCCAGTATCCACGAACTCGGCCTTACCTGCCACTTATCCGCGTTTAACAACAGCTTTTCTTTTTTCAGTACCTGTTCCGTCATAATATCCTTTAGAGATTATTGATGTATGCCGTCAGATCAAAATACCTGTTGCCGACAAAAGGTTCATGTGAAAAGGTGACGAAGTCTTCCTTGGTGCCCTGCTTTATCTTGTAGTAGCCATCCCACTTTGTTACCGGCCAGTCCTTGATCGTGAAGAACAGTTTGTGGTCGAAGTCCAATTCAGAGAATGCTTTTACATGACGCTCTTCGCATCCGTTCTGGTCATTGAACTTTACGATCAGCTTATCCCAGTTGATCCTCTTGCATCTTCTTTCCCACTTGTCTGCTGCTTCTTCCTGTGAATGGATGTGAAGGAAGCTTATCTCGGAATCTCCGATCTTGCCGATGGGATATGAACCGAATCGGTCATCCTTGCTGAGCTGGTCAAC
This sequence comes from Oscillospiraceae bacterium, assembly GCA_015069205.1. Lineage (GTDB taxonomy): Bacteria > Bacillota > Clostridia > Saccharofermentanales > Saccharofermentanaceae > Saccharofermentans. The sequence goes on from SVIZ01000007.1 coordinate 49,969, forward strand.
ATATTTGCTGTTCTCGGGTTTGATGAATTCAAGCGGTCTTGAAGTGTTGCCTTTAAGATCGCTTACAAATTCAATGTAGTCGTCAGCCATGAAGAACAGGCCTGCAGTAGGCGTGTTCTTGGGAAGGTCATAACTCTCGTAGATTACGCCGCCCCAGCAGTTGTTCGATATTATGGTGAAGTTGGTATTGGTCAGCTTCTTATGTCTGCTTTTCGCAAACATCTTTCTGTTATAAGACAAAAGCGTCGCTCTGAATCCTTCGTATGTCATTTGGAATACCCCGCGAGTTCGCTGTATAGATCAACGGTCTTTTTTGCAATTACGTCCCATGAGTAATTCTGCTTCACGAACTCTATGCTCTTGTCTGATTTTTCAGGGAGTGTGGAAGCCTCATCAAGAACCTTCGAGAGCTGTTCGGTGATGGAGTCAGCATTGGTCTCAGCCATCCAGCCGCTGCCGCTCTCAGCAATCTGTTCGCCTAATGTCGTGCCTCTTGTTACGAGGCAGGGCAGACCATAGCTCAATGACTCAAGAATGCCCAAAGGCATGCCTTCGAATCTTGAAGTCTGGACGAAAACGTCGGAATCGAGAAGGATCTGCTCTTTCTCTTTTCCTGAGACTGCAGGGTGAAGTGTAACAACGTCACTGACATTGTTCTCTGCGATGAGACTCTCTATGTGGGCATATCTTCCTGCGTAGTCAGGACCGTAGATGTCCAGAGTCGCGCCTGTTTCCTTCATCTTGTCCTTGATGTTGCGTACTGCTTCAAGGAGGATGTCCAGGCCCTTGTGGTATGCGTCAAGACGGCCTATGAATACGAGCTTCAAGCCTGTCTTGCGGAAGGACGTCTTTCTCAATTCCGGGATCGATACGCCGTTTGTGGCGATTATCTTCTTTCTGCCGAAGTTGGTAACGTCATATTCTCTTTGTGAGAGGCACTGGATGCCCAGAGCTTTATCGGTAAATCTGTTGAAGAACACGAGATTTGCGAGGACCTTTTTGAGGTGCTTGCTCTGCTGGGCCTCTTTGCCGAGTTCTCCGTGAGGGATGATGATATAAGGGATGTTTTTCTTTTCGAGCTGCTTGCCGATCTTGATGTACCACTTTCTGTAGCACTCCTGGAAAACGACGAGATCGGGCTTGTTAAAAGGTTCCGGCATCTTGTCGATGTCAAAAGGATCGATATTGGGGATCTGACAATCCACTGCATCAAGCTTTACGCCCTTGCAGTTATAAATCGCGACCTGATGGCCTATCTGCTTCTGGGAACGGATATAGTACGGTACGATAACGCATACGCCTGCGAAAGGATCATTATCGATCGAAGCGATGTGCAAGATTATCATGGTGTTACTTCCCTATCATTATTTCTTGTTTATATATTCGCGCGTAGCTCACGAACCCATTGTACCATAAGGTTTTCAAGATAAATCAGAAATAATAGGTGTGATTTTTGCTGCCGACGATAACGCCTTCGAGCGGATCGGTACCGGGATTCTCGTCAAGTGAACTCAAAATGAAGTCGACCATCTGAAGCTGTTCGAGGGATACATAGTAACCTCTGCCGTTGACGGATACGTTAAAATCATCTTCGGGGCGCAGATAGTGGGGAAGCAGCCTGATCTCGAGATTGTCGGTAATGATCGTAATCTCGGCAAGATAGAGCTCGAGTTCTGAACCCTTTGGCGTGGTCCAGGATCCGATCTCCTTATAGGGCGAGAAAGTAACTGAAGTATCCTCGTTGTAGAAGCTTAAGAAACGGTTTGAGTAGTCATAAGCATCCATGCCGAATGTCCACTCGTATATGTAAGCATCAAACCAGCTGCACTTGACCTTTCTTGCACCATAGTCGTAGATGGTGCTGTCTTCGGGAGTTATCAGCATCGAGACATCATTCTGCGAATGGAATCTGACATCTCCTATCATGAAGCCGTAAGGGCCGTAACCGATATCGGCGTTGTTTACTATCGAAGTCTCCAAAGGTTCAGTATCTGATGTCTCTTCGGTTTCTTCCGTATCTTCTGTCCATTCATCCTCTCCGGAAGCCTTTCCTGAGGTCTCGGCAGTCACGGTAGTTGTAGTAGTCGGAGCTGCTGTCGTCTCAGTGGTGGCCTCAGAAGAAGTGATCTCTGAAGTCACTTCAGATGAGTCTGATGAAGGGGTTTCCGTTGCTGCCGGGGTGCAGGCACATAAAAGCGAGCCTGATAAAACAGCCATGGCAATAACGGGCGTAATGAGATTTTTTCTGTTTAAGCGAATCATATTGCGAGGTTCCTATCCATATATTCCAAACACGTGCAATTATATACCATCGCGGTGGATAGTCCAGCAGGGATTCAGCTTATCGTCTTTCCGGTAGGTTTATTAAAAAAGATCTTCTCTGCGGTAAAGCCCAATACGACGCTTCCGTTCCTGAAAAAAGAGAAAACGGAAGAATTCTTGTCATGATCGTTCTTGACCAAGAGCTTGTCGAAAGTGCCTGTCTCACCGGTCTTTGCCAGGTAATCCAGGGCATCGTTGCCGTATTCCTCGGGAATCGAGAAATCCAGTCTGTCGCAAAGCCCGGCACGGAGGAGCCACGGCTGTACGGACAGAGACAGAGGAGCGTCGGCACCCGGAAAGATGGAGTGGCGCTTTATCGTGAACTTGTATCTCTTGCTCTTCAGCTTCTTAACGTTGACCGAGTAATAAGCCGGGAACGGAGGACCCGTGAAGTCATCGAAAACATCAGAGATATCCTCATTGCCGAGATCCTGCCAGCCGGAATTGATCTTGACCTTGTCATCTTTTGTAAACTCGTTTATCGCCTTGTCTATCTCGGCTTGAACGTCTCTGGAGAATTCAAGGTCGGAGTACAGCTTGTTCGTCTGGTGACGGACAAATGATGAATATGTTGCTTCGAGAAGCAGCTTTAATCTCTTGACCTTCTGGTCAGGGAAGAGACGGAGAGCCCTTGCGATCCTGATCGCGCTCTCGGGCAGGTTGGCACCGTAATCGCCGGATTCGAACCTGATCCTTGCATCGTGATATACCTGAAGGTAGATGTTATAGGCGAGGATGGGGTCGGGATTGCCGGCATCGCCCATGAGGAGCATATCCGCAAACTTGAGCTTTGCCTCGGAAACATTGTAGTTGGAAGCTATTGCAAAGTAAGCGAATGCCTTGTCGTAGTCGGGTGTGCCGAGTTTGCCGTCATAGTAGATGAAGCCCAGGGCATTGGCCGCATATCCGAATCCGAATTCCTTGAGGAGAATGGTAAGGAGTCTAACGGATTCCCTGTAATCGCAATGGAAGGCGCTGTTGCCGCCGTTGCATGCAAATGCCTTTATCTTGAGTGCTTCGAAAACATGGTTCTCGCACAGTTCATTAGTGAAATCAACGAAGTGCGCGATAACATCTTCGGAAGCATCGGAAAGAAGCAGATTGTTATCCCAGTGATTAAGGAATACGAGCATCTGGTCCTTTGTATAGGTGCGTTCTTCGGGCGGAAGGTCCTTGTTTTCCTCATAATTGTCGATGAGATTAAGGAGGGCAGGGATACCCAGGACTGTGGAAGCAGTGCCTGTGGGAAAATTGCCGTTCTCGTCTAAAGCATCGGCTACTCTGGCGATCTTTATGAGGACCGTCATGATCATCTCCTCGTCAGTCTCGGGGAGCGGAGGCAGCGGAAAATCAAGGATGTTGTCGGGATCGGGCCCCAAAAGCTCATCAAGACAGAGATCCTCGTAGAAATAGGTGGTTATGGGGCACCACCAGTCAAAAGCGAAGTCCTTGAAAGATGTCTTCTCATCTTCGAAATGCTGGAGCGCAGTCTTAAGATCCGATAAAAGCATCGGATATTCATTCTCACACTGGACATCAAAACCTGCTTCGGGATACGCGTCAAGATCGCTTCCGCCTACTGTCTCGATCCAGCCTATATCGTATCTGCAAAGATCGATCAACTTGTCCTGTGTCATAAAAATGTAGGGTCTGCGTTTGCTCATGTCTATATTATATACGCGCTCTTAAACGTATTAAAGACTTGACAACCCCGATATGAGGACAGATATCGGGGTTGGTCATATTGGTTATATTTGATTTTCGGGCTGTGTTACTCGACAGTAACGCTCTTTGCGAGGTTACGCGGCTTATCGACGTCGAGACCTCTGGCACAGGATACATAGTAAGCCAGAAGCTGGAGTGGAACGACAGCAAGAGATGCAGCGAAGAGCTCGTTGATCTTGGGTACATAGACTACAAAGTCTGCTGTATCTTCGATCGCGTAGTTGCCGAAAGACGTAAGAGCCATGAGGTAAGCACCGCGGGCTCTTGTCTCAACGAGGTTGGAAAGTGTCTTCTCGTAAAGGTTGCTCTGTGTGAGAACGCCGATAACGAAAGTGCCTTCCTCGATAAGGCTGATCGTGCCGTGCTTTAATTCGCCGGCTGCATAAGCTTCGCTATGGATGTAGGAGATCTCCTTCATCTTAAGGCTGCCTTCGAGTGTAATTGCATAGTCAATGCCGCGGCCGATGAAGAAGATGTCCTTCTGAGCTGAGAGCTTTGCTGCAAACCACTGGAGACGCTCCTTATCTTCAAGGATCTTGTTGATCTTAGCAGGGATCGACATGACGTCTTCTGTGAGTTCTTTTGCCTGTTCTTCGTTGATCGCACCCTTTACAAGAGCGAACTTGATGGCAAGGACATAGCATACTGCGAGCTGTGCGGAATATGCCTTTGTTGTGGCTACTGAGATTTCAGGACCTGCAAGCGTGTAAAGGACATAGTCTGCTTCACGTGCGATCGAAGATCCGACAACGTTTACGATAGCCAGAGTCTTGAGGCCGTTAGCCTTGGCGTCTCTTAATGCAGCGAGGGAATCGGCAGTCTCACCGGACTGGCTGATGATGACGCAGAGGGCATCCTTGTTGAGAGGCATCGTTCTGTATCTGAATTCTGAAGCGAGTTCGCATCTTACGGGAACTCCTGCCAGAGACTCCATGATGTACTGTGTGCAGCAGCCTACATGGTAAGCGGAACCGCATGCAACGATGTAGATCTGGTTGAATGTCTTGATATCCTCGTCTGTGAGGTTTGTTGCCGTAAGGTCGATCTTGAAGGATTCGCCGTCAGGTACAACCACGGAATTGAGTGTATCTGATACTGCCTTGGGTTGTTCGTGGATCTCCTTCATCATGAAGTGCTCGAATCCGCCCTTTTCGGCAGAAGCTGCATCCCAGTCGATCTCTGTGGGAGTCTTCTCGATGACGTCGCCGTCGAGGTTATAGAAAGTAACACTGCCTGCATCAAGGCAAGCCATCTCAAGGTCGTCGATGTAATAAACGGATCTTGTGTACTTGAGGATCGCGGGAACGTCGGATGCGAGATAGGAAGCATCTTTGTCGCAGCCGATGATCATCGGGGAATCCTTACGTGCAACGAAGATCTTGCCCGGATGATCCTTGAACATTACTGCGAGAGCGTATGAACCTCTTACACGTACCATGGTCTTGGCGAGTGCTTCGATCGGATCGTGTGTGTATTTCTTGTAGTAGTAATCGATAGTCTTGATAGCGACTTCGGTATCTGTCTCGGAATAGAACTTGTAACCCTTGCGGATCATCTTGTCGCGGAGTTCCTGATAGTTCTCGATGATGCCGTTATGTACGCCTACTACGTTGTAGTCATCTACGATGTGGGGGTGTGCATTGTTCTCTGTAGGTTCGCCGTGGGTTGCCCATCTTGTATGGCCGATGCCGCAGCTTCCCTTGAGAGCGGCGCCGCCGTCAGTCTTTTCCGAAAGGACCTTAAGTCTGCCCTTTGCCTTGACGACAACAGGATTTGAGTCACCGTTTCTTACAGCGAGGCCTGCTGAGTCGTAACCTCTGTACTCAAGCTTTGCAAGGCCGTCCAAGAGGATAGGGGCTGCTTTCTTCTTTCCTGTGTAACCAACGATTCCGCACATAATAAGAAATCTCCCTCTTATTTTTAATTGATGTATTCTATCACATCTCGATAGGGGTGTATAAAAACTCTATGGGTATGATAACTATGCTCTTACGGTATAATGTTCACAAAAAATTTTCGTCATATGTCGAAAATAACTATTGATAATTGACCGCAAACCATTTAAAGTAAGTTGGTTTTATATAGGCGGCGCCTATAGGTGCCGGATATGTTCCTTAAGAAAGGGTATTGAGTATATGCTCGAATTACAAAACATCAGTTTCCATGCGGATGACAAAGACATCCTCAAGGACATAAATCTAAAGATCGACGACAAGTTTGTCGCTATCACGGGACCCAACGGAAGCGGTAAGTCCACTTTGCTCAAGATAATCATGGGCATCATCACACCTACTTCAGGCAGGATCCTGTTTGACGGTCAGGATATCACGGATCTTCCGGTCAACGAGCGTGCAAACCTCGGAATCAGCTTTGCTTTCCAGCAGCCGGTAAGGTTCAAGGGCCTTAAGGTCAAGGACCTTCTGGGAATTGCTGCAGGTGAGGGCGTAGACGTCACGAAGGACTGCAAATATCTTTCAGCTGTAGGCCTTTGCGCCAAGGATTATCTCAACAGGGAGATCAATGACACTCTTTCCGGCGGTGAGATGAAGCGTATCGAGATTGCAATGGCTGCCGCAAGGGGCGGCAAGCTCAGTCTTTTCGATGAGCCTGAGGCAGGTATCGACCTCTGGAGCTTCCAGAGCCTCATCAAGGTTTTCGAGAATTTAAGAAGAGTAACAAACGGAAACATCATTATCATCAGCCACCAGGAGAGGATCCTCGAGATCGCCGATAAGATCATTTACCTCAAGGACGGTACCGTTGACAGATTTGATGAATCCAAAAAGGTCATGAGCGAACTCAACATGGGAAGATACGGTTGCGGCTGTGCATACTCAGAGAAAGAAGGTGTCTGCAATGGATGATCTAGAAAAGAGAATGCTTAAAGAAGTAGCAGAATTAGACAGCCTTCCGGTTGGTGCTTTTAACATCAGATCAAACGGTAAGAGCGAGGGAAGATGCTCTACTGCAAATATTCAGATCGATTCCAGAGAGTCAGGTGACGGTATCAACGTCTACTTCAAGGACGGCACTAAGAACGAGTCATGCCACATCCCGGTAATCATTTCCAAGTCAGGCCACAAAGAGTGCGTTTATAACGACTTTTTCATTGGCGAAGACTGCGACGTTACAATCATCGCCGGCTGCGGAATCAGCAACTGCGGCGGTCATGACAGCCAGCACGACGGAATCCACACTTTCCATGTCGGCAAGAATTCAAAGGTTAAGTACATTGAGAAGCACTATGGTGAGGGAACCGGAACAGGCAAGAGATTTATGAACCCTACAACGGTCGTATATCTTGAAGAAGGCTCCACAATGGACATGGACACCTCCCAAATCGCCGGAATCAACGATACTTACAGGATCACAAAGGCAGAGATCGGCGCAGGCGCTACTCTCATAATGCACGACAAGATCCTCACAAACTTCGACCAGACTGCAAAGGCTGAGATCACAGTCAATCTCAATGGTGATGACTCAGTATGCGACATTGTAAGCCGTGGCGTTGCGAAGGGCGAGTCCGAGCAGGATGTCATCATCGACATCTCCGGTAATGCCAGATGCAAGGGCCATGCCGAGTGTGACTCCATCATCATGGACAAGGGCGTTATCGTTGCCACACCTAAGCTCAAGGCTACATGCGTTGAAGCTTCCCTCATCCACGAGGCCGCAATCGGTAAGATCGCAGGCGAGCAGATTACAAAGCTCATGACTCTCGGATTGAACGAGCAGGAAGCCGAGCAGAAGATCATTGAGGGATTCCTGAGATAAGTTTGTTTTTGCTTGAATTTGGGGCGTCTCACGCTAAGTGAGGCGCCCTTTACTTTTGGCCTGAGCGGTCATTCTGCAACTGTTACCCCGAAAAATGCCCAACAATTGCATAAATCGGCCTTTTTGTGCAATTGTTGCGGGTAAAAAAGTGGAACAATTGCACACGGCAGTTTTTCGAGATCACTCGTGCAGATTATTTTCGGGCCATGCCGTTTTGCTGTTTTACTTCAAAATCAGGTGCATTTCCTATATCTGTAAAGACTTGTTAATTGTGATAAAATAACTTTAACTTTTTTCACCGGAGGGCTGTCATATGGGACTTAATTTCCGCAAATCCATTTCACTGGGCAAAGGCTTGAAGCTTAACTTAAGCAAGTCAGGACCGAGCATATCATTCGGCAAGAGCGGATTCAGACAGTCCGTTAACCTCAAGGGCCAGGCAAGAACCACTGTTGGCATTCCGGGAACAGGTGTTTATTACACCAAGACAAGCAACGTTAAGAACATTGTCGGAGGTCTTACCGGCAAGGACGATTCAAAGGGTAAGAAATCAACAAAGAAAGATACAGCTGCAAAGGGTTCTTCAACCAAGGCGGCAAAGGCTGCACCTGCTGCAAAGCAGGTAAACGAGGAACTTATTGCACAGTCCAAGGCACAGCTCGAGGAATTTGTAGCAGGAATCGAAGCGCTCAAGTCCGTACATAAGCAGTCTGACGGCTACATCGACTGGGAGGCTGTGGCAAACGGCGCGGTATCAGGACAGATCAGGGAACTCCAGCCTTTCGCACAGAGCGTTCTTGCTGGCGACATTGACGCATATTTCAGGGTTATCGAGCAGGTAGGACCTTTCGATGATCTTCTCGAATACGGAAGCGGATTTGAGGTCGGCACTGATGATCCGAAGATCATGGAGATAGAGTTCCAGGTTAAGTCCGGAGACATCATCCCCAAACAGTATCCTGACATGAAGGCAAGCGGTGAGATCGTAATGAAGGACTTCAGCAAGTCTGCTTATTTCGAGCTCGTTCAGGACTATGTATCAAGCACGATGCTCAGAGTCGCAAGAGATACTTTTGCGCTCCTGCCCGTGCAGACGGTCATCATCCACGCTGTTGATAAGATCTTAAATCCCGCTACAGGCAACGACGAGGAAGTAACGATCGCATCTGCAAAGATCAAGAGAGATGCTATGGCTACGCTGAATTTTGAGCGCATTGATCCTTCTGACTGCCTTGAGAGCTTCGAGAGTAACGTCAAGTTCAAGAAGACGACGGGATATTCTCCTGTTGACAGAGTTCTTCCATAAGCGGACAAATACAGGTCCGTTTATTGACAGAATGTAAACTTTCAGTCAGAAACGTGATAATAAATTATCAGGTTTATTGTTTTTGAAAAATGTTCTGATTAGTCTTTAAGCGTAGGTGTTTTTCACCTGTAATTAAGAACAGACCACGAGGGTCATTTATGGCTGACCGTAAGAGAATAGCTTTATTATTAGCCCAGGCCGATGAATACTATCAGGCTCAATTTGTCGAGGGATTTATCGGCAAGGCATTTGAGCATAATTCTGACGTCCTGGTATTCGGCAGCTACCTCAAATATCAGAATAATCTCGGAAGAGAGACCGGTGAGACTTCGATATTCACGCTGGTTCCTTTTGAGACTTTTGATGCGGTTGCCGTTATGGCAGATACCCTCCAGTCTCCGGGTCTTGCAGACAGTATTGAAGAGATGATCCACGAACGCTGCAAGTGTCCGGTCGTATTTATCGACAAGGAGAGCAGATACTTCCCGTCGATCTTCCCGAACCACTATGGAGCAGTCAGGAAACTTATCGATCACCTGATAGAAGATCACGGATATACGGATATTGCATATCTTACCGGCAAGGCATGGCACCATTATTCAAAAGAGAGACTTCAGGCTTTTATGGATTCCATGAGAGAGCATGGGCTTGCTGTCGGAAGAGACAGGGTGTTCTATGGCGATTTCTGGTACACAAGCGGCGAGAGCCTTGGTGACCGTCTGCTCAAAAAGGGCGGCAATCTTCCTCAGGCTATAGCATGCGCTAATGACTGTATGGCAATCGGTCTTTGCAAAGCTCTTGAAAAGGGCGGAGTCAGGGTTCCTGAAGATGTCGCCGTTGCAAGTTACGATTCAACTGAAGAAGGAAGATATTCCCCCAAGCCGGTTACCTCGGTCAAGATACCTTCAAAAGCATTGGGTTCATATGCCGTAGATCTTTTGTTTGATGCTTTGGAAGGCCGTGAGACAGCTCCTTTTGAAGATTATGGTGAATTCTTCTGCGGAAGGACATGCGGGTGCGGAGAGGAAGAGGTGCGCTACGAGTCCAAACTCCGTAAATCTTGGGATACCGAGACCTCACATAACAGCGTTTTCTCCTCTTACAATCATTTGGATGAGGACCTTGTCATTCAGAATGATTTCGAAGGCCTTATGAAGATCACATTCTCATACGTGTTCCAAATAAGAGAATTCGAGAGCTTCAGTATTTGCTTAAACTCTAACTGGCAGGCAAAGGCAAAGGCCATGAGCGGAGCTGTTGATGACTCCAGGATCTCTCCGGAAAGACTTTCCGATGCGGATAAGTTCTATTCGAAAAAAATGATGCATGTTATTTCGTGCAGACAGGAAGAGAGTAACAGTGACCGTTTCAGCGATGATGTTTACTTTGACAGGAATATCCTTATCCCGCGTCTTGAAACGGACAGAGTCAGGCCGGAAGCATTTTTCTTTACGCCATTACATTTTGAAGAATTGACATTCGGATATGCAGTATTGTCTTATACGGAGCCTAAGTCCTACAAGAAGTCGTACAGATTCTGGCTTCACAGCATAATGAGAGGACTTGAGAATTTCAGAAGATACGATGAGCTCAATGCAATCAACAAAAAGCTTGAGGCAAGTCTAGTCAGAGATCCTCTTACGGGTATCTATAACTACAACGGATTCTTACAGCAGACGGAAGATATCATTATCATGAATCCTTTGCGTGAGAACGAGATGATCGGCGCATTGGCAATTGATATCAAGAATCTTTCCAAGATCAATAATGATGACGGAAGAACTGCCGGCGACAGGGCCATTATCAGTGTCGGCAAGTTTTTGGAAGAAGTCTTCCCGGGCGGACGCATCTATTGTATCGGCAACGGCGAGATGGTTGCCCTTGAAGTTGTGAACTCGAGTGAAGATGTCTTAAACGTCATGGAAGCAAGGGTAAAAGATCTCTTTGTCAAGATCGATGAATATAATGATTCTCTGAAAGAGGGCTCGAGAAAGCTCGAAGTCTATTACGGCACCGCCGAAGGCATGCCGAGAACAAGAGCTGATTATGAGAGTGTCGTAAGCATAGCTCTGTCCAGAAAGAACGGTCAGAAGCTTAACTTCCAGAAGATGAATGCGGACGGTTTTGATAAGTCGCAGATGGAAGAAGCCGAAGTTGTAAACGATATTCTCGATAAGAATAAGATCAACTATCACTTCCAGCCTATCGTAGATGCCCGCACGGGTGAGATCTATGCTTATGAGGCATTGATGAGAGTCGATCTGGTGCCTTATGTACAGCCTCTGCTCGTTATAAAATATGCGAGCTTCTTTAACAGGCTTTACGATATCGAATATGCGACATTCAACAACGTATTGAACTATGTAAATGCAAATTCAGATAAATTCAAGGCTGATGCGAAGATATTCATTAACTCCATTCCCGGACAGCATCTGAAGAAAGAAGACATTGCCCAGATATCTGAGATGGCAAAAGATCTCTCGGGAAGACTCGTTGTAGAGTTTACGGAGCAGTCAGAGATGGACGATAAGGAACTTGCGGAAATGAAGAGGGAGTATCAGAGCTTCGGCTTTGAGACTGCCGTTGATGATTACGGCACAGGTTACTCTAATGTAAGCAATCTCCTGCGCTATATGCCGAACTACGTTAAGATCGACAGAGCACTTCTGGCAAATATTCAGGATTCTCCTCAAAAGCAGCATTTTGTTAAGGATATTATCGAGTTCTCGCACGACAACAATATCCTTGCGCTTGCGGAAGGCATCGAGACAACAGAGGAGATCGAGACAGTGATCAATCTCGGTGTCGATCTTATTCAGGGTTATTATACGGCCCGTCCTTCCGAATATATCATCAAGGAGATCGCTCCCGAGGTAAAGGAAGAGATCGTCAAATACAGCAGCGGCAAAGCGAAGAACCGCACCAAGAAGGATTATATTGCGGGAAGAGAAGCAAGGATCTCGCTGCCCATTGTCATTAAAGACGGCTATAACACTATCCACGTAACATCAGGTCAGGTCACCCACAGGGATCTTCACATTCAGGGTGTCCCGGGCGATGATGCTGTTATCCATCTTGAGATAGAGAACGGTTACAAAGGCAGGATAGCTTTAGAGAACTGCTGCTTTACAGGAAGAATGCACGATGCTGCCATTACCATCGGTGATGACTGTGATGTCATCATCGCTTTGAATGGTGACAATGTTCTCAGTGCCGGCGGTATAAAGGTCGCTCCTTCATCCACACTCACATTTGAAGGCGCGGGAAATCTTTCCATGAGCTGTACCGGAATGGAGACATTCGGCATCGGTAATGATATGGATTCCTATCACGGCGATCTCATTTTCGATCAAGACGGCAGGATCGAGATCTCGGTCAATGCCAATAAGAGTGTTGCGCTCGGAAGCGGACTTGGCGGACATATTACGATCAGAAGAGGCATGTACAAACTCAATCTCATGGGTCAGACTTCCGTAGGTATCGGTTCCATATCAGGAGATATCGATCCGATCATCAGCAACTGCTATCTTGAGATCACGAGTGTTGCCCTTACGGCTGTAGGAGTCGGATCGATAACCGGAAGATGTGATATGATGATCGAACATGTTTCCATGAAAGCGGATTTCAACGGAAGCAAAGTTGCAATAGTGGGATCCATAGACAGCGGAAAACTCAAGATCAGTGTTTACAGTGCCACTATCAGCATGAAATCGGGATGTGACAATGTAACATGCTTCGGTTCTTTGAATGGAAGACCGTCTAATATCAATATTGACTATATCTCACTGAAGGTCGATCTGAGCGGAAAACTTCCGGGACTATACAGAGGAAATGATAAGTCCGTTAAGATAAGAGTCGCAAATTCCAAGATAGAAGGCTCGATCTTCGCGAATGCCGGTGTTCCGGATTATTCAAAACTGCTGGATTATAAGGTTGCCGGATCTTTGTCAAAACTTGATATCAATGGCGAGATGGTAGTCGAGAATACAATGAGTATTCCGACCGAAGATTCCTGAAATAAGCTAATCCTTTGATCAAATATCCAGATAGATCGGGCAGTGGTCCGATCCCATGATGTCTGTCATCATGTTCGATTCTTTTACTCTGGAATTCAGTCCGTCAGTCGTAAAGAAATAGTCGATCCTCCAGCCTACGTTACGCTCTCTTGCGGCAGTCTTATAAGACCACCAGGTGTAGCATTCCTTGTCGTCCGGGTGGAGCATTCTGAATGTGTCCGTAAGTCCTCTTTCGATGAACTTGTCTATATATGCGCGCTCTTCGGGAAGGAAGCCGGAGATCTTGGAGTTTGCTTTGGGGTTGGATAAGTCGATCTCTTTGTGGGCAGTGTTCACGTCGCCGCAGCAGATGACCTCTTTGCCCTGTGCCTTAAGGGCATCGACCTGGTCTAAGAAGCAGTCGTAGAATCTGAGCTTGAACTTTACGTAATCGTCGCCTCTTCCGCCATTGGGGAAGTAGATGTTGAAGAGCACGAAGTCACCGAAATCAGCCTTGATGACGCGGCCTTCGTGGTCGAACTCTTCTACGCCGAAGCCGAACTCAACACTCTTTGGTTCGATCTTGGAATAGAGGGCAGTGCCGGAATAGCCTTTCCTCTCTGCTGAGTAGAACCAGCTCTTATAGCCGGGGATGTCTGTGATCTCAGGTCCTAACTGCTCACGGAGGGCCTTGATCTCCTGGATGCCGATTACGTCTGCGCCTATCTTTTCGAGGCTTTCCGCAAAGCCCTTTGTGGCAACTGCCCTTATTCCGTTTACGTTCCAGCTCGCTATTCTCATAAATAACCTCGTGAATTATAATTGTCTGGTAAATTCTACTATTATTTTGCATTGGAAGGAAAGGGATATGCGAATTTTATGTGCAATGCTCGGAGGCACGATAGCTTCGTCTGACGTCTCCGGAACGATAACTCTCGGACAGCAGTCTTTTGTTAAGGATTTCCTTCTTGAGTATTCGGCCGATAATGAGTATTTCTTCCCTGATCTCGAGATGTATTCCTCTGAAGATGCCACACCTGAGATTTACCGCGAGGCACTGAAGGAGATCGTTATTGAATCCCGCAAGACCAAATTCGACGGTATTCTCATCACTCACGGTACCGATACATGCGCGATCTTTGCGCAGCTTGCATACAGGGTACTGTCCATACTCGGCATCCCGTTTGTCATTACAGGCGCGATAAAGTCTCCCGACAAGGACCCGGAAGAATCTGCATACAATCTTCTTTTTGCCATCGGCTGCATCGAAAAAGGCACGAGCGGTGTCGTTTTCAGAAACAGCGACAGGATCCCCAGTCTTTATAAGGCTTATGCGATCACGTCTCCTGACCTCGACGGCATTTACAATGAGTGTAAAGACTGTGTTGAGCCTGAGATTAAAGACAGGATCGATTTCCTCACAAGGGACAAACTCCCTAGAGTGCTTGTAATTCCGGCATTCCCCGGTGCTGTTATCCCGGAAGACGGTTTTGACAGGGTGCTTTTGTGCTGCAATCATTCAGGTACGGCTTCAGCAAAGCTCGTACCCCTGGTCTCCAAATGGACTTCTGAAGGGAAAAAGGTGTTTATGGCGCCGATTCCCAAAAAGGGAGGATACTACGAGAGCAGGAAGAAACTTGTGGAAGCAGGTGCAACCGAACTTCCCGGAATGCCCATAGAGGGTGCATGGTGTGAGGCGTTGCTCAGATGAGTCAGCCACCGAAGATAATCGACAAATACGGCATTGAGTCATTCGGGGGAAGCCAGATGTGGCTTCCTGACAAGATGTTCCTCAACAGCGGATGCGGCATTATTGCCGGTCTTGATGCGATCATGCGTCTTAAGGGCGAGGAGAGAATGCCCAGGGAGGAGTATTTTGACAGGTTTTTCGATGCCAAGGACTACATAAGACCCATAACGATCGGAAAGAACAGGGAGCCTAGGAAACTCTTTGGCAAGGAATTTCTGGGAAGCCTGGGCGTAAGTGCGGGAAGGTTCAGAAGGGGCATCAAGAAGCTCGCCGCAAAAGAGGGACTTAAGATCAGGGTAAAGCCTTTCAGGTTCAGATGGTGGGAAAAGGTTCCCAAATATCTCGAGGGCGGCGACCCGCTTGTCATGCTCGTTACGGCTCCTTTTGAGAATGTCTCGATTGAGCTTCCGACCGGAACCAAAGGAAATCTGGGCTTTCATTGGGTCACTATCACGGAGATGGACGGCGATACGCTTTGGGTCTCTTCGTGGGGAACCAGGTGCAAGATGTCGGTAAAAGAACTCAGACGCTTCAATGTCATTTTGCACTTTTATGCCGTTTCGTTGGAAAATCAGACCAACATAGTGTAAGGTTATGGGCGGAGATTTTTCTTTTAAATATATTTAGGAGGTTTTTGAATATGAATAATGAGATTGCCGAGAAGATCAAGGGGATGCTTGTAGAAAGACTCAGGATCCCTGAAGACGAACTCGAGTACGATTCAGAGCTTTTCGGTGAGGACATCGGACTTGATTCCATCGATTCCATCGAGATCATCGTAGGTATCGAGAACCTTTTCGGAGTTGATATCTCCGGCGCAGGTGCCACCAAAGAGGACTTCCGTTCCATCGAGACACTTACTGCATTTGTAGAAGCACATAAAGAGGACTGATAAATAATGCCAATGAACGAAAAGCGTTGCGTCATCACGGGCCTCGGCCTTGTGAGCGCAATCGGACACAATACCGAAGAATGCTTTGAAGCAGCACTTAAAGGTGTTTCCGGCATTACGGACGTTAAGAGCTTTGACACAGCTGACTGCTACTCACACAAGGGAGCAGAGGTAGATCTTTCAAATGAGGAACTCGCTAACGGCAGATACGACAGGACCACTGCCCTCGGAATAAAGGCGGCAGGCGAGGCCATTAAGGATGCCGGGATCGACATGGATTCCGGAGATACATCAGATATCGGCGTCATTTTGGGAAGCTGTATAGCCGGCGCTGCCTGTGTTGAAAAATACTACAGACAGAAGAGCGACGGCAAAAAGGGCGATATCGATGATCTGAAACAGATGCCCGCTTCAGTAATCGCAGGAAACGTAGCCGATTACTACAATGCCGGCGGAATTACCGCAAACATCGTTAATGCATGTGCGGCAGGTACTTTGAGTATCGCCCTTGCGATCGACCTCATCAGGGGCGGCAAAGGCGAGATCTTCCTTGCCGGCGGCTGCGATTCATTCTCATCACTTGCTTATTCGGGTTTCCACGCTTTGAGGGCACTGGATGCAACAGAGTGCTCTCCGTTCAATCACAGCGAAGGTATTACATTAGGCGAAGGCGCAGGTGTCCTCGTAGTCGAGAGCTACGAGCATGCCGTTAAGCGCGGCGCAAAAATATACTGCGACGTACTCGGCTCAGGCGTAAGCTCCGATGCTTATCACATAACTGCCCCGAGACCGGACGGCGAAGGACAGATGAGCGTTATCACGCGCGCAGTCAAGAATTCAGGACTTAAGTTCACCGATATCGACTATGTCAATGCACACGGTACGGGTACGGCAAAGAACGACGAGTCCGAGTTCCTTTCATTGAAGACATGCTTTGCGGAGAATGACCATATCTCCGTAAGCTCAACAAAGTCCATGACAGGACACTGCCTTGGCGCAGCCGGCGCCATTGAGGCAGTTATGACCGTAAAGGCATTGGTAGAGGGCAAACTCCCTCCCACGACCGGATACACGGAAGATGACCTCAAGGTTCTCGCCGAAAAGTCCGGAAATATTGATTTCATCGCCAACACACCCAGAGAAAGGGACATCAAGTATGCGATGTCCAATTCTTTCGCGTTCGGCGGAAACAACGCAAGCATCGTATTTGCAAAAGATCCCAACGTTCTTAATCTTTCATGTCCGAAGCAGGAACTTTACGTTACCGGTATCGGCATGGTTAACGGCGAATACGACGAAGCAGCAAAAAGCTATGTTGCAAATCTCGACACCGATACTTTTAAGGCATACGGTGTTAAGTCAGCATTCTTAAGAAAGCTCGACAGACTCTCGCAGCTTCAGCTCTTGAGCGGTGTCAGGGCTTTGGAAGATGCCGGAATTACGGTTAATGACGATAACGCCGGCATCATCGGTATATGCATCGGAACAAACGAAGGACCGATGACCGAGATCGCCAATTTCCAGAAGGGAATCATCAAGGACGGCATCGACAAGGGTTCTGCATTTGCATTCCCGAATACCGTATACAACGCAGCAGGCGGATATCTCAGCATCTTCACCGGCATCAAGGGTTATAACGCGACCATCGCAAACGGATTCCAGTCAGGTCTCCAGAGCGTTTGCGCCGCGATCGGCGCGATCATGTTCGGTTATGAGAACATCATGCTCGCATCAGGAACCGACGAATGCACCGACATCGACCACGAGATCTATTCCGATCTCGGCAAGATCGGCTCAGGCAATTTCACACTCGGTGAAGGTTCCGTTACATGCGTTATCGAAAAGGATTCCAGCGCAACTGAAAGAGGCGCTAAGAGATATGCGAAGATCGCAGGTTTCTCTTCCGCAAGAGACACATCGGGTGACAGATCCGATAACCTGAGATTATCTGAAGTCTCACTTACGAAGGTCATCAACAACGTTCTCGAAGAGGGCGGCATGAAGCCTGAAGACGTCAAGTGTATCTATGGCTTCGGCAACGGCATTGAAGAAGTTGACAGCTTCGAGATGGGTGTTTACAAGAAGATCTTCGGCGATAACATCGAAGTCAAGCTCGTTAAGAAAGACTTCGGTGAAGCAAGGGCAGCTTCTTCCTCGCTGCAGTTTGCAAAACTTGCTCAGGATATTTATGAGGGCAAGGCCGAAAACGGCATCGCAGTCTCATTTGGAACAAGCGCTCTTTATTCGGCAGTATTACTCACAAAGGCATAATTTCTAAAAGGAAGGCAGCATTATGGGCAAGACAGCAGTAGTTACAGGCGGCTCAAGAGGAATAGGCAAGGCGATCGCTTTAAAGCTCGCTCAGGAAGGCTACGACATAGCCCTCAACTATGCTAACAACGATGCTGCCGCTGAAGCTGCCAAAGAAGAGATCACTGCCACAGGTGTCCGCTGCGAGATCTATAAGGCAGACACATCCGACATGATGCAGGTCAAGGCGATGTTCAAGGAGATCAAGAAGAGCTTCGAGACGATCGATGTCCTGGTTAACAATGCAGGTGTTGTTGATGACGCATACCTTCTCATGATCAGACAGGAGTCTCTCGAAAGAAGCCTTGCGATCAACATCAAGGGTTATATCAACTGCGCACAGGCAGCAAGCCTTAAGATGTGCTCACAGAAGAGCGGAAAGATCATCAACGTATCTTCCGTAAGTTCCATTCTCGCAGTTCCGGGTCAGAGCGTTTACAGTGCTACAAAGGGCGCGGTCAACTCAATGACGCAGACAATGGCAAAAGAACTCGCGCCTTACGGCATCCAGGTTAATGCGGTAGCTCCGGGCTTTATCGGCACCGACATGATCAAGTCGATTCCGGGCGATCTTGCCGAGAAGTATCTGGACAGCGTTCCCATGAAGCGTTTCGGAACGGCTGAAGACGTTGCCGATTGTGTGGCAAGCCTTCTTTCTGACGCCTTCAATTACATGACCGGCCAGGTTATCGTTCTCGACGGAGGTTTGAGCCTCTGATTTTCCGGGAGGCCATATATAAATGAAAGTACTTATTCTTAACGGCAGTCCCAAGATCGAGAGAAGCAACACGCTCCATGTAACGGATGCGTTCGTTTCAGGTTTTCCGGAAGGCACGGAAGTAAAAAGAATAGATATCTATGCCAAGGACATTAAGCCCTGCAGAGGCTGCTTTGCATGCTGGGCTTCTCCCGACGGCACATGCGCTATAAAAGATGACATGGCAGAGATCATCGCTGCCATTAAAGAAGCTGACGTCATCATCGAGAGCTTTCCTCTGTATTTTTACGGTATGCCTTCACAGCTCAAGGCGGTTACCGACAGGTGCCTCGCGCTCGCTGAACCTTACATGGGCACCAGGTCTGACGACGGCCAGACATTTAACAAGATGAGAGATCCTTCAATCTTTGAAAAGAAATTCGTAATCATCAGTTCCTGCGGCTATGTTGAACTTGAGCCCGTTTATCCGGCACTCCTGGCACAGTACGATCTTATCTGCGGCGGCAGGGACAGATATACTGCAATCCTCTGCCCGATGGGCGAGGTCTTCATGACCGGAAAAGCTAAAAGACAGATCAGAGTCTACATGGACGATCTTAAGAAGGCTGGTGCGGAATACTGCGCCAACGGCTTTAAGCTCGATCCCGAGACGATCAGGAAACTTCAGATCCCGCTCTTGTCACCTGAAGGATTTGCTACGCTTACAAGCTCCCACCTGAATGAGGGCGGCTGGGCTGCAAGCAGGTTCGAAAAGCAGTAATTACGGTCTTTTAGACCTTTAAAATCCTCGAAAATCAAGGCTTTGACAAAATTCTTTGACAATCAAAGAACTTGACAAGACTGTCTGTTTGTGAAATACTTTGACAATCAAACTAATTAACCTGAGGACAACTATGCCCAAATATAGTTTCCCGGGCAGGGTAGAATAAGAGGTTCTAATAATGACAGGCAGAATTATCGGACTCGGATCTTACATCCCGAAGAAAGTCGTAACCAATGACGATTTCGCCAAGATCCTGGATACAAGCGACGAGTGGATCACCGAGCGTACAGGAATAAAGGAAAGACATATCGCAGACCACGTTACCGAGAAGCCGTCCACGATGGCTGTCGAGGCTGCAAGAAAGGCCGTTGAGGATGCAGGGATCGATCCTAAGGATATCGATTTCATCGTTACCGCTTCCACAACATCAGACAGTGTTATTCCTGCTTTATCATGCATCGTACAAAGAGAACTCGGTGTATCAGAGAACTGCGGATGCTTTGACGTAGTATGCGCATGCCCCGGATTCATCGTTGCTTACAATACGGTTCAGAGCTTCATCGAGACAGGCAACTCCAAGCTCGCTCTCGTAATCGGTACTGAGTGCAATTCAAACTTCGCAAACTTTGAAGACAGAGGAACATGCATCCTCTTCGGTGACGGCGCAGGTGCAGCAGTTCTTAAGGCTGAGGACATCAAGCGCAATGAGTTCATCATGAGATCTTCAGGCTACAGGGGAGACTGCCTCACATGCCAGGCTGCAAGACAGCCCGACAGATGGGAAGAGGAAGGCTTCAAGGAATTAACATCTTTCGCAATGCAGGGAAGGGAAGTATTCAAGTTTGCTGTTACTGAAGTTCCGCAGATCATCAAGGATCTTGCAGAAAAGTACAGCTTCGACCTTGAAGAGATCGATTACTTCATCCTGCACCAGGCTAACGCAAGGATCATCGAGGCTACTGCAAAGAAGCTCGGTATCTCACGTGACAAGTTCCCGATGAACATCATGAATTACGGAAACATCTCATCTGCAAGCATCCCGATCCTCCTCTGGGAGATGAAGCAGGACGGCAGACTCAAGCCCGGAATGAAGCTCGTTCTCGCAAGCTTCGGCGCAGGTCTTACATGGGATGCAAACTACATTGTTTACTAATCCATTTTCGAAAATATAAAGGAGATAAAGGACATGACAAGAATCACAGATTTGATCGGTATCAAGTATCCCATCTTCCAGGGTGGTATGGCATGGGTAGCTGACTGGCACATCGCAGCTGCTGTATCCGAAGCAGGCGGTCTCGGCATCATCGGTGTCGGCGGTGCAGATGAGAACTGGCTCCGTGACCAGATCAAGAAGTGCCGTGAAGCAACAGATAAGCCGTTCGGCGTAAACCTTATGCTCATGAACCCCAGAGCTCCTGAGATCGCTAAGGTCATCGCAGAAGAGAAGGTTAAGGTAGTTACTACAGGTGCAGGTTCACCTGAGAAGTATATGGAGATGTGGAAAGAGGCAGGCATCATCGTTGTTCCTGTAGTTGCAGGTGTTGCTCTTGCAAAGAGAATGCAGCAGTGCGGTGCTGACGCCGTTATCGCTGAGGGCACGGAGTCCGGCGGACACATCGGTGAAGCTACGACAATGACACTGGTTCCCCAGGTCGTTGATGCAGTATCGATCCCCGTTATCGCAGCAGGCGGTATCGCTGACGGCAGAGGCGTTGCGGCAGCTTTCATGCTCGGTGCCGAGGGCGTTCAGTGCGGAACAGTTTTCTGTGCATGCGACGAGGTAAACGTTCACCAGAACTACAAGGACATGGTCATCAAGGCAAAGGATAACTCAACAAGAGTTACCGGCAGATCTTACGGCCACCCGGTAAGACAGATCAGAAACGCTCTTTCCAACAAGTATCTTGAGATGGAGCAGAGCGGCGTTACTTTCGAGGAGCTCGAAGGACTTACAGTAGGAAGTCTCCGTAAGGCTGTTGTCGAAGGCGACGTTAAGGAAGGAACATTCATGGCAGGACAGATCGCAGGTCTTGTAAATGAGATAAGACCTGCCAAGGATATCATCGAGTCGATGTTCTCCAAGGCAGATGAACTTTTAGGAAGGAAACTCGAAGCATAATGAGTATCGCATTTTGTTATCCGGGCCAGGGCGTACAGCACGTTGGAATGGCCGAAGGTTTTGTTAAGGCAGACAGCGCTTACGCTGATATGGTGGCTAAAGCTTCTGAAGCTTCTGGCATCGACATGAACAAGCTCCTTTTCGAGGAGAATGAAGACATCAACATCACAGAATATACACAGCCCGCACTTGTTACGGCATGCTGCATCATCACTGATGCGCTCCTCAAGGCAGGCATCAAGCCCGACGTAACTGCAGGCCTTTCACTCGGTGAATACTGCAGCCTTTATGTTGCAGGCGCACTCGGATTTGAAGACGCAGTAAGACTTACCAGGATCAGAGGAAGACTCATGTCCAATGCTGTCCCCGCAGGCGAGGGCACAATGGCAGCCGTAATCGGTCTTACACAGGAGCAGGTTGAAGCAGTTACAAATACGATCGAAAACGTATGGCCTGCTAACTTTAACTGCCCCGGCCAGATCGTAATCACAGGCAAGAAGGAAGCAGTTCACGAGGCTAT
The DNA here is from genome assembly GCA_015069205.1 of Oscillospiraceae bacterium. Classification (GTDB taxonomy): domain Bacteria; phylum Bacillota; class Clostridia; order Saccharofermentanales; family Saccharofermentanaceae; genus Saccharofermentans. The sequence goes on from SVIZ01000007.1 coordinate 72,163, forward strand.
GCCCAAGCTTTCTGAAGCAGGCGCTAAAAAGGTCGTTGAGCTTAACGTATCAGGACCTTTCCACTCACCTCTCCTCAAGGTAGCAGGCGAGGAACTCGGCAAAGAACTCGCAAACGTTGAGATGAAGGATCTCAAGATCCCTTATTTCGCAAATGCAAGCGCAGCAAAGATAGAAGACAAGGCACAGATCAAGGATCTTCTTGAGAAGCAGGTCTACAGCCCCGTAAAGTGGGAGCAGACACTCTATGAGCTCGAGAAGATGGGTGTCGACACGATCATCGAAGTAGGTCCCGGAAAGACGATCGCAGGATTCGTCAGAAAGACGGTTCCTTCAATCAAGGTAATCGGTGTCGCTTCACCTGAAGACATCGAAACATTAAAGGAAAAGCTCGGCTGATTCAAGGAGGTACAGATCATGTCAGAGAACACAAGAAAAACAGCAATCGTTACAGGCGCTTCAAGAGGTATCGGTAAGGCTATCGCAATCAAGCTTGCAAAGAGCGGCTATAACATCGCAATCGTTGATGCCTGCCCCCTCGAAAACAGCAAGGAAGCTGAGGAAGAGGTAAAGGCACTCGGCGTTGATGCTAAGGCATATCAGTGCAACGTTGCTGATTTTGAGAAAGTCGGCGAGACAGTAGCACAGATCAACGAAGACTTCGGCGGAATCTACATCCTCGTTAATAACGCAGGTATCACAAGAGATACTCTTCTCATCAAGATGACAGAGCAGAATTTCGATGACGTTATCGCAGTTAACCTTAAGGGTACATTCAACTTCATCAAGCACACTGCACCTATCATGATGAAGAAGAGAGAAGGAAGAGTCGTAAGCATTTCTTCCATCGTAGGTCTTGAAGGTCAGGCAGGACAGGTCAACTATTCCGCTTCAAAGGCAGGAATCGTTGGCGTTACAAAGTCATGCGCAAGAGAGTTCGCTTCAAGAAACATCACATTTAACGCAATCGCTCCCGGATATGTTGAGACACCCATGACTGCTGTTCTTACAGACAAGCAGAAGGAAGCAATCTTTGAGATGATCCCTCTTAAGAGATACGGACAGCCTGAGGATATCGCTAACGCAGTTAACTTCCTCTGCTCTGAAGATGCTTCTTACATCACAGGTCAGGTTCTTTCCGTAGACGGCGGAATGCATATGTAATCCAGGTGCTTTTGGGGAGCACCTCGAAAATAAAAACTAACGGAGAATTAAGTAAATGGCAAACAGAGTCGTAGTAACCGGTATGGGTGCAATCACACCTCTTGGTAACAGCGTAGAGACTTTCTGGGAAGGTCTTAAGAAAGGAAAGGCAGCTACCGCGCCGATTACAAAGTTTGATGCAAGCGGTTTCAAAGTAAAGCTCGCATGCGAAGTAAAGGATTTTGATCCTCAGAACTACATGGATTTCAAGACAATGAAGCGTATGGAACCTTTCGCTCACTACGCTTTGGCAGCTGCAAAGGAAGCTATCGAGCAGGCTGGTCTTGATATGGAGAAGGAAGACCCTTACAGAGTAGGTGTCATCGTAAGCTCCGGTATCGGATCAATGCAGGCTCACGAGAGGGAGCAGATCAGATTCGAGAAGTCCGGCAAAATCGCACCTATGTACATTCCTATGATGATCGCCAACATGGCATCAGCAAACATCGCTATCCAGTACGGAATGAAGGGAATCAACACATGCGTTGTTACAGCATGTGCTACAGGTCTTCATTCTATCGGTGATGCTTTCAAGGCAGTTAAGTACGGTGATGCAGACGTCATGATCACAGGCGGATGCGAAGCAGCTGTATGCAAGACAGGTATTCAGGGATTCGCAGCTCTTACAGCTCTTTCAACAAACGAAGATCCCGAGACAGCTTCAAGACCGTTCGACAAGGACAGAGATGGCTTTGTAATCGGTGAAGGTTCAGGAGTTCTCGTTATCGAGTCTTATGAGCACGCGAAGGCAAGAGGCGCAAACATCCTTGCAGAAATCGTCGGATACGGTGCAACATGCGATGCATATCACATCACATCACCTGCAGAAGACGGTTCAGGCGCAGGCATGGCAATGATCATCGCAATGCAGGAAGCAGGCATCACACCTTCCCAGATGGATTACATCAATGCTCACGGAACTTCAACACACCACAACGATCTTTTCGAGACACGTGCAATGAAGTATGCATTCAAGGAAGACATCAAGAATGTATCCATCAACTCCACAAAGTCCATGATCGGTCACGCTCTTGGCGGTGCAGGCGGCATCGAGCTCATCACTTGCATTAAGGCAATCCAGGATTCTTATGTACACGTTACGGCAGGTTCCAAGGAATCTGAAGGCGAGATGGATCTCGATTACACATTTATCGAACCTAAGAATCGTGATATAACATACGCTATGACAAACAACTTGGGATTCGGCGGTCACAACGCTTCCATGATAGTCAAGAAGTTTGCTGAATAATTACGGAGGATCCACATTATGGCAAATGCACTTACCACAACAGAGATCATGAAGATCATCCCCCACAGACATCCTTTCCTTCTCATCGACAGGGTTGAGGATTATGAGCCGGGTAAATTCTGCATCGCTTATAAGAACTTCACTTATGATGAGTATTTCTTCAGAGGACACTTCCCTGAGATGCCTATCGTTCCGGGTGTTCTCACAGTTGAAGCTCTTGCCCAGGCAGGTGCTGTTGCGATCCTCTCCCAGGAAGAGTTCAAGGGCAAGATCGCTGTTTTCGCAGGCATCGACAAGTGCAAGTTCAAGCAGCCTATCGTTCCGGGCGACACAGCAAGACTTGAGACAAAGATCACTGCCGTAAAGGGACCCGTAGGTCTTGGCGAAGCTGTTGCAACAGTCAACGGCAAGGTAGCAGTTCAGGCAACACTCAAGTTTGCTATCCTTACAAATTCATAAGTTAAAAATATATCAGTCAATCGCAAAGGGCTGTCTCTTGATCAGGAGGCGGCCCTTTTTGATTGTATGCATTTTTTCGGTTTAACTGCGATGTACATTTTTCGTGATTTTCGACTCGAAAATTGCACAAAATGGCCGGTTTATGCAATTTCTGACCATTTTTTAAGCCGAAAATTGCACACCGGTTATATCTCATATTCCGGAACATTGGAAAAGCTATGTTATAGTTAAACCATGTTGAGTTAGGCAGTGATAAGACTTAATGAGGCGGAATATGAATACAAAGAAATTTCTTAAAGCCATGACCGTTGAAGACAAAGCCAGACTCCTTTGCGGATCGTCTGATTTCATTATCGGAGGGTTCCAGTCTGCCGCCGGATATGTTCCTGAGCTGAGCATACAGGACGGCGGTACGGGCATTAACCATCAGCACTTTTTCCAGAGACTTTTCAGAGAGCCGCCGAAGGATGAAGACCCTGTTGCCGGCATGCATGTCTTTTTCAATTTCTATGAGCCCGAAAAGCTTACGAAAAAAGAGAAAGCCATAAGAGACAGGATCAACGCTGCCATGACCGAATACAGGTGCGGGATCGATGCCGCGCCGGGTTCATATCCTCCCGGAATCCTTCTTGCATCCACATGGGATAAAAAGACTGTTTATGAGACGGGCAAGGCACTTGCTATGGAAGCGGCCGTCTACCGCATCGGAGTCCTTCTGGGCACGCCAAACTGCAATATCTTAAGAGAACCCAGAAACGGCAGATTCTTTGAAGGTTATTCCGAAGATCCGTTCCTTGCGAAAACGCTTGCACCGGAGATGTGTAAAGGTGTTGAGTCACAGGGCATTGCATCGAATGTTAAGCACTTCGCGTGCAACAATCTTGAGATCAACAGAACCAATATAGATGAGCTCGTAAGCATTAGAGCGCTCCGCGAAGTGTATTTCCCTGCATTTGAAGCTTGCAGCAAGGTCGCAACTACTCTCATGAGTGCATATAACTCTGTAAACGGAACTCATTGCCATGAAAATCCCTGGCTTCTTAAGGATGTCCTTAGGAAAGAATGGGGCTATAAGGGAGTTACCATGACCGACTGGGGCGCCTGCCGTGAAAGAGCAGGAGATGCCGAAACTGCAGGACAGGATCTTTTTATGCCCGGGCCCTTTGATCCGTCGGATATTGTTAAGGCGGTCAAGGACGGAAGATTGAAGATCAAAGATCTTGATGAGGCTGCACTAAGACTCCTTGAGCTGATAGACAGATTCGGCAGCGTAAAAGCACCGGAAGGCCTTACGACTTCCAAGTATGTGAAGACAGGCGACAAGGCGGCTTACAAGGCGGCATGCGAAGGTATTGTAATGCTCAAGAATAACGGAAGCCTGCCGCTTAAGAAGAATGCGAAAGTCGTATTCTTCGGCCCTGACCGTTTCCAGGATTCAGGTTGGGGAAGCGCCGAAGTAAAGACTGACAGAACGACGTTCCTGTCCAAAGAACTGGCTGCTATATTAGGTGAAAAGCATGTCCTTAAAGACGATATCGAAGCTTTCAGAAAAGGCGCCACGGCGATAGTAATTGAGACGGTCAATTCGGGTGAGAGTTCCGACAGGCCTGACCTGAAGATGAATAAGAAGACGGTATCCGTGATAAAGAAGCTCGCTAAGAACAAGGGCAGGGGAAAGATCTGCCTGATCCTAAACGTGCCGGGTCCCGTTGAACTTGAGGGACTGGAGACGGTTGTTGATTCCGTTTTCGCAGTGTTCTATCCGGGCATGATGGGCTCCAAGGCAATGGCGGATATCCTTACGGGCAAGGTGAATCCTTCAGGCGCGCTGCCGTGCACATTCCCTGTCAGATATGAGGATACGCCCTCGTATCTTTGCTATCCGGATAACATTACATGTAATTACGGCGAAGGCATCTACGTGGGTTACAAGGGTTATCTCAAGCGGGGAATCAAGCCGCTTTATCCGTTCGGATACGGGCTTTCTTATTCGAAGTTTGAGGCAGGAGATATTTTCGGTAAGCGGAAAGGAAATAAGTTCAGCGTCACGTTCAGCCTTAAAAACAAGAGTGACATGGACGGCAAGGCTGTTGTACAGCTCTATGTTTCTAAAACAAAGCCCAGAACAGCAAGGGCACCTCTTGAACTTGCCGGATTTGCAAAGCCAATGGTTAAGGCAAAGAGTGAAACTGAGGTGACCATTTCCTTCGATAAGAATGAACTGGCATATTTCGATGAGGAACTTAATAAATTCCTGGTCGAGGGCGGCAATTACGACCTGTTCCTGAGCCTTAAGGGGTGTGAGGATCTGATCCCGGCAGGAAGCATTTACATAGCCGACTGTTCGGAGGAACTGAAGTGCGGCCCTATGTGGAAGCTCAATCAGATAATGGGACAGAAAGCCCTTACTGATGCGATCGCGAAGGACTGCGAAGCCCTGGGCGAGCCATATATGGGCTTTGCGATGATGGCAAAGTGGTATCCGCACCAGACGTTTGCAGAGACGGTTAAGACACCTGAAAAATATACGGAATTCCTTAAAGCCGCAAGTGAGTTCAGGGAGGAATAAACCGCTCATTTTAGGCAATCCCGGCAAAATAGTGTATTATTATCACGACTTTAGGAACGGGAGGCTTTCTGATGAGCGAATATGATTTCCTAATTGTAGGAGCAGGACTTTACGGCGCGACCTTTGCGCGTCTTGCAACTGATGACGGTTATAAGTGCCTTGTTATCGACAGAAGGCCTAATGTTGCGGGCAATGTCTATACCGAGGACGTTCACGGCATAAATGTCCACAAATACGGCGCTCATATTTTCCACACGAGCGATAAGGAAGTGTGGGAATTTGCGAATAAGTTTGCCGATTTCAACCGCTATACCAACATGGTCGTTGCAAACTACAAGGGCGAACTCTATTCGATGCCTTTCAACATGTATACATTCAACAAGATGTGGGGTGTCGTAACTCCTAAAGAAGCTAGGGCAAAGCTCGACGAGCAGATTGCCATGGGCAAGGTCGACGAGCCTAAAAACCTTGAAGAACAGGCGATATCGCTTATCGGTCCCGACATCTACAACAAGCTTGTAAAGGGTTATACCGAGAAGCAGTGGGGCAGGAAAGCCACCGAGCTTCCGGCGTTCATTATCAAGAGACTTCCCGTAAGACTTACTTACGATAACAACTATTTCAACGATAATTACCAGGGCATTCCGATCGGCGGATACACAAAGTGGATCGAGAATATGCTTGACGGAATTGAGGTAAGATTGGGCACAGATTTCCTTAAAGAGAGGGATTCTTTAGGCAATATTGCCTCGAAAATCATCTATACGGGAATGATAGATGAGTATTATAATTACTCCCTGGGCAAGCTCGAGTACAGAAGTCTTAGGTTTGAGACGGAATATCTGCCTGATACTGACGACTTCCAGGGCAATGCGGTAGTCAACTATACCGATGCCGAGACGCCGTTCACGAGGATCTTGGAGCACAAGCATTTCGAGTTCGGAAAAGGCAAGGGAACAGTTATTACCCATGAGTATCCTGCCGACTGGAAACCCGGCGATGAGCCATACTATCCGCTCAATAATGACAGGAACAATGAGCTTTACAAGAAGTACGAAGAACTCTCCGAAGCTGACGGCAACGTTATATTCGGTGGAAGACTCGGTAAATACAAGTACTATGACATGGATGACACGATCGCTGCATGCATGCAAAACTACAAAAGGATAACAACTACATGAAGATGAAAAAAACCGGAACATTAATCCTCACGGCAGCTGTTGCAGCTTCCATATTCGCAGGATGCTCACAACCTGCTGAAGAAACAACGGTTATCGTTTCCGATCCAACTGCATTAACAACTGCACCCGCAGAGACTGCGCCGGCTGAAACTGCACCTGCAGAAACAGAGCCTGAGATCCCTGAGTCAATGGAAGATGTTTACGGTAATCAGATCACGAATTATCTTGACCATCAGTATTACTTCAATGGCGAGCCTGTTCCCATGTGGGAATCCAACTACTATTTCATGGAGACTTTCAACGTATTAGGCGAGTCTGCAGGTTACAACGGTGCCCCGTTAACCACTTATGGATTTGTTGATCTTGCGGCTGAATATCCCGGTGAGGAATTTGCAACTTATGGTGATTTTTTAGTCAGACAGGCTGAGGAAACCATTCAGAGCAAATGCATTTTGTGCATGCGTGCCGAAGCTGAAGGAATCACTCTTACAGATGAATCTTATGCACAGATCGATAAGCTTGTTGAAGATTACAGAAATTATGTGGCTCAGCTCAATATATCTCTCGAAGACTATCTCAAGATCAGCCTGGGTCCCGACATTGATGAGGCTTCTTTCAAGAAGATCTGGGAGATAGATTATCTTTCAAATGAATATGCAAATCATTACTGCTCGAATTATGATGCGACTCTCCCGCAGATAAGATACGTCTTTTTCCCTGCGACCGAAGCAGATGCGCAGGAGATCAGAGATGCCGCTTCCGATGCTGCTTCACAGCTTAAGGATGCATGTGAGAACGACATAGAAAAGCTCCCCACTCTTGCTGAAGAGGCCAAGGCGGCCGGCACCAATCTGGATTACGGCGATCTTGCTATCCCGCTTGAACAGTTCCCTGTAAATCTTGAGGAATGGGCATGGTCAGAAAGCCGTTCAGCAGGTGATATCGACATCGTTGTTGAGCCCGATTTAGGTTACTTTGTTGTCGGTTACCTCGGCACAACTCCGGACAGGGAGAAAGCAACTGAGGCTCTTATAGGTGAGATCAGAGCTGACATCGAAGCAAATACATACGATTTCCATACCGATGAGCCTTTCGGCGCAGCTCCTGCAGCTCCCACGGCTACACCTGTACCGGAAACGTCTCAGACTGAACCCTCGGCACAGGTCTCATTTGATCCCAATGCGACAAGCCCCACGACTCCGTCGGGCAACACTGCTCCGCTTAGCAATGCAAAAACAAATGATGTTATCGCTGTAGTATTGTATACACTTGCGGGTGTAGCGATTGCGGCTGTTGTAGTCATTCTCATTGCTTCAGCAGTGAAGAAGAGTAAGAATGCTCCTGATAAATCCGAAGCGTTTGACGATGAAGAAGATGATGAGTCTGAGACAGATGCATCAGAGTCTGATGAAGACGAAGAAGACGATGAAGATGACGGCGAGTAACCGTATTTAACAAGGAATTCACGTAATTACAGAGGCTGTCTCCCGGTTGAGGCAGCCTTTCGAAAATAAAAGATAACAGGAAAAACCAAATGAATATAAGAAAAACGGGACCGATACTCCTTTTAGGCATATTTGCCGCATCCGTGTTTTCGGGATGCGGAAAAACAATATCTGAAACCGGCAACACGATCGTTGCCAGTGAGACATCAGCAGAAATCACTTTACCTTCTGAAACGTTAGCGCAAGATCCCGTCACTTCTGTGGAACCGAAAACTTTTGAGGAGGTTTATGGCAACCAGCTGATGGGCTATCTTAACCATCAGTATTACTTTGATGGTGAGCCGGTCTCTTTGCAGGAATCGAACTTCTATTTCATTAATGCTTTCCTTGAACTCAGCAGCGATGCAAATATGGGTTATTATCCGGTGACACCTTCCGGAGGCATTGATCTGGCTGCCGAGCTCGAGGTCGAGATCGATGACTACGGCACTTACGGTGACTACTTCGTCAAATATGCGGAAAATGCCCTCGAGATGTCTTTGACACTGTGCTCCTATGCCCGGGCAAATGACATACCGCTTTCAGAGGATACCAAGCTTGCGATTGATAACATGCTGGACAATATCAGGTATGGAAGTGCTGCAAATGCCGGGATGTCACTCGACGATTATCTGCAGCTTTACTATGGTCCGGGAACTGATGAGGCAACATTCAGAAAGATCCTGGAAAGGTATTATCTTGCCGATGCGTATTCCGATAAATACTGCAAGGAGTATCCGTTCTCTGACGATCAGATCCGCACTCCCTACATCAGATATGCCCTTTTCTATGCCCCCGAATCAGCAGATCAGGATACCAAAGATCAGGCATACCAGTCCGCAATGGATATGAAGGATTCTTGTAATAGCCTTTCTGAGCTTAAATCACTGGCGCAGTCTGCTTATGAGAACGGTATTGTCCGCGAGCAGGGTGACAGTGCGGCTTTTACAAGCGAACTCAGTGAATATCCGGAACTTTGGGACTGGACTTTTGAAGAAGAAAGGAAAGAGGGCGATATTGAAGTAATCTACGAGCCTTCTGTAGGTTACTATGTAATCGGCTATCTCGGAATAAAAGATCAGATTACTTATGTGCCCTATGTGAGATATGCTCTTTTCCAGCCTAAAGATACTGACCAGGTCTCTTTGACGGATGCTTATACTGCCGCAAAAGCCATGAAAGATGCCTGCGGAAGCATCAGCGATCTTACAGGCCTTGCCGAGACTGCTTATAAGAACGGCGAAGTTCTTGATTATGGCGATATTCTCGTCACCAAGGGCCAGCTCGATAAGAATTTTGAGGATTGGGCATATGATGAAAACAGGACTGACGGCGAGCTTGACATCATTTATTCGCCTGATTTCGGATATTTCGTTATAGGCTATATCAGAACGGAAAAGCAGATATCCGGTCTTCTTACGGACATTGCAATGAAGGACCTTACCAACATTGCCCTCGAAGAGTCAAACAGCGGAGTCCACGATTTCCACACTGATGATGAATACCTTCCGGCTCCTGCAGCACCTACTGCAACTCCGGTACCGGAGATCGAGCTGACTGACGATGGTACAGAAGAGACTGTTATGAATACTGAAGCTACCGAAGCATCTGCTCCTGTTGCCCAGCCACAGCAGAATGGTTCAACGAAAACAGCAGATGTTCTGGTAGTAGTCTTCTTTACGCTGGCAGGTGTTGCAATAGCTACGATCATTGCCGTGCTCATTTATTCGGCAGTGAACAACCGCATTAAATCTTCGGGTGTATCACGTAAAGATCCTGATGATGATCCGGATGACAATGCGGATGAGACCAAAAAAGACAGCGGGGAAGATCGTGAAGACGGATCTGAAGAAGATGATGAATCTGAAGAAGATGGCGATGAAGACGATGAGGACAATGAAGACTGATCTTTGTGTCCGTTTTCGCGCTATTGATGACTTTCTATGTGTTGATGTAGTAGACTATACCAATATTTCACATGAGGACAAAGGAAAATTAAAATGAAAAAAATCGGTGCATTTATCCTACTTACAGTTATGATCCTGGCTGTATTTTCAGGTTGCAGCAATACCGCAACCGTATCAGTCGCTTCAGCAACATACCAGCCGTTAATAAACAATTACGGTGAGCAGCTGCCCCAGTATCTCGATAAACAGTATTATTTTGACGATAAGCCGATATCCATACAGGAATCCAATTTCTACTTTATAAATGCTTATCTCGATCTCAGTACATATGCCATGTATGGTTATTTCCCTGCAAATGCAAAGGGATACCTTGACCTTTCCGCTGCTTGCACCGAACCCGGTTATGCTACTTATGGTGATTATTTCATCGAATATGCGGAAAACTCTCTCGAGAGCACATGCATCTTGCTGGCACGTGCCGAGGCAGAGGGCGTGACTGTTACTGATGAAATAAAGGCAACAATCGACACTTCGCTTAATGATATGAATACAAATTATGCGGCACCTGCAGGCCAGACTCTTGACGATTATCTTCAGGCTTATTACGGACCCGGAAATACTGAAGCCGCATTCAGAACGATCCTTGAGAGATACTATCTTGCTGATGCATATTCCAAAGTTTATTGCGAGAATTATGTTTTCTCTGATGAGGAAAAGTTCGTTCCTTATTTGAGATATGCACTTTTCTATGCGCCCGAGACATCCGATCAGGCAACAAAGGACAAGGCTCTTGAGACTGCTACAGCCATGAAGAATGCATGCTCCACCATTGACGACCTCACAGGTCTTGCCCAGAATGCACAGCAGGCTGGCACTGTTTATGATCAGGGTGATATTCTCGTTCCAAGAGGCAGAATGGTTCCCAAGTTTGAAGAGTGGGCATACGAAGAAGGGAGAACGGTTGGCGAGCTCGATATTATCTATGCTCCTGAATACGGCTACTTCGTTGTAGGTTATCTCGGAACACAGGAGCAGGAAAAAGCCGATCTGGACCAGATCGCTCTGCAGAAGCTCAGCCAGTCACTTCTCGACGAGATCAATGCGGGAACCCACAATCTTCATTCAACTGATGTTAAGGTCAGTTCCATGACCACTACGGAAGTCCTGATTGTCGTATTCTTTACTCTTGCAGGAGTTGCCATCGCAGCAGTGATCGTCATTCTGATCGTAAATGCGATGAAGAAGAACAAGGATACCGGTTCACGCGGAAAATCTTCTTCAAAGAATTCTTCCAAGCCTTCAAATTCAAAGAATAAGGCAGCTGATAAGCCCAAGTCTTCGAAAAAGCGTTATGAGGAAGACGACGAGGACGATGAAGAAGATGATGAAGAAGAATATGATGAAGACGAGGACGACGAGTAATCGTTAAAACCCTTAGTGTTTCAAGGAGCTGTTTCACAAAAGTGGGGCAGCTCCTTTATTTACTTAAAAATATAGGCATGTTAAAATTCTATGATTGAGCATCTATCTAAAATGAAGCAGGAGTGTAATTTCATGGAGATTACCAAGGATCTGGTTCAGTATCTCGAGAATCTCGGAAGACTCGAACTGAGCCCTGAAGATGAAGAAAAGACACAGAAAGCCTTAGGTGACATCTTAGGTTATTTCGACCAGTTAAATGAGCTTGATACTGAAGGCGTTGAGCCTTTAAGCCATGCTGCAGGCGTATCGAACGTAACCCGTGAAGACGTCATCACAAATGAAGATATGAGGGATGCGGTCTTAAGCAACGCACCCGAGACAAAGGACGGTACGATCCTCGTGCCGAAGACCTTTGATTAAGGGGTGTGCATATGACTGATATTGAGATCCGTAAATTAGGAGCCCTTGAGATAGGCTCAGCGATCAAGGAAGGAAAGATCACCTCTTACCAGGCGACAAAGGCTTTCCTCGACGCAATCGAAAAGACAGACGGTGAATACAAGACATATATCACCGTGATACGTGATGAAGCTCTCGCAAAGGCCCAAAAGGCTGACGAAGCCATCAAGGCGGGAACGCTTACAGGCCCTCTTGCAGGTGTTCCGATCGCGATAAAAGACAATATCTGCACGAAGGGGATCAAGACGACCTGCGCATCTAAGATGCTCGGCAATTTTGTTCCTCCCTACGATGCTGAAGTCATCCGCAAGATCGAAGATGCAGGAATGGTCATCCTCGGCAAGACAAACATGGACGAATTCGCCATGGGTTCCACAACAGAGACGAGTTATTTCGGCGCCACATCCAATCCGTGGGATAAGGACAGGGTACCGGGCGGTTCATCAGGCGGTTCTGCTGCCTGCGTAGCTGCAGCTCTTGCACCTGTTGCACTCGGTTCTGATACAGGCGGTTCCATCAGACAGCCTGCTTCATTCTGCGGCGTTACAGGCCTTAAGCCTACATATGGTTCCGTATCCAGATACGGTCTTGTTGCTTTCGCTTCTTCTCTGGACCAGATCGGACCGATCGCTAGAAAAGCAGAAGACATCGCTGCCGTTTACAACGTTATCAGCGGAAAAGACCAGAAGGACCAGTCTTCTCTTGAATCAGAGAAGATCGACCTTAATGCCGTTGAGAATTACAGCCTTGAGGGCAAGAAGTTCGGTATTCCGGAAGAATACCTGGGTGACGGTATCGACGCTGACGTTAAGAAGGCAGTTCTCGATGCGGTGGAAGTCCTTAAGTCCAAGGGTGCTACTGTTGAGACATTCTCAATGCCCATCATCAAGTATGCAATCCCGACTTACTACATCATCTGCTGCGCAGAGGCATGCTCCAACCTGTCCAGATATGACGGTGTTAAGTACGGCTACAGACCTGAAGGCATTGAAGACTTAGGCCAGCTCTACATCAAGTCCAGAAGCGAAGGATTCGGACTTGAGGTCAAGAGAAGGATCATGCTCGGCAACTTCGTTCTGTCATCAGGCTATTACGATGCTTACTACAACAAGGCATTGAGAGTTAAGAACCTCATCAAGCAGGCTTTCGATGAGGCATTCACAAAATACGATGCGGTCCTGGGACCTGTTGCCCCCACGGCAGCACTGAAGAAGGGCGAGAGCCTTTCGGATCCTTTGAAGATGTACCTGGGCGATATCTGCACGGTACTCATCAACATCGTCGGCATCCCCGCAATGTCCGTGCCCTGCGGCTTCACTTCTGAAGGACTTCCCGTAGGCCTTCAGATCATGGGCGACAGATTTGCAGAACAGACTGTTACAGGCGTGGCTTCTGCTTACCAGAAGGCTACAGCTGACCAGGGGTTCGAGAACCGGATCCCTGAAGAAGTCTTAAGAGGGGAGGGCTGATAACATGCAGGATTATGAGATGGTAATAGGCCTCGAAGTACACTGCGAGCTCTCGACAGAATCAAAGATCTTCTGCGGATGCTCTGCCAAATTCGGAGGCGAGCCCAATACACACGTTTGCGAAGTATGTTCCGGTATGCCGGGCACGCTTCCCACGCTCAACAAGCAGGTAGTCGAGTATGCCGTAAAGGCAGGACTCGCACTCAACTGCGAGATCACAAGAAACAACAAGTTCGACCGTAAGAACTATTTCTATCCCGACCTTCCCAAGGCATATCAGATATCACAGCTTTACTATCCGATCTGCAGGAACGGCCATGTCGACATTAAGACATCACAGGGCATGAAGTCCATCGGCATCCATGAGATCCACATGGAAGAGGATGCCGGCAAGCTCGTACACGATCCCGTTACGGGCATGACCATGGTCGACTTCAACCGCTGCGGCGTTCCGCTCCTTGAGATCGTTTCAGAACCTGATTTCAGAAGCGGTGAAGAGGTTATCGCATATCTCGAAAAGTTAAGAGACACGATGCAGTATCTCGGAATCTCCGACTGCAAGATGCAGGAAGGATCCATGAGAGCTGACGTTAACCTCTCCGTACGTCCCAGAGGACAGAAGGAATTCGGCACAAGAACTGAGATGAAGAATATCGCATCTCTTAAGGCCATAGAGCGCGCCATCGAATACGAGCGCGACAGACAGATCGACCTCATCGAAGAGGGCGGCAAGGTTGTCCAGGAGACAAGACGCTGGGATGACGAGCAGGAGTACACATACTCCATGCGTTCCAAGGAAAATGCCCAGGATTACAAGTATTTCCCGGACCCTGACCTCATGCCCATCAACATTTCTGACGAGTTCCTCGCAAAGGTTAAAGCCGAGCTTCCCGAGTTTGCTGATGCAAAGCGCGAGAGATATGTAAGTGAGCTGGGTCTGCCTGAATATGATGCAGAGATCATCACGGGAACACCTGCACTGGTAAGGGTTTTCGAGGCTGCATGCGAAGTTACTTCAAAGCCTAAGGATTGCTCCAACTGGCTCATGACAGACCTTCTTAAGATCGCCAAGGACGCCAAGGTCCTGGCAGCCGACATCGACTTTGACGGTAAGATCATGGGTAAGATCATCAATCTTGTAAATGAGAATAAGATCAACCGCAAGTCAGGCCAGAAGGCTCTTGAGGAAGCTTTCCTCAACGGTACCGATCCTGATAAGTATATCGCTGACAACGGTCTTGCGATGGTGTCTGATACAAGTGCCATTGAGCCTGTCATCAAGGAGATCATAGCAAGCAACGAGAAGGCTGTATCAGGCTATCTCGCAGGAGAAGAGAAGAACCTCACGTTCCTTATCGGCCAGTCCATGCGTGCCCTCAAGGGCAAGGCAGACCACCAGGTCGTAAGACAGACACTGATCGACCTTCTTAACGGAATGAAATAATGGACACACTGCTAAGCATTTTACTGGTCTTATTCTTCGTTCTCGTCAATGCCTTTTTCTCAGGCACCGAGATGGCAGTCATCTCGCTTAACGACGCGAAAATGCATAAGCTTGCCGAAGACGGCAACAAGAAGGCTTTGCGCGTTATCAAGTTCCTTGATAATCCCGGAAGCTTCCTTGCGACGATCCAGGTAGGCGTTACGCTTGCCGGATTCCTGTCGTCCGCTTTTGCTGCCAACAGTTTTGCTTCCAAACTGGCGCTTTGGGCCGATCCCGAGTCGATCCATCCCTGGATGGAATCCTTGTGGACCGTCGTCATAACGCTGGTCCTTTCCTATTTCTCACTTGTTTTGGGTGAGCTCGTTCCCAAGCGCATTGCCCAGAACTATCCTGAGAAGTGGGCTTTTGCCGCTGCCAATATCGTTAAGTTTATCGGCGCGGTCTTAAAGCCGTTTGTATGGTTCCTTACCAAGTCTACGAACTTCATCCTCATGCTTTTCAAGATCGATCCCAACCAGACTGATAAGCCGGTTACTGAGGAAGAAATCCGCATGATGGTAGACGTCGGTTCCGAATCAGGCAACATCGAGGATACTGAAAAAGAGATGATCGAGAACGTTTTCGAGTTCAACGACAAGGAAGTGTCGGAGATCATGACACACAGAAAGAAGATCATCTCGCTGCCCATCGACGCTGATTACGACGAGGTCATGCGCGTTGCAAGGGAAGAGAAGTTCACGAGAATTCCTGTTTACAAGGATACGATCGATGACATCATCGGCATCCTTCATATCAAGGACCTTATCGGCATTATGCCTCCCACGGAGGATAAGCCTTTCAAGCTTGAGAAGTTCATAAGAGAACCTCTCATCGTTCACGAGACACGTAAGATCTCTTCTCTCTTCGGTGAGATGAAGAACTGCGGCATGCAGATGGCCGTTATCGTTGACGAGTATGGCGGAACGATGGGCATAGCCACTATCGAGGATATGCTGGAGGAGCTCGTAGGCAACATTACGGACGAGTTTGACGATGAGGGAGACGAGTTCGTCAAGCTCTCAAACGGCGATTATATCGTCAGGGGAGACATGACCTTAAGCGACCTTGAGGATGTCTTGGACATTGAGCTTACAAATGATGAATACGACACGATTGCAGGCCTTGTCATATCACAGCTTGACCGTGTTCCCGAAGAGACGGAACATCCTGTCGTTAATTACAAGAACCTGAGGATCAAGGTGTTGAAGGTCGAGGAGAATGCCATCGCCAAAGTCCTGATCCACATCAATCCCGTTGCCGAACCCGAAGAGGAAGGCAAGGATGAAGGTGCAAAGGGCGATGAGTAAGTACGACCTCGTTTTATACGATCTTGACGGAACGCTCTGGGACTCCATCCCGCTCATAATGGAATGCTATAAAAAGGCATACGATGTGGTGCTTGGCGGCACCGACAGATCTGATGACGATCTTCAAAGCTATATCGGAAGGCCTCTGGGCGATACCTTCTCCATGCACGATAATGAGACACGCGACAAGCTCGTTAAGACTTATCTTGAGATCAACTGCGCAAGACTTAAGGAAAATGCCATCCCGATCTTTCCCGGCGTTTATGATTTTCTTGCGAAAATCAGGACTTCCGGCGTAAAACAGGGCATAGTCACGTCCAAGCGCGAGTCTTCCGCCATGATAACGATCGACCTTCTTGAACTGGAAGGATATTTTGACGTCAAGGTGTTCAGGGAGGCAACAGAGCGCGCAAAACCTCACGGCGACCCGCTTATCGAGGCTGCAAGAAGAGCGGGGATCACGGACATGAGCCGTGTCCTTTATGTAGGGGACGCTGTCCCTGATGTTCTTTCGGCACACGATGCCGGCACTGATTTTGCCCTTGTGAGCTGGACAAAGATGCCCAGGGAGGAATTAGACCGTTTGGGACCTGACTACATTATTGAGGTTCCGGAGCAACTTCCTTGCATTATCAAGGGCTCCGAATTATAATACTTGGTGCTTTTTAATTTTAATAATAATATATAAGGTGGGCAGGCAAAATGGCAAAGACCTCCAAGTCCGGAAAAAAGGCGAACAAGACAATTGTTTCTGGCGGAATGATGGTAGTAATCGTAGCTATCGTTCTTATCATCGTTTGCTTCTTTACATATATTTCCGGCGTACTCCCTCAGACCCTTACCGGTGTCGGAATCACAGAGACTCTTTCCGACGGTACAACAAAGACTGTAAAGAACTTCTCTGTTCTTGAGACAAACTTCCATTTCAGAGAAGTCTATGACACATACTCACAGTATGGCATGGTATCTGAAGATCACCTTGATGATATTTACGATCCTTCAACAGGTGAGACTTACAGAGACTGGCTCCTGAGAGAAGCTGCAAGCCAGATGAAGCTTCTTGCTCTCGTTGAGCGTTCAGCACAGCAGAGCGGCTTCATGCAGTATTCCAAGGCACGTGAAATTGCTGCAAAGAACCTCGACACAATGGATCTTTATGCAATGATGTACGGTTATCCTTCCGGCAACAAGTATCTTCAGTCCATCTACGGAACAGGCATGACAAGAAGACTTTATATCGACTTCCAGGCCCGTGAGGTTCTTGTTCAGGAATATGCTAATTACCTCCGTCAGTTCGATCCCGCTATCGTTCCTACAGATGAACAGGTACAGGCAAAATACAACGAGACACCTGATAAGTATTACGTTTATGATTACAACTCATACTATGTACCGGCTGACAAGGATGATGCTGGTCAGGTAGTAGATTTTGACAAGTGCGTAGCTGCAGCTAACAAGATCGCTAATGCAGCAAAGGATTCCGCTTCCTTCAGACAGGCTGTTATGGACTATCTCAAGGATAAGGGCGATGATACCGCTCTTGCTGAATATGAGGACGGCGCTGACCCGACATTCACAGAAGATCTTACATACTCTCTCGCTTCTTATATGTCACCTGACGTAAGAGCATTCATCTTCAGCGACAACAAGGCCGGTGATGTAAAGACTATCGAGACTGATTTCGGCGTATATGTTGTTTACATCGCAGACAAGCACCTCCCTGAAGACCAGGTTGTATCTTACAGAATGTTTGCCATCAGCACAGGCGTTACAACGGAATCAACACCTGAAGAGATCTCTGCAGCAGTTAACCAGACGATCGCAGATGCACAGACATACTGCACACAGGGTATGGATCCGCTCTCTTTCTACAATGTAGTAAAGAACAACTCAACCAATTCTGATGTTATCCTCAATGGCGGTTATACAGATGCTGCAACACAGGCAGATTTCCTTCCTGCTGAAGGTGAGGGTACAAATACCGCTACAAAGACTGCTGGCGAATGGCTTTTCGATGACAGCCGCAAGCAGGGAGACATTACGATGATCGTTTCCGATGACTCTAAGAGTGTATATGTTTACTACTTCGAAGCTTCAAGAACTTCATATGAGTCAGCAGCAAGAAACGAGATCATCAATGCTAACTACGAAGCATGGAACTCATCTCTTGGTGATTGCAATCCTGAGTATTCAGTAAACGCAGGCCTTTGCAAATATCTGATCTACTGATAATTACTGAGGTTTAATCTCAACAAGCACCACCGTTAAAGGTGGTGCTTTTTTATTGCATTTGACAAGTACACGGGTTGAGGTTTTGGTTATAAGATAAAAAAGCTTTTATAAGGTAATAATATTATTCTCTATAATCATTATTACTAAATAAGGAAAGCGTGCTATATGCAAGGAGGATAATTCAATGTTTAAGAAAGTATTGGCTCTTGTGCTTGGTCTTTCTATGATGCTCGGTATCGCTGCATGCGGTAAGAAGGTTGAAGTACCTTCAAAGAGCGACGTTAAGAAGGCTGCTGCTGAAGAGTATGACATGGACTTCAAGGTAGATTCAGAAGAGATCTCCAAGGACCAGAAGGAAGCAGAGTGGGTATTGATCTCAAAGGACGGTTCACTCGAAGTAACTGTTACATGGAACGCTAAGAATCCTGAAGAATTTGAGTTCGATGCAGAAGAGCATCCCGAGGCTACAGAGACAGAGCCTGTAGCTGTTACAGAGACTTCTGAGACATCTGAGACATCTGAGACATCTGAGACAACAACAGAAGCTACAACTGCTGCTACAACAGCTGCATCTGAGACTTCTGCTGCAGGTTCAGAGACAAGCGGTTCTGATACAGCTGCTACAACACCTGTTGATCCCAGCGGAAAGACATATGTTAACTTTGATGAGATGAACTTTTACGTAAACGGCCAGAAGTTCACACTCGGTAAGACAACACTTCAGCAGATGATCGATGCAGGCGTACCTTTCGATTCTGAGGACCTTCAGAATGCAGGTAACAACGTTAAGTCAAACAGCGAGTCTGAGCCCTTCAAGATCGTCATCGGCGACTACTACTACGCAAGAGTTTACTTCATGAACGATACAGAGGACGGCAAGGCTGCAAAGGATTGCTTTGTTCACGAGATCTCATTCAGCATCAAAGATGAGCAGAGTGTCATTTCTTTCGATTTCCCTCTCAATCTTACAATGGACCAGCTCAAGGCTAACTCCGGTGAGCCCACCGAAGAGCCCTTCCACTATGAGGATGGCGATTATATCTCTGATACATTCCGTTACACACACGAATCAGAGAGATATTTCAATGACAGCTGCTATCAGTTTGACTTCCTGAAGGGTCAGCTCGACAGCGTCCGTCTGACATACATTCCTTAACCGGATCTGATTAATAGTAACTTACAATGCGGGGTATCTCATAACAGAGATGCCCCGTTTTTATATTTGAGATTGACAACCCACCGTTCATATAGTATTTTTATCTCAATTTAATCAAACCGTTGACGGAGAGTGAGTAGCTTCAGACACACCTGTCAAAGAGAGCCCGGGATGGTGAGATCCGGACACAAGGAGTTTTTGGCGAATGGACTTCGGAGGGCGCGAAGGAAAGGGTGATCCCCAAGTATATTGCGACGTAAGGCATACGTAAATTGCCGGAGATATGTTGGTATCTTGCTAAGTGCATGGGCAAAGCCCGTGAATCAAGGTGGCACCGCGGATAAGATCATTATTCGTCCTTGACAGAAGATAGAAGATCTTTTGTCGAAGGGCGTTTTTTATTGCCTTCCGGCAAAGCGAAAAACCGGAGGTGACAACCATGAAAGTAGTGCCGTCTGTTGAAGAGGTCAGAGAATTAGCCAAAACCGGCAAGTACGATGTCGTGCCCGTAAGCTGCGAGATATTGTCTGACTTTACTACCCCAATCGAGACGATCCGTATCCTTAAGAATGCATCGACTCATGCTTATATGCTCGAGTCTGCACAGGCAGACGAGAAGTGGGGAAGATATACTTTCTTAGGATTTGACCCCAAGCTTGAGATCACATGCATCAACGGCGAGATCACCTACGGCGATAAGACCGAGAAGACTGACGATCCTTCAAAGATCATAAGAGAGATCATGTCTCATTTCAGAAGCCCCAGACTTCCTTACCTTCCCTCATTTACGGGCGGACTTGTAGGTTATTTCTCCTACGACTATCTGGGATATGCAGAGCCTACGGCAAAGCGTGACGTAATCGACACTGAGAATTTCAAAGACGTTGACCTCATGCTTTTCGACACGGTCATAGCATTCGATCACGTAAGACAAAAACTCATCTTCATCACCAACATGTCTCTTGAGGACATTGATGAAGGATACAAAGAGGCAGCCGAAGAACTGGAAGCTCTGGCAGACCTTGTAAGAAATGGCGTGAAGGCTGAAGAGAACGACGGAAAGCTGCTCTCGGAAGTAACTCCGCTGTTCTCAAAAGAAGAGTACTGTGCGATGGTCGAGAAGGCAAAGCGCCACATCCATGAAGGCGATATCTTCCAGATCGTTCTGTCCAACAGACTTTCAGCATCTTTTGAAGGAAGCCTTCTTAACACATACAGGATCTTAAGAACCATCAATCCGTCTCCTTACATGTTCTATTTTGCGGGAACGGACGTAGAGGTTGCAGGTGCTTCTCCTGAGACACTGGTTAAGCTTGAAGACGGCGTTCTCCACACATTCCCGCTAGCAGGCACACGCCCGAGAGGCAAGACCGAAGAAGAGGACAGAAGACTTGAAGCAGAGCTCCTTGCAGATGAGAAGGAACTTGCAGAGCACAACATGCTCGTGGATCTCGGCCGTAACGACCTGGGCAAGATCAGTAAGTTCGGCACCGTTGAAGTCGAGAAGTTAAGGAGCATTGAGCGATTCTCACATGTAATGCATATCGGTTCCACGGTCCGCGGCGACATCGCCGAAGGCTACGATGCCCTTGATGCTATCGAGGCAGTGCTTCCTGCAGGAACGCTTTCCGGCGCGCCCAAGATCCGTGCATGCCAGCTTATCGGTGATCTCGAGAACAACAAGCGCGGTATCTACGGCGGTGCCATCGGCTATATCGATTTTACCGGCAACATGGATACATGCATCGCGATCCGCATTGCTTACAAGAAGAACGGCAAGGTCTTCGTAAGAAGCGGTGCCGGAATAGTAGCAGATTCAGTCCCTGAGAAGGAATATGAAGAGTGCCTCAACAAAGCAAGGGCAGTCCTCAATTCACTGACGCTTGCGCAGGAGGTATAAACTATGATTCTTCTTATAGATAACTACGACAGTTTTTCATATAACCTTTACCAGTTGATCGGCGAGATCAATCCCGACATAAAAGTTATCCGCAATGACGAGATGACAGTAGATGAGATCAGGGCTCTGGCACCTGACCATATCATCCTGTCACCCGGTCCCGGAAGACCGGAAGATGCAGGCATAATCGTAGACGTTGCTGCATCCATTCACGACATCCCGATCCTCGGCGTATGCCTTGGCCACCAGGCCATCTGCAAAGCATACGGTGCAACCATAACCTATGCCGAGCACCTGATGCACGGCAAACAGTCTGATGTCGGACTTTATTCTTATTGTCCGGTGTTCAGGGGAATAGGCGACCGCACAAAGGTTGCGCGCTACCACTCACTTGCTGCTGACAGGGAGACTATTCCCGAATGCCTCCAGATCACTGCCGTTGCCGATGACGGCGAAGTCATGGCCGTGCAGCACAAGGAGTATCCGATATACGGAGTTCAGTTCCATCCAGAATCCATCCTCACGCCTGAAGGCAAGAAGATGCTCCAGAACTTCCTTTCAAATTGCTGATTATCGTGGTGATAACCGTTCCTTAATGAACAGGCGTCGTCTCAAAATGCTGTATTTTTTCGGAGTCTTTGACCTAATATCGCAGAAAAATCACAGTAACCGTCAGGGTGTACCGTGACTTCTACTGTGATTTTTTTCAAGAAACAGGGACCATCTCATCCATTCTGAGACAGTCCCTTTGCTTATGGTTTTCGGTTGCCGAAGTTCTGCCTATAGAAGAGGATTTGCAACTGTTGCTTGATTTTTGAGGCAACAATTGCACAAAAACGGAAATTTATGCAATTGTTGGCCTGTTTTTGAGCAAACAATTGCATAACGCCGATCCGGCTGAATTACATTACGGCCTTTTCGAAAAGATTAAGAGTACATATTCCTTACATGCTCAATGAACTTCATGGCAAGAGCGCTCGGCGTCTTCTCCTTATCCCATGAAAGGACATAGTCTACGTTTACTTCAGGAGTGATGGGCTTTACCACTACTTCTGAATCTGCAGGGATGTTCTTTGCGACGGAGGCGGGGAAGATGGCGATGCCGATGTTCTGGTCAACGAGCTTTGAAGCGTTGGAAGAGTGCGCGGTCTTTACGATGAAGCGCGGCTCCTTGCCCGTGCTCTCGAACCAGCTCCTGATCTCTTCTTCTCTTGAATGTCTTGAGGAGATTATGAGATCGGTATCAACAATGTCCTTGAGGCTGACGGTCTTCTTCTTGTTCTTCGCGAGAGGATGGGAAGAGGGGATGATAGCTGCCCATCTGTCGCTGTAAACTGTGATGCCGTCAAGGTGCTCCGTGTTGAGGGGAGTCATGGTGATGGCAAGTTCCAAAAGGCCGGATTTCATTCTGTATGTCAGGTCATCCACGGTGCCGCACCATAAGTTATATGTAACGTTAGGGAATTCCTTTTTAAAGCTGGATATCCACTCTGCAGCGAGGGAAGGTCCGTTACTGTCTACGTGTCCCAGATAAAGTGTTCCGCTTAGGCCCTTCTTAACATCGGTTATCTCGGTCTTGGCGATGTCTGCAAGAGCTAAGATCTGCTCGCCGCGGCGCTTTAATGCAAGACCTTCGGGCGTGAGGGTTACGTGACGCTTGCCGCGGATGATGAGAGTGCATCCGAGTTCTTCTTCAAGATCCATGAGGGCTCTTGAGAGCGGGGGCTGTGATAAGTGCAGTCTCTCTGCTGCGCGCGTTATATTACGTTCTTCTGCTACTGTTAAGAAATAACGTATTTGACGTAGATCCATGTGTGTTCCTCCTGAAGAAGCTATCATACCTCAAAGGTATCGTAATGCGAATACTATTTGTATTTTATTTCCTCCATCGTTGGAGATACAATCTTGCTTGAAATCAGTTAACGATATTCTAAACGCATTGAAATTGAATATCAATACTCTTTGAGAATGATTTTACAAACCGGCATTAGATCATGGTGGATGAAAGATAGAGGTGCCGGCCGGGTGGAGGAAATTATGAGACCTTATGAGAAGAAGTATGTCGATGAATGCTATCAGGCAATGCAGCAAGAGCACGATGCCTGCGGAATCGGTCTTGTAGTAAACATCGACGGCAAAAAGGAATACCGCACATTAGATGATGCACTTTCCATTGTTGAGAAGCTCGAACACAGAGCAGGTAAGGATGCAACCGGTGAGGTAGGCGACGGTGTCGGCATCCTCGTTCAGGTATCACACAAATTCTTTAAGAAGGCAGCCAAAGAATCAGGTATCGAAATTAAGGACGAAGGCGACTACGGCGTAGGAATGTTCTTCCTTCCCCAGGATACCAAGAAGCGTACGCTTGCCATGCGCATGTTCAAGGTGATCTCCGAGAAGAACGGACTTAACGTCATCGGTTGGAGAGAAGTTCCCACCAATCCTGATATCTTAGGCAAGGTTGCAAGAGATGCAATGCCCGTTATCATGCAGTGCTTTGTGGAAAGACCTGCTGACTGCGAAAAGGGCCTTGCTTTTGACCGTATGCTCTATGTCGCAAGAAGAGAGTTCGAGCAGAGCACGGATGAGACATATATCACTTCTTTATCTTCAAGAACCATCGTATATAAGGGTATGTTCCTGGTAGGCCAGCTCCGTAAGTTCTATAAGGATCTCCAGAGCAAGAACTATGAGACTGCAATCGCAATGGTTCACTCAAGATTTTCAACGAACACAACTCCTTCCTGGGAGAGAGCTCATCCTTACCGCCTCGTTGCACACAACGGTGAGATCAATACTATCAGAGGTAACTTCGACAGAATGCTCGCGCGTGAAGAGACACTTTACAGCCCTTCGCTCGAAAACGATGTCGATAAGATCTTCCCGATCATTCACAAGACCGGTTCCGACTCCGCAATGCTCGACAATACATTAGAGTTCTTCATGATGAACGGAATCCCGCTTCCTCTCGCGGTCATGATGATGATCCCCGAGCCCTGGAAGAATGATTCCTACATGGAGCAGGAGAAGAAGGATTTCTATCATTACTACGCAACCATGATGGAACCCTGGGATGGTCCTGCTGCGATCCTCTTTACTGACGGTGTCATCGCAGGCGCAACACTCGACCGTAACGGCCTGAGGCCTTCAAGATACTACATCACAGACGACAACAGACTTATCCTGTCATCCGAGGTCGGTGTACTTGATATCGAGCCTGAACATATCGTAAAGAAGTCCAGATTACAGCCCGGCCGCATCCTTTTGATCGATACTGAAAAGGGATGCCTCGTATCTGACGAAGAGTGCAAGAAGTACTATTCCGAAAAGCACCCCTATGGTGAGTGGCTTGCAATGAGCCTCCTGCACTTATCTGAACTCAAGATCCCGAACAAGAAGATCCCGGTTCACACACAGGAGATGAGAAACAAGCTCTATAAGGTTTTCGGATATACATTTGAAGACGTAAAGAACGAGATCCTCCCCATGGCCATGAACAAAGTAGAAGCAACGGCTTCCATGGGAACGGATATTCCTCTCGCAGTTTTGTCCGAGAAGCACCAGCTCCTGTTCTCATTCTTCAAGCAGCTTTTCGCACAGGTTACAAACCCGCCGATCGATTCCATCAGAGAAGAGATCGTTACGGATACGACAGTATATATCGGTTCAGACGGTAACCTTTTGGAAGATAAGAGCGGTAACTGCCGCGTGCTCGAAGTAAATAATCCGATCCTCACAGGCGTTGACCTCATCAAGATCAAGTCATTGAACCAGCCCGGATTTAAGAGCGCTACAGTATCTATCCTTTATTATAAAAATACTTCATTAGAAAAAGCTTTGGACCAGCTCCTTGTCGCAGTAGACAGGACTTGCAGCAAGGGCGCAAACATCATCATCCTCTCAGACAGAGGCATTGATGAGAACCATGTTGCGATCCCTTCACTTCTCGCTGTTTCCGCAGTTGAGCAGCATTTGGTCCAGACAAGAAAGAGAACGGCCGTATCTCTCATCATCGAGAGCGGCGAGCCCCGTGACGTTCACCAGATGGCAACTTTGCTCGGATTCGGTGCGCGTGCGATCAATCCTTACCTTGCACACGAGTGCATCGCTGAGATGATCGACAAGGGAATCCTCGACAAGGATTACCACACGGCAATCGACGATTACAACTATGCGATCCTTCACGGCATCGTTAAGACATCTGCAAAGATGGGTATCTCCACACTGCAGTCTTACCAGTCGGCAAAGATCTTCGAGGCTGTCGGAATCTGCAAGGACGTGGTAGATAAGTACTTCACAGGCATCGTAAGCCGCGTGGGCGGAATCGGATTGGAAGAGATCTCCGAGGGAATCCTTTTCAGACACGATAAAGCATTCGATCCGATGGGTCTTGAGACAGAGACGACTCTGGACAGCACGGGCTTCCATAACTTAAGAAGCGGTGACGACAAGGAAGACCACCTCTACAATCCCAAGACGATCGTTGCACTGCAGAAGGCAGTACGCGAAGGTTCTTATGAACTCTTCAAGGAATATACGGCGATCGTTGATAACGAGAAGCCCCATACATTAAGAGGTCTCCTCGCATTCAAGAAGTCAGATAATCCGGTCCCGCTCGAAGAGGTTGAGCCTGCATCCGAGATCGTTAAGAGATTCAAGACCGGTGCCATGAGCTACGGCTCGATATCTAAGGAAGCACACGAGTGCATGGCAATCGCCATGAACCGTCTGGGCGGAAAGTCCAATACCGGTGAGGGCGGTGAGTCTCCTGAGAGATTCGGCACTGAGAAGAACTCCAAGATCAAGCAGGTCGCATCCGGAAGATTCGGCGTTACAAGCGAATACTTGAACAGCGCTGAAGAGATCCAGATCAAGATGGCACAGGGCGCTAAGCCGGGTGAAGGCGGACATCTCCCCGGAAAGAAGGTCTATCCCTGGATCGCTGAGAGAAGATATTCAACACCGGGTGTTGCATTGATCTCACCTCCGCCTCATCACGATATCTATTCGATCGAAGACCTGGCACAGCTCATCTACGATCTTAAGAACGCTAACAGAAAAGCAAGGATCTCCGTAAAGCTTGTATCTGAAGCAGGCGTAGGAACTATCGCATGCGGCGTTGCAAAGGCAGGCGCACAGGTAATCCTGGTTTCAGGTTATGACGGCGGTACGGGAGCTGCTCCGGCAAGCTCCATCCACAATGCAGGACTGCCTTGGGAATTAGGTCTTGCAGAGACACACCACGCTTTGATCGAGAACGGCCTTCGTGGAAGAGTTGCAGTCGAGACGGACGGTAAGCTCATGAGCGGTAGAGACGTTGCCATCGCAGCACTCTTAGGTGCCGAGGAATTCGGTTTTGCCACAGCACCGCTGGTATCCATGGGATGCATGATGATGAGAGTCTGCAACAAGGATACCTGCCCGTTCGGTATCGCATGCCAGAACGAAGAATTGAGAAAGAGATTTAAGGGTAAGCCCGAGCATGTCATGAACTTCATGCTCTTCATCGCGGAAGAGTTGAGAGAGATCATGGCAGAGCTGGGATTCAGAACTGTGGACGAGATGGTCGGAAGATCCGATCTCTTAAAGGTTAAGGACAAGCAGATAACCAAAAGAGCTGAGATGGTCTCCCTCGCACAGATCATCGATCCTGAATATGCAGGATCCGAAGT
Organism: Oscillospiraceae bacterium; assembly: GCA_015069205.1. Classification (GTDB taxonomy): domain Bacteria; phylum Bacillota; class Clostridia; order Saccharofermentanales; family Saccharofermentanaceae; genus Saccharofermentans. Next base: position 99,313 of record SVIZ01000007.1, read on the forward strand.
GCGTCATTTCGAGCCCGGCCACGTTTATGACTTTGAGCTCGAAAAGACGGTCGACGAGAGAGTATTCCTCCCTGAACTCGCGAAAGGCCTTAAGAATGGTTCGATCAGGATCGACAACGTTAAGGTATCGAGTACCGACAGAGCAGTAGGAACTATCTTGGGTTCTGAGATTACTGCAAAGTACGGAACGGATCTTGCCGATGACAGCGTCATCGTTGAGCTCGCGGGCGGCGGCGGACAGAGCTTCGGAGCATTCATCCCGAAGGGTCTCACCATTAAACTCACGGGCGATGCCAATGACGGCTTCGGCAAGGGCCTTTCCGGCGGAAAGCTCATCATTAAGCCCGATGAGAATTCCGGTTTTGATGCTTCAAAGAACATCATCGTCGGTAACGTCGCACTCTACGGAGCTACGAGAGGAACAGCTTATGTATGCGGTATCGCAGGCGAGCGTTTCATGATCAGGAACTCCGGTGCCACAGGCGTATGCGAAGGTACTGGCGACCACGGACTTGAATATATGACAGGCGGAAGAGCTGTCATCCTGGGTGAAGTAGGAAAGAACTTCGCAGCAGGCATGAGCGGCGGAATCGCTTATGTATTAGATGAACACCACACACTCTACACAAAGATCAACAAGGCTCTTGTAGAGATGAGTGAGGTTACGGAAGACGCAGATAAGAACGAGCTCAGACAGATCCTCCAAGGATATGAGCAGGCAACAGGATCTTCTAAAGCGAAGGCCATACTTCAAGATTTCGACAAGTATGTTGAAAGCTTCAAGAAGATCATACCGACAGATTACCGTCACATGCTGACACTGATCGCCAAGTACGAAGAGCAGGGCATCGGACACGAGCAGGCGGTATACGAAGCTTTCAAAGAGAGCACAAAAGTCGGCGCTTGATGTATCGGGGGAGGATCTTATGGGTAAAGCTACAGGTTTTTTGGAATTTGACAGAAGGGATGATTCCCGGGTCAGCGAAGAGACAAGGATCACCAATTTCGATGAATTCCACAATCATTTAAACGAAGAGGAAAGACGCTGCCAGGCTGCAAGATGCATGGACTGCGGAGTTCCGATGTGCCAGTCGGCAATATGCCTCAAGGGCATGGTTACGGGATGTCCCTTACATAACGTGATCCCCGAGTGGAACGACGAGATCTATAAAGGCCACTACGAACATGCGCTGGCAAGACTTTTGATGACAAGTAACTTCCCGGAGTTCACCGGAAGAGTATGCCCCGCACTTTGCGAGAAAGCATGCATCAACGGAATCAATTCAGGAGCGGTTACGATCCACGATAACGAGCTCTTCCTGATCGAAAAGGGTTACGAGATGGGTTATATGAAGCCCAGGATCCCGAAGACCAGATCAGGAAAGAAGGTTGCGGTCATCGGAGCGGGCCCTGCAGGACTTGCGGTTGCAGACCAGTTGAACCGCAGAGGCCATGAGGTTGTGGTTTTCGAGCGCGAAGACCAGATAGGCGGACTTCTGATGTACGGCATACCGAACATGAAGCTCGACAAGAGCGTCATTGAGAGAAGAAGAAAACTCATGGAGGCTGAAGGAATCGTTTTCAAGACAGGGACTGATGTCGGAAACGGTGAAGCCTTCGGGAAGATAGTAGATGGATTCGACGCGGTCGCACTCTGCTGCGGAGCTAAGAAGGCAAGGACAATTACTGCAAAGGGCGCTGACCAGTGTAAGGAAATGTACTTTGCGGTTGATTTCCTGAAGCAGGCTACAAAAGACCTTCTGTCCGGTAAACAGGGAAAATGGACCATCAGTGCCAAGGACAGGAACGTAGTTGTAGTCGGAGGCGGAGATACGGGTAACGACTGTGTCGGAACATGTATCAGACAAGGCTGTAAGAGCATCACACAGCTCGAGATGATGGCAAGACCGCCTAAAGAACGGCAACAAAATAACCCATGGCCCGAATGGCCGAAGATCGAAAAGACCGATTACGGACAACAGGAGGCCATAAAGGTTTTCGGATCCGACCCCCGTGTTTACGAGACAACGGTAAAAGAACTCGTAATGCAAAAGGGAAAGCTCAGCCGGATAAAAACAGTCAAGGTTAAGTTCGAAGACAGAAAGCTTGTTGAGGTAGAAGGAACCGAACAACTTATAAAGTGCGATCTTCTGATAATCGCCGCAGGATTTGTCGGATGCGAAGACTACATAGTTCAGGAGAGCAAAGTCGAGTTGACGCAAAGGGGAACAGTAAAGACAGCGCCTGACCAATACCAGACATCAGTTCCCAAGGTGTTTACGGCAGGAGACATGCACAGAGGACAATCGCTCGTAGTGTGGGCCATAACAGAAGGAAGGCACTGCGCGGCAGCAATGGATAAATTCCTGATGGGGTACACCCCGCTGATCTAAATAAGTTTATAAATTTTTAGGAGGACATAATTATGGAAATGAGATCTGTACCGGAAATGTTCGGCGAAAACGTTTTTGACGACAGAAACATGAGAGCGGTTTTATCCGAGGACGTTTATCAGTCACTCAGAAAAACCATCGATGAGGGCGCCAAGCTTGATTCAGGCGTAGCCGATCAAGTAGCCGCAGCAATGCGTGACTGGGCGCTCAGCAAGGGTGCAACACACTTCACACACTGGTTCCAGCCTTTGACAGGCATTACGGCCGAGAAGCACGACTCATTCATCGAGCCTTCTCCCGACGGCGGTGTAATCATGGCATTCTCCGGCAAGAATCTTATCCAGGGTGAGCCTGACGCTTCATCTTTCCCGACAGGCGGCATCAGAGCTACCTTTGAGGCAAGAGGATATACGGCATGGGATCCTACATCTTATGCTTTCATCAAGGATAAGACGCTCTGCATCCCCACGGCTTTCTGCTCTTACACAGGTGAGGCTCTCGATAAGAAGACACCTTTGCTCAGATCAATGGAAGCTTTGAACAAGCAGGCTCTCCGTATTTTGAAGCTCTTCGGAAATGAAGACGCAAAGTATGTTCATACATCAGTAGGACCTGAGCAGGAATATTTTCTCATCACAAAGGAAATGTATGACAAGCGTCCTGACATCAAGTACACGGGAAGAACACTTTTCGGTGCCAAGGCTCCAAAGGGTCAGGAGATGGACGACCATTACTTTGGCGTTATCAAGCCCAAGGTCCAGGAGTTCATGAACGATCTTAACCAGGAACTCTGGAAGCTCGGAATCCTCGCCAAGACAGAGCACAACGAAGTTGCTCCCGCACAACATGAGCTCGCACCTATCTATGCTTCTACAAATATCGCTACTGACCAGAACCAGCTCATGATGGAGATCATGCAGAAGGTTGCAGCACGTCACGGCCTTGTCTGCCTCCTCCACGAGAAGCCTTTCGCAGGTGTTAACGGATCAGGTAAACACAACAACTGGTCAATGGCTACAGATACAGGCGTCAACCTCCTCTCGCCCGGAGCTACACCTTATGAGAACGCACAGTTCCTGCTCTTCCTCTGCGCAGTCATCAAGGCAGTAGATGATTATCAGGATCTCCTCCGTCTCTCAGTAGCTACTGCCGGCAACGACCACAGACTCGGTGCCAACGAGGCTCCGCCGGCAATCATCTCGATCTTCCTTGGCGATGAGTTGTCCGCGATCCTTGATGCTATCGAGAACGACAAGCCTTACGAGGGCGCAGAGAAGAAGATCATGAAGCTCGGTGTTGACGTACTGCCACGCTTCGCACGTGATACTACGGACCGTAACAGAACATCACCTTTTGCTTTCACAGGCAACAAGTTCGAGTTCAGAAGCCTTGGTTCTTCCAACAGCATCGCCTGCGCAAACATCATGCTCAACGCAGCAGTTGCTGAATCTTTGAAGATCTATGCTGACAGACTCGAGGGTGCCGAAGATTTCGAGACAGCGCTCCATGACATGATCAAGAAGACGATCAAGGACCACAAGAGGATCCTCTTCAACGGCAACGGTTATGACGATGCATGGGTCAAGGAAGCAACAGAAGTCAGAGGCCTTGCAAACTACAAGACAACACCTGACTGCATGCCTCACCTCTTAGACGAGAAGAACGTAAAGATGCTCACAGCACACAAGGTCTTCACAGAGGCAGAGCTCAAGTCCAGAGTTGAGATCATGCTCGAGAACTACAGCAAGTCGGTTCTCATCGAAGCTAACACGATGCTCGAGATGAGCAGAAGAATCATCCTTCCTGCGATCGAGTGCTATGAGAATAAGCTCGCAGGCGCGGTTTCTGCAAAGAAGGCAGTATCTCCTTCCGCAGCATGTGTTTACGAAGGTGATATCATCGCCAAGCTCTCAGACCTCGCAGATAAGGTTTACTCAGGAGCTAACGATCTTGAGATGGCGATCGGCGAAGCAGCCGGCGAATCTGACATCATCAAGGAGAGCCTCTCCATCAAGGATAACGTCATCTCCGCGATGAACGAAATCCGTAAGGCGGCAGATGAAGCAGAGACATATGTATCCAAGGAATGCTGGCCGCTTCCTTCTTACGGTGACCTGCTCTTCAGTGTGAAATAACAGATCCTCATATTCCACCCAACTAAGTAACCCCCGGAGTTTTCGGACTCTGGGGATTACTTAGAATTTTGTATTTATAAGAAAAGAGAATACTACTATGACTAAATATATATTCGTAACCGGAGGTGTTGTATCGGGCCTGGGCAAAGGCATCACCGCAGCATCTCTTGGAAGACTGCTGAAAGCAAGGGGACTGAAGGTTGCAGCCCAAAAGCTCGACCCCTACATTAACGTCGATCCCGGTACGATGAGCCCATACCAACACGGCGAAGTTTACGTTACCGAAGATGGCGCAGAGACGGATCTCGACTTAGGTCACTATGAGAGATTCATCGATGAAGACCTCAACAAATATTCAAATCTCACATCCGGCCGGGTCTATTGGAACGTCCTCAACAGAGAAAGAAGAGGCGAGTACTTAGGCTCGACCGTTCAAGTTATTCCGCACATTACGAACGAGATCAAGGAGTTCGTATACCGTGTCGGCAAGAAGACCAATGCTGACGTGGTCATCACCGAGATTGGAGGAACGGTGGGCGACATTGAGTCCCAGCCTTTCATCGAAGCGGTAAGACAAATATCTTTGGAAGCCGGAAGAGAGAACAGCCTCTTTATCCACGTGACCCTCGTTCCTTTCCTCAGAGGTTCAGACGAGCATAAGTCAAAGCCCACACAGCACTCCGTAAAAGAACTGCAGGGCATGGGAGTCAATCCCGGCGTCCTGATCCTGCGCTGCGACGAGCCTCTTGAAGACGAGATAATCAAAAAGATCGCCAACTTCTGCAATGTTAAGGAAGACTGCGTAATCGAGAACAGGACCCTGCCTGTCCTTTATGAAGCACCCCTGATGCTCGAGGATGCAAACTTCTCCGGGATCGTCTGCAGGGAGCTTGGCCTTGAGACACCTGAGCCTGACCTTACACACTGGAAAGAGATGGTCGACAAGATCCATCGCATCGAAAAGGAGGTTAAGATCGGCCTCGTAGGCAAGTATGTCCACCTCCACGACGCATACCTGTCAGTTGCCGAAGCGTTAAGAAGCGCAGGTTATGCAAATGACGTTAAGGTCGTGATCGACTGGATCGATTCTGAGCTCATCAATGAAAATACCGTTTCAGACATGCTCTCCGGCCTTGACGGAATAATCGTGCCGGGCGGCTTTGGTGACAGAGGTATCAACGGAATGATCCTTGCAGCTAAATACGCGCGCGAAAATAATATACCTTATTTTGGCATATGCCTCGGCATGCAAATTGCGGTCATCGAGTATGCGCGCAATGTTCTTGGCATCACTGATGCCAATTCAGGCGAGTTTGACGAGCAGTGCGCGAACAAGGTGATCGACTTTATGCCCGGTCAGAGCGACACGATCGACAAGGGCGGCACGCTCCGTCTGGGCGCATATCCCTGTAAGATCGCTCCGGACAGCCTCCTTCATGAGTGCTACGGCCGGGATGAAATACAGGAACGCCACAGACACAGATACGAGGTTAATAACGACTACAGGGCCAAGTTCGTTGAGAGCGGCGCGCGTTTTGCAGGAACCGCACCTGACGATTCACTTGTTGAGGAGATGGAGATACCCGGCCACAAGTTCTACCTTGGTGTCCAGTATCACCCTGAGTTCAAGTCCAGACCTGACAGGGCGCACCCCATTTTCAAGCGCTTCATCCAGGCGGCTAAAAACTGATCATTAACGGAAAAACCTTCAATATTGCCGGAAGGGGCTGTCGCTGATTAAAGCGACGGCCCCTGACTATTTGTAGTTGTTTTCGAATGCATCTTTTCCCAAGTGTTTTCCTAAAAATGCAAATTCAGGAAACGGTTTAGGAAAAAACGGGCAGATTTTCCTAAATCATTTTCTGTTTTGACAAAAATAGAAAAAACAGAAAAAACCGAGGTTGTGCGCGCATATCGCATTTCAAATTCGAGTCTGGCCCCTTTCTGTTATATATTATTAATAAGCAAAAATACCTTAACATGCACTAAAAAAGTTGTTGACAAGAATTGTTTGCTTCTATATAATTCTTTACTGCGTCGTAATGGGTTTGGGCAACTATGCCTATTTCTCTTGACGGAAAAGAATTTTTATGGTAAATAAAAATACTTTTCAACCAGGAAACCGCTTAAACCTTGTGTTTTTAAGCTTTGTGTGAGGTGATTCTTTAACAATGGTCCATTCCGTAAAACAAGGCAAGACAGAGCGACAGTCGTATTCCAAGATCAAAGAAGTAATCGAGGTGCCTAACCTCATTGAGAACCAGAAGCAGTCCTATCAGTGGTTCATCGATGAAGGTATGCAGCAGATTTTCGACGAAGTATCGCCGATTACTGATGATCAGGGTAAGTACGAGGTCTATTTTGTCGGTAAGATCTTCGATTCTGAGAACCCCTGTGATCCCACAGGCAAAGAGAAGGAAGGCAAGGGTAAGAAGAACAAGGAGCCCAAGAATCCTGTTAAGCTTACCAAGTCTGCAATCATTGACAGCTGCAAGAAGAATGACAGCAACTATGCTGCTCCTTTGAGCATCCAGCTCAGACTCCATAATAAGATTGACGGAACAGTAACTGATGAGACGGCTTTCGTCGGCAATTTCCCTATCATGACAGATCAGGGCACATTCATTGTCAACGGCGCAGAGCGTGTAGTAATCAATCAGATCGTAAGATCTCCCGGAGCTTATTACAGCGAGATGAGATCCAAGATGGGCAACAGACTTCTTTCCGCTGAACTTATCCCTTACAGAGGATCATGGATCCTTATCGAAGAGGATGAGAAGGAAAGCAAGCTCAATGCTAAGGAGAGAGCTCTTAAGGCTGCAGGCGCTCCTGATGCAAACACCGATCCTGAGGAATATAACCTTATCTACATCGTAGTAGATAAGTCACATAAGATTTCCCTCTCAGTATTCCTGAGATGCTTAGGCCTCGTTTCCGACGAGGACATCATCAACATGTTTGGTGATGAAGAGTGCCTCAGAATGACACTTGAGAAGGACGAGACAAAGAATGCTTCCGATCCTTACACGGCAGCATTGCAGGAGTTCTTCAAGAAGGTCCGTAACAACGAGCCCTTCACAGTTGATAATGCGAAGAACATCCTCAACAAGACATATTTTGATTCTTTGAGATACGACCTCGAGAGAGTCGGTATCTACAAGGTCAACAAGAAGTTCGAGCTTTCAGCAAGAATCATCGGCAGCAAGACAGCAGACAATGTTGTATCTGAAGACGGTGAGCTTATCTGCAAGAAGAACACTGTTATTACAGAAGAGATCGCTAAGAAGATCGAAGACGCAGGCATCATGGCTGTTCAGATCTTCCCCAAGAAGCTCGTTCGCGCAGCTGATGAGGATGAGTTTGAGGATGTACCTCTCAAGGTCATCGGCAACGGCAGAGTTGACGCTGAGGCTTTCATCGCTAACAGCATCTCAAAGACAGAGTTCAAGAAGTTCGATCTCGAGAGAACAGGCATTAACGAGAAGGTTAGAGCAAGCATCTTGAGAGAGATCATCGAGGCAGTTAAGGCAGAGGGCAAGAACGATATCGCTTCAAGACTTGAGGCTGCTATGGCTGAGCGTAAGGAAGACCTCATGCCCAGAAACCTCACGATCGACGATATCTATGCTTTCGTTTCTTACTACATCGGTCTCCACAGAGGCGTTGGTAGAATCGACAACATCGACCACTTGGGCAACCGTAGAGTTAAGTCTGTAGGCGAGCTCCTCCAGAACCAGCTCCGTACAGGTATCCAGAGAGTCGAGAAGAATACAAGAGACAGGATCTCCCAGATCTCCAGCAAGGAAGGCGAAGTTGTTACGGCTACAAGCCTCGTTAACACAAGACCTTTGTCTGCTGCATTCAGAGAGTTCTTCGGATCATCACAGCTTTCAGCTTTCGCTGACCAGAACAACCCTCTGGCTGAGCTTACGAACAAGAGAAGACTTTCAGCTTTGGGTCCCGGCGGTATCTCCCGTGAGAGAGCTTCAATGGAAGTCCGTGATATCAACCCTACACACTATGGACGTATGTGTACGATCGAGACACCGGAAGGCCAGAACATCGGTCTCATGACCTCACTGGCTATCTACGCCCGTATCAACAAGTACGGATTTATCGAGACTCCTTACAGAAAGTTTGATAAGGAGAACCTCAGAGTTACTGACGAAGTTGTTTACATGTCCGCTGACGAAGAGGATGAGTACAACATCGCTCAGGCTAACGAGCCTATCGATGAAGACGGCCGTTTCATCGGCAAGAAGATCGTATGCCGTTACTTAGACCAGTTCCTGCAGCTCGATCCTGAACAGGTCGACTACATGGACGTATCTCCTAAGCAGCTCGTATCCGTATCCACATCACTCATTCCGTTCCTTGGTAACGACGACGCTAACCGTGCTCTCATGGGCTCCAACATGCAGCGTCAGGCAGTACCTCTCATCAAGCCTGAGGCACCTATCATCGGAACAGGTATGGAGTACCGTGCAGCTAAGGACTCCGGCGTATGCGTCGTTTCCGCACACGACGGTGTTGTAACCTTCGTTGCAGCAGACAAGATCGAAGTTACTACAACAGAGGGCACAGTAGACACATACATGCTCGCTAAGTATCAGAGATCCAACCAGAGTACATGCATCAACCAGCGTCCTATCGTTGCTATCGGCGATAAGGTAAAGGCCGGCGATACTATCGCAGACGGTCCTGCTACAGACAACGGTGAGCTTGCTCTCGGACGTAACGTTCTCATAGGATTCACAACATGGGAAGGTTATAACTACGAGGACGCTGTTCTCGTAAATGAGAGAATCGTAAGAGATGATGTTTATACATCTATCCATATCGAAGAGCACGAGTGCGAAGCACGTGAGACAAAGCTCGGTGCTGAGCAGATCACAAGAGAAGTTCCTAACGTCAGTGATGACGCACTCTCCAACCTCGACGAGAACGGTATCGTCATGATCGGTGCCGAGGTTAAGGACGGAGACATCCTCGTTGGTAAGGTTTCACCTAAGGGTGAGACAGACCAGACAGCTGAAGAGAGACTTTACAAGGCGATCTTCAACGAGAGAGCAAGAGAAGTTAAGGATACTTCAAAGCGTGTTCCTCACGGCGGTTCCGGCGTTGTAGTTGACGTTGTTGTTTCCACAAAGGAGACAAACGGCAACCTCAAGAACGGTGTTGACAAGAGAGTCCGCGTTTATGTCGCTCAGAAGAGAAAGCTCTCCATCGGCGACAAGATGGCAGGACGTCACGGAAACAAGGGTGTCGTCTCCAGAGTACTTCCTGAAGAGGATATGCCTTTCCTTCCTGACGGTACAACACTCGATATCTGCTTGAACCCGTTGGGCGTTCCTTCCCGTATGAACATCGGTCAGCTCCTCGAGGTACACCTCGGCCGTGCTGCCAAGGCTCTTAACTGGAAGATCGCAACTCCTGTTTTCGACGGCGCAAACGAGAACGACATCGCAGATGCATTCGAGCTTGCAGGCATCGATAAGGACGGTAAGACTGTTCTTTACGACGGCCGTACAGGTGAACCTTTCGAGAACAGAGTAACAGTAGGTATTATGTACTATATGAAGCTGCACCACCTCGTTGACGACAAGATGCACGCAAGATCCACAGGACCTTACTCACTTGTTACTCAGCAGCCTTTGGGCGGTAAGGCTCAGTTCGGCGGACAGAGATTCGGAGAAATGGAAGTTTGGGCACTCGAAGCTTATGGTGCTGCTCATACTCTCCAGGAGATCCTCACAGTTAAGTCCGACGATATCGAAGGACGTTCAAAGACATATGATGCCATCATCCGCGGCAAGAACATTCCTGATCCGGGTATTCCTGAATCATTCAATGTCCTTGTTAACGAGCTTAAGGCATTGGCATTGGATGTCCGTACATACACAGACGATAAGGAATATATCGTTGAGGACAGACAGTCATTCGACACATACAGTGAGATGGATGAGTCAACAAGAGCTTCACTCGATGGTGAAGATGCAGAGTCTCCTTCAGATATTTTCAGTGAAGGCTTCGTAGAGGCTGATGAGCTCGGAAACATCAAGGAAGAGGACGGCGACTTCGGCGACGATTCCTTTGACGATGACGGAGACATGTAAAGGAGATAAAAGATAGATATGAATGATACAAATCATCTTACAAAAATAAGTATTCAGCTTGCATCTCCCGAGGTCATCAAGGCTTGGTCCCACGGCGAAGTTAAGAAGCCTGAGACCATCAACTATCGTACACAGAGACCTGAGGTAGACGGACTCTTCTGCGAGAAGATCTTCGGACCTACAAAGTCCTGGGAATGCCGCTGCGGTAAGTACAAGAAGATCAGATTTAAGGGCATGATCTGCGATAAGTGCGGAGTAGAAGTCACAAAGAACACAGTTCGTCGTGAGAGACTCGGCCACATCCAGCTCGCTACACCCGTATCACACATCTGGTACTTCAAGACCCAGCCTTCAAAGATCGGTACATTGCTTGACCTCACAGTTAAGCAGCTCGAGAGCGTACTTTATTATTCAAAGTACATCGTAATCGATCCCGGCAACAGCGTTGAGACAGGTCTTAACAAGTACGACATCATTACAGAAGACCAGTACAAGAGCGTAAGAGAAAAGTGCGGCAAGGATTCTTTCGTTGCAAAGATGGGTGCCGAGGCTATCAAGATCCTCTTGTCTGAACTCAATATCGACGAGATCATCGAGCAGCTCCAGCAGGAGAAGGTCGGTTCTGTAAGCACACAGAAGAGACTCAAGATCAATAAGAGACTCGAGATCGCTGAAGCTTTCAAGGCTTCCGGCAACAAGCCCGAGTGGATGATACTTGACGTTATTCCGGTACTTCCTCCGGAACTCCGCCCTATGGTACCTTTGGACGGCGGACGTTATGCTACTTCCGACCTTAACGACCTCTATAGAAGAGTTATCGGAAGAAACAACCGTCTTAAGAAGCTCCTTGACCTTGGCGCTCCTGAGATCATCGTACGTAACGAGAAGAGAATGCTCCAGGAAGCTGTTGACGCTTTGATCGACAACGGCCGTCACGGCACACCTGTTAAGGGCTCCACATCTGCTACAAGCAACAGACAGCTCAAGTCACTGTCTGACATGCTCAAGGGTAAGCAGGGACGTTTCAGACAGAACCTCCTCGGTAAGCGTGTAGACTACTCCGGACGTTCAGTTATCATCGTCGGACCTGAGCTCAAGATGCATCAGTGCGGTCTTCCTAAGGAGATGGCATTGGAGCTCTTCAAGCCCTTTGTAATCAAGAAGCTCGTTGAGACCAACGACAAGCTCAATATCAAGACAGCAAGAAGACAGGTAGATGCAAGAGTTCCTGAAGTATGGGATATCCTTGAAGACATCATCAGAGATCATCCGGTACTTTTGAACCGTGCTCCTACACTTCACAGACTTTCAATCCAGGCATTCGAGCCTGTACTCGTTGAAGGTCGTGCTATCAAGCTCCATCCGCTCGTCTGCACAGGCTTTAACGCAGACTTCGACGGAGACCAGATGGCTGTACACGTACCGCTTTCTGCAGAGGCTCAGGCAGAGGCCAGATTCCTCATGCTTTCAACAAACAACCTCCTGAAGCCTCAGGACGGTAAGCCGGTTACAGTTCCTACACAGGATATGATCCTCGGATGCTACTACCTCACAATGGAAGTAGAGAACGATAAGGGCGAGGGCATGGTTTTCGCTTCTATCGACGAGGCTCAGATGGCATATGACGAGCACCAGATCACGCTCCACAGCATGATCAAGGTCCGTATCTCCAGAGAGATCAACGGTAAGATGGAGACAGGTATCGTAGAGTCAACTCTCGGTAGATTCATCTTCAACCAGATCGTTCCTCAGGATCTCGGATTTGTTGACAGAACAAAGCCCGAGAACCTCTTAAAGCTCGAGATCGACTTCGAGAAGCTCAGCTCACAGAAGGCTAAGGCTGCTGCCATCAAGGCTAAGGATCCTGATAAGGACGTTAAGTTCGAGTTCGCTCTCGGTAAGAAGAAGCTCGAAAAGATCATTGCTAAGTGCATTGCCATCCACGGCCTCGAGAGGACAACGATCTTCCTCGATGACGTTAAGGCAATGGGTTATAAGTTCTCCACCATCTCCGGTATCTCTATCGGTATCGAAGACATGATCATCCCTGACATCAAGGATAAGATGATCGCTGAAGGTGATGAGAGAGTTGAAGAGATTAACGAAGCTGCTGAAGCAGGATTCTTCACAGAGACCGAGCGTCACAACGAAGTTACAAAGGTTTGGTCTGAGACAACAAACAACATCACTAAGGCATTGATGGACAACCTCGACATCTACAACCCGATCAGAATGATGGCTGACTCCGGTGCCCGTGGTTCCAACAACCAGATCAAGCAGCTCGCAGGTATGCGTGGACTTATGCAGGATACGACAGGTAACACAATCGAGATCCCGATCAAGTCCAACCTCCGTGAAGGTATGAACGTGCTCGAGTTCTTCATTTCTTCACATGGTGCGCGTAAGGCCCTCTCCGATACGGCTCTTAAGACGGCTGAATCAGGTTACCTTACAAGACGTCTTGTTGACGTTGCACAGGCTGTCGTTGTTACCGAGGAAGACTGCGGTACTGATGACTTCACATGGGTTAAGGAGATCACAGAGGTTTCCAACAAGCACGTTAACGTTATCAAGTCCCTTAACGACCGTCTCTATGGCCGTTATGCAGCTGAGGATATCGTAAACTACCAGACAGGCGAGGTCATCGTTAAGAAGAACGAGCTGATCGACGCTCTCAAGGCAGAAGATATCTGCAAGTCAGTTGAACTCGCAAAGAAGGAAGCTGAGGAAGCAAGACAGGCTGTTAAGGATTCCGTTAAGATCAAGGGTGCTGAGACACCTGAGAAGCTCGCTGAGCGTGACAAGAAGATCGCTGCCAAGGTTGCTGAGGCAGAGGCTGAAGGCAAGATCCTTACAAAGCACCAGATCGAAGACCTGGGCAAGCTCAAGATCAGATCAGTATTCGACTGCCGCTCCAGAAGAGGCGTCTGCACAAAGTGCTACGGTATCAACCTTGCTACAGGCCGTCCTGTTGCAGTCGGTGAAGCTGTAGGTATCATCGCAGCTCAGTCAATCGGTGAGCCTGGTACACAGCTTACAATGAGAACGTTCCACTCCGGTGGTATCGCTGCTTCAGGTGAAGATATCACTCAGGGTCTCCCCCGAGTTACAGAGATCTTCGAGGCAAGAGATCCTAAGGGCCACGGCATCATCTCTTCTGTTCCCGGTGAAGTTAAGATCGTCGAGAACGAGAAGACAAAGCAGAAGACCATCGTTGTAACACCTGTTTACGACGAAGATACTGCTCCTATCCTTGATGCTAAGGGCAACACCATCGAAAAGATGGAGTACAAGGTTCCTTCACACGCTACACTCACCGTTACTGACGGTCAGGTAATCGAAGCCGGCGATCAGATCATCGATGGTAAGATCGATCCTAAGGAGATCCTCAGAGTTAAGGATATCCGTGCCGTTCAGAAGTACATCATCAGTGAGATCACTAAGGTTTACTACACGGGTGGTGGTGTAAACATCAACGATAAGCACATCGAGATCATCACAAAGCAGATGATGAGAAGAGTCCAGATCGACGATCCGGGTGATACAGGCTTCATGACAGGTACAACTGTTGACTGGTATAACTTCATTTCCAGAAACAGAGACTGCGAAGAGCAGGGTCTCAAGCCCGCTAACGGCAAGACGATCCTCCTCGGTATCGCTAAGGCTGCAAGCGCATCTGACTCGTTCATGTCCGCTGCATCCTTCCAGGAAACAGCTAAGGTTCTTACAGACGCTGTTATCAAGGGTAAGGTCGATCCGCTCATCGGTATCAAGGAGAACGTCATCATCGGTGCGCTCATCCCTGCAGGTACCGGTATCAAGGCTCACAGTGATATCACTGCTGTTCCTGTCATCAAGGCAAACAGCAAGCTCATCACAGGCCACGAGTATGGTGAGGCTGAGAGCGACGCTGAGTTGTTCGCTAACGATTATCTCGATCAGGTTCAGGCAAGGAACGAGCTCCTCGACGAGCAGGACCGCCTTGAATCACAGCTCGAAATGGACGGACTTAAGGAAAAGAAGTAATTCTTTTGTCCCGAGATTGTAAAGCAACTCGAAGTCTAAACAGTTTATAATGACGCCGGAGGAGTCTATTCTCCGGCGTTTTTATGCGCAAATAAGTGATATATAATAACTGCCTGTAACATAATCCCGAGAATTGCCACAGAAAGAACTGGCAGCGGGTTGTATAATCTAGAAGTGAAAAATGCCTACATAACAGATGGGATGATATGAGGAAAACGGTTTTAAAACATAACAGAAAGCAGCATATACTCGCTATCGCGACGGGCTTCTTTGCAGCCCTTCCGGTAATATGCCTGCCCATTGGCCTTCGCGAAGGCATGACTCCTGCTATGATCGTATCCCATGCTTATGAACAGGTTTTCGGCACGACAAACATCCACACTGGTGAAGTAGTTATCGAGGATTGGGCTCTCGTTAGCAGCGCAGACCAGCTCGTAAGTGCTGAAGTAACTCCTGCAGCGGCACCTTCAGATCCCACAGATCCTGCGGTTACAACAGATCCTACTGAGGTAACAGAGGTCTGTGCTCCCACAAGCTATAAAGATATTCCCAAGTATGTTGTCTATCAGCAGTACGACAGTTCCAATCTTCCTATCGAACTTTTGGATCCCGAGTGCTTTGCAGCTGACAACACCACATATTATGTAAGAGCTAACCAGTCGATCCTCAAAGAGATTCCCGACATGGATTCCAAAACGCTCATATCACTCCACCTCGGCCAGCAGGTCACACGTACCGGTGTTGGCGACACATGGTCAAGGATCGAGACTGAAGACGGCCATGAAGGTTACGTTCTTACAGGTTCCATCCAGGATACTATGCTTTCCATCGAAATCGACAGAACGGTCTGGGTTGATACGGACGGTCTCATCGTAAGAGAAGAGCCTTCCACATCCGCAGATGAGGTATGTGTTGCAGGTCAGGACGAGAGACTTTACTGCAGTGCCATCGTCGGCGACAAATGGTATAAAGTTACAACAGTAAGCGGTTACACAGGATACGTATATAAGTCTTATACGACAACGAATCCGCCGCCGACGCCCACACCTACGCCTACTCCTTATCCGAGATCTTCGAATTCGAGCGGCAGGTCTTACGGCAACCCGAGAACACTCCCCCAGATCACCGGCTGTAACGGTGAGAGTATCGTATCCATTGCTGAATCAATGCTCGGCGTACCTTATGTTTTCGCAGGTTCCGATTCAAGCGGCATCGACTGCTCAGGTCTTGTAATGTACTGCTACGCACAGGTCGGTGTATCCGTTCCTCACGGCGCTACTTCGATCATGTACTACTCAGGTGTCAGCGTTCCGAGAGAAGACTTAAAGCCGGGCGACGTTATCTGCTACGACTACGGAACCTACTGCGGCCACGTTGCGATATACGTCGGAGACGGTACGGTAATCCACGCATCGTCCACCAGAGGCCAGGTTGTATACGGCAACCTCGACATGATGGGAATCATGGACATCAAACGAATAATCCAGTAACTACGAAGGCTGTCCAAAGGGCAGCCTTTTTTCGCGCTGCCATGACTTTTCGCGCGGCCATAAAAATCCAGGCAAAAGTACGGGTGCAGCCTGACTTTTACCGTGATTTTTATCAGAGGAATCGAAAACAGATTCGTTTGAGCCCTAAGAGTATGGGGAAGGTGCTAATTGTATTCACCTATAAGTCGGGTAAAATATATGAGTTAATAAGTTAAACGGAGTAATCACCATGGAAAATAGAACAGTAGACGTATTCCTTACAGAACTTGCTTCAGGCGCTCCCACACCAGGTGGCGGCGGAGCTTCGGCAGTATGCGGCGCGATCGCTGCAGCTTTGGGCTCAATGGTAGGCAACCTTACGAGCGGCAAGAAGAAGTATGCCGAGTACCAGGAGGAGATCGAAGTTGCCATCGCTAAGTGCGGTTCACTCGTAAAAGAGTTCGAAGCATTAGGCAAGAAGGATGAGGAGGTTTTCGAGCCCCTCGCAAAAGCTTATTCCATCCCTAAGGATCAGGAAGGCAGAGACGAGATCCTTGAAGGCGTTCTGAAGGACGCGAGCACAGCTCCTTTTGAAGTCGTCGAAAAGGCTTACGAGACGGCATTGGTTCTTGCGCGTCTTGCCGTAATCGGATCAAGACTTGCGATCAGCGACGTCGGAGTTGCCGCTGCAGCATGCAGCACGGCTGCCAGGGGCGCTGCAATGAATGTTTACATCAACACAAAGTCCATGAAGGACAGGGCATATGCTGAAGACCTTAACAAGAAAACGGACGATCTTGTTGCCGAGACAACAGAGATCTGCGATAAGGTTTACAGCCAGGTAAAAACGATTCTGATCGGCGGGTAATTGATATGAGAAGACTGGGCGGCAAAGAAGTTGCAGATGAGATCATGGCTGATCTCAAGATAAGAGTTGATGAATTGAAGGCTAAGGACACGGAGCCCAAGCTTGCGATCCTGCGCGTTGGTCAGAGAGAAGATGACCTCGCTTATGAGAGAGGCGTTCTGAAGCGTTTTGGCACGATCGATGTTGCCGTTGAGGTAACGGAACTCGATGCAGGAGTATCGCAGGAAGAACTCGACAAGACATTCGATTCGATCAATAACGATCCCAAGGTTCACGGAATACTCGTATTCAGACCTCTGCCAAAGGGATTAAGCGACGAGCACATGAGAAGAACGATCGATCCGGGCAAGGATGTTGATTTCATGGATATCCGCAATATGGAAGACTGTCTTGCGGGAGTCCGTGACTGCAGTGCGCCCTGTACGGCTGAAGCTGTAATGGAGCTTATCAAGCACTATCAGATCGAGACAAAGGGCAAGAAGGTAACGGTTGTCGGAAGAAGCCTTGTTATCGGCAAGCCAGTTGCACTTTTGCTTACAACAGCCAATGCGACAGTTACCGTATGCCATACAAAGACCGTTAATACCGAAGAAGAGTGCAAGCGCGCAGACATCATCGTCGCATGCTGCGGCGTAGCGAAGATCATTAATGAGAATTACGTCAGGGAAGGCCAGATCGTTATCGACGTCGGAATGAATGTCGATGAGGAAGGCAAGCTCTGCGGAGACGTTGATTACGATAAGGTATCAGAGATTGCTGAAGCAGTCACACCGGTACCGGGAGGAGTAGGATCTATCACGACAGCGATCCTTTTGAAGCACGTTGTCGTAAACGCTGAAAGGCAGGCCTGATGGAGTCCCCTAAAGAGACTGACAAGACCAGGATGACCAAGGCTCTGGCTGTCCGCAACAAATGTCCCGTGGCAAAGCTCTGCGGCAGTTGTTCTTATGCCGGAAGAAGCTATTTCGAGCAGGCCCAGGCAAAAGAAAAAAGGGTAAAAAGACTCATCTCCTCTTATTGTGAAGTCCTGCCGATATACTACTGCGAGCAGCCTCTTTACTACCGTAACAAGGTGCATTCCGGATTTAAGAAACTAAGGAACGGGCATGTCATCTGCGGACCTTATGAAGCAAGTTCCCACCGCATCGTTGAGGTTGATTCATGCCTTATCGAGAACCGGATCGCGTCATCGATAATAAGGGACTGCGCCGATATTGCAGAGAAATTCAAGATCAGCATTTATAACGAGACCAGGAATATCGGTGACCTGAGAAGAGTCCTCGTAAGGACGGCAGATGCCACCGGTGAAGTCATGGTGGTGCTTGTTATCGGCAGCACTTACTTCAAGAAAAAGAAGCTCTTTACTGACGAGCTTTTAAAGCGCCATCCTGAGATAACAACGCTTCTTATCAACGTTAACAGACGCCACGATTCCATGATCCTCGGAAGTGATGAAGTTAAGAAGGTTACAGGCAACGGGTACATTACCGATGTCATTCTCGGAAAGAAGTTCAGGGTGTCTGCCGATTCATTCATGCAGTCCAATCACGAACAGGCTGAGATCCTTTATTCTGAAGCGATAAGACTTGCAGGTTTTAATGGCGATGAAGTGTGCATCGACACATATTGCGGAACGGGATCAACAACTCTCTCGTTTGCTGATTTTGTCGGCAGCATAACCGGTGTCGAGATCAAGGAAGCAGCATACAAGGATGCTCTCAAGAATGCATCGGTCAACAAGGTCACGAATGCTTCTTTCGTAAATGCCGATGCAACTGAATATATGGAAAAGACGTCCAAGACTGATGCCAAAATAGACTGTGTGATCCTGGATCCCACGAGAGCCGGAACGACGCTTAAATTCATTAAGGCATGCGGAAAGCTGAAGCCCGAAAAGGTCGTTTATATCTCATGCTGCCCTGAGACTCTTGCAAGAGATCTCAAAGGCTTTGCCGCACAAGGATACGAAGCTAAGATCGCAGAGCCCGTGGACATGTTCCCGTGGACAGATAAGATCGAGACGATAGTCGTCTTATCCAAACTTTCTAAAGGTTAGATATAAAACATCTTTGAAATTCATGTTATTATTTCCTTGGATTTAAGGAGATAGATTATATGTGGAGAAAAATAGCTTTTATTATCATTATTAGCAGTGTGATATTTTCGATATCAGACTACTTTTACACCATGCGGGAATCTTATAACAAGTATCTCGAAGGCGAGTATTATTTCCGCTACGAAGCAACAACAGTGCCTGTTATGGATCAGGATGCATGGTTTGAAAGTGCTGAGAACTTTGAAAAGGTTTCTGCTTTAGATTTTTCTGATACGAAGATCATGCTGCTATATGGAGGCGAACAGGAAGTATATGCATCAGGTCCTCATGATGGTGTATGTACAGTAATCTACGGCACCCAGACTGTTGATGATTTTCCTGTTTACAACCTGAAGTTTAAAGGTGACGATGCTGACTATTTCTTTGGCAGAAAGCAGTTAACATATGAAGAATACATAGACTATGTTAAGAGCCTTTCTCCTGAGGAGTTGAAGAGTGACAGGGTCAGCAGCAAAAAGATGGCCAGTTTTAAGACCGTGCTGGAATTTACATTCATTTTGGTCGGCACTGAAGCTTTAATATGTTTAATTCTCTTTTTCCTTCACAGGAGCGATGCGAAGCTCTGGTTTGATATTATACTTGTTTTAGGCACGTTATATTGCATCTTCTTTGAGGTCATAACCGCTGTCTTAAATTGATATATCGAATTTGTGGAGGGAATCTATGGAGACAAAAGGAAGGATCAAATCATTTGATGCATTCAGGGGACTTGTTATCCTTCTTGTTGTCAGTTATGGCCACTACTGGCAGTTTACTCCTGCCGGATATTACGCTGACGGAACAAGTCTGTTTTTCACTGAGCTGACTAACAAGGTAACCCAGTTCTCATTCAGTTATACGTACTCCATGATGGAATTCCTGTTTCTTTTAAGTGGCTTCCAGATGTTCAAGTATTTCCAGCTTATTAAGGATAATGATCTCGGGTTCTTCGATTTCATGAAGAAGAGGTTTAAGAGACTTTATCCTTTATACTTCCTCTCGACCATTGTCATGACCATAGGTCTTTTGATATACCCGTCGATTGCGGGCGAACCCTGGTATGACAGAAGGGCAGAGGGATATCACGTCATAATGAACCTTCTCTGCATACAGACATGGAATTCAGACAAGTCTACGATCAACGGACCCTTGTGGTTTGTAAGTGTTCTTGTATTCTGCCTGATACTTTTCTATGTCATAAGCAGGATCGCATCGAAAGTCAAAGACGGCCTCTGGCTCATGGGAATCCCCGTCGTTATAGGAATCCTTTTCACCACATCGGGTCTGCCGTGGCCTCTCCTTAACTCATCAATGTGCCGCGGTTATATCGCTTTCTTTCTTGGTGTTCTGGTTGCTTCTTTTGCGTATAAGATCAAGAGGAGAAATGCGAATATCTATTCATGCACAGCGATCGTTTTATATATCCTCTACCAGATTTTCGGAAAGACTTATATATACGAAGAGACACCGCTTTTGAGCAGGTCTTTGCCGGCGCTGTTCATGCTATATATCCCGCTTATCCTTCTTGTTGTCCGCAATCCTTTCCTGGATAAGATCATCGGGAACAAAGTGTTCTGTTCGCTCGGTGTGATCTCTTACGCACTCTATACGCTCAATTTCCCGTTTTATCTCTGGCTTGAGATCTATAATCTGTTCGCCGGAGTGGATCTGCCTTACGGTAAGACCCAGATGTACTGGATAATGCCTGTTGTTCAGATTGGTCTGGCCGTGCTTATCTACTTTTTTGTGGAAAAGCCGATCGACAAGAGTCTCGAAAAGGTCTGAGAAAAATATTAATATCATTCCAGGTGATTGTCTGATACTATTAGTAGGCGAAGGATAGGGGATCGCGAATAATAAAATGGGTTACTTGTTCTCCTTCGAAATGCGCGGCCTGAAGTAACCCCCAGAGAGTGTTATGAACAAGAAGTTAGTTTGCATATTGGCAGCTGCCCTGATGGCAGGAAGCTTTACGGCATGTAATAAAGTAATCACGGAATCTTCAGGAGCTTCTTTTGCTTCGGATTTTTCTTTCGAGACATCTGACGCAGCAGTCACGGAATCTACAGTTGCTTCTTCAGAGGTCATTGAAGCATATAAGACCGCCTGCATTTATTTTGACGGAGACCTTATTGCTACCAGACTCTACGATGTAAATAACAACATGGTTGAAGAAAAGCGTCTGGGCGACAACGGCTTTACCAACAAATTCCAGTATGATGCGGCAGGAAACCTCATTGCAGAGATGAAGATCGGCAATGACAGTTTAAGCCAGGGCGGTAATGTGTACGGATATGATGCCGCAGGCAACATGGTCAAGAAGATCTATGTAAATCCCGACGGATCTTACGGAAACCAGCATGTATATGAGTACGATGCTTCAGGCTTCATGATCAAGGATACTGAATATGATGCTGCCGGCAATAAGACACAGTGGCTTGTTTTCGAGAACGACGAACACGGCAACCACACAAAGCAGACCCATAATGATAACAGCGGCGATACTTATGAGATCGGATATGAATATGAGTATGATGCAGCAGGCAACATAACAAAGTCCACCACATACAGAGGCGGTGAGCTTTCTGACTGGTCTGAATTCACTTTCGATGCTGCCGGCAACATGACATGCGAGAAGTTCCACAGAGCTGACGGCGGAATCCAGAGCTGGATCGAATATGAGTACGACGCTGCAGGCAACATGACGAAGAAGACATCCCTTAAGTCTGACGGAACCGTTTTCCAGACTGTCGAAAAGAGCTACAACTCCGATAACGACGTCGTTGTTGAGACAAGATACAACTCGGAAGGCGAGATCATCGAGATGTTCCAGTACGTCTATTACTTTTAATCTGAATTAGTCTGCAGTTATAAGAAAAACCTAGTATAATATGTCGCGTATATAAATATAGCCTATAACGCGGAGACATATTAATGGTTTATAACAACATCCTTGAGGCTGTCGGCAACACACCTCTCATAAAGCTCAACCACATAGTACCTGAGGGCGCAGCTGACGTTCTCGTTAAGAACGAAGGACTTGATGTTGGCGGTTCTATCAAGACGCGCACGGCACTCAACATGATCGAGCATGCCGAGAAAGACGGAAAGCTGAACAAGAACAGCATCATCGTTGAGCCCACAAGCGGCAACCAGGGAATCGGCCTCGCACTTATCGGTGCGGTCAAGGGCTACAGGACGATAATCATCATGCCTGACTCCGTAAGCCATGAGAGATCCATGCTCGTAAAGCACTATGGTGCTGAAGTAATTCTCATCCACGATGACGGCGATATCGGCAAGGCTATTGAAAACTGCAGGCTCAAGGCAGAAGAGATCGCTGCATCAGATCCCAATGTGTTCATTCCGCAGCAGTTTGAGAATCCCGCAAATACAGAAGCACAGTACGCATATACGGCAAAGGAACTCCTTGAGGCAGTTGACGGCCGCGTGATCGACGGTTTCTGCTCAGGCATCGGCACGGGTGGAACGATCACAGGTATCGGACATGCTTTGAAGGAAGCAAACCCTTCCACAGTTATCTGGGCTGCTGAACCCGAGAATGCTGCGATCCTCTCCGGCGGCAGCATCGGAACCCATGTCCAGATGGGAATAGGCGACGGCCTTATCCCCGGAATCCTTGATACAAAGGTTTACGATGACATCTGCATCATTACGGACGACGAGGCACTTGATACGTCAAGAAGACTCGCGCGAGAGGAAGGCATGATGTGCGGAATCTCTTCAGGCACAAACGTTGCCTGCGCGATCAAGCTCGCAATGAAGCTCGGTCCCGGCAAGACTGTTGTTACTGTGCTTCCCGATACGGCTGAAAGATATTTCTCGACACCATTGTTCCAGGACTGATACTTTAATCTGTTTCGGTACGGCAGCAATACGGCAAGTAATATGGCAATCAATACGGCATTCAATACGGCTATACCGTATCGTCTGCCGTATTTTTATGGGATTTTGGTTTTTTAATACGGCTGTCAGTACGGCATAGCCGTATCGTTTGTCGTACTTTTCGCCGTACAGCTCGATTCTAAGTTGCAAATTCACACCAAAGGTGTAAAATTACACTACGTAGTTTGATTATCAAAGGAACACACGGATAACATGAAGCGCGATGAATTGATCAGGACTGTAAGCAGCAAGCTCAAGCTCATCCGGACTGAGTATGGAATAACCCAGGAGGCAATGAGTGAGATGCTCGGTATCTCCAAGAAGACTCTTGTTGAGACCGAGAAGGGCAGACGCGAGCTGTCTTGGACTGAAGTCATAGCTGTAGTATCTGTTTTCGAGAAGAGCGAAGTGCTCCAGGGAATCGTAGGCGGTGAAGCGGGCGATCTTATCCATGCACTGGCCTTTGAGGACAGACATATCAATTATCCGCCGACGATGGGCGGCAAAGTCTGGTGGCGCGTGATAGATGAGAAGGACGGGATCAGGCTTCAGCAGAATTATGTTACCGGCCATTACAGACTTCTGAATAAGGATGACTGCAGACTGATATCTTCGTTCGACAGGAATGAAGTTGAAGAATACAGGGATTCTCTTGGGAGGCAGTGATGGAAGAGTTTCTGCTTTTGGTTGTAACGCTCGTCATGTTTGTAGCACCGCCGGTGTTCTTTGTAATCTGCCTGGTCAATTCGATAATACACATACGCAAATATAAAAAAGGCGGGGAGAATAAGACCCAAGCTTTGACGTACGGCATTATCTCAGGCGCGGCTTTTTCCTATCTCGTAGCAGAAGCATTGCTTATCATCTGGTTCGCCGAAGGCATCTCACACATGTGAGGCTTAAGGCATAAAAAATAAGAATGGAGGAATAAAAATGGAAATCTTGTCAGCACTTATGATGGGAGCCTACACTTTTGAAAGGTTTTTAGAAAACATTTTTTCCGCTTTCATGTTTGGCGCGATACCGGTCACTTTTCTCGTTTTCTTTGTTCTGTTCATTATTGCGGTAATAAAAGTAAAGAAAAAGGGCGAGAGAAAGGTAAAAGCCATAGTATTCGGCTGCATTTCGGGATACTTCCTGTTGGGTACCATTGGAGAGATCGTTCTCTTTGCAATGCTTGCTTCTGCAATTGCACACATGTGAGGTCAGACCATGAAGGATAAGACGTTTGTAATTATACTGGCGGTTATCATGGTCGTTGGAATAGCGACCACAACAGCCCTTTTGATCCACGCATACAATCTTTGGAAAGAAATCTCAATAGTTGAGATGATCGCGAATTGGGGATATTGATATGGATAAGAAAAAACTGGGAAAACAGCTGGCGGTAATTGCTCTGCTCATAGTTTTGTTTGCCGGACTTGATCTTGCGATATACCAGCTATTCATTAAAAGAGTGATAAGCCACCATACACCTGGCATGCAGAAGATGAGCGTTGAAGTGGCAGACTATGTGCCCTTCACAGGGTCAGAAAATGTATATTCGGCAGAAGGCGCAGAAAGACTTGAAGGCGACATCCCGACTATCGACGGTGCGGCAGCACTGCTTCCCATATATGCCGGATTTGTAGAAAGCATCTATCCGGAAGACTCGGTCATCTTCAACGGTGAAGGCTATGATCCTTCCAGCGCCATGCATTATACAAATACCAGGGGCGCATACAAGGATATCGTTGACGGCAATGCGGATTTGATCATATGCGCACAACCTTCCGATGAGCAGCTCGCTTATGCGACCGAGAACGGTGTTGAACTTGAGATGGTTCAGATCGCATCTGACGCGTTTGTTTTCATCGTGAATGCCAACAATCCTGTGGATGACATTACGGTCGATCAGATAAGAGGCATTTATTCGGGACAGATAACAAACTGGAGTGAGCTCGGAGGAAATGACATACCGATCGCTGCCATGCGCCGTAATGAAGGGAGCGGCTCACAGACAGCGCTCGAAAAGCTTATGGGAGATGTTCCGATCGTTCCTGACTACACGGCAATAACAGGAAGCCCTATCGGTTTCTCTTTCAGATACTATGTAACCGGTATGCTTGCAGAGGGCGGAGTTAAGATTCTCAAGATCAACGGCATCGAGCCCACGGTTGAGACGATCGCAGATGGTTCCTATCCTGTTTCGGGCGGTGTCTATGCGATTTACAGAAAGGGCGAGACCAACGAGAACGTCTATAAAACGGTTGACTTTATGCTGTCTCCTGAAGGCCAGAAGATAGTAGAGAACAGCGGATATATTCCTGTTATTAAACCGGATTGAACTGTCAAATATTATTGTGCATTTACTTTTTTAGTGATAAATGCAATAATTAGTAAGGTCCGCGCGGATTTACCGCACAAATAATAATAGGAGGGTCACTATGGAAACTACAAAGAATAAGCAAATTGTTGCAATGGTATTAGGTATTGCTTCCCTTGTTATCCCTAACATCGGAACATCAATTGCTAACGCTATCGACACATCTACAAATGAAGGTTCACTTACCTATGGTATCATCGTTATCGTTGCTACATTGGCAGCTATCGTTGTTGGTATTATTGGTATGATCAAGTCTGCAGGTGCAAGAAAAGAAGCTAAGGCTGCTGGCGAGAAGCAGATCTTTGCTACGGTCGGTCTTATTACATCTATCGTAGGTACAGTAGAAAGTGCTATCGTATTCTTCTCTTGCGGTCTCTGCATTGCTTGTGCAGCTTGCGCATTTGCGTCTTCAGTGTAATAGCATAAATCCATTTAAATCTTATGAGGTCAGTTGCTTACATCTTTAAGTAACTGACCTTTTTCAATATAATAAGGGTTATTCATGTATCCATTTATTGAGATATTCGGCAGGACTATAGGAACTTACGGCATAATGGCAGCTGTTGGAATGCTTGCCAGTGCCTTGTGTTGCTATCTGATTTTAAGGAAAAAAGAAGTTGATATTGAAGATATCGCCATGACCGGTCTGATCTTCGCCGCCGGAGCCGTAATCGGTGCACATATAGTTTACGGAATTACCAATACAGATAAGATCATCGAATTGTTTAAGCACATTAAGGAATATACCTTCATAAGTTTTGTTCAAACACTGTTCGGAAACTATTTAGGCGGCATGGTATTTTACGGCGGTCTTATCGGCGGCCTGATTGCGCTTGTTATTTCAAACAAGGTATCCCAGAAGTATTTCAGGGGAGATGTCATGTTTGATGCCGTAGCCGTTGCCATTCCGCTTTTCCATACATTCGGCCGTATCGGATGCTTTCTGGGCGGATGCTGCTATGGCGTAGCATGTGATGTGGGCTTCACGGCACACGGGAACACGCTATATCCGGCCTTAAATGATGTTAACAGGCTTCCTATACAGCTTATTGAATCAGGACTTAACCTGATCCTGTTTTTCGTTTTGCTTGTGCTTTACAAAAAGCAGAAGTTCCAGCACAGGATGCTGATCGTGTATTTTTATATCTATCCGGTCATCAGATTTATAGTTGAATTCTTCAGAGGAGATGAGATCAGAGGATTCCTTTTCGGGCTCTCGACATCACAGATAATAAGCATATTGCTGTTTACGTTTGCCGTGATAGTTACGATCTCCGATCTTCTCAAAAAGAACAAGGGAGAAGCAAAGCCTGCTTAAGAATAAGAAAACAAAATAAGCATTAAAAAAGCCGCCTGGAAATCCAGACGGCTTTAAGTTTGTTTACTAATCGGTATTAGTAGCCGTAGCTTGAAACTCCGGAAGCAGCTGCAGCAACAGCAACGATGATCATGATAACACCAAGGATGATGGACATGATGAGACCGATGATACCTGTGATCTTACCAACCTTTGTGAATGTGTTCTGAACGCCTTCCTTAGCGCACTGGCTTCCAAGAACGAGAGATACGATTGCGGGGATGAGACCGCAGCCATAAGACCATGAAAGAACGATGGAAGCGATACCGCATGCCATGCAAGCGATTGACTTACCCTTTGACTGACCCTGAGCCGGTGTGTTTTCTGCCATAATATATGACCCTCCTAGAAATTTTATTCCTGGGATTTCGCATTAAGTTCTACCCCATACGAATTGGATTTTATCAAATCAAAATGCGAATGTTAATAGAGTTTCAGACAAATTGTTTGACAATCAAATTACTTTTTTAGTGGTAATTGACAAATTGATTTGACTGGTTTGGCAGTTTAGTGCTGATAATCATACACAAAGCCCTAAATCTATCATTTACTTTTGTCTGCCGATTAATTATTATTCTTGTGTATTTTATTTTTATAAGGAGTACAGCTATGGATATTTCACCACTTCAGAAAGCCAGATATGAGTATAAGCCCAAGCTTCCGGGCATGCTTAGAAACGGTATTGCAGAAATCTCAGTACAGGAAGGCGCAGCAACACAGTCTGTTGCAGATCAGGAAAAGATCAAGGCTCTCTTCCCCAACACATATGGTAAGCCCGAGATCACATTCGTAAAGGGCGCTAATACATCAGCTGCCAAGAAGCAGGTTGTAGGCGTTATCCTCTCAGGCGGTCAGGCTCCCGGCGGACACAACGTTATCTCCGGTCTCTATGACGCTTTGAAGGCTACAAACCCTGAAAACAAGCTCCTCGGCTTCAAGAAGGGACCTGACGGACTTCTTAAGAATGACTATGTTGAGTTCGACGACAAGTTCATCGACGCATACAGAAACACAGGCGGTTTCGATATCATCGGTTCCGGAAGAACAAAGCTCGAGACAGTTGAGCAGTTCCAGACAGTTGCAAATTATGCAAAAGAGAACGGTCTTACAGCTATCGTAATCATCGGTGGTGATGACTCCAACACAAACGCAGCTACTCTCGCTGAGTACATGGCTGCAAATAACACAGGCATCCAGGTTATCGGCTGCCCTAAGACGATCGACGGCGACCTCAAGAATGAGGACATCGAGGCTTCTTTCGGTTTCGATACAGCTACAAAGACATATTCCGAGCTCATCGGCAACATCGAGAGAGATGCTAACTCCGCAAAGAAGTATTGGCACTTCATCAAGGTTATGGGACGTTCTGCTTCCCACGTTGCTCTTGAGTGCGCTCTCGAGACACAGCCTAACATCTGCCTCATCGGTGAGGAAGTTGCAGCTAAGAAGATGTCTCTTGCTGACATCACAAACCAGATCGCTGACTCTGTTGAGAAGAGAGCAGCTAACGGCGACAACTTCGGTGTTGCTATCATCCCTGAGGGTATCGTAGAGTTCGTTCCTGAGTTCTCCGCTCTCATCGCTGAGATCAACGAGCTCCTCGCAGGCGAGAAGACAGCTCAGTTCAACGCACTTCCTGACTGGAACGCTAAGTATGAGTTCATCAAGGCAGGCCTTTCCGCTGATGCTTTCAAGGTTTTCGATATCCTTCCTCAGGGAATCCAGCAGCAGCTCTTCCTCGAGAGAGACCCTCACGGAAACGTTCAGGTATCCCTCATCGAGTCCGAGAAGCTCTTCTCCGAGATGGTTAAGAACGAGCTCGCAAAGAGAAAGGAAGCTGGCACATACAAGGGCAAGTTCGGCGCTCAGCACCACTTCTTCGGTTATGAAGGCCGTTGCGCATTCCCTTCCAACTTCGATGCAGACTACTGCTACTCTTTGGGCTTCAACGCTTTCATGCTCATCCAGTATGGTTACACAGGATACCTTTCAAAGGTTTCCAACATCTCCAAGCCTGCTGACGAGTGGGTTGCAGGCGGTATGCCTATCACAAAGATGATGAACATGGAGAGAAGAAACGGTGCAGACAAGCCGGTTATCCGTAAGGCTCTCGTCGAGCTCGACGGCAAGCCGTTCAAGTATTTCGAAGCTAACCGTGATAAGTGGGCAGTTGAGACCGCATTCACATTCCCCGGTGCAATCCAGTACTTCGGACCTTCAGAAGTTTGCGACCGCACAACAGTTACACTCGCTCTCGAAAAGGGCAATATGTAATCATCGCTCGAAAAAAGTTATTTATCAGGGGCTGTCCTTGAAGGGCAGCCCTTTTCATGAAATTTCGCGAAAATGCGCACAGATTTGTGCCAAGAATTACCGTTTCAGGCACAAAAAAGTAAAGACCGATTTATAATGAACTTATGAGCAACAGCAAAAAGCCTTCATTTGAACTTATACTTAATCTCATTATTGCCGGACTGACGATAGTGGGAATTGTACTGATGCTCACGGGCAATTCCGAAGAGGGAGCGCTGCAGACAAGCGGCATAGGCAATTTCAAGTTTTACACTGTCCTGTCCAATGTTTTCTGCGGCCTTGTCGCAGCAGTTTATCTCGTATTCATCCTTCTTAAGAAAGATACGGATAAGATCCGTGTGCTTAAGCTTGCAGCTGTGTGCGGGGTCGCGATAACCTTTGCGGTGGTTGCTTTCATGTTCGGCCCGCTTTATGGTTTTCCGCAGTTCTATAAAAGGGGCAATCTGTTCTTCCACCTGCTGGAACCTCTTGCGGCAATGGCTGAATTCATCTTTATCAGAAGGAAGAAGATCCCGTTTAAATATACGGTCATATCAGCGGTCCCGACACTTCTTTACGGCATCGGATACATGACGAATATCCTTATAAACGGCGTTGGCGGGCCATGGCCTGATACCAATGATTTCTATGCATTTTTGAGCTGGGGATGGCCTGTCGGAATAGCTATTTTCGCTGTCATTACACTGTCGGCATTTGGTGTTGCCTGCATTTTCAGAACTATCAGCAATAAGAGAGCACGATAGAGAGTGCTCAATTTTGCCCCTTTTTGAGCGGATTTAATTCCTGACTCAATGTTAAGATAGGCAGGGGATAAAAGGAGAATATTATGAAAAGATCCGAGATCAACAAAGCGTTAAAGCGCATGGAAAGCGTTATCAATGACCTGAAGATCAGTCTTCCGCCGTTCTGTAATTTCACGCCGGAAGAGTGGCTTAACAAGGGTCATGAGTATGATGAGATCAGAGACAATATGCTTGGCTGGGACATAACAGATTACGGCCTGGGCGATTTCGGCAAGGTCGGATTCTCGATGATAACTATCCGCAACGGCAACCTGAAACTTAAGGACAAGTATCCCAAGCCATATGCGGAAAAACTCCTGTTCATCGAAGAAGGGCAGTATTCTCCGAACCATTTCCACTGGTACAAGATGGAAGACATCATCAACAAAGGCGGCGGAAATCTCCTGATCAGAGTCTATAATTCGCTGCCGGATGAACAGATCGATAAGGAAAGCGACGTCACTGTCCATACAGATGGCAGGACATATCAGGTAAAGGCCGGCACGCAGATCAGGCTCACTCCCGGTGAGAGCATCTCGATACAGACGCGCATGTATCATGATTTCGAAGTCGAAGAGGGAACGGGAGCAGTGCTCCTGGGTGAAGTTTCCCAGGTAAATGACGACAATGCGGATAACAGGTTTAATCCGCCCGTCGGAAGATTTCCTGAGATCGAAGAGGATGAACCCCCTTACAGACTCCTTTGCAACGAGTATCCCAAGGCACAGTAAACACAGCTTTTTGCGCGTGTGTGAGCGTGATTTTGTCGCGAAACGGTAACTTATATGTAAGGTGCATTTCCTTGACTTCACAAGTATCCTAAAGCATCATTATCATGAATATTTATGAATTTGCATAGGTGGTATTGTTTTGAAGAAAAAAGCAGAAAACAGCGGAAACAGGGACTTTATCGATAAGTTCTGTATTGCTCAGGAAGGCAAGGCAAAGGTCAGTCTGATCCTTGCTGCGGTTGTGGTCGTCGCAACGATCGGTTCTGTTTGTGCTGCTGCGATCAGAAGCAATTCCGGTAATTCCGTACCCTCCGAAAACATGGAACTCAACGCTGCCGAACAATATCTTGCACAGGCTGCAATCGAGGCTTCGGAGAAGCAGACTTCCGAGACTACAACATCACCTGAAGTTCCTACTGAGACTTCTTCGGCTGAGACCAGAGCTGCCAAGCGCGGCAGCCTTACAGGCGACCATGTCGTTGATGTCGGAGATCTCCAGTCACTTTCCGATGAAGAACTCGTTGATGCGATCCTTTCAGGTCAGGCCGGTGTCATTGACAGAAGCGACATTGAGACAGACCAGTCACAGAACGAGGATGCAGGACATACCGCATCAGGCGGCGATGCTCCTGCCCCGACAGATACACCTACTCCGACGCCTGAACCCGTTGCCAACACTGGCCCTGAGATCAAGCTTCCCAGCACTTCTTTCACCACTGTTGAAGGCCAGGCTTTTGATCCTCTTGCAGGCGTAAGCGCAAGAACGTATACAGTCGAAGATGAGACCAACGGAATTTCCTATGTGATAAAGGATTCCAATGGTGACACAGTATCTCTTGAGGATGCGCAGAATACCGCAGGAAAATACTCGATTACTTATTCATATGAACTCATACCCGAATCAGAGCCCAGAGAGATCGTGGACTATGAACTCGGTATTGATATTTCGGAGTTCCAGGGTTCTATTGACTGGTATGCTGTAAAAGCAGACGGAATCGATTTTGCTTTTATCAGATGCGGCGGACGCGGCTACTCTAAGGGCGGCATCTACGATGATTCAAGATTCTATGAGAATGTTCAAGGTGCGAAGGCTGCCGGCATCAAGGTTGGTGTATATTTCTTCTCACAGGCCATAACACCTTATGAGGCACTTGAAGAAGCATCCATCACGCTCGACAAGATCAGCGGTCTTGGAATCGACATGCCTGTCGTTATGGACTGGGAGACCGGCGGCGGATACAGAACGTGGGATCTGTATGGTCAGGATTTTGCCAACGTAATTACGGCTTTCTGCAGCACCATTGCACAGAACGGATACACACCTTGTGTTTATCTCAATACTTCAGATATCAACAGCAGACTTGGCGGATATTCCGGAGATATCCTGTCCAGATATAAACTCTGGTATGCATATCCTTACAGCTGCTACAGCGACGGAAGTTTTTACCAGGAAGGCGACATGATTCCGCCGAGAAGCTTCTACTTTGAATACTGGCAGTATTCATGGCATGGAGATGTCGCTGGCATTTCTTATGATACAGACCTTAATATCAGGGTAATCGGCAAGACTACAGTTACTGATCCTGCAAATGTCATGACTGCGACGGCAGAATGGGAGGTAACTGCACCGCCGGATACTGCGACACCGAGTGTTGAGCCGACGGCTCCGAGTGATACGACGCCGGATGTCACGGATCCGACTGAGCCCACGAATCCCACGGAATCCTCGGATACCACAGAGCCTACGTCTGAACCGACAGGTGAATCAACGGATCCTGAAAGCGGAACAGATCCGACTATCGGGGACACACCGGCTGAACCGACGGGGGAAGGAACAGCTACTTAAGGAAGGGTACCGGCCTAACGGCAATAACTGAAGAGGGACAATACTATGGAAGGCAAGCCTGCGAGCGATCCCGCGCTGCGGAATCTGGAAAGAACGATTAGGTTTGAGTTTGAGAAACTTATTCTCATAGTAACGATCATATGTCTTTTGACTGAGATCGGTCTTACATTCTATTACTATTTTATTCAGGATCTAGGCCAGCCGCTGATCAATTATATTGCTTTCAGAATACTGGTCCCTTTAGGCGTAAACATTCTGGTT
>SVIZ01000015.1 GCA_015069205.1 Oscillospiraceae bacterium
GAGAAAACTATGTACGTATTTCGTACAGTAATCATGATGATTTACTGTACGATTTACGTACGCATATTCATCAGTCGAGTTCGAGCTCAATTGTCTGTGTTCCTATATTTGTAACCATCACCAGTTAATCATTCTAATTTGCACCCCGTTAATCCAGACTGTCATATAAGCCCAGCATGCCTTCGTGAGCCACGTCAATATAATAATCAAGCAAGGGATAGAGCCAGTCTTTCAGTTCAGTAAAAGCAAAGCCAAGTGATTCAGCCTTTTCAATATTGATGCTGTATTCGGTTTCACCGTTATAAGGAGCCGGATCGCCATCGTCATTGATGACAGCGCTCATACCTGTTTCCTTTTCGAGATAATCAAGGACTTCTCTTATGGAGACCGTGCCTTTTGAACTTCCGTTAACAGCACCTTTGAAATCCTTATCAACCAGGAAAGACAGGAACTTGCCGGCTTCATCTGACCTGATGAATGACATTTGCGAATCAGCATTATCGATCTTCATCGGCAGCTGTTTTAAGACATGTTCAACGTAGAAATACAGCCTTCTTGTGTAATCATCTTTTCCGGTTACAAACGGGTATCTTACGGCGATCCAATTCTTTTCAGGATACTTTTGCCACAGAGCATATTCGGCCTGTCTCTTTATCACATCGTAAGGAAAGTCCTTTCTGTCACACCAGATAAGTTCACCATCCGTACCGTCAAAATCTTCTTCAACGGTATTGATGTGTTTGGGATCATAAACTGCAGTACTCGACATATAAATATACTTATCACAGTCGGCCGCATCCATGAGCTTACGGATATCATTTGAACAATAAGCGATCTTATCAATGATCACGTCGTAATGTGTGCCTGCTATCGCAGCTTTGATGCTGTCCTCATCAGTTCTCTCAAAACGCATCCTGGAAACCGAATCACCGAAATCGTCGGGTGTATTGCCTCTTGTAGCTATAGTGACATCATGGCCCTTTTCGATAAGATCATTGACCATATGGATCCCGAAAAATCTCGTGCCGCCCAAAACCAATATCTTCATATGCATTCCTTGTGAACGATTACTCTTCCGGTTCTGACTGAGCAGGTTCGGCAGCAGGAGCCGGTTCGGCTTCGGGAGCCTGCACTTGCTGACCGGGAACAGGAATTACCGTATTCTCATATTCAGCTTGAGGCATCGGCTTTGCGTAGTAGAAACCCTGGATCATGTCGCAGCCTTCCTGAGCCAGGAAATCCACAGTTGACTTATCTTCGACACCTTCTGCAACGGTCTTCATGTTAAGCGATTTCGCGAGAGCGAGAGCTTCTGAAACTACGATCCTGGTGCGGGGATTATCTTCACTGCCGCGGAAGAATCCGGCATCAAGCTTAAGGATGTCGAGAGGCATATCCTTTAAGGAGTTAAGAGACGAATAACCTGTGCCGAAATCATCCATGGAGACAAGGAATCCGTAGTATTTAAGACGGTTGATCGTAGTTATCATGGCATTCTCGTCATCGAAGAAAGCGCTCTCGGTAAGCTCTATCTCAATGAGTGAGCGGGGGCATCCTTCCCTGTCGACCAGATTGCAGATGTATTCGGCAAGATTCTCAGTACCGAAATGAGCTCTGGAAACGTTGCAGGAAATAGGGACGCACTTGCGGCCTTCATGGAGCCACCTGGCCTGGTTACGCGCAACGTGTGTCAGCATATAGTCATCTATATGAGTGATGAAGCCGTTATCTTCGAAGATCGGAATAAACTTGTAAGGAGGCACAAGACCCATGTCCGGTGTCTGCCATCTGATGAGCGCTTCGGTACCCATGTGTTCGTTGGTACGCGGATCGTATTTCGGCTGATAGTAAACGAGAAATTCTTCATTATTGACAGCAGCCTGCTGACGGTTAGTAACGGTGTCGATCCACTTTTCTTCATCAACGAGATTGCTGTCGAAAAATGCGATTCCGGAGTCAGCAACTTCTGAAAGTGAAAGGCTGGCCGCACATGCATTGTTGTACAGGAGATCGATATCCGGAATATAATGTTTTTGGTTGAGGGCGACCTTTTCCTGCGCAGGTATTACGAGATACACGCCTGCTTTGAAAGCCAGCCTGTGTCCGCAGGGAATTGCTTCGAGAGTGCTGATGATGTCCTGAAGTCTTGCTCTTGCATCATCTTCATCCTTTACTTCAAGAAAGAGCGGGAGAGCGGCTGCCGTGCTGTGAGCGATAAGCTCACCCTTCTTGAGTTTTTTGAAAATGACAAGAACTACCTGACGAAGGAGCGCTTCTGCCTCTTTTACGGAATGACAGAGCACGAAGTTTCTATATCTGACGAACACAAGATCGACGACTGCATATGTCTTATGAGCATTCTTTCTCTTGCAGAGGATATCCTGTGTTGTCACAGCATACCAAAGCCAATTGTGACCTTTGATGATATTGTCTCTGTAAAGCCATCTTCTGAGTTTACTGTTCGCGGAAAGATTCATGATGACGCTGACTATCATGAGGATAAATACGAAGAAAGCTATTATCACTGCGATGATAATGCCGGCTGCAAGATATGTGTAATCTTTTACTTTAACGGTGAGTATGGATTTGACCATGAGGATCTGTGAAGACTCACTCATCGGTGCTGCAATCCAATACGGGAACGAGAACACTGCATCGCTGGAACTGCCAAACAGAACGCCCGGATTGTTGCGCGCCATATCATATACTTCAGAAAAAGCATCTATCTTGGTGTTGTAGTCATCAAGAAGGAAAGTGGAATTGCTCCCTGCATCCAAAACGATCTTATGGATGTCATCATCTACTCCTGCCTCGTCCAGGATATCTTTCAGATCGCCTGAATAAAACTCGCCTTTTTTGTCATTATAGCCGCTGACCGAGATAGAGCCTGAATGTTCAACCACTTCGCCATAAAGATCGATTATGCAATAGTTATGGCCATCACTTGATAAAGCATTGAGTGCTTCTTCGCTTTCAGCTTCAGTACCATGATCAATTATATCTGCCAAATTGCGGACATAAGTAGTATCAGCTTCGGAACGGAAGTCCCTTACGTATCCTGCAAGAATATTCAAGACAGCGAATATCATTGCGATAATGCCCAGGAAAACGACAGTGCGCCACAAGATAGGCCACAACGCATGAGACTTTGGAATCTTATACTTACCCTTGTTACTCATTTTATCTATCCCTCCCAATATATTATAAGAGTGATTCTATATATGTGAAGAGCTATTCCTTTACTTTATCTTCAGAATCAAACGGTCTCATCAGGGTAAGTCCAGAACCCGCCTTTGTGGAAATTCTCATTTCCGAGTGGAGTTGCTGTCAGCTTAAACATTACACAGCCGTCAGGACAGACAATTGTCTTAGTATATTTGCCGTCTCCGCCCAGGTTTTCGAGATCTCCGCCGCTTCTTATGGCTTCCATCAGAGGATAGAGCATCATCATTGTCTTTGAGCAGATACCGTAACCGTCCTGATTTACGGGGCAGCCGTATGTGCAGGTATATTTATCACCGACTTCTTCCCCATTGCGGCAATAATGTTCTGTTGTTTCACTATGAAGCAGTTTAGTAACTTCTACCGTGAATTCATATTCTTCGTCATACCATTTCTTCATAAATATATCCTCCCATTCAACCGGCCCGTCGGTTGATATATGCCGCCGTGACTCTTCCCTCATCGTTTATATCAAACCTGGATATGGATCCGGATCTTCCGGAAAATCTTGCTTTCCTCAGGTCTTCAAAATCAAATCCCATGAGCATTGCCTGCAAAAATCCCAAAAGGCACCCGTGAGATACGATAAGGATCTTCTCGTCCGGACTTGCAATTATCTCGTCGTAAAATGGCTTAACCCTGTTCCACAGATCACGGTCTGATTCAGCATCAGGGAAAGGTCTGTAATCAGGATCATATCCGCTTCCCGGTTTCTTATGTTCATTGTACCAATCCCATGGTTTCCCATTGCCTTCGCCTGCATTAACTTCTCTTATCGCTTCAGACATTATGGGTGTCAGATGAAGGGTTTTGTTTATCTCTTCCGCTGTCTGGGCAGCGCGCGCGAGGTCAGAGCAGTACATTACAAAGCCTTCACCGCAGCCTTCGTTCTGAAGCCACTTACCTGTCTCATATGCTTGTTTTCTGCCGTTTTCAGTTAAGTTCCAGTTACCCCATGCACCGGCGTGACCGTTGATGTGATGTTCAGATTCTGTGTGCTGGACTGTGATGATAATTTTCTTGCTCATTTCCTGTTTTCCTTGTATTGATCAGTTCAGGACTTTATATCTCAGTCTGATATATGAATTCTCCAACTGTTTGCACTCCACAAGTTGAAGTGCTCCTAGCTTACTCAATTCAGATTCATCACTGAGTGATTCTCCGTCTATGAGAGTAGCCGTATTCTTTCCTCCGATGAGCACCGGAGCCATGACTATGTCTATGTAGTCGAAAAGTTTTTCGCGCAGGAACATGCTGTTCAGAGTTCCTCCTGACTGGATCGTAATTCGCTCACAGCCGAAGTCAGCCTTAAGAGTCTTGAGCATGTCCGCAAGTGATAATTCATGCTGAAAGATTATGTGAAGATTATCAGCCTTGATGCCGAAAGCGGGATGATCGGGATTAGTCGTCACAAGAACAAACTCTTTTGAGAATTCACAGAAGTAATGCACGCCGCGTTCTGTAAGATGGTGGTTATCCAGGATCACAAAAGACACGGGTGTTTTGCGGGGGGCGGGCTTTTCATTGACACCCATCTTTGCCTGAACACGTCCGGTATTAAACGACCACAGATCCGTTGTCTGCTCGATCTCATAGTATTGATAGAGTCCTTCCCGGACACCTTCGATCATGGGAAGATCCTTATCCACATCCAGGTTATCCGTAGATCCCGTGCTGATCTTACCGTCTACTGACACCAGCATAAAAAGAGTCGTTACCGGCCTGTCCATTTATCTCTCCAAAGATTAACTAAAAGGGCTATTTACACGCAATCATTATATCAAATACTTGATTTATTTTATGTCACCGGTCCGGCCATGAAACCGGTCTTATAGAAATTGCCTAAAGAAATCAGCGTTATTATCATACTAATTTGATAGGTTTTTCACGCAAAATGTATTATACTTGCTTAAAAATTATCAGAAAAGGATCTACTGCCATGACTCTGCAACAGCTCAGCTACGCCATCGCCATCTCTGAAGCCGGTTCTCTCAACAAGGCTTCTGAGGTCCTGTATGTCTCACAGCCATCCCTGACCGAATCAGTTAAGGAACTGGAAAAAGAGCTTGGCATCTCCATCTTCATCAGAAGCGGAAGAGGCGTTACCCTGACACCCGAAGGATCTGATTTTATCCTTTATGCCAGACAGGTAATAAACGACTATTCAGAACTTGTCGAGCGCTTTGACAGTTCAAAGAATTTAAAAAAGAAGTTCGGCGTCTCCACACAGCACTATTCTTTTGCGGTAAAGGCTTTTGTAGAACTGGTAAGAGATAACGATACATCCAGATATGAGCTTGCAATCAGGGAAACCAGAACACAGGAAGTAATCTCTGATGTCTCAAATCTTAAGAGCGAGATCGGCATCATCTATTTAAGTGAATTCAATAAAAGAGCGATCTGCAAACTTCTCAGGGCAGCCGATCTTGAATTCCATCCGCTGATCAACTGCGATGCATATGTTTATCTTTGGTCGGGCCACCCTCTGGCGAAAAAGAAATCCATTACGTTTGAAGACTTAAAAGAGTATCCGTGTCTGTCTTTTGAGCAGGGCGATTCGTCTTT
The DNA here is from genome assembly GCA_015069205.1 of Oscillospiraceae bacterium. GTDB lineage: Bacteria > Bacillota > Clostridia > Saccharofermentanales > Saccharofermentanaceae > Saccharofermentans. The sequence goes on from SVIZ01000015.1 coordinate 5,788, forward strand.
TTATTATGCAGAAGAAATACTCAGTACAAAAGATTATTCAAGGATCATAAAAGCGTGCGACAGAGCTACGATATTAAACCTCATGGTAGGCCTTAACGGCTATACGCTCTGCTCCGGAATCATCTGTGAAGAATTGAACGGTGACGACTATCTTGCCATTCCCTTCAAAGCTGACGAAGACGACAGCGAGAGCAAGATGCAGATCGGTTACATCACCCGTAAGAACACCGTACCGAGCAGACTTGGAAAACTCTATATCGAGAAGATCAACGAGTATCTTAATAAACACTGACGCGAGTTATAGGTTTTACCTATAACTCTTAATTGGCACTCTGTATTGGCAGAGGACAGTACAAATACATAGAATATTCCTATTGAGTTGGTTGGTATTTTAATTAAAGGATTTATTAAGATATGTGCGAGATATTCGGTTTTTCAGGCAAGAAAAGAACAGACCTCACAGGTCTGCTTACCGAGTTTTTCTCGCATTCGGTAAATAATCCCGACGGCTGGGGCCTGGCTTCTTTCGATGCCGGACAATCCTTCATATACAAAGAACGCGTCGCAGCTTATAAGAGCAGCAACCTTGAAAGAATAATCAAAGAAACCGGTAAGTCAAAGAACCTTATCGGACACATAAGACTTGCCACAATAGGAATGGATGACTACAACAACTCCCACCCTTTTTCCGGCTATGACAAGTCCGGAAGGCTTTGGACTTTCGCGCATAACGGTACGATATTCGAAAGCGATGACTTAAGCATCTACTCGTATAAGCAAAAAGGACACACGGACAGCGAGAGAGTCTTCCTTTATCTGATCGACAAGATCAACGGAAAAATAGATGATACCGGCCGCGAGCTTACCTCAAAGGAAAGATTTGACGTGATAGATGCCATCGTCACAAAACTTTCTCCCAAAAACAAACTGAACATAATCCTTTTCGATGGTGAACAGACTTATCTTCACACCAACTATAAAGATTCACTGTATGTTAATCACACCGGGGACGGCGCGATCTTTTCCACCAATCCCCTGTCAGAAGGAACATGGGATCACCTTCCCTTCAAGACGCTCGTATCTTACAAGGACGGAGAGCCATATCTGTCAGGCAGGGAACATAAAGGCGAATACATTCCGGACGAGCACTCTATCAGGGCTCTCTATCTGGCTTATGCGGGACTTTAATAGTGGGGTGAGCTTATGAAAGACATAAGAGAATTAATCTACGACAAATACATCAAGCCTACCGAAGCCGACAGGAAAACATATGTCGGCGTTGAGATCGAGATGCCCGTAGTAAATCTCTCAGGTGAAGCTACATCCCACAATGTAAGCAGAAAGGCATTTTGTAGCGTTGTTGAAGAGCTCGGTCTCAAAAAGGTCAAGTTCGATAACCGCGGTTACAATCACGAAGCGCTGAACGGGAAGAACGGCGACCTGTTCTCTTTCGACTGTTCGTACAACAATCTCGAGATCTCATTCGGCAAAGAAAGCAGTCTTTTGGATGTCAATGAGAGACTCAAGGAATACATCCGCCTATTCAACAAAGAACTCGAAAAAGACAATCACATTCTGACCGGCCTCGGCATTCAGCCTTACTACAAAAAGTGCAGACAGGATTATATCGACTGCGGCCGTTATAAGATGCTTGAAGGGTATCTGCGCAAAGCTGATGCATGGAAAAGGATCGGCGGATTTCATAAGTATCCGGGCTTTGGAACCTTTGCAAGTGCGACCCAGCTCCAGCTGGATGTAAAGAAAGAAAACCTTGCAGAAACACTCAGGGTATTCTCACTTCTCGAACCGCTTAAAGCAGTCCTGTTTGCAAATTCAGACATGCCCGAAGACGAACCTGATCTTATACTGGCCCGTGACATGCTGTGCGAATACAGCACGCACGGCATAAATCCTCACAACATCGGCATATACGATGTTGATATTACGGATATCGATGCTCTTGTCGATTACATCTCAACGACAAGCATCTTTTGTGCTGAAAGAGATAAAAGATATATCTTCTTCCGCCCTGTTCCTTTTACCGAATATGCAACGCGCAACTTTATAGAAGGCGAATTCTATAATAACGGCGAATACCATAAGACGCTGTTCGTGCCCGATGCCGAGAAAGACATTAAGCTTTTGCGTTCTTATAAGTTCATTGATCTTACAGCGAGGGGAACGATCGAATACAGGAGCATGTGCACGCAGCCATTCAGCGAAGCATTGGCAGGAATCGCATTCCAGCTGGGTCTTGCATCTAAGCTCCCGGAATTGGATGAGATTTTATCCAATGACAAAGTCATCTACGGACACAGCTATAACGCAAATGAATTAAGAAGACTGTTCAGCTATAAAGAGCTCCCGTCTTTTGTAAACCGTGATGATCTGAGATCATTACTCATCAGGATCGTCAGTTTATCAGAAGAAGGCCTTAAGGAAAGAGGCTTGGGCGAAGAGTCACTCCTGTCTCCGGTTTACGACCGCGCTGACAGATTGTCTTCTGCAGGAAAAGATAAGCTCAAGATGCTTTCTGAGGGAAAGACACTTACCGAGATCATTAAGGCATACGCCGAGATCTGACTGCAATAAAGGAGCTCCATATGTTGCACTACAAAGATCCTGCGGTAGCCGCCAAATTCTCCAAATACGAATTCGGTTTGGAAAAAGAATCTCTCAGAGTTCTGGGAGACGGAACTTTCGCACATACGCCTCACCCCTTCCCTGTCGACAAATATATAGTAAGAGACTTTTGTGAGAACCAGATCGAGATAAATACAGGTGTATCGTCAAATGAAGAGGACACCATAAACGAACTCGAATCTTACGAACGTCATGTTCGTGAAGTCTTACGCAATCTTCCGGAAAAAGAATATGTATGGCACTTTTCCAATCCGCCATACATAAAAGATGAAGAAGACATTCCGGTTGCAACTTTCACAGGTCCGTTATACGACAAAACGCTCTACAGGGATTACCTTGCAAAAATGTACGGTAAATACAAGATGACGTTCAGCGGCATACATGTAAACTTCTCGTTAGGCGAAGAACTGATCATGGCAGAATACGATTCCTCAAGGTCTGATCTTCAGTTAAGAGAATTTAAAGACAGGATCTATCTGGATCTTGCATCGAACCTCGTATCCGACGGCTGGATTATCAACGTACTCTTGTCTGCTTCACCTGTATTGGACGGTTCTTTTTTGGAACAGGGTGTCAAAGGGAAAACGGATTTCCTCGGCATGGCTTCTGTCCGCTGCAGCGAACTGGGTTACTGGAATCTGTTCATACCCGTGCTTGATTACACCGGCACAAAAGCTTATGCAGACAGCATCAGGAAATACATTAACGATGGTCTGATCACTTCACAGACGGAACTTTACTATCCAGTAAGGATCAAACCTAGAGGTCCGAATTCACTTGAGATCCTGGAAGAAAAAGGCATTAACCACATAGAGCTTAGAAACGTCGACATCAATCCCTATGCATACGGCGGACTTGATGTCCGTGATCTTAAGTTCATAAGAATGCTCGCGCTTTACGAAGCATCCAGACCCGCAGAAAACCTCAGTGAGGAACGCCAGATTAAAAGCGCGATCAACTTCAAGAATGCCGCTCATTTTAATCTGGATGGCACCTCCCAAATGCCTTACAAGCATGGAAGCAAAGAAACATGTCGCGGAATAAGCGATCTCAACTGCTATAAAGACAAGTGATCTTACGATTACTGCCCTTGCAAAACCGTCATCAAAGCCGTTGATCCCCTGCATCGAAAAAGCGATTACTGAAGATATTGTAATGGCAACAGCACTGTAGATGCCGACGGATGTAATGAACGACAGGAACTTAGCCATAAGGATATTGAATCTGCTGTTGCCTGCCATTACTGCCGACTGGATCTTGCGGCCTTCAAACGCACCTGTTACATGTATTCCGGCGAACACGCCGATAAGGAAGATGACAAAAGCGTTATAGTTATTAAGTCCTTCGAGGAATGCATTATATCCTGAATATTCATCTGCGAAAAACAGCGTCAGCAAAAGCAAAAGAGAAGGAAGCGCAACAAGTGCAGCTCCCAGTATCCAAAAGGATTTGGATGAAAAAGTCTGCTTCATTTCCCATTTAAACAAACTGCCCATTACGCTTCCCTCCCCAGAAGTTCGATATAGTATTCTTCAAGCGTTCTCTCATGTTTTGTAAGCTGTGTAACCAGGATCTGGTGATCGTACATGAGACGGGCAACTTCTTTTGTCTCAACGTTACCGTATATGCTTATCGAACCCTCATCACTGTTCATAGTAGCGATGCCGTTACTTGTAAGAATACTCATAGCCTCATCGTTATGCTCCGTTTCCATTACGATGTGTGTAGTACAGAGCTTATCCAATTCGTCTTTAGATAGTGTTGAGATTATGTGTCCATGCGAAATGATTATGTAATCCGTTGCGAGTTGATAAAGCTCAGCAAGGATATGGGAAGAAATAACGATAGTTATTCCGTCATCCCTGCAAAGAGATACCAGAAGTTCTCTTACGTCTACCATACCCATCGGATCAAGGCCGTTAACGGGCTCATCTAGGATAAGAAGTTCAGGATCGTTGATCAATGCCAGGGCAATTCCGAGTCTCTGCTTCATGCCGAGAGAGAAGTTCCCGACCTTCTTGTTCTTAACATCGCCTAAGCCGACACGGTTAAGGATCTTATCTGCCTTGGAAGCATCTTTATTTCCGTATAAAAGTTCCTGGAGCATGAGATTCTCTTTTGCAGTTTTGCGCATGTCGAGAATAGGACTTTCTACAAGACAGCCCATCTTTCTTCTTGCTTCAGCAAGGCCTTTACTATCTGATTTCCCGAAAAGCTCTATCGTTCCGTTCTCGATCGGACTTAAACCTGTTATCGCCCTGATCGCAGTAGTCTTACCAGCTCCGTTTTCGCCGATAAAACCATAGATCTTCCCTCTTTCCACCTTGAAAGAAACGCCATCCAAAACTTTCTTCGGGCCATATGTTTTAGAGAGATCGTTAATCCTTAAAATAACATCACTCATATCCTGAATATCCTCCACATTTGATATGGGCTAATGTTAAACCACTATCCTTAACCGGAAGATATTTGAACCTTAACTAAACATTAAAATCGCGTCAGGCTTGAGGAGACTTATATCTCGATGCCTTACTTTCCCTGGCTCCAGGCGTCTCTAAAAACCTTTCTGACATTATGAAAAGCTTCCATACCATTATCAGGCATGTGAGACGAACTGACGGATATTACTTCCCCATCCTTAACAAAACTGATCGAAAGCTCTAACACCAACAGACTTGCATTCATTTACCAGGTATCAATATGATGCGCCGACATTGATATCGTCGACCGGAAGATCCATGAGTTCATTTGATTCGAGGTATGTGCCGACCGCCTCGAAAAACTCTGCAGAGTCGCCATCAACGCCGTTTTCAAATGACTTCTCTGTACTGCTTTCAAATCTGTCAGGCTCAAAGAGAATGTCCATATACATATGCTGCTCAATATCGTCATTGATCTCACGCATGCGGTCAAAAGAGATCACATAATGCATCTGATCATCGAAGAAGTATTTTTCCTTCCTGATATATACGGTGTACGTCTCATCTGTAAGAGCCATGTCTGCAATGTCTTTTTTATACAGCTCGAAAACCTCTCTTACAGATTTGGCAGAAGCTGATTCCCTTCTGAGTTCATGTGCTTTCTCACTATAGAGATCTTCCTTATCGGGCTTGCTGAAGGCATCATAGGAATCGTCTAAAGAATCTACATCATTGGCAGCATTGACGATCGCGTTGAACATCTCGTGGCTGCCCTTAAGTCTGACAGTCTTAACCGTAAAGAAGATGGTAATGAACAGATCAATTGCTAAAAGCACGCCGCCGACTATGAGTAATTCTTTTCGGAATGCACCGAAAATAATACAGATCAATGCGGGGACGGTCAGGAAAATGAATGACCTGAAAAAGTACGTGACAAAGATAGTCAACGCGAATTTCCATTTGCTTATTTTTTTAGGTTTTTTATCTTGGTTTTCCGCCATACATACACCCTGATCAGATGATTCTCTCTAATATACACCGCGTGAAATCTTACGAATAATTAAATTATATGAATTTGTCTTAATAAAGGGAACTGGGAAATACGGCTGCCGATGCGGCTATGCCGTACTTTTTGCCGTATTTTTCGAAAAGTTCCACTCAGAAATACGGCTGCTGATGCGGCTATGCCGTACTTTTTGCCGTATTTTTCGAAAAGTTTCACTCAGAAATACGGCTGCCGATGCGGCTATGCCATACTTTTTGCCGCATTTTTCGAAAAGTTTCACTCAGAAATACGGCTGCCGATGCGGCTATGCCATACTTTTTGCCGTATTTCCGAACCGGAGTCTACCTTCAGTAGACTTTTTGGGAACAGACATAAAAGGGGTGCCTCACCCATGGAGACACCCCGGAGACCTTATATGTTGATATTAATTAAAGCGGTCATCTGTAGTCTGTTCAATGAAATACTCGTCGAGATGGAGTCCCTTAAAGATGTGGATGTATCCGTAATATCCTACTGATGCGAGAATTACGATGATTGCGATTACTGCTACGATCTCTACGAGTGTCATACCCTTCTTTGACTTAATTGACTTCTTCATTTTCATGTCCTCCCTGTTTTGTGTTTTAAGTTTGTTTGTGGTTGTTTTAACTTGAGCTCATTAAAACACCTATACGCAGGGCATACTATGACCAATGTTTGAGGGAAATGTTGATTAAGCAACACATCATGGCCGGTGTGTTGCTTTTCAACAAAAAAGTCGCTGTTATCTGAATCTCACGGCCGCCTTAATCTGCATTTTTGAGCGCGACATCCATGGGGATCTTCTTGATCCTGATAAAGTCGATAACTGATACGAAGGCATAGCCCAAGAGCAGATATACCACCGACAATACCATTGATACAGGTCTCATGTAGAATGCGAAGTAGCCGTCCATCTGCATGAGGAACTGATGAAAGATAAAGATCATCAAGAAGTAGCCGATGCCAAGACTGATAACGGTAAATAGGGTTACCACTATAGCAGTCGGAACGATGTAAAGAGAACCGATCTCGCCGTTCTTGAAGCCTAAGATCTTAACCATGGATATCGAATGCTCGTTACGCTCGATTATGATCTTTGCAAGCAGATAGATAAGTGCTGCGGCGAGTATGATCATTGCGTACTTAAAGATATTCATGAATCCTCCGACAGAGTGCATCAGCTGCGTTGTGACCTTGGAGATGTCTTCAACAGTGATGACTGTCGCAATGTCCTGTTCGTCGATATCGGTTATCTCGTTTCTTGAGAAGTACCCGGAGAATTCGCCATCCTTTTTATCAAAAGTCCTGTTGAAGCTTTCATTGTCCATAAATACCGCGATACCGCCTTCATAATCAACGATCCCGTCGACCGTGAATTCATATGACTTGTTCTCGTATTCCTCGTGTAGAGTAATAACGTCGCCGGCCTTTATGTAGAACTTGTTACCGAATGCGCTCGAGATGTATACATGACCTTCTGGAATATCCGAAGCAAGATCGATATATGCACTGCCGTCAGAAATGCCGTATATGGTTACACTCTCATCGCCGCCGCTTCCCATGCCTTCACGCATTGAAGTCTTCTCCTTGGGATAAAGGAGATTTGTGCAGCTGAACCTCTCTGCGCTTTCCTCGTCAGTAACGATCACATTTCCGTCCTCGTCCTTATATCCCATGAGCATATACTGGTATTCCGCGAACACCATTTCAGGTGCTCTGTCGCCGTAATTTTCGAGAGAATCAATGATTCCGAATCCGAAGCAGAGCATGAGTTCCGAGAGGATGACACCGAAGATCAGGACAGCATAGTTCGGCATATTCTGGAACAATACTCTTAATCTGAAGCGGCTTAAGAATGACCAGGCAGGGATCCTTCTTGCCTTTGTGCGTCTTGATTTTGTAAGGTCGTGTCTTAAGAATTTCAATGGGCTTAACTGAAGTTTCTTCACGATCACGAAAAGGTTGATAAAGAACATCAGCAATAGCGGAATGACTGTTGTCTTAACAAGTGCCGAAGGGCTCCATACGACTTCCGGAAGAGGAAGACTGTATGTGTTGAAATACAGCTTGATCGCCATGTCACGGAAGACCGTATATCCCAGTGCATTACCTATCGCTGCACCTGCCAAAGTCACGATGACAGGCATGGACATGTAGTGAGCGATAAGCTCGCCTTTGCTGTATCCTGATGCGCGCAAAGTGCCGATAACGGATGCTTCCTTATCAATGGTGTTGCTGATCGTGATCGCGAAAATAAATGCGATTACTGCAATAAGAATGTAGCAGAAGATCGCCGTTCCTACAGAATCGCCTTCGATATCGGAAGGGGCAAAGCTTCTTGCCTGGCTCAAATAAGTCGGGAGGTAATCCTTGATCTCATTATCATCAACAAGCGTCTGTGTGATAAGAGCTTTGAGGAAGTTTTCCGAATAATCTGCCTGAGCAACTTTACCGTCAGGCTTTACGTCATAAAGGAACGAATAGTTGTAGTGAAGTCTTGAAGTTAGTTCATTGAACGCTTCAGGTGTCAGCATTGCAACGTCGAATCCGAATGCGTCAAACATGAGGTCAGTATTTGACTCATGCATCGTAAAATAGTTGACGTAAGAAAGAAGGCCTACAACCTCATATTCCTTACCGCCTACGGTGATCTTGTCACCTATCTTCACACCGACAGTATCTGCGTGGTTTCTGTCGATCGCGATCTCGTTTTTGTTCTCAGGCGCACGACCTTCAACGAACGAAGCGAGGTCGATCTCAGAATCGCTCTTAAAGATCCTTACGGTTGCATCTTCAACGCCGTCGTTATTGTTATCTTCTGACTCGTTGCGGTAAAAGTGCTCGTAGATGGTAACTGTTACCGGTCTGAAGTTATCGTCATTGAGTTTGTATTCTTCAGAGATGTCATTCCACTCTTCATCGACTGCTTCAATAACGGCTTCATGAGCTTCGGAATATGCTTCATCAACTGCTTCTTTGAACTCATCTGATTTCCTTGCTTCTTCAAGAGCAGTGTCGAAGTTTTCTTCCATGGCTGCATCAACATAACTGATGATCACATCTTCATCAGTTATACCCATTGCCGTGCACTGTGCGCGGACGCCGTCTTCTATTGCTTTTGAGACCTGCTCATTAAGATCTTTTTCGACCGCATCGGCAACTTCCTTATCGGCTTCTTCAAACCCCTTGTCGATGAAGTATTGTCTTACGTCAGCCTTCTCACCGGAGCTTATGTTCTCGAGAAGTCCGGGTGTGGCACGGTGCGATAACTCAAAGCAGCCGTCTTCAAGATTAAGTTTGGTCTTTCCTGCATTAATTGCGGAGACCATGCTCTCACGGCCGACATACATGCCGGAGATGACACCGATCATGCCTACCATGAAAAGGACGATTACAAGATATTTATGCCAGTCAGAAGCGAGTTCTTTTGGAATCCGCTTTATCAAAGGATTTCTCATAAGTCCGTCCTCCTTACCACTCGAGCTCGGAAGCCGGAATCTTCTTGTCGTTTATGTCATTATGGCGCACGACACCGTCTCTTAACTTGATGACGTGGTCTGCCATATACTTGATCGCCTCATTGTGGGTAACCATTATGATCGTGCTGCCGTACTTGCTGTTGCAGTCTTCGATGAGAGAGAGGATCTCTTTACTCGTCTTGTAATCGAGCGCGCCCGTGGGCTCGTCGCACATGAGGATATCCGGATTCTTTACTACGGCACGTCCTATCGAGACTCTCTGCTGCTGGCCGCCTGAGAGCTGGTTCGGATATTTGTATTTGTGATCCTGAAGTCCTAATGTGGTGATTACTTCTTCAACGTCCAAAGGCTTGTCTGAAAGGTATGCGCCGACTTCGATATTCTCTTTTACGTTGAGATTGGGAATGAGATTATACATCTGGAAAACATAACCTAAATGCTTTCTTCTGTATATCGTAAGCTGTTTTTCATCCATGTCTTCGAGCTTGTCTCCCCTGATGCTTACAAAGCCCGAATCCGGTGTGTCGATTCCTCCGATGATGTTAAGAAGCGTGGATTTGCCGGAACCTGAGGGTCCCAAAAGGACACAGAACTCGCCTTTCTTGACAGTGAAGTTCATGCCCCTTAAAACATCCTGCCTTGCTTCACCCGTGCCAAAACTCTTCTTGAGGTCTTTGATCTCCAGGAAATTTCCTTCCATACTGCTGTTCTCCTGACTTTATAGATTTTTCAATTCCCTAAAGCCTTTAAACAACAAAAGACCCAAGTACAGCGGGACTATACTTGGGCTATTAATCGTAAATTTGTTTTGCAATTTATAACACATGTATAGTTAAGCTATACATGAGTCTCGCAATTTAAAACAAGCCAGGCTATGATGCCAGGATGTTGACTTGCTACGCCGGAGCGCTTGCTACTCCCCCATGGGAATTACATTTTGAATTTAACATTTCGAAAAAAAGGTGTCAAACAGACATTTTGTACTAATAATCCTGATATATGAAAAAACATTTGTAAGACTTGTTAGCATATGCTACCTGAAAAGCAGTGGTTTGATTAAATATTTGTTTCAACCGGTGCAGGTACCGGATGATTAATAGCTTCCTTTGCGATCTCAAGAAGATATCCGCGCTTTTTCATTCCGTCGTAAAGGAAACTTACACGGACATAATATTCGGTATCACCATTTTTGAATGTGTGATTCTGTGATGCGTTATTTTCTTTAAATTCATCAACCCAGCCTTCCAAGCGCATTCTCAATTCTTCATCTTCAATGTAGTGGTCGGCGTGGTTATTTGCAATCTCCGGAATGAACTTTTTAGCCACATCAGTCGCACTTAAGTAGCGCTTCTTGAAATCGAGAGATATATATCCGAATCCTCCGTCAGCGAAAATAGAACTGCTGACCATATCATCAACAGTGTAAAGACCGATGTTATTCATGATGAACAGAAACCCGATCTCGATGATCAGGTCGGCCAATGCCATCCACTCGATATCCTTTGTGAAGATTCTTCCGACGAAGAAAGCAATGATCGCAGTGATCTCCAGGAACGAGCCCATCACAAGATTTTTTCTCGATGCGTTGGGCTTTTCTATCCATCCGTAAACAATGGCAAAGATCGTAAGAACAAGGAAGATTCCTATCTCGATATAAAAAAGGATGTGAAGCGGACCGTAATCTTTTACAAGCACGGTAACACCGTTTTTGAATTTGATGTCGACACTCTTGTAAAACAGCGGGCTGTAGCCGGCAGATAAAACAAGACAATAGGTTGCACCGGATAATAATACCAGGATAAATCTCACCCATTTCGGCAGTTCGATCTTGCATACGGACAAGATCATGAAAAGCCCTGCCAAAGGCAAAAAGCATCCTCCGATGTAAAGGAATTTATATATGATCAGTGCTTCCCTGACATCCTTGGAAATTGCGAGAAGAACATAGCAAAACTGCGACAGAAAAGCCAGGATGAATACGGTTGCATAGCGGAAAGGAAAATACTTGCGCTTAATGAAAAAGTATATTGTGCAGCATACAAGCGACAGCGCACACATTGAAACATAATAAGCAAGTACCATTAAGACCTGACCACCCTTGATATTCTGACTCCCGGTACGGAAATTACAATAACAAAGTATACTATACTTTTCTGAATAATTGACAACGGCGATATATTTGTCAGGAATATCAGACAAATGCAGCCTGCCGTCAAAGCAGGCCGCAAGGTCAAAGTCATGCAGGATCCTGACCGCAAACATGTCATGGACGTGAGCAGGATCAGATCAGGAGTTTAATTTTCCTTTTCACTGTGAATACTTTCCATAGTGCGCGATGTCATTATTCATGAGATCCATCATCACCTGCTTCTGCTCGTCAGTCAGATCCGACGTAGCAACTTCTTTTGCATAATCCCCATACAGCTTTTCGGCTCCTTCGTCGTCACCGGCTCTTTTGACTGCAACCATCTTGAAGAAGGCAAGGCTTCTTTTTACTCTCATATAATGATTCATATCAACTGCACCTTTTCTTGATTCAAACGCATCCACGATCCTCTCGCACCATTCGCACATCTCGAGTGCTTCTTCCTTTTCTCCCCACCATCCGTAGTTCTCGCCGTAAGTGTTGAGCATGCTGGCAACTAGGTCGAACAACACGATCGAATTTGCTTCAATGTCTTCCTTCATCTTTCCGAATCCGCTCTCGAAAAACGTCAGCTCCATGCTGAGCTTTTCCTTGATCCTGTTAGTGGAAATATCAGACAGAACATTGATGTGCGCTCTCGCGTTATCAAAATCTTTCTCGTGAATGTAGATCCATGCAAGTGCATAATGCGTCTGGTCGATAAGCACTTTATCAGTGCAGTGACCGATAAGATATGCACCTTTGCGGATGGCATCTTTATAGAGTTTTTCGATGCGGTCCATGTCATCAGGGAATGCGCCTTCAAGGACCGGGTCAGCGTACATACTGAGGTTTGCCGTCTCTTCTGCGAAGTCCTTGATTATCTCGAAGCATCCGGGATTAAGTGCTGTCTCTGTCGAGAGGTATTCGCTTATGCGTAGTGCTCTTTGAGCCCTGCCTTCATCACTGCTGTCCATGCCTGCGACAGTCTCTCTGACACGTGCTATAACCGCTTCATTCTCTGACAGCGAATCATATCCCAAAAGAGCATCGGTACTTACTCCGAGAACTTGTGCAAGAGGGATCAGCATCGATACATCAGGAAGGCTGTTTTCTGATTCCCACTTGCTTACCGCCTGGGGCGTAACGCTTAAGAGGTCCGCTAATTCTTCCTGAGTAAAACCCTTGTTCTTTCTGAAAGATTTAATGTTATTTCCTATTGTCTTTCCCATCTTTATATCTCCTTCTTTTGTCGTAATGTTTTAGTCGTGCATGCATCTTGATGATATCGTATTGCTAATCAGGTTCTTTTTCAAACAACGGTCAGTTGAATGAGACTCAACCGAACCAAGCAACACTGTGCGATTTTCTTTCTGCAGGAAATAAATAGTATAATAAGTATTGGAATATTGGTTTATGGAATATGGGAGGTTAACTATGTTGGGCATGCCTGCCGAAGATATGAATATCTATTCTTCAAAAGACTCCAAGTGTCCTTCATGCGGAGGCAAGCTTGTTTTCGATCCCGTCGGACAGCTGCTCAAATGCGGTTTCTGCGGAAACACATATACTCCGGAAAAACTCGAGCTGTTAAACCTGCTCCCGGAGATCGATAAAGGCGCTGCCGGTGAGAAAGAAGATGACAAGTGTGCGATCGTGTGTGACAACTGCGGTGCGGAACTTATTACCGACAAGAACACCTCTGCGACATGCTGCTCATTCTGCGGCTCTCCCGCGATCATTACCAGGAGACTTACAAAACAGTTCAGACCTGATTACCTTATCCCGTTCAAGATAACAAAAGAAGAAGCTAAAGAAAAATTCATTGAATTTGCGAGAGAAAAGAAATACGTGCCGCACGATTACTTTAATAAGAGCAATCTCAATAATATCCAGGGCATTTACGTTCCATTCTGGATAATGAGCTCCAGGTGCAAAGTCAGTGCCAGAGGAGACGGCTTTAAGCAGCGTACAGTTTATAAAGACAAATATACCCTGATGTCAGACTTCGACGTTAAGTACAACAACGTTCCTTTCGACGGTTCGCTCGAAATAGCCGACGGCCTTATGGAAGCAATCGAGCCGTTTGACATCTCACAGAGAGTGGAATTCAATTCATCTTACCTGCAGGGATTCTATGCCCAGAAATTCAATCTGACTTCGGATAATCTCTGCGACCGCATCATTCTGCGTATGCAGGAATACGGGCGCGAGACTGCCGCGATGTCTTTCAGCGGCTACGATTCGATCAAGTTCGGTGCATGCGGTGTAAAGCCCTACGATCTTGAGCATACATATGCTCTCTATCCCGTATGGTTCCTGAACTACAGATATGACGATAAAAACTACATGATCGCGGTAAACGGACAGACCGGGAAAACAGACGGTTATCTGCCGGTGGATAAGACAAAGAGAAGAATGCGTCTTATCGGTCACAGGACAGTAGATGCCCTTCTGGTTCTTCTGGTCATCGCTATATTCCTGGCATTACTCGCAGCGTTGTTTTATGCAGGAATAAAATTCATTTTGTCCGGCACAGGACTTTTCTTCTTGCTGGTGCTTCTTGTCTGTACACCCTCTATTGGAATGCTGCTCTTTATGGGAATGCTAAATAAAAAACCCAACGTTGAAAAAATCGAGCCGATCCTCGAATTTCTGACAAGACCGGTCACAAAACTTTCCGTCAAGAGACACGATTCTTACATTGATCTTCTAAATGAGACAAGCATGGTCGTAGGTCCCAGACCTTCAGCCGAGACTTATTACGATTCCAAAGCCAAGATCGAATTCGAGAACTTGGAAATATACAGCAATCCCGAGATATAAATAATCAGTTCAGGATCTTCTCTGCCAGGGCCTTAAAGTCCCTGACAAACACAGTATGATGATCCTTTACATATTCGATCTCTTCTTTGCCTGCAGCATCCTGAAGGTCCCTCGCCTGATCAGACAGATCGTCGGCACCGACCATCCTGGATGTGCTCTTAAGAGAATGAATAAGGATCTCGTAGTTATTAAGATCATTATTGGCAAGGAAAGAATCAAGTGATTCGCACTTTTCTTCTGCGCTGTTTGCGTAGTCGGTAAGAAGTTCCAGATAGAAGTCTTCTTCGCCGCCGGCATATCCGAGAGCTGCATCAACGTTAAGTCCGAGAGCACGCATCTTATCAAGAGAGTGAGGATCTTCTTGCTTTTCAACAACTCTTTTCGAGTCTGAGATAAGATAATCAGGCAGATAATTCTTAAGTGCCTTCTCGAAATTATCGATCGTAACAGGTTTTGACAGATAGCCGTCAAAACCGGCATTAAGATACATTTCTTCAGCACCTACAATGGCATTCGCCGTCAGAGCGATAACCTTTGTATCATTAAGAAGCTCTTCATCTTTCAACGCCTTGAGTGTCTCAAAACCGTCGAGGACAGGCATCATGTGGTCAAGGAAAAGAATGTCGTACTTATTCTTCCGCATGAGTTCAATAGTCTCGAGGCCTGAAGAACTTGTGGCAGGTTCAATGCCGAAGATCCTCAGGAAGTTGACTGCAACTTTGAGATTCATTGCATTATCGTCAGTAACCAAAACCTTAGCATCAGGAGCATAGAGACGGTCGGAATCATCGCGGTTGTATTGACCGGCCTTTCTCTTCTCCTCGTATTTGCCGATGGGCGTCGCATCAATTACGCGGAGCGACAACTCAAAACCGAATACCGAACCGACACCGTATTTACTCTCGACATCAAGTTTACTGTCCATCATGTCAAGAAGCTTGGTAACGATTGAAATACCAAGGCCGGTTCCTTCGATATGACGGTTGCGCTTTTCTTCGATCCTCTCGAATGACTCAAAGAGCTTGCCCAGATCTTCTTCCTTGATTCCGATACCCGTGTCGATTACATCAAAGCTGAGCTTGACGTTATCTTCATTGATTCCGATGTTACGTACCATAAGCGTTACGCTGCCGGTCTCAGTATATTTAACGGCATTTGTAAGAAGGTTCATTATTACCTGGCTGATCCTTACGTCATCGCCGTAAAGCTTTGACGGAACTGATTCATCGATATCAACAAGGAATCCGAGCTTCTTGGAACGCGCGCGCTCACTGATCGAATTAACAAGACCGCTGATGAGTTCCGCAAAGTCGAATTCAACGGGAACCAGAGACATCTTACCGTCTTCGATCTTAGAGAAATCGAGAATGTTATTAATGATCGATAACAATGTATTGCCTGCACTCTTGATGTTGGATGAATACTCAAGGATCTGGTCGTCTTTTGACTCTCTTAAGATCATTTCATTCATACCGAGAACGGCATTGATAGGCGTTCTGATCTCGTGTGACATATCTGCAAGGAAATCACTTTTCGCTTTGTTCGCGCTGTCAGCAGCAGCCTTCTCGAGCATGAGGATCTTTGCTTCATATTCCCTCTTCTGCTCAAGCGCATTAACCTCTTCCATACGCCTGTTGACCTTGCGCTCGTAGTTGTAAGCGATTATGTAGAAACCGGCTATCAACGAGAAAACAACAACTCCGATGAGCACACTTACGATAAGGACATTTCTAGTATTCCTATAGAGCGCACTGTTCTCGACAACGATTGCAATCTGCCACTGTGAAAGGATATCTTCGACAAAGACAGTGCACTTTTTGCCGTCTATCTCCATCTCGAAATTATCCTTATCGACATTCATGATCTTATCGTAGATCTCATCTTTGTCAGGATCTTCGTAGTAATTCTTACCCTTTTCCCTGCTGTCACGGTGGGCAATGACAGTGCCTTCGTAATCGACGATAAAAGCATACCCGTTGCCGTTGATCGTTATGTCTTCAACTTTTTCCTGAACATCTGAAAGCATGAGGTCCATGCCCAGAACGCTCTGTTTATCAGAAAGCGCTTTGCATAATGAGAGAATGACATCACCCGTCTGCGAATCGACATACGGAGATACTACCAGCGTCTGACCGCCTGCAGCAACAGCATCCTTATACCAGTCTCTTTCTGTGGCATCGTAATTCTCCGGAGGTACCCAGCCGACACCATCTACATATTCGCCGTTAATTACACCATAATAGCCCGTATAGCTGTCATCGAACTGTTCTGCAGCATTAGTTGACTCACGGGTGATGTATTCGACGATCTCTTCTTTGGTGGCCCCATTGGCGACCATGTGATCTACCGTATCGGCAGTAATCCAGAGGACCGAGCTTGCGTTCTCCAGATAATTCTCAAGATCAGATGCAATGGCGGAAGTCTTGTCATTACCTAACTCGTTGATATATGTATAAGACGATATATATACCAGGCTTGACGTATAAGTAACGAGCAATGCTATCAAGACAAATGTCGCGCCAAGCGTGAGAAATAGCGTCCTTCTGTTGGTCTTCATCATGTTCCTCAAAGTAATTTAATTTTCTATATAATTATTATATGAATAGAAGCACATTTCAATCTGTTTTGATCAATAAAATGGAAATTTACTTTGGAGAAGGCCTTTTCGCGAAGAATGCAATAAAAAAGGCCCCGGATCAGTCCGGGGCCTTGTATTTTCTGTGTTTAATCCTTAATTAAGCGGGACTTTGTTCCACTCGATCTCCGGGATGTCCTTCATGTTCTTGCTGGAAGCATCCAGCATCTGGTTATATCTGTTCAGAGCTTCATCGTCGTGGCAGGTGGCATCTCCGCTCTCATAAGCCGATGACGCGTTGTAGTGATAATTGTCACCTTCGAACAATGAATACCGCGGAACCGGAATTCCGTCAGCATCTTCCCCTTCATATTCGGTAATGAGCTCACATACCGTATCCATCTGCTTTGTAACATTGTTATATTGATAGATCGTGTCAACATGAAGGGCTGCTCCGCCTGATCCGGAGTTAACGAACATGACCCCGCCGGCATAAGTGAGGGTGCTTCTATCCCACCCAGCCGCAACGATCTTGTACTCATCCTCACCGGTCATGGCAACAACACCGGTAACGTTCACAAAGGAGGTCCCATCTCCCATCACACATGTACTTCCGAAAATAAGCTCATCCGTACCATCCTTATCGATGTCCATGAGCGTATAGCTGATAGATTCGCGGTCCTGTATGACAAGAAGTCCGACCGTGCCTTCCGGCGGTATAACGGTATCACCATCGTAATCAGGTCCGTAATACCATGTATCCGGCTGTTTTTTGATCGCATTCACGTAATCTTCAATGAATCTCTCATAAGGATTGACCTTCGGAGCCGTTGTCTCCGTAGTCGTAGCCTCGTTTGAAGCTTCCGTAGTCGCTTCAGCTGTTGTCTCTGGTGCAGTCTCAGAAGTCTCTTCAGAGGTTTCAGTAGTTTCATCATTCTCAGGCTTTGAGATAAGAGTTGTCTCTTCTTCTGTCTCTTTAGTGCCGCTTGCCGTGCAGGCTGCAAAAGATACAGCCATGGAAGCGCAGAGCGCTAATGAGATAGCCTTTGTAAGTATCGTTTTCTTCATTGTTTTACCTCTATGTTATTATCCCAGGTATAAAACCCTATGTAAAAATATCACTTTGAGCATGTTAACTGATGAAAACGATTGACTAAAATGCGACGGGAATATGGGAATAATGTTGTAGTATCAGCTATTGGAGTTGTTCTCTTTTGCCGTCCTTTTCATGCTTCGTTTCCGTTTTTCTTGCATCGAAAATGGCGCTCAGTTTTTTGATCATCTGTTTAGGGTGTTTTACATGAGCAAAAACATGGATTTGCCCGAAAACCAGCTTTTTGCTCATCTTTTTTTTCGAAATAACTGAGCGAAAAACTGAGCAAAAAACTGCCAACAGGCTATTGATTTTTGTTAGCAGGTTTTCATGCGTAAAATCTAAGTGATACAATGAAATCAATCAATAAAGAAAGCGGTTTACAGATGGACTCATTCAGGCACTTCTGTCCCGAGCACATCGGAATGCTCATTTTTATCGCTGTTGCAATTACTGCAGGGCTTCTGTTCATGCGGAATCTGTCAAAACAGAAAGTTTCCATCGCAGTAATCCTCCTGTCCATAGCAGCACTTGCAGGCGAAGTGGTCCAGGATGTCCTGCTCATAAGAGATAGAGGCGATATCATTGGCTTCTTGCCGCTTCACCTTTGCAATCTCGGATTATTCGTAAACCTGATCGCTGTTTTATCGCGAGGAAAGATCCAGTCGTTCTTTGCCGAGATATCCCTGGTGCTGATCATGCCCGGTTCCGTTGCTGCACTTATCTTCCCGGACTGGACCTACAGACCTTTCTGGTCTTATCTGCCACTGCTCTGCTTCTTTACTCATTCACTGACCGTTTTTATATCCTTAGTCTTCCTATTCCGCGGAAAGATATATGTAACTTTCAGACATTTCTGGTACTCATATCTTTTCCTGCTTATTACGGTTCCTCCGATATACCTTTTTAACAGCAGGACAGGCCAGAACTACATGTTCCTGTCTTACCCGCCTTCTGATACGCCACTGAAATGGCTGCTTAGCCTTACCGGCGAAAAGTTTTACCTTTTGGGACTGCTTGCCCTTATTACAGCAATACTTATCATCGAATATACAGTTCACGAAGTAGCACACATGGCTGCTATAAAATTATCGAGATGAGTTAATTACTTACTGAAATCAGTTTTTTGAATTTCAGTAAGTAAATATATCTGATTTCGAAAAAGGGATGCCGCTAATAGCATCCCTTTAGCAATTTCATATTCAGAAATCGATAACCCTTGCAAGTATTCCCTTCATCTTACCTATGGCTATACCGTAATTCGTCATGGGCACGTCCTGTTCAGATGCTTTCCTGTAGCGGCTTGCCACTTCGGTCTCGCCGAGCATGCATGCTCCGCAGTGGATTATGAGATCAAAGCCCGACAGGTCTTTGGGGAACTCAAGTCCTGAAGTAAACGAGAACTCAAAATCCTTGCCGGTATATTCCCTGATCCAGCCGGGGAGCTTAACTGTCCCGATGTCTTCGCACTGGCGGTGATGTGTACAGCCTTCACTGATGAGGATCTTTGCTCCGCTCTCAAGTTTATCAAGCATGTTCGCGCCTTCTATTGACTGGCCGAGGATGCCTTTGAATCTTGCCATCAGGATAGAAAAAGATGTAAGAGGAATCTCAGTAGGTACGATCTTCGACACCTTGCCGAAAGCCTGGCTGTCCGTGATGACCATCCTTACCTTGCCGACCTTTTCGAGAGCTATTGCAAGCTCTGTATCCTTAACGACTACAGGGATCGCGCCCTTGCCCAAAAGATCTCTTATTACCATCTGCTGCGGAAGGATGAGTCTGTCCTTCGGCGCTGATTTGTCGATGGGAACGACGAGCACTACAAGGTCGCCTTCATCAACGAGATCGGATACAAGGGGACGTGTTTTGCGTTCACGGATGATGACTGCAACTTTTTCCTTGAGTTCCTCAATGCCTTCACCTTTAAGAGCACTAACGGACATTGAATTCTCAACATCCGGAATGGTGACGTCAAGATCGCTCTTGTTGAACACGACAAGATAAGGGATCTTGCGCTTGGTGAAAGCATCGATCAGGCTCTTCTCGTCGTCGCCCAAACCCGCACTTGCATCTACAACGAGAATGGCAATGTCAGTCTCGTCGATCACACGAAGACTTCTCTCGATCCTTTGCGAACCGAGCTGGCCTTCGTCGTCGATTCCGGGCGTGTCGATGATCACGACAGGTCCCAACGGAAGAAGCTCCATGGTCTTTCTGACAGGGTCGGTCGTCGTACCTGCAACATCAGATACGATCGACAGTTCCTGTGAAGTAAACCTGTTTACAAGGCTCGATTTGCCGGCATTGCGGCGTCCGAAAAAAGCGATGTGTGTGCGTTCCATAATTAACCTCTGTTTATTGTTTCAAGTTCAGATTTCCAATGAGGGTTCCTTCGAAAGATCAGAATCTGAAGTCGCGCTCACCATTCTCGATCGCAACGAGTCTGTCGCGGAGAACTGCACGTGCCTTCTCGTTAGTAACATCAGGAATATTCTTCTCGATGAGCTTTTCGCCGACTTCACGTGTCTCGGGAGATGCGTAGTCAACGAGGTATTCCTTGAGTGTCATGAGGGCGTTAGGCAGACAGCAGTTCTGGATCTGCTTTGCTTTGCAGAGGGCCATGAATCTGTCGCCGGTCCTGCCTTCGCGGTAGCAAGCGGTGCAGAATGAAGGAACGTAATCCATGTCGATGAGCCACTTCATTACCTGATCAAGAGTACGCGTGTCGGATACGTCGAACTGTGCTGTCTCGTCGACTCTTTCCTCGTGTGTGTAACCGCCGACGGATGTTCTGGAGCCGCCGGAGATCTGTGAGATACCGAGGTGGAGAACACGCTCTCTGGACTTCTGTGATTCACGTGTGGAAACGATCATGCCGGTGTAAGGAACTGCAATCCTTATGCATGCTACGATCTTCGCGAAAATATCATCGTCAATCGCATTGGAGAAATCGTTTACGTCGATATCGTCAGCGGGGCAAAGACGGGGAACTGAGATCGTGTGGGGGCCTACGCCGTGAACTGCCTCAAGGTGCTCTGCATGCATGAGAAGACCTGCAAATTCATAACGGTATTTATCAAGTCCGAAGAGAACGCCGAGTCCGACGTCATCGATGCCGCCTTCCATCGCTCTGTCCATAGCCTCTGTGTGGTAAGCGTAATCGTGCTTGGGTCCTGTCGGATGAAGGACCTCATAAGACTCTTTGTGATATGTTTCCTGGAAGAGGATGTATGTTCCGATTCCTGCTTCGTGAAGCTTTCTGTAGTTCTCTACTGTAGTAGCTGCGATGTTAACGTTTACTCGTCTGATCGCACCGTTCTTATGCTTGATCGAGTAGATCGTCTTGATGCTCTCCAAGATGTATTCGATAGGATTGTTTACCGGGTCCTCACCTGCTTCGATCGCAAGTCTCTTGTGACCCATGTCCTGCAATGCGATAACCTCAGCCTTGATCTGTTCCTGTGTGAGCTTAACTCTCGGAATGGTCTTGTTCTTGCCGTGATAAGGGCAGTATGTGCATCCGTTGATGCAGTAGTTGGAAAGATACAAGGGTGCGAAAAGAACGATTCTGTTGCCGTAGAAATCCTTCTTGATCTGCTCTGCAAGTGCGTAGATCTCCTCGTTCTTTTCGGGGATGTCGCATGCGAGCAAAACTGATGCGTCACGGTGAGAAAGGCCCTTGCGCTCTTTGGCCTTCTCGAGGATGGCGTCGATGACTTCGACGTTGCTCTTGTTCTCGTCTGCATACTTAAGAGATTCCAGTATCTCTTCGTTGTCGATGAATTCTTCTGCTTTTAATGATTTAGGATCGTACATATTCCATACCTCTTTCTTAAATAAATCGATGTGATGTTGAAGCTTAATGTTCTTTAACGTATCTGACATTATCGCCTCTGTCGGTGACGATCTCGTAGCCGATACTTTCGATTCTTCTCTTAAGACAGTTCATGCATTCGGCAGCTTCTTCTCCTGTGCATATTTTGTTGTCGTAGAGATCGTATTTCTTCCTAACGCTTACAGGCGACAGATTCGGCATTACTACGTTTGCTCCTGCAAGTATTCCAAGTTCTCTTCCTCTGGGATCGATCGTGCCGAGCGCCGTTGTTGCCGGCAGAAGAACTGTCGGAAGCATAAGTCTGATAATGCTCAGCAGATAAAGCGTGAGTTCGAGCGTGCCTGCCGTCATGTCCGCAAAAGGAGTCTCCTTATGTGGAATGAACGGACCGATACCGATCATCTCGGGATCGAGTTTTTTCAGGAATAAAAGATCGTCAGCGATGTTCTCATTTGTCTGATAAGGTGAACCGACCATGAATCCCGCACCTGTCTGAAATCCGATCTTCTTGAGGTTAAAAAGGCACTGCTTTCTGTTCTCTGAAGAAAGATTAGACGGATGAAGTTTTGCATAGTGTTCAGCATCTGCTGTCTCATGTCTTAACAGGTATCTGTCCGCGCCGGCATCGAAAAACTTTTTGTAGGATTCAAAACTCTTCTCGCCGATAGACAATGTGACTGCACAGTCAGGATGTTCACTCTTAATTGACTTTACGATATCCGCTATGAGATCGTCTTTGTAAAACTGATCTTCACCGCCCTGCATGACTATCGTCCTGAAACCCAGATCGTATCCGTGGGAAGCACATTCAAGTATCTCTTCACGGGTAAGCCTGTATCTGGATGCATTCTTATTGCTGCATCTTATGCCGCAGTAATAACAGTCGTTTTTACAGTAATTGGTGAACTCGATAAGACCTCTTACAAAGACCTTGTTGCCATAGTTTTCTTTTGCAACCGCTGAAGCTTTTTGAGCCAGATAAGACTGTATTTCTCCGTTACGGTTTTCGAGAAGTAAGATGATCTCTTCGCGGGTGATATTTCCGTCTGAAACGAGCTTTTCTAATACGCTCTGAACATCAGATGCCATTGGTCAATCTCGAGTAAGTGATCTTGGCCGAGACGCCATCGAGCATGCCGATCTTGCCTGACACTGAACTTATCAGGCTCTCCGGCGCATCGACGACGACGCTGATAATGGAGATATTCCTTTCACGATAAGGAATACCCATTCTACCGACGACATAATCCCTCACTTCATGGAGGATGTCGTTGATCTGTGACACTGAATCGGGATTCTCGACAATGATGCCGATAATTGCAACTCTCGTCTCCATTTGACCTCCTTTTGCGCCTCTAACGCAAACAAGGTTCTGAAGCAATTAAGTATGAAAATTTACTTAAAGCCTTCCGCGTCAGGAAATACCTTCCGCATTCAGAACTATTGAGCATAAAGTAACACCTTGCAGATACAAAAGCAATGTGCCCGCGTGAGCTTATGAAAAGATGTCACGTTTCAATGGTTAATTTGAATTTAATCAGCACGGGTGATTGTCTTATTTTTTCTTTCCGACCATGACACGGCGAGCAGCCTTGAGGTAGATCTTCTGCCACCAGGGGCGGAGATGCTTGTCTGCTTCCACGAGCTTTTCCCTGATCGGGATGCTCTGGGGGCAATGCTTCTCACACTTGCCGCACTTAACGCAGAGCGAGGCATCGGCGGGTGTCATTCGAAGGCCGATCGTCTGGAAATACTCGAGACGGCCGGAGCTCTTGTTCTCGGAATACATGTGGTTATAGCAAGAGAAGATCGTAGGAATGTCGACACCCTTGGGACAGGGCATGCAGTATCTGCAGCCGGTGCAGTTTACCTTCGTGCTCTCGATAATGTAAGACTTGATCTTCTCGATGAATTCTTTTTCTTCAGGGCCGTAGTCTCCTGCTTTGGCTTCAGATGCGATGCGGCAGTTCTCTTCAACCATCGCAATGGAGTTCATGCCGGACAAAACACATGTGATCTCGGGCTGGTCCCAGAGCCATCTGAAAGCCCACTCGGCAGGTGTCCTTCCGTGACGCTCGTTGGCAATTTCTTTCTTGGCTTTTTCAGGAAGAAGGTCAACAAGTTTACCTCCGCGCAAGGGCTCCATGATGAACACCTTGACGCCCTTCTCGGCAGCAGCCTGAATGCCTGCGCGGCCGGCCTGTGTGTGCTCGTCGAAATAGTTATACTGGACAAGACAACTGTCCCAGTCATATGCGTTCAGGATCTTCTTGAACGTTGCTGTGTCACCGTGAAAAGAGAAGCCGACGTTTCTGATCTGGCCGCTCTTCTTTTTCTCTGCGATCCACTCTTCAATACCCAGTGCCTGAAGCTTCTCCCACTGCTGGAAATCCGTCATGTGGTGCATGAGATAGTAATCGACATAATCAGTCCTGAGTCGCTTTAATTCCTCATTGAAATATTTATCCAGACCTGCACGGTTGTTGATGAGATACTGCGGGAGCTTGGTAGCGAGATTGATCTTGTCGCGGATGCCGTTCTTCTCGATTATGCGGCCGACGAGTTCTTCACTTCCCGGATAGATATATGCGGTATCGTAATAATTGACTCCGAGTTCGAACGCACGCATGAATTCCTTTTCGGCCTTATCAAAGTCGATTCCGGGGCCGCTCTTTGTAAACCTCATGCATCCGTAACCTAAAATGGAGATACCTTTTCGCTGTTGCATATATACAGCCTCCTTATTCCTTATAAGACGATTATAAACGCAACTTATGAATAAGCATTGTAGAAAATGAGTCTTTTTTGTTCCCGTGCGTGTATAAATTAATCTTTATATCCCGGAAACAGCAAAGTTCTTTTGTCAAGTCAAACAACAAATAATTATTGTTTTGCGATAAATTTATGTTGCAAAACGAGTTTTTGAGGTGTATCATTACTTCAACACAACAAGTGCAAAGGGATTAGCGGGGAATAAAAAAATGAAATGGAATAAGGTTTTGATAGTGAGTTTGTGCGGAGCGGTACTGCTTTCAGGCTGTTCAATGTTTAACAGGGATAACGGCAGCCTGGAGCTCCCTCCAAATGCGACTTCGATTGAGAGTTCCTACGACAGAGACCAGGGAGAGACATTGTTCAATTATCAGGGAAGGACATATTCCTACTTTGGAAAACTGAACGATAAGATGTCTGATGACTCCATCAGAGAATGCGTCGGTTACATGGACGACGACAAGAACACACGCATCTATTCACTTAATGAAGATCCTCTCGATAACTATCTCATGATCAAGCACGTCGGCGGCATCATGGACCAGCCTGAATTCTTAAGGGCAACAGACACGAAGAACAAGGATATCTATACTCCCTCCTACATCAGGTCAGGCAGTTTTGAATCATGGGGTTCATCCGGTATCCATTACGAGCTTCCCGCAGCAACGATCGAAGTCGTATGCAATGCAGAAAATATCACAAGCGTAGACTACGTGCTTAAGATCAACGGAGAGGACAATTCAATCGGAGGCACAAGAAATGCTGACTATAGCGTGTTTAAGAAAGGTGAATTGCTGTACTTCGAATTTACGGAACAGACGCTCCGGAACATGGCAACTACAGGCGAGACATTTGAACTCTCCCTCACCTTCAATGTCACTGACAAAGACGGATACACCTATGAGGTTGACGGGAAATACACCCGTGAGATGATGCTGGGCGCATCACTTTCCGACCTGGAGATAAGAGAAAACGGACACGGCGGATACATTCTTTACGAAGACGTTTAATATCAAAAAATAGGAATTATGTTTTCATCTGGGTTTACATTTCTGTTTTCACCTTTATTTGCCGCATTGGTAGTACCGCCCATAATCTTGTTCATTAAGGGTGTTAAGGCCGGCGGCAACAGAAGACGGGTTGCAATCTGTATCGCTGTTTCTATCGCCTGCATAATTCTCGCTGCAGGAATCAAATTCGTCTACGACATTAATCACGTTATCGGCACATACAACGGATATGATAGCGATGAGATCGTAATTGACGGCGTCACCTATGTCGAAGACTACGCCAATGATTACTCGGCTTCCGACAAAGGCCATTATCTCGGTTCAGTCGTTTATATAAAGAATGACCAGGAAAAAGACCCCAAGTTCGTATGGGACATCAAAGGCACGGACGAATACATCTATGTCCTTTTCGCCTACGACGGAACTATCTATAAAAAAGCCGGATGACAGTTACTGTTTTTCCAAGTATACGAAAACAAGCTCGTCAGTAATCTCTTTGCGGTCAAATATTATGTAACCGAGCTTCTGGTAAAGACGGATATTGTCTTCACTTCTCGTGCTCGTAAAGAGTTCAAACCTGCAGTCAGGAAAACATTTCTCGATCTCATTTAAGAGCAGCGTTCCATAGCCTTTGCACCTGTGATCAGGATGGACCATGAGCTTTCCTATATATGCAGTTATGTTCTTCGCATATGCCCTGACAGAACCTATGATCTTACCGTCTTCTACCAGTTTCAGGATCGTGCCCTTATTGAATTCTTCAGTCAGTTCTTCGATCGTTTCCTTCAACGGCGGAATATCTTTATTGCCAAACAAAGCCGCCTCGCTCTGATAAGCGAGATACTGCAACGCCAGGATCTCCTGAAGATCATCTTGTACGGCTTTGAGAATGGTCATAAGACTCGTGCCTTATCAGTTGATAACGATCTTATCGAAATCGCAGGTTACCTTTGAACCCTTGATAACTGCGGGGAAATAAAGCATGACTTTTCCGTTGTCATCGTCATCACAAAGGACAATGATGTAATCTCCGTCTTCAAGTGCACCAATGGAATCATTATCAAACTGGAAGATATAGTCTTCAGAATCCTTCTTCTCAGGGTTTTCGATATATGTATAGAGGACATCGTATTCATCTGCTTCCTCTTCATCCTTGTAGCCCTTTGTACCGGGAATAAAGCCCATCCAAGCACCCTGTGTCAGCTCGATATCAGCACTTACTGAAAATGCGGTTTTCTCGCCTTTCTGTGAGAAACCGATTCCGGAATCATCTCCGTATTCGTCGTCTTCTACCTCTTCAGTCGTAGCCTTAGGCTTATCATCTTCATCACGGTTTTTACCGCTTCCGGAATCTTTCTTGCCGCATCCGAACAATGCCAGTGACATTGCGCCTACAAGTACCAGTGCCAATAATCTCTTCATAATGATTCCCCCTGTTGTGATTACCCGATCTCTCTAACAGGAAAAGCAAATAGCCTTCCAAATTGTTAAAGAAATTTTACCACAAAACAGAGGGAATTTGTTAGATTTCTTCCGTATATTTATTATGCGTCGATCGAAAGTGTAATCTCGTTGATCTCCAGCACCTCAACTCCGCCATTCAGATCCTCGTAGATGTACAAGAGTGCGTATCCGTCCTCTGCATCTGGAGAGATTGCGGTTATCCTGCATAAGACCGCATGATTCATTCCTGCAACGACTTGGCTGCCGATATAAGCGACGGGCTCGTATTCAGCACCTAAGAGCTTCTCAGTTGCTTTATCAACTACAGATGCTGTCTTTTCGTCGACTGAAGGATCATCTGCATAAGACCATCCGCCGGGTATCGGATTGCTGTCTGCATCTCCGGCTCCCGGAAGCTCTATGTCGGCGATGTTGAGTATCTCTTCGGTTCCTTCAAGTTTCTCATAGATATAGACTAGTGTATAGCGGTTCGTTGCTCCAGGATAGATAACTGTGGATTTGCAAAGGAAGCAGTGATTTGTTCCTGCGACAACCTGGGAACCGAGATAGGCTACAGGTTCATAACCGACACCTGTAAGTCCTTCGATCGCCTTGTTGAAGATCTTAAGTTCCTCTTCTGTGATCTTTGTATCCTGAGGAACGGACCATCCGCCTACTCTTTTGTCTCCGCTCATTTTCTCAACTACCGTATCTGCTGTTGTTTCAGCTGTTGTTTCCTTTGCCTTGCTGCATGCGGTAAAGCTTACTACCGCGAGTGCACCGGTAAGTCCGAGTGCAATAAGCTTACTTGTTATGTTTTTCATTTTCTTGCCCTTCTTTCCATTTATGAAACCTTAAGCATTTTTATTTCTTCTTCCGGCTTCATTATTACAGCCGTATCAGGACAATCCAATAAACAATTACATGCAAAAATGTTGACTAAACAACAGACAGCCTAACAAGTATAAATTATCAGTCATCTTCTGTCGTTTCGGAGATCAGTTCACCCTTAAGGGCATAGAATCTTTCCTTGACTTCTTTCATCAGTTTCTGGTCCATTGGTGAATAAACCCTGTACTGTGAAATACCGTAATCATCGTAACTGCTGCCGCCTATTTCAGAACAGTCGAAAACAACAGTGAAGTGCCATGGGCTGTAGTCAGTAACGAATTCATTGCTCTTAAGTCTTTTCGAGAGCGAGATGAAATTTATCTTCTTAATGTATTCTTCAAATCCGGTCGCACCGTCGGATGAAACAGAATAGGTCAGGATAGTAAACGGATCTGAATGCACATCACGGTCTCTGCAGATGAATACCCACTCACCCGCATCGTTCTTTTTGAGCTCACAGCTGTGGCTCTCACCTGTCATATCGCAGTAACCGGGACTGTAACTGAAAGAACTTAAATGTCCGGCATTACCTTTCTTCGATCCGAAAAGACCCATAACAGTTTCCTCCTGTTTATACCAATAACCTCTCGTCAGGGTCGTTCCATTTAAATGAAGTCTTAACGCCCTTCATGCATGCGATAGAAGCCATGCCGTGAACCATCGCCCAGATCTTAATGAGATCGATCTCCTGTTCTTCAAAAGACTTCTCAATTCCCTTCTCTTCCAGATAGAGTCTGTACATCCGCTT
Source organism: Oscillospiraceae bacterium (assembly GCA_015069205.1). GTDB lineage: Bacteria > Bacillota > Clostridia > Saccharofermentanales > Saccharofermentanaceae > Saccharofermentans. Next base: position 34,678 of record SVIZ01000015.1, read on the forward strand.
AAGCAAAACAAACGGAGGATAATCGTTTTTATAATCCTTATTCATCTGAAGGTGCGCATTGATATTCTGCTTACCGAAAAGGAACACAAAATAATCAGGATTGCGGCTGAAGAAAGTAAGATAAGTTCTGCCCATCGATAGGATCGCTTCTTCAGCAGTTGCGCACTCTGCAACACCTGCTTCGAGCTCTTCCATAAACTGATCGGTAACGCTGCTCTTTATCGCTTCGATCAATTCTTCCTTGCTGTTAAAATGAGCGTAGGGCGCCGCATGAGATACATTGCATGCCGCTGCAACTTTACGAAGAGAAAGACTCTCTTCACCGCTCTCATTTATTATCTTGATTCCCGCATCGATCAATGCCTGTCTCAGATTTCCGTGATGGTAACTGTCAGCCATTTAACGTCATCTCCTTAATCTCAATTAATGCTTTCTCTGTCTCTTCAGGATTCTCCCACAAAGGACTATGTGCAGCTCCGCTGATCTTATAGAATCCTTTTTGCGGTGCATTAATAACATCACAGTATTCACAGACAAGTTCCCAAGGACAGTTGTAATCGTATTCACCACTAATGAAGAACACCGGCACATCAATACTTGTAATGCTCTGTCTGTAATCGAAATCATCAAGCTCATCAGAAAGAGGAGTCATGCGATACTTCTTCATTGCAGTAACGTAGTTGATCTTCTCTTTTACCGTATAACACTTACATGTAATTATCGGCCAGACGATACCTTCAAATTCACTTTGGTTATAGATCGTTCCACCGCCGGCTTCATGAAGAAGAGCAACATATACATACCAATCCTTACACTTAATATTACCACTGTCAAGATGCTCGACAGAATCTTCAAGTTTCTTAAGATTTTTAGTATCTGCCCGCTTCCCGAAAACATCCTTCATGAACTGATACATGATCGTATCGTTTTCTTCAGAGTCGGTAACGCACTGCGACATACCGATGTACGCGTAAAAATTATCCGGATGCCTTTGTGCTTCCATAAGTGCGATATGACTGCCGCCAGAGAATCCCATGATGAAGATCTTATCTTTATTGAACCGTTCTTTCAGATACTCGGTTACTGAATACGTATCATTAAGAAGATTATCGATATTTACACTGTCCACATCGAAGTCTTTGTTATACGCAATGCCCATATAACGGTAGTCCCAATATACGACCGTAAACTCATCTTCGATATGCATGTCCTTATATTTATCCGTAAATACATAATCGTCTGTTCCGGGACCACTGGATACCAGAAGCAATACGGGATTGTTTATATCCTTACTGTTGATAAAGAATCCGTTCGGAGCACCATTTATATCCATGACGAACTTCTCGGATATGCTGTTTGGCTCTGAATAAGTTCTTATCTTTCCCGGACTCATTATGAGCCAGGCAAGAAGCAGAAGCAGCGGAATAGCCACTATTACTATTGCAGCAACTAACAATTTATTCTTCATGACATCTCCAATCTAGACACTGTCTATTTCGAGATTATAACGTCTATCTTTACATTGTCAAGTTTGCAATTGATGCCTTATAATTCTCCGGGTTATTCATTGTCATATTTGGACATGTTATTCATATAAATCGTGTCCGTTTTTAGCACTGGCAATTTAAGGCACTATACCAGTCGCGCCAGCAATGTACCTTCAGACAAAAAGCAGCCCTGAGGGTTACGGGCTGCTTTCTGCATCTATGTCTTGGTGTTGTGAGGGGTAACTTATTAACCGATGGTCTTACCGTCTTCGATCTTTACGATACGTGTACCGTATTCTGCACACTGCTCAGAGTGTGTTACCTGAAGAATGGTCATTCCCTTTTCTTTATTAAGTCTCTGGAAGAGTTCCATGATCTCCTTTGTTGAAGCTGCATCGAGGTTACCTGTAGGCTCGTCAGCGAGAATGATCGAAGGGTTGCCGAGAACTGCTCTTGCGATCGCTACTCTCTGCTGCTGACCGCCTGAAAGTGTATTAGGCATAGCCTTTCTCTTCTCCGTAAGACCGGTGATCTCAAGTATCTCATCGAGATCTTTCTTGAGTTCAGATTTTCTCTTTCCGTTGATCGTCTGAGGAAGAAGAATATTGTCTGAAACATTAAGGTTCATGACAAGGTTATAGAACTGGAATACGAATCCCATATTCTTGAGTCTTAAGTCAGAAAGTTTACTGTCCTTCAAAGAGCCGATGTCACTTCCGCATACTGAGATGTTTCCCTGGAAGTCTCTGTCGAGGCCTCCGATCAGGTACAGGAGTGTGGACTTACCTGAACCGGAAGCACCCATCAGAGATACAAATTCTCCCTGGTCAACGCTCATGGAAGCGCCGTTTAAAACGTGGTTGATGTTCTCGTTCTTACCGAAAGACTTATTTACGTTATTTACTTCAATTATCTTAGTCATTTTATTATCCTCCATAAATTACTCATACTTGATCTGTTCAGCGATCTTCATTTTCCTGAGGTTCTTGAGCGGGAACAGGACTGTGCCTGTAAATACCAGCGTCATAGCCGCAAAGAAGATCAAAACTGTAAGCGGGTCGATCGTCACTTCCATAACGACGCTCTGTGCGTTCGCCATAGCGGAATCGATAACGAATGAAAGAAGTGTTCCGACCAGCACACCGACACCGGATGCAGTGACGGAAGCGATAAATACTTCCTTAAGAAGAATACCTGAGAGTTTGCCTTTTCCCATTGCGGTCGAAAGCATAACCGCACATTCCTTCTTTCTTCCCTCGAATCCCAGGAGCTGATTGGAGATCATACCGATAGCTGTCATGCCGAGTGCGATGACCAGGATCGCAGTAACTACTGCAACGGTCTTTGCATTATCGGAATTCTGCTGTTCAACGATATCGGCGAATGTATCTACACTGGCGTATTTGCCCTTGCCGTAAGTCTCGAGCAAAGTCTTTACTGCATCGGGATCTTCGCACTTGATAAGTGCCATGCCCGGATTGTCATGGAAGAGTGCCTTGAACTCATTCTGATTTACGATCAAAGCTTCGAGGCCGCCGTCGTAGGAATTGCCCTCAGTGATCTTGGCAATCTTATACTCTCTTTCGAATGGAAGTACACTTAAAGGATTGATCGTGATCTTAATAGTGTCACCTTCTGAAAGGCCCTTGCGGTTTGCATACTTCTTATCGACGATGACAGAGCCTTCCTCAAGTGTTGCGGGAAGATCCTTAAATCCTGAGAAGTGCTCATATCCGCCATCAGGAAGACCATAGAAGTATGCAATCGTTGTCATTTCCTCATCGCCTATGCTGAATTCCTGCATTGTGCGGTATACAAACTCAACATCATTCACACCTTCAAGGTCATCGATATATGTGTAGTACTTGTAGCTGTCACTTGTTTCTGCAACGACATCACAGTCATAAGGAATATCGCTTACGGAATCCGTCAGCGCACCTGATACTGAGTAAACAACGATGCACATTGCAGCTGCAGTTGCGCAGAGAACACCGCTTCCTACAGTGCTCTTACGTGAGATAGCCTCAACTGCAGCGAGTGACCATGAAGCATTCTCGCACTTGTCGGCAATCTTCCTGATCAGGGCAGTAACGAGCTTCAAGATCCTCGGGAAAAGGAATGCAAGAGCTGCTACTGATGATACAAGGCAGAGAGTTGCAAGGATGAGATTCTTCTTGAAGATGAATGTCACAATTGCAATTGCAAGGCATACCAGACCTAAGATAAATGTTGATTTGCTGAATCTGTATGCTGTGTCTCTGTTGTCGAAAATGATATCTCTTACGGATGTCTTGAGCGCCTTTAATATCGCCTTCAAAGGGATGAGGCATTCGATAAGGACCGCACCGATGATAACGCCAGCAACAAGCGCAGCCGGATAAGGCGGGATCTCGATCGGGATAGAATTGCCGGTGCCGTCATCCGTAATGAACAGAAGGTCCAGGATCGGTCCTCTGATAAAAGAATAAAGGACAGTTGCGGGAATGCTTCCCAGAACAGCGTAGAGGACATTCTCAAGAAGAAGGATCCTTCCTGTTCTCGAGGTGCTCATACCAAGACTTCTGAGCGTTCCGATATAAGACATTCTCTCGCTGACGATCCTGTTGCAGATAGATGCCGTTACGAAGATAACGAGAAGGAATGTGATCGCAAAAAGCATATAGAAGACTGCCTTGAGCTCACCTACCATAGCCATGTCTGAATCTGTCAGGAACAGGTCTGTGATACTTGCGTCAGGATACTTCTCTTCAAGCATCTTTTTCGCATCCTCGATCATGGTGTTGTCCTTAAGATCGATCATGATGATGTCGGCTTCCCTGTATCCGCAGGAGATTATATCGCTCGTGTTAAGATTTACGATCGCGGTATTGCCGTAGATAAGAGGGTTCTTGTTATCGTCAGGAAGAAGTCCCCCTATCGTGAGCTCGACTTCATCTTTTGCCCTGTCATGGATAGTGATCTTGTCGCCGACCTCATATCCGTATGTCTCGGCAAATGTCCTGGTAACATACATCTCGCCGTCTTTGATATCGATCGGTGCCATAAATTCCATATCGACAGCCTCATCAACATCAAGGCCGAAGATCCTTAAGGATTCTGTTGTGACATAGCAGTATTCGCCTTCGATCGGCTTATAGAGCATCTCTGAATTACCGATGATCTTCATCGTGTCTGCTTCCGGAAACCCGTCAGGAAGCACTGATACATCACTTCCGTTTCCCATCAGGATGAAGTCAGCTCTCGAGATGTTTCCCATGAAGTTTGTAAGGACTTTCGTGATACTGTCACTCAAGTCAAAGCACAAAAGTGCGCAAAGGCTGCATACGAAGATCGCAAAAACGACCAGCAGCGTACGGAAAGGTTTTCCGAATATATTTTTCAGTGAATTCTTTAGTACAATATTCATCTTCTATCCCCCATTAATACCAGCGAGAAATTCTCTCTTCAGGCGCAATATACATTCCGTCTCCCTCGCTGATGCCGTATGTCTCATAGAAGGCATCGACAGTAGAAAGGATCGCATTAACTCTTATATACGACGGACTGTGTACATCGTATGCGATCTGATCGATGATAACGTCATCAGATGCGATCTCGCACCAGATCGTTGCATAGCTCTCGAAAAGCTTGACTCTGTCTTCATTTGTTTTCGCGAGTGTGCAGATGCATTCAACACCGCCTAAGTCAGCATAGTTCTCACCCAGTGTCTGCTCACCGTCAACGTGGTAGATACCGAATACCGTGAAGTTCTCTTCAAAATATTTTTTTGCCTGCTCGTTGCGTTCTTCAAGAGCATCCATATCGGCCTGGGCTATCCAGGAAGGATCGTATGCACCTTCTGAATTAAAGAGAATGCAGTTGCTGTCGAAAGCATGTCCCATCTCGTGTGCGATAACCGCACCGAGACCGCCGAGATTTGTAAAGTAATCGGCATCCTTATCGAAGAAGGGTGCGTTGGTGATCGCAGCCGTAATCGTGATCGTATTTCCCGAAGGATCGTAGCATGCGTTCATCATCTGCATCGGCATGTCTGACTCTGTTCTTGATACAGGTTTGCCGCTGTTGAAATCATCGATGAGCTCTTTTCTGTCCAGCCTTCTGTAATTTATGCAAAGCTCATAGTAGTTGCTTCCGCAGATATCGGCATACTTTGCCGTATCCTGTCTCTTAAGCCCTGTTGCTGTGATGTAAGAGATGTTTTCGAGCTTTTTTAATAGTTCGGTTCTGGTTGCTTCAGAAAGCCAAGTTGCTCCTCCGATAAGTCCTCTGTAACCTTCCCTTATGTCATCGCACATACTTCTTAATGCCGCATCTGTCTCGGGAAGATAATAACGCTCAACATAGATGGGATCAGTCTCCTTCGAGAAATTTGCGGAGATCTCATCTATTATCTGGTCATGCTCCGGAGCATAATTCCTGCCTACATAAGACTGCAAAAGCTCATAGTGAGGCGCAATGTATCTCATGAAAGCGTTATATACATTGCATAATTCCCATGCCTTAAGAGCATTGATGTTTTCGTCAACGAAAATGTCGTTGAGTGCTTTAAGCTGGCCCTCATCTGTCACACAGTAAGAATTAACCTTTGAGGTATCAATGCCCACTGTCTTCATATACTTTTCAAGATCGATATTGCTCAGATATCCGTTCACTTCATCAGCAGGAACGATCTTTGAATACTTGAACGTCATCATATCATCTTCAGCCATATCAAGATCTGTCGCACTGAAGATATCGAGTGCCACAAATGCAAGTTCTTTTCCGTACTGCTCGGCAGTCTCTTTATCGTAGCCTCTCGTAGTCAGCACGATCTGAGCATCTTCCTTAACATAATTCAATGCGTAATTATCTTCGCGCATATCAACGAATGTGGCTTCAAGAATGCCTGAAAGCGGAACGAATGTCATGACTCTTTCATTCGGATTGAAAGGATTGATATCCGGAACGAGACCGATCATGCTGCTCATACCGTAATCTCTCGCAAGCATCGCATCGATCTCGAGAAGCTCATCAACCGAGCCGGCATTGTCGATCCTGTCGATCACGTTCATTAGATCTTCAGGGATCGGCTCGTTCTCAAAATCATATGCCTGATAATAATCATATGCGTGCTTGATGATATCTTCTTCGCTTCCCTTAACATAACCGCTGCCGGCTGCGACATCATCGATTACCGCTTCGATCTGGTCATCAACAAGTTCAGTATTGAAAGCATAGTCATAAGAGACATCGCCGTACTTGATCTCCGTAGTATTGAATCTTTCCTGATTGACGAACCTGAAATAATCGTCCTCTGCTCTGGCCGGACCTAACTCTTTTACGGTTGTCTCAGTGGTTGATACCACCGGATCATCCGCTACCGCAGTACAACCGTTCAACAAAGGCACAGTCATCGCAGCTGCAATAACAATTGCTACAACTTTTTTCATACTCCTACTCCCCTTCTTGTTTTTGCAGGTTTATCTTACAAAAGCAACCTTAACCTACAATCACACGAACCTTAACCTAACCTTAATATGACAATCC
>SVIZ01000030.1:0-7490 GCA_015069205.1 Oscillospiraceae bacterium
AGGCTGGCATCGTTGGCTGACTTGAGGACTGCAGCATAAATGAGATCCTGTACGCTGATCTCTTCGCCTTCCTGAAGGCCGAGCTTAACATAGTCTGAAGTGATCTCGTCCATTGCTTCGGCAATCTCTTCAGTGATGGTGACGGTCTCGTTCATGTCGAGACGCTCCAATGCCAGAAGGACAGTCATGACCTTTGTCATTGAGGCAGGCTCTTTCTGGACGTCGTAATCACTGCCCAAAAGGATAGTGCCGCTGGTGGCATCGTAAAGAATATAAGAAGAAGCGGAGATCTCAGGAGCATCCTCATGAACTTCGCTTAAAAGGTCAGTTTTGCGCTCTGAAGCGGTGACGATGCCGTCGTTGGGATCGTCAGGACGTGTTTCATCGGCCGCAACAATTGTGCCTGTGGAAGCCAGAATGCTTGAAACAGTGATGAAAAGGGCAGTTATGCCGGTTAAGATCTTTTTACCGAATGCTTTCATAAGGTCTCCCATTTTGATTTTGACCATAACATTATATTTTCTTTTGAGGAAAAAACAAATAAAACGCGTTAGTGTAATTTTAATTAAAAATATAAAGCGATTTACTGTATAATTAGCGAGGTTACGAAATGGAGCATTAAATGGCAATTATTAAGACTACAGATAAAGACAAGCTTGACTTTGACGCCGCTATATCGGAGCTTAGTGAGTATTTTTCATCTCTGGGAGCACGCAAGGGAAGAACTTTAACATATAACGTACTGACTTACGGATGTCAGCTCAATGAATCTGATTCCGAGAAACTCACGGGCATGCTGACTTCAATGGGACTTAAGGAATCTTCCGGCGGAGAGCTCGATGCTGCCGATGTCATCGTTTTCAACACATGCTCTGTCAGAGAGAATGCTGACAGACACCTGTTCGGCAATCTCGGTGTTTTCAAGGCGCTCAAGAAGACTGACAGGGATGTGATCATCGCTGTTTGCGGATGCATGATGAAGGTTCCCGAGAATGTCGCAAAGATCAAGAAATCCTATCCTTATGTGGATCTCGTTTTCGATCCCCAGCAGATACACAGATTTCCGGTCCTTCTGAGAGATTCGATAAGAGACAAGAAGCAGATGGTAAATATATCTGCTGACGACTATATTGCGGAAGACAGCTTTTTCCCGATCGACAGAAAAAGAAAGTTCAGGGCTCTCGTGCCAATCATGTACGGCTGCAATAACTTCTGTTCTTACTGCATCGTTCCTTATGCAAGAGGCAGGGAGAGATCAAGGGATTTCGATGAGATCGTTAGAGAACTCGCAGATCTTGCTTCCAAGGGCTATAAGGAAGTCATGCTCTTAGGCCAGAACGTCAATTCCTATAAGGGTGAAGGCGGAAAGACATTTGCCGATATCTTAAGAGCGGCATCTGATTTCAAGGAATTCTCAAGAGTAAGATTCATGTCTTCACATCCTAAGGATCTCTCTGACGAGGTCATAGACATAATGGCCACAAGACCCAATGTCGAAAAGCATCTCCATCTGGCAATGCAGTCAGGTTCAGATAAAGTCTTAAAGGATATGAACCGTCCTTATACGATCGACAGATTCCTTGAGATAGCCGATAAATTCAGGACAAGGGTCGAAGGCGGATCGCTTACGACTGACATCATCGTAGGATTCCCGGGTGAGACCGAGGAAGACTTTGAGCAGACACTTGTAGCCGTTGATAAGGCAAAGTTCGATGCAGCATTTACTTTCCAGTATTCTCCGAGGCCCGGCACGAAGGCCGCATCTTTCCCTGACCAGATCCCGCAGGATGTAGTGACTGAAAGATTCGGAAGACTTACGGAATATACGAACCGTTTTGCCGAAGAGTCCAATGCCAGACTTGTCGGCAAGACATACGAAGTACTTATCGAAGGCATCAGCAAGGCAGGTGACATGACCTTCTCCGGAAGGACAATTACAAACCATCTGGTTAACTTTACGATCCCTTCGGATCTCGGCATCGAGGTAGGTCCTGATATGCTTGAAGGCAGGCTCTGCGAGGTCAGGATCGAACGTGCAAGACCTTATTCCGTTGACGGTGTGCTCGTCAGCCTGAAGGAGGAATGAGCATGGTCGATAACAACGGATTTGATGAGAATAACGTAAAAGCAGCCGGCCAGTTCCCGATGAGCCTTTCAGACCTTAAGCCTGAAGAGCTTTCGCCCATGATGCAGCACTATGCCGAGATGAAGGCAAAGTGCGAGGATTCGTTCCTGTTATACAGACTCGGCGACTTTTATGAGATGTTTTTCGATGATGCCGTAAAGGCAGCTAAGATCCTTGAACTCGCATTAACAAGGAGAGACTGCGGTTCAGGTTACAGGGCGCCGATGTGCGGCATTCCTTTCCATGCATATTCAACATATGCCAACAGGCTTGTCCAGGCAGGTTATAAGGTTGCCATCTGCGAGCAGCTCGAAGATCCTTCGGTTGCAACAGGTCTTGTTAAAAGAGGCATCATAAAGATCCTTACACCCGGTACCATTACGGAATCGGGCGGCCTTGAGGACAGAAAGAATAACTTCCTGATGAGTATCTACTGCGTTGGTTCGCAGTTCGGCGTTGCATGCGCGGATATCTCGACAGGTGATTTCGAAGCTACACAGCTGACTCTTACGGATAACGGTGAGCACCTTATAAACCTCATCGGCAAGTATTCTCCGTCAGAGATCATCTATAACTCGAATTTTGAGGGCACTCCCGAACTGTCAGCTATTAGGACAGGTACTGACATCGCACTGACACGCCGTAATGACAGGGACTTCTCCGAAAGCCTTTTCAGGAACAGCGGCGCTGCGGTCCAGGATGCCAAGCTCTTTACCAATCCAGAGATGATGTTCTGTGCCTGTGCAGCTCTCATCCTTTACGCTGAAGAGACTCAGACCGATAAGGTCAGATATCTTGACGTAGTAAGGTGCTATAAGATCTCCGATACGATGGAGCTTGATATCGCAACGCGTACAGGATTGGAACTTACTTCGACCATCAGGACAAAACAGAAGAGGGGTTCGCTCCTCTGGGCAATAGACAGGACCAAGACTTCAATGGGCGCAAGACTTCTCCGCAAGTGGGTAGAAGAGCCATTGATAAGCGTTAAGGCCATAAACAGAAGGCTTGATGCCGTTGAAGAAGCAAAAGAAAAATACATGGCGCGCCAGCAGATCATTGAAGGTCTGTCAGGCCTTTACGATATCGAACGTCTTTCTGGCAAGGTCTCTTTGGGAACATGCAATGCCAGAGATCTTCTGGCGTTGAGAAACTCTTTGCGCAAGATTCCTTTCGTAAGAGAAGGCCTGGAAGAATTCGGCAAGGGCATGTTCAAAGAGATCAAGAATTCAATGGATCCTCTGACTGATATATGCGAACTTCTCGAGAAGTCCATCAATGAAGATGCTCCAGTTACCGTTAAAGACGGTGACATCATCAAGCGCGGATATAATGCTGAATGTGATGAGCTTTACGACCTTGCAAAGAATGCCAAAGAATACATTCTCCAGCTTGAGAATAACGAGCGCGAGAGGACAGGTATCAAGACTCTCAAGATCGGTTACAACAAGGTGTTCGGATACTTCATCGACATCCCTAGAAGCCAGTCAGACAAGGTGCCTGAAGAGTATGTAAGAAAGCAGACTCTTGTAAACAATGAGCGTTATATTACTCCGCAGATCAAGGAACTCGAAGATAAGATCGTATCAGCTTCATCACGCCGTATTGCGCTTGAGTATGAACTTTTTACCGAAGTAAGGGAAAAGGTTTCAGCCGTATCCCAGAAGCTCTTTGATACAGCACGTTCAATTGCTCAGACGGACGTTATCACTTCGCTGGCCGAGCTTGCGGAAGTCGAGAATTACGTTAAGCCTTCTATTGACGATTCAGAGGTCATTGATATCAAGGGCGGAAGACATCCCGTCGTTGAGCAGATGATGAGATCTTCTCATGAGTCATTTGTTCCCAATGACATTACGATGGACGAAGAAAAGAGACTTATGGTACTTACCGGTCCAAATATGGCAGGTAAGTCTACGTTTATGAGACAGACTGCTTTAATCGTTCTCATGGCACAGATAGGATCTTTTGTTCCTGCACAGAGCGCGAAAATCGGACTTGTGGATCACATCTTTACAAGGATCGGCGCATCCGACGATATCTCTACAGGACAGTCAACGTTCATGGTCGAGATGAGGGAAGTGTCTTATATCCTTAAGAATGCTACCCGTAAGAGCTTATTGCTCCTTGATGAGGTAGGAAGAGGTACCAGCACATATGACGGTCTCTCAATTGCATGGGCAGTGATCGAATACATCATCGACCCTAACATTCTTTACAGCAGAACTATTTTCGCTACGCATTATCACGAGCTCAACCAGCTTGAGCGTCTTAACCGCGGAGTCTATAACAATCACGTTGAGGTCAAAGAGGAAGGTGACAGCGTTACATTCCTTCATAAGATATCATCAGGCGGAACTTCAGACAGTTACGGTATTGAAGTTGCAAGACTTGCAGGGCTTCCTTCAGATGTCCTGCTGCGTTCAAAGGCAATTCTTTCAGAGCTTGAGAGGATCGGAAAGTTCAAGGTCAAGGGTAACCGTGAGAACATGAACAGTGATGAGGAACTCTCCACTGAAGTAATGCCCGGCCAGGAATCTTTCTTTAATCCCGATAACGTTGTTTACCGCAAGGAAGATAAGATCCGTCAGACATTAAGAGATCTCGATCCCACGAGACTTACGCCTATTGAAGCAATGAACATACTCTATGAATTGAAGCAGAAGTGCTCGGAGGAAGACCTTGGGCAGGATTAATATATTAGATACCAAGACCGCCAATGCCATCAAAGCAGGTGAGGTAATCGAGCGTCCCGTTTCAGTTGTCAAAGAGCTGATTGATAACGCGATAGATAGCGGCGCTACCAGGATCACCGTAGAATTTGCAGGCGGCGGAATATCGCTTATCCGTGTAACCGATGACGGATGCGGCATGGACAGGGAAGATGCGGAAAAGGCTTTTCTCATCCACGCGACATCAAAGCTTCACTCGATCGAAGATATTTATTCTCTCTCGACAAACGGATTCAGAGGCGAGGCTCTCGCTTCAATTGCTGCATGTTCTGATGTAACTCTCACTACATGCCTTAAAGGTGAGAATGAAGGAACCAAAGTTGTGTATGAAGACGGTTCCCTAAAAGGCGTTTACGATAACGCGGCATGCACCGGAACTACTGTTGAGGTAAGAAACCTATTTAAGAATCTTCCTGCAAGATATAAGTTCCTTAAGAAAGATTCTACTGAAGGAATGTATATAACGGGACTTATCGAAAAGATAGCCGTTATTGCACCAGAGATATCAATAAAGCTCATAAAGGACGGATCAGTCTTATTTACCACGCCCGGTAACGGATCTTCACTTGATGCAGTATATGCCGTTTACGGTAAAGAGACAGCAAAAGCACTGGTCCCGGTCAGCTTCAAATATGAGGGCGGAAGGATCGAAGGATTTACCGGAATGACTTCTTTTGTCAGAGGCAACAGAGGCCTTCAGGTAGTCTATGTTAACGGAAGACTCATCCACAGCAAGACAGTATCGGCTGCCATCGATGAGGCTTATAAGAACGCAGTAATGAAGAACAAGTTCCCTATATGTTTCCTCATGATCTACTGCGAACCCGGAACTGTCGATGTTAACGTTCATCCGCAGAAGAGCGAAGTAAAATTCAGCAATGACGGAGATATCTTCAGACTTGTTTATCACGGCATTAAAGATGCGCTTAACAAGAATGGTGAAGCAGGAAATCTGTTCGGAGGCATAGCTTCGAAGGAAGAAGAGGATACCAATACGGGAACGCAGCTCAGATACGATTTCTCGGCATCCGCATCTGCTTCCAAAGCATCTTCAAAGCCTTCATATTCGACAACGTCACATAAACTCGGAAACAGTCAGCAGGGCGATCCGGCGGCAGCCAACAAACTGCTTCAGATCCTATCTGATTTCAAGCCTGATCTTGAAGCACTGAAGGAGACACCTGATGAGCCTAAAGCTATTGAAGAAAAGGCTTCAGATGAAGTTGTTTCCTTATTTTCGGGCGAGCCTGAGGCACCTGCTCCGGCCATCATTGAGGATGTGGCAGAGAACAGGACTTTGACCGATATTGACAGACTTGCTGCGGCTGACTTTGTCGGAATAATCTTCTCGACTTACATCATCCTTCAGAATGAGGATGTATGCTTTATCGTTGACCAGCATGCTGCCCACGAGAGAGTGCTGTACGAAGAATTCATGGTCAAGAAGAAGCCTGGCGTTGTGCCTGCTGTAGAACAGGTTCTTTCTCCTCAGATACTTACGCTGTCGTGGGAAGATTACAGCTTTGTAGAAGATAAGATCGACAGATTTAAAGAGAACGGCTTTGAGCTTGAACTTTTGGGTGACAGACAGATTGCGGTAAGAACAGTGCCTCTCGGCAAAGCCGGAAAACAGTCAGAAGTATTCAGCGCGATACTTACTGATCTTAAGCGTGAAGTTCCTTCCAAATCAGAGATCTGGTACCAGCTTATCCAGACTACGGCTTGTAAGGCTGCAATAAGAGCAGGCGATAAGATAACACAGCAGGAAGCCATGGCGCTTATCGAAAAGCTTTCCAAACTTGAAGATCCTTATCACTGTGCTCACGGAAGACCGACATTCTTCACTGTCTCCAAGAAAGACTACGAGAAGAATTTTAAGAGAATAGTCTGATGGATAATCTGTTTCCGGTAAAAGGTTTATATTCATATATCCCAATAATCGCAGGGCCTACGGCGAGCGGCAAAAGTGCGCTTGCACTGGAAATCTGCAGACAGGCAGACGGTGAACTTGTCTGTGCCGATTCAATGCAGATCTATAAAGGCCTTGATGTCGGTACTGCAAAAGACACTAAAGAAGAGATTGGAAACGTTCCCCACTATCTGACGGATATCATTGAACCCGGAACAGATTTCTCTGTATACGACTATCTCAATACGGCTTTGCCGGTTATTAAGGATATCCTTGAAAGAGGCAAACTTCCCGTTGTATGCGGCGGTACAGGCCAATACATCTCATCTCTTTTATATGGCCTTGATTACGGTACCGGTGATGAGGATGCAGAGATTAAGGCTACAAAAGAACTTGAAGCCGAATATGCGGAAAAGGGTATCGATCCTTTGTATGCAAGACTTATGGAAGAAGATCCGGAAGCAGCAAAGACGATCCATCCGAACAACACCAGACGTGTTATCAGGGCGCTTGCCGTTCACAAGGCTCTCGGCATTACTTTCAGCGAGAAGAATAAACGTTCAAAACTAAACGGACCTGAATATCCGTTCAAGGTTTTCATGATCGACTGGGACAGGGAAGTGCTCTACGACAGAATCAATAAGCGCGTCGGCATAATGATAGATAATGGTATTGTTGAAGAAGCAAAAATGCTTCTCGAATCCGGTGTGGACAGAAAGTCTAC
>SVIZ01000030.1:7590-9699 GCA_015069205.1 Oscillospiraceae bacterium
CGTTGGGCCCATGCAGAAAGGAGGTAGTTAATCAATTGTATAACGATGTAAACCAACTACCTTGCCGAGAATTCTGCAACCTTCTGTATTAAACGGAATCGGCGAATAGGCATCATTTTCAGGAAACAGATAAGGGATACCGTTCTTTTTTCCAAAACGCTTAACTGTAGCTTCGTCATCGATCAAAGCAGCGATGATATCACCTTCATCACAAGTGTTTTGCTTACGGACAATGATGAGATCGCCGTCAAGAATGTGAGCATTGATCATACTGTTACCGCTGACTTTAAGCATGAATGCTTCAGAATCTCCGATAATGGACTTCCCGACAGGGAATGAATCAGTGTAATTCTCATAAGCAAGGATTGGAATTCCGGCAGTGATCTTACCGATAACAGGAATGTTGCGGTAATCATTAAGCTCAGTGACGCTTGCGGAATCGGAGAGATCCTGTTCTGTACTGTTGGAATTCTGCTTGATAACGATGGCTCTTCTGAGTCCTGGTCTGTATTCGATCCTGCCCAGGCTGTCGAGCTGCTTAAGGTAAGTATGAACTGAGGAAGTTGATTTGAGGCCGACGCCTGCACAAATATCGCGAACCGAAGGCGAGATCTGATTCTTACTGATATAGTCGCATAAATAGTTGTAAACGCGTTCAATTGTTTTGTCGCCGGACTGCATAAACTATCCTCCAAACATATTTTCTAAGTTAATAATATCATTCTTTTCAATTGTGTCAAACAATTGTTCAGTTTGAAATTTAATAAAGGAGTATGCTCATGGACGAACGTGACAAGAAGAAAAAGAAAAAACGTACAAACAGCTATGATGACGCTTTGGACAATGCAGCTTCCTTTGAAGAAGCAAGAGCCATCATCAATGCAAGGCTCAATCATCTTTGCATAGATCTTTCTGATTGTCCTGAAGTCGAGAACCGGCTGATCAGGGAGATCAACAAAGCATATGAGGAACAGAATGTAAACCTTATGGATCTTTATGCCGGGTTCTATTCGCCATGTAAGGTATCAGATACCGTTTTTGTGCCAAGAGGACAGGGCGACATGAACGACGTCATGATCGATTTCTCTGAAGGCTTCGATGAATTCATAGAGTCACTCGAAGAAACTTATGTAAACAATATCATGAGAAGAAGGCGGGCAGCCGTCCTCCTGAAGAGGATGCTTTCGATGAAGCTGCCTTATTCAAGACTTATGTATTTGTATTACTATAAGAAACTTGATCCGATTGTAATAATCGATGATCTGTATATAAGCAGGGCGACCTTTTACCGGATCAAATCCGTAGCAATCAATATGCTGACAAGCATGTATTTTACGCCTGGTGACCAGGATCCTGAGGAGAAGGGTGGAAGCAAATGACTGGATAATGCCACTTCTTACTTATGGTAAACAATGCTATAATCGCCTCTAGCAGGTAAAAATATGGCAGTTAATCAGGAAGACAGAAATTCGGATATCATCCACGCAGGTAATGGCAAGAGCAATGCTGTGCTCGATTTTTTTGGTTGCTCTTACCGTGCTACCGTAAGACTTATCAAGGGACTTCCTTCAAGGTTTGTTAATTACTTCAAACGTAAGATCAAGGAATACCGCAACAGACCCAAGAGGACTGACATCAGCCGTGTATATGTTGTTGTAGGCTATACGACCAAAAAGCGTGTAGATGAAAAGTTCAATGCGGAAAGAAGAATGATGATAATAAGAAGGGGTCTTCTTATTTTAATCTTTATTCTTATCCTTTTTATTGCAGTGGACAGGATCACGGGGCTTGTTAACTACGGAGAGATGGCTCAGATATTCGGTATCGATTCCTGGGATGAAGTAGTTGAGAACGATCCTTTTGAAGACAGAACGACACAAACTTCTGCTGCTGCCGTTACAGAGATGACTATAAGCACCTGATTGCCAGCTTATCATACCTAAAAAGTATAATTGTAATACCAAAAATGAAAGTTCAAATTTCTGAACTTTCATTTTTTAATTTCCTATTGAAATTGGCAAAATCTTGTAATACTATACATAACGATTGGTTTAAACTAGGTCCTAATACCTATGCTTTCAGTCTACAAAATGAATAATTAGCCTGGCG
>SVIZ01000031.1 GCA_015069205.1 Oscillospiraceae bacterium
GATTGTAGCTTAGATAACAAGAGGGTAGAAGTATAACTGGCTGCTACCTTTTCTACCTAACTTTAGAGTAGCAATTATAATTGTTATCCAGAACACGATAATCAGCGTAATACGTGAATTGATCATCAGCTCCGAAAAGAAGATATGAGCCGTTGTCCTTCCTAATCCAGTCAGTCTCGCTGATGATCTCTATCTTGCCGTCATATGAATCTTCGAAAAGCCACTCTTCAAAAGAACTGCCTTCGCCATTAGCATCCAACCAAGCGCTGATCTTATCTGCATTGGCAATGAAAAGGACCCATCCGATACAAAGGAGAAGTGAAAGGACCAGGCCGATGATTCCGAGCACTTTACCCTTCTGTTTCTTCGCAAAAGCGATAATAACGCCGATGGTACTTACGATAAAGCCGATAAAGCTGGTTAAACCGAAAGTGAAAAGGCCGACCAATCCGAGAATAAAACCTGCAATGCAGGCTCCGTTTGTAGACTTCTTCTGTACAGGATTATACGAACCCGGCATCTGATAGGCCTGGTTATAGACAGGCTGCTGATAAACCGGCTGTACAGGAACCGGTTGCTGATATACAGGCTGGACAGGTATTGACCCTGCCTGCTGATAAAGATGGGGCTCTACCGGTTGTGCAGGCTGAGGCTGAACAGGTATCCCTTGAGCCTGCTGAACAGACTGTGCGTACTGCTCAACCGGAAGCGGTGCTCCGCAGCTCTCACAAAACTTAGCGCCGTTGGTATATGCTCCGCAATTAGGACATACTGACATGCTTTACCCTCCCCATATCACAGCTCTAATGTTTCAGTAAAAATAAAATGAATTTTACTAACTGATTATATCAGTAATTTCGGTCCCGATACATAAAACTCGCTGTATACCCCTGATTTCCCATGATATAATGACATTGCAACTTATAAACTATTTTTGAGCTTTTAAGAAAGGGGATGGATTATGAAAAGAATTAAGGCACTTTCAATTCTACTGATGGCTTCAATGTTTGCAGGCAACATGCTGTTATGCTCGTGCAGCAAACCGGCTGAGACTTCAAACACATCGGCAGAAGAGACAACAACTGCTGCGACAACCACAACTGCAGCAACGACCTCGGAAGAAACCACCGAAGAGAGCACTGAACCGACGAATTTCATACCTGACATCTCATTTACTACCGATTACGAAGAGATAACGCTCGATGGCGATCCGGACAGTGTATTTGTATCAACGGATTACTGCTATCTGGAATCTGACAAGTACTTCCTTCTCATTGAACCCGGAATAAAGCTTCCCGGTGATTACGCTGACAATCTGGATGCAATAATCGATGAGATCGAGAAAGAACTGGGAATGGAACTCTGCACTCCTGATTACGAATACTCACATGGGATCATTGACAATTCCGTATACTACGACGGTTTCAATCCCTGGGATAACTGGAGTCTCGGAACAAAGCTTCCTATCTTCCTTATCGCAGACGAGACTGATGAAGGATTGATCTCCTGCGGCGACAGTGAGTTCGCATGTTTTGTCGAATACGAACTGTTCTCTGATGAGATCTGGAATTCCTGCCCAAGCTACTATGAGAACACAGATTGGAGAAGACTTGATTACATAGACTATACAACTGCCGCACACGAATTAACTCATTCAATTACCGGCAGAAACGGAAAAATGTCCAAGATCGTAACTGAAGGCATTGCAGAATACATGGGACGCAGTGTAATCGAAGCGCTGGCATCTGATCACCCTTCGATCGGCATAACATACGAGAGACATTACCGTTACGACAACGGAGTACCGGAACCGGTCAATGCCGACAATGCTGAAAGCATTTTCCTTGACGATTATCAGGAAATTGACGCAGCCGGTCGTGGGGCCGAGTATGTTTACGGCAGATATTTCTGGCAGTTCCTCTTTGAGAATTACGGCAGTGACGCTTACTTCAAATATAACGAGATGGTAAAGTCATATCATATCGAAGGCTGGTATGGATATTACGAGGAAGGCGCTAACCAGAAGTTTACTGACGCAGCCAAGGCAGTTTTCGGTGATGATGTTTTCGAGGAATTCGGTGACTGGTGCGTAGAGAACGATGCTCTTCAGTCAGTTGACGGAGTTTACCCGATACCTGAAGATTATTGATCTCACTGAATAAACCCAAACTATAATCAGAGGGTGTCTCAAAACAATGAGGCATCCTCTGTTAGTTTGCGCGTGGCCTCAATAACATTTCTCGCGTGTGCAATTGTTGCTCTATTTTTGGGGTAACAATTGCACAAAAGGGCGCTTTTTGTATAATTGCTGGCTGTTTTTCAGGGCAACAATTGCACAACACCGGATCTACTGTGACTTTTACTGTGATTTTTATTGACGGCTCGAAAAAGCCTCACTGCGACTTTTCGAAAACCTGAGATTAAACCCTCCGATTCCACCTTAATCCATATTAAATAATCAGGGACCATCCCATCCATTGAGACAGCCCCCTTTAAGTACTTGATCTGTATTTTTAACTTAATAGTCCTCTGACACGTAAATTATATAGTATTCGTAACCTTCAAACTTGAGTCTGTTAAAACAGACGATCCTTGTTTCAGTATCGCTGACTGCGATCTTGACACCTTTATCATATGTATTCAGCATGTTGTAGTACTCTGAACCTTGAGCGCCTTCGCTGTAACGGTCTACGAACGAATTATAGAGCTCATTTGCCTTATCAGGGTCATGGATCCTTATCTTCATTGAGAATTCAACTGATCCGTTTTTCTCATTCCCTTCTATGTTAAAGCTTGCAATGTGGTCGACCATCTCATCCGGCAAGATGAGGTCGTAGAACATATACAAACCATAGCCGGTGGAGTCTACCTGGGAATAGCACGGGTGCTTGAGTTCCTGATCGAAATACTTAAGATCGTCAAGCTCATATGTATGAGCTATGTCGTGATAATACTCATATTCGGCAATGATCTCATCGACCGAAAGATCCTGAACGATATAGTAGCTGTCCATTCCATTATAGCCACCGCCCTCATAATAGTCTCTGCCCTGGGTTTCCCTGGTAGGTTGCGGTGTCGGGTCAGGATTATCTCTGTAAAAACTTGTTTCTGTCTCTTCCTCGTCTTCATCATCATCTTCAGCCCAGATATCTGTCGTTGGCGAAGAATTATAGTTCAGAACACTTACTACCAGTGCAACAATTCCTGCGGTTACAGTTACTGCAGCTGCAACAGATACAAGACTTGCGATCATTACTTTTTTATTCATAACAAGACCCTTTCTTGTTTTCAGGTTTCCCTAAATACAGATACAAGAAAGCAGTTGTTGCACTGATTTTGGTGCAAATTTATGGCACTAAAGATATTTAAGCGTTAATTATTCGACGTACATGATCGTCTCGAGCTCATCGAAGCCATAATGTCTAAAGGCAATCCTGTAATCAGGATGCATCTCGAGAACGAGATTTGCCAACGTTACGAAGTCTTCGAATTTATGGTAGACGGAAATTGCCATTCTCGGACGGTTCTCCATAATAAGTTTGCG
Organism: Oscillospiraceae bacterium; assembly: GCA_015069205.1. Classification (GTDB taxonomy): domain Bacteria; phylum Bacillota; class Clostridia; order Saccharofermentanales; family Saccharofermentanaceae; genus Saccharofermentans. The sequence goes on from SVIZ01000031.1 coordinate 3,545, forward strand.
GGCACCTATGAGCGCTTCATATTCCGCGCCTTCAATATCCATCTTGATGAAAGTGACTCTCTTGCCCTCAAGCACATCATCAAGAGCTACTGTCTCGATCTCTTCAACACCTTCGAAGTTTCTCTTCTCAGCTTCTTCCCTGCTGATTATGCAAGAAGTCTCAAAAGCATCTGCTGCAAAATAAACTTTCTTATGTTCGTCTGCAGTGCCATAGGGATAGAGGTCGCATTTTCCAAGCGGCTCAAGAGCGGCCTTGCTCTTCTTATAATTCTCCGGATCAGCTTCGAAAGAATAAATATGCTCAAAACCCTTGTGACCGCACCAGCCTGCAAAGTTGTAGCATGTAGCTCCGTCAAAGCAGCCGCAGTCTACAAAGACTTCATTTTCGCCGGCTTCGAAATAATCGAAATACTGGCCCTGGTTATTGCGCCAGTCGAAGATACCTGAGCAGATATTCTTTTCGCATATTCCGATCTCATCAACAAGGCGCTTTTTAACCTCATCAGCCACAGGCTTCTTTGAATAGGAGATAACGAATGTCTTATCGCCATAAACAGATTTATTCTCGGAAAGTTCTTTATCGGTAATTACCTTGATCCCGGTCTGCTTATCAACAGGTCCAAGGCTTTCATCCGGATCAACGAAGCAGTCTACTACTACGCCAAACTGCTTAAATCTTCCGGCAAGATAATGTCCTGCACGTCCTGCACCGTAGATCAGGCAATGAGACCCCTTCCGGAGCTTCTCAACATATACCTGCATGTCGCTGTTAAGATTTCTGTACTTCGACTCAAGTCCGGTTATATAGCCGACATCTCCGGTGGAAGCATACATGATCTTGGCCTCAAAGATCTTCTTGGAAATCTCATCGTTAAGATGTGCATAAACATTCCTTGCCATCTCAAGGAAATCCGCATTCATATCACCTGATGCTCTAAGAGCCTTCTGCTTGTCTTGAGCATTATCAGAACCGAATTCAATACGCTTATCGTGTATACTCATTTATCCTCTCCATATTCACAATTAATCAAAGACATTATACACGAAGCACCTTGCAACATTTATATTAATCAATCTGTATTAATAGTATATTCTGTATTAGTAGTATCTGAGGGGGTATTGACTATGAAAAGGAAAGCAACTGCTTTGATTCTTACTGCAGTTATTGTTCTCACAGGTTGCGGAAAAGGAACGAAAACAATAGATACAACCGATGTTACGGATAACACTGAGGACGTCACTATTTCATCCTCAACTGTGACAGAAACCCAGGAAACTATCACGGAATCTCTCGAAATAGATATATCGAATTACACTGATACGGCAAACGGCAATTATGAGACCAGATTCTGTTTTGAGAGTGACAAAGAGAACGGCGAGACTGAAATTGCAAGCATTCCCAGAGAGAAAATAGATTATCTGGTGTCTTACATTCAGGAAATGGATATACCTTCAGAATACAGAATGGATATTGATGATTACATTGAAGATCACGAAGGACACACATACTTTGGATGTGTTTCTCTTGAATACAGAAGCACAAGCGGTAAGCTTATTTATTTGTACTGCAATCTTTTCGATCAGTATCCTGAGGGTTTTACTGAATTCATTGACACCCTGAATGAAATAGACGATGAAAATGAAGACATTATCTTCGGAGAACCGATCGAAATGACTCCTGAGTTATTTAATGAACTGTCAGGATGCAGCGATGAAAAAGTTACCGACGGCACAGCAATGGATGTATATCTTGCCGGCGATTGGGATCTCTATTCTTTCATGTGGTGCTGCAGGAATAATGGTTTTAAAGGTGCCGAACAGCAATGGGCCGACTGGCCGATCACAAGAAGCATACCAACGGAAGTAAGGAATGTTGAAAGCACCGAAGAAGAACTCAAAAAATATGCTGAAGCTGTTGCTGCTGCCGTTGGTACCGACCCGTCAAACATCAACGATGACGGCATGGGCGGACTAAGTGTAGTTTGGAACGAACGCGAAGATCACTTTTTTGACAGCGGAGTGATTATATATAGAACATGCGCATTGCCTGATTACTATGAATACGGCGAGACACCTGACTATATCTGTCATGCCTGGTATCTGGACGGCGGAGAGTACCGGAAAGAAGACAAGTATCACGCCTACTACAGCAAAGACGGGAAATTCATCATACTATTCTCGGGATGGAATCTTGACGGAACTCATGATGCCATGATGGAATTCACCATAGCATGCAAGGATCTTCTGGAAACAAGATAAAAGGAACAAATCTGTATTTGATTCCTGTTAACTATGATCCCATAACTGAACTTCAACTTAGTTATCCCCCGTAATTCTCATATGACGCTAAGGAACTGGTCTCTTGACCAGTAGTACTGTCCCTTATCTTCAAATTCTCTGTAGAAGACTTCTACCATCATCGTCATATACAAAATGATATCGTACCAGCGGAGCCTCTTTAATTCAGTCTCCGTGAAGTCCTGTTTTCCGAATCCTTCCAGAAAATCTTTATTCAGGTTATGTTTGCGGAAGCGGTCATCCATGAAAGCCTCTCCCCACATTGCCCTCTCCCAGTCGATAATGCCGGAAACGTGATCTCCATCTACAAACACATTCCCTTCCCACATGTCCCAATGAACCAGAGTGGCAAAACTGACTTCGTCAAATATATGCTTTTCTTCTTCAAAACATTTCAGGAGCTTATCTGCATCACAGCAAAGATCCACATTTTTCTTCTGCGCGTCATATATCAAATTTGCAAGCATTTTGCGTACAAAATCTGACAATGAATCATATCGTACCGTGTCTCCCAGGAAACCGAATTGAGGGTTGGTGATCGAACACAATTGTCTGGAAATACAACCAATCTCCCTGGCAATCTTGCGGTTTGTCTCCTCCGGCAGATTATCTTTTATAAAACTGTAATTACTCCCTGGAAGCTTTTCCATGAAAAAGTAATCACCGTCACATATTGTTCCGGGGCAGTCATAAGCCAGAACATCTGCGACTTTAAATGAACAATTCTCACGCACGAGCTTCATCGCCGTAACTTCTGCATCCATCAGACGGATCTCATTTGAAGTATTGCCCGTTCTGTCTTTTGCAGCGATCTTCAGGATACATTCATCCCCATCACTAAACGTGATGTTATACGTAACATTGCACATCCCTTCCGTCAGCTCTTTAATGCTTGCTGCAGTTTTCGACGGAAATGACTTGCTTATCATTTCGTTTATGACTGTATCTGACTGCCGGTTCTTTGTAATCAAATCAGTACACCCAGCCGAAAAGGGAATTGAAAAGATCATATGCATCATCAGACCAGAATGTTGCCCACATAAGGCCTGAAACAAACAATGCGAAAACACTTAAGATGAGACCGATTACAGCCATGGCCTTAAGCTTGCCGTTCTTCTTCACAAGTCCAAGGATCGAAAGGATAGCGCCGGCAAGCCCCTCAAATATACTGACTAAGTTGACGAAGATAATAAAACAAAATGCGACAGCACTTATTCCAAGGATAAAACCGGCAATAGCAAATCCCCTGGATTTTTTCACAGGAGCATTGGGAACAGCAGCAGGCATTTGCGGTACAGGTTGATAATATACAGGCTGAGCTGCAGGTTGAGAAACCGGCTGGACTGCTGGTTGAGGTGCAGTTTGGACAGGCGGGACAGACTGGACTGGTTGAACAGGTTGTGTTACAGGCGTTCCGCAATTTGGGCAAAATGACTGACCGTCTTTAATCAATGAACCACAAGAACTACAATACATCGTCTTTCCTTCCTTTTAATCAGTGTCGCATAACTTCTTATAAGTCTATCTCAAACTCTTCGTAATACTTTCCTTGATGGCTTTCATCATTAAATATTAGCTTTATGGTGTCTTCGTCTACCCATTCAACGTTAAAATATACCTCTTCGTTGAATCCGCTGCCTTCATATTTCCAGATGACATCGCCATGGTAGATCACGTGTGGTCTGCTCACGGCATCATATTCAACGATTATTGAATTCTCTCCGTTTGGCGAGGAATACTTTTCGCGTCTGTTACCGCATGCAGCAACATTCAACGCAATGAAAACAATTAAACAAAACGATAGTAATCTCTTCACTTACCTGCCTCTATTTCAATTTCCTGATTTCATAATATAATTCCCGGATACGTTTTTGCATTGCTTCTGCCCCGTCAATACCGGACTTAATGTCTCCTCCCAAAGAATCAAGTTCTTCCTCAATGCTCTCCACTTCTTTGTTTGTCGCTTTTTTAACCCGAAAATACTGGATAAGACCGTATGTAACCACAACAATCAAAAGCGTAATAAGAACGAAAAACAGTACCAGCATAATATCAGTATCTCCCACTTTTTTGATATATATGCTCTGGTACATTGTCGAGTAATATTTCTCTGCGCTTGATTTTTCAATAAAATATCCCAAAAGAAAATACAGAGCGAAAAACGCCAGAGGGATTCCTATCAGCAGCATAAGTCCGATCGGCATGTCCCGCTCTTCTTTTTTTGCGTTGAGTTTTCTGTTTTTGATCACCCTTCTTTGATGGGATTGCTCGACAGTATCTTTCCGTGCATCATACTCTTCCGCGCAAGCGAATAGTTCCTGCACCTTCTCGAAGTATTCCTTGTGTGCGCTGTCCGTATCGCGAACAGCCTGAGCGGTACACTTTTTCACTTTCGCAAAGTTTATGGAACGGAAGAGCTCAAGATTTGACATATCTTCCTGTCTCTTCATATGTGCCGCAACCAGGATCTTTCCAAGAAGCGCCTCAAAATTATGCGGGTCTTTGGACAAGAGAAAATCATAAGCATCTGCAGCAGCCGTCCATTCACCTCTTTGGAGAAACTGTGAAGCCCGCGACAACACATCGTCTTCACGGAAGTACTCATAATCGTAGGTTACCCCGCAAAACGGACACTCGTACATCTGTCCGTCCAGGTTCACACGAAGCGGGCCGCCACATGACGGACATGAATGTTTTTTTATATTGGAAACCGTCTCAGCCAAGAATTTTTCCTCCTCATATCCCACTGAAAATTAAGAGTTACCTGTCAAAGGATTCCTTTACTCTTAAGTTCCCTAAAAGCAATTTTAACATATGACGTTATGTCTTTTTTATACCGTCAAAAAGTTCCATATAGTACTATTTGCTTAATTCTTGTATTCTCCGGAGCTCATTTCGTTGGTGAACAGATAGACAATGTCAATACAAGGTTTTTGGATTTCTTAATACATCTGGAATGAATTACATCCAGATCAGTTCATTAAATAAGAGAAATAAACAAAAATCCCGGGCACGTAGTGTGCCCGGTTTTTTCTATATAGAAACGTTTTTAAAGACTATCCTTATGCCTCTTGCGATCACCTGTTATTTATAGCATTTTCTATCATTTCCCTGGCTTCCGCAAATCTTCTGCTGTCAGGATCATCATCATAACCTGCTACATATCCGCCCGAGATATTCACGGCATTAGTTGTCTCAACCATAATGAAATAACTCGACCCGTCATCAACGATATCCTTTGTTGACATATCTTCTTCCAGTTCCATGAAATTAACTCTGGTCAAAACATTTACCATACTGGACCAATCAAGATCAGATATCTCAAATTCAGTAATGTCATATAAGTCATCAGACGGCAGTTCTCCCGCAAGATAATCGTAGGACTTATCATCTTCAGGGTAGATACTGTATTTTTCAACTTTAAGATCAGGTGTAAATACATACATTTCAACCTTATTCAAGCCGCCGCCATAAACCAAATAAGTGATTTTAGTGACTTCCAAAGGACCTCTTGAGATTTGAGTCGTTTCCGAAGTCCTACTAGAACTTTGAGTCCGGATCGCTTTGCTGCAAGAAGTCAGTGCGAACAAACCGATCAACAAAACGAGTCCTGCAACTACTAATTTCTTAAGTCTTTCCATAAATCCAATTCCTGCCATGCCTTTCAATATTCTTCATAACCATAAGCCCATCATTGCGGCTTTATGCATTGATAAACAGTATGCCTGCTAATAGTTGACACTATTAATACAAACGGACAGAGTTAAATGTTGCAATTCTCATCAGAATGAAAAAAACAAAGGAGTTACCGAAACCGGTAACTCCTCTATGGTGGGAAGAGGTGGATT
>SVIZ01000016.1 GCA_015069205.1 Oscillospiraceae bacterium
ATAGCTTTTGTTTGCAACTTTAAGCATATAGGTAAATCCACGTTGCTACAAACGTGAGGTCATTTCATATTATCTAACTTCTTCCCCATATCTATTCCCCTGATCTGCGTTGAAAACCTGGCCGCGATTCCTGTCATCTTTTTTTGATGACCCCTATATGATTATAACATCCTAAAATAAAAGAAGGGCGGTACCTACCAAATGAGTTTTTCGCGATTTAGTAGGCATTCTCCTTGTGAATCGCAAAATGTACCTACTAAAACGCGTTTTTGCAATTTAGTAGGTATGAATTTCGTGTTTTTTGTCCCTCTTCGGCGCCAAACATACCTACTAAAATTCGATTTTGCATTTTAGTAGGTATCCAAAGCTCCAAATTTGCCTGGAAATCTCGAAAACGATACCTACTATTTTTCATTTTCGCGATTTAGTAGGTACGATCTGCCATAACGCATTCGAGAAACATACCTACTAATTTGCGTTTTTCGATTTTAGTAGGTAGGACATACCGTCCCAATCGCGAAAAATTCATTTGGGACGGTATAAATCGACTCACCATACCTTCCGCCATACCGTCCCAACTTCAAAAATCGGCTTTGGGACGGTGTCAAACTCCCGAAAACAGAAAAATAAACCCAAAAAATACCGCCCCAAACGGCAAAAATCGAATTGGGACGGTATACGATCTTAAAACGTGGAGGGGTTATGTTTTAAGCTGCCAACGCAACAGCCTTTTTCTTCTTGGCGTTCAAGATGAGATAGCTGATTACCGGCGCGATGAACATTGCGAGGTAAACGAGGGTGATCCAGGGCTGGTACTCGACGTAGAACTGCTTGAATGTGAGGCTCCACGGGTGCTTGATGATGACCCAGCCGAAGAGGTCGATGACGATGCTGATGCCGGACCAGAGGGCGCCGGTTGCCATCGCTTTCTTGAGGTTGAGGCCTTCAACCTTGCGAAGGTAGAGCAGGCCGAAGATCGTGAAGAGGATTATGTTGTAGAGTGGGTGCCACGGTTTGGTCATCTCGTAGCCCTCGCCTAAGCCGGGGCCCTGGGCCATGGAGCCCATGTGGAGGACGAGGATGTTGAATATCGTGTGGCCGATTCCGATCCAGGTGACTACGACGTAGCTGATCCAGTACCACAGAAGGGACATGCCGATATCTTTGCCGGAACCGAATTTTCTTAATGATTTTTTGCTCATAACATTTCTCCTTGCGTTTCGTTTGGCGTTCTTTGTTATGGCCAAATTCTAACCGGCCTGAGGAGAGAATGAATTAGATAAGACTTATATAACTCTTAATTATTTCTTAAGGGTGCGGAGTGCTCGAAAACCGGGACTTTATAGTTCCGCCCTGCCTATGCCGTCATTACAGAGCAGCAAAGCCGCAGCGATCACAGCCACTGAACAAACGCAGTCTTGTCAGTGCTGTTGTAGCCGGCGCCGGCGTAGAAATTCAGCGTCGCGGGGTTCTTGGAGCCCGTGAGGAGCATCATCTTGTAGCAGTTGTTTTCGGTAGCAATCTTCTTGGCGTAGGCAAGGCACTCACCTGCGTAACCTCTTTTGCGGTAGTCGGCGTGGGTCACGACATTTTCGACGAAGGCATAAGGCCTGATGCCTCTTGTGAGGTTGGGGATTATAACGCACACGCAGGAGGAGACGATCTTGCCGTCGATCTCATCTACGATGATGTGGTGGTTGGGATCTTCGGTAATCTGTTTCCAGGTATTTGCGAGGTGGTCGTTCTTTTCGGGAATGCCGTCTTCGTGCAAATAAAGATACAGCTCAAGCAATTGATCCAGTTCGTCTTCTCTGATCTCGCGTACCATTTTCAAGGTCCTCCCCGTTTTCGAAGTGACTAAGGAGATTATAACGCATGCCAAACATTTCACTCATTATTGATGTCGTTTTGATGCAAAAACGAAGATTATTTGAAAAAACGCACGACTAACCTTGTAGCCGTAAACAGATGTTTCAATCAAATCTATGTGGGGAAATGAAAATGAATAATAATGGTTGGTACAGTTTTGATGACGATCAGGTCGACAGCTACACTGATTTTACGAACGGCACGTACACGGAGTTCGGCAACAGGGGCTGCTCGGACTTCAACGGCGGAAACTATGTGGACTTCAATAGCGGAAACTACGTGGACTTCAATGACAGAAATAGCGCGGCGTCCGATAACAGGAACTACATAAACTTCAACGACAGAAACTATGTTGACTTCGGCACCGGTTATGCTGATTTCACGAATGGCACTTATACGGATCTGACTGAGATCCGCACGGGCACGCCGGTCAAGAAGGGGCGCGGCCGCGTGAGAAAAGCTGAGAAGAGAAGCGCCGCGAAGAGAGCTGCTAAAGCTGAGAAGGAAGCCGCTAAGGCTGAGAAGAAGGCCACAAAGGCTGAGAGGAAGGCCGCCAAGGCCGCGAAGAAATCCGTTAAGAGCAAGAAGAAAGGCGTCGCCGGCAAGGTTATTTTCGGCGTGGTCGCAGCATCAGTCGCAGTCGTAGCCGGAACTTTCCTTGTGAAAGGAGGCGCCGTCCAGGCCTGCACGGAGAGCATTATTGACGAATATTTCGCCAACATCGATATTAAAGAGACCGCTGTAAACAAAGGCAGGAAGTCTTTGGAACCGGCTTTCGAGATCACCGATGAATGCACTTCTTATGACAAGTCCTCGCCCGCATACGAGATTGCCGAAGACATCATGGCTGACCTCTGGCGAGACAACGATGTCGACACCGCGTACGAGATCTTTTACTGGGTGCACACCAACATCAGCTACCAGACGATGACGTCTTACGAGTCCTTTGAGGAAGCGGCTTACGGCGGATTCACGAGAAGAAGCGGCGACTGCTACGTTTATTTCGCGTGCTCGAAAATGCTTCTCGACATCGCCGGCATCCCTAACCTCATGGTCGAGCGATACCCTGTCGAGACAAACAGCCACTTCTGGAACCTCGTCCAGATCGACGGCCTCTGGTACCACTGCGACGCAACGGTATTCAGAGATCACCCGGACATGTATTTCTTATGCACCGACTACGAGATCGACGACGGCCATCACTCATTCGATGCCTCGCTCTACCCCGAGCGTGCCGAGAGCTATTATGCGGGCGACGACTACTGGGATGATTCTTACGATGTGTACTATGAAGACTCCTATTACGATTCTTATGGCGAAGATTCTTACTACGATCCTTACAACGACTGCTATGAAGATTCGTACTATTGGGATGATTCATACGCAAACTACGACGAGCCTTATGGAGGTTACGGCCCGAACGGTCCTTATGTCGACTACGAAGATTACGAATATTCATACGCACCTTATGAGGGTGAGTTCATGGATTCTTTTGAGGATGCGTACGTAGTGAACTACGATAATTAAGCAGGAACCTCAGAGCTTATCGAACCAGGCCTTCTTGTCGTAATCTGCGTTCAGATTTGCTTTAATCAGCACGAACCTGTCGTAGTTGTACGCGCTCCGGCCATCTGCCCTGGTCCAGTTTTTGGCTATCAGGTCAGCCATGTCATCGAGCGACATTTTCTCGTATCCGGAAGACCATCCGTGATTGCCGAAATGATATGCGACGTGGGTTCCCATGTTATATACAGAAATATAGCGGCCGGGATCATGTATGTTATTTCCGTAATCTTCGTCCCAAAATGAAAGCTCCTGTTCATAGGTAAGAAGCAACAACAGTTCCTTTATTATTTCTTTGGAAGGCTGCCCGTCGTAAAAGACCTTTACCTGGTCCCTGTTATCAAATCCGGGTGTTATTTCGAATCCCAGCTGCTCAATTGCCGGGTACAGTTTTACCTTATAACCGAAATATATATAGTCGTACTTTTCTTTGTAGTCATCGATAATCCGAAAAGCCTTTTTCGCATTTTCAAATTGTTCTTCAGTAATGCCAATCTCCCACATTTCCGGAAGAACACATTCCTTATATATCTCAAGATATTCTTTAGAAGACTGCTCAAGGAGCATATAGGTGCGGACATAGTCAACGAAGGGATCCCCCAGCCTCGATTTTTCGCAGTTGATAACTATAAAATCATCACCATCAGGAGTAACCAGGATGCTCGAGAGATCCATGTTAAGATGGCAGAAGCATTCTTTGTATTGATTTCTATATCTGGATAATGAGCTTCTTACAAACTTCAGGTCATCATACATAACTTTAGGTTCCAGACTATAAAGCGGGCGCTGCCAATGAATCACCTGATGAAATTTCCTGAAGACCTGAGCCATGATATCAAACGCTTTCGGGGCATCTCTTTTCGCGAGCTCCGACAAAGGCTCACCTTCGACATGGTCCATCTTTAAGACAAACTTATCGTCGGTCTCATAAAACTGGACGGGACTTAAGCCCGCCACATAGATCGACTTTTGTGTGGAAAACTCTTCATAAATGGCCATCAGCGGATAGTAATCTTTGAAGACCTTGTACTCGAACCCGTGGTAAAGATAGGTCTCATAATGTTCGCCCTTTTTGAGCAACTGCTGTGTGCCGTCGAATTCCATCTTAAGCCCTCTCTTATCTGAAAATAAACAATGCTAACGTCAGCAGCAAAACAACTATCACTATCGATGACATCCATATCGCCGCCTTCGAAAAACCGAGCCCCCTGACAGGCGCTTCAGCCGCTGCCTGCTTTAAGCCCTTGATTCCCAATATAAGTCCGGTAACCGCCAGCGCGAGCGTAATGAACACCGTCACAAAAGCAACCATTCCGTTGCCAAAAATATCGTCTTTCCAGCCTTCGAAAGATGAAATATAAACCTCACTGCACATTGCCCAAAGTGCAACATATACCGACACGGCTGCGCAAACCGCACCCGGGACTCCGATCTTGATGAACGGCATCTCCCTGTTGTTGATCAGATCTGCTGTGAGGTGCGCCTTAGGATTAAACTTCAGGATCAAATTGCAGATGTTCCCGCCGGTCGCGAGTGCCTCCTGCACCTCTTCGCTCCCAACAGCGTAGACTATTCTCGATGTGTAAAACGTCGGGATGCGCATCCTGTTGTTACCATGATAGAACTCAAAAAATACATATCTCGTTCCGCCCAGAGGGGCTTTTTCATATCCCGTTCTGACCTTGGACAGCTCCCTCGCTTCGGCCATCTGGAACTTGAAAGGACTCAGCGAAGATGTGTATGCCACCCTGCCCGTCTCCTCATCAACGCAAATTATCGTTTTGATCCTATAGCCGCCTTTTGTGATAAATGTGGTCGTCCTTCCGAAGTTGTTGGCTTGGGTTCCTTTTTTCATCGTTTTTTTCGCGACCGGGAACAAAACCAGATTGGTGAGGTTCGGGAAGCCCATGAATATGAATATCGGCAGGGTTATGGTGATCACGTTATAGGCCGGCATATGCAGGAACCAGCCGGCCACGATGCCCACTAAAATACCGAACGCAAGATAACTTACGATCAGAAGGATTATTGTAGGCACGCTGTTTCTCTTCATAAAAATATTTACCCTATGTGGTTATAGGGTAATTATCAAGTATCTTTTCCTTATTAGCAATATTGGTTGCCTATCGAAAACGGGGTGCCTCCCAAAAGAAACACCCCGTAAACTCAGGAAACTATTAGAACGAATCGTATTAGTAGTCCGTGCCGACGAAATCAGGATTGATCTCGCAGAGCTTGATCTTGCCGCCGGAAATATCGTAGCCGATGACTTTGGAACTGTAGGAATCGCCACGCTGGTCACAGATGTTTGCCATTGCAAGATAGTAACCGTTCTGAAGCGCCTTCATCTCGATTCTGGAAGATGCGGAGAAAGTGATCTTCTTGCCTTCGATCTCAAAATTCATTCCTGTGAAATCCGAAGCCGGATAAACCGGTACGATCGTATCCTTGGGTTTCAGCTCGATGTTGTTCTTTGTGTCGACAATGAAGTTATCCTGCTCTTCCTCATTGGTCGGGAATAAGCTTACGCCTCTTATCTCGAACTCTTCGGTATCACGGTTGTACGCAAAGAGAAGGTACGCATCGTTGCCGTTGTAAAGAACGTGCGAACGGTACTCGATGCAGAAAGGCGTTTTGGATGTCATCTCGAGTGCCAGAGGCTGACCGTCAAGGAATACCCATTGGCCGTCGAAATCGCTGCAGAGATTTCCTTCGCCGTCCATGTAAACATATTCGTCCTGACCGTAGTAGATGATCTGGCTGTGGCTTTCATCGAAAAGCGCGATCTGGAATGTATATGCCTGTGTCATGTCCTGAAGGGGCTCTGAGACAGGAATGTAGAAGTTGTTGTTTTCGATGACGGGCATGGTCTTCTCGAAAGAATAGAACTCTGAAATATCGAGAACCTTGGGCGTTGCATCCGTCAAAGTCTTTACGGTCGCAAGCATCTCGTCAGTGAGACATCCGGACATCTTGTAGAAATACAATGCACGGGTGTAAGGATCTTCACATATGTCGTATACGTACTGAAGGTAGTAATCCAGACCACGATAGGAAGAAATGCTTCCCGGAATGTAGACGCAGATGCCCTGTGTGTCTGCCAGGCTTCCGGTGTTCTTACTGTTGATTCGCTCATAATAGTTCCTCCTGTTTTTCCATCAATAACACTGACCACATATTAATCATGGAAATCAGGCAGGAAGCTGTTTTGTGGTGAATTGCAGTTTATTCGTGATGAAATGACTTGAGGGGTACGCTGGCCGCCGTGTACATTTTTTCGTGAATTTGGGCGAAAAATTGCATAAATCGGCGTTTCTATGTACATTTTTCCGGGAAATCGCGAAAACATGTACACAGGGCTGTGCCATTGTTGACTTTAAAATTGACCAACAGTTGCACATATTTGCGTTTTTGTGCAATTGTTGGCCCTTTTTTAAGCGAACAATTGCACAGCGGTAAAATGCAGCGGCCCACACTCACGACTTTCAGCGATGTCTACTTCAGAGTAGAATTCCCAGAAGCTCATCGAATGAGAGAGATTTATTCTCGCGGAGATTTTCAGTAAAATAATAGAAAAATGTTTGCGAGGGTTTATGTCGGTTATTCCTTTAGAATGTCCTTCATGCGGAACCGGGCTGAAGATCGACCCGGAGGAAAGCGCTGCGATATGCGGCAGCTGCGGCAAGCCTTTCGTTATCAAAGATGCGATCGTTCAAAACTACATTAAGATCGTCACCGCGCGCGAAAACGGCGACAGCGGAATTTACGCAATCGAAGAATTCGAGACCGAAGACGGCATTCTCAAAAGATACAACGGCACGTCCCGTTCAGTCACCATTCCGGACGACATCACCACGATTGGCAGCGGCGCTTTTGAAGACAGAAAAGAATTAACCGAACTGCACATACCTGACTCCGTAACAGTGATTGAAGATAATGCTTTCGTCGGGTGCGGGAATCTCCGTGAGATCACTCTTGCTGACTCAGTTAAAAAGATCGGCAGATATGCTTTCTCTGAATGCATCAAACTCAAGGCCGTTGCGCTTCCCAAAGACATCGAAGAGATCGGTCCTTATGCATTTGGCGGGTGCTTTTCGCTCTGCGTTGTGAAGATGCCTTCGTCAAGGGCGAAGATCGATGAGACCGCATTCATGAACTGCAAAGACGTTGTTTTCGACTGGCCGGAAGACTGGGCAGAAAAGCAGCTCGACAAGCTCCGCATAGTTGCGCCTACAAGAGGCGGCCTGATAAATCTGTGCGCCTCCGAGAGCGAAGACCTAAGCGAACCGCTTCTCTTTTTGGGCGCCTCCGAATACGGCAATCTCGTTGAGCCAAACAATTTCAACTTCTTCACATACCGCGACTTCATGAGGCAGTTTTCACTCGGCGCGAATAACGACGATCCGTATCAGCTCAGGGTGAGCATCGAAAGGGCCACGCTGATGTACGATTCGATATCAGACATTCAGAGAAGTTATTCCGAACTGATAGGGCTTCTGGACTGCGCCGACATAAGCAGAAGAAAAGTTGAACCTATAAACATACCCCACTTCATCTGGAAGCAGGGCAAGGGATTGAACGATTACAAGGTCATGGACATCGGCCCTATTCAGGTGCTGCAGATAAGACTCGTGCAGAAATAAGCGGGCTTAATCAGGTGCTGCAGATAAAGCTCTTGAAGAAAGGTCTTGCTCCTTCAGAGAACAAGTAGTTTTAACCTGGAGTTTCCTGAACCGTCACACCAACGTATTGAAGTATTTCTCATACCTCTTGTTGTGGTTCGTCATGGTGTGCTCTGAATTCACATATGCAAGAAGCCCTTCTTTATCGACCCACTTGTAATCAGTGGTCTCGCCTTCCTGCAGGACGATGCTGTCCTTTTCGCAGCTCACCTTCGCGATGTATGAATAGTACATCGATCGGCCTTCATCTCTGAAGATCACGCCGACTAATTCAAGCGAGTCAGCCTTTAATCCGGTCTCTTCGAAAAGCTCTCTTTCGGCTGCTTCCAAAGGCTCCTCACCACTCACTGCAGCGCCGCCTGCACTGGCCTCCCAATATCCGGGATAGATGTCTTTGTCGTCGCTTCTTTTGGTGAGAAGATATGTGCCGTCTTCGTGGAGCACGAGAAGGTCGACCGTAAGATGATATCTGCCTAAGGGTATCGTCTTGTAATTGCCAAATGCCCTTACGAAAGTCTCGCCCGTCCTGTTGCCGTCGCGGTCATAAAGATCCCAGATCTCCTGTTTAACGCCCATGTGAGATTATCCTCATTTCCTGAATAAGATATGAGTAAGATATTTATCTTGCTTCCTTCTTATTCTCTTTATAGTATTGCTGCTTCTCATTATACATTTTCGCATCGGATTCGCTCAAAAGCTGGTCTATAGGCTTCTTGCCGTCAGCAGAATAACTGTAGCCGACAGAGCAGCTGTACTTGGTGGCACCGACCTGCTCATGTACGCGCTTGGTGAGCTCGATAACATCGTCTTCGGAAACCTTACGGCAAACGACTACGAACTCGTCGCCTCCGACTCTGTAAACATAGTGCTTGCGCTTTACCGCGCGGATAAAACAGTCTGCTATGGTCGTAATCGCGAGGTCTCCTGCAGCATGTCCCTCATTATCGTTGATTGTCTTAAGTCCGTTCATGTCGATAGATATGAGGGCAGAGATCTCCTGCGGATTATCCGCTATGTCAGCATAAAAAGCCTGACGGTTGAGAAGTCCCGTGAGCGGGTCTTTCTTGGTAACCTGAAGGATCATGAAAACGTAGTATACGAATACGGAAATGCCGATCGTCGTGCAGAAAAGCTGGGCATATTCTTTGCCGATAATGAACGGCATTACGATGCCTGCGAAAAACGCGAAGCAGAAATATATGATCGGCACTCTCTCGATCTTCTGCTTTGAGCTGTTATGGATCATGAGGACCACAAGGAGTACGCAGTAAATTCCGACAACGATATAAGGCAGCAGGCCAAGCGGGCCGCGCACCATTGTATCTGTCTCGTCGATCCTGAATACAATGCCGGTAGGAATAGATACGAAGTCGATTATCGCGAGTATGAGCGCCGGAATGAATATATACCATCTCTGTCTCTTGATGATCGTAAAGATGATCTGCGCAACGAGGAACGGCGTGGCACTGTATCTTATTGCGATCAGGAAAGACCTCAACAGACGGTATTCAGACTTGTCGACAAGATAGAACTCGATAAATACAACGATTGAGAGTATCATGACCTCTGCGATCAGGGCATACATTCGCATGACGGTCTTCTTTTCGAGGAACACAGTCGAAATAAGGGATGTTGCGAATCCCAAAAGCACGAGTAACAATGCCCAGTTATCTACTACATACTCGGTAACTACCATAAGTTCCTCTTGATCAGATAGTTGTAAATAATAATTATTAAATTATAAGGGGTGGCTGTGGCTTATTCAACCAAAAAAGACGTTAACACAATATGACGAGGCTTTTAATCACGGCCTTTTTCACGCCCCTTTTGTTAGCAGGTTTTCATGCACAGGTTTTTGCCTATGTAAAACGCTCTAAAAACATGAGCGAAAACCTGATTTTTGCAAGAAACAAGGTTTTCGAACAGTTTTTCGAGGCAAAATACATGAGCAAAAAGATGAGCAATCTAAAAAGGGCCATCTCATCTTTCGAGATAGCCCCATAAAAAATTCCCTAAGTTGTAAAGATCAGTGCTCGGCGATAATATTGAGCTCGTCGTTAAGTCTTGCAATGATGACTCTCTCACCGAGATTGTAGTCCTTCTTGCCGATGAACACTGAGATGTTCTGCTCTTCAAGACCGCGGACCTTGTAATTTCCGTTGTCGGTCTTGCCTACGACCTCGCCGGACAGGAACTCATAGTCCTGATTCTTGATCGCCTTTGCCGTCGCGAAAATGTTATAGACCGCAAAGATCGGGAAAGCGATGCACATTATTCCGAGAAAGCTGATAACGAAAAATCTCAAGAAATAAATGAGCAGGATCAGGATCACAGTTACAATAGCACTTACAATGATCGAGACAGGAAGAAGCTTCCATGAAGCGCTCCTGGATTTCTTGATGAATTCCTGCTGAAGTTCCTCACTCACCGTTACGGGAGTAAGACACTCTTTGCTGACGGCGTCTTTTACCGCAAACTTAACATCTGCTGCCATATATATCCTCCAATTACCCATAAATTTAAGCAACGGAAGAAATTAAACCTCAGAATAAAACTTATGTCAACGAGTTATTCAGTTGGCTTTGTAAGAAATATGAACTCTGTTTATCAGCCTTCGTAAGAAGTGTACGGGTCCACGTATTCTGCTCTGTTTATCAGCCTTCGTAAGAAGCGTGCGAGCCTACGTATTCGACCTCACCGGGCTTGCCTGTCGTGAAGATCCGCTTATACTTGTAGCCGCTTTCGAGGTAATCTTCATCGATCGTGTAGAACACCATAAGTTCCGTGCCGGGCTCAGGTGCCTGACCGTCCGGGCTGAGCAGCGAGATGAATGTGTCATCGGTAAATGTGATCTTCTGTCCGTCACTCGTATAATTCTTAGCTGCAACGGTCACGGTATCGAAGTACCATTCCTTGTTTCCGATATCAGCCGAATAGTACTGCTCGATCATCTCATCGGTTATCTGCAAAACAGATGGCTCGGTCTCGCCGTTGATCTCTTCGATGGCAGGATTCCACGAGGTCTCAACCGTCAGACCCTCTGCAGCTCCCGATACTGTATAGATTCCAAGTCCGGCCGCAACACCGACAAACAGAAGTCCCATTATGATCTGGAAAGCAATTACGCCCGGATGTGTCGTCACGGGTGAGAGGATGCTCTCGGGATGCCTTGGATCGATCTTGATCGTAACAGTCTGGTTCAAAGCAATGTCCGAATCCTTTTTAACAACGAATTCATCCCAGACCGCCTCGTACTGAACGCCGGCATAGTAATAACTGAACAGTGGCGAAGTGTTGATGAACGTCACCATCCTGTGATTCTGAGTCTCATCCCTGCTGACTGAACGCACATAACCCGTGCAGGTCGCACTGACCTCCTGCGTATAAATGGTCTTGCCCGAAAACCCCTTAAGTATGCTCACTATGGTCAGAGCAAGGCCCGCGATGCCGAACACAAGAACGGCCATCAGGATAAAGAATTCAGCCTGTGAAAAATGATTTCTGAATATCATGAGCAGCACCAGTAAAAGCGATGCCAGCGCCATTCCTCCGCCGATCACCCTGTTCAGACGCGCCCTGCTCGAAGATTCAACGATATCGCCTTTTCCAGTAACGATCATCGAGATTCCGGCTGCAAAAAAGACCGCGCATGCAACAAAGCCGAAGATCAGTATCTGCTTTAAGATCAACGCCAAGACCAGGCCCGCGAAAACAACCGCTCCGCCAATGATCCCCAACATGCGTTTCTTTCTCTTAGCTTCCTGCTCCTCTACCGTGCCGAGATCCTTTACTCCGTAGATCTTCTCTCCGAAATCACGCACATCCGAAGTGAGCATGGTCTTCGCGAGATCGATGTTCTCGCCCACGATCAGGTCATACTCTTCCTCGCTGAGAAACTGTTCCTGATTAAAATGCCACTGAGGGTTATCCTTGTTGTAAAACATACCTATCCCCTTGATTCAAAAACGTATTTACTTCTTATCCCAAATGCGGATGGTATTCCGTACCACCACAAATATAATTATACAACAATACGAAAACTATACCTGCTAAATCATGTTTTCGCGAGTTAGTAGGTATAAAAATCGAAAATTTCTCATAATGATAATGGCATTCATACCTACTAAAACTCAATTTTTAATTTTAGTAGGTATCGTGAGGCTCAAAATCGCTATGATTTTCCGAAAACAATACCTACTAAATTCATGAATCGAGATTTAGTAGGTATCATTCGGGAAAACAGCACTTTGAAAAACATAAAAACATACCTACTATTTCGCATTTTTCGAATTTAGTAGGTACGTCAAAATGTTTATTACAACTGAAGTTTTCTTACACTATCGATGCTCTGCGGTAATCCGTAAGATCGGAGCCGAGTTTGCTGTAGATATCCATTACGGATGCTTTGTTGGAAAGCGTTTTCAGTTCCGCGTCGGTCATGCCGATGAGCTCAAGGAATTCGACTCTGCCGTTGGGCGTGTCGATAGTGTTGACTGATGTGTCTGAGATGGTGATAAAGCCGGTGATGTTTGACTTCTGCTTGGCGTCCATGCCGACCTGCTGGCCCGTGTAGATGAATTCGTCGGGCAGGAAGATCTCGCCTTTGTTGAACGTGATCCTTGCGATCGACTGGAGGATGCCGCAGATGTTCTTTATCTCGGCTTCTTCGTCTTCAAACTTGTATTTCTTGAGCTTGAGGGTCATCTCGTAACCGTAGCCGCTGAGCTCTTTGTTTTCGCTCTCTTTCTCGTAGAGTTCGGACAAACCGAAGGTGACGAAGTGCCAGTAGTCGCCGCCGTCGTAGATGCTGATGCCGTCAAGAGGATCGTTGCCGCCGAGTCTCCATTTGATCAGTGTGCCGTAATGCTTCGGCTTGGTCTGGCCGGGATAGACTCTTAAGAATTCCTTCTCGATGTTAAGCCAGCCGTCTGCACCTGTCTCTTCGGCAGGCTCTTTGACTTCCGGCTTTTCCGGTTCCTTGTTTTTCTTTTTGAACAGATCTGATAATCCCATTTTCTTATTCCCCCTAATTTGTCATTTTTTTATAAACACCGGCATCTCAAGATAGCCGCGTTTTTCCTTGAAAAATCTGCCTGTCGTAACGACGCGCTTGTCGCTGCCGTCAACAGAAACCCACGTGCCTTCGGGCAGATAGAATTGGGCTTCTCCGTCAGGATCGAAAACAGGTGCCACAAGTATCTTGCCGCCAAGCATATACTGCCTGTCGAGGAATGCGCATACAGGGTCGTCCTGGAATTCGAGCACCATCGGGCGCATGACGGGAAGGCCTGATTCTTCGGCCTCCGAACGCGCTTCGTTGATGTACGGCATGAGCGATTTTTTGAGTTCGACGTAGTGTCTTAAAACATCTGTTGCTTCATCGTCGTAGTTCCACGGCACGCGGTATGAACTGCTTCCGTGGAGTCTGCTGTGCGAGCTCAAAAGGCCGAATGCCGACCAGCGCTTGTAGACGTCGGCCGTTGACTTGTCTTCGAATCCGCCGATGTCGTGGCTCCAGTAAGAGAAGCCAGACAGCATGAGCGAGAGGCCGCCCCGTATCGTCTGCTCCATCGAAGGATAGTCGGAGTGGCAGTCGCCGCCCCAGTGCAGCGGGAATTTCTGGCATCCTGCCGTGGCGCTTCTTGCGAAGAGTACGGCTTCACCTTTGCCCTTCTCTTTTTCGAGCAGTTCGAAAACAGCCTCGTTATAAAGATATGTGTAGAAGTTATGCATTCTCAGAGGATCGGAACCGTCTGCATAAGCGACGTCTTCAGTCGGGATCCTCTCGCCGAAGTCTGTCTTGAAGCAGTCGACGCCCATGTCGAGAAGAGCTTTGAGCTTATCCTGATACCATTTTCGCGCATCCGGATTAGTGAAATCCACGATGCCCATTCCTGCCTGCCAGAGATCCGTCTGCCAGACGCTGCCGTCGGTCTTCTTAATGAGATAGCCGTTTGATGCCGCCTCATCAAAGATCTCGGACTGCTGCGCGATATAAGGATTTATCCAGACGCAGACGTGAAGGCCTCTTGCGTGAAGCTTTGCGATGAGGCCTGCAGGATCAGGGAACATGTCGCTGTCCCAGAGGAAGTTGCACCAGTGCGAATCCTTCATCCAGAAACAGTCGAAATGGAACACGGATAGGTCAATGCCCCGGTCACGCATTCCGTCGACGAATGAGAGCACAGTCTGCTCGTCGTAATCTGTCGTAAATGACGTTGAAAGCCACAGGCCGAAAGACCAGTCCGGAATCTTCGGGACACGGCCCGTGAGACCCGTGTAGAGCGTGATGACATCCTTCATGGAAGTGCCTGCGAAGATATAGTAATCGAGGCACTCGCCGCGCACGGAGAACTGGACTTTGGATACGTTCTCGGAAGCGACTTCGAAGTTTATTTCTTCAGTGTGATTTACAAATACACCGAGATTATTGTCGGTAATGTAGAACGGAATGTTTTTGTAAGACTGCTCGGAAAATGTGCCGCCGTCTTTATTTATGATGTCGATGCTCTGGCCGTTTCTTATGAAGCTGCCAAATCGCTCGCCAAGACCATAGACATGCTCACCTACGCCAAGGCTCAGCTGCTCTCTCATAAAGCACCCGTTATCGCCATCTATAAAGCTAAGCGCACCGTCACATGAAGAAGTAACCAATCGGCCTTCGCGCATAAGCTTGTAACCATAGTTTGCCTTATCGATAACGAGGCTGCTGGCGCCGCTCTTTATGGTGATGGTCTTCTCATCTTCTTGGGTGCCAATTTCAATACTTGTGCCGGCAAGTCTGAAGTAAGAAGGCGCGAGCGACTTATCGCCCTTGAAGTGATATGTCCTGATGTGGAAAACGTTTTCGGAAGGAGAAGAGATCTCCATCGTAATGTAAGGACCGCTCAAGGTCATGCCTCTGTTGTAGATATGAAAAGACGGCAATGTAAGCGTTACCTTATCGCTGTCCTTTTTTACAAACCTGACTTCTTTGGCCTGATGTATGTCAAAACCTTCTGCCGTCAACCATGCGCCGTCAGTAAACTTCATTTATAGATCCTCCGGATGTGACTGGATTTGCTGCGCCGTGCGCGTTGGAATGATTACTCTTCCGGCTTTGTTTTCTTGGCAGCCTTGTCCTTGTACATTTCTTCATCTGCGCGCTTGATGACATCGGCAACAGACACATCTGTCTCAGCATCAAAGACGGCTACGCCGCACGCGATCGAGACATAATCTTCAGGCAAAGGCAGCGTGTCTGAATAAGTACTCATCTTCTTGTTCAGAGCCTTAACATTCCTATCGCGCTTTTTATAGTCATCACCTGTCATAATTGCAACGAACTCGTCACCGCCGATCCTGTAAACAGGGCTGTGCTTGAACACATCGCAGATGAGGCGGCAGGCTCTTACAAGATATGCGTCGCCTGCTTCGTGGCCCTGGGAGTCGTTGATCATCTTGAGATTATTGACGTCAAACATCGCGATCGCAAATTCAAGATCGGGTTCTGTATTGATCTGCGACTGCAAGAGGCTTTCCTTGTCCTCATATGCCATACGGTTATTAACATTGGTCAGAGGATCTCTTCCCATCAGGTCAACAAGTCTCTTGTTGATGTGGTCGAGAGTAAGCGCGTGACGGAACTTCTCGAAAGCAAGGCCCATGCGGTTTGCATATGTGAGCAGGAAGTGGTTTTCGACCTTGTCTATGCAGTCCCTGAAAATGATGTAACCATATGCGAGATCTGCCTCGTGAAGCGGCAGGAAAACGTAAAGGTGGTTGGGGCCTTCAGGGTCGTAACCCGGGATGAGATCTCTGGAATTGAACATCTCTTCCCTGAACGGAATGCCGTCTTCGGTCGAATAGATAACTTCCATATTCTTGCTGTATCTGTCGGTGTTGAGCTTGACGTCGGCATCGTAGATAGACAGGCCGAAGTTGGGCTCCAAAAGAACGTGGAACGAATCGCCTTCGTAGTCGTGGTTCTCGACCAGGAGACTATAAAGATTTTCCTTGAACTCAAGGTGTGTGAGACAAGGCAGTATCGTCGAGTCGATGATGTTGAGTTTGCGCTCAAAATATGTGGTCATGGCGCGCTTCGAAAAAGCTTCGCGGCCCATGCGTCTTCTGAGCTGGTCGCTGTTCCTGTATTCATAGCAGTTGCAACTCTCACCCGGAATGAACTTACACTGGATTATCTCGTTCTTGCCGCACTCACCGCCGTTGATCATATCTCTCCAGAGCCTTACGGCTGCAGCGCCCATCTCATCGAAGCACTGGTCAACCGACGCGATCGAGGGGTCGAAAATCTTACTGTTGTCGATATAATCGAAGCCTGTAACGAGAACGTCTCTCGGCACTTCGTATCCGTTGTTGCTCAAAGAGATGCATGTCTCCATCGCAAGTCCGTCGTTTGCGCAGATAAAGACGTCAGGGAGCTTCTCACCTGATTCGCACAATTCCTTAATGTGCCTTGTGACAGCGGCGTTCTCCCAGTCCGTATAGAAGACTTCAACGAGGTCGTCTTCACAGTTGTTCTCTTTGAGATAATTGCGTACTGCTTCGACTCTCAATTCCGAATCGTGCGAATCCCTGGTGCCGGCGATGAATGATATTGTTTTCGCGCCGTGCTCGTCTCTTACGTGCGCACAGAGATCCCTGATCGCCTGGTTGTTGTCGGAGCCGACGTAGCTTATGCCTTCTCTTCTGTTGCCCTGGATGATTACAGGGATCCCGGCCTCATTGCTTCTCTCGATGATGTTGTCGATCCGGTCCTGGTAATCCAGCCCGCTCGCGAAAATGACCGTACCGTCAAAGTCATGAAGATCAGGGAGATTGAAGATATTCATCTCGCCTGTTTTCTTGGCGTCGTTATCGATATATGCAGGATAACAAAGGAACAGGAATATATCTGTCTGCTCGTTCCTGAGTTCATTTTCCATACCGGTGAGGAACTGACTTAAGATCTCAGAACCCCATCCTGTCGTAAATACTGCAATCTTTTTCTTCATGCCGGCATTCCTCCGGAAAAATACTAAACTTCTGTATCAATCGTCCTTTTTGCCGCCTTTGCGGAACGGCTTTAAGGCTTCCTTAAACTCTTTGGGATTATATTCGTGCTCTTCAGCGAAAAGATAAAGCTCGCTCTTGCTTGATTCACGGAGACTGTCGAGCTCACCTTCGAAAAGCAGGTGTCTGTCGTTCTTTCCGATGCAGATGCCCGAAAACTCATAAGGCGTTTCTTCACTGCCCATCCTGGCATTCTGAACGACCGTAAGCATGTCGCCGTCGACGGACATGACTACGTAATCAACAAAAAACGTATTCTTTTTGCGGAGGTTCTTACGAAGGAGCTTGCGCATGCTGTCACCGAAATAGATAGTGACAATGTCGCCTTTTTTCACAGTTTTCGCCATAACATCTATACCTTTATCAATTCAGTCCAAACGTAAACGATGCTTTCCCGTGCCATATCACCGGTCAGCATTTATATTATACATTTTCTTTCAAAGATTATCTCTATCGTCATGACACCAATTGGATATAATAGAGTCCGGGAGAATATGAATATGTATGATTTTGACGCTATAACTGACAGGAACACGCCTGACGATATCAAATACGGGAAGATCAACGGAATAGACGACCTCATCCCCTTATGGGTTGCGGATATGGACTTTAAGAGTCCCCCGGAAGTCATTGACGAACTCGTGCGCGTCGCATCAAACGGGATCTACGGTTATTCGGAAGCGGACAAGTCCTACGATGACGCCGTTACAGGCTGGTTTAAGAACAGATTTGACTGGGATGTCGAAGCTTCGCAGATCGTAAAGCTGCCTGGTGTCGTCCTGGCTATCTCCTACGCCGTCCGCGTACTCACGGAAGAGAACGATCACGTCATGATCTTTGAGCCCGTCTACGGTCCATTCAGACGCTGTGTAGAGGGCAACGGAAGAAAACTCACGATTGAGCGGCTTAAGATCGTTAACGGCCACTTTGAAGTCGACCTGGAAGAGATGGAGAAAAAGGTCGCCCATGATGACGTCAAACTCCTCATATGGTGCTCGCCCCACAATCCGGGCGGCAGGGTCTGGACTGAAGAAGAGCTCCGCGCGGTTTCTGATATCTGCAAAAAGCACGGCGTATTCATCGTAAGCGACGAGATTCATTCAGACCTTACGCTTTATGGCAACAAACATATCCCCATGGCTAAGATCGCAGAAGGCAACTGTGTCGTCCTCACCGCGCCCACCAAGACTTTCAACATCGCCGGCATCCAGGCCGCGAACATAATATCGACCAACAAGGAAGTGCTCAAAAAGATCGACCGGGAAGCCGTAACCACAGGCGCTTTCGGCCTCAACAAGATGGGCATCGCTGCCACAAGAGCCGCTTACACATATGGCGCGCCGTGGCTTACTGAACTTCTGAAATATATCGAAGGAAATGTCGCTCTTTTGCGCGAAGAGCTTAAAAATACGGACCTCGTAATGATGGAACCCGAAGGAACATATCTTGTCTGGATCGACTGTTCTTCGCACAAGAACCTTGCCGTAAAACTGCTTAAAGATGCGCATGTAAGAGTTTCCGAAGGAAGCTTTTTCGGCGAGGGCGGAGAAAACTTCATAAGAATAAACGTCGCATGCCCGAGAAGCGTACTCATGGAAGCGATAAAAAGAATGAAAGCTGTTTTGTGATAATGCCGAAAAATAATTCACAATATGAGAGGATGACAAAGTGGCCGGTGCCGCTCCTTATCTTATTCCTCGGCTTTCCGACCATGGTCAGCATGTTCGTCACCACCATCTACAACATGGCCGACTCCTACTTTGTCGGACAGATCAACACGTCTGCAAGCGGTGCCACCAGCGTTGTAATGGGCCTCATGGCGATACTTCAGGCGATAGGATTCATGTTCGGTCACGGAAGCGGAAGCATCATAAGCAGAAAGCTCGGCGAGAAAGATATCGACAGCGCGAAAAATTACTCGGCAACGGGTTTTTATCTTGCTCTGTTCTCAGGAATCGGCATGATGATTTTAGGCAGCATTTTTCTCACGCCTCTCATGCGTCTTCTGGGCAGTACCGACACCATTCTCCCTTATGCGAAAACATATGCGATATGCATTCTCTGCGCCGCTCCCGCGCTGGTGTCGAGCTGCGTAATGAATAACATCTTAAGATACGAAGGACGCGCGTTCTTTGCCATGATCGGCCTTACTTCGGGCGGCATCCTTAACATCTTTTTGGACGCTCTCTTCATGAAGAAGATGAATATGGGAATCTTAGGTGCCGGCCTTGCAACCGCAATATCCCAGTACGTTTCATGGTTCCTGCTCCTTACGATGTTCATTAGGAAAAAGACGCAGACATCGCTTAAATTCAAATATACGACGTTCAACAAAGCAACGATCTGGAACATAATAACCACTGGCCTTCCGAGCCTTGCAAGACAGGGACTTGCGAGCATATCGACAATGGTCCTCAACAACGCCGCCGGTGTGTATGGTGACGCTGCCATCGCCGCAATGGGAATCGCCAATAAAGTCAGCATGTTCATCTTCAGCGCTGCACTCGGAATCGGCCAGGGCTTCCAGCCTGTCGCAGGATTCAACTTCGGCGCTAAGAAATATAAGCGCGTGCGTCAGGGATTCTTTTTCACGCTGGTCTTCGGATCGATACTGCTCGGCATTGCTTCTGTTTTTGTTTATTACAATGCCGGCTTCTTCATTCAGATCTTCAGGGATGACCCTGATGTAATCACGATCGGAATCCCCACTCTTCACGCGCAGTGTATCGGATTGTTTTTCGTGCCTTTCCAGGTATGCAGCAACATGATGTTCCAGAGCATCGGTTATAAATTCAATGCGACCTTCCTGTCGTCATTGCGAAATGGACTTTGCTTTATTCCCGTACTGCTTCTGGCAAGCATTATCTTCGGGCTTCCCGGAATCCAGGTTTCCCAGGCTGTCGCAGATGTCCTGACATGCTTAGCTTGCATACCTTTCACTGTCAGCTTCTTCAGAAAGATCTCCCGTAACGCAGTCGAATAATGCCGGCTGCGGCGCGAACTGCTGCATATCTGTCTCCATGAGAAGTCCTAAACAAAAGAATTCAGGAATCTTCCCGATCAGTGTGGTTTTCATGTTTTTCTCAGACTTTTTCATTTTCCCATTATCCTTTCATTTATTCATATGACCATTCTTTGCTGTGTATAGGTTAGAACCCCGTAATTTCAAATCAACTTCATAACGGCATCAAAACGACAACAATTTCTAGGGAAAACGACGGCTCGGAGAGCTTCATCTAATTGCGAAAACGGCCGTTGATCATTTCATCTTATATCGAAAACGGCCGCCGGTTACTTCATCAGTTCCCAAAAACTTATCGCGCTGGCGGCAGCAACGTTAAGTGAATCAACCCCGTGATACATGGGGATCATGACACGGTAATCGCACGCTGCAATGACGTCTTTTGGAAGGCCGGTCCCTTCAGTTCCCAAGAGGACTGCTACCTTCTCATTCGCTCTTATATCATCATTATCAACGCTCGTGGAATCTTCGGTCAGCGCCATCGCGACGGTCTTAAAGCCATGCTTATTGAGGGTTTCCAGTATTGCCTCGCCGGTCGAATCTTCAAGCGCCGCCTGCGCCCACGGAATCTGGAAGACAGTGCCCATGCTCGTTCTCGCGGTACGCCTCGTAAGCGGATCGACCGATGCGTGCGTAAGAAGCACTCCGTCCATTCCGAGTGCGGCCGCCGACCTGAATATCGCGCCGACATTTGCCGGATTTGCGACGTCAACCAAAACCGCGATGCGCTTTTTATCTTTGAAGAAATCTTCTACAGCCATGTCCGGCTTGCGCTTGAGCGCCACCCACAGCCCGCGCACCAGCGTGTGTCCGGTCAGGTTGACCACCACGTCTTTGGTCGCAATATAAACGGGAATGTTATCTTTTATGTCTTTGCCGCAGTGCTTTTCGATCGCCTCGAAAACAGGGCCCGCCTCAACTTCCAGCCTTCCCTCTTCAACGAGCATCGACAGCGGCTCGTATCCGTTTTCGAGCGCGCGCAAAATGATATACGCGCTCTCTGCAAGAAAAATGCCCGGTTCCGGCTCATTCATCGTGCGGAGTTCGCGTTCGGTAAGTCTTGCAAATACGTCCAACTCAGGAGCGTTAATGTCTTTGATCTCAATAAGATTCATGGATTGCCTCCGATAGGACTTCAGCGTTCAACATGCATAACATTTCCCAACGGCAGTATTATACCACCCGTAATTAACGCAACTTAAGGCATTTAGGGGCTTTCCGGGCCCTGAAACAATGTTACAAATCCCCCAAAATCAACGGAAAACCGGCATTTTCCTTCAAATACACCAAATTTCGCCTAATTTCAACTCTTGTCTAAATCGCAAAAGTTCCTTACAATAACGCAGTGCCTGTGTAAATGGCATATTGGCACAGTAATTCACTATTTTGGAGGATCTATCATGAATAGACAGGAATTAGTTGACGCAATGGCAGCAAAGGCTGGCATTTCTAAGGCTGCAGCAGACGCAGCAGTTAAGGCTTTCATCGAGACAGTTGGTGATGAGCTCCAGAACGGCGGTAAGGTTCAGCTCGTAGGCTTCGGTACATTCGAGACAACAAAGAGAGCTGCAAGAACAGGCCGTAACCCTCAGACAGGCGCTGCTACAAAGATCGCAGCTTGCACAGCTCCTAAGTTCAAGGCTGGTAAGGCACTCAAGGATCAGGTTAACTCAAAGGCTAAGAAGTCCAAGAAGTAATTCTGTTTTTTCTGAATACGGGTTATTTAGCAGGGCATCTCATTGCGAGGTGCCCTGTTTTATGCTTTGATGTCACCCGCTGTGCAATTGTTCATGCCTTTGTTTGCTCGAAAAAGCATTGCCCTCTGCACTCGCTGTGCAATTGTTTGCTCGAAAAAGGGCCAACAATTGCATAAATCGTCCTTTTTGTGCAATTGTCGCCGCGAAAAAAGGGGAACAATTGCACAAGCTCTTTTCTGGTTTAATTTTCGCAAAAGTGGAAAGCCGTTTTCTACGCATGAAAAAAGAGGACGCCTGCAGGCATCCTCCCTCAATCATCTTACTAATAATAAACGGTTAATCGTACGTGATTACCTGGTGACCATACGTGGTCTTAAGCCAGTCGCCGCTGCTGTTGTCGGAAGACGGGAATACGATCGTGTTCGGGTCGCCGTCAGAGATATAACGCCTGCCGTCATTGAGCTCTCTGAAGTTCATCTCGATATCGCATTCAGTGCCATTGTGGTCGTAACCGCGGATCCTTCTTATCGCGTTAGCGTTGTATTCCCTTACAAACGGGGAATAGGATCTGGTCCATGCACATAGGAGCGATGCTTTCGTCGTGTAGGAGAATCCGTCGTAAGTTCCGGAGAAGATCGTGCTGTACTGCGGGTTGTCCGAGCTGACATTTTCGGGCGAGCCAAAAGGGAGTGCAACGATATTTACGTACTGTCCGGGAATGATCTCATCGAGCTTCTGGTACATCTTGCCGACCTGCTTCTCGATCTCGTCGGCAGTGCAGTCGCCGAGCTTAATATGGTCCCAGGTGTGGTTACCGATATCGTAGCCGTTGTCGACCATCCACTTCATGACCTTGCGGTCGTCCTCTTCGCCGTTGCCGAAGAGTCCCGAGTTCACGAAAAACGTTGCCGTTACATTGTAATCAGGGTATTCGGTCTTGATCTGTTCGAGGATGCCGATCGCGCATGTGGGATCGAAGATTGGCGTGCCGTCAGCGTTCCATCCTTCCAGCACGACATCTCTGATTCCGTCGTCAAATGTGAGGATGACCGGGCTGTAGCCGAACGGGACATCGATGTATCCGTCGACATAATCGGTCAGGCGCATCATGCGGTAGCCCATCTCGTAGTAGCTTCGAAGATCTGCTTCAAAAGCCTCAGATGTCCTGTTATAGCCGTCCTTGTCGACGTTGCCGCCCGTGTATTCTGTCTCGGAATTCTTCATGCCGTAGACTCTGTGATACATCAGGATCGGGACGGAATTGAGCTCGTTTACGCCCGCATTTCTGTATTCTTCGGCAGAGTAGGTCACAAACGAAGTCTCTGTAGTGGCTGCCGTTGTCTCGGTGGTCGTTGCCACGGTAGCTTCAGTCGTGGGAACGGTTTCTACCGGTTCTTCTTTTTTGCATCCCGAAAACATAAGCGCGGTCATGGATGCTATGAGCGCACAAGTTGTAATTCTCTTAATATTCATGGTGCCTATTATATCAGGGTTTAACAATCTGCAAACACTATAAATATGTGAGATTTATGGATAATGCATTAGTAAATAAACAACGGCTATTTAATATAATATGCGCGAACCTTGTAGTATGATTTGTAGTCGTTGATTCAGGCCACACTTCGAAAAGAGAAACCAATGGGAAAATCTTTAGAAAAAAAGAACACCACCGTCGTCATCACTGAGAAGACTCCGCTGATCTTACTGGCGGGGCCTATGTTCCTTGAGCTCTTCCTGAACGTTATGGTAAATAACGTAGATACCTTCATGCTGAGCCACTATGACGAGACGGCAGTAGGCGCAGTAGGTAACGCCAACAGGATCATGTTCATGATGAACATCCTTTTCAATGTCATCGCAACTGCAACAAGCGTCGTTGTCTCGCAGTATCTCGGCGCTAAGCGCTATGACAAGATGAACATGATCTACACGCTTTCCGTCATGGTAAACTTCGTCTTCGGCGTAATCTTGAGCGGCGCTTTCTGTGCAGCAAATCCTCTTATTATGGATTTTCTTCACATATCGGATAACATGCGCCCCCACGCCATGACCTATATCTACATCGTAGGCGGTGGCGGATTCATTCTGGCCGTTTATAACGTTATGCTCCAGATCTTAAGATGTAACGGTTTTTCCATGATCGGCATGTGGATCACATTGGGCATCAACTTCGTAAACATATTCGGAAACTATCTTTTCCTTTATGGCCCTCTGAAACACCTTAACATGGGTGTCGCAGGTGTTGCCCTGTCAACGGTTGCATCAAGAATCATTGCCGTCGTCGCAATATTTATCTTCTTCTTTGCAAAGAGGATCGGTAAGATCGCACTCCGTTATCTGAAGCCTTTCCCCAAAAAGCTTCTTTGGAAGATGATCAAGATAGGTCTTCCTACGGCAGGCGAAAACCTTACATACAATCTTTATCAGACTACGCTTCTTTCATTTATAAACATAATGGGTGAAGATTCCGCAAATGCAAAAGTATACTGCGACCTGCTTATCTCTTTTGCAATGATATTCTCAAACGCATGCGCAATGTCAACGCAGATAATCACGGGACATCTCGTTGGCGCAGGGAAGACCGAAGAAGCATACAAGCGTGTATTCAAGACATTGAAGACAACTCTTCCGATTACAATAGGTCTTGCCGGAATCAATGCGCTCCTCTGCAAATATACTCTGCATTTCTTTACTAGTAACCCGAACATAATCGCCCTGGGTCAGATGATCATGATCGTCGATATTTTCATTGAGATCGGACGATGCCTCAACATGACATTCGTATCAAGTCTCAAAGCAGCAGGCGCATACATCTTCCCTCTCATCGTGGGCATCCTCAGCAACTGGGGTCTGGGCCTTGCAACAGGCTACGTAGTAGGCGTCCTGATGGGTGTCGGCGTTGCCGGAATCTATGCCGGAACAGCCGCCGATGAATGTATCCGCGGCCTCATCGTCATGTACTACTGGTATAAGAAGAAATGGGTAGGCAAATCAGTCGTCGATAAAAAGCGTAAAGATGTACTTGAACTGGAAACAAAAGACGCAGGGTAAACGCAGTTTCCTAAACCCGCTTAATACTACAATATTCAGATAAACACACAATAAGAAAACGGGGCATCACTTCATTGTGATACCCCGTTCGTTTTTACCTTTTATGACTTTAGGATCAATACTCTTCTTCTCTTTCAGTATTGTCATAGATCTCCTTACAAGC
Source organism: Oscillospiraceae bacterium (assembly GCA_015069205.1). Classification (GTDB taxonomy): domain Bacteria; phylum Bacillota; class Clostridia; order Saccharofermentanales; family Saccharofermentanaceae; genus Saccharofermentans. The sequence goes on from SVIZ01000016.1 coordinate 25,099, forward strand.
CTTGCAGTACTCGTATGTGATTACTCTCAAACGGTATGACAGGTTCTTGAGGATCATGTCGATCTTCTCAGGGCAGGACTTGAAGAGGTCCTCGAGTCCGTCAGGATAGATGATCTCAACCTGTGTATCGTTGCTCTCAACAACTGCTGTAGCTGTACGAGGTTCACGTGTGATGAGGCCCATCTCACCGAAGCATGCAACAGGCTTAACTTCTGAGAGCCTGATCTCGTTTTCTGCACCGTAGTTGCTGTAGATGCAAACGCTTCCTGAGTGAACGATGTACATGCACTTGCCGGGCTCACCCTGCTTGAAGATGATCGTACCATAAGGATATGTCTCACCTGATGTACCCTTCTTGGATACTGCATCAGCTGCTTCGCGGAGAGCTTCAGCACTGGGTCTCTCAAGTCTGAAGTTCTTAGCTGAGAGATAGATGGACTGCTTTGACATTGAAGCAAAGAAGCTTGCGTAGTTGTTCTTTGAATTCTCTTTTCGAACGTTATCAAGAGCCTTCTTGATCTCGTTGTAATCGTCTGTCATTGTCTTGAGTCTGTTGCCGAGAACTACGATGATATCAAGGATCTTGTTAGGATTCTCCGTGATATATTCGTTGAGCTCGCTTGCTGCGATCTCGATTACTTTTGAATCTTCTTCAGCAACTACTGTGCTGCTGCGGGGATATGACTCGATAACTGCCATCTCACCGAAATATGTTCCTGGTTCGAGAATTGCGATCTGAACCTGATCATCCTGACCGTAATTGTTGTAAACTCCTACTTTACCCTCTAAAAGCTGGAAGAATGTATTACCTTCATCTCCCTCTCTGATGATAACTTCGCCGCTGCTGATCGTTCTCTCAATCGTGCTCATGTTGTTGCCCTTTCTCTTTCTCGTAATGTAAAAATATGTCTCAAATACACTTTACGTTTCTACACAGGATTGTATTTTCTAACACAGTTTTTGTCAATTATCAGATATTTATCAATTATATCATTGATATAAATATATAAAGGCAGTTATAGGAAGCCTGCTCAATACAAATTGCATTTGGAGCGTGATATAATCTCGATAGAATAAGGATGAGATGCCCTAGATAACTACACTTGAAGAATACTCCGGCCGGATGTCCGGCCAACTATAAACGTTGCTGAGGAGTTCAGATATGAGTATAGACAACAGAGATCAACGGGTTGATCAACTATTACAAGGCATATACAGATTATGCGTCAATACGGATGACTGTTCATCCTGTCCTTTCTATGTTACCAAGTGCACATTTGGAGAGCCCCGCCCCAGGTCATGGTTCGATGAAGAGACCATAGAGATCAAAGCTGAGGCTGAGCCAACACCCGTTAAAGAAACTGAGACAGAAACTCCTCTGATCGAAGCAATCGAGAATGCCATCGAAGCACCCGAAGAGCCTGAAGAATATGATGATTCAGACGGCACGTGGCTCGTCAGCACGACAATGGGCAGCGTCTTTTCGAAATATGTTTATATCTGCTCCAAGTGCGGTTACAAAAAAGAATCGGTTCTCTCATTAACTCCGATGACCAAGTGTCCCGAGTGCGAGAAAAGAAAAGCAATGAGAGCGGCTAATTAATTCAAGTTAAAAATGTAAGGATGTGTCAGTGTGATGCATCCTTTTTTCGTTGAGTGAATATTTACGTGCCAATTTTAAGAAAACCTTATTTATGTATGTAATTGCATTGCGCTCATGATCACTTTACTTACTGAAAACGGAAAACTCATTTTCAGTAAGTAAAATCAGGGTAAAAATAGCCTTTGGCATGCTCACTTTACTTACTGAAAACGGAAAACGCTAATCCAGTAAGTAAATTCTTGGGAAAATCGTCATGTTAAACCAATTATTTACTTACTGAAATTGAAAAACTAATTCTCAGTAAGTAAATATACGATCAAAGAGGCTCCTTCCACCCAAATAATTACTTACTGAAATTGGAAATCGCATTTTCAGTAAGTAATCTACCGGGTGTTTCTCTTATTCTTTGAATCCCAAAAACTCTTTGAGCCCTTCGAACTTTTCCATGTAGTCACGTGTGAGCCCGAAGTGTCCGGAGAGAAGTTCTTCATTGCTGTCCAAAAAATCTTCGAACGTTCCGCTCATCTGCTCGTGCGTAAAGAAGAATTCGCGCGAGCCTCCTGCGGACCGGTCGCCTGCCTGGACAAATGCGGAGTAGCCTCCGAGAACGTGCGATCTGAATTCAAAGGCCTCAAGATACCATCCGTGGCAATCAACACCGCCGGCAGGTTTTACGTCAAGAACATCCTTAATTTTATTTGCATCCGTGATATAAGACTCCTGGTCGCTGATGATCTCATTGATAAAGAGTTCGCCGTCCCAGTCTTTGTCGTAACGCGAGGATGTGCCGTCATCCCGGTCGTAGTACTTGATGAATTTTTTCTGTCCGTCCACATCCTCAATGGCATACCGGTAGTTCTTTTTAAAAAGGGACTTCTTTGCCCACGGGTACTGCTTTTTAAGTCTCTCTAAAGCCTCGTTAACATAAGCATCAATGTCTGTTCCAAGTAAAAAATATTCTTTGAATATCAATACCGGCACCCTCATTTCTGACTCGTAGATTCCGCCGTGAGCTGCGGCCCACTTAACCTTTTTGGTGTGGATGAGCGTAAGATCACTTGTTGCTACTGCGATATAATCGCCTAACATATCCCTGAATTTGGGATGCTCGGTTCCCGTTCCGAAAAGCTTTCTTTCAAGTACTTCCTTCTTGGTCAGAAGGTCAAACTTATCTTTGTAGATCCTGTTAAACAGCGTCCTGAACTCTCTTTTCCTGCCCTTCTTGATGAAGAAAGTTGCAAGTCTGGGCTCGATTGCTGGAAGTCTTTCCATGCAGTCCATGAGTTCCGGATAGTCTTCAAGCTGCGACATCTTCGTATCGACATGGCCGTGGTCAGCGGTGATGATGAGGAGCGTGTCCTTCATGCCGCGTGTGAATTCTGAGATCTTCTTCTCTACGTCTTCAAGGAACTCCACGATCTTCGGGTGTTCATCGTTGGCGCCGCCGTACTTGTGGAGAAGGTCATCCGGGGAAGGCCAGTATGCATAGATGTACTTGCGTTCAGGCTGGGCGCAAAGTTCTTTTGCCTTGTCCAGGATCTCTTCGAATGTCTCAGTCTTCGGCTCGGCATATGGTGAGAGGCAGTAATTCTTTACGCCTGCTTCCGTGAGCCTGTCGAATACGCTTTTGTAAGGCGTGATCGTGCCGGCCACAAAATAGTCTGCGGCCTTCTTCTTTTTACCCAACAGCGTGTTTTTATAAACCGTGACGATCTGGTCTATATCTTTGTAATAAACGTCCCAGCCGATCCATCCGTGTTCGCAGGGCTGAAGTCCCGTCATGAGAGATGTCGTGGCTGCAACGGTCGCTGACGGAAAGACGGAGTCGACCGTGCCGGCATTGTGCTTTCTAAAAAACTTATCGCTCCCGGAGTTCCAGACAAGGACTGAGCTGCCCATGCCGTCAAGGACCATAAGGATCACGTTCCTGTATCCGTCCTTAAGATACTTATCCAAAAGCTCTGAAGTATCGCCCGCAGGCTCTGCCCCGAAGTATTTCAGGATCGAATTCGGAAGATTTACGATGCAGTTTTTGTAATCCGGTAAGACTGAAAGATAATCCATGCTGCCCTCCGGAAGGTCACGCCATCGAATTCAAGAGTCTGATCACTTCTTTGTGGTCTCCCATGAATTGGAAAGTGTTGAGTCCGGCTTTTTTCGCGCCTTCGATATTCTTTGCCCTGTCATCGATGAACAGGCACTCATCAGCTTTAAGGCCGTATTCGTCAAGGAATGCCTTGTAGATCGCGACGTCAGGCTTGATCATGTGGTGGTCTGCAGATACGAACACGCCGTCGAAAAATTCGAGAGGCAGAAACTTCGGAAAGTATGTATAGAACAGGTCGCTGGCGTTGGACAGGACATAGACCTTATAGCCGTGGTCTTTCACGTATCTGCAAAAATCTTCGGCGCCGTCTAACGGATCCATGCAGATGTCCCATCTGTCAGCGCAGTTTTTGAGAGCTTCGTGGTATTTTTCGGGCACTCTGACCTTAACAAGATCGAATCTGTCCTTGTCCTTGATGTCGCCGCTGTCGGCCATCTCCCATTCGGGACCTTCGAAAAGCTCTCTCCTGATGATGTCCTTCTCTTCTTCTGAAGAGCAGAACGTGTCCATTACGAATTCGGGATTGTAATCCAGAAGGACATTACCCATGTCGAGTACTACGTTTCTGATCATGTCTCAATTATCCCCTTAATACTTATCTGCTTATGAGATTATACCAATCGGGCAAATAGTTTTGCGGCAAAAGAAAAAGACCCGGAAGACTAGGGTTCCAGGTCCTTGAAATGCTGTTAATTACCGAATCAGTAGGTAATTACGTTATCCTTAAGCTGTTCAAAAGCTCTCTTGGCGGCCTGTTTTGCATTCGGATCCGGATCGGCAAATGCAAGCTTTCTCAGGTATTCTTCGCAGTTCTTTGCATGGATCTCAGCGGCGGAATTGCAAGCTGTAGCCCTTACAAAAGGTGAAGGGTCACGCAAAAGCTCAATAAGGCCCATGCCTGCCTCGTATGTAGGGATCATGCCCAGAGCCATAGCTGTTGCCAGTCTTACATCGTCGTTGGGATTATCAATGTACTTGAGTACTGCGCCGATTTTCTGCTTTTGACCTAATTTAAGGATCTTATCTCTAAGAGCATCGATGTTAGCCATATGTGGTAGCTTCCTCACTTCACAGATTGCTCTATCATTATATGCAAACTATTTTGGAATGACCACAGGTAAACAAGAATTTTTTACCAATTTTCTTTGATTTAAAAAAATGGCGAAATAGCACAATTCGTATTCTCAAATTTCGGGCAAAATATCGTTGTAACAGTGTTAAATGCACTGTTTACAATGCATTCACCCTTTTTTCCCACTTTGGGCATTTGATTTGTCAGATGTTGCGAATTTTACAGATTTTGCGGAAGAAGGCGTTTTCTCAAATTATTTTGATGCATTTTTTACATCATTTTCCTGCTCAAATGATTTTTGTTCTGAAGCTTCTTTTTCTTTCAGCTGCTCTTCCTTCCTGATCTTCTTAAGATCATCATCATCCATGAACCTGGGTGCGGTCGAATAGACGACTTTCTGTCTCTTTGTAAACAAAAGCGCCTGAACGCGGTCCGTGAGCTTCTGCTCGCCGACACCAAGCAGGACTGACAGGATAATGACGCCGATGGCATAAGCCAGAAGGTTCGGATAGACACCGCCCATATAAAACGGTGATTCCTCGAAGTTATATGACAGGAAGCGCAGTAATGTAAGCGCCATGAGGTTCATGAGGTAAGTATGAAGCGAGTATTTGCCGAAGAATCTGCTTACCGGATTGACTACGTAGTACTTCATGAGGAACATGAATACCGTGAACGGGAAAATGAACATCAGAGGGATCTGGCAGAAATATGTCAGGATCTTTTTGTCGATCTCAGGACCTCTCATGTTGAATTCCGTCCAGTAACCGAAGCGTGTCTGACCGTATGTGTTAAGGCCATAAGCAGCAAGGGTGATTAGGATCAGGACAAAAAACTTGGATCCGTATTTGTTCTTGAAGAAGGGAACGATCTTATTCTCGTATGTCGCGAAAATAAGTCCTGCCAGGAATGCAGGTGCTGAATTGACCCACCATTCGCCCTGGAACCAGAAGATCTTCTCGTCCATCCACCACTTGAATGATGTTTCCCAGAAATTATCGTCCATCCACCAGTTGGCAGGACCTGCCCACCATGCCATGTGGCCGTTGATGCAGGCTCCGATTCCCATTAAGACTGTGAAGACACCGATGATCACAAAGCATGCCTTACGGTTCTTTACGAATCTGAAGCTTAAGAAGAAAACAAGATAAAGGAGCGAGAGAACGATCGGGAACCACGCATATGTGTTCATCATGGTGATGCCCAGAAGGTTTGTGACCCACTGTGCCTTTTCGAGATGGATCTTAACGAGGAATGTGAAAAGGCCGTACAAAAGGACGTCAACATAGAAAGGAACTACGATGGACTTAACGATCCTCTTCTTGATAAAGCCTTTGAGGTAGTCCTTCTTGCTGTCAAAGCTCTTGATGAGGCCGTAACCCGAGCAGAAGAAAAACACTGCAACAAAATATGCGCCGGCATTTACGAAGGGAGTCAACACGCCTGATTCCTGGAATGCAAATTCCTGTGAGATATGGTGAAGGATTACGCCCATGGCGGCAAATCCTCTGACGGATTTCATCACTTCAAGACTAGTGAAATCGTCGTTGAACTGGTTCTTCTTACCGAATTTGTTTTTCGCGCCGACAACAATAACGCATACAAACAGGAAGCATACGATACGGTCTATAACTCGCCAAACAATAGTACTGTCCATCTGTTACTTCCTGCCCCTGATCATGTCTGCTTAAGGATCGCAGCTTCCCGTTTTTGCTGCCTTGCCATTTTCTTGAGCCTGGCCTCATCCTTGTCCCTGATCAGAATGAAATATACGATCCCTGCGATCAGGAGATAAATGCCGAGCTGGATGACACTTGCGGCAGCAGCCCTGTCGTAAGCGTAAGAACCCATGAAAGCCTGGTTCTCAAGATACATCATCAGCGTAAGATTTTTTCGAAGCGAATCGAAAGAACCGAACGCTCTCGGTACGTCGGCCATGCCGAGACCTTCGATGATGGAAACAATCGTGATGAAAAATAGCATCGGCTTCATGCAGGGAAGCGTAATGCGGAAGAACGTCTGCACCCTGCCGGCACCATCCATTTCAGCTGCTTCGAAGATCTCAACCGGAATGCCTGTAATGCCTGCGATGGCATAGATAAACGTGATGCCGAACTGCAGGAAAACAGTGATGATTATTATGAAGAACTGGACAGAGGTAAAGAACTCAAAATCCTCAGGCTCAAAGCCGAAGCCGTTGATCATGGAAGCCGCGATGGCCATTCCTGCAGCGGTTCCAAAGAAAGCGATCATGTAGTTCAAAAGGACCATGCCCCAGGCTGAACCTGCAACGAGCTTAGGGAAAAAGAATGCTGTCTTAAATATGCCTCTTCCCTTGATCCGGAGCCTCCTGTCGGTAATGACTGCTGCAAGCCAGAAAGCAAGGATCCACTGCGGGATAAGTTCGCCGAGGAAGAAAAGGAATGTATTCTTTAACGCATCGTGAAAAGATTTTGCTTTGAAGATCTCTATGAAATTCTTGAACAAGGGCTCACCGATCGAAGGAAGGAATTCCGGATTGGTATTGCCCGCATGCTTGAGATAACAGAATGAATAGTAAATGGTGCTCGCCAAAGGCCAGAAATGAAATACCATGAATAACACAAAGAAAGGGAGAACAAAAATATATCCCCACTTTGAGTAGCGCTTCTCAAGCTGAACCTTTTTTCCCATATAGCCCCATTACCCGCGGAATGCGTGACGCACCCGTTTCAAAATACAACGCTATTATATCTTTTAACCATACATTAGAACAATATCGATTTTTCATTGATAGGTAAAGAACAGTATGTTACTCTAAACATACTATAAACGTGCCTTTTATTCGGGGATAACAGGTATGGGGGTGAATTGGTACGAGCGATGTGAACATGACCCGTTCTGAGGTCAGGAAAAAAGATAACATCCTTAGAGCCGTTACTTATATTATTTCCATCGCATTGGGATTGTTCATTCTGGTCCCCTTTATCAGCATGCTCATGGGCAAATTCGGCGACCCGTATATTGATGAGGAAGTCGAAAACATTATCGCTCACGACTTACTCAAATTCTGGAAACAGTTTATTTTGGTCTTCAATTCAGGCCAATTCACAAACTTCATGAATTCAGTTATCGTATCCGTCTTAAGCACGGTATTCTGCATGTATGTTTCCGCCATGACCGCATACGGCATCACTGCTTACGAATGGAAATTAAGAGAAGCATTCGACAAGATGATCCTCATAATCGTAATGATCCCCGGCACGATATCAACGATCGGTTTCTATCAGCTGATCTACAAGTTCCATCTTATCAACCTGCTCTCCATGCTCATACTCCCTGCAATCGCATCACCTATTACGGTGCTGTTCATGAGGTTATATCTGAAAGCCACATTCTCAAAGGCTCTCGTTGAATCGGCAAGACTTGACGGCGCAGGGGAATTCAGGATCTTCAACCAGATAATCCTCCCCCTCTTAAAGCCTGCGATCGCAACACAGGCAATCTTCTGCTTCGTAACAAGCTGGCACAACACGCTTATTCCCAGCATCATCCTTATCGAAGAAAGTAAGAGAACACTCCCTGTCTCGAACAACACGCTGGGCACGGAACTTCTGCTGTTCCTCCCTCCGATACTCGTGTATGCTTTCCTCTCAAAACACATCGTCGAAGGCATAGCATTGGGCGGCGTAAAAACGTAAACGGGATTCAAATTGGACTTCAAATATCACCGCCTCATTTGTCCCCAACATCATATAGTTTGGGGGAGCAAATGTTAGTTAAAACCTGTTCAGAAACCTATCTTCTTCATTTCCTTAACGAGATTTGCCGCATATGTCTCCGTGCCGAGAATGTTCGGATGGAGATTGTCGAGATAATACTCTTCAAGATGCGGAACAAGTGTTAAACCTTCGATTACCTTAACGTTCGGATAAGAGGCTACGGTCTTCTTTATGTTTTCGCAGAAGCTGTAGAAAACAGGCAGTTCGTCAATGTGGTCTCCCCTCCAGATCGGAGTGATGCAGAGTATGGGTACCTCTGTGCCGTAAATGCCAGTGAGGACATCGTAGTATTCCTTAACAACATTCATGTCGTTGTCGCCGTACTGGTTGGTGCCCTGCGCAACGATGATCTTATCGGGAGTGTAACCCGGCATCTTCATGAGAGATTTGCTGTCGTAGATATAACCTCCGATGCCCTGGTTGATGACATCATAATCAAGATATCTGTTGGCGATGCTGACATAAGTTTCGGACGAACGCAAAGGCCCGTAGCCCTGAGTAATTGAGTCTCCGAGCCATAACACTTTGGTGTTTTTTACAGGTGCCTCATAGGAAGAATCGATCGAGAAGTTCTTTACGATAATCGTCGCGTCCGCTGCAAGATAGATAACGACTTTGTGCGTTCCTTCAGGAAGAGAAAACCTGAGGGTTCCTTCTTCTCCCATGTCCTTAACGTAGAAGATCTGATGGCAGAGTCCGTCAACATAAAGCTCAACGGTATCCTCCGAACACTTCCAGATGAACTTATAATCGAAAGACACTTCAGATGCATCAGTCGTAAATTCAAAAGTTTTCGCAGTAGACGCGTCGCATCTCTCGGCCCACATCTCAAATGCGGAATTAAAATAATCCATCTGGGGCTTCGAATACTGGTTTGCCTTAAGGTAGCCGTCTTTTTCTTCGAATTCGTATGCGCCGAAATATATCTTCTTTAATTCTTCGTTAGTCAGTATCATGTAAAGCCTTCCTTATTGTCTTAGAAATCTCGAAAAACATATAACTTTATTATCTGCACGACATTGCCGTTTATCTCGAAAAACGGATCACTTTATGATCTGCACCACATTGCCGTTCGCGTCCCTGACAAAATCATGCGGAGTAACGGGAGCGCCGCAATAGGGACAGCTGGTATGCATTCCGATGATGTATACGCCGCCGCAGTAATTACATGCTTCCTGGTAGACCACATTAAGATTACATGGCTGGGCAGCCTTGTACTCGGGCGGTATCTTTTCCGGTTTTAAACCTATTACAAGGAAAGGCACACCTATAACAGAGAATACGAAAAAGACAACCACCCATAAAACCATTGAAGTGAAGTCAAATGATGTCTTCATTACCTTAGGTCTGTATTCATCAAGAGTCTTGGCGATTGCCTCATCAACGGAATATTTGCTGCGCTCAAGAAAACGCTTGTTAAGGGCTTCGTTAAAGGCCCTTGTCCTTTTGGAAGTAAAGATATGTTCCGTATCGTCACCTAACATTATTTCATAATGCCAGTCGTCAAAACCGTTGTCCTTGGTCTCTGAAGAATATACGATCAGCACATATACTTCAGCATTATGGAAGCGGTTAACATACTGATCATATGCATATTGCTCCATGTTCGAGTAGTCAGCTTTCCACTCGCTGTTTTCCACTGTGATAACGGCAGGAACGACGCCCGTTGTCTCATAGAAATTCTTCATGGATTTCTTCAAGGCTTTCTCGTCCTCTATTACATCCAGATCATCTTCGATCAGATATTCAGGACGCTTGTCCCTGTCCTCAAAATACGTCAGTTTCTTCGGGACATTAACAGATTGGCTGATTCCATAGATCAATGCTAAAACAGCAGGTAGCGAAAACATGGAAAATATTACTATTCCCATGACTATGGAGAGAACATTTCTCTTACGGATATCGTAATTGGCATAAATAAAATGCGGAGTACGGTCTTTGTAATACAAAAACCTCTTAGCACCCGGAAACGGCGTTGAAGATGTGCGTCTCGAACTGCCGGAACTTCCTCCTCTGCTGCTTGAAGAATGACTTCTGCTAGAAGAATGACTGCTGCTGCTGTGTGAACCTCCGCTGTGAGAACCTCCGCCTCCCGAATGTGGCATCCCTTATTCCTCCTTATTCCATCTCTCTGATTTAATGGCCTTCATAAGGCTGTTTGCGTATTTATAATGTGATCCGCCGAACTTGCGGTAGCATGCCCATGTAAGATCTTCTGCGAGAATATTCATGTCGCGGCGGTAATGTGTCTCGCTGATCCCGTTGAATAAAACATTGCACCTGGCATTTCCGTCTGCTGTCGGGCAGATATAATCACAGGGCACATAACCTTCGGCAGACAGGCCGCAGTTGCCCGTTAAGATGTGGCAGTCAGCTCCGTCAAGACACTGATACATCTCTGTCACGGCCTTTTCGAGATCATCTAATGAAGGCATGTCCAAAGGCGTCGGCTCTTCATAAGGCTCGTTGAACGGAATGATCTGCTGCAGACGGTTGAACAGATCCCTGCTCATCACGAAAGCATTCTTCTCGACTTCCTTGATCTCGCTCCATGAATCCTTGACTACTTCTTTTACAGAATCCGTACGGTTCTCACTATTCATGATCACAAACCCCGTCCTCATATTTCCAAATGTTTTATCCCATAAAATTTATTATAGCAAATATGGCAATGTCAAAACACAAAGAGGCCTGTCAGATGGTGAGTACCTATTTCGTACAGTAACTGAGGTCGTTTACTGTACGATTTACGTATTCCTTCCCGCAAATACCGTCGTGCCCATATAATTGTGTAAATTCAAAATAAAGAGCCAAGTGGCTTAACCTTGTATAATTTTAATTGCGACAA
>SVIZ01000017.1 GCA_015069205.1 Oscillospiraceae bacterium
TGGCTCTTTGAATATATTTATCCCAATAAGGTGTATACGATATTTTGTCCCGTGTCTACTTTTACGTTACCACTTCAAGAATCACAGGATTTACGTACCTGAAAGCTGTTTTTCGTTTTTAGGTACGTAAAATGAAGCTTCAAACACTTCGAAAATGCATAATCAGGAGAAAATTTACGTACCTGAGAAGGCTTTTTCGCATATAGGTACGTAATTGCAGAGTGATAGCCCCAATATTTACGTACCTGAAGAGCATTTTTCCGAAATAGGTACGTAAAATGCTCCGGACTGCTCGAAAAAGAGGACTCATAAGAACCCAATTAAGAAACATGTAAGAATTGAGCAAGGAACCCGTAAAGTCTTCGCGGATGGCAACTTGTATATTGAGTACAACAAAGCAATCCAGGAGGCCGGTATGGTGTTGAAGGAAAACAGAGTATTAAAGTCAGTTATAGTGTTCGTTATCTGCCTTATTGTTCATGCGGCAGAGGTGTTCTTCATAAGAACGGACGAGACGGTATTTGCAGAGTGCTTTATCAATAAAGTCTTTGGGATCGTAATGCTCTTTGTTCTCCTTAAGCTGTGGGGACGCAAGTGGAGTGACATCGGATTTAAGAAGGCGAGGCTCATTCCGGACTGCGTTAAGGGTTTCCTGATCTGCGCGCTCTTTTATTCGATCGGATTTGCGGCTGAGTTCATTATTCTCAAGGCATCGGGCAACCCCGGCCACATCGAGTTCTTCGTGACGGGATTCTCGCTCACGGGGAACGTCGTAAAGCAGACCGGAATCGGCTATGTGCTCATGTGCATCGGATTTAATATCATCAATGTTTGGATGGAAGAGGGTCTTTTCAGAGGTTTTTACATCACATATCTCAAGGAACGCATCACACCCCGCAAAGCCCTTCTCATTGCTGCATTCCTGTTCGGTTTATGGCACCTTGTAACACCGTTACGAAGCGTAATTGACGGCGAAATGACGCTCCCGGCATTCGCTGTGATGAGCATCGGTTATGTCGTTCTCTCTGCACTCATGGGAATCAAGTGGGGACTTCTTTACGAGCAGTCGGGATCTGTCTGGATCGGACTTGCAGACCACTTTTTCAATAACTGCGTGGTCACGAATCTCCTTCATGTCGTAACTGATACCGGCGTTGATGAGTATCAGATCATGAGAGTTCTGATCGGCGAGCTTACATCATTTGCTGCGGTGGTCATTTACGTAAAGGTTAAGAAGAGCAAGGCGGCTAAAGCTATCGCATGCACGGCATCCTGACCGCGACATCCTAAGTACGTCACCATAATCACGGCATCCTGATACTGTAATGTATAATTAGTCTGCAACCCGTCATACTCCGTCTCGTGCGATGTAAGCCCGGTGCAACAAACGGCTGACGCTAACTGTATTTATAATATTAAGCCAAAAGGGAGAGGGCGTTATGAAAACGTACAGTATCAGGAAAATCAGCAGCATTGCTTTGGCATCATGCATATTGGTGTCTTTAACGGGATGCCCCCTTCATATGCCTGTTTCCAAGCCGACCATTGATCAGGATACGGCAGAAGAAGATCTCAGGGATGAGATAAAGGTAACCGATTGGAATGGCGAAGTTCCGGACGGCATGGAAATAATGTATGTCTGCAACAGAACTATCCGTTTGAACTATGAGCAACACAGAGATGAAAAATTATACGAGCACGATGGTTTTGGCCGTGTGACTGCCACTGTCTCGGTCGAGGAGAAAGGCACAAAAAGATTGCAATTAACCTATAACGATGACGGAACGATAGCTGAGAAGAAGTATGTTAAGGACGGCAATTTCACGGGTTACCAGATACCTGATTACACAACGGAATACACATATAACGATAAGGGACAATTAACTGCTTACTCAAAAGTGATGATAAATCTTAGCGGCAACGAAACGAAAAAAGCTGTTGAATTCGAGTATGAGAACGGCCATCTGGTACGCATCAACGGCATGAACGACGACATAGACGACATGGAATACGATTATAATTTCGACACACTGCCTTACTATGAATTTGTTGTTGAAGTTGATGACACGGATGCTGATTATTTCGTCATTAAGAACTATTACGATGAGAATAATCTCCTGACTGCCAGCGAAAAAGGGGAGATCAGGACGGTTTACGAATACGAAAACGGTGTGCTTACCGGATGGAGCCAAACGAACTTTCATAACAACAATAGTAACTCTGTAAGTTACTATAATGCCGAAGGCACGTTGCTATATATTGAAAACGGTAAAGGTGAGTTATGGATCCGCAATACGTTTAATGACCATGGCGACATAATCCTTTATGAGTCATGGAAAAACGGAGAACTTGATTCAAAATCCAGCACTGAATATGAATACGATGCCGACGGGAACATTGTAACTGAAGTAACTGAGTACTGGTCGAAAGAAAACTATGATGGCGAGGAGTACAGTGTCACTTACGTTCACACATATGAGTATGAAGAACACGGTTTGTTGATCTCAGAAGTTGACATGATCGATGAGAGATTTTCGAGCATGACGGTCTATTCATACGAAGCGATCCTCGTGCCGCAGACATAAATATTCACACAAAACTCACATATTGCGGCATCATCAGGACATATCCGCATGTTATAATCGTTCATACAAGTTAAGGGAACTGATTAAGAAAAAACGGTTATTCGGATAACGCCTTTTACCGATCTGAACCGCAGGAGAATATATGCGCAAGGACCAGGAAGCTTTCAGACAGGTTGCCACGACTTTGGCGACTCACTTCGATGGTTTATATTATGTGGACATTGAGACGGGCAGCTATGTTGAGTTCGTCCCGATCAGTCTGCTTAATGAGCAGGGGCTTCCTTCCAGCGGCAAAGACTTTTTCAAGGATGCTGCAGATTGTGCAAGAAATTGCGTTCACCCGGAGGATCTTGAGCAGGCTCTTTCTTTCCTTAACAAAGGCAATATGATCTCGTATTTCAAAAATAACGACACTCACGCAGCGGAATACAGGATAATAACGGGCGGCGAGATCATTCACTTAAGATATTTTGAATTTCTAAGCGACGATAAAAAGCACATCGTATTCTGCTGCAGGAACGTTGAGGCCGAATACAGGCTTCGGGAAGAGCAGAGAAGAAATCTCGCATCTGCCGAACTCCTGGCAAGACTTGATGATCTCACGGGCATCCGCAACAAGAATGCTTTCAAAGAACACGTCAAGATGATCGATAAGTCGATCAAGTCAGGCAATGAGGTAAGTCCGTTCGGTGTTGTAATGTGCGATGTCAACGACCTCAAACGCATGAACGATACCAGAGGTCACAGCTACGGCGACGAGGTGCTGCAGGGTGCCAGCCGCATGATCTGCGAAGTATTCAAGCACAGTCCCGTTTTCAGGATCGGAGGTGACGAGTTCGTCGTAGTCCTGAGCGGAAGCGATTACAAGCAGCGCGAGAAGCTCGTGAAAAGCTTCAAGCTGATGACCGAGGCCAACAGGATATCGCGTTCCGGCCCCATTGTGGCATGCGGAATGGCAATCTACCATGAAGGCAGGGACGAGAACTTCAATTCTGTGTTCAAGCGCGCTGACCAGAAGATGTATAAGAACAAGAGCAAGATCAAGTCTAATAAGATGATCGAAGACGTTAAGAAGCTTAAGAGCATTAAGACGCCCATCCCTGAAGAAAGGAAACGCTTACTCGATGCACTTTTCGGTGCGCTCTGCACGGTTGCCGATGGCGGCTATATCTTCCTCAATGACATGAGATACGATTTCTCAAGATGGTCCATAACGCTTGTTAATGACTTCGGCCTGGAGTCAGAATACATGTACCATGCCGACAGCATCTGGAGCAAGTTTATCCATCCTGATGATGCAGAGGCCTGCAAAAAGGCGGCTGAAGGCATCTTTGGCGAAAACGGGGGATTTGAGGCCTTCTATTACCGTGCGCGCAAAGCCGACGGCTCTTATGTGATCCTCTCTACCCGCGGCTTTGTCCTTTACGACAGCAAGGGCAAGCCGGAGTATTTCGGAGGCATCATTGTCCCAGACAAGTCAGAAGACTGAACTTTTTAAGAGGTCTTATTCCTCAACCTGCTTTTCTTCCTTGTTTTTCCTGATCTGATATATCAAGGTGAGTATTCCGGCAAGACCCGTGCTTCCAAGAGCGATCTGAAGGGGAAGGTTTGTATCCGGGTTTCCGAGAATTGATATGGCAAGGAATACGATTGCTGTAATAGCAAGTATGCTTTCTGTTACGGTGTAGATTATCGTAAATGTTTTCATTTTGTGTGTTCTCCTTTTCGGTTTGTCATGGCCTGATATTAGCCCCTGACCAGCCCGGCTTAAAGGACACAAACTGTCTCAAACCCTTGAAAACATTGGATGGGACACGGTATGTCCCATGAGACATACCTCATCACTGAACGTAAACGATCGCGGTCTTTTTACATGAAGAGATTATCTTCAGGATCGACCCGTATATTTCACCGATACAATAGATGTAGACAGGTATCTCAACGTGCCCGATGAATACAAGGCACAAAACGACCTGTGCAAGATTTCCGAAGAACTGGGCAAAGTCTATCTTCCAGCTTGGATTGCCGTCTTTCTTGTTGCCCACGGTCCTTATTATGTTTACTACCGCTGCCACCAGGTGTATCGCGACGACGTAGACGATCATTATCGCCTGCGGTTCATCTACCAGCATGGTCACGAAAACACCGAAGTCGAAAAGGAAGAGGCCTACTAAAAGCACGCGCTTGCCGCCGACCATGTGGTTTGCCTGGGTCATGTAGTAGAAGAGATACTTCAATCCGCGTCCCATGAGCATAAAACCTACAAAGATCGCTATGAGCAGGAAGGCGATATCCGGCACCAGCATCAGGATCAGCGCGCCTAGGATATTCAGTACCGCCAGTATTATGTTCCACACGCGTCTTGTCTTACTCATGCTTCACACCTCTGCTTTCCCTGACGATCTTGAAGTAGTCCCTGATGCCCGCAAAGCCCTTTTTGCTATACTCGATCGAGAACCCCGCAAGGAGGTTGCCGGAGCGGAAGATCTTGTTGGTGATCATGCTCTTCTGCGACAAAGACGCGATTATGTATTTTCCTAAGAACGTGCCGTCGCGGTCTTCGGGCAGTGCGTTCTTATATTGATCCACGTGGGTGTTAACGTCAAAATCAGGTATTTCTTTGCCCGAAAGCTCTTCGCCGAATGCTTTCCAGCCGGCTGATGCGTCTTCCCGTCGTTTGGTGAGGATCGCCATTATCTTTTCTTCGTAAGGCGCAATCGCTTCCTCGTCGTATGTGTCCAGCTCGAAAACTTCCACCTCGCCTCTTAAATACTTCATCGCATAGATCATCTGGCAGAAAGCCTTGCGGTAATCTGAAGGATTGTCCTTGAGGCACTCCCTGTAGTTGTCCCATGCGGGCATGTATTTATAGCGGATATAGCTGTAGTCGGGCAGGTGTCCGGCATGGCCGTGACCTAAGTTCAGGATGTTAGTCTCGCCGAGGTTAAAGACGGTGCTGTTAAAGACCGCATTCTCGATGTCGTCAGAAGCGCCCGGGCTGTGCTTGAATGAGATCGGCCTCACGCTGCCGTCTTCCATGATCTCAGAGAAGTTATTGTCCGTGTTGTTTATTACCAGCGAAGGCGTACCCGCAAAATTATAGTGCGCCCAGGTGTCGGCCAGGATGTGCATCGCGATGCCGGCTGCCTGGATGCTCCTGTCTTTTGCAAGCTCGACCGTGTCTTTTAAGAGCCGGCCGTTGGGACCGCAGATCAGGCGGTACTTGTTTCTGTACGTCCTTGTGGAGTGAGGCACTTCGGCATAAAGGTCCTTGGGAAGGAAGTGGAACGAAGACCAGATCCTCGTGATGTCCTGGATGGCGGTTATGTCTGATTTCAGGTCGACAAGCTCAGCCTGGGACTGGCTTGTTGCGGCGTGGACAGTTGCCGAAATCGACTTAAGGAAGGTCTTTGTAAGGCAGTCGACCATCTGTGCGCTGTAGCACAGGTCGAGCGCCTCCTTGTGGGAGTATCCTGCAAGGTAAGCCGCGCAGTATGTCGCATAGTAGTGGAAATCAGCCTGCACTTAGCTTACCCTCCTTTAATTTTTTTCTGTATCTTTTTACGCTTATTCCGGCCAGGAAAACTTCGATGGTCATTGCGGCCGAGGTAAGTTCCATGAACACCGACAGGTACGTGTCTATAAAATCGCCGTTCATGTCTATGATGTCAGGCACGACGATGAATATCGAGAATGCGGATTCGAGAATGAGCCAGACGCACCAGACAAGATAGCCTTTCCCGGCCTTTTTGCCCGTGCCTTCATACCGCGCGCGAAGTCCCGCATACAGTCTTATGAAGACATCTACGGCCAACATCAGCACTAAGATTATCATTACGAATGTCATGCCTACCGGTCCGAATTCAGCTACATCTTTTTCATCGAAGAGCTCGACGCCGAAGATCAGGCACATCGCGATCTTGATTATGGTCCAGAAGCCATACAAAATGACGCCCGTTCCCAAAATAACGAGTGTATTGCAATTCCTTCTGTACTTTACTGATTCCAGGCCGTTCGCCGGAAGATTCTCATTTACCACGTGTCAGATCTCCGTTCAGACTACGAGAATTATACTCTAAATCAACACTAACACCCCAATGTGTTGTTTTAGCGACATTTTGTTTAAACATTGAAGATTGTTCGTGAAGCTTATGCAGATGATAATGAGGCCGTCAAACAAAACATCAGACCTTTTGAGGAGGACATGACAATGACAACCAACAAAATGAACGATATTAACATCGACAAGTTAGATAACGTAACCGGCGGAACATCTCCGAAATTTCCCTGGATCATAGTTTGCGATAAGCACGACGTATCTGCCTCAGAGAAGACTGTATTTCCTGACATCGGAAGACACGGCTTTGAGACCGGAAATACAAAGAGTGAAGCTTTGCTCGGCATTTTCGAAAACGCAAAGACTGAAGCTTCGATCCTGATCATGGGAGCCGCCCTCATCTGACCGTTTTACGATCAGTTCTGATAAAAGCTGAAGCCAAATGGCCCGGCCGCGAAAACTGCAGAGTAGCGGCAGAGGGGTAAAGGTTTAACAGACTAATATGTGTTTTTTCGAAAACATGGAGATAAAGGAAAAGAAAATGAACAGCCCAATCAAGAAGAACGGGGATACAAAAACTCAGTATGTAATGCATGAGCTGGCAATAGACGACCTGGAGAAGGTCGCAGGAGGAGCCGGCGGGGAAAATGAAATTAAGGAAAGATTTTCCTTTAAGCCGCTTAAAACCGTGATCATCTCATGCATTCATGTCATAAAGAGAGCTTCGGGAGTGTAAGGGGCTGAGAAGATCAGCTCCATCACTTCTGATGCACATCAGCTAAGGACAAAATTTACCTGTTTCCTCATTAATTTGTCCTGCGTTTTACAACAGATTCGGTGACGTCGGTGATAACGAGGTCACCGTTTTGATTGTATACGTCGATCGTGAGTTCAACCTTTCCGTTTCTTTCATTTCTCACTGCAAGATCCGTGATGGTTGCTTTTCCTGTCAGTACGTCACCTGCGAAAACGGGTTTGAACCATTCCATTTTCGTGGACTTTCCTGCGATCAGCTCGTCAGCAAAAAAATCTATCTTGAGATAATTTGCCCACACTGCAAGGAAGCTCATTACGCCGGGCGCGATAAGTTGCCCGAAAGGTGTGGTCTTCGCATATTCCTCATCGGTGTGAAGAGGGATGTTGTCGTATTCTTTTGCAAATGCGATCATCTTATCTTTTTCTATCGTAACGGGCTCAATGTCTGCGGACATTCCAATGTTAAATTCTTCGAAATACATTTTGTCTCCTTTGTCTGCTGTCAGATACATTCGTAATATCAGCAGATATCTTAACAGATTTATCCTGAAATATTGTCCCCATAACAGAAGCGGCATTCTGATAGACTAAAGGTGAAATAATAACCGGAGTGTTACTGGATGGACAGGGTCTACGTCGCTATCGATCTTAAATCTTTCTACGCAAGCGTTGAGTGCGTGGAAAGAAAGCTTGACCCGTTGAGCGTAAATCTCGTTGTTGCAGACCCCACGAGGACTGACAAGACGATCTGTCTTGCGGTATCGCCATCGCTTAAAAGCTACGGCATTCCCGGCAGAGCGAGGCTTTTTGAAGTAAACCAGAAGGTCGAGCAGGTAAATAACGACAGGCGTTACAAGGCTCCCGGCAGGAGGCTTACCGGCAAAAGCTACTGGAGCACGGAGCTTAACAATCACCCGGAAGTCGCAGTCGATTTCATCATCGCTCCGCCGCAGATGGCCAAATACATGAAGGTCAGCGCAAAGATCTACGGCATTTACTTGAAGTATGTCGCACCTGAAGACATCTTCGCTTATTCGATCGACGAGGTCTTTATAGACGCTACGAATTACTTAAATCTCTATAACGTCAATTCGCACGATTTTGCGAGGATGCTGATAAAAGACGTCCTGCACACCACGGGCATTACCGCGACGGCAGGCATCGGCCCAAACATGTTCCTCTGCAAGGTCGCGATGGACATCGTCGCCAAGCACATTCCTGCAGATAACGACGGCGTAAGAGTCGCCGAACTTACTGAGCAGTCCTACAGGGAGGAGCTGTGGTCGCACACGCCACTCACCGATTTCTGGAGAGTAGGCAGAGGCACTGCCGCAAGGATAGAAAAGTTAGGCCTATACACGATGGGTGACATCGCTAAATGTTCCACGAACAGACAGCACATAGGCCAGCTTTACAAAGTGCTGGGCAAGAATGCCGAACTCCTGATAGACCATGCGTGGGGCATCGAGCCGACCACTATCGCTGATGTAAAAGAATACAGCCCTGACAACAACAGCTTATCGACCGGCCAGGTCCTCAAAGAACCGACGGACTACGATACGACAAGGCTCATCATGTGGGAGATGGCAGATGCCCTGTCACTTGACCTGGTCGAAAAGGGTGTGGTCACGAACCAGCTCGTCATCACGATCGGTTACGACAAAGAGAGTCTTTCGAGCGGCAAATACATGGGCGATGTCGTTGTAGATTACTACGGCAGGGAAGTGCCAAAGCACGCGCACGGCACCATCAATCTTGATAAGCATACCTCATCTACGAAGATAATTACCGAAGCCATAATGAAGCTTTTCGATGCCATCGCAGATCCTGATCTTTTATCAAGACGTTTGGGCATCGCGGCATGCAATGTCATAAGTGAGGAAGACATTCCAAGAGAAGAAAAATACGAGCAGATGAGCATTTTCGATCTTGCTAAAACTCCGGAAGACAAGAAAGAGACCGAAGAGAAACTTGCAAAGGAAAGAGCGCTCCAGGAAGCGATGCTCGAGCTCAAGCACAAGTACGGAAAGAATGCCGTTGTTAAGGCCAAGAACCTCAACAAGGGCGGCACGGCGATGGAACGCAATGAGCAGATAGGCGGACACAAGGCATGAGAAATTACGACGACATAATCAACCTTTCGAGGCCTCAGTACCACGACCTTCCGCCGATGTCCATACACGACAGGGCAGCGCAGTTCTCGCCCTTTGCGGCCCTCGTCGGATACGATGCGGCAGTCGAAGAGACGGCGCGCCTCACGGACAGCAGACGCGAGATGGAAGAAGATGAGATAAACGAACTGAACCGTCAGTTATCTGAACTTAACAAGAGGCTCTCAGAGCGTCCAAGGATAAGAGTCACATACTTCATCCGCGACAGGAAAAAAGAGGGCGGAAGATATGCATCAAAGATCGGAAATGCCAGAACGATAGATCAGGCAGAAAACAGGATAATCTTCACGGACGGCGAATCCGTACCCGTTAAGGACATGTACAGCGTCGTGTTTATCGAAGAGTGATCACTGGATCGCTATGACAGTCTTGCCGATCTCATCGATGAAGACAGTGCCATTCAGATAACTCAGCGAAGAGAAATCGTTATATGCATAGAACGTAGCCGTAGCGCGGTAGTAGTTGCCGTAGAAAGGCTCGTCGATCTGAATGCTCATGGCCTCCACGCCGTTTACCCTGACAATGATCGTGAAGAAGTTTTCGACATGATCTTCAAAAAGCGGATAGTAGTTCTCATAGACATCCACCGGAATGTTTTGAAGTGTGTTCTTGTCGGTATAGTCAGTGTCGTAATAGACCTTGCCGATCCTGTATTTGGCGGTGGGGAAGAATTCTGTGTAGTCATCGCCGTAGTGGTAATCTCCCAGATCGGCGCCGTCGAAATATGCTTCAAAATGCATGTTTGAAGGCAGCTGGTATTTGTCATCAAGATAGTTGTTAAAATCTTCGCTGAATCCTTCTGAACTCCAGTTGATGCAGTTTTCAAGATTATCCTGATAACGGCCTTTGTATTCGCTGTAACTAAGGTCGAAGGTTTTCCCTTTTGGAAGTATTGGCGTCGATATCTCGTAGTTGGGATAATCTTTGTCAAACTCATCCATACGGATCTTCGCCTCGCGTGCAGCCGTCTCGCCATATGTGTCTTTCAGGTAAGCCCTTATGGATACACTGTCGACGAGAGTTTTTGCCTGGCATCTGATGGCCCAGAAAACGCATGGTGATGCAACGAAAAGAAGCA
Organism: Oscillospiraceae bacterium; assembly: GCA_015069205.1. Classification (GTDB taxonomy): domain Bacteria; phylum Bacillota; class Clostridia; order Saccharofermentanales; family Saccharofermentanaceae; genus Saccharofermentans. The sequence goes on from SVIZ01000017.1 coordinate 10,648, forward strand.
CGGCAAGCAAAAAGATGCCGGTACCTTTTTTTAATTTCTTATCTTTTGATCTGGCTATATATGCGATTCCGAATATTAATTCATAGAGGAAGCACACAGGGATGACCGGAATAACACAGAGCCAGAGAGCTACGTAGAGCTCTGCATCAAGGCCGTAGATCATAGGTCCGCCCAAAAGGCCTTCGTGTGTGCCGGCAAATCCAAAACAACCGACAAAGATCCATACTAAGAAGGATGCGAAAAAGAAAAAGCATCCGATGAATCCCCAAACCACTTTTGCAGCACTCTTTTTGTCTTCGCTCATTGCCTTTACCTCTCAAACAAAATCCGGAGCAGCAAATAGTTTGACTATCAAACTATTTATGGGAATAATATCACGGATTTTTGACACAAACAACAGGTTTCGTTTAATGCCGCGAAATTCTCACATATCACAAGGTTTTCTTTTTCTGTTAATATATGGCAAGGATAGGTATTTTCGAGAGATCACGGGGATAGATCAATGAAGAAACAGATATCAACAACATTAGCGGCGGTAATTCTCGCTCTGTCACTGACATCGTGTGCTACGGGAAGACAACCCGACGGTTATGACATAGTTGGCGTAGTCAGCAATGCCGCCAAAAACAACGATTCTGATGCTGACAGTTACTTCTATCCCGGCGAACCTGATTACGATTATAAGGAAGTAGATTACGATCATCATACACAAGATTACTATCTTGATACGGTAGACGTGCCGTGGGGAGAAACACACCACCTTCAAATGGTTAACGGACAGATCCAGAATTATTTCCGTTACTATGCGTTAAACTCAAATGATGAAGTCGTCAATGAGGTTTATGATGGCGTTTCCACTATAACCAGACCAAGAGTCAGAGTATTTCCATGCAAAAAACCCGGTTATGTAATGTACGAGGTTTCTTATACCCAGATATGCCCGGTCAATACAGTTATGTATGGAGAAAAAGACCACGGGGCTTATAAATTCTTTGGAGTAAGATATCTCGACTACTACACCGGAACAATGCTTCCCTATTTGAATGTCTTTGAACAGAATAGCAGCGGCGGCGTTGATATGGAGTTTATCTATGAGGGCAAGCATTACTATTACGGATTCTATCAGTTCAAAGTTCAGGTGGAAGATGACGATGAATATTCCAGGGATGAAGACGGCAACAAAATTCTGACGAAAACAATAAGAGCAACAAGAACAGACTATATTATCGTTCCTGAAGATTACGATGGACTTCTCCTTTATGTTTATGTTGGTGAATGGACTTCAACGGAACCACCGGAAAGAAAGAAGGTCACGGTACCGGTAACTCTGCTTGATACTCAGCCTTTTGACGATGAGGAAAACCTCGACGATTACGTTTTCTTCGGAATAACAAGATCAAAATAAGTGAATTCAGATAAGGGATAGACCAATGAAAAAACAGATTTCAATGACATTAGCGGTAATAGTATTCGCTTTATCATTGACTTCTTGTTCAGGGACTGGGAAAGACGGCATAGGCTGGAAAAGCGGTTCCGGCAGTTCCGGCGGCTCCGGTGGTACAGGCAGCCATACCGGTTCAGGTAATTCCGGTTCTTCCGGCAAAAACAACGATTCCGATACGGACAGTTACTACTTCTATCCGGGAGAGCCTGAATATGATTTCAGTGAGGTGGAATCTGAATACCGTTTGCACGAGTACTATCTTGATACGGTAGACGTGCCGTGGGGAGAAACACACGACCTTCACATGGTCAACGGACAGATCCAGAATTATTTCCGTTACACTGCGTTTGACTATAACAACGAATTTGTCTGCAACAAAGACCTGTATAATATTTCCACCATATCCAGACCCAGAGTCAGGGTTTTTCCGGCTGATAAAAAAGGATATGTAGTATACGAGGTTATGTATACCCAGATATTCCCGATCCATTCAATAATGTACAGCACTCCGGGTTTTCAGATGTATGAGTCCGAAGGAGTGAATTATATCGACTACTACACGGGAACAAAACTTCCGTACCTGTCTGCTTTCGACAGGAACACTAAAAACGGCCTTTATACGCAGTTTATCTATGAAGGCAAACGATACAATTACGGCTATTACGAGTTCAAAACCCAGGACGATGGCAAAATAGTGTATTCCACAGATGAAGATTGCAACAATATCCTGACGGAAACTGTAACAGTAACTAGAACAGACTATCTTGTCGTTCCTGAAGATTACGACGGACTTCTATTGTATGTTTATGTCGGTGACTGGACACAAACAAGACCCGCCGTAACTACAACGGATCACCAGGATGTATATATTTTCCGTCCGGAGCCTTTTGATGACGAGGAAAATCTCGACGATTATGTCTTCTTCGGAATATCAAGATCGAAATAAGTGAGACAGATAAGGGGATAAACAAATGAAGAAACAGATATCAATGACATTAGCGGCAATTGTTTTCGCTTTATCACTGACATCATGCACAGGTCCGGGAAAGTCAACCTCGCCTTTCGATGACACGGACACAGATGACGAGAGTGTCACCACAACTGAGGGTGACAGCTTCTTTTATCAGGGAAACCCGGATTACGATTACAAGAACGTAGATGAACGCAGAAGGCTTGATAATTATGTTCTTGATACCGTTGATGAGCCGTGGGGAGAAACTCATAATCTCCACTGGGTTAACGGACCCATCAAAAACTATTTCATCTATTACACTTTTAACGATTACGATGAGATCAACAACGTGAACCTCAATAATATTTCTACCATATCAAGGCCGAGAGTCAGAGTATTTCCGGCTGATAAGGACGGCTATGTAATGTATGAGGTCACATATACCCAGTCGTTCCCCATCCGTTCAATGGAGAAGGGACATGTGAGCTCTTCAATGTATTCCTTCTATGGTGTCAGATACATCGATTACTACACGGGAACGATGCTTCCGTATATGAATGTTTTCGATAAGGACAGGAGCGGCGGAGTCGACATTGATTTTGTCTACGAAGGTGAGAGTTACAGCTTCGGATTCTACCAGTTCAAGGATCAGGATGAAGAAGACGAAGGTTACGACACAGATGCTGAAGGCAACATCATTACCAAGAGAACGATCAGTGTAACCAGAACGGACTACATTATCGTTCCTGAAGATTACGACGGCCTTCTCATGTCCGTTTATGTCGCTGACTGGGTTTCAGTACCGCAGGACGAAGATGGCGATGGCAATGATGATAACAAGAATCCGAACAGAGAGCCGGTCACGACTCATGATCCGGAGCCTTTTGATGATGAGGACAACATAAACGATTACGTTTTCTTCGGAGTAACAGGACCTAAGTAATTACAGGGATATATTGGGGATAGATCAATGAAAAAACAAACAGCAATGACACTTGCGGCAATTGTTTTCGCTTTGTCACTCACATCATGCACAGGGACCGTAACAGGGACTGGCACAGGAAACGGCACGGAACAAGATCCGGTCGGCACTACGTATATATATGATAGCGACGATAACAGACCGGACGGGTACTTTTACCAGGGGAATCCGGATTACGATTACCACGAAGTGCTTATGTTTGAAGAACTTCCTGATTACGAGCTTGAATCTTTTGACGTGCCGTGGGGAGAACAACACGATCTGCGAATGGTCAACGGACCGATAAAAAACTATTTCTGCTACTACACTTTCGATGAGAACGATGAGGTCAACAACGAGTGTCTGAATACAGTCTCCACCATATCCAGACCCAGGGTCAGAGTATTCCCTTCGGACAAGGAAGGCTATGTGATGTATGAGGTCCAATATACCCAGACGTTCCCCATTGTTTCGAAAGGAAAATATTCGTCGTACAGAACGAATATGTATTCTTACTACGGCGTGAATTATCTCGACTACTATACGGGAACGATGCTTCCTTATTTGAACGCTGTTTATAACCATACAGCAAGTTGCGGGGTCGCTCAAACCTTTATACGGGAAGGTAAGAGCGACAATTACGAATTCTATCAGTTCAAGGAATATCAGGATGAGTCTGAAGGTTCCGAAGATGCCGGCGACGGCTACTGTATTACAAGGCGGACAATAAGTGTAACAAGAACGGATTATATAGTCGTTCCCGAACATTACGACGGCCTTCTCCTGTATGTTTATGTCGGTGACTGGGTCTCTGAACCGAGGACTGAAGAGGAAGCAGAAGCAAATCCTAATCAGGATCCTCTAGACATCCATTATCCTGAGCCGTTTGACGATGAGGAAAATCTCGACGATTACGTCTTTTTCGGAATAAAGGGACCTAAATAATCTTGTGAAATAAAAGGGGATAGAACAATGAAAAAACAGACAGCAGCTTTATTGGCAGCGGTTATTATCGCTGCGTCACTTTCAGCCTGTACCAAACCGGTAACGGCTACGACAACAGAAGATGAAACAGAAGAGGAAGAGACGACCGAGGACGATGGCGGCATCATGTACAGCCCCGGATCGCCCTCTCACAACCTCTCAGACGCGACGATAACAGAGACACTGCCCGATTACTATCTTGAAGAGTATGACGCGCCCTGGGGCTCAAAATACGATCTCAGAACGGCAGATAAAACGATCAAGAATAAGTTTGTCTACTACATTTACGATGAGAACGATAACATCGTTAACGAGTGCCTCAACGATATCTCTACGATAACGAGGCCCCAGGTAAAAGTGTTCCCTGCAGAGCAGGACGGATACATCATGTATGAGATCACTTATACGCAGTTGTTGCCGCTCCGCTCAAGGCAGCCTGAATATAACAGCGGTAACATGTACTTCTACTACGATCTGGATTTTGTCGATTATTATACCGGCATGAAATATCCCTGGATGAATGTCGTACATCACGACGGAGTAGGTTCCCACATCATACAGGATTACCACTATAAGGATGGAACATACCGTTTGGAATACTACGAGTTCGTCGAATCTGAGACTCTTGATTCAAGTTTTACGCACGAGAGTGACGGCATGGTCATCTATGAGAAGGATATCAAGCGCACGACTACGTCCTACCTCATCGTTCCGGAAGACTACGACGGCATCATGATGTATGTCTATGTCGGCGATGATGTTTTCTGGCTTAAAGATAATACCGGTGACGAGAATCAGGAGACCACCGAAAAGGACAGACAGGACCATGCTGTTTACAATGCCGAACCATTCGGTGACGAAGCGCACATCGGCGATTATGTCTTCATCGGAATAACGGTCCCCAAGTGATCACTTAAGAAATTTTCTTAAAGTCTTTTCATCACATTCAAAGTGTTTTCTTATCTGCTTTTCGATCGCGAAAAGTGACTCTTCGGGTGACTCTTTATATCGTCCCGTAACGTGCTTATATCCCCACAAATATTCAGGCGGCGTCATTATCGCGACCGCCCATCCGTACTCGATGCCTTTTTTATTCTGTCGCGGCTTGAAATCCTTTACGACCAGATATGTCTGCATCTGAAGTTTTGATAACACGCCTTCAAAATTCTTTTCTCCGCCTTTGCCGAATCCGGCCTTCTCTTTCATCTCGTGCGTATACAGTTCAGGCGACAATCCCAAAGCGGGAAGGGCAGATACCTTTACGTCCCACATGTCGACTCCGGAAGGCACGAAAAGATCCATCAGGAGCTTTTCACGATAACCGGCTTTGCCTTCATCGTAGAGCGCATCAAAGTCGTAACCCGAACGTCTGAAATTCACAAAATAAGGAAACCATTTCTTTGAGATAAAACCTGCTTTGTTCCCGAAAAATTTACCGTAAGCTACTTTGCCCGTGCGTGCAAGAACGCCTCTCCATTCCCACGGATCGACATCTTCATCTCCGCACCACCAGTACGAAGGACAAGTCATTTCCTCAACTGAAAAACCCGGAACGGAATTACTGAACAACGGAAGAAAACCGACCTTATCAATAACGGACAAGAGCTCACTACTACTGTGAATGCAGCCATCATCTTCCCAGTCGAGACCATTCATGTACCACTGTCCGTCGATTACTTCCATAGTTGTCTTCTCTACACATTGTTTTGATGAAAATAATTATACATTGAATCTCGCATCGATGATGCGGATTACTGAAATTTTCGTACAACAATTTATCAAAAAAGAACAGCCCGGGATCACTCCCGGGCTGCTCTCTTAAAAGGAATTAATATGAGGTTCCTTCAGTTAGTTCTTAGAAAAGATTTACGCTCTTTCCGTCAGCATCGAAGATCTTCTTCTCGCCAACTACTACGTAAACGTCACCACCGAGCTTAGCAGCCTTCTTCTCGATTGCCTTGTAATCGATCTGCTTGCCGTCGATCTCGAAGATGATCTTTCCGAGCTTCTTAACCTTCTTAGCAGCTGCCTTCTTAGCAGGAGCTTTCTTTGCAGCGGGCTTCTTAGCAGCAGCCTTCTTAGCAGGTGCAGCCTTCTTTGCAGCGGGCTTCTTAGCAGCAGCCTTCTTTGCAGCGGGCTTAGCAGCAGCCTTCTTAGCAGGTGCAGCCTTCTTTGCAGCGGGCTTCTTAGCAGCAACCTTCTTTGCAGCGGGCTTAGCAGCAGCCTTCTTAGCGGGTGCAGCTTTCTTTGCAGCGGGCTTAGCAGCAGCCTTCTTAGCAGGTGCAGCTTTCTTTGCAGCGGGTTTCTTAGCAGCAGCCTTCTTTGCAGCAGGCTTTGCAGCAGGTGCCTTCTTGTCGTCAACCTTAGCGACTACTTCAACTTTTTTCTCTTCTGCCATTAGTGTTTTCCTCCGTATGAAATAAGCATTGAGATTTGTTTTTAAACGTACTATAACCCCATACTACAAATCTTCTTAAAAAAGGTCAATAAATTATGTGTTAATAACAATCGAATTGATAATCCAAAAGACTTAATTTATTAACTTTCATGTTGAATGAAAAATGTGCGAAATTGATTTTTGCGTTGTTGTTTTTTCGAATTTTTATGTTGGGAAATACATAAAGAAATTGATGATGATCAACACTTTGATTTTCGATCGTTGCTTAATCAACAGATGACATAAACATTGATCATTGGATTAGTTCTTTCCTGATTGCATACTGTAGCCGTTAACACATCAACGGGTCATTTTTCTATCTCCCCTATATATTTGTGATGACGGGTTGTCTTTATGGCAACCCGTTAGTTTTTTGAAACAGAAAACGAAAGAGCATAAAGATTTTTCTGTTTATCAACAGCCTGGTTTTCACATGTTGTTTAAGCGACAAAACAGAGCATCATTACTGATTGTTTGAGGTGATTGCCGACGCGATAATGACACTATCAAATACAAAATCAGTCACAAAGGAGGACACGAAAATGACAAACGAAAAGATGAACTTTATGGAACTCGGAATGGATGATCTGGAGATCGTATCCGGTGGTACAGTAAGAGAGTTTGATGATCTCGTTTATGAGTTCGTACAGATTCCGGTATTGGCAGATCTCTGCGGCACAGCCGTTGGACATGTTCCCGGTGCAAACAACGTTGCAGCATATGCAGTTGAATTAGGTCTCGAAGAATATCTCGGCATCAAGGCTGATATCAGTCTCGGATTCTGCGGAACGGGAATCGGCTCCGATCCCAACAAGTATATTGAGATCTCAACAGGCAAGTCACTGTCTCATGCAGAGGTCATACAGAGAATCAGAAACTATAAAGGCTGATCTGTCCGTCAATTTGGTTTTTAAAGGATGCGGGTAATCTGTTTTACGGATTACCCGTTCTTTATCAGGCTAAACAGTAGAGTTTGTCCCCTATTATCAGTTTTTCCCGCATGTTAATCTTTTATCGGTAGTAGGAATTGTCACGTGGGGAAAATTGAATATGAGAGCTTTGTATCCGGCAGCGCTGCATAACGCAGCGTAAGAGTTTTCAGGGCCATAAAGTCCATGATCGATTTCGAAAAACTTTTAGGTCCTGTATCTGAACCGGACAACTAATCGCGAATCTTGCAAGCTTGCAGATAGATCTCTCGAAGGAAGGACCCGCTTTACGGCGGGCCCTTCTTTCTGATTATGTGTTTTATTTCCGATGTTGGTTTAAAGTTGAATTAAAGTAGACCGTTTAAAGTTAAGTCATGCTACTTAACGGAGGTATGCTGAAAATGAAGAAACAGAAAATCCTAAAGATATTGTCTCTTGCAACTGCAGCTTCACTTGCACTGGTTTTCGCTGCGTGCAACGGAACTATAGATACAAGCACCTCATCTTCGGAAACTACAACTGCAGAGACTGTCTCTTCAACTTCTGAAGAGCAGGTGGAATCACAAACGGAAACTTCCGAAACGCAAAAAGCGGTAATTACCGAAAGTGACATCACGATCAACGAAGATATAGAGAATTCTGCTGACGGTGAACACGCAATTGAAGTGAGTGGTGATACATCTTCTTATTCGAACATCCGGGTAACCAAAACAGGTGATTCCGATTCCGGTGACGAGGCTGATTTCTACGGAGACAATGCAGCGGTTTTCGCAACAGACGGTGCAACACTGACAATCGAAAACGCAATCGTTGATACAGATGGCAAACACGCCAATGGAGTCTTCTCCTATGGCGAGGGAACCACGGTTAACATAAGTGATTCCGTGATCACCACAAGCGGCAACTGCTCAGGCGGCCTCATGACCACCGGCGGCGGTACGATGAATGCTTCGAACCTGAATATCCATACGACAGGCAATTCTTCTGCTGCGATAAGATCTGACAGAGGCGGCGGAACGGTAAATGTAACAGGCGGATCTTATGTAACTGAAGGCAGAGGTTCACCGGTGATATATTCCACAGCGGATATCACAGTAAGTGATGCCACTCTGGAATCAACTGTATCAGAAGGCATCGTGGTAGAAGGTAAGAATTCCGTCACGTTAAATAATGTGAATCTGGTCGCAAACAACATCGAGAAGAACAGCGACAAATCGAGTGTGTATAAAGCGGTCATGATCTACCAGTCGATGTCAGGTGATGCAAGTGTCGGCATGGCAGAGTTCACCATGACGGGCGGCTCTCTGACGAATAATAACGGCGACATTTTCTATGTTAATAACACAACTGCAACGATCACTTTGGAAAATGCCAAGTTCGTAAATCTTGATGAGAGCGGCATATTCTTAAGAGCTGAAGCTGCGGGCTGGGGTTCGGAAGGGAAGAACGGCGGTAAAGTAAATCTCTATCTCAATTCCCAGATTCTTGAAGGTGATATCGCAGTCGATGAGATATCTGCTATTAATATGTATATCAAATCCGGTTCTGAATTCACCGGTGCCATCAATGCAGATAACGAAGGTGAAGTATATGTTGAGATCGAGTCAGGTTCAAAGTGGATACTTACGGGTGATTCCTACATAACATCCCTCACATGTGAGCCGGATGCAATAGATCTTAACGGATACACTCTTTATGTAAACGGCGTTGCTTATAATTCAGGTGCTTCTGAAGGTGAAGCAATTGTTTTAGCTTCCGCGGAATCTTCAGGTGATCATGAAGGCAATCCCGGTGAACCGCCTTCTGGTGACAAGCCGGGCGATCCCCCGGATGGACATGGCGGCCCCGGAGGAGACGGTGAACCGCCGGCAAAGCCTGATTAACAGAACCCTGCTTTTCGACTGAATATAATGCATATAAATGAAGTGTTGCAGGTGAACTTATCTAATCTTTCTGATAAAATATGTTTATCTGCTTCATGACGGATTGCATTACCGATCTGATCTAGTCACAGGAACTATAAAGAAAGGAAGCTTAGATTTATGGGTTCAGTTGAAAAGACTTTCAAAAATGGTGAAGTGATTGTTAAAGAGGGCGATACGGGAAAAAGCTTTTTCCAGCTTGTTGACGGAAGCGCATACGTATATGCCGGTACAGGAAAAGATGATCAGATCAAGTTAGGTGTGATGGAAGCCGGCGAGTATTTCGGCGAGATGGCGATACTCGAGGCTTATCCGAGAAGTGCATCCGTAATCGCAAAGGGAACGGTAACTGTTATCGAGATCCCCGAGCATGAACTGAACAGTTATCTCGCTGAAGATCCCAACAGGATCCTCGAACTCATGAAACACCTCGGAAGAAGAATCCAGAACATGGCTAATGACTATAACGAGTCAAAGGCACTTCTTGAGCAGCTCAAGGCATCTGAAGCTGCAAAGCAGAATAAGAATCTTTTCTCCAAGATCAAGAAGCACATCGACATGTATCAGAACAACAAGAATAAGATGAGTGAGCCCAGTGCTGATTCACTTGATTCTTCAACAGATGCTCTCGTTGATAACGGCAAGGGTAAGTTTAAGGATTACAGAAAGGGCATGATCGTCTTCAAGGAAGGCGCAATCGACAACAGCATGTATATCCTTCACAAGGGTTCTGTCGGCATGTATATAAATTACCGCACAAGAGAAGAAGAGAAGGTCGCAGAATACAATGCAGTTACTTTCTTCGGTGAGATGGGCATCATTTCCGATGAACCCAGAGGTGCTGCCGCAATCGTTGAGAATGACAACACACGCGTTGAGACTATCAGTGTTGAAGACCTTGAGACCATCTTCAAAGACAATCCCGAGAAGATCAATGCGATCCTCCGCCACATGTCTTACCGTCTGAGAAGGATCAACGTTGATTTCCTCAAGACATGTAAAGAGATCACGGATATTTACAACAAGAAGTAATAAGCTGATTTAGATTTGTATTCAAATGGACTGCCTCATTGCGATGGGGCAGTCTTCTTATTTTTCGATGGATGTAAATTACGTACCTGAAAAGGAAAAACCGGATTTAGGTACGTAAAATACTTTTCGAAAACGCATGGTAAGCAACTACTTTACGTACCTGAGAGAGAAAAACAGTCAAGTCCAAAGTTTTGTGTAAATTCAATCCTTAGTATAATTTGTTCTCTTTTGCCAAGAACTTTGAGTGGAGCGTAGCGGAACGAGGAGTTCTTGGCAGCGCGCCTCGTCTGGTGCTCTTATGCCACCAAAATGGCTTGCTGTTCCTTGGCTATCTCTTGAAGAATCGGTTTCAGTTTAGCCATTATTTCCATTTCTGTACTGAAGATTATTCTGTTCCGATCTGACGTTTTCTTCTCGTTTATTTCAACTAGTACTGCTCCCATTAGTCGGATAAGTGATTCCTGGTTTGGGAATATATCAATTACCTTGGACCTTCTCTTGAGTTCTTTGTTCAAGCGCTCTATGTGGTTCGATGTTCTTAACTTCTTTCTGAGTCTTTGCGGTAAGACCATAACTGTCATTGCATCTTCAAAGCCTTCATCTAAGCACGACATGGCCTTCTCTGCTATATCCTGGTAATCCCGGATTATCTCGTCCCGTTTCTTACGTGCTTCCTCTATCGTCTCGCTGTTAAACATATTGGTTAACTCTGAACTTATGCCTTTTCTATAGTTCTTGGGTACGCTGTCTACTATGTTCTTCAGAAAGTGATGTTGGCACCGTTGCCAAGGAACTAAGGGATAAACCTTGCCGAAGGCATACTTTATCCCTTCGTGAGAGTCTGAAGTAAACATACTGACGTTCTTTAAGCCTCGTTCTTTAAGCTTTTGCATGAAGTCGACCCAGTTATCCTTATTCTCGGTGGGATAAGCCTCAAAACCGATTATTTCCCTTCTTCCGCTCGAGTTAACTGCATACGCTATAAACAATGCTTTAGGAACAACTCTCTTGCCACGGACTTTGAAATATGTCGCATCGACTGTTACGAACGGATACTCATCCTCCAGAGGCCTTTCCTTAAACTCATTGACCTTCTCATCCAATTCCCTGCAGGCATCAGATACTGAAGACTTGGAGAAACTTGTCCCACAAAGGGTTTCCATTACATTTGCAACCTTTCTGGTGGATACCCCGTTGACGACCATCTCCGCCATTGTGCTTACAAGAGCAGCTTCACTTGTTACATAGTTATCGAATACCAAGGTCTTAAACGGAACGTTTCTGTGTCTGGGAACCGTTAATTCTATAGTCCCGATCCTTGTCTTTAACTCGCGCGTGTACGAACCGTTCCTGCTATCTGTGCGTCCGGATGTCCTTTCGTAGGGTCTGGCTCCCAGCTGCTCCTCAGATTCAGCCCGCATAAACAGGTTTAGGCACTCTTTCAGAAGATTCTTAAAGGCCTCGTTTCGATCCAGTGCCATCAGTTGTAGAATTTCCTCGTGATTTAAAGTAATATTCAATTGAGCCATGTACTTAACCTCCTTGATTTTTTGTCGCAATTAAAATTATACAAGGTTAAGCCACTTGGCTCTTTATTTTGAATTTACACAATTATATGGGCACGACGTTTGGTAAGTAAAATTCTGAGAAATAACGTCATGAAAGCGCGCGATTTACTTACTAGAATCGAAAAACTTGATTTTGGTAAGTAAAATCCTGAGAAGCATCATCATGAAAGCTCGCATTTTACTTACTAAAATCGAAAAACTTGATTTTGGTAAGTAATATTCCGACTGAAATTCACTCTTGAGAGAATATTTTACTTACCAGAATTCAAAAACTCATTTTTAGTAAGTAAAAAGGTTGCCTCATTCGAGACAACCTTTCAAAGATTTAATCAAAAACCGGAGCGGTGCCGACATTGCACAGCACGTTCATGCCCTTGTACATCTTGATGTGCTGGATGCCTACGTATTCTTCGGTGTCGGATACTTCGATGACATGGATGTAAAGTGTGTACCTAGCGTTGTTTTCAGTTACTATCGTGTACTTGTATTCTGTAGCATGCGTTCCGTTTTCAACAGAAATACTCATAGGTTCGAACGTGACGTCCTTTACATCACCTTTGATGTAGTCGCAGATCTCTTCTGCGTCTTCATATTCGAGCGGTTCTCCCGAGTAACTTTCTTCAGAAAACAATTCGTAAAGTGCATCAGCATCGTTGTCATTCAATGCGGACTGTATGTGTGAAGTCATGGCTGCAATCTGGGCAGTATCAGCTGATGAGCTGCTGATGAGGCCTGCCGTGACCGCGAACATTCCGAATGTGAAGCCGACTGATATGCCGCCGACCAGCATTATTGCGCCGCCTATGATTCCGCCGATCCTTCTTTTACCTTTGACGGTATTGATAATGGAAAGAACCAGAAGCGTAACGCCGCCCGCGAAAAGAAGAAGTCCGACGGCTCCGCCGATAATTCCGACCAGCATAACAGATTGTTGTGAAACCATATAAAATATCCCCCCTGTGTTATTCCACACAAGAGTATAACAGAGTTTTACTTATAGGGTATCTATTATCGCGTCTGTCATGCGCCCGGCAGCAATTATCTTTTGCCGCGTCTGTCATGCGCCCGGCAGTAATTATCTTTTGCCGCGCCTGTCATGCTCTCTGTAGTAATCGCTCTTGTCTTTGTACATCATGGAGTCGATCTCGTTTACGATGCCTGATGTGCTTTCGGTGTGTGGATCAAAGAGTCTTCCGCCGATAGCCGCAGAGAGTTTATAGGGCTTTCCGGATGACTCGTTATATTCGTCGAGTTTTCTGTGAATGCGGTCTTTGTAATCGTCTATCGTGACGGGTTTAAAGACAGGAATCAGGATGATGAATTCGTCGCCTGCAAATCTGATGACGAGGCCTTCGGAACCGATGACTTCCATGAGGGCTTTCGCAAAAGTGATGAGGGCCTGGTCACCTTCTTCGTGTGAGTATGTATCGTTGATGGATTTGAAATCGTTTAAGTCGAGCATCATGGCGATGAGCTTTTCGTTGCGCCTGTAATGACGGCGCTTTAAGATCTTGTCGAGCTCGTAGCGGTTATAAACGCCCGTGAGTTTGTCGATGTAGATGCACTCATTCTGAAGAGCGATCGTGATGGCGGCGAAAGCTAATGCAAAGCTGATGGGCAGGAGTGAGATGCCGTATATCTTCATCTGGACGATGTTGCCGATGAGAACAGGTGCCAGGAACTCCATGACAGGGAAGTACCTGAGAGAAGGGTTCCTGAGTTTGGCGATCATATAGTAGGTGTATCCGTAGAAGACCAGCACGAAGCCGAGGATTACGAACAGGATGTAGTAATCGCCTCTGTGGTATGTGTTGGAACTGTCGATCTCAAATACGATGGGCTCAAACAGATTGACGATGAGGAGTACCATCTCGATGACGCTTAAGACCCAGAAAAGGATCATGTGAAGACCTTTTGTCTTGCGGTCGATATGCATCAGAATAAGGTAGATGATCCCGATCCCGACGAACAGGTTGTACATATAAAGATATGTATCGCCGATCATGAGGATTGTGTGGTAGCCGCGTCCCGGCATGCCGTCACACTGGAAGACATAGATATCAGCAACGCAGTTGAACATTGAGATGGCAAGGAGTGCCATCATGAGACGGCTCTCGGTCTTACGGCCCGGCAGACTCCAGCCTCTCGTAACCATAATGATGACGAGGATCGCTATGCCGACCAGATCGGTAACATAAACGGATTGCATGTTGATTGCAGTTTCCATAACCTGTTATCACTTTAAAGATCTTGCCCCTGAGTTCTTATCTAGATTATATCTATTCAAATTTAAATTAGATTTTTATGCTGTAAACAAAATAAAAACTTATAGACAGATTTGGTAAATGGTGGCCCGTAATGTGGCGCTATTATGTCTGGTGAATATCAAATACCAATTTTTCGCCATCAAATACGGCGTAGTATACATTGACCATCTTAATATAATCTTTCTCAAACTGTTTGCACGAATACCAGGGACCTTTGCCGATGGATGAAGTATCGACTTCGCCGAATTCGAATTCGGGCGCATCAGTTTCTTCCCACTCATAAGCTGCCATCAGTCTTTCTGCTTCGTCGTCAGTTAAATAGATGATGCCTCTGTATTCATACTCTGTAGGTCCGATGGAAAATCCGCCCCAGTCTGCATATACTTCCTCAATATCGAAATCATCGTATTCTTTGATCTCCGGGAAATAGCGTTTGATAATGCTGTCGTTCTCAACGGGGTTAATGACCGTCTTGGCTTCTCTCTGGCCGCGGTCTGCAGTGTCACGGTCTGTTGTGTCACGTCCTGTGCGGTCGCGTGAATCTCTTGAGCGTGCGCAGGAAGATATCATTGAAGTTGAAGCTGCCAGGATGAGTGCAACGGCAATGCCTTTTAATACAATGTCTGTTCTTTTCATGATCTTTAATCTATCCTTTCGAAAAGATATCCCGGCCACATAATATATTATTTTGCTGAATAGTTAATGGTAACGCGGCTGACTGCCACGATATTGCCTGTATTTCTTAATATAATTTGATGCGGTTTTCCGAAAGAGTATCCGAAGTTGTTTCTTAGAGCTTGAGTTCTTTATAGAGTTCCGGATAGCCTTCTCTTAAGGCAATGTTGAACTGTCCTCTGATGATGCCGATCTGGGTGAAATAGCTGCCCAAGAAAATAATTGCGACGATTCCGAGGTATCCTAAAATCCAGCCTAAAAGATGTTGCTGCATTTCCAGTGAATTGTATATCATGTAGCCGAAAAGACCGCCGATGAAAACGGCAATTATAGCTGCTATGATCATCGTGAACTTAAAATCCTTCTTCTGTGATGCCTTGAGATTGGCGCTCAATTCCCTTAGATTCTTCTCAGGGAATTTTCCGGTTGAGATCGCATCCTGAACGTTGTTGTTTAATGTCTTGAAACTTATTACTGCCATTTCCGTTACCCCACAGATTTTTTTCGAACACCAACATTATATCATATATGCCTGTGTTGTTGGATATTGGTATTTCTATCTGTTATGCTAAATATATCACACTAATTCAGGGGGATTTATAATGGGAAAGCGCATTAAGTTTTTGTCTGTGCTGCTTGCCGGCGCAATGCTCCTCTCGTTCTGCTCATGCTCCAGGAAACACAAGGGACCGGGCGTGATCGAGACCGACCTTCCGTATAAGCCTGAGAGACCGTACGGCGAGACCGTTTATCCGGTTCCGACAGAGACAGAACCCACCGATCCTACAGAGACTGATCCGGCACCGACAACTACGGCGACGACTCCTACTGTTAATAACGGCGGCGCATATGAGATGAGTGTTAAAGACATCATGCTCATTTCCCAGCTCTGTATCGGCATGCCCGTTGAAGAGGCTACAGAGTTCATTACTGCCGTTTACGGAATCACAAGCTACACAGCCAGTGATTCTAACTACGGTGACTATGGTGATCCCATGGAGCGTTTCTTAAGAGATATCAATGTTGATCTCGTCGTTGAAGGCGTTACTTTCAAGAGTATCGGAATTCACAGCACGACTGACGGATATGTCGGAAGCGTCGATTACACGATGCGCAAGACGGCTATCTTTACTTCCAACGAGGCGTTTGACAGCAAGGGCGCTTACGATACTCTTTATCCCGGATTCGTGAAAGCATTTGGTAATCCTTCTGACGATTATTCTGCGAGCTGGGTTGACTTCGATGAGAGCGGAATGAATGGCTGGAGATATGGTGATGATGGCTGGATCTCGATATTCTGGGGCGTAAGCTGCCAGGGAGTAAAAGGCAACGACCAGCTCGTTATCGCTTATGAAGTCGATAACCCTTACAACTATGTAACTTCAGATCCCGGATCTTCAGGCACAGTGCCGACTGCAACAAGAGGCGGCGATTATGACAGCGAGATCTCCCAGGTTTATGACATGATGGACGGCACGATGGGTCTCGACAAAGGTATGGCTCAAGGTGCTATCCAGGGTTACTTCGGTATAAATCTCGGCAAACCGGAAGAGCGCGACGGAGAATATGACGGATATAAGACATACTCATACTATGATGCAGTGGTAACTATCTGCGGCATAGAATTCAATGTGATCGAGATCAGTACAAACTCCTGGGGTGCCGTATATCACATCAGTTTTATCAACAATATGGAATCCGGAGACACGATCCACGAGTATGTTCTTGCCATGACAGATGAGGTCAATTCGATCTTCGGAGATCCCACAATGGATTATCCTCTCACAGATGAGAACACTACCATCGAGTTTTACGACCACGACCTTGATCCCAACATCGTAGTCTCCGTCGGAGGTTATTACACACCAACTTACAACAGCCTCTGGTTCTCACTTGATGATTATGATCTGGATTGATAATTGAATTAATGATTCAGCAAAGGGGACTGTCTCAAAATGTGATGAGATGGTCCCTGATTATTTGATATGGATTAAGCGGGATCAGAGGTTTGCCCACAGATTTTCGAAAAGATGTAGCAGTGAGTCTTTTTGAGTTTAAAGAATCACAGTAAAAGTCACAGTTCACCCTGACGGTTACTGTGATTTTTCTGCGATATGAGAACAAAGATTCCGAAAAAACTACGGCATTTTGAGACAACGCCTTTATATTTTGGGTCTGAGCGGGCGTTCTGCAATTGTTGGTTAAAAAAATGGCAAACAGTTGCATAAATCGGTCTTTTTGTGCAATTGTTGCGGTTAAAAATGTGGAACAATTGCACACGGCAGGTTTTGACGGAAATGTCGGTGATTTTGCTTGCATTCGTCGGGCAAACCGTCGGCAGCGCATTTTCGCCGGGCGAAAAACTAATACTTAAAACGAGCAGTAAGGAAGTGATCTTTCTGAACATAATTTATCCCCTTTTATATGCAGAAAACAATCAAACGGAACGACCTGTTACTTACCTGTAAGAATAGGTTAGCACGCTCCATTTCGATGAGACAGAGGACAAATTATGAGGATAATACCTTCAAAGTTCAGAAGATCAGATCAGGCTGTGATTTTTCGAAGTGTCACCTTTGTAACTGACATTTAGTGACTTGATGGTATCGTCATCAGTCATGTAAAGGCGGTACTCAACATTATAGTTGCTTATGACTTCGTCTCTGTCGTATTTGGAATCACAGTAAAAAATGCTGATCGAATAAGGATGAGGTTCATCTTCTACAAGATCAAGGATGTATTCCTTCATCTCGTTCTCGGAAGGGATCTGCGATTCATCGTCGTAGTACAGGATTAAGAAGCAATCGTATTCCATGTATTTGTCGATGAATTTCTCGGCACTGATATCTTTTACGGGATAGAGCAGTTCTTTTCTGTTCATCTGGGAATATGCGGAGACTTCATAATCTGAGCAGGGAAAACGGCCGGAGAAAATGCGTTCCCATTCTTCGCGCAATTCATCATTATATTTAAAAGCGAGATAATTGCTGACAAGTTTGCCGTCACGCTCGCCGACGATTATGCCATCGGTCTTATATTTTTTTGAATGTACCTGTATGCGGTCGTAATCGACGATAACAATAGATGAAGATGGATGTCCGACGTATTCGAAAGTATCTTCCGGAAACGCATCTTCCATCTCGTCTACCCATTTCTTCTGCTTGGCACTTTGGAAAGGAGTGCATGATGCGAGCAGGAAGCCTGCTGCGAGAACCGCTGCGATTGCTGATATTGCCTTTGATCTTTTCACTTGTTTTCCTTTGCCAGATATTCCCTGGCCTTTTCAACGACTTCGATCGTACCGGGTGACAGGTTGTCGGGAAGTGCATCGATGGGGAAGAAGGCCTGTTCGATGACCTCTTCTTCCTGCACCTTCATCTCGCCCTTAAAGTCGAAGCAGATGTATATGATGCCTGCAAAATAAACTTTATCCTGATTGGGATATTCGTAGTAAGTGTCCTTGCCGGACCTGATCATGAGGAGCTCCAAGTCGCCGCACAAAAGGCCGGTCTCTTCTTCAGTCTCTCTTCTGGCGCACTCTTCAAAACTCTCTGCGAGTTCCATCGATCCGGCCGGGTATGCCCAGTAGCCGTTGTCGGCGCGTCTTCCCAGAAGGATCTCTTTCTTATCGTTTACAAGGACTACGCCCGCACCCGTAAGGATGATGGGATCGTGCCCGAGTTTTTTCCTGATGTCGAAAATATACCCCATGTGAATTCCTCTTAAATCTCTTTCTGATGCCTCATTTTACCTTATAAGTTTGCAAGTTCCAAAGTTATAATATAACAAGCAAATATAAGGAGATGTCCTCATGTTACCTGACCTTAACCAGCCCGTCGAAAACCCAAAGCTTAAAGCACTTTTGAATAAGAGGGCTACAGCGCCGCAGGAAGCGCAGCTCGATGTAGTAAATGAGATCGCCGAAGAGATCGCGATGAATGCACATTTTCTGGCCGTAGTAAACTTCGGAGGTTCCCCTGTGCAGAATAACTCTGACGGTACTGCGTTATTCCCTGAGGGTGCTACGATGTCTTTTCCGGGCTTAAGCCTTAAGGACGGAAGTTCATGCCTGCCTTTCTTCACGGATTGGGATGAGCTCCGCAAGTGGGAACCTTTCAAGAACGGCAACGTAAACACTCTCGTAATGACGTTTGACGATATTCACGGCATGGTCAGCAACGATAACGGAACGGTCATAATAAATCCGTTTGGCGATGCGTTCATGATGCCTTTTGGCATGATCGACCAGATAAAGCATGTTAAGGATGCAAGACTCGGCAAGGTCCAGCAGCAGGTAATAAAGAAAGATACAAAAGTTACTATAGGCGATCCCAAGGACTATCCGAAGCAGATGACGGATGCCATCTCTGCATATGCTAAAAAGATAAAGGGCATAAAGGCCATCTGGCTTAAGCTCATGGTCAAGGAAGGAGAGCAGAGCTTCCTTCTTACAGTTGAAGCAGAAGGCGATGCAAGATCTTATTTTCAGGGTATCGCAGACAGCGCTCTTCCTCATCTTCCACGCGGAATGTATCTGGACATGATCCCTTCAACAGACAGACTCGCAGAGACTTCGACAAAAGGCGAGCCGTTCTACAGACGCAAAAAGGGATTGTTCGGCTGATTAACCGCCGTAAGTGTTTATAAACCAGATGAAGAACCAGGTGTTAAGAGCTGATATCACGAGATTGATGCTGATATAAACGATATTCGTTACGGCCCATCTGCTTTTGCGGCACTTTACCTTTGCAAAGATCGATGCTGCAAGGCTTCCTATGACAGCCACACCGCATACGATAAGAATGAATGTGGACTGTCCGATGTATTTGGTGGTCTTTTCGAGTATCGAGATCATGTAGAGAGTAACACCATACGGAAGCACTCCGAAGAAGAGGCATGAGATACCGGTAGAGATGCCGCACAATGCCATGGCGAGCTCAGCGTTTTTGTCGACGGTCAGATAGTTGTTGTCTATATGGTCGTACTTATGAAGTTTTTTATAGCTGACTTTCTTCTCTTTTTTCTTCTTTTCTTTAATGTCTTTGGTGTCTTTAGTGTTTTCCATCTTCAAAATGCCTTATTCCATTGTAATCAATCCCATCAGGGATAGATTTTACAAGCGCAACTGATATTTATCAAGTTACGTGAGGAGGTTAGGCGCGGTGAGGGCAGTGAAATAAGAAGCGCCAAGGAAACCCAGAAAGAACATGACAATGTGGATGGCAATGTTTACTGCGATCATCCACGGTCTCCAGTCATCGATCTTCTTGGCACCTATGACGATATATATGATCGTCAGGATCAGATAGAAGATCCCGCCTAAGATGAGCACGATAAAAGGAGAAAAAGTAGCGCCGGATAATGTCTCCATGTCGTTGACCGCAACGTCCAGGAAATTAAACATCATGAACCAGATAAGGCTTGTTATTACTATCGAAAAGACAGCCTGGATCAGAAAATAAGGTCCTTTTCTCATGTAAAGCTCCCCCTAAAAAATATTTTACTTTGCTATTGTATCACAGGACTCTATTGCTTCACACATTATTGCATCAACATCGGCGCCTTCGATATCAAGACCTACCGCACGGATCTGACGGACATCTTCGATTCCGTAAAAACCTTGTGCCAGTGCTTTGACGTAACCGAAGCCGAATTCTTCAGGCACGTATGCACCGCCGGCAGTCGTGACATAGTAAAGGCGGGTTGCCTTGCACATCGTGATGGGCATGCCCTGGGGGCTGTATTCGAATGTTATGCCGAGCACGTTTATCTGCTCGAAATACTGCTTTAAGGAAGCAGGGAAGGAGAGATCGTAGTAAGGTGCTGCAACAACGATCTGGTCTGCTGAAGCAAACTGTCTTGCAAGATCGAACATGGGATCATCCCAGCAGCATTTTTCTTCAAGCTCATCCCGCTTTGCAAGGAATGCTTCATCGACCACCGGGAAACTTATCTTGCCGAGATCAACTTCAACAACATCGCCGTCAAGTTTTGACAGAAGTGCATCAGCGAGTTTTCTCGTTCGGGAATTGCTTCTTACACATGCATTGATAAGTAAAATCATGAGGAACCTCCGGCAGGACTTTAATGATCTGATTATAACATCACCGAAAATGTATTTTCGCCGGTTTGCGCAGATGGTCTTTTCTCGAGTTTGTCAACAAAGAAAAGGTCATATGTTGCTTAATCAACAAATGGCCGTTGCATTGTTTATTGTTAGCGGTATTGGCGGATGTTTTAATGAAGACATCAAACAAATACTTAGAACTTGGGAAAGAGAGGGCAATGAAATGAAAAACGGAACATTTGTAGCACTGGTATTAACAGGCGGTGCGGTCATTGGTGTATTGTCCGCTATTGCTGTAGTTTACGCATCTAAAAATCCTTCAGAACTGACCAATGTGACGTTACCTACAGTCCAGACAGCAGCATATACAACTGAGACAAATACTTTTATAGATGATTCAAAAGAAGAGCACGAGGGACAGAATCCGTCGATGAACGTTATGGGAATATACTGCAAAGACAAGGTAAAGATCAAGGTAGATCCAATAGGACTTAAGAGCACGTCAGTGACGGTTGAGTGGCCGGGAAACGATAATTCAAAAGCTATCTGGTACATGAGCGGCAGACTCAATGAAGAGACCATGAGTATCGATTATGAGAACGCCGTAAAGAGAGTAATTACATATGACAGGCACGGCATGGAAATATCTGACATCGAGATATATACAAGCGGCAGAGGCAAAATGACATTCACAAAAGAAGGAATGAAATGGGACGAGTATAACGATGCGATCGCAAGAGGCATGGTATTCAGGCTCACCCGTCCTTCTGAGATCAAAGAAGAGGAAAAACTTCCTGAAGAACTCGGCACGGGAAACATGGGTATCTACAGAACTATTACCACAATGGAAAAGCCTGATGTGGAAGAGTTCGCATATAACGTCCGCAAGGCATACCTCAATGAAGACTGGGATTCGATCAAGAATCTGATAATGTATCCTATCAGGATCAACGACACGGAGATCAGCGACGCAGATGAGTTCACAGAATACATGAACGGAAAGACATTGAGCAAAGAAGGCAGGAGAGATATGGAAAGCGAGTCTTGTCACGATATCAATACATCCAAGCAGTGCTTAAATCTCGGTGAAGATGACATCTGGATCGTGGATATCAACGTAGGTTCTGCAAAGCATCCCCAGCTCAAGATCACCCGCATCTGCGGAATCCAATAACACCAACAACGCAGTATTACTGCTTCATACATCCCCTTATTCTCTCACGGCATATCCCCTCGCCGTGAGAGTTTTTCATTGTATACGAATAAAACCCGCTGGTTGTTGCAGCGGGTTCTCAAGTAGATTGTTCTTGTGGATCATGCGTTTCTGATCCTGATGTTCGTGATCGCGCACTGGTCGCCTGTTAGTGCGATGTAGATGGGATCGATCTCAGCTGACATGACCGTTGTGGCATGGACTGAGATACCGCCGTTTGTCGTGGTGGTGTGGATCTTGTTGCCGTCTCTTACGATGTTGACCGTGACATCGTAACCGGTGTGGTTATATTCTTTCCATGCAGTCCAGTCTTCGAAATCAGATGTCTTTGTCACTTTGAGTTCCATCGAGCATGCGGGATCGCCTTCCCAGCATTCACCGTCGAGTCTCATAAGAGTGAGCTCGCGGAAGTTTTTGCCGCCTATGGTTCCGTCACCTGATGAGAATATGCTTATGAAAGGACAGTGCCATACGAGTCTTGCGGTGGGAAGGCTCATCGTATGGAAAGATATCGTGAGGTTATCTTTTAGAAGGATTCCCTTAGTCGAATCAGTCCTGTAGCCGTCCATCTCAACATTCGGAATATCACCTTCGGGTCGTCCGTCGATGTAGCTGATCTTTTCAGCGATCCTGGGAATGTAGCTCTCAGGCAATTCGTCTTCTGATTTTGTGATATCAATATCAGTGATGAGACAGTGTTCGCCTGTGAGACCCAGGTATACGAATCTTGAACTGTCGGGGAGAGCCACGATGGTCTCGAATTCCTTGCCGTTGCTGCCCTTGATCCTTACGATCGCATGGTCCTTGATCCTGGCTGCTTCGATGGTGTATTTGCCATTGGAAGCGTTGTATCCTTCTTCGGTTGTTGATTCCATCTTGCGTGCGCCTGCGACGGAATGCCTGCCGCCAAACCAGATCTCGCCGTATTCGAAATCGAGCATTTCCTTCTTGTCTTTTTCGAGCTCATGGAGGTGTCCGTCCAAAGAGTCAAACAAAACGATGGAAGGCTTCGGCTTGTTTCTCGAAGTGGGACTGTCGGGATTTACCGTAACCTTGACTGTCGTCAGGCTGTTGCTTAAGAGGATACCCGGAGTTACTGAACTTCTGTGATAGGTCAGGAGCAGCTGGTTGTTGTCACGGAGCTCTTTATTCTCACCGCGGTCCTTCATGGCATATTCGGCATCAAGATCGATGAGGTGGAGCATGGTCCTTGCAAATTCAGGGTCGAACTGTGTGCCGATACCCTTAACGAATTCCTCTCTTACGATGTGCTGCGGGATCGGATCACGGTAACTTCTTCTGGAAGTCATGGCGTCGTATGCATCAGCGCATGCGATGATCCTGGCAATCTCAGGAATCTCCTTGCCCTTGAGTCCGTTCGGATAGCCCTTACCGTCGTAACGCTCGTGATGGAAGTGAGCGCCTACGCTGAGGTACGAGAACTCGTCGATCTGGGAGAGGATGCGGTTACCCTTTTCGGGGTGCTGCTTGATGATGTTGAATTCTTCTTCGGTGAGCTTGCCGGGCTTGTTGATAATGGCGTCAGGGATGCCGACCTTTCCTACGTCGTGGAGAAGGGCAGTAAAGTAGATCTGCTGGCATTCTTCGTCATTCTTGCCTACGAGCTCTGCGATCTTTACGGCATACTCGGCAACTCGCGATGAATGACCGTTCGTATAAGGGTCTTTGGCGTCGACCACCTGAGCGTAAGATTCGATGAGTTCCTGAAGGAGCTTCTGCTCTCTTTCTTTCTGTTCTGCAATAACATCGAGATCGTCGGCACGTCGTGCATATGAAGTAATGATTATACCGACTAGTCCGATAAGGCAAAGGAAGATGATGCTGATTATCGATACCCAGACAGTGAATGTATTGATGTAACCGTTGATACCGTTGAGTGAAACCTCAACACCTACATATCCTTTACATTCATTGAGATGCGTGTATATCGGCTCATAAGCGATCAGTGTCCAGCCATCGTCATTTTTGATCTCAACGATATCTACATCTCCGCCCACCAATAACGCTGAATTGGTTTTCCCCAAAGACGGATCGAACGGGAATACTTCGCCGAATTCGATATCGGAAGGATGCATTCTCGCATGTTTGCGTACTTCCTGGTCATTAGTGGTAAGCACGCAAAGAGTATGGAAACCTTCTTTATCGACCCTGACCAGATAAATGTTCTGAAGGAACGGGGTGTTGTCAAGGATAAGCTGGAGATGTCCTTTTGTATCTTCAAATTCCTCATCGGGACCATTCTCGATCCAGTCATCCATCTTGTAAGGATTTATTTCGGAAGCAGCGAGCACGGCAGCCTTTTTCAGAGTGTCTTCTCTATATTCTTTTGCATAACTGGTGAACATCGTGATGCTTAAGTAAAGACCTGCGGCAACAGAGATCAGTGCAAGCACGATAAAAATTATAAGCACGCGGATATATCTTTTTCCGCGCGTTAACTTGGATTTAGAGATGCGCTCCTTAACCTTAGAATCAGTCACTATATATAACCCTAAAAACTGCACGATCTTGAGTTAAACTTAATCATCTTTTTATTCTACCTTCTTATTTGATAAATGTGTTGGTTTTAACTGAAAATCACCGAAAAATCTAACCAATAAGTAATAAATTGAAAAAGCGGCAGTTGGCAATGTGCAATTCTCTATAGCCGTTATGCAATTGTTTGATCAAAAACAGCCCGACAATTGCACAAATCTGCTGTTTTATGCAATTGTTGCCGTAAAAAAGCGTGAACAATTGCACATGCTCGTTTCGAGGCAGTGTCGGTTTGATATATTTGCTCGAAAAAAACAGCAACGAAGGCGTTGTCTCAAAATGCCGTATTTTTTTGGAGTCTTTGACCTCTTATCGCAGAATAATCACAGTAACCGTCATAGTGCTCTGTGACTTCTAGTGTGATTTTTTAATAGAGTCTCGAAAAAATCACAGTAACCGTCATAGCATACTGTGACTTTTAC
>SVIZ01000032.1 GCA_015069205.1 Oscillospiraceae bacterium
GTTTCTTTGAAAAAATCACAGTAGAAGTCACAGTACACCCTGACGGTTACTGTGATTTTTTCGAGACTCTATTAAAAAATCACACTAGAAGTCACAGTGCACTATGACTGTTACTGTGATTTTTCTGCGATATGAGGTCAAAGGCTTCGAAAAAAATACGGCATTTTGAGACGACGTCTTTTTGTCATCACGAAAACCGCTTTATTTCACACAATATCGCAGGCAGAACAAATATTTGATATAATTATTTTCGGGCGCGAAAAAGCGCGCACGCTGAATAAGGTTGAATAAGGGTAGGGGATAAAGAAATGTCAGATGTAAATGCTGCACCGGTTTCTTTAAAGTGCAGAATATGCGGCGGAGATATAGTTAACAACTATCTTGCCGGCACTGCTCAGTGCGCCAATTGCGGGAACAGATGGAACATTGCAGACGTCATTCCCGATTACGGCAAATATTCACGCATAATCGCAAACATCAACAAGGCTAACGACATTGTCGAGAGCGACTCCAAAGCTGCATCAGGCAATGAGGCAAGGCTTCTTTACAAGACTGCCATCATGGACTGCGGAAAGTTCAATGACCCGGTCTCAGCCGACCTGATCAGGATCTGCGAAGAAGGACAGAAGAATGCTGAACTTCTCTCGATCTACGCGAAGGGCAAGAGCTTCTATGAGAAGAAGTCTTACAGCAGCGCAGTGCATGAGCTCTCCAAGGTAAAAGGCTACAGAGATGCAGATGCGATGGTGGAGATCTGCAAGGAAGAGATCGAGAAGGAGAGGAAGAAGCAGCTTCCGTGGGCTATTGTTTTCAGTCTTATCATTCCTGCGGCAGTCGGACTGTTTTTAAGGGAAACGTTCAGCTGGCCATGGGCAGTCTGCATCATCATATTCCTTCTGGGTTCTGCAGGACTGGGATTTGTCTTTTATAAGGGCGGAGTTGCATCGATAATCCTCAAGGTCGTATCGTTCCTTGCAGCGACACCCCTGATCCTTTATTCGATACTCAAATACGCACTGCATGTGCCTACCGTTCCCTCGGTGATAATCGCGATAGTAGGCCCCATAGTGTTGTTTATCCTGTTTGCGTCATTTACTGAACAAATAACGAAGAAGAATAAATAGAAAGGGAGATTAAAGAAATGGCAGTTGAAGCTATTAGCGTAATCAAGTACGAAGGCAGTAATGAAGTTCTTGCCCACAAGCACGAAAAAGAAGACTTTACCATCGGCTCACAGCTGATCGTCCACGAGTCTCAGGAAGCACTTTTCTTCCGTGACGGCATGATCTTCGATCAGTTCACTGCAGGAAGACATACGCTTGTTACCAACAACATTCCGAAGGTTCGTGACTACATGAAGCTCGGAACAGGCGGCATCAATGTTTTCCATTGTGAAGTATACTTCATCAACATGACCACCCAGATGGGTATCAGATGGGGTACTGACAGCAAGGTAAGACTTTTCGATCCCGCATCAGGACTTCACGTTGAGATCGGCGCATCCGGCAACTACAACATGAGAGTTACCGATGCAAGAAAGCTTATCCTCAAGCTCGTCGGAACAACTGACGGACTTATCCAGAGCGACATCACCGGCGAGGGCAAGTCTTACGGCACAGGCATGTTCAAGGCGTTGATCATCAATAAGGTCAAGGCTAATCTCGCACGCATCATCAAGGAAGAAAATCTCAACATTCTTGAGATCGATGCATATCTCGACGTTCTTTCTTCCAAGCTCATGGCCGACATCAACGAGGCACTTGATGAGTATGGTCTCACAATGCCCGAGTTCTATGTAACATCAATCGTTACTCCCGATGACGATCCGAATTTCATAAGACTCAAGCAGCAGTTTGCTGACAAGACATTGAAGGTAAGAGAAGAGGAAGTAAGAAAGGCAGAGGCTGAAGCAGCTCAGCAGAGAAGGATCGTTGAGGCCCAGACAGAGGCACAGCTCAAGGCTGTTAATGCACAGGGAGACGCTGATGCTATCCGCATTAAGGCTCAGGCAGAAGCTGAAGCTTACAAGATGAAGGCTGAGGCAGAGGCTGCCGAGATGCAGATGAAGGGCTACACCTACAGAGACGAGACAGCACGTCAGGTCGGCCTCGAAGCTATGCAGAACGGCATCACAGGCGGCGGCAACGGCGGCGGTGCTGCAGGCGGAATCGGTGATGTTGCTTCTCTCGGCGTTACACTCGGTGCCATGGGCGGCGTTATCAACATGACAAAGGATGCCATGGCTCCCATCATGGGCGAGTCCCAGAAGGTCGGCGAAGGCTTCGGCAATGTTGTTGCCGGCAACACAGGCGCACCTGCTGCAGAGGGCGCATGGAATTGTCCTTCATGCGGCAAGGCGGGGATCACTTCAAGATTCTGCCCTGACTGCGGCGCTTCAAGACCTGTTCAGTAATTTAAGAAAACATAACTTTCACAAGGCGGAATGCTTCGGCTTTCCGCCTTTTTTATTCATCAAGAAATGTTTTCATGCAACATTTCCTGATGTGAATCTGTTTATAGGTCAGAAAGCAAATTGCAGAAACATATGGAGGTTAGGAAAATGGAAATTTGCTCGAAGAAAGATATCAAGTTCATCACAGGTGTCATGGCAGCATCAGTTCTTCTCGGAGGATGCACTGCAAATATCAATACAAACAGCAATGTATTGAAGGAAGATCCGAATGCTAAGACAAGCATTAATCTCAATGAGGTCACAACAACTGATTTCGACCAGGATGAGATGGACAAGCTTTACAGAGAATACTGCTTTAATATCTTAAGCCAGACGGTTAAGGATTACGGTTCTGAAGATAATATAATGATCTCACCCGCATCCATCATGATGGCACTCGACATGGTTGCTGCAGGTGCAAAGGGAGAATCATTAGACCAGCTCACAAACCTTTTCGCAGCAGGCAAGGGACCTCTCACACAGCAGGCATATGCGTCAGCTTTGATGGACAAGATCAACGAGGCTGAAGATGTTGAATTCTCATGTGCAAACGCAGTATGGGCAAATAAAACGTTGCTCGGAAATGCAGTCAATCTTGATTACGTTCAGTACATTCAGGATACATTCAATGCAGACTACAGAGTACAGGAGTTCGGCGATAAGACTGTAAATGAGATCAACGGATGGGTTGACGATCACACCGACCACATGATCAAGGAAGTGATCAGTGAACTTAGTCCTGAAACGGTCATGGTTCTCGTTAATGCCATCAGCTTTGACGGCGACTGGGCAGATCCTTATGAGGAGGATCAGGTTGAGGAAGGTGAGTTCACAAAATATAACGGTGAAGTCCAGACAGTTAAGTTCCTTCACGAGACCGGTTCTTCATACTATGAGACAGAGAAGGCTACAGGCTTCCTGAAGGCTTATGAGGGCGGCCAGTACGGCTTCCTCGCGATCCTTCCTTCTGATGAGACTATCAGTGCTAACGAGTTCGTTAAGAACTTCAGCGCAGAAGACTATGAAGAGTTCATTGCAAGCCAGACTTACGACTACAGCGTATATACAATGATCCCTGAATTTGAATCAGATTTTGAGATGGAAATGGGCAATACTCTCGCTAATTTAGGCGCAGGAGATATTATGGACGGTGATACTGCAGACCTTTCCGGTATTGCAGGTGCGCCCGGAGACCTCTTCGTCTCAAAGGTTTTACACAAAACACATATTGAGGTAGATGCAGAAGGCACGAGAGCTGCTGCAGTTACGGCAGTACTTGTTGACGGAAATTGTGCAGAGCCCATCCAGCAGGAGTTCCGCTCTGTTGAGTGCGACAGACCTTTCGCTTATGCGATCGTTGACATGAGCACAATGACTCCCATATTCATCGGCACGGTAAACGCAGTCTGATCTTAAGAATTCAAAATGAAGGGGATATAAATATGGAAATCTGTTCAAAGAAAGACATTAAGTTCATTACCGGCGTTATGGCGGCTTCGATCCTTCTCGGTGGATGCACTGCCAAAGGCAATAATCACAATCATGAACTGAAGGAAGATCCGAACGCAAAGACAAGCTTCAACCTTAATGAAGTTAAGGTTACTGATTACGATAAGGACGAGATGGATAAGCTTTACAGAGAGTATTGCTTCAACATCTTCAGCCGGACAGTCAGTGATTACGGTTCAGATGATAATGTAATGATCTCACCCGCCTCCATCATGATGGCACTCGATATGGTTGCCGCAGGCGCCAAGGGAGAATCATTAGACCAGCTGACGAATCTTTTCGCTGCAGGCCAGGGACCTCTCACACAGCAGGCTTATGCGTCAGCCCTGATGGACAGGATCAACGAGGCAAAGGACGTAGAGTTCAACTGTGCCAATGCCGTCTGGAATAACGGCCGTATACTTGGTGACAGCGTAAACATGGATTATGTCGGATACATTCAGGATACGTTCCTTGCGCAGTATACGGTTACTGATTTCGGAAAGGACACAGCAGATGAGATCAACGACTGGATCGATGAGCACACAAACCACATGATCAAGGATGCGATCGACACTCTTGATGCTGATACGGTAATGGTACTCGTAAACGCAATCTGCTTTGAGGGCGAATGGGCAGAAGAATATGAAGATTCACAGGTCTCGGAAAGCTTCTTTACGTCTGCTGACGGCAGTTCCAAGGAGGCAATGTTCCTGCACGATACGTCTTCAGCTTTCTATGAGACAGACAAAGCAACAGGATTCATTAAATTCTATAAGGGCGGCCAGTATGCATTCCTGGCGATCCTTCCGACAGATGAGAGCATCAGCGCAAATGAGTTTGCAAAGAATTTTACTGCTGAAGACTACGAAGAATTTATAAACAGCGTTTCCAATGATTATGTCGTAGTTTCAAAGATGCCCGAGTTTGAATCAGACTTTGATATTAATTTGAATGATACGATCGCAGGATTGGGAGCAGACAGCATTTTCGCGCCTTCTACTGCAGACCTGTCCGGAATGGCAGGAAACCCCGGTGATATCTATGTCTCAAAGATAATTCACAAGACCCACATCGAAGTCGACAGACAGGGAACAAGAGCTGCTGCAGCTACTATCGTCATGGAAACCTGCGGAAGCGTAATGGAAGAAAATGTGCCCGAATACCGCTATGTCGAGTGCGACAGACCTTACGCTTATGCGATCGTCGATGTTGAGACCATGGCACCTGTCTTTATCGGTACGGTAAACAGTATTTAATGCAAGTTTGATAGCGGCATTGCGGCCCCGGCGTTAAAAACTGTATCAAAAGTCAATCAAAAACATCATTTTGACTTGCTATAATATGCGGAGTGTTCAGGGAACCAGTTCCGGTCCCGGCGCTCCGCAATATTATTTTCGAGGAAATGACTTGAATACTGCCGATAACAAAAGTCTCATAAAGAAGATACTTTACGTCGTAGTGACGCTTCTTCCGATGGCCATTTACATGGTCATATACATGCCGACTTTTTTCTGGGTGGAAAGTCTTGAGCCTGCAGAGGGATTTCACATCATCCACACGGCAATAGATGACCTGATCCCCGTCGTTGAAGTATTTATCATTCCTTATGCACTGTGGCTTCCTTATCTGGTTATCGGCATGATCGCCATTGCCATCAGAAGCAGAAAGCTCTCAAGAAAAACATCTTACATGCTCATGGCAGGCATGACGCTGTTCATCATCATCTCACTGGCTTATCCCAATGCTCTTGAACTCCGTGCGCACATTCCTGACCGCGAAAACATATTCATGGACCTTATCAAGTATCTCCACTCGATAGATACACCGACGGACGTTCTTCCCAGCCTTCACGTATATGATGCCATAGTCGTTGCTGCGGGACTTCACCTCGCATTCAAGGATAAGAAGGTGCTCCTCGTATTGAGCGACGTTCTGACGGTCCTCATCGTGCTCTCAACGATGTTTATCAAGCAGCATTCGATCATCGATGTTATCTCAGCATTCGTAATCTTCATTCCTGTATTCATTATCATCTGCTTTGTTATCAATCCTGTTGGAAAAGAGACCAAATCAAAGTAAAATACCTCCATAAGGAGATTATTTATGAAGACATGTCCTAATTGCGGTGCACCACAAGCTGATTCACTACCTGCATGCAGTCTGTGCGGATATTTATTTCCCGTTGTTCAGAGCCCTGTAAAACGACGTTTTGAAAAACGGATATTGATAGCTCTTGGTGCTGATCTTGTGACCATTATAGGCTCTACGATATTTTTTAGTTTTTTCTGGATGAAGGAATCCTCTCACTATGATTCCGCTACGATGGCATTGATCAACACATTGCTTTTAGCTATGATCCTCATCACGGCGGCAGGCCCTATACTCGGTCTGATACTTTCGATCGTCGGCCTTAAGAAAACAAGGAGCACAGGAACAAAAGGAAAACCCTTGGCCATAGCAGGAATAGTTATTTCTGCGATCCTGATACCGTTAGCGTATTTCTTTATAGTGATCGCTACTCTCGCCATTAATTCTTAAACAGAATTACACCTCCTACCGTGCCTTGTTTCAAATTTGTTGATGTAAATTTGAATTTTAGGCCAACAAAAACCTGTATTTTCAGAAAATACGACTATTTGTTGATGTAAATTAACGGTTACAGGCCAACAAATTTGACACACATCGAAAAGAAGGATTCATTCAACATAAAAAATGGGACTGCCTCATTTTGAGACAGCCCCATAATTTTTTATCTTAGCTTTTATCAGTCGTTTTCGAACTCGACTACGAGCTGTGATACAGTCTGCTTAGCATCGCCGTAGATCATGACGGTGTTGTCCATCGTGAAGAGCGGGTTCTCGATGCCGGAGAAGCCTGTACCCTGACCACGCTTGAGGACGAATACCGTACGTGCCTCGTAAGCGTTTACGATAGGCATGCCGTAGATAGGTGAGGACTCGTCGTTGATCGCAGCGGGGTTAACAACGTCGTTAGCGCCGATGACGATAGCGATATCTGTATTAGGCATCTGAGGATTCATCTCATCTGCTGTCTTGAGCTGTTCATAAGGAACATTAGCTTCTGCGAGGAGAACGTTCATGTGACCGGGCATACGTCCTGCAACAGGGTGGATGGCGAAGTTAACTTCGCAGCCGTTCTCTTCGAGTACGTCACAGAGTTCCTTAACAGCGTGCTGAGCCTGGGCAACAGCCATGCCGTAACCGGGTACGAATACAACGCTCTTTGCAGCTTCGAGGATAAGGAAAGCATCCTCGACGGACATTGACTTGGGCTCCTTGTGCTCGCCCTCTGCAGCAGCTGCCTTCTTCTTGGTTGTCTTGAAGAGGAGTGATACGAATGACTTGTTCATAGCCTTGCACATGATGAGTGTAAGGATGACGCCTGAAGCACCTACGAGGCAGCCGGATACGATGAGGACCGTGTTGCCGATAGGGAAGCCTGCAAATGCTGCAGCAAGTCCGGAGAGTGCGTTAAGGAAAGAGATGATAACCGGCATGTCGCCGCCGCCGATCGTGATAACCAGCGTAACGCCAAGTACCAGTGATGAGAGTGTTGTTATGATGACACCTGCAACACCAAGACCGCCGTCAGGTGAGATGCAGATGAAAAGGATTCCGAGTGCTGAGACAGCGAGGATTCCTGCGTTGATGAAGTTCTTGCCGGGAATTACGAAGTTCTTCTTGAACATTGCAAGGCCTGCAAGCTTACCCCAGGCGATGAGTGAACCTGTGAAAGCAATTGCACCGATGAGGATCGTAAGTCCGAGTGTAAGTCCTGTGAATGCATCCTCAGTAACGCCTGCTACGAACTGTGAGATAGCAACGAGCATTGAAGAAAGGCCGCCGAAACCGTTGAAAAGGGCAACGAGCTGGGGCATGCCTGTCATCTCGACCTTCTTGGACCAGATGAAACCAACAACGCTTCCGCCTGCGATTGCGAGGATGATGAGGAGATAGCTGACAAGTCCGCCGTCGATAACGTCCTGGGAAATGAGGACTGCTACGACTGCGATAAGCATACCGATTGAAGAATAGAGATTACCCTTACGTGCGGTATCTGCTTTTCCGAGTTTCTTGATGCCCATGATGAAGAGGACACAAGAAATCATGTAAAGTACGATGCAAATGTAATCACTCATTTCTTAGGTGTCTCCTTCTTCTTGAACATTGCGAGCATTCTGTCGGTAACGAAGTATCCGCCGATTACGTTGACCGTAGCGAAGAAGATAGCGATCGCACCTAAGATGATGCCGAAAACGTGGTTACCGGATGCATTGATAGCCGTAGCTGCAATAGCACCGACGATCGTGATTCCGGAGATTGCGTTCGTACCGCTCATGAGAGGGGTGTGAAGCTGTGAAGGGACCTTCGAGATGAGCTCGACGCCTAAGTAGGCAGCGATAATGAATACGAAGATCAAGAGCATAATTGTATCTGTGGAAATTTCCATATATTAAGCCTCCTATAAAAAGTCAAACAGTTTAAGCTGTTTGCTGTATTTTTCTTTATTTGCTCAACATGAGTTCAGGATTAAAT
>SVIZ01000018.1 GCA_015069205.1 Oscillospiraceae bacterium
ACCGAAACCGGTAACTCCTCTATGGTGGGAAGAGGTGGATTCGAACCACCGAAGTCGATGACGACAGATTTACAGTCTGTTCCCTTTGGCCGCTCGGGAATCTTCCCATGTATTAAGTTGTTGTGTATGGTGGGCCTTCGGGGACTCGAACCCAGGACCAACCGGTTATGAGCCGGGAGCTCTGACCAACTGAGCTAAAGGCCCACATCCACACTACACATGCTTTTTTCAAAGCGCTTGATTAGTATAGTAATTAAGTTCTGTTTAGTCAAGAGTAAAATTCAGGCTGAGGCAAAAAATGCCTCAACCTGAACTGAATTATTACTTTGCGCTAATGTATCCCTTAGCTACGAGAAGCTCAGCCGTAAGGACTCCGCCGCCTGCAGCGCCTCTTAATGTATTGTGTGAAAGGCATGCAAACTTGTAGTCGAAGAGGTTGTCTTCTCTGAGTCTTGCTACAGATACACCCATGCCGTTCTCGAAGTTAGCATCGAGCTGGGGCTGGGGACGGTTATCTTCCTCAATGTACTGGAGGAAATGCTTAGGAGCTGAAGGAAGACCGAGCTTTACTGCTTCGCTCTCATAGTTCTTCCATACTTCGATCATTTCTTCCTTTGAAGGCTTGTTCTCGAAGGATACGCTTACTGCAGCCGTATGACCTTCCTGAACTGCTACACGGTAGCACTGAGCGGAGATAATGGGCTTCTGGGCAAGCTCGATGTGGTCGCCTGCAAACTGACCCCAAACCTTAAGAGGCTCCTTCTCGGACTTCTCCTCTTCACCGCCAATGTAAGGAATTACATTGCCGACCATCTCAGGCCAGTCCTTGAATGTCTTGCCGGCACCGGAGATTGCCTGGTATGTGCAGACTGAAATAGCCTTGATGCCATTCTTAAGGAAAGGTGTAAGAGCAGGAACGTAGCTCTGGATGGAGCAGTTAGGCTTAACGGCAATAAAGCCTCTCTTTGTGCCTAATCTCTTTCTTTGAGCTTCGATGAGCTGAGCGTGGTCTGCGTTGATCTCAGGGATGATCATAGGAACATCTTCTGTCCATCTGTTAGCAGAGTTGTTTGAAACAACAGGGCACTCGAGCTTCGCGATCTTCTCTTCCAAAGCTCTGATCTCATCCTTCTTCATATCTACAGCACAGAATGTGAAGTCGATCTTGCTGCAATACTCTTCGATATTGTCTGTTCCGTAGACTACCATCTTCTTAACGAACTCAGGACAAGGTATGTCGAGTTTCCATCTGCCCTCGACTGCCTCTTCGTAAGTCTTGCCTGCAGATCTGGGTGATGCGCATAAAGCAACGATCTCAAACCAGGGGTGATCTGCGAGAAGAGTGATAAATCTCTGTCCGACATATCCCGTTGCACCGATGATACCGACTCTTAATTTCTGTTCCATTTCTAATTACTCCATTGTCTCTTCACAGTGAAAACTGTGGTTATTTTCGGCTCTGTTGTCCGCGTGTCGCGTACATTTGTCTTTCGAGCAAACACATATTATCACAATGACTTTTGTATAACAAGTATGTCAAATCAACCAAATGCCCGCCATCCTTATGTTAGAATTAAGGCAATTAATCAAAAACCAAAGAGGTATCTGATCTTATGTCGCCTACATTCCCGCTTCTCGAGAATTACTGCAGCTATATGCTGGCAGCTTTGGGACGCTCGGAACTGACGGTTAAAGAATACAGATATGACCTTATTCTTTTCGCGAGATTCCTCAAAATGGACCGCGGACTGGTGCCTGAAGGCACTCCACTTGAAGAGATCGACATATCAGATATAGACGTTAAAATGCTTAACAGGGTCACTACAGATGACCTTCTGGCATTTGTCATCTGGCTGTCGCGTTCCCGTAAACAGTCCAATTCTGCAAGAGCAAGACACATTGCTTCGCTCAAGAGCTTTTTCAAGTATCTCCATTCTAAGAGAAGAGTCATAGACAACAACCCTGCTTACGACATAGAGACACCCAAGATCGGCAAGCGTATGCCAAAGTATCTTACACTTGAACAGAGCCGGGAACTGCTTAAGACAGCATACGATTCACCCAAGGATTCCAACGAACGTGATTACTGCATGCTTACGCTGTTCCTTAACTGCGGCATGCGTCTTTCCGAATTGCGCGGAATCAATACGAATGATATCCACGGCACTACCCTGACCGTTATAGGTAAAGGTAATAAAGAGCGTACGATATATCTTAACGATGCGTGTCTTGAGGCATTAGATGACTGGATGAACAAGAGAGCCACCCTCAAGATCAAACCTGAAGCTGAGAAAGCGCTGTTCGTATCCAAGCGCGGAACGAGGATCTCAGATGACATGATCCAGATAACGATCAAGCGTCTTCTTGAAGAAGCAGGCATCGATACAAGGATCTACTCTGTGCATAAACTAAGACACACTGCAGCAACCCTCATGTACAAGTACGGTAAGGTCGATATCAGAAATCTTCAGATGATTTTGGGACACCAGAGCGTCTCCACTACCCAGATCTATACACACGTTGATGACGAGGCATTGCAACGTGCGATTGAGAGCAATCCTCTTGCAAATTTCGACCCGGATAAAAGTAAGTAATTAATTCTGTTTATCCTATAAAGTTTGTCCAGACGTGGTCTTCTTCATCAGGCAGACCGATCTGTTCTTTGCCTAAAGCTATGCTTCTCATGAGAAAAACCATATTACGCGCAAGGACTCTCATCGTCTGTTTTCCTTCTTCATCCTGATCAGCTTCACCTGCACCACCGCCATGGATATTGTTCCAGTACTGGCTTGTGGCTACAGGCATATTGGATATCGTGAAGAACTTATTGAGTTCGTCGAAAGTCGCCGTACACCCTGATCTTCTTGCGCAGACAACGCTCGCACCGACCTTCATGCGCTTGTCAAAATGCGAGCTGTAAAATACTCTCTGCAATGCAGAAACCAGAGTTCCGTTTGCACAGCCGTAGTAAACCGGAGATCCGACGACAAGGCCGTCAGCCTCTTCGAATTTAGCTGAGATCTCATTTACGATATCATTGAAAACGCACTTGCCTGTATTACCGCAAGTACCGCAGGCAATGCAACCCCTGACATCCTTCTTCCCCAGATTTATGCACTCATATTCGACATTCAGCTCGTCGAAGATCTTCTGCATCTCGCGAAACCCTACAGCGATATTTCCATTCGCTCTTGGGCTTCCGTTGAGCATTAATACCTTAAAACGCTTATCCATAACCGACCTCATTAAATATAATATATATAGTTATCTTTTCTGGGAGCAGGATCCTTCAAGGGCTCTGCCTTATAGCCTAATGCGCAGTGGCCGATGCCTTCGTATTCATCAGTGATGCCAAGCTTTGCGAGGATGTTCTTACCAAAATCAGATTCGAACTCCTCCTTTGCCCTGTGGATCCAGATGCTGTCTACGCCAAGACTTTCTGCAGCATTCATGAGATTGCCCATAACAAGAGAACCGTCGTAAACGTGTGTAACCACATCCTTCTTTGCAAGAACGATAAGGATAACGGGAGCACCATAGAAAGGATCAAATCCTGCATCCCATCCGCCGATCTTTCTGTTTGCTTCGGAGATCTCATCACGCATCGCCTTGTCAGTAACGGCAATGATGATGGGGCTCTGCTTACCCATACCTGTTGCAGCATATGTACCTGCCCTGAGGATCGCCTTGAGGTCTTCATCCTTTACCATGTCAGGCTTAAAGTTTCTGCAGCTTCTTCTTGTTTCCAATACTTGCAATGTCTCATTCATAGTAATCACCTCTGAAATTAATAACCTATCTGTTTAAGGATCTCATCAAGCAGCTCAGCATTCTTTATTGAAAACTCCGGAGTGATATGCGGAGCTTCACCGTTCTCGATGCATCTGCCTAACTGCTCAATCTCAAGCATGTAATTGTGCGGAACATTGATCGAAGGAGTATAAACCTTGCTGCCGGAAGTAACGGTATATGAGACCTTTCCTTCCTGGTTATACTCAACGTCTGATACGATGGTTCCCTTTGAACCGTGGACATAAAGAATGTCCTTTCTTCTGTTTGATCCGGGATCGAAGATCATGCCAACATTAAATACTGCCCTTGCACCATTTTCGAACTTCAGGATAACTGATGCCAGAACATCTGCGCCCTTGTCGTTAAACTCAGCTTTTGCCATAACGAAATCAGGGGTTGAATCAACAAGAGACAAGATCATCGTCGTGCAATAGCAACCGAGATCATAGACAGCACCGCCGCCAAGTTCCTTATACATTCTGATATCTTCAACATAGTACTGTGTGAAGAATGCCGTATCGACAAATTCCACGTCACCAATAATGCCACTCTTGATGTCATCCTTAAGAGACTGGATATACGGACTGTGAAGATAAGCATATGCTTCCATCAGGATAACGTTTTTCTCTTTGGCAACTGCAAACATCTCTTTTGCGTCTTCGGCATTTAACGCCAGAGGCTTTTCGCAGAGAACGTGTTTTCCTGCCTTAAGTGCCTTGATCACCCATTCCTTGTGAAGATTATTCGGTAAAGGAATATACACTGCCTGTACTTCAGGATCTTCAAGGAGCTTGTCGTATCCTACATAAGCTTTCTCAAAACCAAACTCATCTTTATAGCTTTGAACCTTAGCTTCATTTCTTCCGGCAATTGCGTACAGCTCACAGTTCTCAGCCATTTTCATGCCCGGAATGGTACATCCTCTTGCGATGTTCGCAGTGCCCAAAACGCCCCATTTTACTGACATAATGGAATCCTCCTGATAAGAATGAAAATGAATGATGTGCTTTGATTACATGCTTGCTTTATAGATGTCGTACATTGCCTGCTCATCAAGGACCTTAGCTGAGCCCATCTCGCCGCCAACGCCGACAGCGCACTTGTGAGCCATATCCTTAAGTTCTTCCTCAGTGGGATTTACTCCAAGCTCACGGAGATTCGTAGGCATCTTGATAGATCTGTAGAAATCTTCCATTGCTTCGATACCGCGAAGAGCGATCTCTTCATCAGTACCTTCGTCAGCTACATCCATTACATTAACGGCAAATTTCTTGAAGCGTGGCAGGCAGTTCTTATATACGTATCTTGCCCAGGTGCCCCAGATAGCTGCAAGTCCTGCGCCGTGAGCAACGTCGTAGAGGCCGCCGAGCTCATGCTCAAGCTTATGGGTCATCCAGTCACCACCGTCATTACCGCAGCCTGTGAGGCCGTTATGAGCAAGGCTTCCTGCCCACATTACTTCTGCCCTTGCATCGTAGTTCTGAGGATCATCTCTAAGAATAATTGCATTCTTCTTAACAGTGCGGAGAAGTCCTTCAGCAAGTGCATCCGTAAGCTCCATATTGCCGCCGTTGGTGAAATATCTTTCCATGGTATGCATCATGATGTCTGTGCATCCGCATGCAGTCTGATAATCAGGAAGCGTCATCGTAAGTTCAGGATTCATGATCGCAAACTTAGCACGTGAGTAATCACTGCTGTAACCACGTTTAACAAGGCCTTCTTCCTTTGTAATAACAGAAGAATCACTCATCTCACTTCCTGTTGCCGCAATGGTAAGGATAACACCGAGAGGAAGGCATCCTTCAGCCTTACGCTTATAGTCGTAGAAATCCCATACATCGCCTTCATTAGCAACACCGTAACCGATTGCTTTTGCAGAATCGATCGCACTGCCGCCTCCTACTGCAAGAAGGAAATCAACATTCTCTTTTTTGCAAAGTTCAATACCTTCATATACGAGTCCGAGATGCGGATTAGGAACTGCACCGCCGAGTGTGACATAGCTGATTCCTGCAGCATCAAGTGTATCTGTAACGCGCTTAAGAAGTCCTGAACGGACTACGCTTCCGCCACCGTAATGGATAAGGATCTTTGTTCCGCCGAACTCTTTAATGAGGTCAGCAACCTGAGCTTCCGTGTTCCTGCCAAAAATAACTTTTGTGGGTGTGAAATACTTAAAATCGAACATGAAATCGTGCTCCTTTCCGGTGGGTGATTAAACATAGGTGTTTAGATTGAATATGTTCTTATCATACACAAGATAGAAGGTCCGAAACTACAAAATTTCGGACCTTTTTTATCGCAAATTGAATTGATTAATCAAATCGCATCAGCCGCTCGTAGCAGAGAGCTCCGTTGAAGATTCGGCAAGCTGAGGACCTAATACTGTTGTCTCGGTCGGCTCGCCCTGACCTTCGGCAGTGGGATCAGATACCTGACCTTCAGTAGGCACGGGCATGAATCCTTCTTCTGTTGATTTGTTGGTCTGTATTCTGAACGGATAGAACGCAAGCGCATTAATGTACTGTTCCTGAATAGATGCAGTCTCAAAAATACCCTTCTCATTAATCAGTTCGGAATGTCTGTAAGGAAGCGTTATGGCAACATAACTTACAGCCCAGATCATGATCGCAAGAACGATTATCTCAAGGATAAGCAGAGGCGTTACCTGGAACAGATCGTTAAGCTTACGCATCTGCTTCGGGCGTCTTCCCTTCTTTACATCCGTATTGATGAATTCCATAGCCTTAAAGCTCTTTGAATCGATCTTGGAAAGGATCTTCTCGAGCATTGAGTTACGTGTATATTCATCAAGCAGTCTTTCTTCAAAAGTCAGATCTGCAGGAAGAGGATACTGGGCGACAATGTTCTTCGAGTTGGCAAGAAGGATGTCACCGAACTCATAGATGACCTTATCTCCGGGTATATTATTACGCTTAGCGTAGATATCAAGATACGACTTAACGATCGCATTCTCGCATCGTGTAGCCTCTTTTGTAATTCCATAGCAGGAAGAATAAACCATTACTACGGTAGACATATAAAAGTCGCGGATATTCTCGCGTGTCAGTTTCTGATTCCAGAGTTCATCAGCCATTTTGATTACCTCCTTCGTTATCGTCTCCATTCAGGAAAGCAAGCGGATCTGCAGCAGCCGGCTGAGCTGCCTGGGCACCATAAGGATCAGTACCGGCGCCAACGTAAGGATCGGCAGGAGCCTGCTGCATCTGCTGTGCAGCATAAGGATCTGCAGGTGCTGCATACTGCGCAGCATACTGATTGGCATCAGGCTGGTACTGTTGCTGAACAGGTTGCTGATATTGTTGCTGATATTGCTGTCCGGCAGGCTGTTGATATTGCTGCTGATACTGCTGCTCTACAGGCTGCTGATACTGCTGCTGTACGGGCTGCTGGTATTGAGGCTGTACCGGTTGTTGTGCCGTTTGTTGTACGGATTGCTGAACGGCCTGCTGATATCTTCTTCTGTTCTGTACAGCCGCCTTGCGTACAGACTGGGGATACTGATGTACCGGAGCTGCAACCGGTTCAACAGGTTCTTCAGGGATTGATTCACCTGCAGGAAGCTGCGCTTCAGAAGATGTCTCAGGTGCAACAGGTGCTGCCATCTGAGGTGCTGCCGGAGCAGGCTTTTCGCGCTGTCTCTTCTCAGGCTTCAATGAGATATCACGCTCATCGATCTGGCCGGAGAACGAAGACAGAGGATAAAGGAATGCAAGTACTGCAACGATCAGCGTAAGGATGAGGAATGTGATCCTGACGTTATTTACCATGAATGCAACCATGATGATCGGGATCATGACTCCGGCGCCCATGTAGACCGTGTACTCAGCGAGCTTTCTTAAGTTAGCCTTTACCTTTCCGTTGCAGATAAGGTAAAGAACATAGATGTAATAGTAATCGTGGATTCCTAAAGCGATACCCATGAATGCGCATGAGACTACGAGCATCTTTGCCGAAGGCATCAGCGCGAAAAGGAACAGACCCAAAACTGTCGAAGCAGCCTGGATAAGCACTCTTGTTCTTGATGTGAGGAGATGTGCAAATCTGTTCTTGGCAAAGCCGCATACGAAGCATGCGGTAAATCCGCAAACGAGGAAATAGAACGATGTCGTAGGAAGTGAGATACCGACTCTCTCAAGATAGTTCGGAATGAACATGAGCATGAATGAGAGAACGACACCGAGCATAAGGAATGAGGAATTCAGGAATCTTGCGATTCTTGAATCACTGAATACCGAGAAGAATCCGCTGATGGACAAAGGAGCTTCTCTTACCACTGTATTGTTTTGCATGAAGTAGATCATGCCGATGCTTGTAAGAACGAGTGCTGCACCGCTGATGATGGTTACGATGAAAAGACCGTATCTCTCATAGCAGATACCTGCGATAACCGCACCTACCGCAACACCGAGGAAGTAAGATGAAGACTGTACGTTGTGGATAACTCTGTCGTTATAGTCCTTATATCCGAGTCTGCCTGCATTGATCCTGTAGTCTCTGAGATAGTCAAAAGACATACCAAAGCAGAAACCGATCGGAAGTGCGAGCACTGCAGTAAGATAAGGGAAATTAACAACACCTGCGATAAGCGCGAAGAAATATCCTGCGCATGTTATAGAAATGAGAGCAATCCTGCTCGTAAGCTTTGTCTTGATGCTGTTCCTAAGTCCTGAGAATCCGAGATAACCCCAGATGAACAGGAGCAGCGTAACGCAGATCAGGCCCTGTACTGCCTGCATAGGCAGATAGTCTATCTGTTCCTTGAAATAATCCGCAAACGCTATCGGCATCATGATGGAGCCGAATGCGGTAAAGAATGAAAGGAATCTGTTTGCATTCTCACCATACATGACAAGTACGGGAGCATTGCCGGAGATACCCTTTGAGATAGTAGAAATGAGAAGGTTCAATTCGAAGATCATGATACCCATTGAGATCGCAATGGAGATGATCGTGAATATCCATGAAAGGCTCATTCCGTTTACCGAGCTCTCGAAATCATCTCTCGGCATCATTACCTCGAGAACGCCGGATACAGTATTCTCGGAAGAGATGATCGGAGCAATGGCGCAGACATAAGCTACACCGCCGTCATTTCGAGATGTGAAAGCAACCTGCTGGAGACCGAAGCAGTCAATGTACTGGTTGCCTGCACCTGTAAGATAGTACTGCTGTACGTTACCTGTAGCAGTTGAAGAATAGAGTCTTAAGAATGAATCTCCTGCCATCGTATAGATGTTTACGATGTAAGGCTTGTCATTGGCATACTTATAAACAGGAAGCATGTAAGACATGTTCTCTCTTACTTCAGTATACGTAAGAGCAGCGGCGGAAGTTACCGCACACTTTTCCATCATGTCGGCACGTTCACTCTCAAGAGCTTTAATGTATGTGTTCGACAGCTGTGTTGCCATCACGATAAGTACAACGAGGATTATCGTGAAGCAGTAACCGATCGTGGAAGAGATAAGTCTTCTGTCACGGTTCTGAGGAGTCTCAACATTCTTCTTTCCCGAACCGCTCTGTCTTCCTCTGAGGACGCGGATGAGGACTTCCTGAAGCGCGAAAAGGAAAACACCCGAAAGAACTGCGATTACTACTGCAGTGAGGATTCTTGACTCAAGCTTGTCGCCTAATTCGTAAAGCTCACCGAATGTACACTTGTACTCGAAAACACCGACACACATGCCCGTGCTGTCTGTGATCGGAACGATGATGCTCTCATAATTTTCGCCTACGAGAACTGTCTGTTCTGAAGTTCCGCCGAGCCACTCGGAAATATCTCTGCTTGCAACTGCAAACTCTGAAGGATCATTAACACCACGACTTAAGAGAAGTGATAACTGACCCTGGTTATAACCGAAGAGACCGTATCCTTCTGCGGACAGATTCTCCGTTGAAGTATCTGCAAGCATAAGGTCGAGGAGCGCGCTGTATCTTGCCGGAGCGTTAACGGTATTCGATACAAGATCATCACCGTCTATACTCATTCTGACTACGTCTGTTACCTGATGCATCTTCGTGTCAGAGATCTTCTGGAACTCTTCCTCGAACTGGAGTCTCATGTGGTGAACAGCAAAAGAAACCGCAGCGATCGCTACGACAAAAGAAACGATTATCAATATACAGATACGAACTATTCTACCGGCAACATCATTACGTTCAGCCGTTTGTTCATTCTGAAGATTAGCCATTTAAAAAGCCTCCTGCTCTGCTTATAAACCGCATACATTATACACAAATAATAAAAAAACAAGAAATATATGTATAAGGCAAAATCAGGTCTTTTCTTCAAAGGGCTCCGGACACGATGTCACAGAGCTCTTCATAAGTGAGACTGCCAGATCTATTGTATGTAACAACACCATCTTTACCGATTACTATCGTCTGAGGCAAAACAGTTGAAGCATTAAGAAGCTCACTTACGCTTCCGTCTTCATCTACAGCAAAAGGAATAGTATAAGAATAATCTGAAAGCCAGGCTGCAACGTCAGTTGTAACCGGTGCAGAATGAATGGCTATTACTGAAACTTCATCAGAAAAATCTTCACTTATCTTCTCAAAATTCGGCAGTTCAGCCACACACGGAATACACCAGGTTGCCCACAGATTTATGACGACTACTTTCCCCTTCTGTTCAGACAATCTGAAATCAGTTCCGTCTGTACAGGCGATGGAAAAATCACTTAATAGCTCTCCTTCTGCTGCTCCCGTTGTGATATTTTTCTTTCCAAAGAAATTAACGAAAATAACTACCGCAACAAGAAAAATAATCGC
Source organism: Oscillospiraceae bacterium (assembly GCA_015069205.1). Classification (GTDB taxonomy): domain Bacteria; phylum Bacillota; class Clostridia; order Saccharofermentanales; family Saccharofermentanaceae; genus Saccharofermentans. The sequence goes on from SVIZ01000018.1 coordinate 10,594, forward strand.
TAGACTCCAGAGGATAATCCTGATATTTCTTCTCATGATTCTGCCTCCTTATGAGCGATATCAGGACCTCTTAAAACAAGCTTCCCTGCTTTGAATGTTATGGCTTTTTCAGGACATACATCTATGCATTCCCCACACTGGATACACTCTCTGTCACCAACCCTTTTAATGTCCATCTGACAGGTCTTAACACATGCTCCGCAGTTGTTACATTTGTTCATGTCGACCCTTACTCCGAGAAGCGCGATCTTCGAAAACAAACTGTATATCGCACCCAAAGGACAGATAAATCTGCAGAAAGCACGGAATATGAAAACACATGTGACCACCATCGCAATGAGCACTGCCAGTTTCCAGTAAAATAAACCGCCTGTTAAAGCACGGAGTTCGGCATTATCAGGATGTATCATCAACATCAACGCACCCTCCAATGTTCCTGCAGGACAGATATACTTGCAGAACGCCGGAAGAGGCTGCTTACGAAGGCCGAAGAACAAGGGGATCACAACAACAAAAATGCTGAGTATCACATACTTAATGAAGGTGAGTTTTTGAGTTATTTTATTCTTCTTAAGTTTCTTTACAGGTATCTTGTGAAGCAGTTCCTGGATAAGTCCGAAGGGGCACAGAAAGCCACAAATAACACGTCCCAAAAACATACCAAATAACAGGATAATTCCTATTACATAAAACGCAGGTCTGTCTGCTGATGCAGAAATCGCATTCTGCAAAGAACCCAAAGGACATGCACTTATTGCTCCGGGACAGGAATAACAGTTAAGGCCGGGTACGCATGCATTTTTCAATACCCCGGTATATATCTCTCCTTCTGCAAAGCCTTTGATGTAAGCGTTATAAAGGAGTGCCGTATATACTTGTATGAGCCTTCTGGTCAAAGGTTTTCTCTTCTTATCCAAGGCCGATACACTCCGAACAGATCTTTACGGCTTTTGCAAACACATCACGTGCTCCGCCGTTCAACACACCGAAGACTATAAGAACGATTGCTGCAGCGACCAGAACTGCCCAAATGATCTTTTTGTGTTTCACTCTTTAACCGCCGCAAGAATTATGTTAAAAGTTTCCGGTTTTTCTTCTGTATACCAGTCAGATTCTTCAGGCATTTCAAAACCTTCAGGACACTTGATAATCTGAACGTGATACTTGTAAGGATCGCCCGTAAAAACAGCTGTTCCGTCTTCATCAGTCGTAACAGGAACGCATATGGAATCAGTGCAGAAATTTATAATGACGCCTTCTATTCCCTCACCGTTTTCGAGCGAGGTTACAATGACCGTATAAGTGCATTTTGAAGGATCTTCAGACTCACTTACGGATGATGATTTCGATGCACAGCATGTAAGACAGCCAAGCGTCATTACCAATGCAAAAAATACGCAAAGATTCCTGATCAGTTTTCTCATTCCCATGTTCTTCCCATTAAGATTTCTCGTGATGCCATTATCTTATCACATGGCTGATTTTGTGTTCCCGGAATACAAAAAAGGTTACCTCAAAAACGAGATAACCTTTGTAATCTGGTTGCGGAGGCGGGACTCGAACCACACGACCTCCGGGTTATGAGCCCGGCAAGCTACCAACTGCTCCACTCCGCGATATCAATCGCCGCACTTAAAAGGAATAAATGGTGCTCGTGACCGGACTTGAACCGGTACGGATTTTACTCCGACGGATTTTAAGTCCGTTGCGTCTGCCAATTCCGCCACACGAGCCTATCCGTAAGTGCGTGAACAATATTAACATCAGGAATGTTCAAAGTCAAGGCACAATATTCACCTCATAAAGTTTATAAAAGACAAGAAATCGTAACATAAATATTATTGATTGAGAATTCATTAACGATAAAATAGCATATATATTTATTTATAAAGGAGATTAGACTTATGCCTAACGATCCTGATAAGTTTAACAACTTTAACGGTATGAACAACTCTGACAATCAGGATGATTTTATCGATTCCTCTTTTGCAGTACAGTTCAAACCCGGCGACAAGACTGAATCCATCGCCGACAAACTCAAGGAGAGCAAAGAGAACCTTGAGAAGAAAAACAGTTCTTTCAACAACGGATTCAAGGACGAGTTCGATGATTTTGAATTTGATTCATCCATATCTGCATTCAAGCCTTTCAAAGCACCTGAAGAGCCCGCTGCTCCCGTAAAGGAAGAACCCAAGCCGGAAGTTCCGAAGGCAGAAGCACCTAAGTCTACGGTTTCCACAGAACCTGCCTTTCCTAAGGATGGCGGCACATTCGATAAGCCGTTATCCACTGCCAAGGCACCGGAACCTGCCAAGAATGCTATTCCTAAGTTCGACGATCTTGATGAAGCACTCGACAAGTACGAAGCAAGACAGGCTAACGAGAGGATCTTCAAGTCCGGCAATGGCCTCGACTTCGCTACTTCAGAGCACGACAAGAAAACAAGTCCTTTCCTTAACGCAGAAAAGCCTGACATCCCTGCACCCAATGGTGTGGATATCCCCAGAGCTGAAGCTCCCAAGGCACCTTCAGCACAGCCCGCAGGATTCAGACCTTATCCTTCTGCCAACAAGACCGAATTATTCAATACACCTACTCAGAATGCTAAGGCTGCACAGGAAGCAGAGAAAGCTGCAGACCAGGCATCTAAGGCAGAAGCAGTTAAGCCCGTTGAGCCCGCTAAGCCGGCATCGCCTTTCACTTCGGCAAAGCCTGCTGAACACGCTAAACCGGCAGAGCCTGCAAAGCCTGTAAATTCCGCAGCAAGTGTTATCCCTGAGACAAGAGCAGACATGTTCAAGCAGGATGCTTCAGCTTCTCAGGTAAAGCCTGCTGAACCTGTTAAGCCTTCTGAGCCTGTTAAGGCTGCAGAACCCGTTAAGCCTGTTGAACATGCAAGACCTGTTCCTCCGGCAACTGCAAAAGCAGCTGAACCCGCAAAGCAGTCAAATACAGCAGCCGCAGCAGCTGCAGCTTCAATCACCGCAGCCGCCGCTTCAGCTTCAGCAGCAGCAAAAGCATCACAGGCATCCGTAGCAAAAGCTGCTGAACCTGCTAAGCCTGCAAAGTCTTTCGAACCCGTAAAGGCACCTGCTGAGACAGAAACGCCTCACAGACCTGCAGCTTCTGCAAAACCGAAGGAAGCACCCACTCCTGCACAGGCTAAATCTGCTCCGGCACCTGCACCTGCTCCCGCACAGGCTAAACCTGCTCCGGCTCCTGCACCCGCACCCGCTCCTGCTACAACAGGACACAGACCGGGCATATCAAGCAAGCCTGCAGCAGCTCCACAGGCAGCTGACAATTCACCGTTCGAACCTAAGGGCAAGCAGCCCGTTCAGGCAACAAGAGGCGTTGCAAATGGTGCTCCGGCTAACTCACATAACAACAAGACAATAACACCTGTCAGCACTGTTAAGACCAAGAAGAAAAAGAAGGAACCGAAGGCTACAAAGGATCCCGGACTTGCAGGACTTATCACATTCCTTGCAATTATCGTCGTAGCAATCGGAGTACTCTTAGTATTGAATAACACTTCAACCATCAAGGATCTCTTTGGTAAGAAACCCGTTGAGACAATTACTACTGAAGCTACTACAACTGCTGCCATCGAACCTTCCAAGGAAGAGACAGAAGTTACTACAACAGTTACAGAGACGACAACAGAAGCTACAACTGCTGCCACTACAACTGAGGCAACAACGGCCGAGACTACCGAAGCTACTACAACTACAACAACAGAAGAAACAACCACTGAGGCTACTACAACCACAGAGGAAGAGACAACAACTACTGAAGAAGAAACAACGACTACAGAACCTGCTAAGACAAGACAGACAACTTCCAACACTGTTGAAGGTTCAAGCATCAACGACTTCAGTACAAAGATCACAAACTTTGCTCCTACAGAGGATGGTTTCAAGTTCGACATCGAGTTGAAGAACAAGAGCAACTGCACTGCTAACCTTCCCAAGTCTCTCTACGGTCTTGATATCAAGCTCTTCTGCGATCAGTCGATCACTGAAGTTACTTCTGATGGCATGACATTCACCGGTGACGGAACATCATTCAGAGGCACACCTAACGAGATCGCAGTAGCAGGCGGCGAGACATATATCTTCACCGTTTATGTAACCACAAGTTCTTATGTAACACAGTATGGTTACAACTACGCTTACTTCGACTGGGTCAAGTAATCGATAATTCAGTAACAACGAAAGACGCTCCCGGTTTTCCGAGAGCGTCTTTTTTATTTGCTTGTTTTTAGTTTTTACTGCTCGCCCTTGATAGTATCGAAAACGAACTTGCCTCTTCTGAAATCGATCTTGAGGCTTACGACATCCTTGAGCGCGCCTGTGAGGAACATGTCAGAGAGCGCATCTTCAATATTAGTTCTGATGGCCTTGCGTAAAGGTCTTGCACCATACTTCTCGTCGTATCCGAGCTCTGCAAGTCTGTCACCTGCAGCCTTGGTCATGGTGCCCTTGATGTGCTTGTCATCGAGTGCCTGGAATACATCCTTGATCATGATGTTAACGATCTGGCGGATCTCCTCAGGCTTCAAAGACTTAAAGATTATCGTCTCATCAACACGGTTAAGGAACTCAGGACGGAATGTCTCCTTGAGTGCGCTCTGGACGTGCTGTTCCATAGCTTCGTGAGTCTCATTAAAGAAACCGATCGTAGCAGCCTTTGCAGAGCTTCCTGCGTTGGATGTCATGATGATGATGCAGTTTTCGAAGTTAACGTGCAATCCGTGGCTGTCTGTGAGGACACCGTCATCAAGCATCTGCAAAAGAAGATTGAATACATCAGGGTGAGCCTTCTCGATCTCGTCGAAAAGGATTACCGAGTAAGGCTTTCTTCTTACCTGCTCAGTGAGCTGTCCGGCATCATCGAATCCGACATATCCCGGAGGAGAGCCGATAAGCTTGGATACTGAGTGAGGTTCCATATACTCGGACATATCGATCCTGATGAGAGCCTCTTCAGTATCGAACATGACCTCAGCAAGAGCCTTAACGAGCTCCGTCTTACCTACACCTGTAGGTCCGACGAATATGAATGATGTCGGCTTATGCTTTTTAGTAAAGCCGGCTCTTGTACGTCTTACTGCACTTGCAACAGCGTGTACGGCCTCTTCCTGACCGATGACGCGCTTATGAAGTCTCTCTTCAAGATTGTTGAGCTTCTCAGTCTCAGTCTCGGAGATGGACTTAAGCGGAATGCCAGTCCACATCTCGACAACACGCGCAATATCTTCAACCTGAATAGGATCAGGTGCGATGTCGCTCTCGAGCTGGTCGAGCTCATTCTGGAGTTTATCAGCCTTTGCCTTGAGCTCAGCTGCCTTCTCGTAATCAGCTTCACGCTCTTCGGGAGAAGAACTCTCCATTGAGTCTATCTGCATCTGATGCTCACGCTTAGCCTTTTCGAGAGCCTTTTTTGTATTGGCAAGCTTTACAAGCTTAACGTTTTTGAGGTTTGCTGCAGAACCTGCCTCATCGATAAGGTCGATGGCCTTATCCGGAAGGTATCTGTCAGTGATGTATCTCTTGGATGCCTTAACGGCAAACTCGATTACTTCATCAGAATATGTGACGTTGTGGTGCTTCTCGTAGTAATCCTTGATACCCTTTAAGATCTCAATGGACATCTCTACGGAAGGCTCATCGAGCATAACCTTCTGGAAACGTCTCTCCAGAGCCGAATCCTTCTCGATACGCTTATATTCAGCAGTTGTGGTTGAACCCAGAATACGGAGCTCACCTCTTGCCAGAGCAGGCTTTAAAATGTTTGCCGCATTGGTTGAACCTTCTGCATCGCCTGCACCGATTATCGTATGGAGCTCATCGATAACAAGGATGATGTTCTCAGCCTTTATAGCTTCATTGATTACACCCTTGATACGGCTCTCAAACTGACCTCTGAACTGTGTTCCTGCAACCATTGCAGGAAGATCGAGCTGCCAGACCTGCATGTTAAGGAGCTTCTCAGGAACCGAACCCTCGACGATCTTAACTGCAAGACCCTGTGCAACGGCTGTCTTACCTACACCGGGGGCACCGATAAGAACAGGATTGTTCTTGGAACGCCTGTTAAGGATCTGGATACATCTCTCGATCTCTTTGTCACGGCCGATAATGCGGTCGATCTTGCCCTCTGCGGCACGCTCAGTGAGGTTTGTACCGAATTCATTGAGGTACTTGAGACGCTGCTTGCCTCTAACCTTTCTGGGATCCTTGCTTGCCTTTCCGTCCTGGGAACCGTCACCGGCTTCACTGCCGGGTCTTCTTCCGAAGAGAGAACCGAAGATGTTATTCTTCTCCTCACCTTCAGATGACTTGTCATCCTTCGTATCATCAGGATCAGCAATGTTTACGGGAGTTGAATCCTCATCGAATTCGTATGTCTCATCCTCATCGTCAAAAGATGAACCGCCAAAATCATCGCCGGCTGCAAGAGACTTAAGAAAGTCCGTAGGATCAGCTGAAAAACCGTTCTGTGAAACAAGCTCTTCGAGCCTGTCGCTCATCTCTTCAATGTTATCCGCATTGATTCCTGTTGCCTTGAACATATCGGTAACACCCGATATACCTGATTCATAGGCACACTTAAGGCAGAAACCCTCGTCAATTCTCTGGCCGTTCTCATAGCGGCTCGTGAAGACGATAGCATGCCTCTTTTTACAAATACTACAAATTGCCATTACTCTTCTCCGTTATTATCTATATCTTCCCTTATCCTGCGTCTTACCCTGGGACCGGTAAGAATGTCGTATTGTTCTTCCTCGAGCCTTGCCGTGTCGATAAACGCAGAGATATCCTTATACTGACCGTTCTTTTTGGCCCTCTCAAGTATGGGCTTTAAGAACTGTCCCGTATAAGATTTCTTACATTTAGCAATCTCCTCAGGCGTACCGGTAGCAACTATCTCACCGCCTCCGTCACCGCTCTCGGGACCCAGATCGATTATATGATCTGCTGTCTTTATGACATCCAGATTGTGCTCGATTACGACCACAGTGTTCTTATTTTCGGTTAGGCGTTCTAAAATGTCAACCAATTTATGGACGTCAGCAACATGCAGACCGGTCGTCGGCTCATCTAATACATATATCGTTTTTCCAGTAGATCTTCTCGACAATTCCGAGGCAAGTTTAATTCTTTGTGCCTCACCGCCCGACAATGTCGTGGAAGGCTGTCCGAGCTTGATATAGCCAAGACCTACGTCCTGAAGTGTCCTTACCTTCTTATAGATCGTCGGATGGTTCTTGAAGAACTCACAGGCCTCATCAACGGACATCTCGAGAACATCGGAGATATTCTTGCCGTTGTATCTTACTTCCAAAGTCTCACGGTTATATCTCTTACCCTTACAGACGTCACATGTGACGTAGATATCGGGAAGGAAATGCATCTCGATCTTGTTAACGCCGTCTCCCGCGCAGGCTTCGCATCTGCCGCCCTTTGTGTTAAACGAGAACCTTCCTGCCTTATATCCTCTCTGCTTCGCGTCAGGTGTCTCTGCAAAGAGCTTACGGATCAGATCGAAAAGTCCGATATACGTCGCCGGATTACTCCTCGGAGTCCTTCCTATGGGGCTCTGGTCGATGCATATGATCTTATCGAGGTTAGAATAGCCCGTTATCCTGTCGCACTTCAGGCGCATCTTACGCGAGCCGTTAAGCTCGTGTGAGAGATACGGAACCAGAGTCGAATTGATAAGAGATGACTTTCCTGATCCGGATACGCCCGTAATGACCGTAAAAAGACCGATCGGGATCGATACGTCGATATTCTTAAGGTTATTTACGTGTGCGCCTGAGATCTTGAGCATCTTCTTGGGATCGATCTTTCTTCTGTTCATCGGAACGGGAATGAACTTCTCGCCTGACAGATACTGTCCCGTAATAGAGTTCTTTTCCGAGATGATGTCTTCAACGGAACCCTGTGCTACGACCTGACCTCCGAACGAACCTGCACCCGGGCCGATATCAATGATGTGGTCAGCGGCGCGCATCGTATCTTCATCGTGCTCAACGACGAGGATGGAATTACCCAGATCCCTGAGCTTAAACAAAGTCTTTATAAGCTTATCGTTATCTCTCTGATGAAGACCGATCGAAGGCTCATCGAGAACATAGAGCACGCCCTGAAGACCTGCACCGATCTGTGTGGCAAGTCTTATTCTCTGTGCCTCACCGCCTGAAAGAGTTGCAGACGATCTGGAGAGCGTCATGTAATCCAGGCCTACATCGTACAGGAACTCAAGTCTTGATCTGACCTCTCTTAAGATGGGAGCAGCGATCTCCGAGTTCTTGCCCTTGAGTTTTAAATCCGTGAAGAACTCTCTCATGGACTTAACGGACATATCCGTAAGCTCGCTGATGTTAAGTCCGCCTACCTTAACGGACAGACTGTTCTTGTTAAGTCTGGCACCGTTGCAGACAGGACAGATGTCGATGCTCATGTATTTCTCGTAAGAAGCTTTTGCCTCATCACTGCCGGATTCTCTCCAGCGTCTCATGACGCTCGGCACAACGCCTTCCCAGTCGGAATAGTAATCACCGCTTCTGGGATAGAGGGAATTCCTTGTATCGACCTTCAGCATCTCTCCGCCGTTACCGTAGAGAATTATGTTCTTAACGTTCTCGGGGAGCTTGTAATATGGCGTATCAAGCGAGAATTTATACTTCTTGGCAAGCGCTTCGATAAAGCATCTTCCCCAGCTCTTCGGATCGTCGAAATTCCAGCCTGCAGTCCTCACCGCGCCTTCATTGAGGGAAAGCTTGGGATTTGTAACACAGAGCTCAGGGTCTACTGCCGTAAGCGTACCGATACCGGAACAGTTCGGGCATGCGCCTTCAGGGCTGTTAAATGAGAAGCTTCTCGTATTGATCTCGCCAAATGAAATGCCGCAGTCAGGGCACGCAAGATTCTGTGAGAAAAACTCCTCGCTCGTCTCGTATGTCTTCTCTCCCTTATCGTCAGTTGTCGCAGTCTGAAGTTCTACAAGCAGGAGTCCGTCAGAAAGCTTGAGAGCTGTCTCGCACGAATCGTACAATCTCGTTGTATTGGCTTCCTTGATAACAAGTCTGTCAACTACGACGGAGATCTCATGCTTGTTGTTCTTGTTGAGGCTGATCTCCTCATCGAGTTCATATGTGATGCCGTCGACCTTTACTCTCGCATATCCGGACTTCCTGAAGCCCTCGAAAAGCTTTCCGAACTCACCCTTCTTACCCCTTACGACAGGCGCGTATATGATCGCTCTCGTGCCTTCGGGATAAACCTTGAGCTTGTCTATTATCTGGTCGATGCCCTGTGACTTGATGGGCTTGCCGCAGTTAGGACAGAATGGCTCGCCGACTCTTGCATAAAGGAGTCTGAAATAGTCATATATCTCAGTAACTGTACCGACGGTGGATCTCGGGTTACTGACTGTCGATTTCTGATCGATGGAAATAGCCGGAGACAGACCTTCGATGCTGTCGAGATCAGGCTTGTCGAGCTGACCTAAGAACATTCTGGCATAAGAAGAAAGTGATTCAACATATCTTCTCTGTCCCTCAGCGTAGATCGTATCGAAAGCAAGTGAAGATTTACCGGAACCTGAAAGGCCTGTCAGCACGACCATCTTTCTTCTCGGAATGTCTATATCGATATTCTTGAGGTTATGCTCTCTGGCACCTCTGATCTTTATATATTTGTTCTCATCCATATCCGTTAATAGTCCTGTGTTAATAAAAAGACGGACATCAAGTAAGATGTTCGTCCTTCCTAATAAATTTGGTGACCCCAAGCGGATTCGAACCGCTGATTGCGCCGTGAGAGGGCGCCGTCTTAACCACTTGACCATGGGGCCTTGTTTGTTTGCCCGAGTATATTACCACAGGATTATTTTCTGCGCAAGTACACCGGGCTATATCAAACCAAGATAGTTTAATTCTGTCCTCATATCGGGATTAATTGTCCCAATATCAGATTATGTCATGCCTCTCTTCAGCAGGAACGTATGCTCTTCTCTTGTTCACGCACTTGAATGCAGGTCTCATGATACGTCCGCCGGAGACGAGTTCCTCGATCCTGTGAGCGCTCCAGCCAGCGATCCTTCCGCATGCAAACAAAGGAGTATAAAGCTCTGAAGGTATGCCGAGCATTGAATATACAAGGCCTGCATAGAAGTCAACGTTAGCGCATACGAGCTTATCGGACTTCTTGACTTCGTGGAATACATCAGGTGCGAGCTTTTCGACGAGCAGATAGAGATTATAAAGATCCATCTGTCCCTTCTCTTTTGCAAGAAGCTCAGCATACTTTCTGATAACGACAGTTCTGGGGTCGGACAAAGTATAAACAGCGTGTCCGATACCGTAGATAAGTCCGGACTTGTCGAAAGCCTTCTTGTTGATGATGTCAGCAAGATAAGAGCTGATGGCCTTCTCGTCCGTCCAGTCGTTTACATGCTCTCTGAGATCCTTCATCATGGCATAAGCCTTGTTGGATGCACCGCCGTGCTGGGGACCCTTAAGTGAACCTACAGCAGAAGCAATTACTGCATATGTATCAGAACCCGTAGACGATACTGCATGAGTTACAAATGTTGAGTTATTGCCGCCGCCGTGCTCAGCATGAAGAACGAGCATGAGGTCTAAGATCCTTGCTTCAAGCTCTGTGAACTTTCCGTCAGGTCTGATCATATGAAGGATGTTCTGTGCCGTATTGTATTCAGCTACAGGAGCATGGATATAAAGGTCTCTGTGCTCGATGTAGTGTCTTCTTGCCATATATCCGTAAGATATGAGCACAGGGAATCTTGCGATGAGCTCAGTGCACTGTCTTACGACATTATTGATATCCGTTGAATCGGGATTATCGTCATATGAATAGAGAGCAAGAACTGATCTTGCAAGCTTGTTCATAATGTCCGGTGAAGGTGCCTTCATGATCATGTCTTCCGTAAATCCGTCAGGAAGAGGTCTTACATCAGACAAGAGCTGGCTGAACTCCTTAAGCTCTGAAGCAGTCGGAAGCTCACCTGTAAGAAGCAGGAATGCAGTCTCCTCATAACCGAATCTGTTCTGTGAGAAGAAACCGTTAACGAGATCTTTAACCTCATATCCCTGATAGAAAAGCTTACCCTCAACGGGAATCCTGTCGGCATCATCAACTATGTAACTCATGACCTCACCGACTTCGGTAAGACCTACGAGTACGCCGGTGCCGTCGTTATTACGCAGACCGCGCTTAACATTGTACTTGGTGTACAAGTCTGTATTAATATGCGATTTTACTTTTGCTACTTCAGCAAGCTTGCCGATAAGCTCTTTGTTCTGTTCGGATTCCATATTGACTGACTTCCTGTATGTTCACTTAGACTCGCGCCTATAATACCAGATATTATAAAGCTTTTCTTTTAATAGGAATTGCTTACGGTTTTACGAATAATTATGCATTAACAATGCGTTAATTGTTTAGTTCGTTAATAAAGACCGTCTTAAAGGAGTTTTGAGAGCTCAAAACCAATGAGCGAAGACGCTACCGCAGCATTGAGTGATTCGGCTTTCCCCTTCATCGGGATCTTAACTAGTCTTTTGCATTTCTTCGTAGTCTCATCAGTAAGGCCGTCACCCTCGTTACCTATGAAATAGGCGCACGGAAGCTTAAGGTCGCCTGCTCCCAGTTCTTTACCCTTAAGATGCATTGCGAGCGTATCAATATTCTCCTTGTCGAAAAACTCAAAGCACTCATCCATCGTCTTTCTTACGACCGGTATGTGCCAAATCGAGCCCATCGTCGCCCTGATGACTTTATCGTTATAAGGATCGCACGTCGTGGGACTTACGATAACTGCAGTAAGCCCGAAAGCATCAGCCGTTCTGATCATCGTTCCCAGATTACCCGGATCCTGCGTATTCTCTAATACAACGTAGATGTCTTTGCCGTCAGCTTTTCTTGGGATATCAGAAGAGATGGAGGGTTCTTTTATAATGAGTGCCACACCCTGCGGATTGACAGTCTGCGATATCTTCTTGAAAACATCTTTATTCAGCACCAACGGCTCTATTCCCGGCGTGAATTCCTTTGCCCAGTTAAGCCTGTCCTCGGAGACGATCACTTCGACCGGAGTCTGGCCGCTCGCCAAAGCTTCCTCACAAAGTCTCGTGCCTTCAAGATAGATAACGCCCTCTGATCTGGCATTATCTCTTTTGGTGAGCTTTGCGATGCGCTTCACATTCGGATTGTCGCGGCTGGTAATGATCATTACTGGGAAGTCTCCTTTTCGCGCTTGTATTATAACAGATTGAATGCGAAGTTACGGGTTTCGGATTCATAATAAAAAACTGCGCAGGAACTAAATCCTACGCAGTTGTTGAATTCGATTTGAACTAAGTTATCAGAGAGCTGCCTTAGCCTTCTCAACGAGAGAAGTAAAACCTGCTGCATCTGTAACAGCGATATCGGAAAGAACCTTACGGTCGAGCTCGATACCAGCCTTCTTGAGGCCGTTCATGAATCTGGAGTAGTTGATGTCGTTCAAACGGCAAGCAGCGTTGATACGAACGATCCAGAGTCTTCTGAACTCTCTCTTCTTATTTCTTCTGTCTCTGTAAGCATAGTTGCCGGACTTAAGAACCTGCTGGTTAGCAACCTTGAAAAGCTTGCTCTTATGACCCCAGTAACCCTTTGCTGCCTTTAAAATCTTATGATGACGCGCTCTTGTGCGGATTCCTCTTTTAACTCTTGACATTATCTTGTCCTCCTAAATTCTAAGCAATTAAGCGTAAGGGATCATCTTCTTGATGATTCTAGCGTTCTGATCTGAGCAAACCTGGTTGTGTCTGAGGTGTCTCATTCTCTTAGTAGGTCTCTTGCTCAAAATGTGGCTTCTGAAAGCCTGCTTATGGAGAACCTTACCGGTACCTGTAACCTTGAATCTCTTCTTTGAAGAAGTGTGTGTCTTCTGCTTGGGCATATTTCTATCCTCCTAAATTATTTTTTCTTTGCCGGTGACAGGTACATTACCATGTTCCTGCCTTCTATCTTCGGCGGTCTGTCTACTGATCCATATTCGGTTACGCTCTCAGCAAAGCTGTTCATTACTTCGTAACCCTTATTCTGGAAAGCCATCTCGCGGCCTCTGAAACGGATGTTAACCTTAACTCTGTCACCTGCTGTAAGGAACCTTACGACCATCTTGCGCTTTACTTCGACATCGTGAACGTCTGTTGTAAGCTTTAAGCCGACTTCCTTAAGCTCTGTCTCTTTCTGCTTCTTCTTTGCTTCCTTCTCTCTCTTACCCTTCTCGAAAAGGAACTTGTTGTAATCCATGACTCTGCAAACCGGGTTGTCAGGATTAGGTGAAATGCAGACGAGATCCAATTCAGCATCTTCGGCGCTCTTAAGAGCTTCTTCGATTGACACAACGCCAACCATCTGTCCTTCTGCGTCAATAAGACGAACCTGAGGGAACTTGATAGCTCCGTTAATCATCTGAGTCTCATTGGTCTTTGCGATGGTAGCCACCTCCTTAGTTAAGACTTCCTAATACTTGCATAAAAAAAGAACGGATAAAATCCGTTCTCTCATAACTACCCTGCCTTAATGGCAACCCCTCTAAAATAGGTTAATTATCTAGTTATTGACCTCTTTACAAGCTAGCGCCGCTTGAGGTGAGAAACGGATGTTCTTCTTTCACGAGCGATATAATACTTAAACTTTGCCACAAAGTCAATACTTTTCGTAAGATTATTTCGTTCGCGAGGGTCCTCCGCGCTTCGCTTGTGCGGAAGCGCTCACTCAATAATCTTACTCAAACGAGCTGTGAAAGACCTTGATTAAGCGCTCTATCAAGAAAAACACTCTCCGCGTTTGCATAAACTTTAATGTATAACCTTCAGAAACGACCTTCTGTGGATTGGGGTCATTCCTTTTTCGCGGATAGCGGCATAGTGATCTTTTGTGCCGTAACCCTTATGTTTTGCAAAGCCGTATCCCGGATACTGCTCATCATATTCGATCATCATGTGGTCCCTTGTTACCTTCGCAAGGATTGATGCAGCGGCAATAGAATCCGACTTGGCATCACCTTTGATTATCGGTATGACATCAAGGCCCGTGCCGGACAGATTGACTGCATCAATAAGGAGGATATCAGGTGACTGGCCCTTGGAAGCGAGCTCCTTTACACATGTTCTCATGGCTTTTTTCGTTGCCTCTAGAATGTTGATCTCATCGATCTCCTCAGGACTTACGGCACAGATGGCATATGCCTTAGCTTTCTCTTTTATCTCGCCAAAGAGTTCTTCTCTCTTCTTCTCGGAAAGCTTCTTGGAGTCATCAAGGCCAAGTATCTTAACCTCAGGATCAAGGATGCAACATGCGGCAACAACAGGACCAGCGAGAGGCCCCCTGCCCGCCTCATCGATGCCGCCTATCATCTTGAAACCTTTTGACAGGCAGTCGTTCTCGTATTCATACATCGCCTCATACTTGGCGATAAGCTGTTCAGTCGTAAGCTTGGGCATGTTTTACCTCACTTAAAATCCTCAGGCATCTCCAAAGTGATCCTACCGGTCCTTCCCTCTCTGAGATCATTTAAGAAGAGCCTTGCAAAACGCTCCTCATCGATCCTTCCGCCGCTTAAGATGCAGCCTCTCTTCTTTGCCATAGCAAGGAAGATATCGTAGAACGGATCCTGGAAATATCCCTCGTCTTCTTCTGCCTGGATCTCCATATCAACGCCGTAACGTTCCTTAAGAAGATCGGGATAAATATCGTACATTATCTTTAAAGTCTCATAAGCAACCTTAACAACATCAGTAACTTCTTCTTTTACTGAGCCCAAAGCAGTAAGACATATACCACTCTTGGCATTTGCGATCCTCGGCCACAAGACGCCTGCCATGTCCATGAGTTCAAGTCTTCCGCCGGTCATTATCCACTTAAAGTCTTTAGTAACACCCGGTTTATCGCCCGTAACAGCGGCTTTTCTGCCGGCAAGCGCGTTAATGATCGTGGACTTTCCCGTATTGGGCGCGCCTACGACCATGACTCTTATGGGTCTTCCGATCCTGCCCTTCTCAGCAGCCTTCTCGAGCTTATCCTTCATGAGTTCCATCGTAATCTGGTTAAGCTTGTCAAAGCCCTTCTTATGCGTGCTCTCAAGCGCACATGCACGGGTCTTTTCGGACTCAAGACTCTTTATCCACAGGGGAGTTTTCGAAGGATCGGCAAGATCAGCCTTATTAAGAATAACGATCCTCGGCTTCTCGCCGATTATCTTATCGAGCTCCGGATTTCTGCTCGAGAACGGGATCCTGGCATCGCACGTCTCATATACAAGATCGACGAGTTTTAACCTCTCGCCCGTCTCATTGAGGGCTTTCCGCATGTGCCCCGGAAACCAGTTGATGTCATTCTTTTTCTCTGCCATAAATACTCCGGTCGTTATATCTTCCTGATGATTTTATCACACCAATAGCCTTTTACGTCTAAGTGAATTAATGTTGCAGATTTGTCGGTCCGAAAAGGCCTTCTGACATCGACAAAAACATGGATTTTGGCAAATTCCGACTTTGTGTCGATGTTTTTGCACTGTTTTAGGCCGACAAATTTGCAACAACATAAAACAGGCTGTCCCTTGAGACAGCCTGTATGAAATCGAATTTAAGATTGCGATTAGATCTTCTGTGTGATCTTTGCAGCCTTGCCCTGACGATCGCGGAGATAATAGAGCTTTGCTCTTCTGATCTTACCCTTACGAATAACGTCGATGTGATCGATCTTGGGTGAGTTAACAGGGAGAATTCTCTCTACGCCGATACCATAAGATACACGGCGGATTGTAATTGTCTCTGAAAGGCCCTGGCCTTTTCTTGCGATGACATAGCCTTCGAAAACCTGAATACGCTCTTTAGCGCCTTCCTTGATAAGGAGGTGAGCCTTAACGAAGTCACCGACTTCTACTTCAGGATACTGATTGCGAATATTCTCGCTCTCGACTACTTTTACTAAATCCATATTGTTCGTTTCCTCTCTTTCCTGCAGATGTTCTTGCCTGGATAATGGCAGAGGACCACCCTGATAACTGGAGAATTTTAGCACATGCCTCTTTCAAAGGCAAGCATTTTGGCCCAATCACTTTCAGAAATGTCGAGTTTGTCAAGCATATCAGGCCTTTTGTGCCATGTATCGACCAGTGCAGCTATGCGGTTATACTCCGCTATTGCTGCGTCATTACCGTTTTTGAGGATCTCCGGGACAGCTTTGTCATGCCATACAGGAGGTTTTGTGTACTGGGGTGCTTCTAATACTCCGGCAGTATGCGATTCATTGGTGTACGCTTCTTCATTTGGAAGAACGCCCGGGATGAGCCTTGCAACCGCATCGATAACAACGATCGCAGCTGTCTCACCGCCCGTTAATACATAATCGCCGATGGATATCTCTTCATCGCAGATCTCATCAATTACGCGCGCATCAATACCTTCATAGTGACCGCAGATGATCAGCAGGTTGTCATAAGAAGCAAGTTCATGTGCCTTCGCCTGATTGAAAACAGAACCTTTAGGCGACATGTAAACCGTATGAGGTTTCTTCCCTCCGCAAAGTTCGACAGCCTTCTCATATGCGCCAAAAACAGGTTCGGGACGGATCATCATGCCTGTACCGCCGCCATAGATGGTATCATCAACGCGGCCATAGTTATTGGGCGCAAAATCTCTCATCTGGATGCATTCCAGAGAGAAGGCGCCTTTTGCCATTCCCCTTCCCGTTATGCTCGTATTCAGATAAGTTGTTATCTGCTCGGGAAATAATGTTGCCACGTAAAATTTCATATGCCTTATGTACCGCTTCCGTTAGCTATCTTTACGGTTCCGTCCTGCTCTACCCTGATTGCCGTGCCGCAATACTGACAGTAACCTACAGTCGCCTTGCGTATCCTGTTGCCGCTTGCACCACAGTTTGGACATGCAACCGCAACAAACTGTGTCTCAAGGTTATCCTCATACTGCTTTCTTTCAAAATCAGTCTTTGCCTTATTTGCTTCAGCCTGCGCCTGCTGGGCTTTCTGCTTTGCAAGAGCAACCTTACGTTTTTTCAATATCGCTACCAGGACACATAGGCCGGCTACAAGAACGATAACGATAGCTATGATCGTTCCAAGCTGAGCGAGCGAGAGCTGCTTAGTCATAATCCTGTCGGCGCTGTTAAAAAATGCTTCCGAGAAGAACTCGCCTTCGTTAAGATCTTCGTCTGAATAGTAATAATCGATGCAGTCCAGGAAGATCTCTTTTGCCTGGTCATCCATTACCTGTGTCTCTGCATCATATCCGGGAGTAATGGTACAGATATAGTTGCCCGATGCATTCGGATACTCACGGAAAATAACGAGAAGGTGTCCTTCATCATTGCCGAACATATCCTTATATGTCTCATCGGCAAGCTCTTCCAAACTTCCTTCCGACTTATATTCGCCGCCTTCTTCACCCATTATCCAGAGATAAGGCTGAACTCCGGTCTTTTCGTAGAAGTAATTCATTCCGTACATGAGAGAAGCAGCCTCACCGCTCTCATCGATCCAGTCACCCCAGTCATCACGGTACCACTCTTCAAACATCTCGCATTTGGATGCAGGCAGAGGATCTCTTCTTACCGTTGATCTCTCGATCTCGAAAACAGCACTAAAGCCAAATACTTCATCAAAGAAGTACACTACAAAGATGATCAAAACAATGGGGACGGTCAGAATGCTCGAACAGCCTCCGCAGCCACCGCCGCCACCACCGGAATAATGTGATCTTCCAGAATGATGCGAATACGATCTGCCTGAAGAACGGTATGACGAACTCGATGAACGGTATGAAGATCCTGACGACCTTCTATATGATCCGCCTGAATGTGAATGGCTGCTTGAATGGTGTGAACTGTGATGTCCGCCACCGCCTCCGCCACCTCTGCCCATTATGCTATCCTCCCCTTTTCCGAAGTAACTGCGACTTTTTCAAGGGAAATAATAGCATAAATGAATATGTTTTTCGAAAAGTGCCGCCATAATAATTACGGCGGCATGATTGAAATTATTTATATGTTTTATTGATCAGACGGTCTTCGAATTCTTCCACCGGCAACGGATGGTCGAACAGGAACCCTTGAGCTATCTGGCAGTTATTCTTTTTAAGGATACTTAACTGTTCATCAGTCTCAACGCCTTCGACTACGCACTCCAAACCCATGTCTTGTGCCAGCGAGATCAGATGCCTGAACATTACGTTCGATACGTTACCGTCATCTTCAGTCTGGGGAACAAAGCTCTTATCGATCTTAAGAACATCCCACGGGATATCACGGATAAGGTTCAAAGATGAATAACCTACGCCGAAGTCATCTACGGCAGTCTTTACGTTTTCTCTCTGAAGTCCGCTTACGATACGTCTTAAGTCGCTGAACATAACATCAGACGTGGTCTCCGTAAGTTCGATCTCTATGAGGTCATGAGGAATGTTGTACTTATTGATGATAGAGAGTATGTGGTCCGTAAGATCAATATCGATCAAATGCTTTCTGGAGAAGTTGACCGATACGCGTACCGGCTGACGTCCTTCGTTAAGCCATCTGACCATGTCCCTGCAAACGTGGTCAAGGACATAGAAATCGAGTTCTGATACAAAAGTGTTGAGTTCAAGAATAGGAATGAAGTCATCCGGAGGTATTATCTTTCCGTCAATCTGCCAGCGGCAAAGAGCTTCAGCACCAACGATCTTCTTTGTCTCGATATCAACTTTGGGCTGATAGTGAATGATGAATTCTTCTCTCTTGACCGCTCCGGGGAATGCTGTCTGGATCTGCTTTATGTGATCGCTTTCGACCTTCATCTTATCGTCGTATACAACGATGCTTTCACCATCGTGACGCTTGGCTACGTTACCGGCGAGCATGATCTTATCCATGATATCGCCGTATGATTTCATCATGTACGGGATAGGCAGCGCATAAATACCTGCGGCAACAGAGACGTTCACCCTCTGCTTACCAGTAACATCATAAGCTATGTACGCACCGGAAAAGATCCTGAAGACATCATCCTGTAAGGTCTTGTCGAAAACACCGATGAATTTGTCACCGCCGAGTCTTATAATGATTCCCGTATCGCCGATAGTATCGCATAAAAGATCATAATACTTGCGAATTACGATATCGCCGTTCTCACGTCCGATCTCCTGATTTACTATCGTGAAATTATGTAGATCAAGATAAAATGCAACCTTGCCGCCAAGTCTGTTCTCCGCATTGTTTATGTCCATGAATCTGGCAAAGGCGCGGAAATTGCGGTAACCGTCAAGATCCGAAAAACCGAACTCTTCAAGTTTTTTGATCAAACGGACTCTGCTGACATATCCCAGGATGATCCTTAACAATGAATCGAGCTGATCAACATCCGTGTCATCGTGGACATACTCTTCCGGATTGGAATAAAGTGTTCCGATAAGCACCGCTTTAGAAGTTGAGACTATCCTCAGACGGATAAGGACCTTCTTACTGTTTCCCGTATCAAAATCACAATAGACTTCGCCGTCTCCACGCTGCTCCATCATAGGAGTTATGTAGAATTCGGTCATGCCCTTGGTGAGCTTATAATCTGTGCAGATGCTTTTTATCAATGTAACATAAGCATCACGGTCAACCGGCTGGTTATGCGTTATGCGGACTAACCGCTCAAGGTATGAAGTATATTTTTCTCTGGATATGCAACTCATAAAGATCACCTGTCTTCCGGGACTTGCCTAAATCATTCCGGTCTTTTGGGACCGGGTCCTTTAACCCCAAGAAGTCTTGTGATCAGTGGTGATAAAAGGACCGAAAGAACATAACTGATCAAAAGTGTCGGTAAAAGGAGCTTAAACCAGTTACCAAGCCACATTACCGCAAACGGCGGAAGCTGGCTTAACGCCTCAGCCGGAAGCTTCATCCTTGCAGTAAGCACACCGACAAAACTTAAGATAAGACTGATTATCAGAGTGTTTCCTACGGAATTCGGGATTGCGTTGAGAAGGAAGAACTTTATTCCCGGAGGATTGGCATTGGCTTTTCTTGCAAGCATTGCGCCAAGCTTTCCGAGCGGGATTACCAGTGCGATTATCACGCCGATAACAATGGATAAAGCAATGTTCGATATATAGAGCATTGCAACAGGAGTATACTTGACTGCTTCGGGATTGTTCTTGATCACAAGCGCAGCGGAAACGACACCCATAACGGCCGAGATAATTATCGACATTATAATTCCGACAAGACGTTCTTTTTTCATAAGCCTTCTCCAACAGAAAAGCCGAGCGTTTCCGAATTTATAAATTAATCTTAACAAGGTTTTAAGATTAATGGATAAACCAATTGTAAACTTTTATAAATAAACAGATTCCGCATAACACAATATAAAACCCCGGACCATCTGATCCGGGGACTCTTTTCTACTGAACAATATCATTGAAGCGGTGGCATTTCCTCAGGAGTAGCCTGTTCTACAACCACAGTGGCGGTATATCCCGGAATAACGCGCTCCACCTTAAGATACATAATCCTGTTATCAGGTGTGATATCAAATTCCATACCAATACCTTTATATTTAGTCATTACCTTGTCAAGATACTTCACCACAACATTATAGTGACCATACTGAACGGGAATCTGAACGCACTCCTTAATCCACAAACATCCGAGGTCATAACCGTTAAGTAAAATTTCCATCATTGCAGGAACAGAAGACTTGCGGTAGATCAGGATTAATCCGTCCGTAGGAAGAGCTACCTCAACATGGCATTTCCAACAAGGTCCATTGCCCTTAACCTCCTGGTATGTACCGCATTGAGGGCATAAGAATCTGAAACGTTTTGACATATAAAACTCCTTTCCCTTATTCCGTCTGGAGTTAAGCAATTTATCTATCCATTGATATTATATTCAAAAAAGCACTTTGTTATAGTATTCGGTCTATAAACAAATAGGGCATCTCATAATCTGAGACACCCTGGAACATGTTATATCCAAGCCGTTCAATAACGGTCAGTCATATAATTCATAAAGGCCTTCAGGCATTTTACACTTGATGAATCCCTCTTCAACGCTGACTTCGTAGCAGTATGCCTTTACAAAAGGGATCATGAGATTTTTCTTTTTGTCACGCTTTATCTCGAGCGTAAACTGGGATCCGGTCTCAAAACAATCGATTACCGTTCCGACTTCGCCCTTTTCATCGTCAATTACTTTGAGGCCTTTGAGATCAGTAATAAAATAGCTGCCCTTCTTGAGCTTGACCGCATCTTTTCTGTCGACGGCAATGAATCTGCCACGCAGGAGTTCAGCCTTGTCTCTGTCAAGGACACCTTCGAATTTAACAAGAACGTTTCCTCTGTCCAGCCTTGCAGAAGAGCATACTGAAGCTTCGGGCTTCTCAAAATTCTGCCCGCAGAAAAAACATTCCTTAAGTTTAAGGAAACGGCGCGGGTCGTCCGTTAAGGGGAATACTTTAACTTCCCCACGGACACCATGCGCGCCGGTAATCTTTCCTATAATGATGAGATTATCCAAAAGAATCAGCCTACAATATCGACAATAACGCGCTTACCTTCTTTGAGGTACTTAGCCTTCATTATCGAACGGATAGCCTGAGCTCTCTTACCGTTCTTGCCGATAATCTTTCCTGTATCTTCGGGAGCAACGGACAGCTCGAAAACAACTGTGTTTCCACGCTCTGTCTTCTTTACGTTTACCTCATCGGGATTGCTGACAAGTTCCCTGGCGATATAAACCAATAAATCGTCCATATAAAGCTCTCCTTCCTATTATTCTGGTTATCACTGATATTAAATCAGATGATGCCCTGCTTCTTAAGAAGAGACTTTACTGTATCTGTGGGCTGAGCTCCGTTGGAGATCCACTTCTTTGCTGCTTCTGCATCGATCTTAACGCTGTCTGTTTCCTTCATGGGATCATAGAAACCGATCTCCTCGATGAAACGACCATCTCTAGGATATCTGGAATCAGCAACAACTACACGATAGAAAGGTGCCTTTTTCTTACCCATTCTTCTTAAACGAATCTTAACTGCCATTTTGTTTTCCTCCAAAAATATATTTTGTTTTTTATAATCTGCGTCACATATATGACGGGATTGACATTATCTTCTGCCCTTGCGCTTCTTTTTGCGGTCGCGCCTTCCTGTGGGCGTAAAGGGTGTATCATCGTAATCTTCCTTGGGTGCGGAAAGGCTTCCCATGCCCTGAGGGAATCCTGTTCCCATACCGGACATTCCGCCCATGCCACCCATATTTCCTAGGCCGCCCATGCCGCCCATGTTGCCCTTAAGGCCCATCTTGGCTGCCTGCTTGGCAAAACCCTTAGGCATCTTGAATCCGCCCTTGCCGTTAGAAAACTGCTTCATGAGCTTTGCTGTCTGCTCATACTGGGCGATAAGTTTATTTACATCAGATACCTGAACTCCGGCACCTGCTGCGATTCTCTTTCTTCTGCTTGCATTAAGGATAGAAGGTGATCTTCTCTCCTTCTTTGTCATCGAAGTGATGATGGCCATCTGTCTGTCAACGATCTTATCGTCAAGATCTTCCTCATTGACTTTGCCAGCAGCACCGGGCATCATGCCGACCAGGTCTTTAAGAGAACCCATCTTCTTCATCTGCTCAAACTGTGAATAAAGGTCATCAAGGTTGAAGGAACTGCCCATCATGCGTTCCATTGCTTTCCTTGCTTCTTCCTCATCGATTGTCTGCTGGGCCTTCTCGATAAGGCTTACGACGTCACCCATTCCGAGAATTCTGTCAGCCATACGCTGGGGATAGAACTTCTCGATGGCGTCAACCTTTTCGCCGGTACAGATGTATTTGATAGGCTTGTTAGTAAGTTTTCTGATTGAAAGCGCAGCACCGCCTCTGGCGTCACCGTCGAGCTTTGTCATGATGAAGCCGTCCATGCCGATGTTCTGCTCGAAAAGCTGTGCTACGTTAACTGCTTCCTGACCGATCATAGCATCGACTACAAGGAGCTTCTCTGTGGGATTGACCGCTGCAGCAATATCTCTGAGCTCTTCCATGAGCTCCTCGTCTGCAACAGTACGGCCTGCAGTATCGATGATGAGGTAATTGCAGAGCATGTATCTTGCTTTGCCTTCACCGTCCTTAGCGATCTTAACCGCATCCTTCTCTTCAGGATCGATATAGCAGTCAACTCCGACTGCATCACTTAATACCTTGAGCTGCTGGGCAGCTGCCGGTCTGTGAACGTCAACTGATACGACCATCGGCTTCTTGCCGTTCTCTTTCAGGAGTTTTGCAAGCTTGGCAGCTGTTGTTGTCTTACCTGCACCCTGGAGACCGTAAAGGATGATTATGTTAAATCCTGTATCGGATACCTTAAGCTTATCTTCGCCTTCTTCACCGCCCAAGAGCTCTGTGAGAGCATCTCTTACGATCTTAACGATCTGCTGGCCGGGTGTGAAAGACTCCTGAACTGCAGCGCCCTTGCACTGCTCGGTCATGTCTGCGACAAATTCCTTGACTACGCTGTAGTTAACATCCGCCTCCAAAAGAGCCATGCGGATCTCGCGCATCATTTCCTTGATGTCGCTCTCGGATACGCGTGCCTTGCCGCGCATCTTGGAAGTTATATTCTGAAGCTTTTGTGACAAGCTCTCAAACACTATTACATTTCCTCTATCAATTCTTCAAGCTCTTTGGCAGCCTTGTCGGTATCACCGCTCTTTAAATGCGCCAGAGCCGTTTTTGCTTTTGCCTGCTGCATCTCGAAAAGTTGAAGCAGACCTAATTTCTCTTCATACTCTTCAAGCTGCTTTTCCGCCCTCTTGACCGTATCATGCACGCCCTGCCTTGAGATACCCTCTGCTTCGGCGATCTCTGCCAAAGTCAGATCATCATTATAGTAGCTCTCACAGGTGCGCCTCATCTTGGGCGTAAGAAGATTGCCGTAGAAATCAAGCAAAAGGTCTGTTCTTACTGACTTTTCACGCATTTAAAGGCAAGCCTCCCCTATTTCAGCCTGCACATAATAACAAACGATAAATGGTGTGTCAAGTATTTTTACTTGTCAGGATATCCTCTGTTGTTTTTCGCGGTCACTTCTGATAACCGAATAACAAACAGAATCGCAGATCCCTTGCATATTAAGACCTGCCTGGCGAAGAGTTCCTTCGTATTTCATTCCGGCCTTCTGCATTACACGGCCGGACTTCGGGTTGTTAACGTCATGTGTTGCACAGACCCTGTTCATGTCCGCAACATCAAAAAGATAATCTATTACTGCCTTCAAAGCTTCAGGCATATATCCGTTGCCCCAGTATTTTCTGGTCATACAATATCCGATGAGAGCTTCGCCTATTTCTTCCCTTACCTGAACTACAGAGATATTACCGATTATCTTTCCTGTCTCTTTAAGCTCCATTACCCAGTTGAAATAGTCGCCCTTGTCATATTCAGGGATCCAGGCATTCAAAAGGGACTTTGTCACTTCAACGCTTCCGTGCGGAGGCCATGTCAGATATTTGGAGACCTCAGGATCATTGCACCAGCCGTTGAACATATCATCGGCATCTTCGATGACAAATCTTCTGAGTATCAAACGTTCCGTCTCTATCTTCCGTGTACCGGTTTTATTCATCGTTATCCTGCTCCCTAAAAATCTTGATAAATCTATTATATGTGGCTATTTACCAGCTTGTGACTGATATTTATAAATCTCCGAAATGAATATATCATATCGGCTCTTTAAGGGCACTA
>SVIZ01000019.1 GCA_015069205.1 Oscillospiraceae bacterium
GCTCCACTCAAAGTTCTTGGCAAAAGAAAGCAAATTATACTAAGGATTGAATTTACACAAAACTTTGGACTTGACTACAAATTCTCAATATTATGCACCAAAACGCGAAAAAATACCGCTTTAGGTACAAATCATATCATTCATTTTCAAATCAAAACGGCTGCCCAAAAGGACAGCCGTCTTATATGCAAGAATAATCAGCCTATTACTTGAAGATGTGATATCTGCTGATGATAGGAGTAATTGTGTTTGCAACTGTGGACATAAGCTTGATGAAGATGTCCAGAGCAACGCCTACAACGTCCTTACGTGTATCACCGATCGTATCACCGGTAACAGCTGCCTTGTGTGCAGGAGATCCCTTTGCGTGGCCCTTGAGCATGCCCTGCTCAATGTACTTCTTAGCGTTGTCGAATGCACCACCGGAGTTACCCATGAAGATAGCTCTCGGGATAGCAACGATAGTAGCACCAACGAGGATACCGCCTACGAACTCAGGTCCAAGGAGGAAGCCGCCGATTACAGGAATGAGGAGAGCGAGAACTGAAGGAACTACCATTCTGCGGATAGCTTCCTTAGCAGCCATAGCGATCATCATGTTGTAGTCAGGCTTAGCCTTACCGTCAAGTACTTCCTGTGTCATCTGCTTGTCACCGACATCAGCCATGATCTTAGCTGCGTCGATTGTGTTATCTGTAAGGATAGCGCAGAAGTATTCAACAAGAGCACCACCGAGGATACCACCTGCAACTACGAAGAATGTAGCGAAGTTAAGTACAGGAACTGCAACATCACCGGAATAGCTGCCTACGTATGCCATGATGAGGGATACTGTAGCAAATGCAGCAGAACCGATAGCGAAGCCCTTACCGATAGCAGCTGTTGTATTACCAACTGCGTCGAGCTTATCTGTGATCTTACGAACGTCAGGAGCGAGGTGGCAAGCTTCTGCAAGACCGCCTGCGTTATCTGCGATAGGACCGAAAGCATCGATAGAAACTGTAGCACCAACGAATGCGAGCATACCGAGAGCGGAGATTGCGATACCGTAAGAACCGCCGGTGATACCTGATACGATCAAAGCGATGATGATAACGAGTACAGGGAGAAGAACTGATCTTGAACCGACAGCGTCACCCTTTGTAACAACGAAAGCCTCACCCTCTGTGCACATCTCAGCGATCTTCTGTGTAGGCTTATGATCAGTAGATGTGTAGTACTCAGTAATGATACCGATAGCAATACCTGAAACGATTCCCATGATGGATGAAACCCAGGGAGAAGCCCAGCCGAGCTTGAATTCATTATAGAGAGGAACGTCCTTGAAGATGAAATAAGAAGCAACACCTCCGAAAACGATTGTGCAGCCGGCAGAGATCCATGTAGAGAGGTCGAGCTCTTTTGACGGATTGTCACCCATCTTCTTGATGTTAGCAAGTCCAAGACCGATAAGGCATCCTACAAGGCCGCAGCCTGCGAGGATGACAGGGAAAAGGACCGTAGCGTTGAATGTAGCGTCTGTGATCTGTGTCTCACCTTCTGCAAGAGCTGTCTTGAAGAGTGTAACGGAGATCATGATAGATGCTGACATTGTAGCAACGAATGACTCCAAAAGGTCTGAACAGTTACCGGCGATATCGTTTACGTTATCACCGATGAAGTCTGCGATAGTGTTCGGGATTCTTGAGTCATCCTCAGGAAGGTCATGTCTGAGCTTACCAAGGATATCTGAAGAAATGTCTGCTGCCTTTGTGTAGTTACCGCCGGCAACACGGTTGAACATAGCAACGATGGAGCATCCCAAAGAATATGTTGAAATTCTCATGATGTAGGGGTTGCAAGTAAGAGCCTTAATAAGAAGACCTGAACTTTCTGCATCATGCTTTACGCCGCCGAAGCAAAGAAGAACTGCGAGGAAGCCCAACATACCGAAGCCCTGAACTGCAAGGCCGGAGATTGAACCGCCGCAAAGAGCAACCTTAACTGTCTCACCGATTGAAAGGCTCTCTCTTGCTTTGTTCGAAGTACGAACGTTAGCGTAAGTTGCGCTCTGCATACCAAGAACGCAAACGATGGAACTCATCAAGGCACCAATGAGGAATGTGATACCGCTTGTCTTCTCAACACAAAGTGTGAAGATAACAGCAACAACAGCAACCACGATGCCGATGCTCTTGAACTCCGTCTTAAGGAATGTCTGCGCGCCGGAACGGATGATACCTGACAATTCAATCATGTCAGCTGTTCCTTCGGGCATCTTCTTAATACGGAAGTAGTTGAACGCAACGTAGATAAGTGCAAGCACTACTACGCCGAGTACGATTAACCAGGAAGATGTTAATAATGACATATACCGGGCCCCTCTCTTAAGAATTTTAGATATAGATTTTATGAAGCTTTCGGGCATGACAAAAACAATGCCCCATTGCAAACTCAAAAATTATACATATAAATAATTTCTTTGACAATCAAAACAATAGCGAATTTTTCGTATAAAATGGCGATTTTTACGGTTTATTCTTGTACGAGTGAATCAACAAATAATTCAGGGTCAAAATCCGCAAGATCCTCTACACTCTCACCCAAACCTGCAAGAACAATAGGCTTGCCTGACTGGTATGCAACCGCAATAGCTACACCGCCCTTTGCACTGCCGTCGAGCTTGGTGATGCCGACATAATCAAGACCTGTTACTTCGCCGAAGCCTTCTGCCTGTATGACGGCATTCTGGCCTGTTGTGGCATCAATTATGAGGAGTGACTTGATGACTGCATCAGGCGCTTCTCTCTCGATAACACGTCTGATCTTTGCGAGCTCCTCCATGAGATTCTTTTTGTTGTGAAGACGACCGGCAGTATCAACTAGCAGGACGTCAGTTCCTCTTGCCTGTGCCGCATGGACGGCATCGAAAACAACGGAAGCCGGATCTGCTCCCTCCTGCTCCTGGGCAATGACTGCCGTTCCCGTTCTCTCGCCCCATGTCTTGAGCTGGCCTACTGCAGCTGCACGGAATGTGTCACATGCTGCCATGAGGACTTTCTTGCCTTCCTTCTTATATCTTGCGGCAAGCTTGCCTGAAGTGGTCGTCTTACCTGTGCCGTTAACACCGATCATGAGAATGATGTTGAGCTTGCCGGGTTCGATCTCGACAGTCTGAGGCTCACCCAAGATCTCGAGCATTCTCTCCTTTACGGATGCAAGGACTGCTTCCTTGCTGTCGTCACCGGTCTTACGGATGTTCTCCTTGACCCTGTCCATAATGTCATCGCTGGCCTGTACGCCGCAGTCTGCCCTGATGAGGAGTTCTTCCAGTTCATCGAGCATATCCTCGTCAAACCGTCCGCTTGAAGCGGCAAGCTTTGTAAAACTTCCGGCGAAGAAGTTTCTTGTCTTTTCGAGTCCTCTTTTAAACAGATCAGCTAATCCCATTATTTAAGCTCCATTGATAATATCTTGGATACGCCTCGCTCAGCCATGGTAACGCCGTACATCTGGTCGCATGCCTCCATGGTTCCCTTACGGTGCGTAACAAGGATAAACTGAGATTTGGTGGAATGTCTTCTTACGAAGTCCGTAAATCTCGTGATATTTACATCGTCCAATGCCGCCTCGACCTCGTCGAGAATAACGAACGGTGAAGGCTTCAGTTCCTGAATTGCGAAAAGAAGTCCGATCGCTGTGAGGCAGCGTTCACCACCTGACAGGAGTGAGAGATTCTGAAGTTTCTTTCCCGGGGGCTGAGCCTTGATGTCGATGGCGCACTCGAGGACATCCTCCGAATCATCGCCAAGAACTATCTCTGCCGTACCGCCTCCGAACAGATCCGTGAAGACCTGGCTGAAGTTACTGTTGATCGTATCGAAGTGAGCCGTAAACTCGGATCTCATCTTGTTGAGGAGGTCTTCGATTACCTGCTCCAAGTCCTTCTTGGCAGCTTCGATATCATCTCTCTGCTTTGTCATGAACTCGAGTCTTTCAGACAGTTCGCTGAACTCCTGCAATGCGCCCAGGTTAACGGGACCCAGGGCCTTGATGGAATTTTTCAGAGACTGGATCCTCTTTGTCTGCTCGCCTACCTTCTCGACAGGCTCAACAGAATCCTTAATGTTGTCATATGTTGTCTCGTAATCTTCCCAGAGTCTGTTCTTGTTCTGATCGATCTCGAAAATGATCTTGTCGTACTTGGATACATGCGCATTAAGATTCGACTGGAGATCGCTTAAGATATTCGTGCTGGCAGAAAGCCTGTCACCGAATGACTTGATATTCTCTGAGAGACTGTTCCTCTTCTCAAAGAGCTCAGCGATCTTCTCTTCCAATACCTTCTGCTGCTTGCCATTCTCGTCGATCTTGGCATCAAGGTCATTGATCTCCTTAGTGATGCTGTTGACTGTATCTTTGGCTTCCTTAATGGAGGAATCGAATTTCTCTCTTCCCTGCTTAGCTTCCTCGATCTGTCTCTTGATGTGACCTGCGAGATCAAGGATACCGCTTCTTTCCGTAAGCTTGCGTTCTGCAAGTGAAGCAGCTTCTCTTACCTTTGCAACAACCTGCTCAAGCTTGACAGCCTGCTCTTCGGAAAGCCTCTGCTGCTCTTCGATCTCTTCCTGGAAATCAGTAAGTTCCCCGTTTATCTCGCCTTCGATACGTGAAAGCTCTTCCATATCCTCTTCAAGTCTTAACTTGGACTTGGATACGGTCTGCATATTCTCATCGAAGTTAGTAAGTGTCTTTACAGTCTCTTCGAGTCTTGTCTTTGTATTGTTGTACTCACCCTCAGCCTTAACTTCCTCAAGCTGGTAGAACTTGAGCTGTTCACCGAGCTGGGCGAGCTCACGTCTTATTGTTCCGATACCGTCATCAACTTCCTGACGCTGGTCTTCGGAATCTTCAAGCTTCTTCTCTAATTCGGCAACTGCCTTGGTGAGAGCCTCGATCTCGGCTTTTCTTCCGAGGATACCCGTACCTGCTCCGGTCTTTCTCAACGAACCACCGGTCAGAGATCCGCCCGGGTTAACGGAATCGCCTTCAAGTGTCATTACTTTATAAGCACGACCCGTCTTGGAAGCTATTATTCTGGCACTGTCCAGGTCGTGGGCAACGATTATCCTTCCCAAAAGGTTAGCAACGATGTCTTCTAGATCACGGCTGCTCTTAACAAGTTCGGATGCAACGCCAATATATCCGTTGACGCTCTTTGCCTTACGGAGATCGTCGTCATCGACATATCTTGCCCTGATGTTCTCGATAGGAAGGAACGTAACTCTTCCGAGTCTTCTCTCCTTGAGTATATTGATAAGTTCGGCAGCATCGGATTCGCTCTTGGTAACCACGTTATTGAGTGAGTTGCCCAAAGCGGTCTCGATCGCCGTCTCATACTTGCTGTCCGTATTGATGAGGTCACCTAAGACACCTACCATGAGGCTCTTTACTGATCTGTCGCTGTCAGCAGCGTCTAACAGGTGCTTGACTGATTCCTGATAACCTTCCTTACGTCTCTCGATGTCCTTGAGTGTCTGGAGCTTTGACTCTTCGGCAGAAAGCTTCTTGTTGTTGACCTCAAAAAACTGGTTAAGTTCTTCCTGGCGCTTTCTTAACTCTTCAAGCTTCTTATTGCGGACATCGATATCGTTGCTGACATCTCCCTTGATCTTCCTGATCTCGTTTAATGCCTTTTCTTCTTCTTCGATCTTGGCAGACAATTCGGCCTTGCCGCTCTCTGAAGCAGCTCTTGCCTCCTGCATCTCCCTTATCTTATCTTCCAGAGCCGTAATTCCGGCCTGGCATTCAGTTATCTTCTTCCTGGTCTCGAAAAGCTCTTCCGTCTTGGCCTTTACCTTCGAATCGGCCTTGCCTGCCTCTTTGCGGCTGTTCTCGTATTCTTCGAACTTTGCCTGACGCTCTTTGTCGAGATTCTCGCTCAAGGTCTTGGCTTCGTCAGCTTCCTTAAGGAGACTGTCAGCCTTTGCCTTCTTCTCATTGAGTTCGGCAGTGAGCTTTTCGACGGTCTCGTCCGTCGTCTCCATGTCGGTCTTGAGCTCTTCGATCCTCTGGTTTGTCTGGTTGAGTCTTTCGATGGAGACCTTCTTATCGATCTGGGCCTCGTGCTCGATCTCGGTTAGTTCGGAGAGTTCCTGTCTTCTGTCTTCGATCTCGTTATCTAAGGCTTCGCTCTTATTAACGATCTCGTTATTGCTCTTTCTTAGCTGTTCGAACTCGTCCTCACGCTCGCGGATCTCTTTCTCGAGCTGCTCCTTAAGACCGGCGGAATCGCCCATCTCTTTATTGGCTTCGGTGATCTTATGTACGAGCAAAGAAGTCTCAAGCTTTTTGAGCTCTTCGTAATTCTCATTGAACTTACGCGCCTTTCCGGCCTGCTCTTCAAGAGGTCCCTTGCGCTCTTCAAGTTCGCCTAAAATGTCATTGATCCTGATAAGGTTTTGTTCAGTGCTATTAAGCTTTCTCTGGGCCTCATCCTTGCGGACACGGTACTTAACGATACCTGAAGCTTCCTCGATGACTCTTCTTCTGTCCTCGGATTTAGTGGAAAGGATGTCATCGACCCTGCCCTGTCCTACGAGAGAATAGCCGTCACGGCCAAGACCCGTATCAAGGAAAAGGACCGTAATGTCCTTAAGACGGCAGTTTACTTTATTAATCTGGTATTCGGATTCACCGGACCTGTAGAGTCTTCTGGTGATGCAGATCTCAGGAAAATCGTAATCGATATATCCGTCGGAGTTATCGAAAGTAATGGATACTTCGGCATAGTTCATGGAACGTCTTGCGGTAGTACCGTTGAAGATGACGTCTTCCATCTTGCCGCCACGGAGCTGCTTTACGCTCTGTTCGCCCAAAACCCAGCGGACAGCATCACTGATATTCGACTTTCCGCTTCCGTTAGGACCAACCACAGCCGTAAGACCGCGGTCAAAGTCGATACACGTATAGTCAGGGAAAGATTTAAACCCCTGAAGCTCAAGCTTTTTCAGATACATTCTATAGTCAGTTCCGTATTGATCCTAAAATAAATCACCCAAGCATTATAAACTCAAACTGTCCCTTTTTGTAGGACAATCTGTTCAGACGCTATCAGGATAAAGGCTCATGTACTCCTTTATGCCCTTCTCAGCGCACTTCTGCTCGGCATCCTTCTTGCTGTGGCCCGTAGCGCTTGCCAGGAGCACATCATCCGAATAAACACTGACGTCGAATTCTTTCATGTGGGCAGGTCCTCGCTCTCCGGTCACCTCGAATCTGATGGTGTGCTGGAAACCTCTGGTCTGCGCCAATTCAAGCAGTCTGCTCTTGTAATCCAGGAAGATCTCGCCGTTAACTGCTTTCTGAACTGTTTCGGTAAGATTTTTCAAGATACATTTTCTAGCCTGTTCGAATCCGCCGTCAAAATATACCGCCGCAATAACCGACTCAAAACAGTCGGCGAGCGTCGAATCCTTGTCATTACCGCCGTTCTGCGCCTCACCCTTGCCAAGAAGCAGATAATCGCCAAGATGGAGCTTTCTTGCTACTTCAGCAAAAGACTTTTCGCAGACAGAGACACTTCTCATCTTTGAAAGATATCCTTCGTCAGCCTGAGGCTTGAGCTCGTAGAGCATCTGACCTACAACGACGTCCAGGACAGCGTCACCGATGAACTCTAACCTCTGGTTTGACTCCCAGTGACCTCTTCCCGTCTCGAAAACATAAGTCGTGTGGGTAAAAGCCGTCTCGAGGAGCGACTTGTCTTTAAAGGTATATCCCAGATTTTTTTCTAATTCTGTATAGTCTGTCATAGTCATATTTACGAGAAACGGCTGAATGCATATCACACGCATCCAGCCGTCTAAACTTCATAAGTTAATTCAGAGATTAATAATCTCCGGCATATTAGCCCTCTGTAAGGCTCTGAATATACTCGACTGCATCCTTGACGGTAACAACCTTCTCAGCTACATCATCAGGGATCTCGATGTCGAATTCCTGCTCCATAGCCATAACAAGCTCAACCATGTCAAGAGAATCAGCGTTAAGATCATCAACGAAAGAGGAATCTTCTGTGATTGTATCCTCATCTACGCCGAGCTGATCAACGATCATCTGCTTAATCGAGTTGAAAAGTTCTTCATTTGTCATAATTAGTACCTCCGTACGATTCTAAATAAATCCACAAACTGTTTTTAATGTAAGTTATGGTTTTTGTCAATAGGTTATTTTGACTGCCAAAGTTATTTGACAATTACCCCTTAAGATAATGTTTCCCCTTTAAAAGATAGTCAACACCCGAGACAATTGTCATAATAACACATATTCCGAAAAGTACATCCCCGATTATCGTAACCGGACAAATCCTGATCGGATAGCCTTCGAAGCCCAGACCGAATAGCTTCATGAGCAAGGGCTCAAACATAAGATAGATCAAAGCGATCATCTGGGTGACAGTCTTTATCTTGCCGATCATCTTGGCGGCAATTACCTCTCCCTTGGCAGCAGCGATCATTCGAAGACCGGATACGGCAAACTCTCTTAAGATGATTACCATAACAGCCCATGCGGAAAGCCTGCCCAAGTTGATGAACGCCAGCATAATGCTGATGCAGAGGATCTTATCTGCAAGAGAATCAAGGAATTTACCAAGATCGGTAATAAGGTTATATTTACGCGCGATCTTGCCGTCTGCCGCATCCGTAAGGGATGCAAGTATGAAAACTCCCGCTGCAACGAGCATGCCATTTGTATTGATGAAGTTGTTCCATCCTTCCGGCTGCCATCCGAAAATATTGACCGGCAGCATGAAGAGGAGTGTAACCGGAACAAGTACGATCCTTAAGATCGAAAGCTTGTTAGGAAGATTCATGGTATGAATACACCTTTTTCTTTCTAAGTAATCGTCCTTTATCAAAGGACACACTAATAATATACGAAATTATTTATCCGTCAAATCGTAACGGCGGTCATATCGTAATCATCGGAGCAATCCACGATCTTGGCATCGTAGAACTCACCAATCTTCAGCTCTTCTTCCTGTGAGGCAATGTATATGACAGGATCGACCTCAGGAGATTCGCCGTAACTTCTGCCTATATAAAAGATACCGTCATCAGATACGGAGCAGATATTGACCCGAGTAACCGTACCGAGACGCTTTTTAGACTGTTCAGAAGATATCTCCTTCTGGAGTTCATATATCTCGTCATATCTCTTCTGTTTTATCTCTTCATCGATCTGATCAGGCATGTCGTAAGCCGGTGTTCCCTCTTCAGGCGAGAAGATAAAACAGCCGAGTCTGTCGAACTTCCATTTACGAAGATTATCTTTAAGAATATTGAAGTCTTCTTCTGTCTCACCCGGAAATCCGACCATGACCGTAGTTCTGATAATGCAGTCAGGCATAGCCTTCCTGATCATCTCAAGTCTTTCGGTTATTAGTTCAGCATTATCCCTTCTGTACATAGCCTTAAGGATCTTATCTGAGCCGTGCTGGATCGGAATATCAAGATAGTGGGCTACCTTCGGGTTATTAGTCATCTCTTCGATCAGGTCAGGCGTAATACCGTCCATATAGCCGTACATAACACGGATAAGTTCGATTCCTTGGATCTCGGAAAGCTTTCTTAAAAGCTTGGCAAGGCATCTCTCGCCATAAAGCTCGATGCCGTAATTTGTCGTATCCTGGGCAGCAAGAACGATCTCTTTAATGCCTTTTCCGGCAATGATCTTTGCTTCCTCGATAATGTCTTCCATCGGCCTTGAGACAAAGCTTCCCCTTATAAGAGGAATCGCACAGAAACTGCATCTGTGTCTGCAGCCTTCACCTATCTTAAGCCACGCATAACCGGAAGTTGATACATCCCTGTCTTTAACAAGATGCGAAAAGCCGCCCACACCTGAAGTAAGATTGATCTTCTCCGGATTTTCTTCGCCGATCTCTGATACGAGTTTGGCAACGACATCAACGATATCACCGTAATGAGCTGTGCCCAGAACGGCATCTACCTCAGGCATTTCCTTCAGGATATCTTCCGGATATCTCTGCGACAGACAGCCTGATACAACGATCTTCTTTACATTTCCGTTAGGAACCTTATAGTCAGCACATTCAAGGATAGCATCTATAGCTTCCTTCTTAGCAGATTCGATGAATCCGCATGTATTGATTACAACGATATCTGACTCAGGGACATCGTTGATGACATTGTAACCGGCGTTCTTAAGCTCAGTGGACATATTCTCGCAGTCGATAAGGTTTTTGGAACAGCCAAGAGCCAGAAGAGTAATCTTAATATCCATATGATCTCTGCCTTTTCTTTAATAGGATTGAGTATAACATGCCAACCGTATAACTACTTACATTGTTTTTGAAATTGTGGCAGATATCAGGCAATCATAAAATTGCTTTGACAATCAAAGCAGTTTTGATAATATTCAGGTAACAGGCCATTTCACTGCAAATCAGTTAAGGAGTATGACAATGGAAAAGAAGAATATTGCTAAGAAGATCTTTGGCGCAATCGGAACATTTTTCTTCTTTGCATCCTATCTTCCATATCTCTATATAATCCTAAGCTCAGTTGGCGGCGTTCAATCCGGCTTATTCGGCGGTCACTATATTTATGGATTCGATGCTATGTTTAATCTTCTCCAGTGGTTTATCGTTATTCCGATTGTTCCTGTGTGTTTTATCTATCAAATGGTATTCGGTCTCATATATATTAGGAAACGCAAAATACTGAGCATTATTACTCTTATTTTGGTTGCAGGGATTATCGCGGGCATTCTTTTGGTAGGTGTCCCGGTAGAACTGAAAAAGAAACAGCAGTTCAAGGAGGATCTGCCTGTAATTACAGAATATCTTGAGGAAAAATACGGTCACGAAATGGCGTCAAATATAACTGTCGCATTATATGATAGTGAATCCGGCAATTATAAAGTTACTACTCCTGTACTTCCTGAAGGCTCAAACTTTTATATGTATATAGACATAAATATCTATGATCAGCTTATCCCTTGTTTCTTAGAAGTAAATGAAGACTATTCAGATCGCTTCAATGACTATATCAACAGCCAATATGATCTTCCTGATAATGCAAGATTCAGAACAGAAATCGAATCAATAGATTTCGGTGACTATAAGCATGGCGATGATACTTCAGAATTATATGACCGTACTGAATATAGAATTACCGAAATGGATTATGAAGCAAAAGAACTGAACGATGAAATCGTTATCGGAATCATCAACAATGCATGGAGCAATTATTTCTCACAAATAGATATACCTACAGATACGGATCATCTGATTCTTTACATTAAACAAAACGGAAGCTTTGCATTCAGCGTAACAATATATCCTGATAAGAATGGTGAACCTGCAACCGCATTCATCAATAAATATTATAATCATACTATCAGTACCAATCTTGATAATACAAGGATAGTACTGGATCAGTAATATATTCAGCCATGAGTAAAGGACCGGAATGCAGCTCTTGATGCCTCAAGTGAATAGCCTCTTAGCTTTGCAAGTTTGAGAAGTTCTTCTTCCCTGTCAAAGTAATCCTCACCTGAGCCGGAACCGTATGTTGCTTCAAACAAACTGAGACAAGTATCTGTGTCGCTGCCAAGTGTTGCAACAATATCATCAGCACAATCAGGATCAATCCCGGCTTCGAGCAGACGCTTATAGATATACTGCCTGCTCTCCTGTTTCTTGCCTGAACGTGCCGCAAGAACCTTGCGCGATGCACGCATATCATCGATATAACCGGTATCGATCAGATGCTTTACCGCACTGATCGACACATCTTCAGAATAGCCCTTCTGCAACAGATAGGCTCTTATCTTTCCTGAAGAATAAACACCGGTACCGATATGCCTGATCGCACAGGTTACGGCTTCCTTGGTCGTGGAATTATCAGACATCGATTCCTAAGATATCGTCATCATCAGAGTCGTCTTCGGGTGCTTCAACAGAAGCGCCTGCTGCAACGTCTGCATCATCGTCTTCTGCAGGCATATAAGACTCTCTGATCTTTTCTTCGATCTCATCCTTAACATCAGGATGGTCGATAAGGAACTGCTTAGCAGCGTCTCTGCCCTGGGCGATCTTTGATCCGTTATATGCAAACCAGGATCCGCTCTTATCAATGATGTTATTCTCAACACCGAGATCGATAATGCAGCCTTCGGATGAAACGCCCTTGCCGTACATAATGTCGAATTCAGCTTCCTTAAACGGCGGAGCAACCTTATTCTTAACAACCTTAACTCTTGTATGGCTTCCGACAACGTCTGTACCATTACGGAGAGTCTCAACCTTTCTTACATCAAGTCTTACTGAAGCATAGAACTTGAGAGCACGGCCACCAGGTGTGGTCTCAGGGTTACCGAACATAACTCCGACCTTCTCACGCAGCTGGTTGATGAAGATGCAGATCGTATTTGACTTTGAAACAACAGGAGCAAGCTTTCTTAAAGCCTGGCTCATGAGTCTTGCCTGAAGGCCTACATGGGAATCACCCATCTCGCCTTCGATCTCTGCCCTCGGAACGAGTGCAGCAACTGAGTCGATAACTACTACATCAATGCATCCGCTTCTGACAAGAGTCTCGCAAATCTCGAGTGCCTGCTCACCTGTATCAGGCTGTGATAAAAGGAGATTATCAACATCTACACCGATATTGCCTGCATAAACCGGATCTAACGCATGTTCTGCGTCGATGAAAGCGCATGTGCCACCCATCTTCTGAGCTTCTGCAACGCAGTGGAGTGCTACTGTGGTCTTACCTGAAGATTCAGGTCCATAAATCTCAATGATTCTGCCTCTGGGAAGTCCGCCGATACCGAGTGCGATATCAAGTGTCAGAGCACCTGTAGGAATGGTATCGATCTCAACCTGTGACTTATCACCTAAACGCATTACGGCACCCTGGCCGAACTGCTTCTCAATCTGTGCCATAGCGGCGTCAAGAGCTTTCCTTCTCTCATCCTTGTCCTGAACCTGGGCAACTGAACCCTTAGCGGCATTCTTACTCTTAGCCATATTGTCCTCCAAATAATAGCATTGAACATTTGTTCTTCATTTATGAGTTAATTCTATGTTTATGATACACTTTTGTCAACCAAATTAACCTCCGAAATTAGAACAAATACCGACAAGACCCATTAATCGTACACGCCTTTTAAAAAGCCCTTATTTTTCATGGCATTCAGCCATTTGAAAGTTGCTAAAGTTCGGGACTTATAAACGGGTTTCCGACAAAACCAGACAAAAACCGACAAATTCTGTAATCGAACTGACAAGAAAACCGGCAAGAAATACAGGCGCTTAATAACCTTTGTTTTTATCAATCAGATTCTTAAGCGGAAGCCCCTTTCCGTAGTTAAGAAGGTTCTCACAGAACATCCGGACATTAACGTCAAGAGTATGTTCCAAAGTAAGATTACCTGCCACATGCGGTGTAATGATGAGATTCTTTGTATTCCAGAGTCTGCTGTCATCAGGAAGCGGTTCGGTCTTAAACACATCCAAAGCAGCACCCGCAAGTCTTCCGGAATCAAGACTGTCAGCTAAGGCATCTTCATCAATTGCAGATCCCCTGCCTACATTTACCACATAAGCATCATTCGGAAGAAGCGCAATTCTCTCACGTGAAAGAATATTCCTTGTCTCAGGAGTATCCGGCAGGCTCATGACAAGAAGATCAGTTTCAGGAAGAAGCTCATCTAAAGAATCCGTCTTAAACACACGGTCAAAAGATCTGTCTTTACACATTCCGCTTCTGCATACACCCGTAATGCTATGAGGTTCAAACGCCTTCGCTCTTCTTGCAAAGCAACAACCTATGTCACCTGTTCCGAGAACAAGAATCCTTGAATCCTTGAGTGATCTCTGAGGCTTAGGGCTGCTCCAGATAGCTTTAAGTGATTCGCTATACGAATAATCCAGTTTACGCATCATCAAAAGAGATACGGCGATGATATGCTCTGCAATGGTCACGCCGTAAGCACCGGTGGAGTTGGTTATAAGACAATCTTCATTTGCGAACACACCGGGCTTCATAAGATAATCAACACCTGCTGACGGTACTGAAATCCACTTGAGGTTTTTATTGCGGGCAACATTACCCATTCCAAAACCATATATTATCTCACAGTCCTGATACTCATCAGGGATCTCAGCCTCGGACTCAACGAAGAGAACACTGCCTCCGATCTCAGAAGCGGTCTTCAGTATATGTTCTTTATGGTGCGCTTTAAGAAGTTTGTTGATTACAAGTATTTTCATAATGAAATCATAATAACATGCCTTCTTTTCAAAACCATTACCTAATAAAAAAAAATGACACCAACAGTCTGAAAGTTAATACGAAATTCAAAATACTTATACATTTCTGACGAGGTTTGACATATTTGAATGCTATAATCTTTCTATAAGAAATTATTTCTCTTTGGGAGGAAACCATATGAAGACAGAATTTATCAGCATCACTCCTGCTGGAACAGATAAGGATAAGGCATTGGAGCTTACAGAGAAAACAGCGGCTTTCTGTGGCCTTGACCATAAGTCAGCTCTACGTCTTCGTTTACTTTCCGAAGAGCTCATTGAACTTATGCGCAACTTTACAGGTGAGCTTAAGGGCGATTTCTGGCTTGAAGCAAAAGACAGCACTGTTGAGATTCACCTGAAGACAGAAATTCCTATGGATCTCCAGACAAGAAAAGAACTTCTTGCCGTATCCACTTCAGGCAAGAATGCTGCCGCAAAAGGTTTTATGGGCAAGATCCGCGACATGATCTCAACCGTTACGCTTCCCGACGATCCCGAGACAAAAGCAATGACTGAACAGGCACTTGGCTTAATGGCACTCGGATGCCAGGCAGGTTCATATGCAGGAAGCTACTCCTGGTCTATGAGCACTTACGTGGCATCAATTGAGAAGGCGGAAACGATCCAGGTTGAAGCAGCAAAAGACGAACTTGAGAAATCTATCGTTGCAAACCTTGCAGACGACGTTACAGTACACATCGTCAATTCCGATGTCGAGATAGCAATCTACAAGTCTTTTTGATCTGAATTAAAACTAATAACGGGAACGGGGTGATCTTTATGAGCCACCCCGTTTTCATTACTTCATATTAATTATCGTTCAACCCCGGCGCACCGGATTCTTCTGCCCACGATTGCGGAACATCATCTATCCGCACGTCTGCTATAGTGCAGATCTGGAATTTATCCTCGTAAACAATCTCTCCCGGAGTATTCGTATAAACAAGATAGTACGGATGGTTATATCTTTCGAGAAGCCAGAGAGCAGGCCGGATCATCTTCATCATCTCTTCCGTATTCTCCATCTTAAACCAGCAGATTACGGGTTCCTGACGCATACACGGTTCGGGCCACGGAAGGTTTTCAGAAAACCAGGAATCGATCTCACGGAAAAGAGATGCATCTTCCTCATCCATTGTGTCATTCCTGATAAGGTCCCAGCACATGCTGAATATACCTTTTCCTGTCATGGTATTACGGGCTAATTCCTTGCCCTGGATCCTTACATATTTATATTTAATACTGGCCATATAAGCACCCCACGGAAATCAGATTTTTTTCCGAAGCGTCAGAACATTCCTGCCATCTTTATATTCGTACAAGACTTCATCCATGGTCTTTTTTGTAATGAAGATACCGAGGCCTCCGATCTCTCTTTCCTCTGCCGATAGAGTAATATCAGGTTCCTCATTTGAGAGAGGATCGTACTTAATTCCGGAATCTTCGAAAACGATTTCGGCTACACCATCATTTATCTTCATCTTAATTTTAGCGTCACCCTTACCATCCTTATCTTTATATGCATAATGGCAGATGTTTACGTATATCTCCTCTACAGCAACGTCGATCTGTGTCTGAGCCTTCATTGAACATTCAGCAGCTTCAAGTCTTTCATCTATAAATCCCTGAACTTTATCAAGATTATTTACATCAGCTTTCACGGTGAGCTCGTCATAAGTTGAATCCTCTATATTCATCGGTCCACCTCCGTAATACTTAAACGTCAGCATTGTAAGATCGTCAAACTGTGGTGCTCCATTTACGAAAAGATCTACGCTGTATCTCATGTCAAAATCAATATCAACCGCAGCTCTTTCTCCGCGTGAATCATCATTAAGCGATTTGAGCATCCTGTCCAGACCAAACAGTTCATTATTAAGGTTCGTCGCTTCGGCTACACCATCGGTGTAAAGGAAAACGATATCACCGGGATCAAGCTTTGTTTTAAATTCCTTGTACTTTATACCTTCCATGCAGCCCAAAGGAGGTGAATGCTTCTCTTTGAGTACTGAGAAAGGCTCCTCTCCCCTCTTAAATATCGGATACTCATGACCTGCATTTGAATAAATTAGCTCGCCTGTGGAGATAGTTACGATGCCAAGCCACACGGTAACAAACATGTTAAGCGTGTTTTTCTCGCAGAGCTGATCGTTAAGATTGCAGAGTATCTCGGACGTACTTCCTTCCTTGCCCAAAACGAGTGTCTGGCTCTTTATCATTGCCTTGGTGACCATCATGTAAAGAGCAGCAGGAACACCCTTTCCGGATACGTCGGCAATTACGAGTGCAAGGTGATCATCATCGATCAAAAAGAAGTCATAAAAATCTCCGCCGACTTCCTTTGCAGGAGACATCGAAGCAAAGATATCGAATTCATGTCTGTCGGGATAAGGCGGGAATGTACTGGG
This sequence comes from Oscillospiraceae bacterium, assembly GCA_015069205.1. Lineage (GTDB taxonomy): Bacteria > Bacillota > Clostridia > Saccharofermentanales > Saccharofermentanaceae > Saccharofermentans. The sequence goes on from SVIZ01000019.1 coordinate 16,735, forward strand.
CAGCATGGTTTCCTGAATAGCGGCAGCCATATGGAGCTCATTCTCCGCAACGGATTTTTCCTGTCCCTGAACAACATTAAGAATGCAGTAGATCAAAAGCAGCGTTGTCATATAGACCGGACAAAGCAGCGAGATACCATAAATGAATATCGATACGATACCAACACCGACCGGTACAAGCGTATATATGAACAAAGCAATGATCTGATAACGTTTGAATCTTTTTCTGGCAACAACAACGAGAATAAGAGTTAGAACAGTTACTGCAAAAGAATAGATATACGCAAGCGTAAATGTCGAACTCCTGTGATAGACACCATTTGCATCTACGGTAAACAGATATCCGAAGAATATGTTGAGCAGCCTTACAAGAAGAGAAACACCAAGGCCGATCCTGAAAGCAACATCAAACTTATAGCTCCTGTCCTTCTCAACATTAAGGAAGGTAAGAACATAACGCCAGAAAAGATAAACTACTATCGGAGTAACACAATAAAAAACAGTATTTGAAGCAATGCACAATATCCTGAGTTCAGGCTTTCCGTCAGTAAGCCAGCAGATCTCATCAGCATAAAGGCCAACAAAAACGGTAATTATCATCATCAGGAAATAATCGAGGTTTGCTCCGTTCCACTGTTTATCCAAAACAGCGCAGATGTATAGAATGTAACCAAGGATCATAGCACAAAGATCCATCGCAACATTCATAATAAAGATCGGCGTCAGCTGTTCCGTATGAAGGAACATCGCACCGCCGATCGCTAAAGCAAAACCTATCAGGAAAATTAAAGACCCCGCCCAGGCCCTAATCTTAAAACTTCTGGAATTAAGATCAACGCTCATAACCGCGAGGCCTCAAAGATGAAATTACTCGATAGTTAAAATGTCTGAGAAACCGGTTACTTCAAAGATCTCCATGATCATCTCATTAACGTTGGTAACCTTCATCCCGCCCTTCTTGGAAAGACTCTTGTGAGTAGCAAGGAGAACTCTGAGTCCTGCAGAAGAAATATACTCAAGAGCACTAAGGTCAAATACCAGTTCATTAATAGTGTCGAGTACGGGACTGAGCGCTGCATCAAGCTCTACAGAAGTATTTGTATCAAGTCTTCCTTCCAATGCGAAAACAGCTTTACCGTTTGTGATCGTCTTGTTGATATTCAGCATTTGAATACCTCCTTGTTCAGCACACAGGCTTATTTAATTTATATGGTTCAGTATATCACAATATTTTTTTAACTTTCAAAACAAAGTATTAACAAACTATCTCCCCTTTAATAAGTAATCAGCTGATACCGGAAATTCAAAATAAGTATCCGGATACGGCTCATCTTTAAGGGTAAAATGCCACCACTCACAGTCGATTGGTTCAAAACCATTCCTGAGCATACAATTTCTTAAAATCATCCTGTTGTTATACTGCTCATCGGTAATACCCCTGTAATCAGGATGGGACACCTCGCTGAACATGTCGAAAGGACTTCCCATGTCGACTTCCTTACCGGTCTTCATGTCAAGCAGAGTAAGGTCTATAGTGCTCCCCCTGCTGTGCGAAGACTTGGACGCGACATAACCTTTGGAGAAAAGTTCCTGCTTTACGAGATCAGGATAAAAATAGTCTTTCATGCGGATGTCGTTATCTTCTATACCCCACATGACGAAATGCTTTACGGCACATTGAGGCCTGTAACAGTCAAACACTTTCATCCTGTAGCCCTGGACATTAAACTCGTTGCTTACCGTCTTAAGCGCTCTTGCCGCCTCTTTGGTAATTATCGCGCAAGGCTGTTCATATCCGTCGATCTTATCGCCGATGAAATTATAAGTGGAATAATATCTTATTTCCTGTACTATCGAGGGAACATAATCTGCAAGCAGTACAAAGCCTGAAGGATCCATTGTTACTTTGCTTTTATAGTCTGTTTCCATAAAACTGCCTCCATGGATCCATTATAACAATGGTTTGAATTTCATTGGTTAAGTAATTGTTCCAATTTTGTAAGCAATTTTGATTTCATCATATCAAGCTCTTCTGTTGAAGGACGGTTCTCATCGGCATAGATCTCAGAAAAAGGCATGCTCCACACAGGACCCACACCGTTATGTCCGTAATTGCCGATATCACCTTTACGTCTGGGATAAAGATGCCAGTGAAGATGTGCGTCTCCCATGCCGAGAAGTTCATAGTTCATCTTCTCCGGAGCAAATGCCTTAGCCGTCGCCTCAGCGACCATGGACATCTCCTGCATGAACTTTGTGCGCTCTTCCATATCAAGCTGGAATAGCTCTGTGTAATCGTGATTCTTATACAGAAATAGTGAATAGCCGTAGAAATGCTGGTTATCACCCATAACAACATATCCGGTCTCAAGTTCTTTTACAAAATACGGATTGGTTCCGTTCTTTATCATCTCAATGCGGTCACATATCAAACACATGATTCCATATCCTCCGTTACGATCTGACGATGTCCTGATTATAAAGAAACACCGCCAGTCTTTTCGCACTCAAAAGAAAGAATAATAAGGCAATTCAGATGTTCTTTCTGCGTCTTGAAAAATAAACCACGAAATATACGGCAAGCACTGCAAGAAGAAAAACAGAAGCGGCTGAAGATACCGCAAAGCCGTTGAGACAGTATACGGAATACTGAGCAGCAATATTGCTGTCTGCCAGATAAACATGAGCCGCCATCAGCAAAGAACTAAGCGTCGAGAGCATAGTAACGGAACAAAAACGCCCATACAACAAGAAGCCTCACTTGTTGCAAATGAGGCTTCGTAAAATGCAAAATTGAATTATTTTTCAGAAAGCAGCGTTCAGATTATCAACTGTGTCTATGATTATTACGCAGTCAGGCTCAACACACTGAAGGATCTGAACCATGATGTATTCAGGTACAGCTACACAGCCGAGCGTGTAAGAATTCTGACCCGGGCAATGAAGGAATATCGCAGATCCTCTGCCAGGTGTACCATCTTCATTAAAACTTATATTGAGACAATATTGATAAGCGGAATCGTAATCTATAAGATGCTCACTGTTTGATGTATCAAGATCGGGATAATCGTTGATATCGACCATCTCGTTATAATGCATTCCTTCGCGCATGTCGCCTGACCAGTACATGTCGTCATCTACCTGGATATACGGCATCGAACATCCCGGATCTTCAGCAATACCGAATGCGCATGTAAAGTGATAAACACCAATAGGAGTCTGTCCGCATCCTTCATAGCGGTCCTCATCAAAGCAAAGGCCGTTCCAACCTACATTACCGGGCGTTGAAAGGATCTGGACCCAGTTGCCGTCGGAATTACGCTGATGCATGTTAACTGCAGCCGAAGTGCTGTCCATTCCATAACCTGCAACGATCACTAACTGTCTTATATTTTCATCATTTGCCTGAGGAAGATCAGTTACCCATTGAGGAGACATAGACTCATACTCAATCTCTTCTGAAACTGTCTCTTCAGCCTCCTCTGTCTCAGCCGTTTCCGACGGTCCTGTCTCAGTTAAAGTCCCGGCTGTGGTTTCCGTTGTCGTTGCCATGGTTGTTTCCTTCGTGCTTTCCATAGTCGTTTCCTCCGGAACTGTCGTAACTTCCGTGTGATCACCAACGGTTAATATCTTTATGTTTACGTCCGTCTCAATGATTGTCTCAATCGTAACGCCCCTGCACGACGTCATGCCGAAAACAGTACTTAACACAACTGTTGCAGCTATTAGTCTTGCAGTTAACTTATTCATCGATGCATCTTCCTAAAAGGACACAAGATTCAGGAAGCAGCCTTTTTCGAAGAGCCCTTCTTAAACATACGCTTGATCTTTGCAATCCAATAAGTGGCTTCTTCCATACGGAAGATCAAAGCCATTGCGAAGTAAACAACAAGTGCTATCCCGCCCTTAGCCGCATCGATAGCTAGCTGGGTGATCTTACCGCCATGAGCAGGATATAACCTGTTTATAACGAAAGTAACCGCGGCCATAATAGCAACACTGGCACCGGCTTTAATAAGGAATTTCACGATACCGTGAGGAGCAAGTTCCTTATTTCTGCAATATGCGATGGCAAGCATTACCATCTGGCAGATATTGGTAAATGAATATGCAAGAGAAAGTGATAACGGACCAACCCCCAAGGATATCATCACCTGGCATGCCAAAGGATTGATAACAAGTCCCAAAATGCCTGCAAACAACGGGATTTTGGTCTTTCCGATAGCATAGAATGCCTGATTGAAAACGTGGATGACCGTTGCAGTCACGATAGCGCTGCAGAAGCCCAAAAGGAAGGTCGCGGCTGTCTGTGCATTACGGTCAGTATAAGCTGAGTTCCACTGATAAATGGCTTTAACAACATCGAGATTCAAAACTGCGATAATCGCTGCTGAAGGAATAGTCATGAACAGAGCACTCTTCATTGAACTCGAGACAAGATCTGAAGCCTTAGAAAAATTCTTAGACTCATAATCTCCTGCAAGTTCAGGAGTCATGACGGTAGTGATAGCGACAACGAATACTGTATAAGGGATCTGCCAAATGGTAGATGCATTTCTGAATCCCCATACGCTTCCCTCATCGAAAAGCAATGCAAAGTGATTCAATACAACGACATTGATCTGTGTGATAGAAGCAGAGATAAGGATAGGTATCGCACGCCTGAACAGCATGAGAAATTCCTTATCGGCAGGCTTAAAGACGAACCTGAACTGTCTCATCTGCCTAAAACCAAGTGAGTACTGGCATACAAAGTAGATTGCAGTAGCAACAAGGATTCCTCCTGTTGTCATTACGAGATTTCTCTGAGAGTTGCCGCCCATAAGGAATATCGCAAGAATAACAAGAATGTTATAAAGGACAGGTCCGAATGAAGTTATAGTGAACTTTCTGTAAGCAGTAAGTATGCCGTTGCAAAGAGCTGCAAGCATTATGAAAAATATCTGCGGGAAAAGGAATTTGGATGCCTGAGCCGCAAGTGACAAAACCTGTGAATCGATTTCATCATTACCCAGAGCATATAAAGCGTAGATAGGCTCTGAGAATATGGTTCCGAGCGTACAGACTGCAAGCATTACAACACATACAACAGATATGAAGATGCTTACCGTACGGACACCTTCCTTCTCCTTGCCTACAGCAAGTTTGGCACTTAGGTAAGGAGCTACCGTTGAATAAATGGCACCTCCGACCAGAAGGTTATAGAAAAGATCGGGGATATTGAAAGCAAGAGAATATCCGTCACGGAAAATATCCTGGCTGAATCTTGTCGATACGATGTTATCGCGGATAAGACCTGACATCTTAACGATTATCGTTCCGATACCGACGATCAATGCCGATAAAGCAAAGCTCATCCCCTTTTTCTTACGAGGAGTTACAGCAGGATTATTCTCCACAGTCTTATTTTCTGCCACTTAAGCTTTACCTTCCTTTACAAGCTTTGAGGCAAGGTCTAATGCGGCCAAAACTGTACCGGTGCGTATAGCATCCCTGTCACCTGTGAGATTCAGCCTTACTGAGCCTGTTAATTCACCGAAGAAGTCAGGACCTTCGTAGTAATATCCCATATAGACAGTACCGACAGGTTTACCCAGAAGCTCACCTGTGGGACCGGCAATACCCGTAACTGAAATAACCAACTCAACACCAAGTGTTCTTGCTGCGCCGATTGCCATAGCTTCAGCACATTCAGCGGACACTTCAGTATTGACAGTAATTATGTCTTCAGATACGCCCAAGACTCTCTCTTTTATCTCATTGGTGTAAGAGACAACAGAACCCTTAAAAACAGCAGAGGCACCGGGAATATTAACAACGGAAGATGAGATCATTCCACCCGTTAAGCTTTCTGCAAATCCGACGGATACACCTTTTTTCTTACAAAGCTCAACAAGAGCTGATGCTTTACTGTTCAAAATTTCTGTTTTATCAATCATTGCTGCTGTTCCTTGCCTGCATCTCAAGCCATTCAGTCTCTGTAATCAGTATCTTTCTGGGCTTGCTTCCTTCAAAAGGTCCGATGACCTTAGCCTTCTCAAGTTCATCTATGAGTCTGGCGGCTCTCGGATAACCGATACCTAATCTTCTCTGAAGAACGGATACGCTTGCGCTGCCGTTCTCGATAACGGTCTGAACTGCCTGGTTAAACATATCGTCAGCATCAGATCCGCCGCCTGAAGAACCGTTGCCTGATGAGGAGCCTGAAGCCTGATCTCCTCCTGCAGTAACTCTGTCGATATCCTTGATGATGGTCTCATCGTACATTGAGCCGTATGTCTTTTTAAGGAATTCAACGACGGTTTCAACTTCATTATCAGAAAGGAACGCACCCTGTCCTCTTACCGGCTGTGGAGCCGTCATAGGAGCATAGAGCATGTCGCCCTTACCCAGAAGTTTCTCGGCACCTATCTGGTCAAGGATGGTTCTTGAGTCAACACCTGACGTAACGGCAAATGCGATCCTTGAACCGATGTTGGCCTTGATTACACCCGTAATGACATCAACTGAAGGTCTCTGTGTTGCGATGAGCAAATGGATACCTGCAGCTCTTGCAAGCGCGGCAAGTCTTGAGATATATGTCTCTACTTCCTTAGCAGCAACCATCATGAGCTCCGCAAGCTCGTCGATTACGATAAGGATCAGCGGCAGATGCTCGACTTCAGGATTATTCTTGTATTTTTCATTAAAGCCCTTTATGTCTCTTACCTGGCCTTCTTCGAAAAGCTTATATCTTCTCTGCATCTCAGTAACGGCCCAGTTGAGCGCACCTGCTGCTTTCTTCGGATCAGTGATGACGGGCATGATAAGATGCGGTACACCGTTATAGACCGAGAGCTCAACAACCTTAGGGTCTACGAGGATCATGCGCACTTCTTCAGGTGAAGAATGAACAAGGATACTCGTAAGGATCGAGTTGATACATACTGACTTACCTGAACCGGTAGATCCTGCGATCATGAGGTGAGGCATCTTGGCAAGATCACAATAGATAGGCCTGCCCGGAATATCTCTGCCGAGTGCAACAGTAAGAGGTGTTGCTGCCCTGAATTCCTTTGTCTCGACAAGACCTCTGAGCTGTACTGCCGTAGGCGAATCATTTGGAATCTCGATACCGATGGCACTCTTACCCGGGATAGGAGCTTCGATTCTGATTGAGATCGCAGCCATCGCGAGCATAATGTCATCCTGAAGTCCCGTTACTCTTGATACCTTTGTACCTGTCTCAAGCGTTAACTCAAATCTCGTGATCGAAGGACCATGTGTAATATTAATGACTTCGGCGCTGATACCGAAGCTCTTAAGAGCCTCTTCAAGCTTGTGAGCCTTAGCCTTAAGTTTTCTCTCAAGATCCGCGTCTGTTTTCTGCTTGATATCAGGAGCAAGACAGGATGTCGGTGCAGGTTTATAGTTTCTGAGTCTTCTTATCTGGTTCCGGCGCTCAGCCTCATGCTTTTTGGTCTCTTCGGCAAACTCAACACCTGAAGAAGTCTGGGGAGCCTTCTCGTGAGATGAAGTCTTGAGGATCCTGCCCTCAGTTCTGCTGAAGCTTTCCGTATTGTCATTACCAGCATTGATGGTGATTCCGCTGTTGTCAGCTGCAGGAGCAACAGGTGCCGTATAAGGAACCTCCTGAGGCACTCCGCCTTCAGTAAGTTTGTCATACATTGAAGGTTTGATCCTGGGTTCTCTGACAGAACGCTCAGGCTCGGAATAATCGTATCCGGAACCTTCTGCATCTTCACTGATCTCATAAGGATCTTCAGTACCGCTGTAGATATCACCGTCGTAATCCGGTTCAGATGCCTTTTTATCAGAAGGATCAAGATCATAGAAATCCTGTTCCTTATCGTTTTCAAGGAATGAGAGTCCCTTTCTCTTTTTCTTGAGCTTTGCCGAACCGGGAACGCTTACGGGATCTGTCGTATAAGCAAAATCTGCATCAGCATCGGCACCCTTCGTAACATCGTATTCCTTCTCGTTGAATGTGAGCTTGCCCGGTTCCTGTGATACAGGGTGTATCTGGCCTCCGGTGAGCTTCTCGACGTCCGTGAATCCGGTTGTTCCGTCGATCGGGAGATTTGTCATGAACGGCCCCTGCTTCTCGGAAGACATATGGACCTGATTCTGAACGAAAGGAGATGATCCGCTTGTGCGGTTATTGGGTGAGATCATGCCGTTGTCACCATATGTGATGACTGTCGTACCGGCAGGTCTTCTCTGCTGTCTCTGTGGATTCGGATTCGGGTCACCATAACCGTTGCCGGAATAGATCCGGTAATTAGGATCTTTCTGATTCTGGTGCTTATGGCTTACAACAGAGCTGTAAACCTTACCGGAAGTAGTGGCAATAGCCTGTGCCGTCTTCTTGGCAGTAGCCTTGAGCGATACTCTGAATACAAGAAGGATCTGGGTAAGAAGGAAAACAACGATCGCAAGAACGCTGATGACTTTACCGGTAACCTGGAAAAGAGCTACTGCGATAGATCCTCCGATGATACCGCCTGTAAGGACCGGTCCGCTGCTCAAGGGATTGGTGATCTTTGCTGATTCGGTACCAGATTCCCACAAAAGCGACAGAGCTTTGAGCGCGGAAGTCTTTCCTTCCGCGTTTTCGCAGATCTTCTCGAAATAATCCATGTCCATTGAAACGAGTGCAAGAAGGGCCGAAACGGATACAAGGAGAAGGATGATACTTCTGACTCTGATTCCCGATACGCCCTGTCTCTTCTCGAAAAAGACATCCAATGCGACATAGAGGATATAGACAGGTATTGCATAAGCAGCAACACCGATAAGACCTAAGAAAAAGCTCTTAACTGCAGCACCTATTATGCCCGTAAGAGTTACAGGAAGATAGAAGATGAGGATTATTGCAATCGCAACGAAGAACAGTACGATTCCCGCTGCCTCTTTGCGTGAAGTATCTCTGCTCAAATTCCTAACCTCCTGGCAGCCTTGTAAAGCAATACCTGTGTCTTGGCATCGGTAATTGCGCCTTCATCAGCCATCTTAACGGCTTCTTTAAGCGGCATCTTTACAGTGGCGATGTATTCGTTCTCATCCGGATTGCCGCCCTCATACTTAAGGCCGGTGCCGATATAAAGCGTGATGATCTCGCTGCAGTAACCGGGTGTGGCTACAATTGAGCCTACACATTCGATCTTATCTGCAACAAAACCTGTCTCTTCTGTTATTTCACGGGATACGCAGTCAAAAGGCTCTTCACCCTTCTCGATCTTTCCCGCAGGTGCTTCGAGCATAACCTTCTCAAAAGGGCTTCTGAACTGTTTTACGAGATAGCAGTTGCCTTCATCGTCAACTGGCAGAATGCAGGCTCCGCCATGATGAACAACGATCTCTCTGGTGCTCTTACCGCCTGCAGGCGTAGTAATCTCTTTTATCTCAACGTTGAAGACCCTGCCTTCGAAAACAGTTTCCGAAGATATCGTCTTCTCATACAGCATGTCATCACTGCAATTGATCTTACCCATTATTCTTATCCTTTACCCTCGCTGATCTTCTTCCATTCCCTAACGGCAAGTTCGTCACAGCGGTTGTTGAATTCATTGTCAGCATGGCCCTTAACCTTATGAAAGGTCACATTATGCATGGAGGTCAGATTGATCAGTTCTTTCCAAAGGTCGCTGTTAGCAACCTCGGCCTTTGCACTGTTCTTCCAGCCGTTTTTGACCCACTTCCCTATCCAGTTCTGTTCGAAAGCATTTACCACATAAGCACTGTCGCTGTAGATGTCGACCTTGCACGGGCGCTTTAAAGCCTTAAGACCTTCTATTACGGCCATAAGTTCCATACGGTTGTTAGTGGTATCACGCTCACCGCCGGACATTTCTTTTTTTGCACCGCCGGCCATAAGGATAGCGGCCCAGCCACCGGGGCCCGGATTACCGGAACACGCTCCGTCGGTATATATTGTGACTTCGCTGATTACTGCCATATATTATCCGGATCAGGGCTTACTTATTGCCCTTCATCTCCTGAGTCTTGTCATAAGCTGCAGTAACTGACTTGATTACGGCATTTCTCAATCCGTTCTCTTCAAGTGCCATGACGCCTGCGATCGTTGTTCCTCCGGGGGAACATACCATATCCTTCAAAACTGCAGGATGTGTACCTGTCTCAAGAGCGAGCTTGCCTGAACCTGCTACGGTGGCAGCAGCGATCTTAAGAGCATCTGCTCTCTTGATTCCGAGGCTTACGGCTGCATCTGCCATAGCTTCGATAAAGAGCATTACATAAGCAGGACCTGTACCGGAAACGCATCCGATGGCATCCAATGTATTCTCATCACAGAGGATCGTCTCTCCGCATGTACCAAGGAGCTTGAGGACAAATCCGGACTCCTCATCGCTTAATCCGACAGGACAAACAGCGGCTACACCAAGTCCTACCTGTGCGGGAGTATTGGGCATGATCCTTACGAACTTTCTGCCTTCACCGAGAATGCCGCCGATCCTTGCGCATGTAACTGCAGCAGCGATCGAAAGAACGATCGCACCGGGCTTAAGGCTGTCCTTAATACTCTTTAACGCATCATCGAAATGAATGGGCTTTACAGCCATTAAGACATAATCAGCACCTTCAACCGCCTCTTTAGCGGAAGAAGCCGCATTAACGCCCAGGTCTGCCGCACACTTTGTGCATGCTTCCGTATATACATCAAAGCACCATGCCTCTTCAGGCTTGATGACTCCGCCATTTACAAAACCGCCCAAAAGGGCCTTACCCATATTACCGGTACCGATAACTGCCAATCTCATAGAGCTGCACTCCTTATTTAATATAAATAAAGTCGAGACAATCTTAACATTACCCTTGACATAGTGCAAACCAACGATTAAACTGTTCGTTGCAAATAGGGGAGTGGCTCAACGGTAGAGCAGCGGTCTCCAAAACCGCCGGTTGCGCGTTCAAATCGTGTCTCCCCTGCCAGAATTAAAAAGGAGTTTCCAAAACGGAAACTCCTTTTTCTTTTTCATTTTGTCCTCAAAACGGGATTTTTACATCTTAAGTCGACGCAACAGAAGTTGCTGCCGTGTCGACAGATTCAGTCGCAACGGTTGCAGAAGCGCTGGTATCAGCAATGTATTCTCTGATGTCAGCATCGTTAAGGATCTTCTTGGGCACTACATCAATAACGATATATGTGACCTCACCTTTCTTGACGGGAACGATCCTGAAGCCATAGTCTCCCTTTACGTAGAATTTTGTATCCCCGTTGTACTCACCGAGCTTAGCCAGGGCAAGATCCATTGCCTGTGTCATGTTCAACTCGGGATAAAGTGTCTGGAAAGTGGAAGACAAAAGCATCCATACGGGATTGAAATCTTCGCCATATTCAACATATAACCTCACATAAGCGAGTTCACCGTCATTCCTTCTTGTAGCTCCTTCAATACCTGAATTGATCGTGGACTTTGAAGGGCCTGAGAAGAAGTCAACATATGAGGGATTGCCTGTTACAGTTGCCTGATCTCCCAAGATGCTCGGTTCAACAGCCGGATCAACATAAGGCACATTGCCATAGCGGAAATCAAGACCACTGCCAAGAAGTGAATGTACGACCTCTGTATCATTAAATCTTGTATTGAACTCATCAAGGGTCATGCCCATAGAAGGAGTGATTGCGTTAGGAACAGTAAAGTATATTACAGCTACGATGATCGCAACGAAAACCAGAGCAATGCAGACAGGGATCACAGGATCCTTCTTGCACTTTTCAGAGAAAGGGAGAGCTCTGAACTTGGCATTTGCTTCCCTTTCCTTAGCCTTTTTTGACATAGGCTTATTCTTGGAAGATCCGGCCTTTTTCTCCTCCTTCACTTCAGCCTTAACGGGTTCTCCGGCTTCGTCAGCCTTATCACCTTTGTCCTCTTCGGCAGGCTCTTCAGTCTTTACTTCATCGGCAACTTCACCGGCAACCTCATCGGCTGTTTCTTCTACTGATTCTTCAGCGGTTTCTTCAGAGACCTTTTCTTCGACTTCCTTGTCGACCTTTACGTTGGTCTCTTCACTGCTCTGTTTATTATTCTGGTCAGGCTTATTACCCTTATTCTTAGATTTAGACATATTCTGATCCTCCGGTTCAACTTGCATATTATAAAGTTAAAGTTAACCGTTGTAAAACCATTCCTGAAGCAAGGCTTCCCGGAATCGTGTACAATAGAGCAGATAGGATTAAGTTTAGGGGGATAAAGCTATGTCTCATCTTATAATCTCCGGTGGCACCAGAGGAATCGGAAGAGCATGTGTAAGCCTTTTCGCCGGAAAAGGTTATAAAGTCTCGTCTTTAAGCCGTACCGGAACACCTGATAATGCCGTAGAAGGCGTTTTATACCTGCAATGCGACGTCAGGGATCCTGACTCCGTCAAAAGCGCTGTAGAAAAAGCGGTCGGAGAAAACGGTCCGGTTGACGTACTCATTTCAAATGCGGGAATCGCCGTTTCTGGACTTGCACAAGACTTCAAGTACCAGGACTACAGAGACGTGATGGATACGAATTTCGGCGGCCTGTTTAACCTTGCAGGCGCAGTTATTCCATACATGGTCAGACAAGGCAAAGGCGTTATTCTTGCTACTTCTTCCATGTGGGGACAGACAGGTGCATCCTGCGAGGCGTTATACTCAGCGAGCAAAGGCGCCGTCGATTCTTATATCAAGGCTCTTGCCAAAGAATTGGGACCTTCAGGTATCAGAGTCAATGCTGTCTCACCTGGCGCGATCGATACTGACATGATGAGCGGATACGATGATGAAGCAAAGAAGGTCATCTGCGACGATACTCCGCTCGGCAAGCTCGGATCACCGGACGAAATCGCTGAAGTCATGTTTTTCCTTCAGTCCGATAAGGCTTCGTTCATCACGGGACAGATAATCGGCGCGAACGGCGGATACCTGATTTAATTGCGTCTTGTGTCTCAATCATTTAGAATATTTAAGTTGTGTCAAATAAAAACATGACTACTATGCCTCAGAAAGGAGAGGACTTATGGCCACTAACAACTATTCGAAGATCACACCTGAGATCATGCGTCTTGCTGAGATCTGCCAGTCTAACGCCATAGATCCGATGCTCTACACCAAATATGATGTCAAGCGCGGCCTCAGAGACATTAACGGTAAGGGCGTATTAACCGGATTAACAAAGATTTCCGAAGTTAACGCAACAAAGGAAGTAGACGGAAAGACTGTTCCCGCACCCGGCGAATTATACTATCGCGGAATCAACGTAAAAGACATGATCAAGGGACAGCCTGAAGATATGCACTGCGGTTTCGAAGAGACCACATATCTTCTTCTGTTTGGCAAACTTCCGAACGAACAGGAATTAAGGGATTTCAGGGTGCTTCTTGCAGAATCCAGGTCAAAGATGCCCAAAAATTTCTTCAGGGACGTAATCATGCAGAAGCCTTCTTCTGACCTGATGAACAATATCCAGAGAGGTGTCTTGAACCTCTACGCTTACGATACCCAGGCTGCGGATATCTCCATTCCGAATGTCTTAAGACAGTCTCTGGAACTCATATCCATCTTCCCCAGCCTTGCAGTACACAGCTACAACGCAATGCGCTATTACCTCGACCGTGATTCTCTCGTAGTTCACAGACCGAGACCGGATCTTTCCATTGCAGAGAACTTCCTCTACATGCTTAGGGCTGACAACAAGTTCACACCTCTGGAGGCAAAGATCCTCGACGTATCTCTCATGCTCCATGCTGAACACGGCGGCGGTAACAACTCCACATTCACGACTCATGTCGTTACAAGTTCAGGCACGGATACATATGCTTCCGTAGTTGCTGCTTTGAGCTCACTCAAGGGTCCCAAGCACGGTGGAGCAAACATCATGGTAGTAAAGATGTTCAAGGAACTCGAGAGAAGCATTTCCGACTGGGAAGACAACGACGAGATCCTCGCTTATCTTGAGAGGATCCTGCACAAGGATGCATTCGACCATTCAGGCGTAATCTATGGTATGGGACATGCGATCTACTCTATCTCAGATCCGAGAGCCCAGATATTCAAGCGTTACGTAAAAGATCTCTCTGCAGAGAAGGGCCGCACCAAGGAATTCGAGTTCTACGAAAGAGTCGAAAAACTCTCCGCAGATCTTATCGCCGCAGAGCGCAAGATCTATAAGGGCGTATCTGCCAACATCGACTTCTACAGCGGATTCGTTTATTCAATGCTCGGCATCCCGATGGAGCTCTACACTCCCCTCTTTGCCATTGCAAGAATATCAGGATGGTCAGCTCACAGGATCGAAGAACTCAACGGCAAGGGCAAGATCATCCGCCCTGCTTACAAGAGCGTTCAGTCCAAAGTCAAATATCACCCTATCAGCGAAAGAGAGTAACCTAAGTACTTTCAGACGGATTTCTTTATGGCTTGATTCCATTCGAATCAAGCCATTTTTCTACATCTTCCGGAAGAAATGAAGAAGGATTTGTAGTGTTACCTCCGAAGTCTCTTCCGTGCTCTCTGCCGTTATTACAGCGGATGTTTCCGGAACGCTGTTCCAGTCTGGTTCTCCAGTGTTCTGCGCATCTTTTTAAGGAACAGCAAAATGAAGAACTAGTCCTAAGATCACAGCTGCCATCACGTAAATAACGGAGATAAGTGTGTTGTTTTTACCCTCTTCCTTACCATTGTTCTTTCCGCAAAGAAGAGCAACATGAGTTCCGGTAAATACCCAGAAGATCATTATCAGTATGTTTTCGCCAAATACGGATATGCCCGATCTCTCATAATCGAAAAATGCAAATGCCGAACGGAAAAACATATACTGCGTCATTACGGATCTGAGGAACAGGAACAGTCCGGTTCCCGCAAGTGCGCAAAATATAATGCCCAATAAAGTCTTGAGTTTACCCGGCATCTTAATCTTTGCCGTAATCGCAGGAATATGAACACCCAAATGAAGTCCCATCAATATGAATGACCAGACAGACATCGAGAGGTGCATTCTTCTCGCAAACGAGATCTTCAGTATTCCGTACAGGAAAGGCACGGCATGCGTGGACATCGACATACCGCAAACAGCCGTAAATGCAAACGAAAGCACTACCAAAACCGTAAGAATGGTATTGATGATCCTGTAAGCGTTATACTTGCCCTTGAAAAATGCACCGTACCATTTTCTGTTCAGGATCTGATGGATAATTACCATCAGGGTCATCGCAATACCGATCCATTCATGGAGCAAAGTGCCGGTCACCTGATAGGCCATAAGGCAGAGCATCAGAACTGTCAGAACGACATCTATTATCCTTCTTGCCAATGTGCCGTTATTATTTCCCTGCATATGGCCTACCCCTTGTAATTACCGTAATCCGCCTGTAAGCCCGAAAATCATAAGGCCTGCTGTCAAAATTGATACTAGTTTTTTCATATATAATCCCTTTATTTCAGTTTTCCGTATTCTTCACCGTCAACTTTTTCGAGCCACTCATTGCTCGTCTCTTCGCCGGCGACTTCAATTGCAAGATGCGAGAACCATGAATCCGGAGCCGCACCGTGCCAGTGCTTTACTTCGGCAGGAATATTTATCACGGTTCCGGGAGTCATCTCAACAGCTTCCTTACCCCATTCCTGATAATAACCTCTGCCTCCGATGCAGATAAGCATCTGACCGCCACCGTTTTTCGCATGATGGATATGCCAGTTATTCCTGCATCCGGGTTCGAAGGTCACATTGAAAACAGGAACCTGCTCTGCTGATATCTGAGCCAGATAACTCTGACCGACAAAAAATTCGCCATAAGGATTCGGATCACCGATCGGGAAACAGATAGAATTCTGATACCTGTCCTTATCCGACATGACCGGGATCTCTTCATTCCAGACTTCTTTTGCAAGGCGGAAAACAGCCCAGCCCTTAGGCCAGCCGACATACATCGTCGCATGTGTGATTATCGAAGCTATCTCTTCTTTTGTAACTCCGTGGGCTTTTGCATTCTGAAGATGGTAGATAAGCGAAGAATCGGTAATTCCCGATGCCATCAGTGACACTACGGTGATAATGCATCTGGTCTTTACATCTATGGTTCCGTCATTCCAGACTTCTCCGAAAAGGACATCATCGTTAAGGTGTGCGAACATCGGCGCAAATTCACCGAGCTGCTGTCTTCCTGCTGTCTGAACGATCTTTTCACTCATATCAATTATCCTCCTTAATCTTCTGACTTCCCGTGGACCAGACATGTTTTTCTTTTGAATTCGAAGGCTTGTTTTGAGCCATGACTCCTGCTAGCGGATGCGGAACATAAGGTTCCTCGAGATACCTGATCTCATCTTCTGTAAGTTCAAGTTCAGTTGCTTTTACCGCACCTTCGATGTGATGCATTTTCGTTGCACCGACAACAGGTGCTGTAACCTTAGTAAGAAGCCATGCAAGCGATACTTCAGTCATCGTAACTCCGCGCTTTTCCGCGATCTCACTGACTCTTCCGATGATCACGTTATCCGTATCTGCTGTTGCATCGTATTTGAATTTTGCATAGCTGTCTTCTGCTGCTCTCTTTGTAACTGCTTCACCGGGTTTTCTTGACAGGCGTCCGCTTGCAAGTGCGCTGTATGGAGTAAGAGCGATGTTCTCTTCATCACAATAAGGAACCATCTCTCTTTCTTCTTCACGGAATATCAGATTATAGTGACCCTGAATTGATACAAACTTTGCAAAACCTTCCTTTTCTGCAATTGCATTTGCCTTTGCTATCTGCCATGCAAAGCAGTTTGAGATTCCGATATAACGGGCTTTGCCTTCCTTAACGACACGGTTAAGACCATCCAGGATATCGTATATTGGTGTATTCCAGTCCCACATGTGATAGATATAAAGATCCACATAATCCATACCGAGATTTGAAAGGCTCGTGTTGATCATGTTCTCGATATGCTGCTGACCTGTGATCCCTCTTTCGATCTCATCCGGAGTGCGAGGAAGGAATTTGGTAGCGACAACAACGTCTTCACGCTTCGCAAAATCGCGGAGTGCCCTTCCTACATACTGCTCACTCGTACCGCTCTGATATGCGATAGCGGTATCGTAGAAATTTACTCCGAGATCTAAACCTCTCTTAATGATCTCTCTGGAATGCTCCTCGTCCAAAGTCCAGCTGTGCTGTCCGGTCTTTGCTTCGCCAAAACCCATGCATCCCATGCAGATACGTGAGACATTAAGTTCCGAATTGCCTAGTTTTGTATATTTCATGATGAATCTCCTTATCACAAAAGTCTTAAAATACAGTTGTTTGTTATCTCGAATATCGTCTGATAAGTGAAATCAACATTTGCTTTATTCATAGCTTCACGCTGCTTATCAGTTACCGTTGTATAAGGATAGATGCCGAACATAAACGGGAAGAAAACATATATGAAGCTCTTTATATCTGCTTCATTCATATCCGGACAGAACTTCTTAAGTATCGTTTGGATATTTCTCAAGGATTCTCCGTATGAGACCTTGAATGACACCAAGAGCTCCGGCCTGCTGTTTGACTCCATATCGTAGTTATTCACGGAAAGGAGTTTCAGGAGCTGTTCCCTTTTAGCTATAGAAGAAGCAATCTTCTCTGACAGCTGCTTTTTTGAAAGCTTCGCATTCTCATTAAGAATGCCCTGAAGATCCTCGTTCCAGCGGTCGTATTCCCTGGTATAGAGAGCGAGGAATATCTCCTCTTTAGTCTGAAAATAGTTATAGATCGAAGTTCTCGTAAAGGATGTGACATTACCGATCTCTTTTAACGTAATGTCCTTAAAGCTCATGGTCTTGTAGAGCTGTTCACATGCGCTGATTATCTCTTCTTTTCTGGCTGCAGTTAATTCCGGCGATCCTTTGGGCATAAGTAAATCCTCTTTTGTGAATCGTATTCTGACACTGTGTCAATATCATTCTACAGCATTCTGACATCGTGTCAAGATACAAAACAGGAAACAAAAAGAGGCACCTTTGGTGAAGTGAACCCTCGAAGTTGGACGATTTAAAATGAGTATAAGGACTGATTCCTTGCCTGGCAAGGAGTCAGTCCTT
>SVIZ01000033.1 GCA_015069205.1 Oscillospiraceae bacterium
TCAAGATGGTTAATACTATCGAGGAAAGCATAGATGTGATCAAGAACAAGGAAAATGAAGTTAAGAACCTCATTTCCGACTATGACAACGTAAAGAATCAGACTTATCTCAGGATGATCCCCGGTAACTCTCCCATCCTTAAGGACACTCCGCACAAGATGGTCGCGGATATGGCGCTTGTCGTAAATATCCACATAGACGGTCTTTCCGATGCGAACGGCAGATCTTGCGTAGTGGTCTCAAGACCCCTTATGGATATGTACGGCATTGATGAAGCTCAGCTTTTTGCTGATGCTGAGAAGAACTCTCTTGCAAATGAGCCTATTGTTTTTACACCTCTCGGTGACATGATCAAGAACCTCATTGAGGCAGAGAACCTTCCGACTCCTGAAGATGCTGGCATCGTAACCTATATCGCTACTAACAAGAGCGGTTTCCAGGGCGCTGCTGTAGCCGGTTATCCCGACTTCTGCGAGAAGGCTGCTGAGGCAATCGGCGGAAGCTTCTATATGCTTCCTTCCTCCGTCCATGAGTTTATCCTTATCAAGGATGACGGAAAGCCTAAGGCTAAGGATCTCAATGCCATGATCAAGAACGTCAACGAGACTGTGCTTGAGCCCAGAGACATTCTCTCCGCTCAGTGCTATCACTACGATGCCAAGACCAAGGTTCTTGAGACCGGCTTGAAGTATGCTCAGAAGGTGCAGCAGAGAAAAGGCGGCGCAAGATGACTTACGCTGAGTATATCGAGGAGACTAAGGCGAATTGCTCGAAAGTCTTAGCGGACTGCAGCGAAAGCGAGCTTTTGGACTTTGAGCATATCAGAAAGATCCTTTGGGAAGATGACAGAGTAACCGGAGTAGTATCCGGTTACTGCACTTCTGTCAAAACAAGTCCTTCAGAAAACATCAAGGGCGTACTTTTTGATAGCCAGTTCCTTAAAGATTTCAATGAGCGTGATATGAATATGCAGGAAGTCATGGCATATGGGCCCGATGCGATCGATATGGTCGCACGGTGTCTTGCCTTGAAGCATATCAGCATCCGTGAACTCGTTGAGCATGAGCAGCGAAGACGTATCAGACATCAAAGAGAGCAGCGCAAGAACTCCTTAAGAGTCTGAGAACGTTTGAGGAGGAATTCGATTTCGGGTTCCTCCTCTTTTTTACATGGCCCTTAGGGTCAAATCAGACTATCGGGAGATTAAATATGAAACAAGAAGAAGTAAATACCATCCTTCACAGGATGTCGAAAGTAATAGATAACAGTCAAATGGTCAAACTCAACACCGTTCTTGAAGAGATCATGGTTGAAAGCGAGTTCGGCGAACCCCTTAAGCCATCAGAGGAGATCCTGAACATATTCCTGGAATCGAAGCGACTGGAAGGCAGATCTGAAAAGACTCTGGATCTGTATCGCTTTACTGTTGAAAAGATGCTGGAAAAGATCGATAAGAATATCTGTACGATAACTACGGACGATATAAGAACATATCTGGCTGAATATCGTGTAGAGCATAACGTTAGTAAAGCGACCATTGATGGGATAAGACGTAACCTTTCGAGCTTATATCATTGGCTTGAAGATGAGGATTATATCTTTATCAGTCCTTTAAGAAAGATCCATAAGATCAAGGTCACAAAGAAAGTAAAGGCGGCATACTCCGATGAAGAGCTCGAGAAACTTAGGGATGGTTGCAAATACCTGAGGGATCTTGCGATAGTTGAGTTCCTTTTCTCGACCGGTATGCGTGTTGGAGAACTTGTAAAACTCAACCGCACTGATGTCAACTTCGAAGAGCGAGAAGTTAAGGTCCTTGGTAAGGGTGACAAAGAACGCATCACATATTTTGACGCCAGGACAAAACTTCACCTTAAGGAATACTTAGCGTCAAGGGATGATGATAACCCGTCTCTTTTTGTTTCTATCAGAAAACCTGCGAAGCGATTAACCGAAGGCGGCATAGAGATAATGCTCAAGCGTCTCGGAATAAGATGCAATGTTGATCACTGCCACCCGCATAGATATAGGAGATCCTGTGCAACTGCAGCTCTCGAGAAAGGTATGCCGATTGAACAGGTTCAGAGGATGCTCGGTCACCAGCAGATATCGACAACCTTGCTGTACACGGTTATTAAAGATTCTACGGTTAAGAATTCTCATAGGAAATATCTGGGATAACGATTAAATACAAGAACAATGGACAAGGCTCGGAGCTTCAATCTTTGAGCCCTTTTCATTTCAACGCAACCACGAAACACTTGAGGCTTTGGACTAACATTCAAGGCTTTTTTATTACATGAATTTACATGGTTGCACGGCCAAATTTTAAAGAAAGGAGCACGGCCGCGATGTTATCAAAAATTTCTCCATAACAGTGTCATTATACCTGCTATACCCTTGCGCAAATATGTGAATTGGGTATAATGGGTATAACTATATTTGGAGAGTATTCTTATGAATGATGACATCAACTACAAAATAGCAGAATTGGAAAGCAAGATTGCTATGCTGCCTGAGGGAAGCATTACGAAAAAGACTATAAAGGGCAAAGAGTACTTTTACCACAGGATCATGCGAGATGGTAAAAGGCTTGAGAACTATGTAAGTTTTGAGGAGCTTCCGTCGTTAAAAGATAAAATCGAAAAACGAAAAGCATTGGAGAAAGAACTGAAGGATCTAAAACGCTTGGCTCCGAAGAGCACAAAGCAATCCGCTGATAATCTGAACTTTAAAACGATGGTCAGAACCGGAAGCAACCTCGAATCGCAGATCGAACTTACCAGAAAGTACAAGAAAAGAGAGTGTATCAGTGTGCTTAGGGATTATGTTTTGGGTCCAAGGCAGGATAAAGTTCTGATCATTTATGGTCTGAGGCGAACCGGCAAAACAACGATGATAAGGCAGATACTTACTGAACTGTCTCCGGCTGAGTTTAAAAAGGCTGCCTTTATTCAGGTGACGGTGAATGATACGCTTGCCGATGTTGATGCTGATCTGAAAATGTTGGAGAAGAATGGCTTCAAATACGTATTCATTGATGAGGTAACATTAATGGAAGATTTTGTCGAGGGAGCAGCAATCTTCTCAGATATCTATGCCAGCAGCGGGATGAAAATCGTATTGTCAGGAACAGATTCGCTTGGCTTTGCATTCACCAAAGAAGAGCAATTGTATGACAGATGCATTCTGCTTCACACGACATTTATTCCGTACCGGGAATTCGAGGAAGTGTTGGGAATCCGTGGGATAGACGAATATATCCGCTATGGAGGAACCATGAGTCTAAGCGGTATAAATTATAACGTCGATGCACCTTTTTCTGATTCTAAACACACAGAAGAATATATAGATACAGCTATAGCAAGAAATATCCAGCACTCGCTGAAGTCATATCAATATGGCGGACATTTCAGACTGTTGCTTGATCTGTATGAACGTGGCGAATTAACAAATGTTATAAACAGAGTTGTTGAAAACATAAACCACAGTTTCACAAAAGATGTTATAGAAAGGACGTTCCGGTCGCATGATATTTCAGTAACTGCATCAAATCTTCTTAGAGACCGTGAGAAACCTATCAATATCAAAGAACATATGGATGTAGACGAAGTGACATCAGGCATTATGAAGATGCTTGATATTCTGAACAAGGAAGATCAGAGCATAGATATTGATGCTGATCACATGAGTCAGATCAAAGAATACCTCGCTATGCTGGATCTTATTATGGAGATCGATCTGGAATCACTTCCGGAGGTAAGCAGGAAAGGCAAGATAACTATTATTACGCAGCCCGGAATGAGATATGCTCAAGCAGAGGCGATAACAACAAATATACTTCTTGATTCTGAGTTTCAGGAATTGTCGATAAAGGAAAGACAGCGAATTATAGACAGACTCCTTTCCGAGATACGAGGAAGAATGATGGAAGATATTATTCTTTTGGAAACAAAACTTGCATATCCGAATAAAAAAGTGTTTAAGCTTCAGTTCCCCGTAGGTGAGTTTGATATGGTTGTGTTCGACCCTAAAGAACTGAATTGCGAAATATACGAAGTTAAGTATAGCAAGGAAATTGTTGCCGAACAGTACCGACATATCGCAGATAAAGAAAAATGTGCTTTGAC
Source organism: Oscillospiraceae bacterium (assembly GCA_015069205.1). GTDB lineage: Bacteria > Bacillota > Clostridia > Saccharofermentanales > Saccharofermentanaceae > Saccharofermentans. The sequence continues at coordinate 4,131 of SVIZ01000033.1, forward strand.
ATCCAGAAGATACGGTAAGATTAAAGGCAAATACGTAATCTATCGTGGTGAAAATACTTCTTGCGGAGAGATTAATTATTTAAACGTTGAGGAGTACCTGAAGTTCAGAACATCATAGCTACAGGGATTTTGAAGATCGTTATTTAAACACATAAGACCATGGACATATATCCATGGTTTTTTTATATCAGATTTTACATGGCCAGACGGCCAAATCTTAAAGGAAGGAGCAACTTATGTGCAACTAATACCCAAAGAAGACATTCAGCGAGCCCGTGAGATGGACTTGCTGACATATCTTACTTACTACGAACCCGGGAACCTCAAGCATGTTTCCGGGAATGTTTTTTCTACAGTGGAGCATGACTCGCTCATCATTAACAATGGTAAGTGGTGTTGGTTCTCTCGACAGATCGGCGGAAAGTCTGCCCTGGATTATCTGATCAAGGTCAAAGGAATGCCTTTTCGAGATGCTGTTGAGCGGATCATCGGAAACATCACGGAGCCGCTACCAGCTATAAAACAAACTGAAAGCCCTCCCAAAGAATTCGTCATGCCGGAACTGAGCAGCGACACGACACGTGTCAGTACGTATCTTGCTAGCCGTGGGATAGATCCTGAGATCACAAAATGGTGTATCGATCATAAACTGATCTTTGAGACTGCCAAGTACGGCAATGTTGTTTTCGTCGGCTACGACAAGCAAGGTAATCCGAAGCACGGATCCATGCGTTCAACTACAACCCCGTACAAGGGTGATGTTAAAGGAAGTGACAAACGATTTGCCTTCAGGCTGATGAGAGCCGAGCATCCCAGGAAAGTTCATGTTTTTGAAGCTGTTCCTGACCTTCTGTCGTATGCAACCTGTGTCAAGTTACGAGGTGGCAACTGGCGAAAAGAGACTTATTTGTCACTTGCAGGAATCGGCGGTAGTTCCCTGCCAAAAGCGCTCGAACAGTTTCTGAAGGATTATCCGGATATAAGTCATATATATCTTCATCTGGATAATGACGAACCCGGGCGAAACGCAGCAAAGACTATTAAGGGACTTCTCAACGGAAAGTATGTCGTGAAAGATCAGCCGCCACCATCAGGAAAAGACTATAACGAGTATCTTCAGTCCAATAGGGACCAAATTAAACCTAAGAAGGAGGCCATAAGGAGATGAAACAATTTAGACGAGCAGTAGCGTTACTGCTTATGGCGAGCACCTTGGCTACGATGGCCGGGTGCTCTTTTACTAGTGAAGGCACTGACAGTACGGAAGAAACTACTCAGGCAACATATCTGGTCGGATCCCCGGGTAAAGCTGAAACGTTTGAGTTCGGCGTGACCGGGATCAATTCATTCGATGTGGTTACTGATTATGGTGAGACGATGCACTACCTTTTGGTGAGCGTGTCTTACACGAACCTGTCAGAGAAAGAACAGGATATCAGCAAGAGGAATATCGGATTATATCTCGATAACGAGGAAATCTTCTCCGTTGAGTATCGTCAGGAATTCAAAGACTTCTTTGAGGAAGGCCTTCTCTTCAACGACAAGAAAGTTCAGCCCGGAAGAACCAAGAGGGGATATATCGTCTATCGGATCTATAGAGACTTCTCAACGATCAATATCTGCATGGACGATGTGATCGTCACAGCAGCTTATGACGAAGTGGCTCCTCTTATTTTGCCGGAAGAGACAGAAGTTACAGAGCAAGCAACGGAGACAACTCCACCTGAGACCACAGCTCCGACGACAGTCCAGACGTTGGCTGCCACCGAAGCGACAACCGCGACGACAGCTGATTCGGTCCCGACCGAGTCAGTCCCGTCCGAGTAAAAAGCCGAAGGCTTTTCATGGGGTCTCAGGGTCTCCCTGACAAGCTTCCTGTGTTTGTGTACACAAACGCGTTGCTTGCTATTCCATTCCGAGTCGTAATGACAGGCCTTATGTCAAGAGAAAGGGGGTGATAACCGTGGACGACAAAATCCTGATCGACTACTGCCTGGTCTCGAAAACTCTCATCGAGGACAGACTCGTATCTCCAAAGGCAAAGGCACTTTATGCCATTCTCTGTAACTGGCCGCATGGGTACGACTGTTCTCTTAAGAATCTGTCGGATGAGATGAGATCCGGTAAAGAATCCGTCTCAGATCTTCTGAAGGAATTGGAAGAACTTGGATATATTGAGCGGAATCGAATCCGAGGTCCTGACGGCAGATATGACATCACAAAGTATAGTGTCTTCACTAAACCATCACATTAACAATTTGAAAGGAGGAAGCTATGGCAGACAAAAAAGAAGATCGAATGGTTCAGGTTCATTTCCGTGTCACACAGACTGAGCTTGATGCAATCAAAAAGAATCAGGACAAAGCCGGGTTAAGGTTAAGCGAGTATGCCCGAAGGTTGCTTATGGGCGAAATTGTCGTAGCTGCACCTCCGGCTGATCTGAACTATCTTATCCGGGAGCTCAAGAGGATCGGAAGTAACCTCAATCAGCTTCTGAAGAAACTGAATGTGCTTGGCATAGCGCATCCTTTGGAACTGGAAAGATGTGCCGACGATATTCGTGAGATCCTTAACTTGATATATGAGACCTACCGTCCCAAGAAAGGAGACGACTAATGGCAGTAACATCAGTCTGGGCCGTAAACACAAAAGTCGGTAGTGCTCTCGACTATATCATGAACCCGGAGAAGACAAAGGAGAAACCTGAGCTAAGTTCAGAAGCGATCGCAGCACGTCAAGCTGTCGGTGATGTCATTGACTACTCCGTTAATCCGGAGAAGACCGAACAGATGATGTATGTAACCGGAATCAACTGTAATCCCGATACTGCCCTGGAAGAGTTTATGAACACCAAGCAGTACTGGGGCAAGACCGACGGAAGGTTAGCTTATCACGGTTATCAGTCTTTTCGCGAAGGCGAGGGCGAGATAACTGCTGAGAAGGCACATGAGATCGGAGTTAAGCTTGCACAGGAATTATGGGGCGACAGATTTGAGGTAGTTGTAGCAACACACCTTAATACCGGTCATTACCATAACCATATGGTAGTTAATTCCGTTTCGTTTATGGATGGTTATAAGTATCGTCGTACCATAGAAGATTATCGCCGGATGAGGATCGTAAATGACAGGCTATGCAAAGAATACAATCTCCATGTAGTTAAGGATCCTGATCACAAACGAGGAAAATCTTATGCCGAGTGGCGTGATGAGAAACAAGGCAAGAAGACTGTACGAGGATCTATCCGTGATGACATCGATTATGCGATTAGTCAGTCGCGAAGCGAACGAGACTTCGCCAGAACGATGAAAGAACTCGGATATGAATTCAAGTTCTATAAACCTGACGGTACCCCGTATGAGCATCCCGGCCTTAAGCCGCCGGGCGCCAAGGGCTATTTCAGGTTCCGAGGTCTGGGCCAAAACTACGAATATGATTCCATAAGAAGGCGTATCATCGAGAACACGGCAGTTCCGGGTACGCCTTTATTAATGGAAAAGTCTTCATATCCGGCATTTAATCCGCGACCGAATGAGACAGCCCTGTCTTCTCAGTACAGATTCTATGTTATAAAGCTATTCTCATACTCCCATAGGTCCAAAAGAACCAAGCGAGAATATATCCCGTATGCCTTGAGAGAAGATATCGCCAAACTCGACCAATATATCGAGCAGATGGATTATCTCTATCAGCATAAGATCGATGACGTATTCTCTCTTCAAAGCAAAAAGGAGTCACTGCAATCTGAGCTGAAACACCAGATTGTAGAAAGGCGTAAGCTCTATACGGTCAAGGAGCGTGCTGAGCGTAATAACGATGCTCCGTTGATCCTGCAAACAAAAGCTGAGATCAATGTTGCTTCCGGAAAGATCAAAAAGCTTCGCAAAGAGATCTCTTTATGTGAAGCAGTCACAGCCAGTTCGG
>SVIZ01000008.1 GCA_015069205.1 Oscillospiraceae bacterium
CCGGTGGTGATTGCGGTGAGGCCACACCTGTTCCCATTCCGAACACAGAAGTTAAGCTCACTGGCGTCGACAATACTTGGCTGGTAACGGCCTGGGAAGATAGATTGCTGCCGGATTAAATTCCTCGATAGCTCAGTCGGTAGAGCGTTCGGCTGTTAACCGAAATGTCACAGGTTCAAGTCCTGTTCGGGGAGCCAAAGCACCAATCAAATGATTGGTGCTTTTTTTTGCTTATTTTCTGATCCTTTATTTAAGTAAGTATTTCTTAAAAACATATTTGCACAAGTTAAGTTTAAGTTAAGGTTTATAAGCCTTGAAACGCAATAAATTCAATGCTTTTAGGGTTTTGCGTTGCTGAAAGTTACCGAAAAGTTACTATCGAGTTACCTTAAAACTACCACCGGTGTGACAATTGGGACAAATTTGTCCCGCTTAAAAATCAGGCATCAAATCTCATCAAAAAAACTTACATTGAAACTAGCCTGAAACAAAAAAATGTTGACGGATTTTTTTGTGGTGTTATAATCAAAATGTATAAGTGTAAACAAATTTGACAGCGCTCCTTCGGGAGTGCTTTTTTTATGAGAGGAAAAATGAACATGAACGCGAACAACATTTTCATTATTAACGGAAACCTGACTAAAGCTCCAATCCTTAGACAGTCGGAGAAAGGCAAAAGCTTCTGCTATCTTAATCTTGCTGTAGACAATGGTCATGGCAATGACGGTAAACCAGATTATATTACGGTGACCGTTTGGGGGAAGCAAGCTGAGAATGCAAGCAAGTATCTTATCAAAGGCCAGAATGTAAGCATTGCCGGTTCGATCAGTTCATATATTGATAAGGATAGGAAGTTACAGATCAGCTTAATTGCTTTAGATATTGAGTATGGTCGTAAACCTGCAATTTCAAAAGAAAAAGAATTGCCAATAGAACATGAGATTCAGAAAGAAAGTATTGAGGAAGCTGTCTTAGATCCGATTCCGGAACCGGATTCTATCGAACAGCCTGAAGAGTATTTTTATGAAGAGCCGGAAACTCCAGAGATTTGAGAGGTAATATTATGACTGCATGGGATAAATATTCTGAAGCTATGAGAAAAATGGGAGATTATCATGCAATTCATGATACTCATCCTAATGATTATGAGAAATATTCTCAGGATCCAGAATGGCAGCATCTAAACAAAGAGCTTAATGAAGCCATGATGGAATATGCTTATGAGCGCAAACTGGAGCTGGATCCTGACAGAGCATGTAATTGCTATTATAAGTTTAATGATGGATGGTTTACTTACTATGTTAATGTTAAAACCCACAAAAAGAAGTTAGAACTTGAAGAAGGTGACATAGAAGTAGATGCACCAGAAATGGATCCGTTAGATACGGGTTTAGAAATTTAATAAATCAATCTCAAATCCTTCTCACCATAAAGTGAACCGGCAGCCGTCAAATCCCTCTGGCGGTGCCGGTTTTCGCTTCTGTGTTTTTAGAAAGGAATTGGTATATGAGACACTCACGCAAGAAGCTATAAGGGCCCTTGTAGGTGGTAAGAGGGCTATTGGGATGAGTAATAAAGAAATAGAAGACTATTTCAAAGACAGTTTTAATGCTAGCTTGATAAATATAGATCTTTATACAATGGCATTATTAGAGATATACAGCTGTGAACATGCGAACGGTTTAGAGGAATAACTATGGGTTATCAGCTCTCGTTTTTTGATCTCCCGGGTGTAATTAACTATCCAGACTGGCACAATATGACAATAGAGCAGATTTCAATGCTAATTGGGGAGCAGCTCGGGATCCGTTTTTATCCAGATACTCGATTCAACGGAGAATTCAATGAGTTTATTGCTTATAAATCAAAAAAAGAATTCTACACTATAGGAATCGACCACTATGAAACCTGCGACGAGAGAAGCGGCCAGGCTTTTATCGGGGTTGACTATGATAATGGAATCAAACATTTAGGATGTAGTAAACCGTGCGATTCTATTGAAGAGGCGATTGAATTCTTTAGAAATATAGAAAACCGCTACGACAAAGCTAACGAAGAGAAACCGGAAACAGATATCAATGCTGAAAGTGATCTTGAAGAAGACGAAGACATTGACATATAGGTAGGTACGCACCTGTGATAAAATAGTACATAAGAAGCAAAAAAGAGGGAGAAGAAGCATGGATAAAGGCAGAAATGTTTTACTCGCAAAAAAGTATATGGTTGAGAGTATATACCGCTCTGCTAATATAGAAGGAATTGGTGTTACCTTTCCTGAGACTCAGACAATCTGCGACGGGATGAGCATTGCTGGTCATTCAGTAGACGACATTAACGCAGTTACTGATTTGAAAAATGCTTGGAAATGGCTGTTTAATCACATAGACGATGAAATCAACCTTGAATCTCTATGTCAATTAAATAGATTAGCGGGGAAGTATACGGTTATAAATGCTGGCTCTGTCCGTGATATGTATGACGAGCCAATACGTGTTCCGTTATTTGATGGAAAAGATTACTATCCTGAACTTCCGCCGCCTAAAACGGAAATTGATGCAAAAATCAAGCAGCTTGCAACAAACAATACAATTGATGGTGCGTTAGATCTATTTTGTTATATTTGTAAAGCTCAGCTGTTTAACGATGGCAATAAAAGAACTGCAACCTTATTTGCTAATATGTTTATGATTCAAAATGGTTTGGGTATCTTTTCTATACCGGTTAGCAAAAAATTAGAGTTTTATGATGCATTAACTCACTACTATGACAACGAGAATAATAAGGATAATCTTAAAGTATTCCTTAGCGAAAATTGTTTAACCGGACCTCAGAATCAACCGGATATTCAAATAAATGAGCCTAATGTTGATGATGAAATAGACATCTAGTGAAATAAATAAAATCAGCATATCAAAGCAGTCCTTCGGGGCTGTTTTTTTATGAATAAAAAACGCCGAAGCGAACACGGCAAAAAACAAAGAAAGAAGGTAAATGAACATGACAAACTTCAAAAGATTCCAGTCGGACGTGCTTTATCGTGTGAGATCAAAGCTCAACGACAGAGGGATGAAAGAGATCTCTCTCAAGCTCGATACTATTAATTCACCTGACGGTGTAACCGACAGACTTATGGTATCAATTCCCGATTCAAAAATGTCTATGGCCTTTAGGCTTAATGACATTTATAAGAACGATCTTCTCCGGGACGGAAAGGACATTGATTCCATTGTTGAAAGTCTTTGCAGCACAATCAATGCCAATTTGTCTGTAATTAAGGAACAAGAGAACCCTATTGCGACTTTTATCAAAGACTACGGGCAGGTCAAGGATAGTCTTTATCTTCGTATGATTCCAGGTGACTCTCCAATCTTGAAGGATACACCTCATAGGATGATCGGAGATATGGCAGAAGTTGTTGCTTTTCGTCTTGATTCCATGTCAGATGCCTATGGAAAGTCTGTTGTTACGGTAAGTACACCTCTCATGGAGATGTATAACGTCGATAAGGAACAGCTCTTTGCCGATGCAGAAAAGGCTTGTACTAAGAACGATCCAATCAACTTTACTCCGATGGGAGACATGAAAGCTCCCGAACATATTCAGAGCATGTCGTGGCTTCTAAATTATGAAAATGCCAAGAAGCAATTATTCATCCGTGTAAGTAGTGTTGAAAGGAACATTGAGCTTATTGATAATGTTCCTCACAAGATTGTAGATGACCTGGTTATTACTTGCCATATAGCTGTAAACGCATCAAACGACGGCATTGCAAGTACAATCGTAAATAACGATCTGCTTGAACATTATGGTGTCGATGCAGAGACGGTATTAAATGATGCGATTGAAAACTCGCCTGAGATATTGCCGGTTAAGATTGAATCGATGATGAATGTTATCTCGCGTACGTGCCCGGAAGCCATATCGGAAGATATGAAGAACGATCCGAATTTCTCGGACTGCAGTAAGATGGCAATCGTAAGCAATTCCAAGATGGTAAATGGTGCTTCAGTGCTTTTCTATCCCGGCGTTATGGATCAGCTGTCTGAGATGTTTGGCGGAGACTATGTGATACTTCCGTCTTCAGTAAACGAGTTTATCGTTGTTCCGGACAGAGGCAATTATGCGGATCTTGAGAACATGGTAAGGGATATCAACCAGAATATGGTCGATCCCCAGGAGCAGTTGTCCGATCATGTCTATCATTATGACTCGGTAGAAAAACTGTTTGAATCATGTAAAGAGTATATGGCAAGACTCGAACAGAACGTTGATAAAGACGAAGAACCCGATGTCGACGATGATATTGATATCTGATCTTTAAACGCATTACCCCGTATGGTTGACATACGGGGTAATCGATCAGATTTCTGAAAGGTTGTTAGGAGAGTATAAATGGCACAAGATGTTAGATTTGGTTATAAGATAATCGAAAAGTGGCCTGAATACTGTCTTCTTGATAAGGGGGAAAGTATCACCAATCATGGCCGTTGGATTATAGCTCATTATCCTGAATATGATAAAGACGGTAACACCACATCTTGGGGTTACGGCCATTATTTCAATTCATTGATTGAAGCGGTAGATTACTATAAGTCAGAGCTTGATTGTTCTATGAAGGTGTCAGAGGAAGTGCAACAGGAAGGCTTGGAAGAGCCTGCCGGTAATCTCGATGTAGATCTGGATATTTGATTATTTCGAAATAGACGGAGTATCGCCGGAAGAAGCGATTGATAAATAAATTCCCTAAGGTTGATTAATCTGAAGCAGCTCACGTGAGCTGCTTTTTAATATAAAGAAAAGCCCGCAATCCATTTGCGAGCTTTCCCGAAAGTTGAATGAACATAACTTTCATGATCTTAGCTAAAAGCTAAGGCGAACAGTTATATTATACAACTTTCGAATAATATCAACATTATGGAAAGGGCAGATATATGGTTGAGAAATATAAAAGCCATGCTATTGGATTTAGTTTTTCTGCTCCGGCTGCTGATCCTGACGTTGATGATGAAGAACCAACAATATAGAAATTTTTCATGTTTGTTGTCGCTTGCTAGCTGTAATACAATGTATTATAATTGTATTATAAAATAAGGAGTGAATTATATGGCATCTTCAGTTATTCAAGTAAGAGTTGATGATGAACTCAGGCAGGAAGCAACCGAGATTTTCGATGATCTTGGAATTGATATGTCTACTGCTATAAGAATGTTTCTTAAGAGAACAGTAAAAGAAAGAGGCTTACCTTTTTCTATGATAGCTATAGACGATAGCACGAGGAAACACAATGGAAAAGTTAGTCGATGACAGACACGATTTCTTAACCGGAACCGAAGGCGAATACCTTGGTGTCAAGTATAAGTGGACCAAAGATGACGAAGGTCATCAACTATTAGTGCTTGTAGATGATGAACAAGAAAACCTTGCTTGGAAAACAAAAAAGTTATTAACTGACACTAACGCACTTGAAGCCTATCAAGCAGTTGTTAGATTGGCTGTTAAAGATTATCTTCTCCACAAGCAATCAAAAGACAGATTAAAAGAAGTGAGAGAAAAATATGCCCGAAAATGATTATTATTTCTTAATGCATCTGAATAATGAGTGTGCAATTGTAGAATTCAATCCAGTAACGGGAAATTTGGTCGATTTTGACGTAACAGACAAAACACTTATGCCAATGAACGGCAGTTCGAATCTTCGGGATATTAATAATTGGTGGATCCATAGACCATTTCCAAGCACAAGAGAAGATATGAAACAGGTCATGAAGATGGCTGGTGCTATAAACCCGGAACTCTATCTGATAAAGAATCTAGCTCTTAGCATGACGGATTCATATTGGATCTGTCCAGTTGAAGAATCAGAACTTAGATGGGAAGATGTTCGGTTAACCAATCAAAGTACTATAGGAAAGACAAGGGTTCCTTATCATAATAGAGACTCTTATGATCCCAATGCGTCTCTCGACGGACAAATGTCCAAACACTGGGACTTGTCACAAACTCCACCGGTTTTGGTTAAACGAGCTATGGATTATGACAGTCAGCAAGCTGTAAATGAAGTGTTTGCGTCGCTTATACACTCGCGCCAACCGCTTGCGCCGGAGTATGTTTCTTACTCTGCGAAGCGTGATCCAACTCAAAATAAGTTCCTTGTTTCGATATGTAATTCTTTTGTTGAACCGGGGTTAGAGTTTCTACCAGCTTACGAACTCGGTTGTGCTCAAGGTGTGAAGGAATTATCTGATTATGATAGATATATAAAGAAGTGGGTTGATTGCGGATTAGATGAAGATGTTGTCAGAAAATTCTTGGATTATCAGACCTTGACTGATTTTATTATTTCCAATGTTGACCGTCATCTTGGTAATTTTGGTGTGCTTAGAGATGTAAACACATTGAAATTCATAAAGCCAGCACCAATATATGATTCAGGTAATAGTATGTTCTATACACAACTTGAACTAGATAGATTTATTTCTAAACCAGAAATGTTAAATAGAAAGATTGTATCTATCTATGACTCAGAAGAAAAAATGCTTAACCGTGTTCAGAACAGAAACATTGTAGAACTTGACGCACTTCCTACAAAAGAAGAGACAAAAGACTTATATACTTCGTTTGGTATTCCTGAATCCAAAGTCGATTTTATAACGGATGCATATCAGAAGAAGATTGAAATGGTACATGAGTTCCAAAAGGGAAAAAGCATTTCAATGTTTTCTGAAAATAAAATGAAGTATAAGGGTACTGCTATTAGGTGGTGTTCATCGCCTGACGATTCTGATTATAGTTTGACAGAAGATAGTATAACGCCGGGTGGGGGTAACGGAACAATAGATTATTCTCATTTGTTGAATGCGATGCAGCAAGAAACAAAAGATCAAGATGATCTTCATATTCCTAGTAGTGATCCTGAAATTGACGATAACATAGACATCTGACAAGTTGAAATTAACAAGCCCCGGTCACATGAACCGGGGTTTATTTATGCCTGAAGAAAGGAGATTGGCACGGCAAACGATGTAAGATAGGATAGCAGATAGTCAAGAGACGGAATAAATAGGCGCACTTGAATAAAGGTGAACCGTTTATATTTTATGACCAAAATACAAATAACATATCCAAAGGAGAAGCATTATATGCCTAAGTACAAAATGTTAAACAACGAACCGCATGTGTTAATGCCGGTAAATCATTTCAGAGATAAAGACTTGTCTTTAAAGGCAATAGGTCTGTTAAGCATCGTATTGTCGCTTCCGGAAGATTGGGACTATTCTGTAAAAGATCTGGTGACATTGTCTTCAGACGGATATGACTCGGTAAGTACTGCGTTAAGGGAACTTGAAGCTGCAGGATATCTGACGAGGAAAAGAGTCCGAGATTCTCAAGGTAAGTATGGAAAGATGACCTACATGGTAAATCCTAAGCCTGACAAGACTTATCTCAATGACGAAAATAAGGCTATATAACAATAAATCGTAAGATCAAAGCGGAATCAAAAGCAGTCCTTCGGGACTGTTTTTTTATGACATTAGAGGGAGAATAAAAATGTCAATAGTATGTAGAGTAGAGAAGGATAGAAACTTTACTGTAATGCACAATTTCCATTTGAGAGATAAGAATATATCCAATAAAGCTAAAGGTTTGCTTTCATTGGTATTATCGCTTCCGGAAGACTGGGACTATTCTGTAAAAGGTCTGGTGACATTGTCTTCAGACGGGTATGACTCGATAAAGACAACGCTAAAGGAACTCGAAGCTTCAGGTTACCTTGTCAGAGAAAGGAACCGCGATGAATATGGCCATCTCAAGGAGATGATCTATTGTTTTTATGAGATTCCTCAAAAAGATAAAACAGAGGATAAATTACTTGGAGAGGGAATGCCTACCGAAGGAAAACCTATACAGGTAAATCCGCTTGGAGAGGGAACGCCTACAGAGGGAAACCCTCTACAGGTAAATTCACTTGGAGAGGGAACACCTACAGAGGGAATCCCTACAGAGGTAAATCCCCACCAACTAAATACTAATAGTACTAATATACTAAATAAACAAAATAAAGATACTTTCTCACTTACTTCGCGTACGCGCGAGGACATAGCCGATGAGCTATCGCTTATTGCTTCAATTGAGAATCAGATAGAAAGACATCTTTCTGTTCAGGAAAAACAGATTTGTGATAAATGGTGTAAATCTGGTACTGACCTGAAACTGATTGATCTTGCAGTCAAAGACAATCTGTTCCGGGGCAAACAATTCAAACTTGACTATGTCGATGCTACTCTGGTCTCTTGGAAGAGAAGAGGAGTAAAAGATGATCACGCTGCCAGGAAGATTATTCTGGATAAGCATGTTGAAAATCTTTCGAGCATGGCATCCAGAATTGCTGAAGAAAACGGTAATGAGGATCTAAAGGACACAATAGTTGGTAAGAACCGGGCAAAGGATCTCAAGGACGAGGTAGAATACCTGACCGAGCTGTTCTATGCAAAGCGGTATGAATTGCTTATGCAAATGGTCAATGAGAGCCGAAATGCCGATGTTTTGGATTATCTTCCGAAGGCTGTAGCTGATTTTATTCAAACACAGCGTACAAACATCACGAACAGAACCGATTATCGCACTATATACACACAGCACATTCAGAGTAATGGTGCTTAATAATTGAAAGGGGTTTATTATGACATACTACGATCCGATTCTTAACATGATTTGTAAACAGAATAACTTATCACCTAGCGATTTTATATCAGATCGCGAGTTGCATGAATTAGGTGAGCCTGACGAAGAGGCTGAAGAAGGAGATCCTGAATGAACCGTGATGCCGCTACAGCGCAGGTGAAAAACTCACTTGCGAGTTATCTGGAGTCGCAAGGCATTAAGCTCGGCAAGAACTTTCATTGTTTATCCGGTACACATAGCGATAACAAACCGTCCATGAGTTACAAAGCGACCGGGAGCTCCGGTTATCCGTTTGTGCACTGCTTCTCTTGTGGCGCAACCTATGACACGATATCCCTTATCGCTCACGATTATGGTATCAAGCCATATAGCAGAGAGAACTTTGAAAAGGCATATGAGTTATTTGGACTGGATGTTGAAGGATACCAACCCAGTAATCTGCCGATAAAGCCAATTAATATAGTGTCACAAACAAGATCAATAGCAGCTCTGACTGAGGTCGGAGTTTTTGATTTTACGGAAGAAGTAAATGCAGCTCACAAGGCTATGTTGCAAAACCGCGAGGCCAGACAGCACTTTGCTGCAAGGCATTATTCTGCTGATGTTGTTAAGGCATATCGACTTGGCTATGTTGAAAAAGGGCATAACGAGCTTCTTCATGAATTGCCCGATCACAGATGCAAGTCAAAGAAAGCCGGTCTGTATCAGTATGTTTATCCGATTCTGGATGAGAACGGCAAAGCAATATATTTCATGACAGAGATCAATGACCGTGCTCAATGTGATGACTACAATCCGAAGTACAGAAAGATCAATGATCTGCCGGCACCGTTATTTAACGAACGCTATCTTAAGATCGATGTTCCGCCGGTTATTTTCGTTACGGAAGGAATACCGGATGCGTTGTCTGTTGAGTCAGTCAACGGCAAAGCAATGGCACTTACCGGCGTTGGTTATACCCGTCTTTTAGAATTGTTGAATCATCACAAGCCGAATACAACTTTAGTGCTTGCCCTGGATAATGACAAGAGAGGCATAAAAATGACGGAAAAGCTCTCAGCTGAACTTGATGAGCTGGGAGTTCGATATATCGTAGGCGGTCCTTCATTTAAGAAAGACTACAACGAGGAACTTATTTCAGATCCGAAAAGATTTGTTGAAGAAGTAAAAAAAACTATCGAAGGGGCTTTGAGTGTTCCCATAACAAGTGTGATAACAAAGGAAGATGAAGTTATGGCAAAGAAAAAAGTTGTATACAGACAAGTAAAGAGTACAGAAGATAACAACAAGCCTGAAACTCAGGCTCCGAAATTTAAAGACAGAACCAAGCAAATGCTTGTTGATATGTATCTTGATTGTCTTAAGAGAGACGAAATTCCCTGGCAGAAAGGCTGGGAGTACTTAGGTGAACATAGAAATATGGAATCCGGCAGGAAATATAAAGGAAAAAACGCCTTGCTGCTTTCCGTTGTATGTGATGCATTCGGTTACAAAGATAACCGTTGGATGACTTTTAATGAAATAACCAAGTATCGTGAAGAACACGGAATAACTGGGCAATACTTCAATAAGGATGCAAAAGGTGCGGGAATACCTATTACTTATTATGGAGCAAAGGTATTCGATCCTGAAACAGGTACTTGGAGCAAGGGGATGACCTTTGACAAGGTAAGGAAGCTTATTGCCGCCGGGGAAGTTACAACTGAGAGAATAAGGCCATGCATATTGGGTACATGGATTGTGTTTAACTGTTCTCTGGTTAATGGCATTGAGCCGCCGATAATTGAACATAACCCGATAGAACCGTCAGAATACATCACGGCGATTATAAACTCGTTAGGGGTTACTTATAAAGAAGAAGGTGGCAAAGCTTGCTACAGACCTCTAACGGACGAGGTTATCCTTCCGCCGAGCGGGACATTCAAGAGCATGCAATCCTACTATGCTACTCAGCTTCATGAATTAAGTCATGCAACAGGTCATCCGTCCAGACTTAATAGAAGCATCAGAAACAAATTTGGATCCGAAGCATACGCTTTGGAAGAGCTTAACGCAGAAATAGCGAGTTCCTTTTTGTGTGCCGATCTGAAGATAGAGACTGTGGAGCATGAATTTGAGGAGCTGCCGGATCCGACTTTGAACCATGCGGCTTATGTTCAGTCCTGGATAGAGGTATTGGAGAACAATCCGGAAAAACTCTTTGAAGCAATCAATACTGCTGAAAAGATTGAAGATTATATCATCAAAACAGCAGATATCGACTTGGATAAGATTAACAATCCGGAGAAGAACGAGGATATATCGATTGATAATGAAATGGAAATGGATATATGAGTGTATTGTTAACTGTCGAAATAAACGGAATCGAAAAACAGCTTAACCCCGATACCGAAGTGTTATCTGTAGTTAATCTCATGCTTATAAACATATTCTTCAAACATGTTGGAAATGAAGAACTGGTAAGAAGCGAAAAGATGATTCTTTATTTCATACTAAAAGGAACGCCTTTTCAGTGTATAGGTATTAATATCGAACAATATGAAGCCTTTAAAGAGGCAGCCAAGAGGCTTTCCGTCTCCTATCATCCACTTGAGCATCCTACATCTGATAAACGAATCTGTTTGTTTTATAGAGAAGCAGATGCTGTTTCTGTTAATGAAATTATCAAGAATACCGGTATAAGGATTATAAAAAACTTTGGTTTGATTCAATCCGAAGATCCGAACTACTTACAGCATTCAAAAGCCGCCATACACTTTCTTAACGGCGATAAGTTACTGGATGTATACGGCTTGTTTGATGATTATACGAGCAATGGTGGGAGTTTAGAGGATTGTAAGAACTATTTAATTGCGCTTGTTTCAGGTCCGGTTTTAGAAGATATGAAAAACAGTAATTTGCTGGAAGGAATATGCTTCAAAGGTTTTGTTATGGATCTTAATGATCCGGAACTGAAAGGCTTAAATCCTGAATCGACAGGCGGTCACGGAACAACAAATTACTTCGAGAAACTAAGACTACTGAATCTTCAGGCAACCAAAAACACCAAATCGTCTCGATAAGGAGCGTGAGCTACTATGTTAGAAAAGCTAAAGCCTGAAGCGTTAAAGAAGAGATTTGCAGAGAAGAAACAGGACGTTCGGGAAAAGATCGAACTAAAGCGCTGTTCAATTTGCAAAAAATTCAGGCAAAAAAAGATCTTTAGCAAGATGTGTAAGAAAAAGGCACTTACTTGTGACTACGAGAGTGCAAGCCGATTAGAACAGCTAAGTGTTTATAAGCGCAACGAGAATCTAGATCTTCTTGATAGGATACATAATCTGGAACCGAGAATCAGATGTTTGCTTGAACATGCAAACGGAGCAGTAAATCATGGCATTAAGATCAGTGGTGAAGACGAAAACGGTGTTCGATTCAATTATGAATGTGATAGCCGGGAAAGGAATGTCGGCTTTTACTCGGATTCAAACAAATTCAGTTACATGGGAATAATCAGTTCTGATGAGGATTGTGATAATTATTTCCTTACAAATGGAAAAGCTTGCTTTAATAAGACCAATGTTAAGAAAAAACATTATCCGCCTGATGTAGATTCAATGAAGAAATTCCTTCGATGTTTCGATGATTTCGAACAATCCTTCTTTGATTATATCGATCGAACAATTGGTTACGATCCAAAGAAAACATATGATGAAATACATCCCCGAAGAGGCAAGAAAACTTGATTGGTCTGCAAAGGCAGTTCAAATGTCTTCAAAAATGAGGTGGTGATTAAATGGCCGATACAAAGAAAATAGAAGTAACGAATGATGAAGCATTGGAATACTTATTAAGAAAACTTCCGGTAGACTACTCAAGATTAACTCCGGAAGATATGGATGTGTTAACCGCAGTTATCAATAAGGCTTGTCTTGCATTAATAACGGAGCCTCTTTTCGGAAGAATTGATGCTGCTATGGACGATTATTACCACGACAAAAAAATATCGAGTATCAAGTATGAGCGGAAGGTCTTTGATGCCTGGATAGAGGTAAGGGATCAAAGACACGATTTCTTGAACGAGAAGATTGAAGTAATAAAAGGAGAATGAAATTATGGCAGATGAAACACAGGCAATGGTACAAATGATTTCGTTATCGATTAATGGGGCTGAAAAAGCTATCCGTGGGAGTGCTGCACTGGTAAAAGTGATGACAAAAGTGCTTTTAGTGGTATTCATGAAGGCCAAACAGAGAACCGATCTGCTTCCCGGTGAAAGAATGCTGATGCATTTTGCACTTCAGGGAAAGCCTTTGCAGTGCTTAACTATGAACGCAGAACAGTTTGAACTATTCAGGCAGAACGCGAAAAAATACGATATACAGTACCATCACATCAATGATAAGAAGGGTAAAACCACAGATACAGTAACTGTTTTTATCCCCGAGAGCGATGCTCATAAGTTCAACGAGTTAGTAAGAAAGTTTAATCTCAATTCGGTCGAAAACCATGGTGTGGTAAAAGCTGAAGATGTTAATCCGGCCAAGGCTCTTGATAAGAATACTATGATTGCTGAGGCTTTGGACGCTGAAGGAGTAATTTCAATATCAAAAATGCACGATAACTTGTTAAAGAACGGCATAGATCAAGACAGGATTGAAGCTATTATTATGGAGTTCCTGGACAGCCGCGAGTTGGAAGCTTTTGTGCTGAATAAGAAAGTTGTCGGTTTTGATTATGGAAATATGGATTTCAGTTACTCGCCGGAGTTAATGGAAGCAATTGGAAAAGCAGAGAATAAAGCCTCTTATATTAACATAAGCGGTGACCAAGTCCCTTTTGGAGAAAGTGGAATATCTACTCGAAATTGGACAGCTGATGAACCACTGATTTTGGCGGCACAACAGAATTGTGCAGATGCAATACGAAGCATGTCCGGTAAGGCAGAGAGTGAGATATTTCAGGAGCGGCAAAATAAGATAGAACGCATTCTTGAATTGGGAAGAAACGGGGATTTGGCGGCAATCGAATCTGATAAAGACCTTGCTCAGATATATGAAGATATAGTAAGCAAGCCTGTTTCAACAGAGAAATCAGGGGAAGTTATACAGGCAATTGAAGGTTCAGCAAGTGTGGTTTCAGAAGTTGAAAAAACGGCTGATAATCCTGAAATCACTGTATCAGGTCCGCCGGTAATCAAATCCGGAATGGAAGGCGGACATGGAACCAACGATTATAACAAGATCTTGGACGATTTAATGAGTGAAGCAAAAGAGCAAGCTACAGAAATCGCTCATGAAATTGCAAAGGATACAGGTGTTGATATTGGATAAGAGGTGAATTATTATGACAATTTTCAAAAAGGTGGCAACAATAATTCTTTCATTGTTGATGATCACAAATGTATTTACGGGCTGTAAGAGGCAGGAAATTGCAGAAGAGGATCCTATTCTTACTGACGCAGAGTTTAAAGATTTGGCCAGCACAGCCGGAGCAGAGTTTTTTGAAGCATTTCGGACCAGAAACACTACAAATATGGCAACGCTTTCACGTGATGAGCTTAGAACTGAATTCATAGATAATATTGAGAATTATTATGAATATGTTCAAAACAGTGTTTGGATTGAAGAATTCTATAACATGTATCTTCTTGATATTCAGGTCGTTGAAAGTACATTTAATCGTATAGACGATGAACACGGCGAAACATCGTATAAAATAATTATAGCTAATTACAATTCAGATCAGACAGGCGCGTTAGTAAGTTATGATGTAAAGTTATCTTTTATTGGCGATGCTAAAAATGAGGCTGTGTATATCACTAATCCTGAACTTGCTATACAGCTCTATGAAGATATGGTTGATGATTATGCCAGATATTTGCTCGACATGAATTACGAAGCTCTTGCTGAAACAGTACCGGAAACCACTCCGGAACCGACACCTGAGCCGACAGCAACACCGACTCCAGTACCGCCTCCGCCGACAGCGACACCAGTTCCAGTTGAAACTCAGGCAGAAGAATAATCCATTTGAACTGAAAGCACCCATCGGGATTCTCGGTGGGTGTTATTGAGTTCAAAAAAGGCTATTCAAAAGATTCGCATCTTGAACGGCATCCAGTAAGCACGCGAGGTAACAAACCTGATATGAAACAAGATGAAGGAGGATTCCAATGACTTTTGATTCCTTAAGGGATTATTTTATTGTTGCACTCTATTTGGCAGGAAGTGTAACCCTTGCATTGGGCGTTATCTCTTTGATACGAACTATTCTGGAAATGGCGGCGGGCCAATCTACACGAAAATGGGTATTGCGTACTGTTGTTTTATGTTCTGCCGGGACCTTACTGCTCGCCTCCGGAATCTGGGGACGAAAAATAGTTGAGGAACGTCGTTGGAATCAGGCATTAGACGAAAATTATACGTTTTATATTGATGGTGTTCAGGTTAACCCTGACACGGTCGTTCCAAGCGACTATAAGATAACTTACGATGATGAAAACAAAAATGTAATGATAACTCGGTCAAACAACATAGGAAGACTGCTTTGGTGATATATTTCAGTTCTTAACTGAATCTGAAAACAAAGAAACTGACGATGACATTGATATTTAGTTAATTATTCGAATAAATGAAAAAAACAGTAAAGATTATAAGCGGAGTCTTATTAGGACTTGCACTATTATTTGGATTGGCACTTGCTCTGATTGAACCAATAAAAGCTCTTATCAGACAGAAATACAGTAATGATGCTGTTGCTGCTGTAGAATCTGCAATTATTCAAGGCGAAGGTGTTATAAGTTTTGATGTTCCTGCATCACCGGCACTTGCGGTTCAGGGCGAAGACGGCAACACAAATGTCGGACTAAATAAGCTCATTGAGGATATGAGCCAGTTATCTGATGAACACGAAACACTTACATTACTGGGAATCCTTGAAATACCTTGCATCGATGTAAAGGAGCCGATCTGGGATACTTGCAGCACAAACGCTCTCCGCTATGGAGTAGGCCGTTATCCCGGAACAGTTCAAATTGGCGAACAAGGGTTATGTAATCTGTTCGGCCATAGGCAGATAGGCGACCTTGACACAAAACTTGGTTCTATTCAGTTCTTACAAGAACATATAGGCGAGGAAGTAATAGTAACTACAACTGACGGTACGACACATATTTATAAGATCGTTGATACGGTCTATGTAAAAGATGCTGAACTAATGCCGTACTTAGATCCGACCACTTATGACAGGGAGACGCTTTGCATTACAGCGTGCGGCTGGGGTGAGGATCCAGTAACCGGAACAGTATATCCGATGAACACGGAATTTATTGTTATCTGTCAACCTGAAAATGAAGACTGATACCAAGGAAGGAGAAAATAATATGGAACGATATACTCCAGAAGTGTGTGAAGATCTGTTGAAAGCAGAATATAACTATCCTGACATCGCACCCAGATCATGGAGAAATCAAGAGACCGAATCTGAGAAGGTTCGGCTTTTTGTTGATATGGACGGAACTCTGGCGATGTGGCATCCGACAAAGAAGTTGGAAGAATTATATGAAGAAGGATACTTTAAGAACTTAGAGCCATATGAGGAAGTTGTCGAAGCAATACGACAGATATTTACTTTCGAGCCGAACGTGGAAGTGTTTATCTTATCGGCATACTTGTCAGATAGTCCGTATGCACTAAATGAGAAGAACGAGTGGCTTGATAAATATCTCCCGGAGATTGACAAAGATCATCGATGCTTCTGCCATTGTGGCACAGACAAGTCAGCTGCTGTGCCTGAAGGTATAAAAGAAACGGACGTGTTGCTAGACGATTATACTATGAATCTCAATGACTGGTGCCCACCGGGAGTGGGGATCAAACTGCTCAATGGTATAAATGATACTCACAAGTCTTGGCAAGGCGAGCGAATATCCAGGCTTCAGCCACCGACAGAGATTGCAAGGGCGATAATGGATAACATTGATATTGCAATCGATAAAGACGAGGGTGTTGATTTATGACACAATCAATCGATTTTAACTGGCGCAGATTTTGCATTCATTATGAGAATGAATTGAGGCGCCTTTATAGTAGGATACCTGCTATTGCAGCCGAGAAGACGAATGAGCTCAGACTAATCGAATCTGAGTTTAGTAATACTGTGATTGAACCGGATGAAATCGTTGATGTGCTTATGCGCTTACTGATTAACAATCGAGGTGAGGTGGCGGCCTTCTGCGATCCGGACAAGCTGGAAGATCCTGAAAACCTGATTGAAGGATATGAATGGTGTGTGATCCAGTTGAATGACAAGTCTGTAAGTCGCGAGACAAGGTCCTTTTGTGCTGCGCAAGTAGGAGCTTTCGATGAAAGACTTCAAGATATTGATGTGGAGATCTAATATGAATAACCCTCAGAACAAAAGAGTGTTTGAGTGTGTACTCGAAAACGGAATGACTTTTGAGCTTAAAGCTGATTCGAAAGATAATGCGATATGGGCTGTAACTATGATGGAAGAAATAACTTCCTCAAAGGTAAAGAAGATTAAAGCTATTACTGATTCCAATGAAATTGATCTGAATGAGTTCTTTGAATGTCAGTTTAATTGTGATGCGGAAACTTTTCTTCAAATAATAAATTAGAAGAGGTAGAGATATGGATCTACAGCGACAAATGAAACAATATAAAGACGAACTACTTAAAACGGCATTTGGAGATTTGAGTGACGAAGAAAAAAAGAGCTATTCGGCAGTATTTGTTGAGTTGTGCAGAGATATAAGAAAGAGCAACGAGCGCTATAACGACAGGAGAATCACAATATATAACCTGTATCGCCAGGAAAGTGAGATAATCAATTCTCTTATTATCGGTCTTGCACACCATGTCGACTTTTGTAGACACGGCGAAACTGATAATACCCAAGGTTTTCGTGATATATATCAGGACATACTTTTTAAGGCACTGGACGCCGATAAATTAAGCTACGATGAGCTTAAGAATTCAAATGACTATCAGACAAAGAAGCCTATCAGAAATATTCTTGCATCGTACTGGCGAGATGAATCTAAAACGGAATCCGAGAGAATAATTGAAGTGCGGAACTGTTATGATATCCGGGATGTTCTGAAAAATTCCGGTTTTGTTTATAATGAACTGTTACAGAGCTGGGAAAAGCGGTTCCCTTTCGGAGAAATAAGGAAAGTGTCCGCCAATCTGGCAGCTTTAAAACCTGATGTTGCTATTACAACGCGTTCCGTTAACCGGATGGTGTTTGAATTTACGGCATATGTTTGCATTACCGGCAAGACTTATGATTATAGGGATATTCTTAAAGATAATGGTTACAGGTTTAGAGACAATAAGTGGCACAAGAAAATATTAAACAGTCAATTTCTAACAGAACGTGAAAAAATACTTGATGCGCTACCTAAAGGGCAGGGAATCAAGGTGGAAATGACATATTAAGCAGCACACGAAAGAGCCTATATTAAAACGATTTAGTTGTCTAAGCGACAAATAGCAGATGAACTGAGATAACCCCGGCAAATCACCGGGGTTTATTAATGGTTGGAATTTGAAAAGAATAAGAGGTGTTGTTAGTATTATGGAAGAAATCTACAAAAGGATGAACCAAGTTCGAATGTATGATCAATTGTATACTGCTTATCTAAATAGAATTTATTACAGATTTGAAAAGCCACAGAATTGGAAAAAGAACTTCATTTATTTCCCTTGTTTAGTGCTGTTTTTTATAGGAATAGGCATATATATTTATTCTTTTGCTATGAGAAGCACGTTATCTTGGCTCGAAATAATAGCGTTAGTATCGCTTTCGGTTGCAATTCTTTTATACCAAAGAATTACCGAAGTCACGCCTAAAGAAAAACGTGAAAAGGACTTGAACAGCTTTATTGAAATGAGAGCTTTGTTAATAGAACACAATATAAATTATAAAGATTCTTCAGAAATAGACAGGATTATAGCAGACTATAATAACGAAGAACGGAATAGAAAAAACTATGAAGTCAGTCCAGTTGTTACCGGAGTCCTTTCAGGTGGCCTGAGCACTATCGTCTGCTTAATTATCAATTCAATTGGGAAATATGAAGCTGTTGATATGATATCGTTATGCTTTGATATTACATACATAATTGTTGGTGTGTGGCTTATAGTTAAGTTTGTTGGTACTGTACTCAAACGGATTAAACACCGACATTTTGAACCGGAATCAAATTTTTGTTTGCAGCTTAAAGAGGCTTATGCATTCAGAGATCTTCCTGAAGAAAAGATTCGCGAATGGATTGATGCGGATAGTTAAAAATATCAAAAATAACAACAAAGACAAAACTTAAAATACTTAGACTAAGCAGCTTTTCGGAGCTGCTTTTTTATTGACTCAATAAAAAATCACGAAGGGAGTGATTCATATAGACAAACACAAAACTCGCGGGTGTCTTTCCTCTAAAAAGCCGTTGGAAAGACTGGAGAGAAATTCGGCAGGTCTCGCTTACTTGATTATGGAAAGGAAGTATTGATGAAGTTAAAAAATCGTATCATTGCGGGAGTAATAGCATTTGTAGTTGCTGTCAGCCCGCTACAAACAACTTTCACTGCATTTGCGGACGAAATCAACAACAATTCAGAATCTCAGGTAGAAGAAACGCAGCCTGAAACACATCAGCCGCCGGTAGAAACACAAACCATTCAGGAAACTGTAGTAGAAACTGAGCCGGCAGTTGTTGTGACAGAGCCGTATCAGGAACCTGATTATTCTGAGTATGCAGAACCCACTGAAACTGACTTGACTTCGGAAACGACTGAGAGCAGCGTTGAAACAGAGACTGTAGAAACTGATACAGATACTATAGAGTCTTCTGAAACAACGGCAGAATCAGCTGTTACGGAAGAGACAACTGTTGTAACCGAGCCTTCAGAGACAGATGAGACTGTTCAAGAGACAACAGAGCCCACAGAAAGCTCAGAGCCTGTCGAGGAAACAAAGAACAATATTGTCTTTGCCAACAGCGCTGACGAGTATTATAAGCTCGTTTCTGAACTTCCTGAAGGAACGGAAAGAGTTATCGTTGAAACAACTGATGACCTATCAAATGTAGAAGTAATGACTGGCGTTTATTACAACGGCACTTATATTCTCGTATTTGACACTCAGGATAGCTTCTCAACAGCTGTAAAGACTTTCTATGATGCTGGATATGAATACGCAATAGACGGTACTGTTGGTCTGTGCGGAAACTTTGACGGAGTTATCTCCTATGGTAGCATCAATCCGAGCGCAACCGTAAAGGTCGCTGTGATTGATACTGGTTCTAACATCGCTAATGAGCAGTATTCAGTAATTGGCGATGATCCGTCTGACTATAACGGACACGGCTCGGCTATGGCATCTTTTGTCTTAGATGAAACCGACAATGCTTACATTATCAGCATCAAGGCAATCGATGATAACGGACAGGGTACCATTTCAGATGTATATGCAGCAATTCAGCTCGCAGAAGATCTTGGTGTTGACTATATCCTCATGGCTATCTCCATCAGAAACGCCGGAAAGTATGATGCTTTTATCTCTCTTGTTGAGAACACAAAGGCAACCGTCGTTGCATCAGCTGGTAATAATTCAACAGATGCAGCTTATTATCTCCCGGCTGGACTTAACGGTGTAATTACTGTAGGTGCTATTAACGCTAATAGCGAATTGCAGTCATTCTCAAACTATGGTGATAGTGTTGACTACTATGTAGAAGCAGATTCTACATCAGAGGCAGCTTCAAAAGCTTTGGGTATTATCATCGATAACAGAACATCTGAGCTTGCAACTGAATATGTTGAGCCTATTGCTGAAACCTGTGAAATCTATTGCAAGGTTGGCAGCATTGATGCAGACGGTACCTTTATTGTAAATAGCATTGGTGATGACAATATCCCGGTTTATGGCGGAGCTGATGCAGACTGCATGATTTCTTATTCTGACTGGATTAGCGGTGCTTCTTCGGGAAGAACATATGCAATGCGTGACGATGACTACAACTCTGCTGAATTTGGTTGTTTTTCTGACTCTGTATATTGTATCCAGCCTTTTAAGGAAACCCCACAAGCAGCTTCAAGCTATGGAAGAGACGATAACAACTGGGATGCAAGCAATAACACCCTGTTTCAAGCTGCTTTAGCTTGCGCTCCGGGTGGTGATCTGTATCAGTTAGAGATAGATTGGTGGAGAAATAACGGTCAGTCCGTACTCAATTATTCCATTCCTGACTCTTTCTCGGCAAACAATGTAAATGGTGGTAATACTTCTGTTTCGGATCCAAACCGTGCCATGTATGCAATCGCTCATATGGCAGCATCATACGCTTATTATGGAGAAGATTTCGAACCGACTGAAGGCAGTTTAGGAATTCCCGATGGAAGCTTTAGAACGGTTTTTCTGAACTACATAGAATACCTTAGAACAGTAAGAGCTGATTCTGACTACGAAAACTGGTGGGCTGAAGTGTATGAGAATAATGGAAATACAGCAACTTATCAGACAATCGCTCGTGGCGGAGCTACATACTCTCCGACATCCGTTACAGTAAAGAAAACATCTACCAATACAGCAATCGTAAACGGAAACTCCTGCTACGATATGACTGGTACAACCTATGGCTTGTATAAGACAAGCAATGATGAACTTATTCACACGTTTACTCTTGATTCAAGCGGAAACACAACGGCTTATACTCTTAAGTCTGCTGATGGAAAAGACCTATACATAAAGGAAATTACCGCAGGCAAGGGATATAAACTTGATACCGCAAAGCACACTGTTGATTTTACTACTGCCGTAAACAAGCTTGTAACTGTAAACGTACAAGATGTTCCTATGGCGGATCCTATATTCTGGACTGTTGAGAAACAGGATTCTAACGGCTGGAATATGGTAACAAATAAGGCTTTGTCTGGTGCTGTATTCAGAATTGATTACTATGACAGAACAGATATAAGAACTGCTGCTGACGTAGCAACTCTTAACAGTGCTACCCCGAAGGTATCTGTAAATCTTACAAGCTCACAGGTTGCCGGAACAAGAAACGGTTCTATTATTGTTAGTATCAACACACTTGCTGCTGCGGATTCTACAGGTTATTTTAATGGATTTAGAACACTAGGTCAGTTGCCACTTGGCACATATAAGGTTACAGAAGCGTCAGCTCCCACTGGATATGCTGTTGCAAATGAACCTATCGTTTTCTATATTTACGATAATAATGGAACACCGGAGCAACGCCATATTGGAAGCACAACCATTTACAACGCTGCATCTGCTTCTGACATAATCATGAGCGAGAAAGCTCAGGTTGGATTCTATGCTCCTACAAAGGCAGCATCAGGTTCTACAATTACCGGTCTCCACAACCTGAACGGAACGCAGTATGGTATTTACGTTAAGTCAAATGATAGTCTGATCGCAACTGTTACATTCAACGGAAACGGTGCAATCTCCAATGTTGTATATGCTGCTGGCGTTACACCGACGAAGGCATGGTCTTCTGGAGACACAAACTTTGAGCTTGCCGCAGGCGATTATTACGCAAAAGAGCTGAAAGCTGGAAACTGGTTCTTGGTTGATAATACAGCACACAACTTTACTGTTACTGCCAACAATACAACAACAATGAATCTTTCGGATACTCCTATTACTCCGAAGATTCAGACAACCGCATCTGATTCAGACAACGGAACTCATTATCTTTCTTACAAGGAAAGAGTTACGATCAACGACGAGATAAGCTATTCTAATCTTGTTCCCGGTGAAACCTATACTTTCACTGGTTCATTACAGGACGCTGATAAAAAGGCGCTCTATACAGATCCTGACGGTAACACTTACACAAAGAGCATCACTTATACTCCTACAGCTGCAAACTCCACAATCGCAGCTGATGGTACGGCTTCCGGCAAGGTTATCGTTACTTTTACTGATGTATATGTTCCGCTCACCAAAACAACAATCGTTGTATTCGAAGACCTGTATGAGAATAAGACTGGCATACTGATCGCAGCTCACGAAGACTATGCGGATAAGAATCAGACCGTCGAAAGAAGAGAAATCGATCTTAAGACAACTGCAACAGATGCAGATAACGGAACGCATACGCTCACATATTCTGAGAAGGTAACGATTAATGACCATGTTGAATTTACCAACCTTAATCCCGGTGAAAAATACTATTTCGTAGGAACTCTTTACGATGAAGAAACCGGAAAGCCTTATACGGATTCTGACGGCAGGACCTATACGCAGAGAGTAGATTTCACGGCAACAACAGAGAACGGAACAGAAATCATCATGTTCAAAGATGTGCCTGTACCGCTCACCAAAACAACAATCGTTGCTTTTGAAGATTTGTATGAAGCTTCAACCAACCTTAAGATCGCAACACACGCAGATCTGACTGACAAAGATCAGACAGTTAAGAGAGTGGAAGTTAAAACAACTGCAACAGATGCAGACAATGGAACTCACACGCTCACTTATACTGAGAAGGTAACGATCAACGATAGTGTTGAATATACCAACCTTACTCCCGGTGAAGAATACTATTTCGTAGGAACCCTTTACGATGAAGAAACCGGAAAGCCTTATACGGATTCTGACGGAAAGACCTATACAGAGAGAGTAGATTTCACGGCAACAACAGAGAACGGAACAGAAATCATCACATTCAAAGATGTACCTGTACCGTTTACGAAAACAACAATCGTTGTATTTGAAGACCTCTACGAAAAGACAAGTGGATTAAAGATTGCTACGCATGCAGATCTGACTGACAAGGATCAAACTGTAAGAAGACCAACAGCTGCAACATCAGCTAAGATCAACAATGCGAAGGAAATCTGGCTTGAAACAACAGAAGTTCAGAATATTACCATTTCTGATACGATTGAATTTACCGGCCTTGAAGTAGGCACTGAATACAGAGCAGAAGCTACAGCATATATTGTTCGTAACGGTGAAACAAATCCGATTCAGATTATGGTAAATGGAATGCCTATCAAGAGCATTGTTACCTTTACGCCTGCTACAACTGACGGAGAAGTAAAAGTTGATATAACATTCTCTACAGAAGGACTTGCAGAAGGCGACAAAGTTGTAATCTTTGAGAAGGTTTTTGATGTGGCAACAGATGTTGAGGTGAAAGCTGGAACACAGACAGAAGATCTCCTGATCGCAAGACACGAAGATATAACTGACACTGAGCAGACGATCACGGTACACTTCCGACCGATGACCGGTGGTGTTAGACCGGCTTACACAACAGCTGGTGCTATGATTGCCATTGTTGCATCAGCACTTGCTGGAGCTTGGTTTGTAATATCTCGCAGAAAGAGATACAGAGAAGCTTAATCTATTATTTTTGAGCTGAAAGCGCCCATCGGGATTCCCGGTGGGTGTTATTGAGTTCAAAAATGAGGAATCATATATAATGGAAGACAAGAATTATTATGAAACATAAATTATTAAAAGAGCATAATTACAGCAAATCTTTATCATACGCTATATTAGAAATCTCAAAATATGATTCAAGAGAAAAACGGGTTGACAACGAATTTGCAAAGGAATCAATAAAAGCATTTTATAAAGTCCTTATTAAAGAGGGTTTTCATAATTCATTTAGCGCCAGAGGAGCAGACTATTATTCTTATATGCTATCTCTTATTCCACTATATTTAGATCTTCAGGAACAAAATTATAATGCAGCCTGCAACGATCTACTGACCCTTTGTGTTTCAGAAGATATACTCCAAGCAAGAATATATAATAATCTTATCTATCTTGTTGAAAGGGAGCTATTAACGGATGTTTAGTTTTTTCCGTAGAAACCAAAAGGAATCTGAACAATGTTTTATACAGGATAACCCCATTGACACGGAATTATCTTATAAGAATTTTATTGAACGTGTTGATGATCAGCTAATTGAAAAAGCGATCGATGAGAAGTTATTGATCCTAAATTATTTAATAGATTCAGTAGAAATTGATATGTGCTCTTCTGCCGTATTAGAGCCATTTATATCACACTGCAGACCGCTGCTGGAGCCGTTTCCGATATTATTTTACGATAATGATGAGATTATAAGAGTTTACAGAGAGAAAATGAACGTAAGTTTAAGCACCAGCCATGTTTACGTGTGTCCATGGAGCCCTAAACGGCAAGTAAGTAATATTCTATACCTAAATAAGAAAGATTGGGTTTTTGATGTAAGCAATCATAAATCATATTACTATTCTGATTTGAATCTTTTATATGTATATAACGGAAATCATTCAATTAATGCCGGGCGTTATTTTAAGAAGGGTGCAGTATTAGCTTACGAAGTGGATATGATACCTCTTTATAAAGACTGTACAACAGATGGGAAAGCTCTGATTTACAAAAACAATCAGACCATTTCAGACTTCAGTGATTTTAGACTTGCCGTGCTTTTCACGCTTGGAAAGTATAGATGGGAAATAAATCATAAACATATTAATGACTAAGCTATCCAGTAGACTATATAACATATGTGTTGCAAAGTGTAACACGGGTGTTATAATATAAGTGAGATAAAATACACTTATATGAAGTGGGAAAGGTGGCTAATATGTCTGACAAAGATACAAAAAAGAGACTGGAGATGTACTATAAACTCATCGCTGAAGCTGCTGAAAAACGCAAGGCGAAGATAACTGTAAGAGAACTCGCAGATAAACTTGAAATACAGACATCTGCTATCTACAGAATGGAACATGGGCATCTGAAAGATATAAAACTTAGCACATTGATGGGTTACTTATTTGCATTTGGATACAGATTGGCAATCGTGCCTGACGACCTGGTAATTGTTCCGAATCCAAAAAAGCTACCGAAGATTGAAAAGGAAGTATTTGATAAAGCTAAGATCGATCGTCGTACTCGGATCAGACTTCTTAAGTATCTCATTGCCTTAGAAGAAGCTGAGTTAGGTAACGACGAGGGGTAAGAATAATAAGGCCAAGAATTGAGTTAATGAAGAGCTATGTCTGATATTTATTTTATTCGAAAGCCAGATGGCTATTTCATAATAGAAGATGCCAACGGTAACAATATTACAAGAGAGAAACGTTATGAATGGCTCAGGAAGGGGAATAATATGAAAAGGACAAACAAGAACTACAAAGTAAAGAGAAGAAGATTACACGTTCTTACTCTTGGCAAAGGCATAGCTATTACTACAATGGCAGCTGTTAGCCTGGCAGCTCTTCCCGGTTGTGACATTAATGAAAGTGGCGGTTCTCAAATTGTAGTGGATCCGACAAGTTCTTTTGTAGTTATTGACGGTCAGACCGTTACACCTACTCCAGCAATAACAGACGGGAAAGAGAAGCAGACCGTTACTCCGACACCTTCTGGAGCTGCTAATTCTGAGCCTTCTACTCAGATGGGGTCCACTACTGCCACCAATACAACCAATAACGGTTCAGGGAAAACCGCTACACCAACACCGAAGCCCACAAATAATACTACTTCTACAAGTGTAGCAACACCGACACCCAAACCGTCAGGGCAGGGAAGCGGTAGTGATACGGTAACTCCGAATCCTACTAATAACACAACCAACAACACAACTGTTGAGCCGACAGCAACACCTTCATCTTCATCTGAGCAGACTTCGAGCGGCGGTGAAAGCTCTTCCGGTTCTGAATCGTCAGGCGGTGTTACTTCTCACACGGCAGATCCGTACAGCGAATCGTGTGATTGCCCGTATTGCAGCGGCGATGTAAGTTATCGCAGTGCAAGAACGGTTCATCACGATGCTGTAACGCACGATGAAACAACGTCTTCTTATGACGGAATAGTTAGAACTTATAAATACACAATCAACTGGTCAGGGAACTTCAAAGATTGGTGTGCGGATAATGGTTATAGTGTTCCAACTGCTCCAACTACAACCGGAACCATAGAATACGATAATGATTGGAATCCAGTAGATGAATCCGGTTTCTATAATGCTTTAGATGAAATATGTACCGAAGCTGATGACTTAGCATGGTCGCTCGGATACACCGAAATAGCTTATAGTTATATTTGTGATGTAGTTGGCGACGATTATATAGGCTATACCGAAACAACCACAACTATCATAGACGAACAGGCATGGGACGAGAATATCCCGGCTGGCTGGTATTGTGATGATTGCGATTACTACTCAGCAAGTGTTCCTAGAGCTTACGACGATATAGATATCTGATTATCTCAAACGAAGTAACATATCCGAAAATTGAATGATAAAATGATAAAAACAGATAGTGGAGAACATGTATGAGTGTTTCGGAACAGATATATCAAGCTTTTAACTATAAATGCGTGTCAGATAAGCTCGGCGAAGTAAAGGCATTTACAGAAGATTTTGAAAGATTAAAGCCTTTTTCACCTGAAGAGACCGATGGCTTGCAAAGCTACAACAAAGCCTTTATGTCACGCTTTGTATATAATTCTAATGCTATTGAAGGAAGCACTTTATCACTAGGAGATACAGCTTTAGTTCTTGAGGGAGAATTTCCGCCTCATGATCCAAATACTAATCTTAAGGATATTTTTGCTGCTAAGGGCTGCTATGAAGGTTCAGATTATGCGAATGTAACTTTTCAAACTTTAGCGGAATTGACAGAAGATTTTATTAAGAATGTCCACGAGAAAACGGCTTTAGATTGTCAACCAAGAACGAGGGGAACTTATAGAATCTCTCCTGTTTATATCAATGGCTCTCGTACTGTTCCGGTTGATGCGTATGAAATTCGTAATTGTATGGCAGATCTGGTATATCAGTATAATAACTGTCAGAATGATCCACTTGTTAAAATAGCAGCTTTTCATGCGATGTTTGAACGGATACATCCTTTTACTGATGGAAATGGTCGAACCGGTAGAAATATATTAAATGCCATGCTGATAAAGGAAGGATATTCTGAAGTAGCAATCAAGTTTGCATTAAAGGGACAATACAATAGTTCCTTGGAATCCTGGCAGGTTGATAATGATCCAG
The DNA here is from genome assembly GCA_015069205.1 of Oscillospiraceae bacterium. Lineage (GTDB taxonomy): Bacteria > Bacillota > Clostridia > Saccharofermentanales > Saccharofermentanaceae > Saccharofermentans. The sequence goes on from SVIZ01000008.1 coordinate 27,726, forward strand.
AACCTTTCATTAATTTGTTCATTGATGCCGTCATAGAAGAAACCAAGGAAAGAATAAAGGTAATCGAATTGACAAGAGAAATGGATAAAACTATACCTGATGACACCTTAAATATATAGCACTTATCCAGAAATAATAAAGTGTTATTAAGCCCCGGTTATCCGGGGTTTATTTATGTAAGAAAGGACGAAAAGGAAATGAAGACAATTAATTGCAACCAACTGTTAAACTATTACTCTTTAGAAGAGTTTGCAATTCTTGATGTGTTGACGATCGACGGAGAAACTGAAGTGTTTCTGACAGATGGCCTGGGAGAACATGTATATTCATGTAAGGAATCCGAAATGACTGAAGACAAGCAAGAAGAACTGCGGGTAATGTTAAACAGTTTTGCAGCGATTGTGGTTTACGACTTCAACCAGCTAAAAGAAACCTTATCAAATTCTGAGCTGATCACGCTGTATCAACCATTGATTTGTGATGTTGCTACAGATCTTGCAGCATTAATTGGAACATACGATTATGGTAAAGAGAATTGGCTTGTTCGAAGCTTGGACGAAGCTTTGACTTTCTATCGCTATCAAAATGCTTTAAATAAGCCTGAAGACAGAGCAAAAGCAATCGTGTGGCTTGCTGGAATAGTCACTAACTGCACTGCACCAGAGATCATGATTCGAAGAGAACAGAAACTGAAAGATTACCGTGAAATTAAGAGATACCTCAGTCAGCCTGTACCGGAAGGGAAGTGATATAGATGGCGATTCAAGGAAGGCCACGAAGACGAAGAGTAACATATCTTCTTAAATCATTGTCTTTTATGCCAATACCAATATTTTTAGGTATCTATATTGCAAAGTATTTTCCATTATCTAATATCATCAACAACTACCAGACAATAAACTGGCTCGACGGACTGATTCATCCCGAATTCAATGAATTTACTGCAGGCTCAATTCTTTTGCTGTTCATGGTTTATATTGTAATAGTTTGGAAAATGTACGAGCCAGATAATCGCCGTCCAGGCCAAGAATATGGATCAGCTAAATGGGGCACCTGGCAAGAACTGATTAGAAAATATGCTGCAAAAGAGAATTTTGCCTACCGTCATGCAATAAAGCATCTGAAGAAAAGACTTATTCCAAGAAGTTCTCGTAAAGCTATAAAGCATATGAAGGCGGTAACTTCGAATAATCGTATTTTAAGCGAACATTGTAAATACAATTCCAATGTCAGGACATCAAAAATGAATGCTAACTCCATAGGAATAGGTTCTGCAGGTTCGAAAAAAACGACATCCATTGTTTACACAAATATAATGCAATGTAACGGATCGATGGTAGTATGTGATCCAAAAGGTGATGTCACCCCGGTCTGTGCCGGATTTTGTGAAAATGCAGGATATAAAGTTAAAATTCTTGACCTCATAAATATGGAGAACTCAGACAGGTTCAATCCGTTTGATTATGTGAAGGATGATGAAGATATAATATCGATGATATCATTTTGTTTTCGAGGTTTTGACGCTGATAAATCCGGAGAAAGTAAAGATCCATTTTGGGACGATGCAAACATGCTTGAAATTGCGGCTGTGTGCTATTTGCTTTACTACGATGCAGCTCCGGAGTGCCGAACGCTCTCAATGGCCATGAAACTGATAAACGCAAACTCTTTAGTTATAAGAAGAGATGGCGTAAGTAAGACCGGTTTACAATGGCTGTTCTATGATTTTGAACGAAAAAACGGAAGCAATAATATGCCGATGACGTATTATCAGATGTTCGACAAAGCCAAGGATAAAACTCTCAGTAATATTGAAACTACACTTGCGGCTAAAATGCAGATGTTGCTGCAACCTAAGGTTGAAAGATTGATGAGTACTGATGATTTGAAACTTGGTGATCTAGGTCGTGAACCTCAGGTTTTATTCCTTAGAGTGCCAGATGCAAATGACTCATACAATTTCATTGTATCTATGGTTTATATGTTCTTATATAAGGAACTTTATTATGTCAGTGACATAGAAAACCACGGAAGAGGCTGTAAATATCCGATAACTATGTTGCAGGATGAGTTCACCTCGTTCCCGCAGCCGCTGAATTATCTTACGATTTTATCAGGTTGCCGATCAAGAAATATTGGTTTGTTCCCGATATTTCAAGATGTTGACAGATTGAAAAATATGAAGTGCTTAGGTCAAGGATGGTCATCAATATTTGGCCAAGTCGACAGCTGGGTATTTCTTGGTTCTCAGGAACCTGAGACTTGTAAGTTTATATCGGAACAGCTCGGTAAGGAAACAATAGTTGCGATTAATAATAAAGGCGAAACAACGACTCTCGGAAGAGAACTTGCAACCGAAGCAGAATTAATGTCAATGGATAAGAACCATTGTATTGTTAAGTATAACGGTGAACCGCCAATTTACGACACAAAGTATCCGTTTCTTGAACATCCTAATATTAAACTAACGGCTATACCTTGGGATGATTCCGGTATTCCTTATTACACTCGTAAAAACAATGTAGTTGCCGGAGCTAAGAAGGTATTGTCGGCTTAAACAATTAAAAGCAGCTTGCAGGAGCGTTTTATAGCAACCCGAATGATGATTTGGTCATTCGGGTTGTTATCTTTTGCTCCAGAATGCTGAATTTTATAACACATTTATAAAAAGGAGACCCAAATATGAAAGTTATTAAAGAAAAAAACACAAAAAGTGTTACCAAGCACAGAATTTCCAAAGCATGGATCAGCATCTATGTGGCTGCAATTACAACATTGTGCGGAGCCGTTTCGGTAATGGCTGCCGATCCTGACCCGACATCTGCAATTAATCAGATTCTTGAAAAAGTAAATACGGCAAAAGTTCTGCTGTGTTCTGTTGTTGGTGCGGTTGGCATATTGGTGTTTGCCTTTAATCTGCTTAAGGCATTGAAGGGATATAAAAATCAAGACGACAGGCAGATGGATCAGGGAATTACCGGATGTATCGTTGGATTCATAATGACTGTGTTTGATATTGTTTTGGCTATTTTCGCATAAAGGTGGAAAGTATGATTGCTGCAGTTATTGTTGCTTCAATGGCTGAGAATTTTGTCACTTGGGCATATTCCATTTGGAATACTTTTATCAAGTATTGCTATGATACCTTGACAGTTTCCCCCTTTGATTTTGGAGCAAAACTGTTTTCTAAGACCGGAGAACTTGACAGCTCTACCAGCATTCTCTCAACCATAATTAATAATATTGAGCCGATTATGATTGGAGTGGGCACAGGGCTTCTTATTCTTTTTTGGGTAATCGGCATACTGCGTGAAAGCGGAAATATGCTTGCTGAAAGATCTCAGCCTTACGCATTTGTTACACATTTGTTGAGACTGTTTATCTGCGAAGGTTTAATAGCCGCTTATTATTATATTGTTTATGTAATATTCGATATATTTACTGTGGCTACATCTGCGATTGTGGGATCAGCCGGAAAGATTAATTACGGTTTCATTGATCCAAGTGATGCAGATGCTATTTCGGATAATTTCCTCAGTACAATTGGGATCGATGACAAAACAGTATCCGTAATAACGGCAATACAAGAATCGCAGAAGCAGAGTGTGAAGGATGCGCTGCTCATTGAAATCTTCACAATGATTTATTTAATTGTTGTGGTAGCTTGTGCTGTTGTAATTTTCATGAAGGTCTATGGTCGTTATTTCCGAATTATAGCCTCAATTGTCATTGCACCGGTAGGTATAGCCATGTTTGCAAGTAGCAACACGGAACAAAGCGGAAGAAAGTACATATTCTATCTGTTAAAGCAAGGAGCTGAAGGGGCAATTATAGCGATCGATCTTGTTATGTTCAATATTGTTGCCACAAGAGGCGATTTGCAACCGACCTTGTTCAAGTCGTTAGTAAACTGGTTAACTGAAGAAGGTTCTACGGCAAATATAATAATCGGTTATTACATTACGCAGATCTTCATGTGTGTGTTGTTAATGACGCTCATCAGTGCAACAGAAAAAATGACTGAACAGCTATTCTGAGGAAAATGATATGGAATTTGAAATAAATAAAGATATATCAAAATATCGATCAACCATAAAGGGCTATACGCCTAGAGGTATTATTTGTACCAGCTTGATAATTGGCATATGCTTATGCATTACTATCGGGTTATATAATTACCTTACCATGGCTGGGCAAATAGTACTCATATTTATTTGTTGCTTGCCGGTAGCGTTGTTTTATCTTCATGAAGTGCCGTTATATTCGCTTCCAACTGAAAAGATAATCAGGATCATGATGATATACGCATTAAGTCCTAAAAAATCAAAGGTGGAAAATGTAGATATGTTAAACCCCAGAAGAAGAGACAACCCGTTTGTTTCTTTCCTAACAAAAAGAAAATTCAATGTGCCAAGAAGCATTCAGGATTTTATACCGTTAGATTGTTTCTATGAAGACGGTATGGCGAGATCTGGAAACAGGTATTCAGTTTTATATAGGTTTTCCGACGTCGATTTTTCGATCCTGTCGGACAGTGATAAAGAAGTCGTTATGAGTAAATATGAAGATATTATTTCTTCGTTTACTGACAAGGCAACATACAAGATTACTGTATCACAATACAATGTAAGCCAGGAGAGCATATATGAAAAGATGGCAATGCCGGAGTTTCCGTACAACCAGCCGTTGGCAGACAGTATAAACGAGCAGTTGTTTGACACGATTGCCGTGAATGGCCAATCTGTAACTGGGCTCTATCTGACAGTTACCTGCTTTCAAAACTCCGAGGAAGAAGCAAAGAGTTATTTTGAGGTGTTAACCAACAACTTATATTCGAAGTTTTCTGAGATTGGTTCCATCTGTTCAAGGGTAAATCTCAGAGACAGAATATCCTTATATCACTTTATTAATAATCAGAACAGCGACAGACAATTTGCTTTTAATACTATCCAAGATATAAAGGCATCTGATATCAAATTGTATTGTTGTCCCGAAATGTGGCATATTCATTACGATTACATTGATTTGGGCAGCTGTGTAATGAGATCATTCTACTTGCAAGAGGTTGGCTCCGGAATAAATGACAAGTATTATCGAAATATGCTTAATAATATTCCCGACTTGTCTTTTGCATCTATAGAAATGGATTGTCTTTCTAAACAAGACGCCCTGAATCAGGTTAACAGGGCATTGACTAATTCAGAAAACAAACTGTCGAAATATCGCCAGTCAAAAACCAAGTCTGGCGATGTATCCTCATATGCTCCACCTGAACTTGTTGCAGAAAGTCGAGCATGTAATAGTCTCTACCGCGACATAACGGACAGAGATCAGCGCTTATATATGACGACTATTTTGACTGTGATTACAGCACCCGACAAAGAAACGCTCGAAGAAAATACAAAAAAATTTTTTCGTAAAGCTCAAGAGAATAATGTGTTTTTTAACATTTTGTATCATCAACAGGTTCAGGGTTTGTTTTCTTGCCTTCCTTATGGTATTAGCAATCCTATAGAGGTGCGTCGTTTGATGAGCGCTGAAAGCATTGCAGCCTTCATTCCTTTGTCAGAACAGGTGGTTAGAAACTATAGTAAGAGAGCAATATGGGAAGGAAGAAACCCTATTACTAAAAAGGTTAATTCAATTAACCGAGATAACCTTCCTAATGGTAATGGAATGATTTTCGGTGATTCCGGATCCGGAAAATCTCTTCAAGCAAAAATGTCCATCTGTCAGCATCGTATAAAGGAACCTGAAGCTGAGTATATTATCATAGATCCCAAGGGCGAGTATTCTGTTTTAGCAGAAGCACTGGGTGGAATTACCATTGATATATCGGTATCTTCATCCGATCATATTAATCTGATGGAAATATCTGAAGGCTATGGAACGAGAGAAGGCTTATCAGCTATAAAGCAAAAAGTGTCTTTTGTTCAGTCTGTTGTCAGGTCAATGTGTGCCGGGGAGATTCCTACTACCCAGCTCAATTCGGTAGTCGATCGATGCGCAACCAGGCTTTATAAGAAGTTCCTTAATCATCAAGCCGAGCAGCCGACTCTCAAAGACTTATATGAAGAGTTGTCTTCGGAGAAGAAAGATGAAGATGTTGCCAAGCAGTTAGCTACTGCGATAGAAACATATGCTATAGGTTCTCTGGATGTTTTCGCCCACCCGACCAACATTGGTAAAGATAATGGCCTTATAATCTATGATATGCATAGACTTGAGGACAGTTTTAGAGATTTAGGGCTTATGGTTATGCTTGATCAGGTTGTTAACCGTGTAGCAAAAAACAGAGCCATGGGGCGCTATACATATGTGTATATTGACGAGCTTCATAAGTTCCTAAATACTCCGGCTGAGCCGATGCTCATGGATCTTTGGAAGATGGGCAGAGCGATGCATTGTTTTTCAACCGGTATAACGCAAAATATAGTAGAGGTATTGAATAACAATAATGGACAGTTAATTATGCACAACTCTGAGTATCTTAAGATATTACAGTTAGACAGAATGGAAATAATAGAAGATTTGTCAAGAGTTGTATTTATTCCTCAGCAGCTTATTACATATATAAAAGGAGCAGCTGTAGAGGATAAGAAAAAGCGAAGATCCACAGGTCTTATAAAGTATGGAAGCACTATAGTTCCATTTGAAAGCGAAATATCGCATGACAGTTATCTTTATCAGTTCATCCATTCTGACTAAAAGAAAATGCTTTTGAAACTGAAAGTACCTTTTTAGGCTGAAAGCGCCTTTCGGTATTACCGAAAGGCGTCATTGAACCCCAAAAGGAACAGACGAATAAGCAAACTGACGATTGAGCACTCCTTCGGGGGTGCTCTTTTATATTATCTGAAGGAGAAAAGTTATGAAGATTAAGGATAGAGTAAAGGAAAACACACCTGATTATTTCTATGACTACGATAACAATAGTGATGTCTCCAGTAATATAATTCTGCGAAAACCGGATAAGACTGAGTTTCGAACCCTGTCAAGAACTGCTGTTACAACTGAAAAGGCTATTGAACTTCAAGAGAAAGTAAAGAATGATGAGTATGAACGAAACGCAAAGGTTTTCGCGGAAAACAGACTAACCAAAGAAAAATCTGCGAAAAGAAAAAAGGAAGATAGCATTGCTAATAATAAAAAGTTCAAGCATTCAGGATCAACAAACAACATAGTAAGCTCCGGGAGTACTGCAAAAAATGCAGCTGTTGGATCTAAAGTAGCACAAAATATGATAGGCAAAGCTTCCTTGTGGCAATCCATAGCAGGGCTTGCTGATGCGACAACACCGGAAATTTTAAGAGCAAAAAATTATACAGTTCGCAAGAATACAGAGCGTCTCAGATATCTAAGCGAAGGACCGGCTGGTAACAATGAAAGCGAAGCCACTTCCAAGTTTGGCGGCATATTTACGCGCTTAGCCGGAAAAGCCGGTGAAGTATGGAGAAACGGTATTGTTGTTCTGTTTCACGTTAACGGTTGGGCGGGTTTTGCTGCGCTTATGCTCTCTTTTATATTCCTATTTGTAATAATCGGATCATTCATGATCTTCAGCACTGAACTTGGGTATAATAATCTTCCTGCCTGCGTATACAATTCGGGTTATAAATTAAGACAACTCATGACCAGTTATGAATATTATTGGGATTGTGTTAATACCGAGGCTTCCGCGTCTGCGGAAGAGGGGCTGGACTGTATTGTAATTCCCATAGAACTGCAAAGTGAAGGGAGAATATATTGTGGCGAAAACACTGACGGCAAAAACTTTATTAATTGGAGAGAAGTCTTAGTTGTTTATTGTGCATACATTAGAAGCAAAGGCTTTGATGTGATACCGGATTCCGAATTGCCGGATGTTCCCGTTGATAAATCCGTTGTCAGCTCCTTATTCAGTGCTGATAACACGTCTCTATTTAACGAAGTGTTTTGGACGATGAACTGTGTTATGCCGGCAGGAAATGAATTAACATATGACATCGATGCGGTTTCTGAGTTGACAAACGATAGATTAAAACACGTTAAGTTCAATATTTGTTATCATCCCTCATTGGATATAGTAGAAAAGAGACTAGGATTCGATCTGTTTCAAAAAAGTTTTGTTGATGAATTTCTAAGCGAGGAGTACGATCTCTTTTTTGATTCCTTAATTAGTACGAGGTATGTAAGTTCCAGTGATATAGTGGCAGAAACAGCTGCAGCTGAGATAGGAAATCACGGCTCAAAGTATTGTAGTTATTATAATACCAGCGGAGCTTGGTGCTGCTATTTTGTAAATTGGGTCCTGGATAATACCGGAAACAGTAAGTTTATCGGTACCGGTGGTGTTACATCTTCTTTCGATATATGGAGAAATAATCCTTCGATAGCAACTATACATTATTGCGAAATGAAGGATCCCGATACAATTCCTGTCCAACCGGGTTGGCTGGTAATAATCGAACATGGTGACCATGATGATTATAGGGATCACATTGGTATTGCGGAAAGTTATAATCCTGACACCCATGTCATTAGAACTGTAGAAGGAAATGCCGGCAGCGATTATGTGAAATACTGCTATCGAGATCTCGATGACTGCAGCAACCTTGATCAATCACATGTGTATGCCTTGGTAGAACTTAAATATCCAAATTCTCAGGGCATATTACCTGATCGATATGATAATAATTATACTGCTAATAGAGAGTACTCAGCTGTATATCCGTCAATTTGTGTCGCGGTCAATAAATACTTAGCAAATCACGAAAAGACATTGAAAACCTTGAGAGAATGCATGCTCTTACTTGCTTATCACGGAACCGCGGAATGGGACTTAACAGAGTTAAATGATTTGCAAAATACAAGCAATACACAAACGTTGGCAGCATATATCAGGACATCTTGTGACAATAATAGTCTTCCGGATTCATACCTGCGCTGGCCTGATGAATATAATATTCTCCCGAGCTATTTGCCGGGCTTCAAGCATTACTTCATAAAATATGCGGAATACTACAGTAAGCGTATAAAACTTTAGTCCTCACAAACGTTGTGTCCGGGGTCTTAGGGGCTTTGCCCTTAACAAGACGGGAATTTGTACGTACAAATTCCCCTGCTTGCTATGAACCTCGGACACCAAAAGGGCCGAGGTTCCCCGAAGGGAGCTCACACCAGGCGGCTACGGTGGCCGAGTGCTGCGGGCAAGGACAAATCAGTCAACCACAAGGGTTTGGCGCTCGCTGGCACATCGTCAAGCCGCTGGGATCGATGAATAATCCGGAGCTCATAAGTTACCGGAAGGAGTAAAAAATGAAGTCATTATCAAAAAACAAACGAATTTACGTAAGAATTACAGAAAAAGACTATAAACAACTTCAAGAGTTGATTAAAGATAGTGATATTCCGAGCATGAGCGCATATGTTATTTCTTGCATTCGCGAAAAAAAGATACCTGACACTGCCAGGAAAGAGCTGCGAGAGCTGCGAAATCAGCTTTATAAGGTAGGAACCAATCTTAACCAAATAGCTCGACTGGCCAACACTGAAGGTATTTTCGTTAAAGATCTGGATCAGGTCCTGAAAGAAGTTAATGATACCGTTCATAAGATCAATGAATTGATATGGCAAATGGGGCGGCGTAGTTGGATACCACTGTATCCAGAGTTTTATGCCTGGAGAGATTGATCCGGATCATGCTCATCTCATTGGATTAGAGACAGCTCAAAAAATATGGGGCGATTCCGGTTATCAGGTTGTAGTAGCAACACATATCGATCGCGAACACATTCATAATCATTTTATAATTAATTCTGTCAGTTTAAATGGCGAGAAGGATCCGTGTTGCTATCACAGGAAAATATCTGCTATATCTGATGACATAATTCATCAACACGGATTATCTATTATCACTGAACGAGGTATATCTCCGGCGACGCTTCCTCACTATTCCAGAAGACAATTAGCTGCTAAGTTGGATATAGATGAAGGCTTAGCTCTTTGTACTGATTTAAAAGAGTTCAGGAGATATATGTCTGACAGAGGTTATGTCCTTGATCTTTCCGAAAACAGGATGTATTGGACGATACAACATAAGGATTGGCAGCGTCCTATGCGTTTGATCAGATTAGGAGATAATTACTCTAATGATCGGATACTCTATCGCCTTGAACATGAGAATATGATTATGCCAGATGAATACTCTCAACGAGAAATGTCTTCTTACCAGCTATATCTGTATGAGAATCGCTATAGCAGGATCCAAAAGAACTGGAAAAATACATATCAGTATAAGTTCTTTATGTTTATGCTTAAGAATTTTGATATTAATCTTAATGATTATCAGACTCGCTCAGAACATATGACAAGGCAGCAAAAGAAGGACTATGATCAGGTATGGAAGTCGCTAAGATCTGTTTCTGTACTTGCTGAGCTTGGAGTTAAGACTACGGAAGATGTAGTAGCGGCGTTCCTGAGTTTAGATCAAAAGATTGCAACTTACGAAGAACAGCAACGGCAACTTCGAAACCAGCTCCGCTCCACAAATAGGAACCCGGACCTGTCAGATCTTGAGTCCGACCTTCGATATTCACTTTCCGATGTTAATAAAACCTTGAAAGAATTGAGGGATAAGAAGAAGATTTTGGCGAGTATTACGGCGGAATCAATCTTGTCTGTTGAACCGACTCCTGAACCTGAAACAGAGCCCGAAAAGTAATTGGGACAAATTTGTCCCAATTGTCACTCCTGTGGTAATTTTATGAAAAATAAAAGTTAATTATAATTGATAAAATTGGCGAGACACTTGATGCTATTGGCTTTGAAACGACTGCACGATAAACGGTGACATTCTCACCTGTGGTAATTTCGCGAAAAATAATTAGACAATTTTTGAAATGAAACGAAAAATGTATGATTTACCCCCGGTGGTAATGCCGGGGGCTTTCTGTTTTACAGCATTGTTTGCTTGTTAAGCTTGGATGATAATATCAGCTTGCATCTTTCCAATTGATATCAATTGTTTTGTGGTTTTTTACACAATCGGTTAGATACAAGTTGATTAGTGTCTGATAAGGAATCCCAGTTCTAAGAGCTTCAGCCTTGAAATAATCAATAACAGATGGGGATACTTTTATAGTCATTTGTTTTTTCAGTTCTTTAGCATAAGGATTCTTTATGGCCTTATCAAAATCAAATTCCTTCTCTAAAAATTCATCTTTCTCATTTATATCGTTCATAAGTCTAAGCTCCTTTCGTAATTTTTCTGTTCAGTATTGGTAGCCTTTCTCGCAGATATGATTCTAATAACTGATTCTTCCCGAATACAATGGACTACCAGCAACAGATTGCCTTCGTCACTATAACCTAGGATTCTGAATCTATCCTCATTATCAGAATGGCTTTCATCATATTCTAGCAGTGCATTTTCATCATAAAAAACGGTTTTAGATTCCTCAAACGATACACCATGATTCTTCTTGTTCAACGTGTTTTTGTTTTCATCCCAAGCAAATATGTACATGATGTCTTTCCTCTTTGCGTGATTACAATGTAATTATATCATGTTTACCAAATGAAGCCAATTGACACTTGATTTCATCCTTCAATAAGTTCAAGATCCTCTCTGGGAATCCGGGATATGATCGCGTACATTCCGCAACAAGGACACTTCTCAGTCCTAATCTCGACGCCGTAATGAGCGGAAACAATGGTACAAACAGTGTCCGGTGTTATGACCATACCCGCACCATTCCTAATAGAATATACCGGCCTGCATTTCTTTCCAACAAGCTCATCTGCTTTGTGCTTTCGTGAAATCATGTATTTCTCCCTTAACATTTTTGTGTTTTATCGGGAAGTTGCGCTGTAAGTGATTTATCTTGCATACCTTGCATCATTTGCATCATGCGCAGCATTTCTTCCTGTGAAAGAGTAGTTTGGCTTACTTCCTTTGGAGCAGGATTGAAAATGGCATGTTTCTGGATGAAGCAGGCGAATAGGAACTCCTGTTCTTCCTTCCACAGATCTCTATAGAAATCATATTCAATTCCGATCTGGATTGCCTGTGCCTTAGTGCAAGTGATGCCGTAGGTTGTCCTACTGCCTTTGCCGTACCGGTACACATATGTCTTTGACGCGAAGTCTGGCACAATCTTGTAAAACAACTGACGAAGAAGAGCTTTTTCAAACTCCGTTTTGTAATGAAAGTCGTGTTCTTCTTCGAGATTATCGTTCAGGTCAGCTTCTTCTAAGCCATACTTTGCCATTAACAGAGCCAGCTTTTGTGCAGCTGCATCTTTTTCGCCACCGACACCACGCTCGGCCAGAGCCCGTAATTTAAGCATGAGCTCTTTGTTTCTATTGCGGTCAACTGTCATACTTCTTTATTGTGTTCCTGGTAAAACGAGATAGCTTTCATAACATATTCCTTAGATGCAGCCGGTGACTTCTTAATATCGTCCGGTAACATAGCTTTTATGTCTTTGGTCAGATGTAATTTTGCAGCTCTGGGAGTATGTGATAATTCTGCATCTACAAAAGACGGAGTAATATTCAAACCTTTATCCTCTACGCGATTGCGAATTCTTTTAGCCTGAGCCGCATCAATTGATGTATCCGGATCGTAATAATCACTGTTTTCGTCAAATTTAGTCTCGTAAACAGTTTTCTGATCTTCAGGTGATAAATAGGATAATTCGACAGCAGGAACAATCTTGATCGTTTTATCGTCGACTAGGTCAAGTAACTGCGGAATCAAATTTGTGAGGCGAACATAATTCTTTATTGAGGACGTTCCTTCCCCAATCAGAGAAGATAAAGTTTCTATAGCTCTTCCATCGGCTTCGTCTTCGTCAATTCAATTACCTCGTCGGCTAATTCCATGTACTTTTGAGCCAAAAGACAGGAACCGTTCTTATAGAATAAGCTGTGTCCGGTCATAGCCGTCGTTCCACCGACTACAGCTTTAGGAATAATAGACTTAAATATATGCATTTCATCTTGGTAATTTGCTGTAACAGCATCGATTACATTTTTGGTTTGAAGGGTGTGTGCTTCGGCAAAGGTGAATAGAATGCCCAAGATATTCAAATCTCCATTAAGATAAGTCTTAACACCGGCTGCAGTTGTGAGAAGATCCATCAGTCCTTTGACTGCAAGTCCCTGGGTTTGAACCGGAATCAGTAAATGATTTGCTGCCGTCATAGCGTTGACCGGAAGAACATTCAAAGAAGGCTGACAGTCAATAAGACAGTAATCATAGTCATTTTCAAAGATCTTAAGTAAAGACTTTAACTTATATTCACTGGCGATCGAAGATTGCATACGGTATTCGAGAGCTGCTAATTCGATACTGCAAGGAATGACATCGATACCTTCCTCGTGGTGAAGAACTGATTTACGGATAGTATCGGTATAATCCTTATTATCCATTAAGTCTTCTAAAGCACCGTTGATGTTGTAGTGAGTTTCTTTTTCTTGGTAACCCAGATGAGTTGTAGCATTTGCCTGTGGATCAAAATCTACCAAGAGCGCTTTGTATCCACGCTTAACCAGTGCAGCTCCGAGATTAACAGTAGTGGTAGTCTTTCCAACTCCGCCTTTTTGGTTAATTATCGCTATTGTATTCATCGAAATACTCCTTCACAGTAATTTATTTTTCATTAAGAAAATCGCACATTTTCTTTCTCCGGATCTCAACAATGCACCGACATCTTCTTTCTCGATTCCCAGTTCTTCTGCAATATCTCGCTTATAGGCTGGTGGCAGAACGGATCCTTTTCTGCTAGCTGACGGAAAGGGGTAGAACATCTTTAGTGCTATACCGATATCGTCATTCATGGAGTCGATATAAGCAGTAAGCTGTATTATTTGTTCTAATTCCTGCCATAACGGTTCAGCTGCTTCTTTGTGTTTCTTTTCGAGATTTTCCAATTTCATCAACATCTGAATGTTCTTATCGTCAGGCTTACCATTTTTTTCGACTCTGTCAGCCTCGTAATCAATCACGTTTATAGCGGTTCGGAGCTCTTGAATCTGTTCAGCATAAAATGCGTCAAGTTCTTCAAGCTTCGCTACGTAATTCCACTTATCACGCATCTTCGATAAGATGAATTGTGTCTGTTGTAAAATAGGTGCCGGGATAATCATTGTTCTGATAATTCTTCGTATAACTTTGCGAGCTCACGGTAATGCTTGGCAATCTGCTTTTCGACGTCTCTTTTATTAGTGTTCTTAACCGTTTTGAATTGTTCAATGTGTTTATTGATCAATTCCCATTCTTTTAGGGTGAAATCTTTTCCGTCTCTTCTATCTATGCGGTCGTACACATAATTGCCGGATCTGTTAATTGTTCTTGCAATCTCACTGGCATTTTCGAAATATTCAAGTAACCATTGGTTGTTTGTAGCCATTTAAGAGTCCCCCATAGCGTTTTCGTACTTACTTATGATTTCTGCAGCTTCAGCAATAACTAAAGAAGACTTTTCTTTATTGCTATAACTCTCTGAGAGAATCAATGATAAAGTGGTAACAGAGATCTTGATGCCTCGTTTATTGAGCTGATTAAGTAGCCAGATCTTCGTCAGGTTACATTTTGCAAGCCGCGCTTTAATATCGGTTCCGGTTATTTCCATTATGTTTTCTCCTTTCTTAAAAACGGAAAATCGTCAATACTTGTATATTAAATGTTTTTTTTTTTTGTCTAGAATTTTGCATAAAATTTTGTTGATATTAGGCAAAAATAGTAAAAGTTGTTCGAAAATCGCCCTTGAAGTAGGTAGACACATAAAGCTGCTCTTTATAAATTTAAGGTAAATATATTTATAATATAAGGAGCTTAAAATATGCGCGAACCATTCTTTTCCAAAGGTCGATGGATCTACAGGGTAGAAAGAGATGATGGAATAGAAAAAACATTCACTTCTATCAAGGAAGGAATGGCCGGTAAGCGAGCAGTAATGAAAAGTGCTCGAAGATGGCTTGATGGTACATATAAGCGTTCTGGTGGTCGTGTAAAGGAGTATTGGCCCTCTTTTCTTAGTTATTATAAAAACATTCACGGACGTGAAACTGAAGCATATCGCCTATATAAGCAAATCGGAGAAACGTATATTCTACCTAATTTAGGAAGATTAAAAGTAGATGATTTAAGATTTAAAGTACTGCAGAATTTCTTATTCGATCTTCGATTAAAGAACGGTAATATGCCGTCTAAGAAGACATATGGTGTAATAAGAGCCACTTTAAACCAATTTATAAGATATATGGCAGTCGTAGAAGAAGTCTGTGAACCTTTTGCATTATCACTACTAACACCGCCACAAGCGACTGAAAAAAAGGAACGACTTATTTTACAGCCGAATGACGTAAAACGATTATTTAATATGGACGAGACCGATAGTCATTATGCTTTTGCTTTTCAGTTTTGTTTAGTAACAGGACTCAGGCCCGGTGAATTAGTAGGATTGAAGAAAAGCGACGTAGATCTAAACCGAAATACTATTTCTGTTGTAAGATCAATAAATGAACGCGGTATTATAACATCCGGGAAAAATAAAAATGCTAACAGAACTTTTGTTTTAAATGAAATAGCAAGAGAAATAGTAAATAAACAGCTTAAATCCATCAATAATCTTAAAAGCGAATGGCTTTTTCCTGATGAGTATGGTCATTTTACAATGCAAATTCCCTTAAAAAAAGAATACTGGAGACTTGATTTACCTGGCACAGTATATTGCTTAAGGCATACTTTTGTCTCGCTTATGAAGTATATTAATCTATCTTCTATAAAGAGAACCATTGGGCATTCTGAAAGTATGCCTACCCTGGAAGTCTATTCTCACGTTATTGAAGGGGAGCAAGAAAACGACGCTGAAATAATAGGAAACGAGCTTCATCGTCGCCTTGGAATATAAGCTTTGAAGAAGTTACTATTTTTATTGAAGGTGCTTTTTTATGTGCTTCATTTCAAAAATCGCCCTTTATTTTTTCACGAAATTACCACTGGTGAGATTATCTTTGTTAAGTTTAAGTTAAGGTTTACCGATTTTGAGGTTAAGGTTCCATGCGTAGAATGATAAACGTAAGGGATGGAAACCTACGGAATAGAATAACTTAAATATAGGAAAGAGGTCGCAAATATGTGGACAAGGAAAAGTGTAAAGCAAAGAGGTAAGAAAGTTTTTTACCTGAATTATTGGAAGTGTGTTCTTGTAGCGCTCATCCTCTGCTTCGTAATCGGAGCAACTGGCGGAAGCAGTAGCGGCGGAAGTTACTCGATCCCTGCACTCACGCAACAGATTACAAGTTCAGATTCTGATAGTGATATTGATACAGATATTGATTCTGATACAGACTTTGATCTTCAGGTAGATCTTGATGGAGACGGAGTAAACGATATCGATTCAACTGTTGATAAGGATCAGGCAGTAGAATTTGCAGTAGGAGCATTTATTGCAGCATTTGTTGTCGGATTGATCATATCGGTCATTATCGGAGCCTTCGCACTCGCATTCAAGTATCTGCTCCTCACACCGTTTGAATACGGATGCAGGAAGTTCTTCCGGAAAAATCTTGATGAACCTGCTAAGCTCAGCAACATCGTATATGTTTTCGATTCACACTATAAGAATGTCGTAAAGACAGCATTCCTGAGAGATCTTTTCATCTGGCTCTGGAGCTTGCTCTTCGTCATTCCCGGAATCATCAAGAGCTACGAGTACAGACTGGTTCCTTATATCGTCAGCGAGAATCCTAACATCAACTACAAGGATGCTTTGGCTGAGAGCAAGAAGCTTATGCAGGGCAACAAGTGGAAGTCATTCGTACTTGACCTTTCATTCATTGGCTGGGATATCCTCTCACTCATGACATGGGGTTTCCTCGATATCTTCTTCGTTGGACCTTACAAGGCTTCAACAGATGCAGCACTCTATGAGACATTGAAGTACGGCATCGATGCAAAGTAATACAGGGAATAAGATAGGAATAGAAGCGGAATAGGGATAGAAGCGGAAAATCGGGAATAGGAATAGAGTATAATAAAGGACACCGGAGGAGATTCGTCTCCTCCGGTCGACTTTGGAAACGGAGAGATTTATGGGATACAAGGTTTTGATAGCAGATGATGAGATGGAGATCAGGAATCTCTTAAGGCTCTATCTCGAGAATGACGGCTTCTCGGTAAAAGAAGTTGCTTCAGGTGATGCTGTAATGCCTGAAATGACAGCGTTCAAGCCTGATATCATCCTATTGGATGTCATGATGCCCGGCAAAGACGGAATCCATGTTCTTAAGGATATAAGAGAGATAAGCAATGTTCCAGTCATGATTATTTCCGCCAAAACAGCTGATGTTGAGAGAATATTAGGTCTCAATGTAGGTGCCGACGATTATATCTGCAAACCGTTCAATCCTTTGGAAGTCGTTGCCAGGGTCAAATCTAATTTAAGAAGATTCTATGCTTTGGGTGGCGGCGAAGAGAAGTCAGAGAAGATGACTCTGGGCGATCTTGAACTCGATATTGATAAATGTCTTCTTATAAGAGCGGGTGAGCCGATCGAGCTTACATCTGTCGAATATAAGATAATGGAACTTCTCATGAAGCACCCGGGAAAAGTTTTCACCAAGCAGCAGATCTATGAGTATGCCTGGGGCGAGGATTATTTCGTTGCAGACAATAACATCATGGTCGCAATAAGCAAACTCAGGACAAAACTTGATGAGGATCCTTCAAAATACATCAAAACGCTCAGAGGACTGGGATACAGGCTGGAGGCCTGAATATCAAGGATTACAGGGTAATGTAACATTGTTACAAAGGGGATAAACGATGGGAAAAAGTCAGAAAAGCAACGAGAAACAGTTAAAGGGTCTGATACTTTCAAGATTCTTTTTCGTGCTCGTGATAGTGAGCATGGTTGAGCTCATTGTCGTTGCTTTGACGAACACATATCTTATCCCTAATCTTGTGAAGATCATGAAATACGATTCCGTAATTCAGGTAAATGGTGCGGAAGGATTATTCATAATCGTATTTGTTCTTATAATGACGCTGCTCGCAAATAAGATCTTTCCAACATTGAAAATATCTCCGGTAGATGTAAATAACTTTCTTGAAGGAATATTGGTAAGGCACGGATTTTATGGTACAGATGCCGCAGAAGCGACTGAGACGATAAGAATAATAACCGAACATCCTACGATTTTATTGTCATTGTTAGGCTCATTTCTTTTAGTTGTTCTCATACTCATAACTCCTTATGTGATCGGCGGAATCGCTTATGCAATATCCATAGCGAAAAGTATCAGAAGGTATGAACGTGAAAAAGAGATCGAACGCCGCAAGGAAGAAGAGAGAAGATACCTCATGATCTCCAATATCGTTCATGACCTGAAGACACCCATGACGACTGTTTACGGCTATGCCAAGGCATTAAATGACGGTGTCGTTCCGAAGGGTAAAGAAGCTGAATATCACGAAGCGATAATGAATAAGACTAACAGGATGAATGAAGTCATTGCGCTTCTTTTGGACTACGTAAAACTCGACAGCGAAGGCTTCACGATAAAGAAAGCACGTATCGATATATGTGAGCTAGTCAGGTCATGCTGCGCGCTCAGTTTTACTGATATAGAGGATGCAGGAGACGAGATAGATGTTGATATCCCGGAACGCCCTATATTCATTAATGCGGATAAGATCCAGCTTTCGCGTGTAATTACGAATCTCATAACGAATGCAATGCGTCATAATCCGGAAGGCACGAAGATAAAAGTGGCTGTCACGTCGGATTCTGTCTCAACGGCTGATGATGTCAGGATTTTCGTTGCGGATTCGGGAGATGAGATACCGTCACCTTTACGCGACCAGATCTTTGACCCGTTCGTAACAGGTGATGAATCAAGAGCATCAGGCGCCGGAACGGGACTCGGTCTCGCGCTTTCAAATAAGATCTGTGATATGCACGGATATACCATAAAGCTTGTTCAGATGCCTGAGATACAAAGATACCACCTGGGAGACGGGTATCAGAAGGTTTTTGTTATAGCGACATAAAGTTTGTTTTGAAGTAAAATAATCAGGTGGAACTAAAGGGATAGGGGTAACACACATGAGATTTATTAAGCGACATTATTCAATGACAATCTGCATTATGCTTCTTGCCATGCTCATGTTTTTATGTTCATGTAGTATCTCCGGCAAGAGAGAACTTATAGGTTTTGCAGTGAATCATTACGGAGACTGCAAATTACTAAGAGAAGAACACAAAGGCTCAGGTAACGACGAGTACCGCACAGTATATTTGCAGGATAAGGAAACAGGCGTCGAATACAAAGTAACTTCGAGCTTTCAGAATATTAACGTCGACGGCAGCAGCTTCGGATATGTAAATGATATCAGTTCCAATTTTGAGGTGGAATACGTTGATTACCTGTCTTCAGAGGCTGACAAAAAGATCAGTTCTCTTGAAAGAGATTACGGCTGCTATTTTGTGTTTTCTGTAGATTCGATCGACATTTATTTTGATAACCGCGTAGAAATTGATACGGCATTCGATGCGGCAGAAAGCTGCGATGACATTCTTGCAGATATTGATGTTAAGGAAATGCGGCCTGTTCTTTATAACCTCTATGCAGATAAGGCATATCTGGGCTGCTACGAAGCAGACAGTAAAACTGCAAATGCATCAAATACATATAACGTTATCGATTATGTCCATGAGAATTACGATCCGGATGCAGAATATCTGGACTCGCTCGGAGCTTTTGCCAGTGAGTTTTTGACACACGAAGAAGTAGATAAACTGTTTCCCGGGCATGATGGTACGCCCGGTGGAACTGCATACTATTTCAAGGATTCAGACGGAGACATTTTTGTTGCCATAGATCTTAAAGATTTCGGTGCCGATAAGAACGAGATCCGTTTATACCGTGATACCTCAAGGGGTATGGAAGAAATCGTTATTTAAGGAGTTCGCATGAGGTACGATTGTCTGATAATCGATGATGAAAAAGAACTTGCAGATAACACCTGTGAGTATTTTAACATGTTTGAAGTAAAGACCGCTGCAGTCTATTCAAGTGCTGAAGCAAATGCTTTCTTAAGCAGCAACGAACCTGCACTTGTTTTGCTTGATATAAACCTTTCCGACGGCAGCGGATTCGAACTCTGCAAAAAGATAAGGCAGACACTTAATATCCCGATACTTTTCATCTCTGCCAGAAACACTGATGACGATAAGATAATCGCACTTAACATCGGAGGCGACGACTACATCGAAAAGCCTTATTCTCTGGGCGTTTTACTTGCAAAGGTCAAAGTCGTCCTCAAGCGTTTTTCGAATGTAGCTGATAGCGACAATTCCAAAAAGGAAGGCTTCGATGACGGATATTTGAAACTTGATCTGGTCAACAAGACTGTGTTCGTAAACGGAGAAGAAAAGAAGATCACATCGATCGAATTAAAGCTTCTTGAATATCTCGTCGAAAACAAAAACAGGCTCGTTACCAAGAACGAGATCTTCGATAAAGTGTGGAACGATAAGTTCACGACTGACGGCACATTGAATGTGCACATCAGAAAGATAAGAGAAGCAATTGAAAAGGATCCTCAAGATCCGAAGTACATCGTAACCGTCTGGAAAGAAGGTTATAAATTCGTAACTGCCGGAGATAATTAATGAAAAAAGCTCCGTTTATCGTTCTTCTGATCGTTACCTTTATTGCCGAAGCTCTGGCATGTTTTTTTCTGACGACAAGGATCAAGGATATCAAGACAGATCCTGTCATGGTAAACGAGTGTATGCATTCGATATCTGATAACTACGGTGATCCATCAAAGTACAATAAACAACTTGATTATGTCGTAATTGATAACGATGGAAATCTTGTATATAAGACAAAAGACGGCTTAAGCGAATCAGTTAATGAAGCAATAAAGACCAGAGGTCTCATCATCGATCTTGAGATAGACGGAGAGGTAGTGGGAAAGGTTATTTTCGACTACAGCATGGACGAGCAGATAGAAGGTTTTAAAAATAATATCGTCATCGGTTTTGTTCTGATCGGAAGCCTACAGGTAGTGATAATCATCGCTTGGTATGTCTATCTGAAAAAGACGATGATAACTCCTTTCAAAAAACTCAGTTCTTTTGCGTCAAGAGTTGCAGAAGGTAATCTCGATCTGCCTCTTGAGATGGACAAAGGACATGTTTTCGGTGAGTTCACGGAGAGCTTTGATATCATGAGATCCGAACTTAAAAAAGCGCGTATCGCAGAGAAAAAAGCTAGTGACGACAAGAAGGAAATGGTCGCAAAATTATCTCACGATATCAAGACTCCTGTCGCATCGATCAAGTCGACATCCGAGATCGGAATGGCGATCACAAAAGAAGAACGCACCAAGGAAATGTTCGGTGTTATCAACGATAAGACAGACCAGATAAAAGCACTCGTCGATAACCTCTTCACATCAAGCGTACAGGACATTACCGAGATCGAAGTCAATCCCGGCCAGCAGCCTTCAGAGATCATCACAACGCTTATCAAGAACTCTGATTATCTTAACCGTGCAGGTAAGTATGAGATACCTGAATGCAGCGTTTATTTTGACAAGTTAAGACTTCAGCAGGTGTTCGACAACATCTTCATGAACTCATATAAATATGCTGATACCGACATGAGTGTCGCATCTGAAATAAGCGGTGATTATCTCGTCATTAGAGTCAGTGATGAAGGCCCCGGAGTTAAGGAAGAAGAGATCCCTCTGCTTAAGGAAAAATACAGAAGAGGCAGCAACACAAACGAAAAAGACGGTGCGGGTTTGGGTCTCTATCTTGCGAACTATTTCATGGAAAAGATGGACGGCCAGTTAGGACTCAAGAATCTGGATAAGGGATTTGAAGTTGCGGTTTATCTCAGACTGGTCTGACTGTCTTTTCGAGCACTCACAGATAAGTATTTCCTGGATATTCAAAATGATATTGATATCCGGATCCTGAAGGAGAATCAGAAGGAAGAGTTTGATAAAATAATCCCATACTCAGCATAATAAGTGTTGCTGCCTGGGGAGGTAATTTCGATGCATTACAAAGATGAATTAACCGGACTGTTGAAGGAATCTCTTAAGGAGGCTTTTCCTGCACTCGTAAATGAGTATGGTGACGAGAATATCACTGTTATCTCCATCGATGCGGACAATACTACTGGTTTTGGTGATGCATATTCTTTCACGCTGTTTGTAAATACGGAAGAAAATCAGGACAGACGTATCAAGGCAGACGAGGACGATCCGGATCCCTGGTATTACAGATTCACCGAATATGAGATGTACATCGTTCCCGATCCTGATAACTTCGATAAGGTGCTCTCATTCCTCAACGAAAGCTATGCTTCCAATATCGGAATGGATGAAGTTTATGAGTGCATCGCAGATGCAGTAGAGCAGCTCCGCGCGGAGAAGTTTTTCGATTCAGTATTCCCGCACGACATTCTTATTGCCATCAACGGTTCTGAAGTCTTCGGTGCTGATGAATTGACCAAGTTAATTGTAAGGATGAACGGCGAAGAACTCAGCAGGGATTATGTTGAGAATGCGGATTCATTTATTTGATCAGATATAACAAATAAATTAAAAGAGGGATGTCTTAATGGCATCCCTTTTTGATTGTGCTGTATTTTGCTTTATACTTGAAGACGCGATTTAAGAACTATTTAAGATTCTCTTAAAGGCATTTAAGGGTTGAAAAAGTATTCTTATGCCATAAGGAGGTCGCAAGACATGAAAAACATTATTGAAACTAAGAAACTTTGCAAGACATTCTCCAATGGCGGAGTACAGCAGCACGTATTAAGAAACGTAAACCTCGAAATATATGAAGGTGACTTCACGATCATCATGGGTGCGTCCGGTGCAGGCAAGTCAACACTTCTTTATTCTCTTTCAGGAATGGATAAGCCGACTTTGGGAAGCGTTTCTTTTGACGGTACAGAGATCACAAAGATGAATACAGATGAGCTGGCGATCTTCAGAAGAAGCCATTGCGGATTCGTTTTCCAGCAGGTATATCTGGTAGAGTCAATGAGTGTTCTGGATAACATTATGGCGGCAGGACTTCTCGTGTATAAAGATAAGAACACTCTTGTTAAGAAGGCAGGAGATCTCTTAAAGTCAGTAAACATCGATGAGACACTTTGGAATAAGTTCCCTACGCAGATCTCAGGCGGTGAGGCACAGAGAGTAGGTATCGCAAGATCATTGATCAATGATCCCAAACTTGTTTTCGCTGACGAGCCTACAGGTGCTTTAAACTCACAGACAGGTAAGGCAGTACTTGATACTCTCACAAGTTTTAACGAGAAGGGCCAGTCGATCGTAATGGTCACACACGATATCTCAAGTGCAAGAAGAGGCAACCGCATCCTTTATGTTAAGGACGGTGAGATCGCAGGCGAGTGCAACCTCGGCAAGTATGTAACAGGTGATAAAGAACGTCATCAGAAGCTCAATGACTTCCTTGCTACAATGGGGTGGTAATCATGAACAAAGCATTATTACTTACCAAATCGAACCTCAGAAAAAACAGAGGTACGTCAGTTGGACTTTTCCTTCTTATGGTCATCGCAACATGCCTGATCGGCATATCCCTTTTAATCTTTATGGACTGCTATCCTTCAGTAAGCAGAGAAGCAGTAAGACTTAACGGCGGAGACGGATACATAAGTATCTCCGGAGAGCTGGAAGGATTTACTGATGAGAAGATCGCAGAACTTTTCGAAGATGATACAGACAGTTACTATGCATATCATGATCTTAAGCTTGCAAATCACCCTGTACCTTTCGGTAATGGTGAAGTTGTAATATCAGTTGATATCTGTGATGATGCAGCTTTTACAAGACCGATGAATACTTTCGAAGTGATCACGGAAGACACCTCGATCACCGAAGACTATGTATATCTTCCTTATCAGTTTTATACTTCAGGCGGATTTAATACCGGTGATACATTTGAGATCACAAATTCAGGCAAGACATACAGCTACAAGGTAAGAGGCTTTACCAATGTCGTTTACGGCGGCTGCAATAACACTGCTCTCTTCGCGCTCGTTGTCGATAACGACAGTTATGAGAAACTCTGGAATGACACTCACGAAGAGTATGAGAATATTAATGTCATCTTTGATCTTAAGGATGGCGTGAAGAACGGCAAATTCAGGATCAAGGCGTTTAATGAGCTGCTCAAGGTCAATCCCGGTTCGGTCATCGAAGGTTATGACATTAATGGCGTTATCAGCAACAGAACATTCATTGGACTTATCATTGCAGTGTCTTTCCTCGTTGCAACATCACTCATCATCGTTGCAGTCGCAATGATGCTCGCAAACAGCATCAGCAACTACATAAGAGAGAACATGAAGACATTAGGTGCACTTAAGGCAATCGGCTACACGGGAAAGGATATCAAGTCTTCTCTTGTGATCTGGTTCCTGCTCATTGCCGCAATAGCAAGTGTCATCGGTATCGTTATTGCATATCTCGTAATGCCTGCTTTTGCTTCGATCATTATCGGACAGATGGGTGTTCCTTATGCCGCATCTTTTAATCTTCCGGCAACATTGATCCCTGTAGGATACATTATCTTATTCACTCTTATCGTAACTGTTATCTGTGCAAATAAGATCTCAAAGATCCTTCCTATCGTTGCCCTCAGAGAAGGTGTAGAATCACACAATTTCAAGAAGAATCATGTAGCTCTTTCCAAGTCTTCATTAAGCATTAATGCAAGCCTTGCGATGAAAACATTCTTCGGCAATATGAAGCAGAATGTGATCACATTCTTTGTGCTCGGATTCATGATCTTCTGCTGCGTGATCTCTCTTCTCCTTTACGAGAATTTCAGCCGCAAGCCGAAGCTCGATATCCTTGCAACAGAGATCTGTGCAGGTGTTGTTACTTCTGATTATGATACAAGGAAAGAAGTCCTTGATTATCTCGAGAACAGGTCTGACATAAAGAACATCAGAGAGATCATCAACATGAGCGTTTACTATAACGATGAGGAGAGTCTGTTCTGCTATATCGTTAAGGATCTCTCGAAAATGAATAACACCAATCTCTGCTACAAGGGAAGACTTCCCGAGTTCGATAATGAGATCGCAGTAAGCGGTTCTTTTGCCAAGGCATACGGATTTGATATCGGCGATGAGATCAAGATTGATTATGGTGATAATTCATTCAATTATCTCATCACGGGATTTATCCAGACCACAAACAACAACGGCCGTGAAGCGATCTTCTCATACAAGGCAGCAGATCACATCATGGACATCGACGCCATTCCCGGCTGGTACTGGTTTGATCTGACAAACGAGTCAGATGACGTAAATGAGAATATTGATGAGGTTAACAAGATCCTTGAAGAGTGTGAAGATAAGTACGGCAATCACATCATCAGCACAATGAATTTCTACAAGATGATCGGCGGCACCATGACAACATTCCAGGGAATATCCATCATGATGCTCGTTATAATGTGCTCCATCTCAGTTGTTGTAATCGCATTGATCCTGTTCCTGCTCATCAAGTCGCTCGTATATCATAAGCGTAAGGACTACGGAATCTATAAGGCATTAGGTTACACTTCAGGAAGCCTCATGATCCAGACAGCATTAAGCTTCATGCCCGCTGTAATCGCGTCAGCAATCGTATTTTCGATCGTATCGTACAATGTGGCAAATCCTTATATCTCGTTGTTCATGCGTTCGTTCGGTCTCATGAAGTGCGACTTCACGATCCCGGTACCCGGCGTGGTGGCAATCGGAGCAGGCCTTACAATTGTCTCTTTCCTGCTTGCACTCTTGCAGACAAGAAGGATCAGGAAGATCGAAGCATATAACATGCTCGTAGCCGAATAATAACGACATAGTAATAGGGTATAGATTGAGTTTGTGAAAGGGGCTGTCTCATAGGAGGCAGCCTCTTATCATTTGAGGATTTTTATCGCGGGTGTCTTGCTTTTCGCGAGGGTGTCTTACTTTTCGCGTGGATTCTGATGTACATAAAATGCGTTTTTTTATGCTTTGCGTACACCAAAAGCCAAATTTATGCAATAAAATGCCAGATTTCGGGAATAAATGTACATCCCAGAAAACAGGATAAATCGCATCTTCCTTTTTCTGATATAATCTGCTTGATAGATTATCAGGGGATAAGAGGAGTTTATTATGATTACCCAGTGTAAGAACTGCGCAGGGCAACTTGTTTTCGATCCGGCAAAACAGATGCTCGTGTGCGATCATTGTGGAAGCGAATTCAGACCGGAGGAATTCACGACTGAAGAGAAGGAGAGCTTATACGCTCAAAAAGCAGAGTCGATGAACGATGTCTACGGAACAGATTCCGAGGAGTTCATGGACTGCTATGTATACACCTGCCACACGTGCGGCGGCGAAGTCATCATCAATGGTTCGGAGGCTTCGACGAAGTGCATTTACTGCGGCAGTTCGACGGTCGTATTTAACAGGATCTCACAGCACAAGAGACCCAAGTATATTATTCCGTTCAAGATAAGCAAGGACGATGCTGTCGAGTCGATCCGTCAGCGCTTCAAAAAGGGCATGTTCATTCCGAAATCAATCAAGCATTTTGAGGCTGAAAACGTGCGCGGGATATACATCCCTTACTGGGTCGTTGACGTAGATCACAAAGCATCCGTTGTAGTCAGCGGTATCGTCGGAAGCGGCAAGCATTCCAGGACCGTTTACTATGGAAGAGCCGGACGCATGAAGTTCTCCAGGCTTCCTCTGGACGCTTCGAAAATGTTATCCGACGAGAGCAGCTCAAGACTTGAACCGTTCAATTATGATGATATGAAAGCTTTCGATGAGGATTATCTTTTGGGATTCTATTCGAATGTTTCTGATGTTACTTATGGCGACTTGAGGAGTGCTGCGTGCCGCCGCGCAAATGAGTACTATAACCAGATCGTTCTAGACAGTATCAAAGGTGCTTCGAATAAGAAGGTCATCGCATCAAATACACTTACGAAGATCGATTACAATAACTTAAGATATGCGATGTTCCCGGCATGGTTTGTAACCTACTATTACAAGGGCAAGCACAACACTATTCTCGTCAACGGACAGACCGGGAAAGTGGTTTGCGGCGTACCGTGGAACAAGGTGCTGTTCTTTACACTACTTGCAATTACCGGCATCGCATTGACCGTTGTATCTTTCATTGTGCTAAGGCCGATACTCGAAGCGATGTTCACGTCTTCAAGCCATTCGAGCTCATCATCTGACAGCAGAGGCAAGATCATTGCATTCTTTATTGCAGCTGCGATCGGTATGTTCACGCTCGGAATCGCGAAGATCAGAAAAGTCATCAAGAGTATCGATCTTACGCAGGCACAATCTATTTTCAACTTCGTAAAGAAGAGACAGGAGTAAGGAATGGGAGTATTCGCTTTATTACTTGCGATCGGATTGGGATTCGGCCTTGCATGCCTTATCTTCGCATCGCTTCTTGATAAATCCAATGACATCGGAAACAGCATTGCAAGTTCATCGCGTTATTCTATCGGTATCAATTACGACAGAAGCCTCGACAAATTGAAAAAAGACGAGAAAGAGAGCTTTACCATAGGTTATATTCATAAGGAAGATTACAATCCGAACGAACCGTCCTCTGAAAAGCTTGTCGACCAGACAGGAAAGTAAAAAAGATTTAGTGGTATAAACGCTAGAGTTTGTCCTCTTTTTCATTCCAGTTATGCGTGCTAACCTTAAAGAAAAACGGGGAAGGATACGCGTATGAAAAGGTTTACTAAAATAGCAGCAGGCGTGATGGCACTCATGATGCTGCTTTCTTTATGTTCATGCAGTTCAGGGAAGACACATTCGGCACGTCATTACAGCGATGAGGAATCTAAGCCTGAACACAGATCGACTGAGGTGACAGATCCTGTAATTTATCCCGAGCCGACAGACCCTTCAGAACCGGCAAAGCCTACCGATACGCCCGCGCCCACTAAACCTTCAAATGACGGCATCACTGACATGTCGATGTTTATAGCTTTTGCAGGCTCTGAAAAGACTTACGACAACGAGATACAAGAACTCATAGCCGAGAAGACCGGCGTGCGCGTTACGGAGACTTATCTTCCTGCTATCACACAGACTGAAGCCATAGATACAATTATCGCATCCGGACAATATCCGGATTTTGTTTATGCAGGCGATGAATCATATAAGCTTTACGAGAACGGAATTCTCGTTGCGTGGGATTCGTACCTTGAAATGTACCCGAATCTTAAGGCGCTCTATTCCGATGAGGAATGGGATATGTTCCGCCAGGACGACGGCCATATTTACTGGGCCGATGTTTTCGATAACTACAATGAAAAATACACAGAGACGACGCATAATGGTGCCGCATTCTGGATCCAGGTGCGCGTGCTTGAATGGGCAGGATACCCGAAGATAGAAACGCTCGATCAGTACTTCGATCTTCTCGAAGATTATGCTCTTGCAAATCCTGTGATGCCCGACGGCCAGGCGGTTATTCCTTATACGACTCTCTGCGACAACTGGAGATATTACTGTATTGAAAGCGCGCCGATGTACCTTGACGGTTATCCGAATGACGGATGCGCGATCGTTAATATTGACGACGGTCCTTACGATCCCGTGGTGGTCGATTACAACATGACTGACACCGCAAAAAATTATTTCAGAAAGCTCAATGAGGAATACAACAAGGGCGTGATCGATGCCGATTTTGCAACGCAGGTTTACGATGAATACATTGCGAAGCTTGCATCGGGAAGAGTGCTCGGAATGTGCGATCAGTATTGGGATTTTGCATACAACATCATCGGCTCGTTTGCGGCAAATCAACCCGCAGCTGACGGCAGCATGTATAAGCTTTCTGATCTCGGATGCGATTATGTTCCGCTCGGACTTGTTGCCGAAGAAGGCATGACGCAGCAGTGGCATACATACGGATATGAAAATGATTACTCTCAGGGAGTTGCAGTTACAATCGGCTGCCTTGATCCTGATCTTGCATTCAGATTCATGAATGATCTTCTTTCACAGGATATACACGATCTGAGATTCTGGGGAATAGAAGGAGTCGATTACTATGTCGACAGCACGGGTCTTTTCTTCAGGTCTCCCGAAATGCGTGCAAACTGGAGCGACAGCAACTATAAGGTAAAGCATTCATGCGAGTATTCTTATCTGCCTAACTGGCACGGAATGAGCCGCGACGGTATTAACCGCATGCAACCTGAAGAACAGCCTTCTGAATTCAAGGCTACCTTGCCTGAAGCAGTTGCCAGATGTTTTGATGCTTACGGCGTGGATAACTATGTCGAATTTATCGGTTCTGTTTATGCAGAACGCATGCCGTGGTCACCTCTGTATACATGGTCGAATAATCTCACACAGGATACTATGGAAGGCAGAGTATCGCAGGCAATGGGTGAGTGCAAGCACAAGTGGCTTCCCGAGCTTGTAAGGAGCAAGGATTTCGACTCTGCATGGGAAAAGTATCAGGCCGAATATTACCAGCTCAACATAGACGCTTTTATTGATGCGGCACAGGAAGAAGTCTACAGAAGACTTAACGATGCCTTATCAAAAGGCTGGTCGGTATAACGTCAGATCTTAACTACCTGCTCAGCTCTTGCGAGTGCATCGTCGATGTGCGCGCAGAAATTATCCTTGCCGAGTTTTTCTTCGAATCCTGCCTTGCGGATTACCTTCATGGGCTGCTCATTAACATGTGACATGATAAGCTGTACGCCTCTGTTTTTGCAGTCCTCGAAAAGCAGTTCGAGATTGCGCATTGCAGTGGCATCAATGGTGCTGACGCTTCTCATTCTCAATACGAGAGCCTTTGTATCTTCCTTTGGTGTGATCTGAAGGATCTTGCCTGCAGAAGCGAAGAACATAGGACCTGAGATCTCATATACGATAGTGTGCTCAGGGAGTACGCGAAGGTCGATGGAATCCGGATCGTTCTCGGGATCGAAATCTTTCCAGCCTTCAACCTGTGTAACCTCACTCATTCTCTTCATGAAGAGAACAGCAGCAAGGATAACGCCTACTTCGATCGCTACAACGAGGTCGAAGATGACTGTGAGTGCAAAGGTGATAAGAAGCACGACGATGTCGCTCTTGGGTGAGCTCTTAACGAGCTTAACGAATCTTCTCCAGCCGCTCATGTTGTATGCAACCTGGAAAAGGATCGCAGCGATGCAGGGCATGGGGATGAGCTTTGCAAAAGGCATCAGGAATACGACTACGAGAAGAAGTGTAACTGAATGAACCATTCCTGCAACAGGTGTACGCCCGCCGTTCTTGATGTTTGCTGCAGTTCTTGCGATCGCGCCTGTAGCAGGGATACCGCCAAGGCATGCTGATGCGATGTTACCGACACCCTGTGCGATGAGTTCTGCGTTGGGGCGGTGCTTGGAACCGATCATGCTGTCAGCAACGACTGCGGAGAGGAGTGATTCAACGCCTGCGAGGAATGCGATCGTAACCGCATTGGAGAGCTGTCCTCTGAATGCTTCGAAAGTAAACATTGAAGCATTGATGCTGAGCGGAGGAAGTCCTGCGGGGATCTCTGCGAACTGCTTTCCGATAGTATTAACATCCATGTGGAAGAATTCAACGAGTGCAGCTGTAACGATAACTGCGATGAATGAACCCGGGATCTTTTTGAAGAGCATGGGCCAGAAGATGAGGATGATGAGCGCTACTGCTCCTATAAGGACTGACTGCCAGTTTATGGTGGTGATGTTCTTTACGAGAGCCATGATCTTTTCGCCGGTCTCGATAGGCTTCTCGCCGTTCATATAAGAGATGCCCGTAAAGTCTTTTATCTGTCCGATAAAGAGTGTAACTGCGATACCTGCGGTGAATCCTGTCGTGATTGGGTCAGGGATATATTTGAGAAGGCTTCCGAATCTGCAGAAACCCATGATGATGAGAATGACGCCCGCCATGATAGTCGCGATGATGAGGCCCTGTGTGCCGTCCTTCATTACGATGCCCGCAACGATTGTTGCGAAAGCAGCCGTAGGACCTGCGATCTGCACTCTGCTTCCGCCAAGGAATGATACGATGAATCCTGCTACGATCGCCGTGTAGATACCTGCCTCAGGGCCGACGCCTGATGCGATGGCGAGAGCGATGGACAGCGGAAGTGCGATTATTGCGACAATGATTCCGGCAACGATGTCTTTGACAAGCTGGGAACCTGAATAGTTCTTCATTACAGAGAACAGCTTCGGTTTGAATTCCTTCATCATAAATACATCCTCTTATTTTTCTTATTTCAAAAAACCAGAGAATTATAAAAATATAGAAATTCATTATCAATTCGCTAATTTCACGAATGAAAACGGGTCTTTAACCCGGTCACTGTGCATACCAGATACTACTATGGCCTTAAAACGCTCTTATTGGTCCTTATTGTGCCTGTAATACTCGTTTACGAGACTTTTATAGCCCATGGCCTTCAGATCGTCGTAGCGCACATTATAGCGCGATTTGGTGTGGGTGCCGCTGATGAGGTAGCGCAGAAGCTCCTGAGCATACAGGTCTATCTCGTGAAGGCTCTTTGAAGTTGTAATGACAGGGAAGAACCACAGGCTCCAGGTGAGGTCCGAATCTTCGTTGACTTCCAGAAGCTTGTGATTGAATATGCGGATAAAAGCAGCCGCCGCTTTGGTGCGGTCAAGGTTGTTTCTGTATCTCCATCTGTCGAGGGCCCTTGCCTTGCGGCGCATCTTCTGCTTTAGCTTTACGACCGACGCGGGCGCGATGTCTATCTCACCGTTCTTAACCTCTATGCCGAGGAAGCAGAATCCGTCTTCCGGCCTCGCGAAAACTTCCTTCGCCGGATTGACCGTAAGATCCTTATCTTTCAGGTGCTCCAGTATGACACTCTTATAACGTTCGATCTCTTCTTCGTTCTTCGCGAAAACGATTATGTCGTCAGAATATCTCGCGTAAAGTATCCTTCTGTCCCTGAACCATTCGTCGAGATCCTTGAGATAAAGATTTGCATAGAATGAGGCGATCGGAGTGCCGGCCATTATGCCTTTCTTTTCAGTGATGATCTCCCCATCTGAGATGACATTTTTCTCATTTAGAAGTGCCTTCATGAAGTTTAAAAGATCGATGTCATCAGTGATGGTGTCATCCAATATGCCGCATATCCTGCCGACGGGTATCGAATTGAAATAATCGCTTACGTCGATCTTATAAGAATAGAGTGTGTGAAGATCTCTCGTGCGGCATATCCTGGCGATCGCATCTTTGGCACATACTCCCGGACGGAATGAATAAAGATCAGGGGAGTAGAGGAAATCGTATTTTCGGAGGGTCAGGAAAGTCAGGAGCTTTAAGACCATGTTGAAGTCATAGGGGTATTTGTAGACCGTGCGTTTCTTGCGGCTGCTCATCTTGCTGATGACAGCTTTGGAAGGGAGTGGGAGCCCTTTGCATGATTTGATCTCTGCGGAATATTTTAGATATGCTTCTGAATCGATATAAGTGCGGAGTTCTTTTATGAAACGCTTGGAGCAACGTAACTGAGACTTGTATTCGTAGAATCTTTCCCAGCTGCTCTTTTCGAAGAGCTTATCAATCAGTGACATTTAGGAATCCTTTATCCTGATGTTCGTGATCGCACACTGGTCGCCCGTGAGGGAAATGTATATTTCCTTGGAAGGATCTTTCATAGTCGTGACATTGACGATCTCAATGCCTTTGTTGGAAGTCGTCAGAGTTACTTTGTCTCCCGAACGCTCTATCGTGATCGAGCAGTCAAAGCCTTCCTTGTTAATAGTCTTCCAGTCGTCCCAAGTTGTGAATTGCTCTGTCTTGTTGACGGTGATCTTGTTGGAACCGAAATCGTCTGAATCCCAGTTCTCGCCGTCGAGTCTTAAGAGTCCGTATTCGCGGAAATCAGGTCCGTTTACCTTGCCGTTATCGGAGGAAAAGATGCTGAAGTAAGGGCAGTGCCAGACAAGTCTTGCAGTAGGAAGACTCATCGTGTGGAACGTGATGGTTACTTTGTCTTTTACGAGGATTCCGTCAGTAGTAGCTGAGCGGTATCCGTCGCACTGGATATTGGGCAGGTCACCTGTCGGAGCATCAATGTAGCTGATCTCTTCGGCAATCCTTGGAATATAGTCATCAGGTACGCTCTGATCATCACGGTCAATGCTGACATTAAGCAGGTGGCAGTGCTCACCCGTAAGGCCGATATATGCCCATCTGGCGCTGTCGGGAAGAGCGACGATGATCTCAAAAGTCTCCTTCTCGGAATCGATAGTGATGAGAACGTGGTCCTTGACCTTAACTGCCTCGATCGAATAAACGGTGGTTTTAGTTTCTTCCGGAGCGATGGGCTTCTTTGTAATCGTCGGCTGCATCTTTCTGGCGCCTTTGCGGACTATCTTGCCATTGAAATGGATCTCGCCGTACTCGAAATACATAAGCCTGGTGATGTTCTTATCCTCAGTATGGATCCTTGCATCGAGTGAGTCGAAAAGGATGATCGAAGGCATAGCTTTTTCGGCTGCAAAACCTTCATCCGAAACACATTGGAACTTGATCCTCGTGATCTCCTTGGTGACGACGATACCTTCTGATACAGCTGATCTGTATTCGCCGCAGATGAGCTCGTTCTTGCCGGCGAGCTCTTTGACTTCTACCTTTTCCTTCATCTGATATTCTTCGTCAAGGTCAATGAGGTGGATCATGATCTTTCCGAAAACCGGGTCAAACTGCGTGCCGAGGCCTTTAACGAATTCTTCTCTTACGACCTGCTGCGGGATAGTCTCACGGTAGCTTCTTGAAGATGTCATGGCATCGTATGCATCGGCAACTGCAATGATCCTTGCGATCTCAGGGATATCGTTACCCTTAAGTCCCTGCGGATAACCTTTGCCGTCGTATCTTTCATGGTGTGATCTTGCACCGATGCTGAGATAAGGTGATTCACTGATACTGGAAAGAATCTGCGCACCGATATCCGGATGCTCTTTAATTACCTGGTATTCCTCGTTGGACAGTTTTCCGGGCTTCTGCAGAATGCTTCTTGAGATGCCGATCTTACCTACGTCATGCAGAAGCGCAGCATAGTAGATCTCGTCGCATTCCTGTGATGACTTGCCGACGCTCTCGGCAATCTTCCTTGAATATTCTGCGACTCGTGAAGAGTGGCCTCTGGTGTATTTGTCTTTGGCATCGATTGCGCTTGCAAGTGCTTCGGCCGTCTGGGCGAAGAGCTTTTTGGAGTTCTCGTTCTCTTTTTTGAGGAGGTCGACTTCAAGCTGTCTTGCGTGCTCGACCGTATAGTTCATGTCGCCCAATGCGAAAAGATAGAGCATTGTAGTCAGGAATCCCGTAGTGAGATTGATGAGTGATAATCCGTAAAGGGGTATCTGAACAAGGCCTGCCACGATCGGAAGCGTCGTAAACAGCAGAAGTGAGATAAATACTCCGGTGCGGAAGTGCTTGCGGTGCTGGATAGCGACTGTCAGCTGTATTATCAAAACAGTAACAGGAATAATGAAGCTGATAAAGTAGCCCGGAGAACGATGATAGATGTTATTTTCATCGATCGTGTAGTAAAAACCAGTAAGCTGGGATGCGAAAAGCAGGAACAAACCGAAAAGGATTATGTAGTTACAGGCTTTAAGTCTTTTCAATGCGGCCTTAATGCCCGGCGCTTCCCTGCAGATATCCTGGAAATAATTGTTGAATGCCCAGAGGATCATGAGGATCATGCCAAATGTCAGGAAGTTACTGATCCTGACTATGACTGATGCAGCAAGGCCTGTGTTACCTCTGAAGCTGTAGGCGGCACGGTCGCTGATCATGAGGAGTACTGAGAAAAGATTTGCAAGTATAAGGTAGAGCTTGCGTTCTTTATCGATGCTTTTCGAGAGGGCAAGGAAAAATGCGACGGCACCTGAAATACCGCATATTACGAGCATCAGATCTAGTTGAACGTTTTTAAGTGTTTCCAGCATTTATACAAAGGCCTTCCGCAAATCTGTACAATGAAATTATATCTCTTATTCAACATTCTTGTTTTAACACTTTATAAATGCCGCGTAAATCTTACTTAACATTCTGTTGACCGGATTCGCATATTGGTATAATTGATTCCATCAAAGAAAAGGTCAGGAAAGCAAATATGAACGACAAAAAAGGCGTGATTTTTGATATGGACGGAACCGTCTGGGATTCATCCGCAAATGTTGCAAAAGCATGGACAGTCAAAGTCCACGAAGCAGGATACACCGATAAGGTTGTAACCAGGGAAGATATACAGAGTGTCATGGGCAAACCCATGGACGTCATAGCTGACACATTGTTCACATATACCGAGAAGGGACCTGAGAGAGACACGTTGCGTTCGTCTTGCGAAAACTACGAGAACGCGTATTTGAGAGAGCACGGCGGCACCCTGTATGACGGCGTTCTTGAGACCTGGGCAAAGCTCAAGGAGATGGGCTATCACATATACATCGTAAGCAACTGCCAGGAAGGCTACATCGAGTCATTCCTCGGCCACTATGAGATTCCCTATGGTCATCCGGAGGACCTTGTCGAAGACATCGAATGCTATGGCAACAACCTTCTCCAGAAGGACGAGAACATAAAGCTTCTTGCAGAGCGCAACGGCCTTACCGCCGCATGCTACGTTGGCGACATCCAGAGCGATTACGATGCCACGACCAAGGCAGGCCTTCCGTTCATACATGCGAAATACGGATTCGGTGAGATCAACGCCGAAGTCCCGTTCATAATGAGCTTTGACGAACTGATAAAAGTGGTCCCGAAAGTAATCGGGTAATTGTTAAGCGCGTTGACTGATAATGGTCATCTGACAAATTTAAAAGCGAGGTAGATCACATGCCCAAAGACGAGATTGCAATCCCTTCAATCCTTAAGATCGAGCGCGGCGTCACCGCACACATCGGCGAATACCTGAAGGAAGCTGACATCACACAGGTCACGGTCCTTTTCGGCAACGGCCTTACAGACATGTTCGGCGACACCGTATTCAAGTCGTTCGAGAATGCAGGCGTCAAAGTGCTTCACCATCAGGAGATGGACACCGTCGACTTTAATGACATCACCGATCTCGCTTTCGAGCTTCCGAATAAAACACAGGCCGTTATCGGCATGGGCGGCGGCAAAGTAATCGACGCCGCGAAGTACATCGGCTACATTCTC
Organism: Oscillospiraceae bacterium; assembly: GCA_015069205.1. Classification (GTDB taxonomy): domain Bacteria; phylum Bacillota; class Clostridia; order Saccharofermentanales; family Saccharofermentanaceae; genus Saccharofermentans. Next base: position 63,987 of record SVIZ01000008.1, read on the forward strand.
CGCATCCCGTTCATCAGCGTTCCGACGAGTTCATCGTCAGACGGCTTCTCAAGTTCATCCGCTTCTCTGATTGTCGACGGTCACCGCAAATCGCTTCCTGCGAAGATGGCTTACGGCATTCTCGTTGACACCGACGTCATCAAGAGCGCGCCTGTCAAATTCCTCTATTCCGGCGTAGGCGATATGGTCGCCAAGATCTCTTCCACTTACGACTGGCAGCACGAGGAAGACATGGGCTACGACGAAGTAAACGACTTCGCATTCATGGTCGCCAAGAAGGCCGCAAATTCATTCGTCCGCACACCGTTTGAATCGATCGAGGAAGACCTCTTCCTGAAAGAACTTCTCGACTCCCTCGCCATGAGCGGCGTCGCAAACGAGATCGCCGGTTCTTCCGCACCCACGAGCGGCAGTGAGCACCTCATCTCGCACGCACTGGATTCATTCCTCGAGCGTCCCCAGCTTCACGGTATCCAGGTTGGCATCGCAACCTACATCATGTGCAAGATCTGCGACCACAGGTGGAAGAGGGTAGATAACGTTTTCGAGAAGACCGGCTTCTGGGATTACTGCGCAACTTTGGACCTCAAGGCGTCCGACTTCAGCAAGGCGATCGACATGGCGCCCTCGATCAAGCCCCACCGCCACACATACCTTCACGAGGAGAAGTACAGGGAACTCGCGAAGGCGCTCTTGACCAGCGACGACAGGCTGGTAGCGATTCTTCACTAAAGTACCTGAAACGTACAGTAAACAGCTCGGATTACTGTGCGATTTACGGATTATTGAGCCGAAGTACGCATTTCGTACAGTAAATGAGATGTTTTACTGTATGCCGTGCGTATTTATTTTGCCTCTCGAAAACTCTGTCTCACACCGTTTTTTTACCGCTTGGTTACCACTAATGTACCGCTTGGTCGCGAACCCATTGAGCGCATTATCAGGGCCGATATAATGACCTCAAAACCAAGGAGGTACAAGACAATGACAGACATTACAAATACCAGGATCACAAGGAAAACAGAAAGCTACGGCAACGATTATAAGGCCATGAAGACAGAGGCAATGATCCTTCAGAAAAAGGGTGCGCCGTTCATGATGGCATCGGTCGTTATCTGGACTTTGGTCACGATCGTGAGAATGCTTCCTGTTGATATCATGACGAAGAATCTTTACACATTCTATTGCCCGGGAATGCTGCTTCCGTGTGTGCTGATCTTCTCGAAGATCATCGGAGCACATGTGTTCAAGAACAGGAATAATCCGTTCAACAAATTAGGCTTTATCAACACTGCAAACCAGATGCTTTACCTGCTTATCGTCATGTGGGCATTCAATCAGAAGCCGGATGCAATGCTCATGCTTTTCGCGATGGTATTCGGTGCGCATCTCCTTCCGTTCTCATGGCTCTATGACAGCAAGACATATCTTGTCATGTCGCTTGTTACGACATTCGGTTCTATGCTTATCTCGTTCTTCGCAGGAGAGGTATATGTAGGAATCTTCATGATCGTTTGCCAGGTCATCATGTCAGTAATTCTTCTCATCGAGTGCAGGAAACTTGACCGTGCTCAAAAAGAGAATGTTGAATTATAATGATTCCATTACGGATTATGGGAGTCATTGATGAAAGTCACGATCACTAAGGATATCGAGTCAGGCACGGCGGTGGAGATCCACTGCCGTGAAGTGACTTCGGAGACGGAGAGGCTGGAACGGTATATCAGCCGTTTTGATGAGCGTTTGCAGGCTACATCGGAGGGTAATACTTACAACGTTCAGATCGACGATATCCTTTACATCGAATCGGTTGATAAGAAGACTTTTTTGTACACGACGGGCCACGTTCTTCAGACTGAAAAAAGACTTTATGAACTTGAGGAATTGCTGGATGAGAAGACTTTTTTCAGGGCATCGAAATCAGTCATCGTTAACCTCAACAAGATAACTAAGCTCAAGCCTGAAGTTACACGCAATATCCTTGCGACGTTAACGAACGGCGAGGTCATAGTGATCTCCAGGCGCAATGTAAAAGCACTCAAAGAACTGATCGGGGTGGAAGGATAAGGATAATCACATGGAAGATATCAAGAAACTGCTCATATATTTCAGGAATGCGCTGGCGTTCTCATATTCATGGCTCGTGCTTTGTTCGGCAATCGCGGCAGGGATGCTGGGAACAGGCAATGCAACGATAAGCGTAAGTTTCCTTTTAAAGCTTCTTCTGCTTTGCGCGTGGGCTTCGTTCACGTTCGTTTTCGCGTTCTGCACGAAGTTCATGAAGAAGAGGGGATTCGTGTTTGACCTGACTGTGTTTTTCGCGATGTTCGTGCCTGTAGAGATACTGATGTTCTACTGGATGAAGATCTTCACTGGGCAAGGATTCACGGCGTTCTGGATTGCGTTTGTGGCGATCGTAGTGGTCTGCTATCTGACGGCGCTCCTGATCGACGTGCTCATTATGAAAAAGCGTGCGGGTGAGTATACGAAGAAACTTCTCGAATACAACGCGAAAAAGACCGCCTGATCAAGAAATCGCAAGATGTGACAACCAAGATAGCAACATAGTTTATTTACAAACACCCGGAATATAAGTATTATCAAAAGACTAAAAAATATTTTTATAGAGAGGTGCCTATGAAAAAGAACGAGAGAAAAGAACTTGTCACACATATCTATACGGCAGACCCTTCTGCACACGTATTCAACGGCAAGATCTACATTTATCCTTCTCATGACGAAGATAATGACCTCCCTGAAGATGACGACGGTGAGCAGTATGTCATGAAGGATTATCACATCCTTTCCATGGATTCACTCGACAGCGACTGTGTTGATAACGGCGTTGCTTTGAAAGAAGAGGATATCCCGTGGGTAGGCAGACAGCTCTGGGCACCTGATGCTGTATATACAAACGGTAAGTATTATCTTGTTTTCCCGGCTAAGGACAAGAACGAGATCTTCAGGATCGGCGTAGCTGAATCTGATTCTCCCGTAGGTCCTTTCAAGGCTCAGGAAAACTTCATCGAGGGCAGCTACAGTATTGACCCTGCAGTCCTTGTTGACGATGATGGCAAGATCTGGTGCTACAACGGCGGACTCTGGGGCGGCCAGCTCGAGATGTGGCAGTCCGGCTCATTCAATCCCAAGGAGCACCGTCCCGAGGGTGATGAGAAGGCATTGGGACCCTTGGTTGCACAATTCAAGCCCACAATGGACGGCTTCGTTGCAGCTCCCAAGATGATCACTATCCTCGACGAGAACGGCGAACCCCTCAAGGCAAAGGACGAAGACCGCCGTTATTTCGAAGGTCCCTGGATGCACAAGTTCAACGGTAAGTACTATCTCTCATATTCAACAGGTACAACTCATTACCTCTGCTATGCTGAAGGTGATAATCCGGAAGGACCTTTCACATACAAGGGAAGGATCATGGAGCCTGTTATCGGCTGGACAACACACCACTCAATCGTTGAGGTTGACGGCGAATGGTATCTCTTCTATCACGATGCCAAGTTCTCCGGCGGATGCGATCACAAGAGATGCGTTAAGTTCACAAAGCTCAACATCGCAGAAGACGGCACGATCGAGACAATTCACCCTTACGATCACGAGTAAGATTTTAATCAACAAAAACAACGCGGGCATCTCAAATCGAGGTGCCCGTTTTTTATCAGAAAATATTAAGCAGAAAGAGAAATCATTAAATTCAAGTGTTAACTTGAATTCTACAAGATCGTACACGAGCCGGCTGCCTGCGAAGCCTTTAAAGATTCGTGCCGGATCCGCCACAGGCGCTAAGCGTTCTCTTTCTGCTGGCTAGATTATACACGCCGCACTTTCTAAATCAAATTTGATTATCCCGTTATCGTGATATAATCTCTTTTGGAATAATAAAGGGGAGAGATGTGCATGACTACTTACTGGCCGGATTACTGTCAGGATTTCAAGTGCAAAGCCGGTGACTGCGTTCATACCTGCTGCGCGGGCTGGGTAATCGGCATCGACAAGGATTCTCTTGCAAGGTTTAAGGCTGATCCCGATGTTACGTGCAAGATCAAGGATGGCTGTTTTGTGCTCGAAGAAGACGGCAGGTGCCCGTTTTTGAGGGATGACAACCTCTGCGAGATGATCATCCGTCATGGCGAAAACTACCTCTGCGACATCTGTAAAGAACACCCGAGATTTTATAATGAGTTCGACGACCACACGGAAGCCGGTATCGGTCTTGTATGTGAGGAAGCCTGCAGGCTCGTCCTGAATCACGATGGCGCGTTTGAGCTTATCGGTGACGACGGCTCGAAAATGGAACTTCCGGGTTATGTGAAGAATATTTACGATTGCGACAAGCCGATAAACGAACGCCTAAAAGACATTAGCAGCGGCAGAAGGGCTGAATCAAAGCTCAGGGCTGAGATCTTCGACGGAATGGAAGTCATGGATCCCAAGTGGAGCACGCTTTTAAGTAAGATAATCGAAGAGCCGGTCGATAAGGCTGAAGAAGATAAGGCCATCTCAAAGAATGAGAAAGAGTTCACGAACTTTGCTGCCTATCTCCTTTACCGCTATAAGGGAGCAGGAAGATTTGCCGCAGAGGCATGCTGGCTCTTAGCTGATCTTCTGACCAAGGGGTGCGGGATCGAAGATGTCGCCAGAGTTTTCTCTTGTGAGGTCGAGTATTCCGACATTAACATCGATGAGGCGCTTGAGACGTTTGGTTAAGAGTAAATAAGCGGCAATAATACAGAAAAACATAAATGTAACAATGTTACAAATGCCTGAAACAAGGGCAATACGGAGGTTTTTATGGTAAACGACTACAATCAGATGGAATGGGCTGCAAATCCGGCTTTCAAGGGCGGCGAGGGCGTCTTTTACAACAAGATGTTCACTGACGGAGTCAATAAAATGATGCAGGGAAAGCTGCCTTCAGGCTCGTCCATCGGTTACCACAAGCATGAGGGAAACTGCGAGATGATATTCATCCTGGAAGGCGAGGGTAAGGTTCTTTTCGACGACAAGGAATTTCCAGTAAAGCCCGGCGAAGTGCTCTATTGTCCCGAGGGACACTCACATTCATTGATAAACAACGGCACAGAAGACCTCGTTTTCTATGCCGTAGTACCTAAACAGTAAGGAAGAAAGGGAGGATTAGGAAAATGCCACATTCATCAGGAGGCGGTTCACACGGAGGAGGATCTCACGGAGGTTCGCACGGAAGCAGTGGCCCAAGGATCTCATCACATTATTTTGCTGGATCCAGACGTTACAGAAGACATCACATCTCGACCGGACGTGACGACTATATCTATGCTTCATCGAAGCCGCAGAGAGCAAGTCTTTCTTCAATAGTCTTTCTGGGCGTAATGCTTGCCGTATTCTTAAGTGCATTCGGATTCGGAGTGCAGTCGCAGATCCCGCATAAGCTCAAGGGCCACTACCTGGATATGCCGGCAATTCATGACGATGTTGATCTTTTCGCAAACGATGAGAAACTGCAGGATGCGATCGACGAATACTATGAGACCACAGGTATCTGCACGGTCTTCTACACTGTTTACGACGAGATGTGGGAAGATGACTATGATGATCTTGAATCTTATGCTTTCGACAAATACGTTAGAAATTTCAGCGACGAGGAACACTGGGTCTTCGTTTATTCGATTCCGGTAAGAGATGCCGTTACAAGTCCGGATGCCAGACCAGACAGGATCCCGGATTACAAGTGGGAAGCGATTCAGGGCGACAACACGGACCCTATAATCACCGAGTCAATGTTCAAGCGATTTGCCGATAAGGTTCAGGACAGTCTCGAAAACGGTGACGATCCGGCTGACGCTTTCAGTGATGCATTTGCTTATGCTTCAGATAAAGCAGTGAGCATGCTTACTCCGGGCAATTCTTACAGGATCTTCCATTCAATGACGTCATATATTCCTGTACTTTTCGTAGCAGGGATCTTCGTGCCGATGCTTATCATGTCGATCAAGAAATATAAGCAGGACAAGGATGTCGAGTACGAGGAAGTGCCTTTTGACACGTCGGATAATGTTCAGGGCACAGCACCCGGCGGTATTCCAGTTGGCGGATTTACTCAGACAAGCGGTGGCTACTCGAGATCGTATAGTCTGACCGACAGTAAGCAGATAAAAGCAGTACAGATCGTTGGTATGGTTGTGATCATCCCCTTTATTCTGGTCGGCATAGGGATACTGATCGGTGGTATATCAAGGATTGCGCAAAACCATGTGGAGGGAAGCTTTATGCTTGTCTTCGGTGCAGCATGGCTGCTTATATCCGGTTTAACGTTGGTCAAGATGATCATCGCCGTAGTCAAGAACGGAAAGACCAAGGATTCCGATCCTCTTACTGCCGAATATCCTAAAGCGGAATATCCGAAGGCAGAATATCCTGACATGAATCAGAATGTGAATCCGCAGACTGTAAAGCAGCCCTTCGCGCCTTCAAATAATCAGACTGAATTCGATCCGCAGTTCTTCAGCAAGTCTCAGAGCAATGTTGAAGACGATGAAGAGGAATACAGGAGAATGAAGAGAAAAGGCTTCGAGTAAGCTGTTCGTTGAACCGGCGATCAGGGCTGTCTCTGTTTGCAGACAGCCTTTTGTGTGGCGGCGAATCTTTTGAATTACGGCCGATACGACACTCATTATTCCGCGCTTTCCCGATTCTTTTTCTATTTCTGCTAAAACTGGAAAAGAATTAGATAAAAATGCCCGTTTTTTCCTAATCCGTTTCCTGAATTTGCATTTTTAGGAAAAATACTTGGAAAACCCAAAAGCAAATCTCACAAAAAATACCGCCCCTAACAACTAGTAAGCTTTTGGGACGGTATGCGATAAAACCAATAATCAGTTAACCTTCATACTGCCTGAATACATCTGCATATCTCAGGTTCGGTTTGATGTACACGGGCTCTGCGTAGTCGGTCGCGAGCAGGATCTCGTTGACCATGACGTATGTGCCGTCGATGTCTATCCATACATAAGCGAGTGTTCTCTCGTACTGGTCAAACTGTGCTTCGTCGTATTCGAGATAGACCACGTCGACATCGGCCATAAGTTCTTTCATGAATTGAGAAGCCTGGCGTCCTTCCTCGGTATTCTTGCTCTCGTCTTCGTGAACAGATTCGGGAGCATTTATGCCGGTGAGACGGACTCTCAGACGGTTGCCGTCAGGATCGTGCACGATTATCGTGTCGCCGTCGACAACGCGTTCAAGGTCGCATTCGATCAGGGAAGATGTGTCAATCTGGATCGTGACACCGTATGGCAGTTCACCGTCTTCAGCAGATGATCCGGACTGGACGGAAACCTCATTATTAACAGGATCTTCCTGAACGATAGCATCGGGAACGGCTGTCACCTGGTAGTCTGTATCAATGGGATCGGTCAGGATGCAGCCTGTCAGGGATATGGCCGTCAGCGTTAAGCCGAGTGCCATGGTGGGTATTGATCGCCCGGAAAGGCCGGAAACAAGGCTTTTCGATGAGGGCGAATCATTATAATTGTCGGGCTTTATTACATTTTTCATGAAAGTATTCTAATCCATAATTTTTGCTGTGCAAAGTCTAGATAATCTGTGATAAAATTCTACGCAGTAAATTTATATAGTCCTAATAAGAAGGGGGCAAGACTATGCCAAAGAGAGAAGATATCAACAAGATCCTTATCATCGGTTCAGGTCCTATCATTATCGGCCAGGCTTGCGAGTTCGACTATTCCGGAACTCAGGCGTGCAAAGCCTTAAGGAAACTCGGTTACGAGATTGTCCTGGTCAACTCCAATCCTGCAACCATCATGACTGACCCTGATGTAGCGGACAGAACATACATCGAACCGCTCAACGTTAAGCGTCTTGAACAGATCATCGCAAAAGAGCGTCCTGATGCGCTTCTCCCTAACTTAGGCGGACAGTCAGGTCTTAACCTCTGTTCCGAGCTCTCGCAGGCCGGCGTTCTCGAAAAGTACAACGTCCAGGTAATCGGTGTCCAGGTAGATGCCATCGAGAGAGGCGAAGACAGAATCGAATTCAAGGAGACGATGACATCTCTCGGAATCGAGATGCCGAGATCTCACGAAGCATATTCAGTAGAAGAGGCAATCAAGATCGCAGATGATCTGAACTACCCTGTAGTTATCAGACCTGCTTACACAATGGGCGGTGCCGGCGGCGGCCTCGTTTACAACATTGACGAGCTCAAGACGGTAGTCGAGAGAGGCCTTGCTGCTTCAATGATCCACCAGGTACTTGTTGAAGAGTCCATCAGCGGATGGGAAGAACTCGAGCTCGAGGTAGTAAGAGATGCAAAGAACAATGTCATCACAGTCTGCTTCATCGAGAACATCGACCCTATCGGCGTTCACACAGGTGACTCTTTCTGCTCAGCTCCTATGCTTACGATCTCTGAAGATGTTCAGAAGAAACTTCAGGAATATTCATACAGCATCGTTAAGGCGATCGAAGTTATCGGCGGATGTAACTGCCAGTTCGCTCACGATCCCAAGACCGGAAGGATCGTTGTTATCGAGATCAACCCGAGAACATCAAGATCTTCCGCTTTGGCTTCCAAGGCAACAGGTTTCCCGATCGCACTCGTTTCCGCAATGCTCGCATGCGGCCTCACACTCGATGAGATCCCTTGCGGCAAGTACGGCACACTTGATAAGTACTATCCGGACGGCGACTATGTCGTAATCAAGTTCGCTAGATGGGCTTTCGAGAAGTTCCACGGCGCCCAGGACAAGCTCGGCACACAGATGAGAGCCGTAGGCGAAGTAATGAGCATCGGTAAGACATACAAGGAAGCTTTCCAGAAGGCTATCAGATCTTTGGAGAAGGACAGATACGGCTTAGGCTTTGCAAAGGACTTCAACAAGCTCACAAAAGAAGAGCTTATGTTAAAACTCACAACACCTTCTTCAGAGCGTCAGTTCATCATGTATGAGGCACTCCGTAAGGGTGCAACAGTAGATGAGCTTTACGAGCTCACAAAGATCAAGCACTGGTTCATCGAGCAGATGAAAGAGCTCGTTGAAGAAGAGGAAGAGCTCCTTAAGAATGCAGGCCGCATCCCGGATGAGCCCGTTCTCCGTCAGGCTAAGCTCGACGGCTTCTCCGATAAGTATCTTTCACAGCTCCTCAACGTATCCGAAGATCTTATCCGCCGCGCACGTTATGAGTACGGCATCAAGGAAGGTTGGGAAGGCGTTCACGTATCCGGAACACAGGATGCTGCTTATTATTATTCTTCCTATCATATTGAGGACAAGTCACCCGTATCTTCCAACAAGAAGATCATGATCCTGGGCGGCGGTCCTAACAGAATCGGTCAGGGTATTGAGTTCGACTATTGCTGTGTTCACGCTGCACTCGCGCTCAAGAAGCTCGGCTTCGAGTCCATCATCGTAAACTGCAACCCTGAGACAGTATCAACAGACTACGACACATCAGATAAGCTCTATTTCGAGCCTCTTACTTTGGAAGATGTTCTTGCTATCCACGAGAAGGAGAAGCCTCTTGGCGTTATCGCCCAGTTCGGCGGCCAGACACCTCTGAACCTCGCAGCTTCCCTCAAGGCAAACGGCGTAAACATCCTCGGTACAACACCTGAGACTATCGACCTTGCAGAAGACAGAGATCACTTCCGTGCCATGATGAACCGTCTGGGCATCCCGATGCCTGAGGCAGGCATGGCAGTCAATGCTGATGAGGCTATCGCTATCGCAAACAAGATCGGCTACCCTGTAATGGTACGTCCTTCTTACGTTCTCGGCGGAAGAGGAATGGAAGTCGTTCACGACGACGAGATGATGAGAGTCTACATGAATGCCGCAGTCGGCGTTACACCTGACAGACCTATCCTCATCGACCGTTTCCTCCACCACGCAACAGAGTGCGAGGCAGACGCTATCTCCGATGGTACAAACTGCTACGTTCCTGCAGTCATGGAGCACATCGAGCTTGCCGGAATCCACTCAGGTGACTCCGCTTGCATCCTGCCTTCGAAGAATCTTTCACCCGAGATCGTTGAGACGATCAAGGAGTACACAAGAAAGATCGCAGTCGAGATGCGCGTAGTAGGTCTCATGAATATGCAGTATGCGATCGAGGACGGTGTTGTCTTCGTTCTCGAGGCTAACCCCCGTGCATCCAGAACAGTTCCGCTCGTATCCAAAGTTACCGGAACAAACATGGTCAAGATCGCAACAGATATCATGACAAGCCACCTCACAGGCAGACCGTCACCGGTACCTGAACTCCACGACAAGGTAATCCCTCACTACGGAGTTAAGGAGGCAGTCTTCCCGTTCAACATGTTCCAGGAAGTTGACCCTGTCCTCGGACCTGAGATGAGATCCACAGGTGAGGTATTGGGTCTTGCAAGCCACTTTGGCGAAGCATGCTTCAAGGCTCAGGAAGCAACAAAGACAGAGCTTCCTTTGGAAGGCAGCGTACTCCTTTCAGTATCTGATCTCGATAAGGTTGACCTCATTGAAGTTGCCCAGATGTTCGCAGATCTCGGATTCAAGATCTACGCTACAGGCGGAACATTCGACATGATCGACAAGGCCGGCATCAAGGCCGAGAAGGTCAAGAAGCTCTACGAGGGCAGACCTAACATCGGTGACATGATCCTCAACCGTGACGTTGATCTCGTTATCAACACACCTGCAGGCAAGACATCCGCTCACGATGACTCCTACATCCGTAAGGATGCCATCCGCCAGCATGTTCCTTACATCACGACAATGGCTGCTGCCAAGGCTTGTGCTGAAGGTATCAAGGCTGCCAAGGAGCGCGTCTTCGAAGTCAAGGCACTTCAGGATTATCACGCTGACATCAAGTGATAAGCTGCTTAAACTGTTAAACCCAAGGGCTGTCTCAGTGAGGCAGCCCTTTTAAATGTGATTAGGCATTATAAAATTAATATGACCGGGACAGGAAAATGCCCCGATTGCCACAGCTTTCACTAGATAAATCTTGCTATCGCACAAAGCAAGAATTGTATAGCAATTTTCGTAAAAAACGGGCTTTTCGAGAGCGTGCGAAAAGATAGACGTGTTGCAAATATTGAAAAAGTATTTTCAAAAGTTAGCAAAATCAGATTAATGGGCAAATCGCAAGAAGTGTCAAATTTGTTGATTTGGCATAACTTTTTTTGAATAATATTTGCATTTTGGTAAATGCCTTTTGTCTTTTAATCATTTAGTATGGTTGATGTACTATTACGCGAATCGGGAGGTTCATATGTATTTTATTGGTATTGATCTCGGTACATCAGCAGTCAAGTTGCTCCTGATGCAGAGCGGCGGAAAGATCATCAGAACAGTTTCTGAGTCTTACCCCGTAAATTTCCCTCAGACAGGTTGGTCTGAGCAGAATCCGGAAGATTGGTTTGACGGCACGATCAAGGGACTTTCAAAGCTTCTTGAAGGCATTGACGGCAATGAGGTTGCAGGTATCAGCTTCGGCGGTCAGATGCACGGTCTCACACTCCTCGACAGTGAAGGTAAGGTTATAAGACCTGCTATTCTCTGGAACGACGGAAGATCACAGGTTGAGACAGATTACCTCAATAATGAGATCGGTAAGGCTAATCTTTCCAAGTACACAGGCAATATTGCTTTCGCAGGCTTCACAGCTCCGAAGGTTATGTGGGTACATAAGAACGAGCCCGAGAATTTCGCTAAGATTGCTAAGATCCTTCTTCCTAAGGATTATCTCGCATACAGACTTTCAGGCGTTTTCGCTACAGACGTATCTGACGCTTCAGGTACGCTCTATTTCGACTGCAAGAACAGAAAGTGGTCTGATGAGATGCTCAAGATCCTTGACATGAAGGTTGAGTGGCTCCCTGAAGTTTTCGAGAGCTATGAGGCAATCGGCAAGATCCTTCCTGAGATCGCTGAGAAGACAGGAATCAGCAAGGACTGCGTTATCGCAGCAGGTGCAGGCGACAATGCAGCAGCGGCCGTAGGTATGGGAATTATAGGTAACGGCGGATGCAATATCTCTCTTGGTACATCAGGTACTATCTTCATCGCTTCTGATTCTTTCAAGAACGATGAGGCTAACTCGCTCCACGCTTTCGATCACGCAGACGGCGGATTCCACCTTATGGGATGCATGCTCTCTGCTGCTTCATGCAACAAGTGGTGGATGGAAGAGATCATTGGCACGACTGATTTCGCAAAGGAACAGGAAGGCCTTGAGGCTCTCGGTACTAACAAAGTATTCTTCCTGCCTTATCTCATGGGTGAGAGATCACCTCTTAACAATCCTGACTGCCGCGCAATGTTCGTAGGCATGTCCATGGATACAACACGTAAGGATATGACACTTGCAGTAATGGAAGGCGTTGCTTTCGCATTGAGAGATTCTTTCGAGTGCGCTAAGAAGATGGGCCTCGACATCAAGAGCTCTTCTATCTGCGGCGGCGGTGCTAAGTCAAAACTCTGGTGCACGATCGTATCCAACGTATTGGGAATCGAACTTACACAGACAGAGAACGACGAAGGTCCTGCTATGGGCGGCGCGCTTCTCGCAGCAGTTGCTTGCGGTGAGTATGCTTCAGTAGCAGATGCTTGCGCAGCTACAGTTTCCAAGCATGTTTCCGTTGTTCCCACACCTGAGCTCGTTGCTAAGTATGACGAGAGATATAAGGAGTTTTCAAAAATCTATCCCGCTATGAAGGAGGCAGGTTTATGGTAATTTACGAAGCAACATCTTCCAATTTCAAAAAGTACGGAAGAATCGTTAAGAACATCGATTTTGCACCTGTTATCGAGGCACTTAACCAGATCGCTATCCCCGCAGACAGCGTAGCTTATGAGCCTACGGTTGCGTCTCTCGAAGAGGCATCTGCAAAGGTTGATGTTTCAAGACTTTTTGGCGGTGAGCTGAAGCTTGAGACAGGCTACTGCGCAGGTCACAATTCTCTTCTCAACGCAGTTGAGTATCACAGATCTTCAGAGGTAAATGTAGCTGCTACAGACTGCATCCTTCTTTTGGGATCACAGCAGGATATCACTGATGATTTCCAGTACGACACTTCAAAGATCGAAGCATTCCATATCCGCAAGGGAACAGCTGTTGAGATTTATGCAACAACACTTCACTATGCTCCTTGCGGCATCGAGAATGACGGTTTCATGGTAGGCGTAATCCTTCCTTATGGAACAAACTTCGACTTGGAAGAAGACCATATTGATTGTCTGGCTAATTCAGACAGCGAAGATAAGCTCCTTACAGCAAAGAACAAGTGGCTTATCGCTCACCCCGATGCTCCCGGTGAGAAGGGACATTTCCCCGGACTCATTGGTGCTAATATTGAAGTCAACGTGACAAAAAAACAGATGGAGGAAATCTAAAAATGTCAAAGAAATTATTTAACGCACCCGACGTTAAGCTCGCTATCGTAGCAGTATCCCGTGACTGCTTCCCGGAATCACTTTCCGTAAACAGAAGAAAGGCTCTTGTTAAGGCTTATACAGAGAAGTATGGTGCTGATGACATCTATGAGTGTCCCATCTGCATCGTAGAGTCTGAGATCCATATGCAGCAGGCATTGGCTGACATCAAGGCAGCTGGTTGTAACGCTCTTTGCGTTTACCTCGGAAACTTCGGACCTGAGATCTCCGAGACAATGCTCGCTCAGCAGTGGGGCGGCCCCGTTATGTTCTGCGCAGCAGCTGAGGAATCACAGAATGACTTGGTTGGCGGCAGAGGCGATGCTTACTGCGGTATGCTCAATGCTTCCTATAACCTCAAGATCCGTGGCGTAAACGCTTACATTCCTGAGTATCCTGTCGGAAACGCAGAAGAGTGCGCTGACATGATCCACGAGTTCATCCCTGTAGCTCGTGCTCTCGACGCTATGAAGAACCTCAAGATCATTTCTTTCGGTCCCCGTCCGCAGAACTTCTTCGCATGCAACGCTCCCATCGAGCCTTTGTACAGAATGGGCGTTGAGATCGAAGAGAACTCTGAGCTCGACCTTTTCGAGTCATTCAAGAATCACGAGGGTGATGAGAGAATTCCTGCAAAGGTTAAGGAAATGGAAGAAGAGCTCGGCGCAGGCAACAAGAAGCCTGAGATCCTCGAGAAGCTCGCTCAGTATGAGCTCACACTCCTTGACTGGGTTGAAGCTCACAAAGGTTCTAAGAAGTATGTTGCAATTGCCGGTAAGTGCTGGCCTGCATTCCAGACACAGTTCAAGTTCGTTCCTTGCTATGTAAACAGCCGTCTCACAGGTATGGGTATTCCTGTTTCCTGCGAAGTTGATATCTATGGATGCCTCTCTGAGTACCTCGGATATGTTATCTCCGAAGATACCGTTACTCTCCTCGACATCAACAACTCCGTACCTCACGACATGTACGACGAGTCCATCAAGGGTAAGTTCGACTACAAGTTCACAGATACATTCATGGGCTTCCACTGCGGTAACACATGCTCCAAGAAGCTTGCTTTCTGCGAGATGAAGAACCAGATGATCATGGCTCGTGCTCTCCCTGTAGAGGTTACAAACGGTACTCTCGAGGGCGACATCGTTCCCGGCGACATCACATTCTACAGACTGCAGTCTACATCTGACGGACAGATCAGAGCTTACGTTGCAGAGGGTGAGGTTCTCCCTGTTGCTACTAAGTCCTTCGGCGGTATAGGTGTATTCGCTATCAAGGAGATGGGCAGATTCTACAGATATTTCCTTATCGAGAAGAATTTCCCTCACCACGGTGCAGTTGCATTCGGTCACTATGGAAAGGCTCTCTACAACCTCTTCACATACCTCGGCATCTGCCCTTGCGACATCGGCTACAACAAGCCCGAAGGCGACAGATATCCGAAGGAAAATCCTTTCAACGCTCCGTTCAACTGATACAGTTTGGTTTTATAAGTGTGCAGCCTGACCTCTTGCGGGTCAGGCTGACCTATGAAAAAAATCTATAGAAAAAGGGTATTTCTTAAATGACTAATAAAGAACTTCAACTCACGGCAGCTAATGTCCGCAAGGGCATTGTTACAGCTGTTCACAGTGCAAAGTCCGGTCATCCGGGCGGATCACTTTCTGCAGCAGATATGTTCACATATCTCTATTTTGAAGAGATGAATATCGACCCCAAGAATCCTAAGGATCCCAACAGAGACAGATTCGTTCTCTCAAAGGGTCACACGGCTCCCGGTCTTTATTCAACACTCGCTAACAGAGGCTATTTCCCTGTTGAAGACCTTACAACACTTCGTAAGCTCGGTTCTTATCTCCAGGGTCACCCCTGCATGACAGAGACTCCCGGCGTTGACATGAGCACAGGTTCATTGGGCCAGGGCGTTTCAACGGCAGTCGGTATGGCTCTTGCTGCAAAGCTCAACGGTGATTCTTACAGAGTTTATACTCTTACAGGCGACGGTGAGATCCAGGAAGGTCAAATCTGGGAAGCATTCATGTTTGCAGGCGCTAAGAAGATCGATAACCTCACAGTTATCATTGACAACAACGGACTTCAGATCGACGGTAAGATCGAAGACGTTTGCTCACCTTATCCGATCGACAAGAAGCTCGAAGCATTCAACTTTAATGTAATCTGCATTGACGGTCACGATTTCGACCAGATCAGAGATGCTTTCGCTAAGGCAAAGGAATGCAAGGGACAGCCTACAGCTATCATCATGAAGACAACTAAGGGCAAGGGCGTTTCTTACATGGAAAACCAGGCAGGCTGGCATGGCAAGGCTCCTAACGACGAAGAGTACGAGCAGGCTATTAAAGAGCTTGACGAACAGATTGCAAAGATAGGAGAGGCATGAGTATGGCAGACGGTGAAGTAAAGAAGATCGCTACACGCGAAAGTTATGGTAACGCTCTTGTTGAGCTCGGTAAGAAGAACCCCAACGTAGTTGTTCTTGATGCTGACCTCGCAGGCGCAACAAAGACTTCCACATTCAAGAAGGAATTCCCGGACCGTCATATCGACTGCGGTATCGCAGAAGCTAACATGACAGGTATCGCTGCAGGTCTTTCAACATGCGGCAAGATCCCGTTCGTTTCTTCTTTCGCAATGTTTGCAGCAGGCAGAAACTTCGAGCAGGTTAGAAACTCAATCGGTTATCCCCACCTCAACGTTAAGATCGGTGCTACACATGCTGGTATCACAGTAGGTGAGGACGGTGCTTCACACCAGTGCCTCGAGGACGTTGCTCTTATGAGAACGATCCCCGGCATGACAGTTATCGTTCCTTCTGACGATATCGAAGCAAAGGCTGCAGTTATGGCAGCAGCTGAGACTGAGGGTCCCTTCTACATGAGATTCGGTAGAGCTGCTGTTCCGGTAATCAACGACAGACCTGACTACAAGTTCGAAGTAGGTAAGGCAGTTGTTGTTAAGGACGGCACAGACATGGTTATCTTCGCTAACGGTGTCTGCGTAGCTGAGGCACTCGGTGCAGCAGAAAAGCTTGCAGCTGACGGAATCAACGCTGCAGTTGTTAACGTTCACACAGTTAAGCCTATCGACCAGGATACGATCCTTGAGTTCGCAAAGAAGACAAACAGGGTATTCACAGTTGAAGAGCACTCCGTAATCGGAGGCCTCGGCAGCGCAGTATGCGATGTATTGTCTGAGAACTATCCTGTTAAGGTTAAGAAGATCGGTGTATATGACAGATTCGGTAAGAGCGGCTCGGCAGGCGCACTCATGAAGGAGTTCCAGCTCGACGCAGAAGGAATCTACAACCAGATCAAGGCTGCGCTCTGACCTCTTAAGATTAGTATTTATTATTAATATAATATGGGGCTGATCAAATGATGATCAACCCCATTTTTATTTCTATTTAAAATATTAATACAAGATCACATCTTGTCTGTATCTTCCTGCTTAAAGCTGATGTTGGCGCCAAGCTTTTCGAAGATCCTCTTAAGGAATACGGAATAGAATAAAGCAAATAAAGAGAAACCCAGGAAGACCATCTGGCTCATAGTAATAGTGGGGAACTGGTAGATAAGGAACGCTAGACCTGCGGAAATTGCTATATACATTATAGTTACAGGCAGATTCGTTAATGCGATGAGCAGAGAGTTCTTGATGATCTGCTTAAATGATTCTTCAAACCAGGCAAGTATAGGGAATGCATAGAATGAAGAAGCAAAGATCACGATTATAAAGAAGAACGGGAAGAAGACCATCCACTGGTAGTTCGCGTCCATCATCGTGCGGATCATGTAGATCTCGAAGCCGAAGAATGCGGAAAGTGCGACGTAAAGCAATAAAAGACCGGTAGCCTTACCGAAATTCTCCTTGAAGCATCTGAAGTAATCCTTTATTACTGACGGATTGTCTCCTGCGAGAATGGCAATCGTTATCCTGTAAAGCGATGTGACGGCTGCTCCTATGGTGAAAACAGGAATACAACTTATCATGAAGATGAAATTCACAAGCAACAGATTGCATATGGTGGTCAGGAACCTGGTTCCTTTACTCTTAGGATCAAAAAACGAAGAAGCCATATTTAATACCCTTATCCAATATATTATATAAACGTACCAATCTTATCACATAACTCTTTGGGCGAGTAGCACTACTGTGATACACTCGAAAACACGGGTTTGCGAACGATTTGCACAAGTGATACCTGACTGGCTTGTAAAAACTGCGAACTAAATGTCAAGAATTTATGCAATTTACCCTCTGCGAAAGCAAAAATTGTACAATATACTCAAAAAAAGCAAAAAATGTATAGTTATGGATAAATTGTAGCAAGAAATGTGGAGAAAGAAATTGTGTTTATGGCTAATATGTACACTGTAGAAGGGCCGAGAGGCCCCGAACAAAATCATTAAGGAGGAAACTTTATGAAAAAGGTTATTGCCAGTGCTCTTTCCGTAGCAATGGTTGCAGCAATTGCAGCTGGTTGTACAACAACACCTACAGATGCAACGGTTAGCACAGAAGGTTCAGGCAGTGAGACAGCCGCAACATCTGAGGATGTTGAGACTTCTGAGTCTGCAGCTGAAACAGTAGGCGAGGAGACAACAATCGGTACAGGTCCCGAGGTTATCAATTTGTGGACATTCACAAATGAGGTTATCGGCATGGTTAACTACTATGTTGCTAACGTTAACCCTGAGTTCGGTACAAAGTACACAGTTAAGTGCACATACATCAACGGTGCTGAGAACTATCAGCCTGCAGTTGACGCTGCACTCGTAGCTGGTGGCGATTCCGCTCCTGATCTCTATTGCGCTGAGGCTGATTACATCCTCAAGTACACACAGGGCGATATGTCCAGATTCGCTGCTACTTACAAGTCACTCGGTATCGATGTTGATACTAAGATTTCTGACGCTCAGATCGCTCAGTACACAGTAGACATCGGTTCTCGTGATGGTGAAGTTGTAGCTCTCGGCTATCAGGCTACTGGTGGTGCTATGATCTACAGAGCTTCTATCGCTGAAGAAGTTTTCGGTTCTGCTGAGCCTGCTGACGTTGAGGCAGTGGTTGGTGCTGGTACAGGCAACTGGGACAAGTTCTGGGAAGCAGCTGCAAAGCTCAAGGAAAAGGGCTATTCAGTAGTTTCTGGTTCTGGCGATATGTGGAATGTCTGCAAGAACGCAGGTCAGCCTTGGATCGTTGACGGCGAGCTCACAATCGCTCCTGAGAGAGAGGCTTTCCTTGACATCGCTAAGAAGCTCAAGGACGAGGATCTTTCTAACGATGCACCTGGTTGGGATACAGCTTGGTACAACGACATGATGGGTATCGGTGACAGAGGCGTATTCTGCTTCTTCGGACCTGCTTGGCTTATCAACTACGTTATGGTAAGAGACGGCCAGAAGGCTGAAGGCGAAGGCACATACGGTGACTGGAGAGTTTGCACACCTCCGGTTGGCTTCTTCTGGGGCGGCACATGGCTCATGGCTAGAGAAGGCACAGCTCATGCTGAAGCAGTTGCTGAGATCATTGAGTGGGTAACACTTGATACTTCAGAGACAGGTCTCCAGTATCTCTGGGCTAACGACCTTATGGGTAACGGCGCTAAGGATACAGTTGCATCTGCAGTAGTTATGGGTAAGTCTGACGGAACACTCGCATTCTGCGGTGGTCAGAACATCTTCCCTACATTCATCGCTGGTAACGCTAACGCTTCTGGTAAGGGTATGACTCAGTATGATGCTACAATCAACACATACTTCACTGATGCTGCTAACCAGTATGCTGAAGGCAACCTCGACAGAGACGCTGCTATCGAGACATTCAAGACGAATGTTGCAGATAACCTCTCTTTCTAATAGCATCTAATATTTAAATGCTGTGGGCGGCAGGGTAGATCGGTATTTACCCTGCCGCTTTTTAAAACAAGAGGAGGCTGATTTTTAATGAGAAACAAAAAACTGGTCAACTACGCAAGATACGGTTACATCTTTTCGATTCCGTTCATTCTTACATTTTGCGTATTCACACTTTATCCGGTTCTCTACACCTTTGTAATCGGTTTTACTGATTTGAAGGGTGCAGGTAACACGGAATGGCATTTCCTTCCTACAGTAGGAAAGAATCTGTTCGCTAACTTTAAGGATGTATTGACATCCGGTACATTCCAGAAGGCATTCAAGAATACTTGGATCATCTGGATATTAAACTTTATTCCTCAGATTGGTTTCGCGCTTTTGTTTACAGCGTGGTTTACTGACAGAAGATCAAAGGTCAAGGGACAGGGACTTTTCAAGATCTTGTTCTACATGCCTAACATCATCACAGCAGCTACGCTCGCTATCTTGTTTAACGTTATGTTCGGTTTCCCTAAGGGACCTGCAAACGATATCCTTATCGGTGTATCCAAACTCTTTGGCGTTGAGAGAAAAGCATATAATTTTAATGCAAATGAGTGGCCTGTAAAGCTTATTATTGCTTTCGTACAGTTCTATCAGTGGTACGGTCACACAATGGTTAACCTCATTGCAGGTGTTATCGGTATCAGTCCTGAGGTATTCGAAGCTGCCGAGATCGACGGTGCTAACAGAGTTCAGACTTTCTTCTTAGTCACGATCCCTTGTATCCGTCAGATCATGTTGTTCGTTCTCGTAACATCACTCATCGGTGGTCTCAACATGTTCGATATTCCGCAGTTGTACATCGGTACAAATGCAAACAATGCCGGCCTTACAACGAATATGTATATTCGTAACCAGGCATTCTCAGGTAGTTATTTATACAATAGAGCAGCAGCAGCAAGCGTTATCTTGTTCATAATCATTGTAGTTCTGTCTTCTATCCTCTTCTACATCCTCAGAGATAAGGATGAAGCTAAGATCAAGAAGCTTAGAAAGCAAGAGCTTAGAGCTGCAAGGAAAGGTTTATGAGGTGAGAAGATATGAGTGATAATGCTATAAGAACATCTTCTATTAAGAAAAATGATACTTGGCTTAAAGTAGTTATCTACATCGTCTCTATCTTTTTCTCAATCATGACTCTTTTCCCTTTCTTAATGATGTTTGTGAACTGCTTTAAGAGTTCAGACGAGGTTCAGCAGAGTGCACTTGCATTCTGGTCAGCTGATCCTTTCGGAAACTTCAAGAAGAACTGGACATTCATCATGAGCAAGGAATTTAAGCCTGCTGTAGGTTTCATGAATTCCTTCATCGTAGCTACATGTTCAACAATACTTAACGTTTACTTCTCTTCACTTACAGCTTATGCTATTTCTGCATATGAGTGGAAGTTCAGAGATGCATTCAACACTATGATCATGGCAATCATGATGATTCCTGGTACAGTTACCACAATCGGTTTCTATCAGATGGTTTATAAGCTCGGCATGGTTAATAAGCTCTCTATCCTTATTATCCCTTCAATCGCAGCTCCTATGGTTGTATTCTTCATGCGACAGTACTTACAGGCGTCGCTTTCAATGGAAATCGTTCAGTCTGCAAGAATTGACGGTGCGGGAGAATTCAGAATCTTTAACCAGATCGTTGTTCCTCTCATGAAACCGGCTATCGCAACACAGGCGATCTTTGCTTACGTAGGTAGCTGGAACAACCTCTTCATGCCTTTGATCTTGTTGACAGATAAGGAAAAGAGAACACTCCCTGTAATGGTATCCTTGCTTACAAACGACAGCTACAGAACAGAGTATGGTGCTGTTTATGTAGGTCTCTTCATTACAGTACTTCCTCTTATCGTCGTATATGCATTCCTCTCCAGATACATCGTTGAGGGTGTTGCATTGGGCGGTGTCAAGTCATAAGGCTTATACCTTCCGTATTACGGAATTCAGCTTTTAGCTGAGACAATTTACAAAACAATACGCTGCGTCTTTGATCATTTGCCTCCTCAAAGACGCAGCTTTTTTATGCGAAAAAATACCGGCCGTAAATGACCGGTATTATTGTTAGTTATTGATTAGGATAATGATCTTTTCTTGGATCTCCTGATCCTGTTCCTGAATTGGGAAGGGGAGCACCCGTACTGCTTTTTAAAGCAACGGCTGAGTGAAGTCAGATTGTTGAAGCCGCAGGACATCGCGATATCGCTGATCTGAAGATCGGTATCAGCAAGCTGTCTCTCGACTTCTTTAAGCTTTAAAGTAGTCTGATAATCGTTGAATGTCATTCCGGTATACTCTTTAAAGAGACGCGCGAAATGGAACTTGGAATAGCCTACGTGTGTAGCAGCTTCATCCATCGAGATGTTTTCGGAGCTGTGCATGGCAAGCCATTCGGCGAGTGTCTTGAACTTGATGTAGACCTCACGCTGCTTGTCGTTCTGAATGACGGCAAGGCTGTCGGAATAATCCTTCTTCATGAGCATTCCGAATACGTCCATGAGTTTTCCGAATATCGAGATTTCTTTTACCGTAGTCGAATAGAAGAAGTACAGATCGTTAATTTCCATGAACTTCTCGAAAATAAGGCTGTATATATCCGGATGTGTATCCGGAGTAATGAGAAGAGGCTCTTTTATGAGCTTCTGGAACTCACTGTAATCGAAGAAACCCTTAAGGAAATCAATGTTGAAAAGATAGATGAATCTGATGCCTGACTTTGTACCGGCAATCTTATGGAGCATATCCGGGGGTACAAAGAGGATCTCTTTCTCCTTAAGGATTATCGTTCTGTCATCGAAAATGTAAGTATAAGACTTCTCAATAGGGATGGTAATCTCAAGACAACTGTGTCTGTGGACAGGGTAGTCCTCAGAGCGGTTGTTGTACCAAATACGCATGTTGGAACCGGGAATAAAATCAACTTCTTCAACATCGTTACTGACGATTCTGCCTGCAAAACTTCCGATAGGCTGCTGATACTTGCCCGGTACTGAATTATCGTTAAACTGCATTAATAATCCCCATTCTTAAAGGTCAATGCTACAATTCTAAATGCTCGGAATACCATTTTCAAGAAGAAATAGCAAAATCTGTAAAATAAAAGCCAAATCCACGACAAGATTTGACTGACGAAATATTCTATAATTAGATTAACTAAAATATTTTCGACAGGAGAAAACTGCTTATGAACAGAGAACAAGCCGTTAAAAGAGCCGAAGAATTAGTCGCTAAAATGACCGTTGAAGAGGCCGCTTCGCAATTGAGATACGATTCTCCTGCGATCGAGAGACTGGGCATTCCCGAATACAACTGGTGGAATGAGACACTGCATGGTGTAGCAAGAGCCGGTACGGCTACGAGCTTTCCCCAGGCAATCGGACTCGGTGCCACATTCGATACTGAACTTCTCGGAGAAGTAGGAGAGGTCTGCGGCAACGAGGGAAGAGCAAAATATAACGAATACATGGCCCAGAACGACCGTGATATCTATAAGGGACTTACATTCTGGTCACCTAACGTAAACCTTTTCAGAGATCCCAGGTGGGGCAGAGGCCAGGAAACATACGGTGAGGATCCTGTCCTCATTTCAGATCTTGCTGTTCCTTTCATCGAGGGACTTCAGGGTGACGGCGAATACATGAAGACTGCCGCATGTGCAAAGCACTTCGTAGTTCATTCAGGTCCTGAAGCTTTAAGACATCAGTTCAACGCCACATGCTCTGACAAGGACCTCAATGAGACCTATCTGCCTGCATTTGAAGCATGCGTAAAGGATGCAAAGGTCGAGTCCGTAATGGGCGCTTACAACAGAACAAACGGCGAGCCCTGCTGCGGCCACTCCTATCTCAAGGACATCATCCGTGACAAGTGGGGCTTCGAAGGCCACATAGTTTCAGACTGCTGGGCCATCCGTGACTTCCACGAGCATCACAAGGTAACAAAGACCATTGAAGAGAGCGCCGCTCTCGCGCTTAAGAAGGGATGCGATCTTAACTGCGGATGC
Source organism: Oscillospiraceae bacterium (assembly GCA_015069205.1). Lineage (GTDB taxonomy): Bacteria > Bacillota > Clostridia > Saccharofermentanales > Saccharofermentanaceae > Saccharofermentans. The sequence goes on from SVIZ01000008.1 coordinate 87,334, forward strand.
ACATATATCCATCTCATGAGTGCTTACAAGCAGGGACTTGTTACAGAAGAAGAGATCAGAACAGCTGCAGTAAGACTCTTTACCACAAGATACATTCTCGGCATGTTCGATAAGACAGAATATGACGGACTCAACTATCTTGATGTTGAGACAAAGGAGAATCTCGCGGTTGCTAAGAGAGCATCAGACGAGAGCATCGTTCTCCTCAAGAACGACGGAATCCTTCCTATCGACAAGAACAAGAATAAGGTAATCGCCGTAATCGGCCCTAACGCTGATTCCAGAGCGTGCCTCATCGGCAACTACTACGGAACATCATCCGAGTACATAACGGCCTTAGAGGGCATCAGGAACGCCGCAGGAGACGATACCAGGATCCTCTATACCGAAGGTTGTGACTTAAGCATCCCTAAGCCTGATTTCCTCTCACGCGAATATCACAGGATCGCAGAGGCAAAGGCAGTAATGAGCAGAGCAGATCTCGTCGTTCTTGTTATCGGTCTTAACGAGAATCTCGAAGGTGAGGAAGGCGACCAGGGCAACCAGTATAAGTCAGGAGACAAGCCGGATCTTCTGTTCCCTAAGACACAGCGTAAGCTTATAGATACCGTAATCGCTTCCGGAAAGCCTTTTATCACTGTTGTTATGGCAGGTTCGTGCATGGATCTTAGTGTTCTTAATGACAAGTCATCCGCTATCCTTCAGGCATGGTATCCTGGTGCAAGGGGCGGCCAGTCCATCGGCGACATCCTCTTCGGCAAGGTAAATCCTTCCGGCAAGCTTCCGGTCACATTCTATAAGGATACAAACGATCTTCCTGACTTTGAGGATTACTCAATGAAGGGCAGAACATACCGTTATCTTGAGACAGAGCCTCTCTATCCGTTCGGCTACGGTCTCACATACGGCAAGATGGATATCACAGCAGTTGATAAGACAGGCGATGATCCGAAGAACAACGGCCTTACCATCAAGGCAGACGTCACCAACACCGGCGATATCGCTTCTTCCGAAGTCGTTCAGGTCTACATGAAGGCTGATGACATTAATGAAGTCAAGAATACAAGACTTGCCGGTTTTGCAAGAATTACACTCGGAGCAGGTGAGACCGGTTCAGTTGAGATCAAGATCCCTGCAAATAGATTTACGGTAGTAAATGATGCCGGCGAAAGAATTCCTGCAGAAGGAAAAATCAATTTCTATGTCGGATTCGGCCAGCCTGATGAGCTCACAGAGAAACTTACGGGCAAGAAAGCATTCAATTTCTCAATCTGATAAAAACCTTATAAACAATGGATTTGAAGGCTGTGTAACAATGTTACACAGCCTTGTTTTTATCTTTGCGTGAAGAATGAACAGCATCATTCATGGTCAGAAGATAATTGCAGTATTGATTCATGCTGATACCTTCTCTTTTGGCATTGATGGCAAGAGATTTATGCAAGCTCTTAGGCATTCTTAACTTAAACTGTCCTGAGTAATCTTCAAGTGGAGCTTCTTCAGAAGGTTCTACGATCTCGATTCCATCTTCGAGTGCTGCCATCAGCCACGTCTTTTTTGCATCCTGAGCATTGGCGACTACATCCACAATTCTGTTCCCACATGTAATACATCCGGGAAGGTCAGGAAACCATGCAGTAAAACCGCCTTCTTCAACATCAGGAATTATCTCCATCTTATAAGGAAGAGACATATAGTATTCAATTGTTTTCTTCTCTGTCTTCATTTTCGTTCTCACTTTCTATTATCTCTTTAACCATTTCAACATATGCTCTCTTTATTGGATCGTGTTGAGGTATAGTGATTGTTGTTTTACCAGGTTTTCGGAAAGATTTATGGCTGCTCCCGCCAGATGGTCCTTCCATTTTGTATCCGTAGTGTTCAAGGATCTTCTTTAGTTCTTCAAATCGCATATTCTTATCCAGAGAATAGATTTTGCGAAGAAGTTTATCGAATTTCGACATAAACACCTCCTATAACTGAATTATAAGTGGTGTCATATATGGTGTCAATTTGATTAATGGGACAGGATTAATTCCAGCCGAAAATCAGCCTTATTATCAGATCTCCGAAAAGCGTGGCCGCAGCAAGTCCGTATGCAAGGAAAGGCGCGAGTTTGAGCTTTGATTTGGGACCTGCTTTCTTGCGGATGAGAAGATATATTCCGTAAAGTCCTGCTGCAAAAAGACCTACGGCAACGCCGGCCACAGTATATTTCCAGCCAAGGTAAAGACCAGCAGCAGCCATGAGCTTGATGTCACCGCCGCCGAATGCGCCTTTAATTATCAACGCCAGTATGAGCATCGGAACTGAAACACATACGGCTCCGATCAGATAAGGAACGGCTGTATTAATTGAGAATGGTTCCGTCACGAAGAATTTCACTACGGCCAGAACGGCTATGAGAATAACAAGAAGATCAGGAACGATACCTGCATTAATGTCTGCTACTGCGCATCCTGTAAGGAGCAGTAGAAAAAGAGTGGCAAAGATACCATAAGGATTTAAGCCGACAACAAAAAGGCTCGCAAAAACAGCAACCGCCGCAAATATATAAAACATTGGCGACGGAATGCTCTTTAGATCTTTAATAAGTTTAGGTGAAGCCTTTGGCGTATCAGTCGTCATAGTAGGCGATACGCTCAAGCTCTTCCATAGTTGTGATGCCCTGTTCTACAAGAGAAATAGCAGCTTTTTTCAGGGTCTTCATGTTCTGGTGTTCGATGGCATACTGCTTCATTTCTTCTGCCTCGGCACCTGCAGTGATGAGTTTTCTCATATGTTTGTCGACAACGAGGACCTCGTGAATGGCAGTACGGCCGAGATAGCCGGAACCGTGGCACTGACCGCATCCTACTGCCTTGCGGGCATTAGGAATATCATGACCTACGAATTCTATCTGGCTTTCTGTAAGAGGTTCGATCCTAGAACAGTATGGACATACCTTACGCATAAGTCTCTGAGCAACAACTCCGACCAAAGCAGATGAGAGCATATAAGGCTCAGCACCGATATCGACAAGTCTTACGATAGTCGAAGCCGCATCATTTGTGTGCAGTGTGGACAATACCAGATGGCCGGTAACAGCAGCTCTGATGGAGATAGAAGCTGTCTCCGCATCACGTGTCTCACCGACCATGATTACGTCAGGATCCTGACGCATAAGTGCTCTGAGACCGACTTCGAAAGTAAGGCCGGCGTTAGGGTGGACCTGAACCTGATTAAGACGCGGGAGGTTCTTCTCGACCGGGTCTTCGATCGTACTGATATTAATAGGCTTCTGTGAAAGCGATTCAAGTGCCATATAAAGTGTCGTTGATTTACCTGAGCCCGTAGGACCTGTGATGTATATGAGCCCGTTAGGAGACATAAGCATCTTGATGAACTTATCGTAAGAATCCTGATCCATACCGAAGGTGGAGTTGTTATCGATGTGGACAGCTGACATGATAAGACGCATAACAACCTTCTCGCCAAATACTGTAGGAATTACATTGACACGAACGTTGATGATCTGCCCCTGGATTCTCACACGGAAGTGTCCATCCTGAGGGATACGTCTTTCAGCAATATCCATCTCGCCCATGATCTTGATTCTTGCTACGAGCGAATCCTGAACATTTTTCTGAAGTGTTATATAGTCGATAAGAGTGCCATCTATACGCATCCTTACAACGACATTAGTCTCAAAAGGCTCGATATGGATATCTGAGGCATTATCCTGGAAAGCCTTGTCAAGAAGGGAATTAACAAGATTGATGATAGGAGCATCGTCTGCACCGGCGGATGTATCAATGACAAGTTCATCAATATTCATTCCTGTGGTATTGGCATTGGCATTCTCAGCAGCCATTTGAGCCTTGATGCCGGCATACTGGTATTCGATAGTATTCTTGAGGACCTGTTCCTGAGCTATGACGGTCCTTACAGGCATACCGATGGTCTGTCTGATATCCTCGATCGCATAAAGGTTAAGAGGGTCGTTAACGGCCAGTATGACCTCGCCGTTCTCCTGGCCGATCGGGAGCATTACATACTGCTCAGCCATCTGCTTCGGAACGAGCTTAACTACCTCAGGATCTATCGTATATGAGTTAAGATCGATAAGCTGCATATCAAGTCTGTTGGCAAGTGCGGAGAGCATCTGCTCTTCGGTAACATAGCCCATCTCAATGAGGACCTGACCGATTCTCTTGCCTTCGGACTGCTTCTGAATACCAAGTGCTTCCTTGAGCTGGTCGTCGGTAATATAACCGGCCGAGACCATCAAGTCGCCTATACGAATCTTTGAATTATCTGCCATAGATTAACCCTCCACTCCGGCAACTTCATAATCGGCAAAGTCTGCCATATAGAGATTGACATCAAGTTTCAGTCTTACTTTTCCGGAGTCTACATATTCATACAAACCGGTCGTCGGATTTAAACGCTCAACCGGATCGAGCTTCTCCCAGGAAAAACCTGTGATGCGTACTGCAGGCTTGGTGCAGAGGTCATCGATCATGGCCTGGCATGCAGCCTGTGAGCCTGTCATTGAGAGAGAAAGAGCAACACACTGGACACCGGAAGAAGATGTGGAATTAGCATTGTTTCTTGCACTGTCGTAAGGTACAAGAAGTGTCTCCGCGTCGCTGTTGTTTGCAGTTGCTATTGAAGAAGAATGACTGCTTGTGATCTTTGAATAAGTATAAGGACGTTCTTCAACAGATCCAGAGGGCATCTTGATGTTGAGGCTTTCAGCGAAAAGACCTGACTTAAGGACATAAGAAGTTACCATTCGGTCGATCTCAGAGCTGTCCATTACAGGATAGAAATCAGCTGTGGATTCATTGAGATCCGTTACGGCTTTTCCGTAAAGGGCTTCAGCACTTGTAAGATACATGATCTTATTCTGGTACTGTGTCCTGGTAATTTCAGCCTGCTCGATCTTATCGTCTGTTGTCCTGATGGCAGATACCGTAGGCCTTATAAGGAACCATGCGATAACAAAGATCAGAGCTGCAAAAAGAACCCAAGCAATTGTCTTCTTATCTTTTTCGTTGAGATTGGTCTGTAATGCCATATCAGTTTACCTCCTCTGCAGCAGGTTCTCTTCCTGCAAGAGTACATACAACATTGATCTGCCAACTCTTTCCGTCGGAAGACAATGAATAACCTGTGTAGTTGACGTTCTCGAAAATATCCATTGCCATGAGGTCTGCGATGAACTGGTTGATATCTTCAACTTCCGGTGAAGATGCAGTGATGCTGAAGACACCCGTTGAAGCGCTGTACGAATTGAAATCAACATTAACATCGTGCTTCTTTGATGCTTCGAGAATGGACTTATTGATCGATGAATCGGGAACAGGGTAGGAGTCAAGATCATCCATGAGAATGTCTACGCCGCCCTGGATTTTGCCCATCTCAGCCATGTTATCGTACATTGCATCGTACTCGGTAACCTGGTCAATCACGCTCTGGTTGTTGATGTATTTCTCTACATCATCGAGTTCGGATTGTTTCTTCATCTTGACCGCAAAACATACACCATATGCAATCAGTGCAGCTGCCAGGATAAGAGTGAATGGAAGAATGAGATTAGCCATGAAGCTCTTTTCTTTCGCCTTCTTGCTGGCCTGCTTTGTATTCTTAAGGATCGGCATTCTTTCGTCAATCCTTCTGAGACCTGCGATAGGATAAACGAAGAACGGGAACTGTGACTGGTCAGAACCGACCGATGTTCCCTGAGGCGGCTGAGCAATCGAGATATCAACCGTACTGTCGAGGTTCAATATGTCGTTTGCAAGCTGGTTAACGTGTGAATATGCCAGACCGCAGAACAGAATATCCTTAACTGTCTCTGTGAGGTGCTGGGCTGAAATGAACTGTCTGATGGATGAGACAGAAGCGTAGATCTCACGTGCGAATTCAGGTGTTCCGGGCTGTGCGAAAACACGTGATGTTGAGTCATAGTAGTATTTACCTTCTGCAAAGAAGATGGTAACAAGTGACTTACCGTCAAGGATCATGTAAAGAACAGTCTTGCCGGCAGCCTGCTTTGTGAAATATTCGGTGGCAAGCTGTACGCCGTTGTGAATGGTCTTTAACTTAAGTCCTGCTTTTCCGAAGATATCAACATATTTATTTACGAAGTCGATCTCTGATGTCTCGTAAACGACTTTCTGTGTCTTAGCTTTTGCGTCTTTTCCGACAACATACCAGCCGGTGATGGGATTCTGGAATCTGCCGTATTCAGAATCACGTGTCTCACGCTCGATGAATTCAGTCGTCTTTTTGTCAGCAAGGATAGGAGCATCAACTCTGTTTGCACGGAGCTGGGGGCTGTTGATTATGAGTGTAACCTCTGACTTGGGAAGCTTGTTAGCCTGCCATGCGAGCTTGATGGCTTCAATAAGCCTGTCCTGATCCATTACGACACCGTTCAATACGGCGCCTTCAGGTAGAGGAGATGAAATCAGCTTCGATATTCTGACGCCGTCACCGGCAGCAGAACCTGATGCGATCTGGATGTTGGTATTCGACAGAAATACTACTTCAGACATTTGCTTTGTTTCCTTTCGTTTACTGTCCTGATCTTACGATCCTGCGCCGATCGTCTGATAAGACTGGTATATCGGATAAATGATGGAGATCATGATGAAGCCTACGGCTACAGCCATGACTACGATCATTACCGGTTCAATGTATGATGTCAATTTAAGCAGAGCCTGCTTTGAATAGAAATCGAGGTCATTTGCAACGGATTCAAGCATGTTTCCGAGCATACCTGTTTCTTCACCGACCTTGATGGTGGCGGGGAGTTTGGATACAAACCCGTCGACTTCAACAAGAGCTGAAGAAAGTGGCATACCGCCTGAAACCTTTTTCTCGACTTCATCAAACTGTGCTTCGATGTATTTGTTGCCGATAGTGCTCTTTGCGATCTCGATGCAGCTGTGGATCGGGATGCCTGCAGAGTAAAGAGAGCTCATGGTACGTGCAAATCTTCCTGAATAGATGATCTTGGTAAGCTTTCCCCATTTGCCCATGACTTTGATGCGGTCAATGAGCATTCTGACTGCAGGGATCTTAACTATCATCTTTCCGAATATTATGGCCAGAACAATGATTATCGCCAGGATATACCACTTGTTTGCGACAAAATCTGAAATAGCCATGAGGATCCTTGTCGGAAGAGGAAGCTCCGGAAGTGTAGCGAAGATATCTTCAAACTGCGGAAGAACATATCCGAAAAGGATCGCTACAACGATTACGATGAGTACACTTAAGATCTTAGGATAAGTAAGTGAATTCTTTGCTGTCTGCTCAAGCTGTGCTTCGCTTGTGTACTGCTCAGCTAGTCTTAAGCATGTGGTATCAAGAGTACCTGAAGTCTCCGCAGCCCTGATCATGAAGATAAGAAGGGGAGGGAATGCAGGTTCAAGTTCTTCCATAACGGTTGAAAGGGAGACACCCTGGACGATACGGTCGCGGAGTCTTAAGTATAGCTGTCTCTCGTAATCGGTAATGGATTCGTCGTTTGCGATGATCTCGATAGCTTTGATCAGGACGACACCGGCCTTGATGAGCGTTCCAAGCTGGCGGCAGAAATCCGCAAGTCTGGGCTTTTTCAAGGGTTTTAATGCCATCTGCTTTATGATCGGCTTGGCCTCCAGAAGAAGGAGTCCCGAGTCATGGAATCTTTTCTGCAGATCAGCTTCATCAAAGGCATCAGCCTTACCCTTAACGATCTTGCCTTTACTGTCCTGTGCCTGGTATTTGTATTCCGGCATAACTGGAGTCCCTTTCTTAAATACTTATTTATTCTGCTTCATATTTGAGAAGCTCGAATGAGTAATACACCTTAAAATCGCCTTCCACACCAGGCTGTATTCCGTTTTCATAGCCTGTATCGTTATATGTGACCCTATAAAGACCGGTATGGTATTCGAAGCTCACAGGACCATTCGTCTCAGCGTCCCATTCATACAGGGTGACTTCACCGTTGCGCCGGGAAAGTGAGGCTATTCTTTCAGCTGCACCTTCTGTAAGGCCTGTGCTGCTGTGAGGATCATAGATGGAAGAAGCCTCGCCATAATATTCAGTGCCTATAGCTCTCAAAGCCTTACGCACGTCGCGGGCCTCTTTGTATGCCCTTCTTGCACCGGAATCAATGGCAAACCACAAGATAAGGATAGCCAGACATACAAATACCACGAGCGTGATCACAACAGTACGGAATACATCCGCAATTTTGCTGCGCTTGTAAAACTGTATTCCTTCAACTTTAACCTGGTTGGAATTGCTGTCCGGCACTTGGGGCATCCTCCTAATAAGTTAAAATAATTTTAGCACGAAAATTTGTTAAAGACAGTTAATAAAATAAATTGTTACAGCAAGGTAATAGTTTCTTAACCAGTAATGATTTCGGGCATTTCATGTTATTCAGTTATGATACAGATCCTTGAAAAAGCGCTCGAAAATTAACATCATCAAATTCCCTTGCATCCCCGGAGAAAATAAACGAACACATTCAAGTGCAAATGTCTGAAAAACAGGAAAATGTAACATTGTTACACTCTTCGAATTAGCATTTTGGACCACCGGATTAACAAAACTACCACATATATGCAACAAAAGATTAACACTGCATTATTTGAATATTGGCGGTTCAAATCTTATAATTTAATAAAATATATTTGCTATTACTGTCGGCTGTTAATGCCCAGCGGAGGATGAATGACAAGATTAAGAATGACAAACAGATCAATCTTTGGAAGACGTGGCAGAAAGAGCCGCGGCTTTACGCTGGTTGAGCTTATCGTTGTTCTTACGATAATTGCTATCATTGCTGCTGTTGGCGTTGTTACAATATTCGGCTATATCAAAAAATCGCGTTTTGAACAGAACTCTCAAAGTGCAGTTTCAATTTATCAGGCTGCTCAAAATGCTCTTTCTGACCAGGTTGCTAATGGTACGCACGATTCCTGGACACGCAAACTTGTTGAGTTGAAGTGTTCTGCTACAGAGATTACTGCATTTGAAAAAGACCTTGATAAGAACAACGAGTCAAATACAATGAAGTTGTCTCTTACATATAATCCGCATTCTCCCTCAGGATACGAAGATAGTTACCTTTATAATCTTTTGACTAGTGAGTTTTATGATAAGTCTATATTTGGCGGTACTATTGCTGTTGAATTAGATGTGGTAGCTACTTACTCAAAGGGAACCATATATTATTCTGCCTGGGTTGCATCAGCATTTTATTGCCGACAGAATGATAGTGAAACCGGTTGGGATAGTACTTGCATTGGTTCTGCTCAAGATGGTCTGCCCGAAAGAGATTATACATACAGAAGAGATACGAGCCTTGTCGGTTGGTTCGATGGTACGGCTGATTCTGTTACAGGTCCTGATGGAGTATGTCCTGTTCATATTCCTCAGAGTCTTATCAATGAGCTTGATGGTCATATCCTTGCAGATTCTACCGACAGTGGTTATTTGGTTAATCTCCGTAATGGAGAAACTTTGGATGTATCCTGGGCTATTTTTGATACAGACGGTGTACTCCGTGAGGCTCATAACGAAAAAAATCTGAAGTTTACTCTTGTTTCAGAAGGAACTGATTTAGGAAATGCTGAGACATACAACAACATTGAGCTTGGTATCAGCAAACATGATCTTGATAATTACAGAAATAGAGTCAAGAATCAGGATGTGACAATTATCCATGAGTGTGTTAACAGTAAAACATATATAACGAGATACAGCAGAACAGCTCTTGTTGATGTTACTGTAAGCAGTGGTTTATCAAGTAAAACGATGCGTTTCCCGCTGACTGTTTCAAAAGTTATTGGTGATGACCGTGTAGGTTGTCCTGATCCTACTGTAGGATATTACGAATACAGATTATCATTAGACTGCATGGTTATTCGTTCTGATGAGAGTTCCCCCGCTGATACCAGACTCAACGGTGAAAGATTGTTTGGCAATATACCACGTAATATCAGTGCAACATTCTCCGGAACATTTGAACGGTATGTTGAAGCAGATAAACCGGTAGAAACAAAAACAGTAACTGATATGAAAGCTGCCAGAGCTATTGATGATCCGGTTTACTTTACCGGTGTATCAAGAGTAAAGGGTAATACCTCTTATTGTTATGTTGTAAGAAGCGGTATGGCGAAATATGATTCTCCTGATAATGCTGAAGAAGGTACAACAGGTAAATGTGTTGTAAATACTCTCTTCGGAGATCTGATCTACAATGACAGCGTTGCCGGAACGAGTTGGACTGCTCAAGGCGGAGATGCTGTTATCACCTCCTTCAGGCATCTTTATAATATCCGTTGGATTGAAAATTCGAATGCTAATTACAGGATCGTTCGTGATCTGGATTGGTATACCGATAAATCTGACTTGCTTATAGTAAGTGATGTTAAAGTTTTTAAGTGTTCTAACGGTGAGTGCAGAACACCTGCTACCATTACGAATTCCAATAACGCGGATACAGCTTTATTAAAGATTGTCTCATTCCCGGCTATTAATGAATTGAGAGCAGGCCAGACATTGACATCCATGTCTGATGCTTCTGGAAAGAAGTATTCTATCAACAACTTACAGATGAGGACCTCTTCTTTCTCAAATAACACTGATGAAGGATATGGTTTGATCTGCAAGAATAGTGGAACTATATCTAATATTTATACAAATAACTTTAATATGGTTCTTTCCAATGTCTCCGATATGTCAGCGAGTGACTATAGTTTAATTTCACAATCGGATGCAACTATAGGTATAAATTCTCAAAGCAGACTAAATGCTAATTACTATGTAGGTGGTCTTGTCGGACTTAATCGTGGAACTATAGGTAATAGTGCGGCTGATGATGATCAGAATGTTATTATGATGAGCAATCCGATTGTTTTGTCAAGCTCTGAAGAAGATGATTACTGGCTGTCAAGCAATTATCCGGGTGCAGGCGGCATCATCGGTAAGAATGAATCCTCTGCTATTAGCGGATCTTTAGAAATTAATGGAAGATTTGCAGTTGTCGGTAACGGTAATGTAGGAGGAGTTATTGCATATTCTAGCGCTGATATAGGCGCAAGGTTAGTTGTAGGCGGTAACCCTAATGGCAATAGTGCGTTTACTTTGCCGGTTGAATCAACTACAGGCTCAGATGATAACCTCTCTTGTGTTATAGCAGGCACGGACCATGTTGGTGGTGCCATTGGCTATTTGGATTCATGCAGTCTTACGTACTCTGTATCAGAAGTAACAGTTTCATCTTATGATACTGATGGAACGGGCAGAGTTGAATTCTCTGACCATGATAGTGATGACTATCAGATTTATGTTGATTTGCCTGAAGAGTCCTTGATCCTTGAGCTGGATAATGGTAAAGATGGCGTTAATGTAGGCGGCGCAATTGGTTATATGAATAATTGCGACGGCGATTATATGAGTGTTTATGTCAATAACGCAGGCAATATTCTTATTAGAAACACAAACTCAAAACTGAATGAAGTCGGCGGTGCAATCGGTTATGATTACGGCAGTACGGTTGCCAAGTCTTTCCTGACGGTTATTAATGGTAACGGAGCTATTGGTTCATTACTAGATGATAATAATAATCCTTTGAACAAAGCTGAGTGTACCGGCGGTGTATACGGTCATATTGAGAATGTTTCTGATCGAACGATCTATTTGGATGTTGAAAACAATGGTACGAAGATTTCAGCTATCAGTGATGACAGCGCAAGCAATCACGGTGCCGGCGGTGCAATCGGAGTTATAAAGGACGGAAAAGTTAATCTTGTTACCAACATTTTTAATGGTGAAAATACAAAGATTGTTTATTACAGTAATAAATATAGTGAAAGAATTACGGGTGCCGGCGGTGCAATTGGTGCAATCTGCGCAGCTCAGAATAATGATCAGAGTTATCTGACTGAGAATTCTCATGTATTCGTCGAGAATAGAGGATATATCTATGCAAATTATAATGCAGGCGGTGCTGTTGGCGTACTGTTTGCCAATTATGGCGGTATATATGCTTATAACAACGGGGCAAAGATTAAAGGCAAGTATTGTATCGGTGGAGCAGTCGGTTGGAGTAAGGGTGCTGAGTATGGTGAGATTCAGTCCACACTTTCCGGTGCAACAGTAGACGGCATTAATTTTATTGGTGGATCTGTCGGCCGAAATCCGAATCTGCAGGGCGGAACTATTATCACCAAGGTTAATGGCGATTCAACTGTATCAGGTACCGGTTCTGTTGTCGGTGGTGTGTGCGGTGATGTCAGGGTGCAGGGAGATGGCACTGGCACAATTGAGTTGGATGGTAACGGTTCTACGCTTACAGTCCATGCCGATGGCAAAGGTGTTGGCGGTGTTGCCGGTGTTTTGAGAGCTGGCGGAATAGTAAATCGTGCTACGGTAAATGCAGCTGGTGTTGTTTTAGATGTAAGCGGAACTGAATCCGTTGGTGGTGCAATCGGCAGACTGAGATCAACCAGCTGGGAAAATTCTAAAAGTGCAGATGTTGATACTGAAAAACTTGTTGCGGGTTCTGACAATAAAACGGGCGACAATATTATGGTCAATGTTGATGTTGTCCTTCCTCATCCTTCCAGAATTGTTGGAAGTGATGCAAATGTTGGTGGTGCTATCGGATTTATACATACAAATAACGGTGTTTTTGGTGGCTCTATCAGCGTGACAACTGAATCCGGATCATCTGAAGATAGTGCAATTATAAGTGGAACCTATAATGTCGGTGGTGCTATTGGTCACTTTGGAAGCTGTTATCCTGATTGGGTTGCTGATAATTCGAAAATTGCAGTAGATTTTACTGACTCTCCGATTAATATTGAATCCACTGTTTCTGCTGGTGATAATGCTAATTTGGGTGGTGCGGTAGGATTTTTCGATTCCGACGATAAGGGTAATACAAATTGCCAATATGTTATAGTGTCTGATCTTGGTGCTTCATCATTGACAGCAAAAGGTTCAAATGTCGGCGGTGCCATTGGATATAATAAGATTCATAATGGTCACATTTCTGCGTCTTCCAGCGGTACTATTACGGGGAACAACAATGTTGCCGGAGGTATCGGATACAATGCTTGCCAAGTCGCATCTGTAACGACTGACATTGGCGGGAATGGCAGTGCTGAGATTTACGGTACAGGTAATTATGTTGGTGGTGCGGTCGGTTATAACCTTAGAAAAATCGCTGAAGTAACCGTTGAGTTAACCGGAGAATCCAAAATCTACGGTGGCTATTTCGAAGATGATACTTTGATAAATGGTGATTGCATCGGAGGCGCCTTAGGTTACAGCGAAGGTGAATTGCCTTCTGTTACAGTTAATATTTCCGGAGATTCCTATGTCGATGGTGGCATTAATGTTGGTGGCGCAATAGGACATCAGGGATCTAATACAAAGTGGGATTTAGTAATATCTTCCATTGATGTTACCATTAATAATGATAAGGTTGTAAGGGGTTATAGTAATCTCGGCGGTGCTATAGGACTTTTGGGTTCAAGTAGTTCTCCTAAAGCCCTTACGATTAATAATGTTTCTGTTGTGATGAATACCGGAAATCCGATCTGGCAGGGTGCAAAGCAGTATCCTGATGCCTGTATCGGTGGTGTTATCGGTTTCCATTTTAAAGGCACGATTAATAGCATTAGCTTAAGTGGTACAGGTGGTCAGATCGATACCCTGTCTGCCAATAGAAGCAGCGGTGCTCCTTATAGGACATATGATAATGGCCTTTTGATTACAGGTCATGGCAATTATCTGGGTGGTATTATCGGAAAGTCCGGTGATACAGGTTCTTCTCAGAGTAGTTCTAAAGTTATCAATATTTCAGCAACAGGTCCTTCGATTTGTGTAGTATCCACTAACGGTTCTTCTTATATTGGAGGATGGATTGGAGCATGCTATTCATTCTTTAGTGGCGGTACTGCACAAACAAAGACAACTTATGATGTAAATACGGTAAAGGTAGTATACAGTAATGGCGATTATGTAGGTGGTGTATGCGGCAAATTAACCCGCACTGCCGCATTTGATATATATATGAATATGACAGTTGAGCTGTCAGAAGCAATAGTTTCCGGAAAGGCTGCTGTAGGCGGAGCATTCGGAGAATTTAGTGCTGCTAAACTTACGGGAAGACTTGATGTATCTTTGGAAAATGCTACCAGGATTGGCGACTATCAGGGATCTCTCAGTACTGTTTACGGTGTGGATACAGTTACTGACGGGTGTATTTGTGTACAAGCCGGTGGAGCAATAGGAGTCTATAAAGTAGGTAATGGTCAGAATACAAGTGCATATATCTCTGTAAGAATTGGAAACGAAGATCAGACTGATACAAGTATGGTCTTTGCCGGTGGTGATGACTTAAGTAATACCGATGTAGATTTGCGTGATAACAGCGGTGTAGGTGGAGCAGTTGGTATATTGACATCTAATTCTGGTACGCAGAATTATGGAAACAAAGACTGCAGTACCAATTTTGAAGCATATTTCTATGTGTTAAGTTATTCTTCAAATGTTGCTGTTTATTCTAAAGCAACTGATGTCGGTGGCTTTGCAGGCTGCACATACAGTGTTAACTTGCAGGGCTGTTTTAGTACTGCTGTAGTTAGAGGCGATGGAGAAGATGCTGATGTCGGCGGATTTGCAGGATGTGTGTATAGCGGAAAGATCAATAACTGCTATAGCGGCGGCCATACAGTCGGCGGGCAGTATATTCCTCTCTATGAGAATGTTACAGGTAAAAAGAATGTAGGCGGATTCGCAGGCTTTATTAGCAATAGTGCTACGCAGATTGTTCAGTGTTACTCTACTTGTTCTGTAAACGGCGAGGATTGTGTCGGAGGATTTGTTGGCAGCACAGATGCAAATAAAGGAAGCTTCTTCCAAGAATGCTATTGTACAGGATATGTGTTTATTAATTCTGAGTCTTCGACGAATTTCGGATCTTTTGCCGGATGCGCTACAAAGGATAATGTCGCTATATTCAATATCAGTAAGGTAGTAGATAAGATCAATGCTGAACTTCCAAGAGTAGGAAATATCCCGGAAAGCCGCATCGGTGTTAATCAAATTAGACGAGCTATGTGGAATGGTGCGGGCAATGAGTATATAAAGAAGGATGCTACGTCAATTTACCATGCGAATCCTTTTGATTCGACATTGAAGAATGAAGATGGAACTGTCCCGGAATTCCCGCTTAGAACTTTCATATCTGTTCAGCTTTCGACTCCGGAAAGGCCTGCTAAGCACTGGGAAGGTGTTCATTATGGAGACTGGCCCATTATCCCTACGGAAGATCCTGATTATATTCTGATAAACCCGGATGTTGAGATACTCACCCCTATCAATGTTTATAACGGAACGGCTGTTGAACCTGTTGTTAAGGTAACTAAGGGTGGAAAAGAGTTAACTCTTGGTGTGGACTATACAGTTGTTTACTGGAGAAATAACAAGATTGGCATGGCGGCTGCAATAGTTGTTGGAATTGGACAGTATTATGGTCAGGTAAAAGAGTATTTTGAAATTACTTCGCCGGATATTAATTCTACTGAATTTGAAATAAAAGTTGATTCTCCGATTCCGTTTAATGATGACGGTACAGAGGTTAAGCCGCCGGTGAGTGTAATATATAAGAAGGATGGCAAGGAAACGCCTCTTGTTGAGAACCAGGATTACACTTTGGTATATGAGAGCAACACTCAGCCCGGACAAGGCAAAGTAAAGATTACCGGTATGGGCAATTATACAGGTGAAGTTGTAAAAGAATTCACTATTTTGCCTCTGTATACTGTTAACTTTGAAGCTGGTGGAGAAACAGTTTATGTTCCTCAGCGCATAGCTAAGGGCAATGTTGTTGAGCGTCCTGCAGATCCTAAACTTACCGGTCATTTATTCGTTGATTGGTATAAGGATGCCGAATTAACTGAGAAGTATAATTTTGCTGATCAAGTTGATGGAGATCTGACTATCTATGCTAAGTGGACAAAAGAACAATACACGGTTGAATTTGTTGTCAACGGTGGTGTTCCTGTTGATCCTCAGACTGTTGAATATAACGATATATTAGATGCGTCGAAGATAAATGAGCAAATTAAGACTGATTGTACTTTCGTTGGTTGGTATTCCGATGAGGAGTGCACACAGGAATTCACTCTTGATACACCGGTAACCGGTGCTATGACTCTCTATGCTTTGTGGAAGGATAATCCGCTTGTTACTTACAACGGTACTGATATTCCTTCTGAGAGGATAGAATATAACTCATGCATCACAAAACCGGATGATCCGGCTAAGGAACACTTTACATTTATCGGTTGGTATAAGGATGCTGAATTCGAAACAGAGTATGATTTCGCTGAACCGGTTACGGCTGATATTGAGATCTATGCTAAATGGGTGGCTAAGCCCGTGGTTATCGTTCATATTGATACCGGTAAAACAACTGAAACCGAGGTTGATTATGAATATGATCTGAGCAGTTTCGAGATTGCTGAGCCTACTAAAGATGGCGGATACAGATTTGGCGGCTGGTATGCTGATGAAGAGTGTACTGAAGCATTTGACTTCGAACAGACAGTTACAGCGGATGTACATATCTATGCTAAATGGATTAAAACATATATTATTACCGTACACTTAGGTGAAGGTGAACCAATTGAGATTACAGTCGATGAAGGCGATATCTTTAGCTATCTGCCTGAAAAGGATGACTTTGTTTTCGATGGTTGGTTTACAGACGGCGAGTTCACCAATCCGATTACCATGAATTTCGGTATAAATGGAAACTATACGGTTTACGCTAAATGGGCTACAGCTCATTACGTTACAATAGTTATAAGCGAAGGTAATGAGGTGGTTATTCCTGTAGCTGAAGGAAAGAGATTGGAATACACACCGGAAAGAGAAGGATATACTTTCCTTGGCTACTATGAAGATGATCAATTCACCACGCCTATCGAAATCAGTACGATTGATATTTATAGTGACTACAGGATTTACGCATTGTGGGAAGAGGAAACATAAATAGCTGTACCGGTTACCAAAGAGTTGTGCGGAGAGTATGTAAAATGAAACTGAGACAAATGGGAAAAACAAATAAGAAATTGTCTTATGTTTTGCGGGAGAATGAAGGCGCCAGCCTCGTTCTTGTGTCGATCATTGCAATAATAATTATTACCGGAATAATTGTTTTGCGTATGACGACAAATACGTTGTTGGCTTCAGCAGATAAGCAGCAACAACAGGACCAGGCTTATATGATTGCCGTCAGTTTAGGTGATTCGATTGACAAAGCCATGAAAAACGGCGACATAACTGATCCGCATGCACTCAACGGTTTAGATGATTCAGCTAATACCAAGTATGCAATTCCAAATTCAGAGGTAAGGGTTACAGTCAAGGACTATCCGTCGGCAATGGAAACATATACTGTTATAACGGTCTACTCAAAAGTTGCAGATGCCGAGTACGAGTACAAATTAACCTATCTTAATTCCGGTGCTGTTTATGTGAGGCAATATTAAAATGATTAAGTTAAGAGACAGGGTAAGAAGCGTTCTTAAGAATAAACAGGGTGAGACTATTATTGAAGTAGTAGTTGCTTTTGCGCTTCTTTCTATAATGCTAATCTTTTTTGCTCAAGGTCTGTCATGGGCAGCCAATACTGAGATCCATGCTACTGAAAACAGAAAGAAAGCAGATGATTCTATGATCGTTCTCCAAGAGGATCTCGCTACTACTCATCCTGAAAACGGTGCACCGCTTACTTATCCCAATGACTCAACTAAGACAATGCCGATAAAGAGATATACTTATTCGGTTGACGGAACAAAGTATGTTGTTTATGAATTCGGGTAATAGCCATGTTAATTTTGAATAAGAGACATTATAAGACGAAAAAAGCTATTACACTTGTTGAGCTTGTAGTTGCTATGGCGCTCATAGCAATATTTGCTGTTGCCTGTGTATCTCTTATTCTTCCTATCTCAACGATTTATACCCACCATAATGAACTGGCTAAGGCTCAGTTGATAGCGGATAATGTTGCTTCTTCGTTAAGAGGCGCATGTACCGGAAACAATATAGAATGCGCCGGCGACGTATGGATCACCTCAAATGGTTATGAACTGGTAGGTGAGAATGATTCTATTTCATCGTTGCCCAGTGGAGAAGTGCTTGTTATAAGAAAATCTCCGGAATATTGCATATCGATTGGTTCAAATTATGAGATAACCGGTGAGCTGTATAATGCTGTTAAGACCAGTGAAGCTACTGATGATTCCACTGATTCAGCTGAAACCGGTTCCGGAGGCCTGTATTCCCGTGCAATCTATAGAATGTTTAATTCAGCAGATCCTGCTGCTGATCAAGTAGCTTCTGGTATAGGACGCGTGCACTACGGCTATTTCTCATCCGGTACGAATGTTGATAGCTTTGTTTTCCCCAATGGTTATTATGACTTCACGGATCCGTTAACTAATACCGCCTATGGCAAATACACTGTAGATCTTAGCTTTTCGGATCTTACGTATGATGTTGATACAGGTGCTCCAGCATATGTAAAATGCCTTATTACAGTTAATAATGATCAGGGTGTTGCATATACACGTACAGTAGCGCTGCATTTATCATAATCGTCTTTTTTTTATTGAAAATTGTTTCCCATTAACAATTAGTTCAAAAGGAGCCTTCCGTTAACAGGCAGTTTGCAAACTATGTCATATTTTGCTTTGAATAAACAAATTGTTACCCACTGGTGAATTGTGGCGAAAATGTGTTGAACTCGGTTTTGGAATGGTTTATAGTAAGACCATCAAGCAAGTCAAACACATTTGACAAATTACAAACAAACTCACTTAAGGGTGAAAAGACGAAGGAGGTCACAAAATGAAAAAAGTTGGTAAGTCAACAAAGAAGGGTTTCACATTAGTTGAGCTCATCGTAGTTCTCGTTATCCTCGCAATCCTCGCAGCTATGCTCGTTCCTGCACTTGTTGGTTACATTGACAGAGCTAAGAAGGAGAAGGAATTCCAGGCAGCTTCCACAGTTTACACAGCAGCTCAGGCTCTCGCTACAGAAGCTTACGGTCAGAATAAGACATCTGCTCAAGCAAAGGCTTATGCAGAGGATACAGATGAAATTAAGAAACTGACAGGTATTGAAGCAGATGCAGTAGAAGTTACAATGGCTACTCCTAATGGTACTGATATCGAGGGCTTTACAATCAAGCAGATCAAAGTTACTTTTGATGGTCACGATTATTTCTACACACTTAATGCAGCTACATGGGCAACTGATACTTATCCTACAGTTAGCAATAACACAACAAAACCCTAATCTGTAACACAGATTAATTAAAACAAATCAAATCAGACCGGGTTCTTCGGAACCCGGTTTTCTTTTTGTGTCTTTTGGCAATTCTTCTCAAAGTGTATAATCAAGGTCAGAAATAACCTTTAAGGAGATTCCGGCCTTGATTCTTTCATATCCGTTATTTGATTCGCTTTTTATCGGCATTTACTGTATAGTCCTGGCTTTTATGTTTGGCGCGATATTTGCGAGCTTCATTACTTGTACCGCATGGCGTGTTGTAAGAGGTGAAGACTGGATGCTGGGTCACAGTCATTGCGATACTTGCGGACATGAGTTGTCAACAGCAGATCTTTTCCCGGTCATTTCATATATCGCTTTGAAAGGCAAGTGCAGATACTGCGGTTCGAAGGTACCGCCGAGAGATCTTATTTTCGAGATAATACTGGGCCTTTTATTCGCAGGAACGCTCGCGCTTCACGGTGCAATCGATGCTGTTGTTATTGCCGCTTTGGTCTTGGAAGTGCTTTTGCTGGGACTTTCGCTGGCAGACTGGGATTCGGGCGTCATTCCAAACGGATTTCTTGCAGCTATCCTGGTCGTATGGATCATGACTGTAGGCTTCATGCCTGATATAAGAGAATATGCTATAGAAGGACTTATTGCTTCTGCATGCGTAGGTCTTGTCATGGCGCTGGTTACGGCTGTTATCGGCAAGGTTAAGAAGACCAAGATGAATTACGGTCCTGTCAAGCTTGCCATGTGCCTGATGCTCTTCCTGCACATTAAGGGTGCCTGCATTGCAGTAGGTATCGGTGTTGTACTCGGAATCATTTTCGCTCTTGTCTGCAAGTCAAAGAAGAGAAAGATCGCTTTGGCGCCGGCTATCTCTATTGCAACGATATCAGCGCTACTCTTAAGTAACTTGTTTGTATGATTCTTTAGGCTGATTGAATCTAAAAAACTGATAGATTTCTATTGCAACAAATCTGCTTGATTTCAAGGTGTTTGACTTATCCGCATACGTCCTATATAATATGCGAGTTTGAAATCCACGCGAAGAGAGGGGGGATAAAGATGTCTGAGATTAAGGTTAAGGAAGGCGAGTCCCTTGACAGTGCACTTCGCAGATTTAAGCGTTCTTGCGCAAAGTCAGGCGTACTTGCAGAAGTTCGTAAGAGAGAACATTACGAGAAGCCTTCTGTAAAGAGAAAGAAGAAGTCTGAAGCAGCTCGCAAGAGAAAGCATTAATAAGACTTTATGAGAGGTTACCTGAAAAGGTAACCTCTTTTTTGTTACGGTGAGTGGGCGTTTTCGCGTTGCATCGCAACGAGGAAGTCATAACGATTAATCAACTCTTCTTTGTAAACCACTTCTTATTCCGTTATAATATGGTCAATAAAGATAAAGTTGAGATTAGTTATATGTTATTGACCGGTAAGAACTGGCGCTTATCGGCATCCCAAAAGGTAGCGGATGCTGATGAGCTCCTTGATGTATTGCTTAAGAATCGCGGTATAACCGAAGGACAATCAGTAGAACAGTTTTTGTCTGAAGACGACGGTATCTGGCACGATCCGTTTCTTTATAATGACATGCAAAAGGCTGTCGACATCATTAATGATACGATCGACAGGCATGGCAAGGTGCTCGTTTACGGCGATTACGACTGTGACGGCGTTACTGCCACTTCGATTCTCGTCAGGTATTTCAGAAGCCATCAGGTAAATGTGCAGTACATCGTTCCGCACAGAGCAGAGCACGGCTATGGTCTTACGGAGAAGATAATGGACAAGGTCATTGAGAAGAACCCTGACCTCGTCATTACCGTTGACTGCGGCGTTACCAATGTCGATACGGTTCAGGAACTTAAGAACCTCGGAATACAGGTTATTGTAACCGACCACCACAACGTAAAAGACGAATTGCCGCCGGCCGACTGTGTTATCTGCGCCAAGAGGCCTGATAACACATATCCTTTTATTGATCTGTGCGGTGCGGGCGTTGCCTTAAAGCTCGTAGAGGCTCTGGGCAAAGACGGCAGGCATAAGGTCACCGGCAACATCTGGCGGCAGGCAATAGAGCTTGCCGGACTTGCAACGATCGCCGACCTCGTATCTGTCACAAATGAGAACAGAACCATTATTAAGCGTGCTTTCAAGAGTATGCAGAAGCCCTCGAATGTCGGCGTAGGTGTCATGAACGACATGCTTTTGGCTCCCGGCAAGACTTTGGATGAGACGTTTATATCGTTTAACTTCGTACCGCGAATCAATGCTGCAGGAAGACTTTACGATTCGGCAGATGCTTTAAAGCTCTTCCTCGAAAACAATCCTACAGAGGCAAAGCTTGCGGCTCAGGACCTTACACGCCAGAACGATGAGCGTAAGGAGATCGAGGCCAAGGTTTTCGACGAGGCAAGAGCACAGCTTGAGAACCCTGCAAGACCGGACAGATGGTCCCTGACAAATACATGCGGCCCCATTGTCGTATACGGCAAGGACTGGCACCAGGGCGTGCTGGGAATCGTTGCAGGTAAGCTCTCACAGTTTTATGGAAGATCTGCTCTCGTATTTACTGATGATGCTACAGAACCCGGATGTGCAAAGGGTTCGGGACGTGCATTCGGCGATTTCGATCTTTATGAATGCCTTGAGCGAATATCAGATAAGCTCGTTAATTTCGGAGGACATAAGAAGGCTGCAGGACTTCTCGTAAGAAAGAACGAGATGGGCACCTTTATGGAGGCTCTGGAAGCTGAGGCTGCAAAGATCTACGAAGAGAAGGGTGAGTCAGGTGAAGAATCAGAAGACGATCTGATCAACGCCGAGTGCGAGATCGCGCCCTGCGGACTTACCTTTGAGTCATATCGTGAAGTATGTAAACTCCGTCCGTTCGGTATCGGTAACCCTAAGCCGATATTCATTACAAACGGACTTATAATTACGAACATTGCCCAGATGAGTGGCGGCGCCCACATCAGGCTCGACCTGACAGATCCGTCTGGCAAGGCATCCGTCTCTGCCGTAGGATTCGGAATGGGCGATTACTTTAATATCTTAAGAGCGGGCGATAAGATCGACATCGCTTATACGCTGAATGAATACTGCTACAGGGGAGAGACTTCTTTGAGCCTCCATCTTGAAGACATAAGACCTGAGTACGGTAACGGATTCATGTGGCAGAAGGCTGAGATCGCAGAAAAGCTTTACACGAGCGGACTTGCGATGGACCAGATCGTTAAGATGGCTCCGGGCGAGAATATTGAGAGCTCCATGAGACCAACTGCCGAGCAGTATGGTGTCTGCTACAAGGCGATCGAACGCTTCGGCGGTACGGCGATGTCTACGGCAGATATCAGACTTCTTGCAAGATTAGTGTCTAACAATTATGATGTACCGGTAACTCCGTTCCAGGTAAAAAGATGCCTAGAGGTTTTCGCTGACTGCAACCTGATAAGGCTCAGAACGATCACACCCACGAGGGTATGCTTCAATATCCTGGCAACGGGCAATAAAGTAAAACTCAGTGAATCTGAGGTCTATAGGAGAATACAAGGTGAATAAGGGTAAGAATGACAAGGCATTTAATCCCGTTACTGAAGAAGAGGTGCAGGCTGAGGCCGAGCGCGCCTATCTTGAGGACGACAGCCAGAAGCCCGATATTCCCCAGGATCTTCAGGAAAGATTCAATAAGATAATCTCCATATACGACGATTACGCGCGTGCCGCAAAACTCGAAGAGAAAGATATCGAAGAGGACAACGAGAAGATGGAGAAGGCCTTCATCTTTGCTTATAAGGCACACCGCAACCAGAGACGTAAGACGGGCGAGCCTTACATCATTCACCCCGTATCAGTTGCCCTCATTCTTGCTGATCTTAAGGTAGACTCAGCTACGATCCAGGCAGCGCTCCTTCACGATACGATCGAAGATACCATAGTTGACGATGCGATGGTCACCGAGAAGTTCGGACCTGTCGTATGCAGCCTCGTTGACGGCGTTACAAAGCTCAACTTAAGCCTCGATAACGTTGTCTATAATTCCAAGCAGGACATTCAGGCATCCAATGTGCGTAAGATGTTCATAGCGCTTACAGACGATATCAGAGTCATATTCATAAAGCTCGCAGACCGTCTGCACAACATGAGGACTTTGAAGTCCATGAGTCCTGAAAAGCAGATTGAAAAGGCCCAGGAGACGCTTGATATCTACGTTCCTTTCGCAGGCAGATTTGGTATTTATAAGATCAAGTGGGAGCTTGAGGATCTGTGTCTTCGTTATCTGCATCCGGACGATTACTATGAGCTCGTAAAGCTCGTTAACGGCAACCGTGCGCAGAGAGAAGATTTCATGGAAGACGTTGTCTCTGAGATCCGCGCAAAGCTTGAGGAGAACGGCATTGTCCACTACGACATTGAAGGACGTCCGAAGCATTTCTACAGCATCTATAAGAAGATGCATGAGAAGGGTAAGACGATCGACGAGATCTATGACCTTTTCGCATGCAGGATAATCGTAGACGAAGTCATCGAATGCTATCAGGTTCTTGGTATCATCCACGAGATGTACCAGCACGTTCCGGGACGTTTCAAGGACTATATTGCGATGCCCAAGGAGAACAAATACCAGTCCATCCACACGACTGTCGTAAGCCACACGGGCACGCCTTTCGAAGTGCAGATCAGGACATTTGCGATGCACCAGATCGCAGAGTACGGTATCGCTGCCCACTGGCACTATAAGGAGACCGGAAATTCCCAGGAATTCAAGGCTGACAGATACGATACGAAGATAAACGAGATGAGGCAGATCATCGATTCGCAGAACGAGCTCACCGACTCCGGCGAGTTCATGGAAGCGTTCAAGATGAACATCGCACCGGACGAGATCTTCGTATACACACCGAAGCACGAAGTAATCAAGCTGCCGAAGGGCTCTTGTCCGATCGACTTCGCTTATGCGATCCACTCAGGTATCGGCAACCACATGCACGGTGCCAAGGTCAACGGACGTATCGTTCCTTTGTCTTATGAACTTAAGAACAGCGACATCGTTGAGATCCAGTCTTCATCCAAGCTCGTTAAGGGCCCTTCACGTGACTGGGTATCGATCGCACGTACAGCTAACGCTAAATCCAAGATCAATTCCTGGTTCAAGCGTGAAGCACGTGCAGACAATATCGCTACAGGCCGTGAACTCCTTACGAACGAGATCACGCGTAACGGCTTCGATCCTGCAAAGCTTCTGATGCATAAGTCCATCGAGAGCATTCTGAAGAGAAATAACTTCCAGTCTTTAGATGACATGTTCGCTGCTCTGGGATACGGATCTATCAGCGTAAGCAAAGTATTCTCACGTCTCCGTGACGACTATATCAGGAATATTCCCGAAGAAGAGCGCCGTGCTTTAGGCTACCGTGTTACCGCTGACGGTAACGTCGCATACAGCCCGAATGAACTTCCGATAGAACTCGGTAAGGCTGACCAGACCCGTAATATCAAGGGTGCGAAAAGCAAGCCGGCTGAGACCTCCAAGCAGGTTCTCGATTACGATGTTTCCAAGATCAACGCTCTTAATGTCGATCCTCATCAGACGGCCGCTCCAGGTACGCCGAAGGGTAACGAAGCAATCGCTGCTGCGGCTGCTGCAAAGCCTTCGAGAGGTGCCAGAACTGATTCAGCGAGACGTGCGCAGAGCAACGATGCAGTTGTAGTCAACGGACTTGATTCTCTTGTTACGCACATCTCTAAGTGCTGCCACCCTGTATTCGGCGACGAGATCATAGGTTATGTCACACAGGAAAAGGGCGTAGGCATCCACAAGGTGTCCTGCAAGAACATCCAGAACATAATCAAGAACCGCGGCAATTCCGCCAGGGACGAGCAGAGATATCAGCGTCTTGTCGAAGTAACGTGGCTTTCAAAGGCGAAGTATTCAAGCTACGACGTTCAGCTCGTTGTCGTTGCCATGGACAGAAACGGACTGCTTATTGACGTTCTTGATAAGATAAATGAAGAGAAGATTAACATCGTCAAGCTCAATACAGTCGTAGATGGCCCTGAGGCAAGGATTTTCGTAACCATTAACATATCAGGCAGAGAGCAGCTTGATCGCACATGCGAGAGGATTCTGCGCGTAAAAGATGTTGTTGATGTCATAAGGAACTAAGGCTTTAATAGGCTGTCAGGTAGGTCATTGTGTTGCAATGACCTATTTTTCGCGTTATAGTTATAACGAATACGATATAAATATAACGAATAAGGAGGTTTTGGATATGGTAGCTAACGAGAATAGACATAATGCAAGGACAGGAAACGAGATAATCGATGATTTCATCAAGATCAGAAAGTCCAGACACCTGTCCCAGACTGAGATTGCCAGGAAATCAGGTCTTCATCAGGCTGCAATCGGAAGGATAGAGAATAAGAGTACTGAGCCGAGACTTGAGACTCTTCTTAAGATGCTTAATGCAATGGGGCTGACACTTGCGATAGTACCGGAATATTTCAAACCGGAATATGCGATAAATCTTGAGATCAGCGAAGTTTTGGAAACGCTTAAGATGGAGAACCGGGAGAGGGTAAAGGTCTATGCTGAAGGATTACGCGAGGAAGAACTGAGGCGGAAGAAGGAAGCATTTGATGAATTAATGAAACTTTGCAGACCGATTGATATCGGGGATGACTACAAGGCAATTCTTGAAGAGGAGTTAATCCGCAAGCATGGAGGCATTGATCGCAAGTATGAAGGTGCTGATTGATACAAACATAATGATAGATGCTCTCACTAACAGGGATGGCAGATCAGGCTTTTCAGCTACGGTTATCGACCTTTGCGCAAAACAAGTTATTGACGGATATGTTGCGCTTCACTCTATTAGCAATATGTATTACATTCTGCGAAAGCAGTATTCAGATGCTGAAAGACGTACTATTTTGAAGCGGTACAATGAGATTTTAAAAGTGGCAGAAGTGGGTAATGATGTAGTAGACACAGCAATAAACAATACTGCAATCTCCGATTACGAAGATGCACTTCAATATGCCTGTGCTGAAACAGTTGGGGCGGACTATATAGTCACACGCAACATAAAAGATTACGGGAAGGCTGAGATCAGAGCCATTTCGCCTGAAGAACTTTTAAAGCTATTGGCGTAAAGGGTAAGTTTTTACCTGTCTCCGTAGTACGTGTCATCGTCAAAACCGCCGACATAGCTGATGTTGAAGATGATCATCGGTCTCTTTCCGGATTTTGAATTTACAAAGCTCTTTATCTGCTCTCTGAAGTTGCGCTTCTGAATGAAAGCTTCGATGCTGCCTGCCTTGTTGCTTGCCTGCTTTAAGAGATCGTCAACCTTATCGGAGATAAGCTCGTAAAGCACATCGATGTTTTCCTCGTCATCAAAGCATCCGATCGAGTTGACAGCAGGGGAGCATGCGAGATCGCCCGTATCTTCGTTGACCGTAATGGCAATCGCAAGGCATCCGTCTTCACTTAAGTGGAGTCTGTCCGTAAGCACTCTGTCATCTGCATCTACAGTGCCTGTACCGTCAATGAGTACGGGTGCTGCAGGAACGTGATCCGTGATCTTTGCCTCGTCTTCGGTAAGCTCGAGTACAGCGCCGTTTTCGAGGATCGAGATATTGTCTTCATTCATGCCGAGTCCTTCTGCCATCTCTTTGTGGAGGCAGAGCATGCGGTATTCACCGTGAACCGGAATGAAGAACTTAGGCTTGATGAGGGTATGGAGCATCATGAGCTCATCCCTGTAAGCGTGGCCTGATACGTGAACGTCTGCAAGAGACTGGTAGATAACGTGAGCGCCTTTTTTGTAGAGCTCGTTGATGACTCTGTAGATAGGCTTCTCGTTGCCCGGGATCGGGTCAGCGGAGATGATTACCGTATCGCCCTTTGTGATATCTACCGAACGGTGTGATGAGTAAGCCATACGTGTGAGGGCGCTCATCGGCTCAGCCTGTGAACCGGTCGTGAGAACGACGATCTGGTTGTCGGGATAGTTGTCGATCGCATCGATGTCGATAAGCGTGTCGGGCTTGATGTCGATATATCCCAAAGTGTTAGCGATGTTGAATACCTGAACCATCGAACGTCCCGAAAGGCATACGTGGCGGCCGAATTTTTCAGCTGCCGTGATGATCTGCTGCATGCGGTGAACGTGCGATGAGAATGTGGCTACGATGATGCGGCCTTCCGCTTTTCTGAAGTAGTGGGAGAAAGCCTCGCCGACGTGCTTTTCGGAGGGCGAGAAACCTTCGATCTCAACGTTCGTGCTCTCGCACATAAACATCAGGACGCCTTCTTTTCCGAGCTCGCCAAGGCGCTGGAGATTGATTGTCTTGCCGTTGATCGGAGTGTAGTCGATCTTGAAGTCTCCGGAGTGGACGATGCGTCCTACGGGAGTGTTGATGCAAAGCGCATATGAATCCGCGATGGAGTGGTTAACTCTGATGAATTCAGCAGAGAATGAGTTGCCGAGGCGGATGATGTCGCCGTTCTTGCAGGTCGAGAGCTTGATGCCTTCGAAAGGCACGTTCTTATCCTGGAGTTTGAGCTTGATGAGCTCGATCGCCATCGTGCCGCCGAAAACAGGGCACTTGAACTCTCTCAAGAAATAGGGGAGAGAGCCGATGTGATCCTCGTGTCCGTGCGTGATAAGGATGCCTCTGAGCTTTTCCTTGTTGCGTCTGATATAAGTGAAATCCGGGATGACGCAGTCAACGCCCGGCATGTTCTCTTCAGGGAAGCTCATGCCGCAGTCGACGATGATGATGTCGTTATTGTATTCGAAGGCGGTCATGTTCTTGCCGATCTCTCCGATGCCGCCCAACGGAATGATCTTTACCGGATTGGTATTCTTATACTTTGGGTCTTTAAAGCTGTGTCTTTTTGAATTACTGCTCATAATTGTTCCTTCTATAAAAGCGCAAATACTTCTCTTTTGGAGAGAAGCATACGTGCGTAGTTTTTACTGTATCTTACTGGGCGTAGACTGTGCGTGTGCAGGTGTGGTGTGAGCCTGTCTCGCCGTCGTCTGCGTAGATGTCGATGTGGTAACCCTTAACACCGGGGCCCCTGTCTTCAACGGTGTAATATCCGTCTCCGCCCAAAGGATCGTTCTCAATGTAGATTACCGTACCTGCAGGATAGATGGACCAGTCAGCTGCGCATGTGCGGCCTTCGGTACATGTTGTTCCTGTTGCTGTGCTTGTGTTGTATGTGCCGTCTCCGTTGGACTGGGGACCGTAGAATGTGATCGTGCATGAGTTTCCGTTGCCGGAAGGTGTATCATGTACTTCTTCGGTAGTAGTTGTTGTGACTTCTACCTCTTCTTCTGTAGTCTCTTCCTCAGTCTGTTTTGTAGTCGGCTTGGATGTTGTAGTCGTTGTAACAGAGGGTTTCTTCTCTGATACATATTCCTTGCTTACATAGTTGCCGTTATATGTTTTGTACCAGCCGTTTGAAGTCTCTGCGATAACGTCGATCTGATCGCCTGCGTTGAGACCCTTTACTACATCGTAATCGGTACCGGGGCCGGATCTTACATTGATTGCGGTAGTTGCATATACGGTAATATAAAGTTCGCTTTCAGTATAATTCTTTGTGGTCTCTGCAGCAGTTGCTTCAGTTGTCTCTTCTGTTGAGCCGGGTTCTTCTGACGTCTCGGCTGTTTCAGATGTTTCTGCTGTATTTGCAGTGCCTGAAGGAACCGTAACTGCAGCAGAAGGGTTTGTTTCTGCAGGTGCGGAAGAACCTGAAGGCTCGGTTACAGCTATGGTAGTAGTCTCTACTATATCAGTCTCGCCGGGGTAAAATACTGTCGTTTCCGTCGTCTCTAAGGGCTGGGCCTGGGCGGAAGTGGAATTAAGTGCCGTATCAACGGAGAACATGGCAATGGAGCAAGCCGTAACGACTATGCCGCAGTTCACCGCCGAGATGATCTTGGCGCGTGTGATGTTATAAAATTCTTTTACTCCAACAAGCTTCAAAAACCTTATTTCTCCTTATGTTATTGCGTTCTATCTGAGCGCATAAATACAAGATTATTATATCATACATATGTTTTTGGCCATCCTAAGTGAAAAAGCGGGTATTTTTGAAGGACTTTTTACTGCTTTGTTTTGCAATATGCCCAAGAATATAGGGCTGCCCTATACCGCTAATCTCATTTTGAGTAAAGCGTTTTTCGAAATATGTAAATCGAATGTAACAGATCTGCAAGGTATGTAATTTTATATGCGTCTATAATCTAGACACCGCGAGGGAAAAATGTGTGAGGGGGGAGAGCAAATGTCGTTGGGACGTGTCCGTAAACCGGCCAGAAGAGAAAGCTACGGTACGACAGAGCGCGATGTCGAGAAAAAGCGCGCAAGAACCTACATAATATGCGCCCTGATCCTCATAATCTGCGGTATTCTGGACGTCGTGTTCATCTTAGGAATACTAAATACTTAAATTGGGTTAAATACTTTATGGGAAGGATGTCGCAAGGCATCCTTTTCGTTTGCTTTTTTCGCTGACTTCTAAAGAACGGTCGACGATTTGTCGACGAAATCAGGCAAAATCGTCGACGTTACCGTCGAATTTCGCCGTGCCCATATAATTGTGTAAATTCAAAATAAAGAGCCAAGTGGCTTAACCTTGTATAATTTTAATTGCGACAA
>SVIZ01000003.1 GCA_015069205.1 Oscillospiraceae bacterium
TTTCCTCTCTTATGTGCTTTCCTTGGCATTATGAACTGTCTGCTATTTTTATGGTTACCCTTGTAGGAAACGTTAAAAAATGTCTCATCGGCTTCAAATGTTCCGTCAAGACATACTCTGTCAGTTACTTCCTGCAGAGCATCCAGTATCTTATGCCGCCAGTAAAAGGCAGTTGTTACCGATATGGAACATTCTTCAGCAGTTTCCTTAAGCGTCTTTTTATCCGACATGCATTTCAGATACTGAGCCCAAACACTCAAGTTCTTTCGCAAATACGTGTTTCGATAAGGAAATCCTGAATGTTATCCTCGTGTACATTTACGGTATTGGAAAGAGTTGTGTAGAACACGATACGGTCAGTGAAGGATAATTTCTTATATGCAGCAAAGACTTCTTTCAACTCTGACATCGTACGGGTTCCCTTCAAAAAACAAACAAACGTTCTATGCATATAATAGAACCAGAACGAATGTTTGTCAACTGTGGAATTTAAAAGAGCTTTATATGTTATACTCAATGCGGAATCAGAAAAATAATTTGATTTTTCGATAAGGGAGATTATTTATGAAAAAATTACTGGCTATTATTATGTCAGCTACCATTCTGCTTATTGCAGGCTGCAGTTCAGTTCATGAGCCCATAACCACAATCCCGGTCAACAGTGAGACCACCGTTGGAGACATTGCCGGAACGATCGAGGGTGACCGATATGTAAGCCATGCCGGCGGCGTAGTCTTTAAGTTAACCGGAGATTATACTATCAACTGGCCCGATGCCGATAAAAGAGATCAATTAATGAATGACTATACCGGCATAGAAATACTAGGTCCCTGGTTTATGTGGGGTAACACCGCATCCATGAAGATCGATTATGTGCTTGATGAACATATGAAAGAGGACGCTACGAAAAAGCACACTCTCGAAGAATGGAACAAAACCATAAATTATCCTATTAAAAGCATAGAATACATCGACGAGTACAAAATTGACGGCAAATCCTGTTTCGCGCTTAAGATGGAAATAGATAAAAACGGTTATGATATCTCTTCACTTCAGATCTATTATTTCCAGGACAACGGACTGCTCGTTCTGATCACGGTCTCGGCCGAAAGTTTCAAGGAAATTGATAAGATCACAAAGAATATTCAATTAGCTTAATCGGCTTTTTGCTATACCCTGTACCTAAATGGAGACTGGTCACGCCCTGACCCACCAGTAGCAATAAGCCTGGGTTCTTGCAGCGAAGTTTGTCTGTTTAAGAAGTTCCCTTACCTCTTCCCTGGTATACCAGCGGGCTTCGATCTCTTCCTCATCAGATGTACTCGGAGCAAACTCACCTTCTGCCTTGCCGATTACGCAGCAGCTTCTCTCATTGGTAAGACCAACTCCGGAAAAACTCATCGGAAGGACTTCATCAATAGAAGTGAGCTTCAGGCCGGTCTCTTCCCACAGTTCTCTGGCAGCCGCTTCTTCAGGAGTCTCTCCTTCATCTATAAGGCCTGCCGGGAAATTGATCGCAAATCCTCCGACAGCCATTCTGAATTCTTTGTTGAGCAGGAGCTTGTTGCCGTCAGGGCTGGTGATAATGAGCACCACCGCATCACATTTCTCACGCTGAAGATCTTCGAGACTCGTAATGTTGTGATCTCTCGAACTCATCTCATAGATCTTGGTATTGCCGAGATTTGTCTCGTATTCAGCGTTATATGCCGCAATAAAACGTCCTTCGTGGACCTTCTTTATTCCTTTAAACTTCATTTCTTATCTTTTCCCATTCTTTTCTTGATGATATTTTCAGGTGCCACGGAGTAGCCGAAGAAACCGAGCTTCTCGCCAAGGAGATAGTATTCTCCGTGATTATATGCTACCAGTCTCGCATTCTCGAGGCAAAGCTTGCCGTTCTCATCGAGCAGATATGAATCAGCAGTAATTCCGACTATCTCGGCAATAAACATATCATGTGAACCTAATTCCTGCACGCTCTTTACTTTGCACGAGATCGATACGGGAGCTTCCTTGATAGCATATGCATACTCAAGGCCCTTTGCCTTAATAGGTGTAAGAGAGCAGGACTTGAACTTGTCTTCCTTCTCCCCTCCTCTTACGCCGCAGTAATCGCAGGCCTTGCAGAGCGACTTGGATACAAGGTTTACAACAAACTCACCCGTCTCGGTAATGAGCTTATGTGAATGTCTTGATTTGCGGACACTGATGGAGAGCATTGGCGGCTCTGAATTGATAGTTCCTGCCCACGCAACCGTCATGATGTTCGGACGTTCTGCTTCAGATTCAGGATCCTTGCCTGCTGATGAGACCATAACTACCGGAACGGGGTTAAGTATAGTAGAAACCCCGACTTCGATCTTATCGTGTTTTGCCATTGATTATCCCTCCTTGGATATCAGCGGAGTTACCGCCGTAAAACTCTCATGTAACAGCAGATAGTCCTTGATGTCGATACCCGCCGCATAACCTACGATGCTGCCGTCCTTACCGATAACCCTGTGGCACGGAACGATCACCGCTACCGGATTATCAGAGCACGCAGCACCGACAGCTCTTGTGATTTTTCGAGCTTCGGGAAGACTTCCGTCAGTCAGCATAAGCGCAATGTCCTCATAACTTGCAGTACCGCCATAAGGGATTGAATTAAGCGCATTCCATACTTTCTTCTGGAAAGGGGTTCCGGTGTTGAACCTGACGCTTATATCAAAGCCCGCTCTCATGCTGTCGAAATATTCCCTGAGTTCAACATAAGCTTTGGCAAGTTCATCCGGAAGATATTTGAGCTGGTCTTCATCAAGATTATAGATGCCATCATCGTTTCTCATAAGGCCGCCGTTATCATCAAGTAGCCCCAGAGAGCCTGCAATGTTGTGAATAAACGGATCTTCGACTATCTGGCCGTAATGGAAAAGCTTTACCGAATCAACATAGTTGCTGCCGCCTGATACGATCGCAACGCCTCTCTCGAACGGAACAAAGCAGACATTGTATTTCGGATATTCATAAGAAAGCATTGCATAAAGACCGGCATCTTCAAATCCGTTCTTTAGCCTTACCTCATCCCTTAAAACGGCTTCCTGCATGAAGCCTGCGCCTGTAAGGATCCTCTCAAGGCCTTCGTTGCCGTGGTTACAAATAACGGTAACCTTGTGATAGAACTGGTCAAGGAAGCAGTATCTTAATACCTCGTCTACCACGCCGCTCTGCGTATCGGCATTTGCATCGCTTGTGAATACGAATTCGATGTGTGCGCGGCAGTTTTTCCGGTCAGGCCTGAAAAGCTTTATAAGCGCATAGATCACTCCGCCCTTTACTGCAAGCAGCGCTTCTCCCTGGCTTCCGGTACCAAGAGCCCTGATATCGTCTTCAATGAGCTTGATGGTCCCCATCATGAGGCCGCGCTTGCGAAGCTCGGAACTGTCCTGAATATGAAGTTTGCGAAGATCAATTAAATCAGCCATAACATTTCTCCGGATCGAAATCGTCATCCTGCTCCACAAATATTGCCGTATATTCATTCGTTTTTGTAAAAAGCTTGCTGTCATATGAATCAGGACAATAGACTGCATTATCCATTGTCTGTCTGAAATCAGATGCCATGTGACCGAAAATTTCATCCTCGGAGATCATGTTCCAGATTGCGTCGTTTCTTGTAAGAGGCATAAGACCTGTCATATCTTCAAGCCTGTATATAAGAAGCTGCGCATCAGGATCATAAGAAATAAAAGCCGCAAACTCGGAAGCAAAATCGCTGTTATCCGAATCCTTGGATACACACAAAGAATATGTAGTTACATAAGGAACACCGACGTTCGTAGCGTCATTGCAAGGAAGATGCAAAAGATAAAGACTTCCCGGATAATACTCGGACCATGCCCTTATGTTTGCAGATGAATCCACCCACAATGCAGCCTTTCTCGAATAAACGGGATCTGCGCCGTCCATCTGGTTAAAGGCAAGTTCTGACGAATAGAAATCCTTTACGTAAGATGAAGCATCGTAAACGATCTGTGTAGCTGAATCGTGATCCTTAACATACTCGTCGTAAACCATATAAGATGTTGGATTATCGTTATTGAACGCGGAACCGAGATAAGGAATGAGCTCATAAGCGGAAGCAAATGCCGCGCATGAATACTCGTCGTCAATCTCTTCCAAGTACTCTCTGAAATCTTCAGTGGTGTTCTTTATCTGGAGTTTGCCTGATTCAGACGGAATGTATTCAGTGTTGCCCATGATGATCCTTGCTGAGCAGAAATGCGGCAGCGCATAAAAGATACCGCCCTCCGAATCAGCCGTCAGTGCACCGGTATAAATGTGCTGGCTGTTAAGATAAGCATTGTCGGAAAGATATTCGTTCAGAGGAGCTGCATATCCCGCCTTCCATACAGCATTGCTGTCCTGAGCCAGATACAGGTCAGGCATATCACTCTTGCTCCAGTCCTTAACGACATCAAGTGTGGCACCCGTACTTCCGCATCCGATGTTGGTGACAACGTAATTGGTCGCAACGGAAGACAGGAAAGCCGTATCAATGGTAGAGCCGTCATCCGTACTGTCCCAAAGGCCGTTGTTCTTGCAATAGAGCATTGCCGCGAGGCACTGGATGGTAAGGTCAGAATAAGGAAGCGCTACTTTGAGTTCCCTGATATCGCCGCCGGATAACTGATCGTCGGTATTTTCCGTTGATTCCTCGGGTTCTGTCTCAACGCTCGGCGCCTCGATCGAAGGAAACATGTCATCGCCCTTTTTACAGCCCGTAAACAGTGCGCCTGCCATAGACACACAAAGCAAAAGACTGGTGATTTTCCTGCCGAGACTAATGGCCTTCATTAAGAATTACCTCCGATAAAGCAATTATATCATTCTTATCCGTAATCCTTGACTATACAATGCGCATTACTTGACACTTATCATTCAAATGGGTATATTTTTATGGCACGCCAAAGTGGCTCAGGGGTAGAGCAATTCACTCGTAATGAATAGGTCGCGGGTTCGATTCCCGCCTTTGGCTCCATAATAAAGGAACGGGCTGTCTCAATTAAATGAGGCAGCCCTTTTTGTATAATTCCCAGATAGGTTCATTGAAAATAAGAAATAGCCTTTTGTATAGTTCAGCAAATAGAACACCGCAAAATGCAGAAATCGATGATCCTGAAGTACTCACATATCTTAAGTATCAACTCCATAATGATCTGAAAACCTCTTTACCGGTCAAATCTCAGTTCAAAACCGGTTATCTTACCAACCCATATCTTCCAGGAATTCCTTGATTTTCTTGTGGCGTTCCTTATCACCTGAGACATATTCACCGAGGTTGCACTCACCGATGATGCCGCCGTCACGAAGATAGATGATGCGGTTTGCCCTTCTGGCCGAAGTGATGTCATGTGTAACCATGACGATCGACTGACCGGTCTTATTGATATCGGTAAGAACATCCAATACTGCCTTAACACCGGTCGAGTTAAGTGCACCTGTCGGCTCGTCTGCGAAAACAACATCAGGATCGTTTATTACCGCCCTTACCATTGCCGCGCGCTGCGCTTCACCGCCTGACAGCTGTGACGGGAACTTACCCCAGAGGTCTTCTTCAAGTCCTACACGCTTAAAGAGTTTTTCTGCCTTATCTTTTAAGACCTTCTGCTTCTGCCCTGTCAGCATTCCCGTTGAGATCGCGTTATCCATGATACTCATGCTGTCAACAAGATGGACCTGCTGGAAAACGAAGCCGCAGTGCTTACGGCGGAATACCGCGAGCTGGTCGTCATTCATGGAAGTGATCTCTTTACCGCTATATGAGATGCTTCCGAGAGTCGGCTTATCCATGCCTGATAAGGCATAAAGGAGAGTGGATTTGCCGGCACCGGAAGATCCCATGATAACGGTAAAATCTCCCTTATATATTTCCATGTCGAGGTTCTTTATAACGTGCTGCTGTTTTCCTCCGACGGAAAAGCTCTTTGAAAGTTTCTCTGTTTTAATGATTACTTCTTTGTTCATTTTTCTTTCTCCATTCATTATTCCGAAATAAGCTGATATGCGGATACTTTCTTCATCCTGCCCGACATGACATAAGAGATAACAAATACCAGGATCGTGACGAGCAAAACGGTTACGGGGATCACACCGGGATTTATAAGCAGGTCGGAATTCTTGATTCCGTAGCTGCTGAATATAAGGTCAAAAAGACTGTTTGTCGTAAGGCAGGAACAGATCGCGCCTAATATCGAGCCTGCGATACTTATCGGTATCAGCGACAATGCAAGCTGTGTTCTTAACTGCCTGCTCGTAAAGCCTACGGCTTTCTTGATGCCGAACTCCTTTTCGCGCTTGATGAATACAGTCTTAAGCAAAAGCCTTATGACTATGAGCACCGTAAAGGTATTCAGGATTATAAGTATGAGGATAACGAGCGATACTGCAAAGACAGGCACATTATCGGTGCTTCTTTGAGTGTGATAGTAGTTCTCTGTGCTCGTGCAGTAATCACCGAGAAGATTTTTCGCATCTTCCAGGAACTCATCTACCCTCTCTTCAGTTGCATCTTCGATCCTTACTCTGACATAGGAATATCTGGGTTCTCCATCAAGTCTCTTGAATCCTTCTTCAGATATGTAGATCCTCTCACCCATACTGTAAACAGCCTGCTGAAGACCGGTGATAAGAAAAGACTCTTCCCTGTCCATATACTTGACCTTGATCTCATCACCTACGCCAAGACCCTGCCGCTCTGCAAGAAGTCCGCCTACAACTGCTTCATTTGCTTCTAATGCCATCTCGCCTTCATAGACTCCGCAATAAACATATTGAGGGTCAGTCGAATAAAGAAGATAGCAGTTATAGTCGCCTGAATGGGCATCTGTATTTGTAAGTCCGTAAGCTTCGGTCACACCGTCCATTGCCCGGATCTTATCAATGATGTCGTACATCTCTTCAGGCGTATCATACTGGATATTTACATATGCATCCGGTGCGTCACCCTGAAGGAGTCTTTGGAAATTGGTTATGTCGATCCTGGTGTTGTGGAAAAGGATCGCGGAAAATGCCGTCAGATATGAGACTGCAAGGATAACTCCGGCAATTATCAGGTTCTGTCCCTTATTCTGCAAAGTACTCTTCAATGCAAGAAGGATATCGAGCCTTCCAGTCGTCTTATCCAAAGGCAGATAGTTCTTTTTGAAACTGTGTGATTCAAGACCGAATCTTAATGCAGTAGCCGGATGGATATTTCTTATGAGATGGGTAGCAACAAAAGTTACTATAAGCATCAGTGCAATTACGCCTGCGAGGACCGGCAGGGACATGGCAGGATGAAATCCCCCTTCCCATACAAGACCTGTTAACTGTTTGAGTGCCAGGTTTTCGATCACAGGGAAAACCAGATATGATCCCGTAATGCCGGTCAGGCATGCAACAGCGGCAACCAACGAATACTCGAGCATAAGAGATGTCCTTACCTGAGAGATCGTAAATCCGACGGCGCGGAGAGCCCCTATATTTCTTATATCGCGGTTGATGTTCGTATTGACCGTGAAGATGATCATGATGAATGCGATTATCATGATTATCACGGAGAAGGAAGCCATAAACGCAGCAATGATATTTGAGATGCCTGTATAGCCTGCTTTGGCAAGGATCTTGTCGTAACCTCTGCAATACATGCCATCTTTGGCAAATTCATCCTGAAGTGCAGTTGACTTAATG
This sequence comes from Oscillospiraceae bacterium, assembly GCA_015069205.1. Taxonomy (GTDB): domain Bacteria; phylum Bacillota; class Clostridia; order Saccharofermentanales; family Saccharofermentanaceae; genus Saccharofermentans. Next base: position 7,714 of record SVIZ01000003.1, read on the forward strand.
CTGATATCTTCTCCTGCTTTGAACTTAACGCACAGGAACTGCATCTGAAAAGGCATTACGGCACTTGATACATGTTCTGATCTGTCGTAAATCATCTCGTAAGTTCCGTGATCTACTATCGTCGAATAATAAGAGTACATTTGACCGCAGAACAGATCTTCATAGATGCCTTTTACGGTAAGCTCGTAACTGCCGGTATCTTTGTTCGAGACCTTGATCTTATCTCCGACTTTGATCCCTTCTGCGTATGCCGTATAAACATTCATGCAGATAGAAGGTCCTTCTATGGAATCATCTTTCTCGACATAGTGAAGATCCTGATATACAGTCTCATTTTCTTCATCAACAAAGAACATACCTTCGATATCTTTGTCTTTGCCGCCGTTCACGGATAACGTAACCATGTCAGGAATGATAATATCGACGAGATATGAACTGTCCACATAGTCCATATCATTTATAGTGGCATTTATCTTATCTTCATCTCCCAGACAAAAGAACATGGAATCAGAAACACCCTGCTTCTCAAATTTCTCTTCGTACATTGAATCGTAACGTGCGACCATGAGACTTGTATGAAGAAGTATTGATGCTACTGTCAGGATCAGAAGAAAAGCTAAGAGCACTGCCTTGTCTTTGTGAAAATGAGCCTTAACAAGTTTTAACATCGGTTTAAACTCCCTTTTGAAATTACTATCTCCTTATGGCACAAGTATATTATTCGGGACGTTTTAAACCTTTGTCTGTTTTTTAATTCTTTTTTAAACTCTCTTGAAAACGGATCTTAAGAGATCTTTATGCCGATCTCTACGGCAAAACCATCGCCTGTATTCCTTACAGTAAGGCTTCCTTCCATCTTATTCATAAGATAATCTGAAATATAAAGGCCCAGACCTGAGCCGTCCTTATTCCCTGCATTGCTGCCGCGCTTGAACTTCTGGGTGATCATCTCCAGCTCCTCTTCGGGAACACCGGGGCCCTTATCTGCTATCTCGATAAACAGATACTTTGATCCGGCATTTTCAAATCTGCTCGTTACATTTATCATGGTATCGGCATATTTATAGGAGTTAAAGATAATATTGTTTAAGACCTGGTTAAGTCTTAATCTGTCAGCGAAAACGACAGCATCTTTAATATCGAGTTTCTCTATCTTATTCAGATAATCAGCATCTTTTAGCATCTGAACGATATCGGTCGAATTAATGTCTTCGGGCTTTACTTCAAGCTGTTCCAATTCCTCCAAAGTCGCATGGAAAAGATTGGAGATAAGGCTGTCGATCTGATCAGCCTTGGCATTAATAGCATTGATGGTAACTTTATCTTCTTCTGATGCGGTAAGGCTCATGACATCAGTCATTGCCTTGATGGATGACACAGGTGTCTTTATATCGTGAGATAACTGAGCAACAAGTTCTTTTCTGCTCTTAACGGCCTTCTCCTCACGCTCTCTAGAGGCTTTGAGTTCTTCCCTCATTATGTCAAAGCTCTCGGTAAAGGGACCAAATACATTTCCCTTATCCATCTCCAGAGGCGTGTCGAGATTGCCTCCTGCGACCCTGACTGCAAAGCCTTTAAGTTTCTTAAACGGATCTAATACTCTGCGTTTCAGATAAATGTAGTAGAGCACTGAGACAATTACGGTTAATAGAACAAGCGACATAACAAACAAAGCTATCTTCATGTTTGTCTGCTTTTCAAGTTCGGCTTTGGGATTATGTACGATAAGGTATCCTGAGACCTTCCCGTCTACTTCTATATTCCTGATTACGTCGTAATCAGATGTAGCGGAAGATATGCTTTTCGCTATGTCATCGCGTGTATATAAAATGACATTACCATTTGTGTCGATAACAGAATAATCGAAGGAAGAATCACTTTCTATGGGCTTGTCTTTATATGAACTGACACTGTCCCAGTTTTCTTCAAGACTTACAAGGAACCTGTTGATCTCTATAGTATGTACCGGTATTTCTTCAGAGAGTTTACCGCCCGCAATAACATAGCATCCGGCAATTCCTACTGCCAGCACGAATGCGATATAGATCAGAAGGAATCTCAGTTTCATTTAGGGATTACCTTTGGTATCGAGCATGAATCCGACACCCCACACCGTCTTTATGAAGCGCGGATCACCTGCATCGTCTTCGATCTTTTCTCTTAAGTGCCTTATGTGAACGTTGAGCGTTACATCACCTACGACAGTTGTATCCCAGATCTTCTCGAAGATCTCTTCTTTTGGAATGACGCGGTCGCTGTTCCTTATAAGATAGACAAGTATCTTATATTCCATTGCCTTAAGAGGCATTACTTTACCGTCTTTTATAACAGAGGCCTTCTTCATATCGAAAACAGCACTTCCGAGTTTTACGGTATTAGTATCTTCTTCTGCCCTGTCATCTTTGTGCGTTGATTCATATCTTTTAAGCTCCGCCTTGACCTTCGCAAGAAGAACGCTCAGAGAATAAGGCTTGCAGATATAATCATCTCCGCCGATGCTTAATGCCAGGAGCATATCGTCTTCGGCAGATCTCGCGCTGATAAAAAAGATCGGGATATCCAAGTTCTCCCTTATCTTCTGGCAGAGTTCAAATCCGGAATCATCACCCAGATTTATATCGAGCAGAATCAGAGAACATGTATTATCCTTAAAGAATTCCAATGCAGACGCACTGTCTAAAGCATACTGAGCCGGTACACCGGACATATTGAAATATTTCGCGGTGTACTCGGAGAGCTCTTTCTCGTCATCTATTATCAGTACGCTGTAATGCATTAATCTATTATGCTCCGAAAAGTCTTCCCATTGCGGAAACAACTTTATTAAGGTCTTCAATGGAAGAATTGAGTCCGTCAACATCAATGTTGCTGATCTTTGTGATAGCTTCTTCCATGGCTGCAGTGTTATCTGTCAGAACGCCGTCGACGTTGGAGATCATGGCATTCATTCCGTTAAGTGAATCATCGACATTCGTAAGTGTGTCTTCTGCTTTTGAAACAAGTGATGTTGCTTCCTCAAGTGTTGTCTGAACCTGGTCAAGAGTCCTTAATACAGGCGGTACGATGATGATCGCAGCAACTACGAAAACTGCAGCGATAGCAAACAATGCAGTTGCAACGAGCATCGTTCTTCTTGCAGCTTTCTTCTCATACTTTAAGATCTCATACTGCAGATCGTGGTCACTGTATTCGGCATACTTGCCCTTGGAAAGCTTATCCGTTCTGACTTCTTCTACGGGAGCAGGTGTAGGAGCAGGTGCAGATGCTGCCTGTGCAGGCTCTGCAACGGCTGTTGTGTTCTCTGTTGTCTCAGCGATCTTGTTTTCGTCTTCCATATTAGCCTCCTAAATAAAAAAGGGCTGCCTCAATAAGAGACAGCCCAATTGATAACGAATATTAATGGTGGAACAATCTCATTCCGGTAAATGCCATAGCGATACCATACTTGTTGCATGTCATGATTACATGGTCATCACGGATGGATCCGCCGGGTTCAGCGATATACTTAACGCCGCTCTTGTGTGCACGCTCAATGTTATCGCCGAAGGGGAAGAATGCATCTGAACCAAGAGCTACATTATCGTTCTTAGCAAGCCAAGCCTTCTTTTCTTCTCTTGTGAATACTTCAGGCTTAACCTTGAAGATATTCTGCCATGTACCTTCCGCAAGTACATCCTCATACTCGTCAGAGATATAAACGTCAATAGCGTTGTCTCTGTCAGGTCTTCTGATGTCATCAACGAACTGGAGACCCAATACCTGAGGGCTCTGTCTGAGCCACCAGTTATCAGCCTTCTGGCCTGCAAGTCTTGTGCAGTGGATTCTTGACTGCTGTCCTGCGCCGATACCGATTGCCTGACCGTCTTTAACGTAGCAAACTGAGTTGGACTGTGTGTACTTCAATGTGATGAGAGAGATCAAAAGGTCGATCTTCTTATCTTCGGGGATGTCCTTAGTATCTGTAACAACATTGTCGAGAAGAGCGCGATTGATCTCAAACTCGTTTCTTCCCTGCTCGAATGTTACGCCGAAAACATCCTTTGTCTCGATCGGAGCGGGCTTATAGGAAGCATCGATCTTGATTACGTTATATGTACCCTTTCTCTTTGTCTTAAGGATCTCAAGAGCTTCGGGTGTGTAATCAGGAGCGATGATGCCGTCGGATACTTCTCTTGCGAGCATTGTAGCCGTGATAGCGTCGCATGTATCGGAAAGTGCTGTGAAGTCGCCGTAAGAAGACATTCTGTCAGCGCCTCTTGCTCTTGCATAAGCACAAGCGATGGGAGAGAGTTCGCCGAGATCGTCTACGAAATAGATCTTAGCCTCTGTCTCTGAAAGGGGCTTTCCTACTGCTGCACCTGCAGGTGAAACGTGCTTGAAAGATGTAGCTGCGGGAAGTCCTGTTGCTTCCTTTAACTCCTTAACAAGCTGCCAGCCGTTAAAAGCGTCCAAAAGGTTGATATAACCCGGCTTGCCGTTAAGTACTTCGATGGGAAGCTCAGAACCGTCTTTCATGAAGATCCTGGAAGGCTTCTGGTTAGGATTGCATCCATACTTGAGTTGCATCTCGTTAGACATTTTGATTCTCCTTTATTCTCGAAAATTATTTAACGTTCTTGTTTACGATACGAGTCTCAACTGCGCCTGTCTCGATATTGATGTAGCGTACGAAGAGAGATACCTTGTTATCCTCGTTGAGGCTTGTCCATACTTCGTTTGTGAAAGTATCGATGTCGCCCTTGAGTTCAACCTTCTCAGGCTCACCCTCGAAAGAAGGAAGCGGGCTGCCGTCACCCATATATGTGTGGATGAATCTGCCGATTCCTGCCTTGGGATTTGTGTATGTGAATGTGTGACGCTCGCATGAAGCCGGATCGCCGTCATCACTCTTTAAGATAGACATAGCGAAGTTGTATCCGCCGTTCTCAACGTGCATGATGCCTGAGATTCTGGGGGTGTAGTTCGGAGCATCGTCTTCGAACTCTCTGCCTCTCAAGGACTGCTCGAATGTCATCTGCTTGTCCATGAGCTCATAGATAGTATCTGTCTGGTCACCGTTTGTAACGATAGTCTTGTTGCCAAGAACTCTTACGGGTGAATAAATGATGAGGTGCGGATCAGTAAGAAGTGAGGGATCGAAAGCCTCTGTCTTGATACCGTCTTCAGTAGCCGTGAATACACGGTTTCTTGAATTAACACTTCTTCCCATGATGAAGTAAGCAGTAACAGCATACTTGCCGTCATCGGACTTACCGATTACGATTCCTCTTCCGGGATAAGCATTCTCCTTAAGGATCTGGCTAAGGTTCTGTGTGATCATATATGCACCTCCAAAATTTAATACTTGAATCAAATAACGCGGGCGATGTTGTTTTCGATCATCACCCTGCCGTCTGCGATAAGCCTGATGGCTTCAGGCAGTATCTTCCACTCGCATTCCTGCATTATCCTCTTCTGCAAAGTCTCAGGCGTGTCGTTCGGAAGAACGTCAATTGCCTTCTGCAGAAGGATCGGTCCCTCATCGTAATTCTCATTAACGAAGTGGACCGTGGCACCTGACACCTTAACGCCCTTTGCAAGGGCTGCCTGGTGAGGTCTTATTCCGTACATGCCTGCACCGCAGAATGAAGGAATAAGAGCCGGGTGGATATTGATTATGCGGTTGGAATATTTAGCTACGACCTTGGGTCCCATCAAAGAAAGGTATCCTGCAAGAACGATGAGTTCAGCACCTGAATCTTCGACAGCAGCCAAGACTGCATCGTCCCAGCTCTCTATGGAATCAAAGTCTTTCTTGGAAACTACGGCTGACTTAATGCCGTTGTCTGCAGCTCTCTCGAGAGCATAAGCAGTCTTTGAAGATGACAGAACAAGAGATATCTCAATATCCTTCAGAATACCGTCCTTAGTGTTGTCTATGATGGCCTGGAGATTAGTTCCTCCACCAGACACAAATACTGCAATCTTCATTTATTAGTCCCCTATCAGTTGTATTTTACCTTGTGAACTGACTCTTCATCATCCTCGGGCTTGCCTGCGATGAAGTTGCCGTCAAAGCATGCGGAGCAAACGCCGCAGTCGATTGTGTTGAGTGATGCTCTGAGAGAATCAAGGCTGATGTACGCAAGTGAATCAGCACCGATCATGTCTCTGATCTCTTCAACTGTCTTTGTGCTTGCGGGAAGCTCTGTCTCTGACGAAGCGTTAACGCCGTAGCAGCATCCGAACTTAACCGGCGGAGAAGCAAGTCTTACGTGAACTTCCTTTGCGCCGTTCTCTCTTAAGAATGAGATGATGTGCTTTGTTGTAGTACCTCTTACGAGAGAGTCGTCAACGATAGCGATCCTCTTGTCCTTGATGGCAGTTCTTAATGCAGCAAACTTCATGCGTACTGCGAGTTCTCTCTGCTGCTGCGTGCTCTTGATGAACGTTCTGCCTACATATCTGTTCTTGAGGAGACCTGCGCCGTACTGGACGCCGAGGCCTGCTGCATAACCTTCTGCAGCTGCGTTACCTGAGTCAGGTGCGCCGATTACGAGATCGACATCTGCAGGGCTCTCCTTTGCAAGAGCCATACCGACTCTGTATCTGGAATCGAAGATGGACATCTTGTCGATCACGGAGTCAGGTCTTGCAACGTATACGTACTCGAAAACGCATACCTTACCGTCCTTCTTTTCGGCAGATGCATCGTACTTGATGGAGCTCATGCCGTCCTTGGAGATCGTAATGATCTCGCCGGGCTCGAAATCTCTGATCGTTTCACAGCCGATAGCGTCAAGTGCGCATGACTCTGAAGAAATATAGTACTTGTCACCGAGCTTACCGAGGATCAAAGGTCTCAGACCATAGGGATCTCTTACACCGATGAGCTTGTCTTCTGTCATGAAGATCATTGCGTAAACGCCGTGAATCTCCTTCATTGTCTCAAGGATGGCGTGCTCGCAGTCCTCTGTTCTGATCCTGTTGCGTGAGAAAAGTGAGAGGATGATCTCTGAATCTGTATTTGTCTGGAAGATGGCACCCTGATCTTTGAGTTCTTCTCTGATCTTATTCGCATTCATGATCACTGAATCAGATGTGAGTGCGATGCTTCCTACTCTGGACTTGATGGAAATAGGCTGGATAGCGTCTGTGCCGCTTTCTCTGGGAGAACCGCCCCTTGCGTGTCCGATGGCACATGTACCTGTAAGAGCTGATAGTGTTACTTCATCAAAAACGTCGGTTACAAGACCGGGAGCCTTATGTACGAGGAACGTACCGTCGTCATTAACTGCGATACCTGCAGATTCCTGACCTCTGTGCTGCAATGAGAAAATACCGTAGTAAGTATCTCTCGTTACATCCTGCTTACTGCCCTTGATGTCATAACATCCGAAAACTCCGCTCATGTGCTTGTTTCCATCCTTTGTATAAATTGTTCTATGTTAAGGGATAACCCCTAAAACATTAATTCATCTCAGCGATCTTCTGCTGAAGTCTTGCATCTCTTTCTTCAACGGAAGATGCGAGGCTTGCTTTGTAATCCTTGATCTTCTGCATGAGTTCAGCATCAGACAGTGCGAGCATCTGGCATGCAAGGATCGCTGCATTGGATCCGCCGTCTATCGCAACCGTAGCTACCGGAATGCCCGTAGGCATCTGAACTGTCGCATAAAGAGCATCAACACCTGCAAGAGCGCCGCCCTTACAAGGTACACCGATTACGGGAAGTGCTGTATTGGCAGCAAGAACGCCGCCCAAGTGTGCAGCAAGACCTGCTGCAGCGATAATTACCTTGAAGCCTTCAGCTTCTGCATTTCTTGCAAGGGACATAGCCTTATCAGGTGTCCTGTGAGCTGAAGCTACGGTAGCCTTGAATCCGACGCCGAACTTGTTCAGCATCTTGAAGCATCCTTCCATTACCGGAAAATCTGAATCGGAACCCATTACAACAAGAACTTTAGCGTCAGCCATGATAATTACCTGCCTTCAAAAATATATTGGCGTTATTCGTCGCCCTGCGCCCATTCGAGGCGCTCCATTACCCTGAAATAATCTTCAGATTCCCACTCGTAAGGCGCGGGACAAAAGTCATTTCCGGGCCTTGTCGAGGTCTGACAATAAGGAAAAACCCTCAGCCTATAGTCTACGCACTCGGAACCGTCCTCGTCCATAATAAAATCGCATTGAATTATTACAGAATCGGGGTCTGTTAATGAGTAATTTCCACCAAAACAAAAGTTCGAAAGAGAATAGAAGATGTAATGGCCGTTATACTTTTCGATAGGCTGCAGGCGGTGCGGGTGTGTTCCGACCACAATATCGACGCCGTAATCATCAATAAGAGAGTGAGCAATCTTTACCTGTCTGTCCGTAGGTTCGTATGTTCCTTCTGCACCGAAATGGCATGAAGCGATGATGATCGCGGATCCGTCATCTCTTAAGTCCTGAATGATCCCTGCCACACTTGCTGCGTCAGTATCGTTTCCGAGTCCGACCATGCCGATTACGATACCGTTCGAAGCCGTAAATGTCGCACCGAAATGATCGTCACTCCAGAGGATGCCGTATTCATCAAGATTGTCTCTTGTATCCTGAAGTCCGTCTTCCCAGAAATCCATCGTATGGTTATTGGCAATGTTAACAGCCTCAATGCCGTTTAATGTAAGCATTTCAAGGTTTTCAGGATCCATTCTGAAAATATACTGGTTATTCTTATGTCCCGTTCTGTCAGTTACGGGATTCTCAAGGTTTACGAGCGTAAGGTCATCGCTCTTAAAGAGCTCGGCACAGTTCTGGAAGCAGTACTCCATATCACCATCCACAGTGCTGTCGAACTTCTTGTTGCTAGATCTGTAATCCTGCGTAAGAGTACAGTCTCCTGCAAAAGAAACAGTAACGATGCGGTCTTCCGGCGGAAGAGTAGGCAAAGGTGTAGGTGTCGGGGTTGCGGTGGCAGTAGGCGTCGGATCGGTGGATACCGTCTCAAGCATCTTGGTGGTTGCGGCTGACTGGAGGATCTCTGTGGTCCTGGTCATCTCGGAAGACTCGCCCGGCTCAGTATTTTCAGAGCAAGCGGCAACCGATATGGTCAGCAGCATAGCAGCGATCATGGCTGAGATTATCTTCAAAGTTCCGCGTTTATGAGGACTTGCCACCTGATGGATCTGCCTTTCGATAAAAATAGAATTGCCGACAATCATGCCGGCAAATTTATTCTATCATTATTTTTCAAAATCAATCTAAAATTTTCTTAATTTAGAAGACCAAAAAAGCAGTTCCGAACGGCTTGATGCCTATCTTCCTTGTTCCGCCCAGAATACCGCCCAGAATGAACTGTTCTGAGAGAGGATGTATCTCACCTTCATCACCTGAAGCCTTGCAGGCAAAGCTGCCGTAATGCTCGCTTACGTCAACATATACCGGCTTATCGGACCTGTTCATGACGAATACTATAGCCCTGCTGCCCGAAGCTTCTTTTCCGAAGGCATCACGGCCTTCCTTGAGATATCTTACAAAGGCAAACGTACCGCCTTCAGCCATAAGAGTCTCATAGTAACCTGTACGAAGGCACTCGTTCTCTGTCCTGATCCTGGCGATGCGCCTGAAATAAGCCAGAGCTTCCTGGCCCTTGGGGTCTACCCTGTTCCACGGATATGTTCTTCTGTTGAAAGGATCCTTATAGCCTTCCATTAAGATCTCGTCACCGTAGTAGATGCATGATGCTCCGATATAGCATGTCTGGAACGCGAAAGCCATCTTGGCAAGAGATGCAACTGTATCGTAGTACCTGGCATCTACCTTGAACTCACGCTGTATGTCCCTGTCATCAGTGTCCTCAGGTCTTGAGAGCATCGTCATTATTCTCGGAACGTCATGCGAGGACACAAGGTTCATCATCGCATAGTAGGCTTCCTTCGGGTAACGCTCACGGAAGCCTTCAAATCTGCTGTTTGCAATATCAGCATCGATATAACCGCAGAGGAAATCCAGAAGGATATGCCTGAAAGTGTAACCCATTACCGCGTCATGCGTATTTCCGAGCATAAAATCACGGTAAGAGCCGTAACTGCACTTGTTTGAAGCATCTTCCCAGACTTCACCGATGACGGCACCTTCACCGCCCGTCTTCTCCTTAACTGTCTGTCTCATCTGTCTGATGAAGCTGTCAGGGAGTTCATCAGATACGTCAAGCCTGAAGCCTGAAGCGCCCCTGGAAGTCCAGACGTCGACTACTCCGTCTTTTCCGAAAATGAAATTTCTGTAGGACAAGTCATCTTCATTGATATTCGGAAGGTCAGGAAATCCCCACCATGAATCGTATCCGACTGATCCGTCAGGGTTCCTGAAGAAGTTATACCATGATCGGTAGCGGCTCTCCTCACCCTCGTTAAAGGCCTTGTAAGCGCCTACGCCCTCATAACGGTCAAACTTATTAAAGTATTTGGAATCGGCTCCCGTATGGCTGAATACGCCGTCTAAAATGATCTTGATACCGCGTTCCCTGCAGGCATTCTCAAGGCTCATGAAAGCCGGTGTGCCGCCAAGGATAGGATCGACATTAAGATAGTCAGCCGTATCATATCGGTGCGAAGATCTCGCTTCGAAGATCGGGTTCAGATAAAGCACATTGATCCCTAGTTCTTTCAGGTAATCAAGTTTCTCCTCTATTCCCTTAAGACTTCCGCCGTAAAAATCACAGGCAAGGTAACCTGTCTCAGGCTTACCCTTAGTATCGACATCTTCACTCCAGTCCTCGTGATAGATACGTTCCTGCCTTGCATCGGTATTGATCATCTTCCCGTAATCAAAAGATGTATCCCTTGCAAATCTGTCAGGGAATATCTGATACATCATGGCGCCCTTAAGGAATGAAGGAGTCTTGAAATCTTTGTTGTAAACGGTTATCTGGAAAGCAAAAGGATACTTGTCCTCATTTGCCCCGACTCTCGGAGGGTCAGTATATAATGTTCCCTCACCGTCAGGTGTATCCATTCCTGCGCCATAGTAGAGCGTGATAACAGGAGCGTTATCACCTTCATTCTCGCCTTTGACTTTGAAATTATCCGTAAGGTCATTAAGATCACCCGGAACATTGAATCTGAACCAGTAGAACAGTATCGAAGGCTCAGACGGAAGCATGAGATTTACATGATATCTTCCGAGTCCCGATACCGAATACATCGGCTCTTCATGGTATGAGAATCCATAAAGGCCGTATGTATAGCAAAATGTTACGTTCGAAGCTTCCCTGTAGCAGTCGAAAAAGATATCGACATTGGATGCTGCAGGTCTTGCTCCAAATGGAAACCTGTACTCAGGAAGGCGCGATGCATGAATGCACCGCGCCCTGTTTAAAGCTTTTGTACTGTTCTGAGTATTCTCAGAAGTCATCAGTCTTTCTTCTCCTTGTCTTCCGGCTTCTTCTCTTCCGCCTTTTCAGGATCGGGCTTAGCCGGTTTCTTGGCTGCCGTTTTTTTCGCAGCAGGTTTCTTGGCTGCGGCTTTCTTTACCTGAGCTTTCTTGGGAGCTGCCTTCTTTGCTTCAGGCTTCTTCTCAGCCTTCTTATCAGGAGCAGCTTCTTTCTTTTCAGCAGTTTCCTTTTTCGCTTCCTTTACAGGAGAAGCATCGATCCTCGGAATGCCTGTGATCAGTGAATAGAGGCCTGCATACTCGCCTGCACTCTTCTTCCATGAATAGTCACCCTTCATGCCTGCTTCAATGATCTTGTCCCATACATCCTTGTGATGACGGTAGATATCAGCAGCATACTTTGTAACGAACAGGAACTCGTGAGCATTGATGTTTGCAAATGAGAATCCGTTGCCCTCGCCTGTATATTCGTTATAAGGGGTAACGGTATCCTTAAGTCCGCCTGTCTCTCTTACTACAGGTACTGAGCCGTATGCCATGGAGCAGAGCTGTGACAGACCGCAGGGTTCGAAGATACTAGGCATAAGGAAGATATCTGATGCAGCATAGATAGTATGTGCAAGTCCGCTGTCGAAATCGATGCATGCACACATCTTGCCGGGGTTACGGTTTGCGATATCAACAAGTGCTCTCTCGTAGTACGGATCTCCTGTACCGAGGATTACGACCTGCATTCCGTCGTAGAGCATCTCTTCCAGTACATAGAGAAGGAGATCCAATCCCTTCTGGTCGACAAGTCTTGAGATCATTGCGCAAAGAGGCGCACCGGGATTAACTTCAAGGTTAAGCTGTTCCTGCAGTGACTTCTTGCAGACAGCCTTGCCTTCCTTGTAATTCTTGATCGAATACTTCATCGGGATCTTGTTGTCATTGGCAGGATCGTACTCGAGTTCGTTCATGCCGTTGATGATTCCGGATACCTTATAAGCATACTTCTGCAATGTATAGTTGAGACCTTCGCCGTAGTAGTCGGTCATTATCTCATATGCATATGTCGGAGATACCGTAGTAACAGAGTTGGAGAAAACGATACCGGCCTTCATGAAGTTAATAGCCTTATCCTTGATGCAGAAATCTTCTCTTAAGAAATCGTCAGGAAGATCGAGCATTTCCCTTACTACATCGATCGAATGAACACCCTGATACTTCAGGTTGTGGATCGTATAGACTGTCTGAACGTTGGTATGATATCCGTGCTTCTTGAAGTGACAGTCCAAAAGCATCGGCATCATGCCTGTCTGCCAGTCATTGCAGTGGAGAACATTAGGCTCAAAGTCCATGAAATCGCCCATGAAATCAAGTACTGCTCTCTGGTAGAAGCAATAACGCTCGATATCGAAAACATAATCAACATAGATCTGATCGAAGTTGAAATAGTATTCGTTATCGATGAAATAGAATACGACACCGTTCATCTCGAGTGAGAAAAGACCTGCATAGAGTGAACGCCATCCCATGTGGACCATCTTCCAACCGAGGAAATGAAGTTTATCGCTGTACTTCACCTTGATCTTCTTGTAGAGCGGGATGATGACACGTGCATCTACTCCCTGCTTGTTAAGTTCTACAGGCAGGCTTCCTACAACGTCTGCAAGACCGCCGACTTTGACGAACGGACTGCACTCTGACGAAGCGAATAATACTTTGATGTTCTTTTCCATAATCAGATACCTGCTCCTTTTCCTATAACAATAGGATAGTCGGGATGTCCGACAAGTCTTACGCCCGGTCTTACGAATGCGTTCTTATCAAGGATTACGTTCTCAAGGTGGCAGTTCTCGGAGATGTGAACGTCCTGCATGATTACGCAGTTCTTGACTGTAGTATTTTTTGCGATCGTAACACTTCTGAAGATAACGGAACCTTCAACCTTACCGTAAATGCGGCAACCGTCTGATACGATCGAGTCGCTCATCTCGGCATTGTCGAAGTAAAGTGTAGGAGCTTCATCCTTGACCTTTGTGTAGATCGGCTTTCCGCTCCAGAAAAGGTCATTCCTGACTGAATCTGTAAGGAGTGACATAGAAGCATTGAAGTAACTCTGTACGTTGTTGATCCTGAGTACAACGCCTGAATACTCAAAGCCGTGAACCTTGAATTCATCAAACATCTTAACGATCGAATGAATACCAAAGTGGCTCTGGCCGTGTGCCATCTGGCGCGCGAGGATATCAATGAGAAGGTCTCTTCTAAGGCAGAGGATACCGAGTGAGCATCTCTGTGAAGTAGCCTTTGCGGGATTGTAGAGCATGTCTCTTACGAATCCGTCATCATCGATGTCTAAAATGTATGAAGGGTTGCCGTACTTTGTGCCGTCACGGTTATACATGACGGAAATGTCGGCACCGGACTCTTCGTGTGATTTGATGAATGCATCAAATGTCGTATTGAAGATAACATTGGCACCGGCAACGAGAACGTAAGGTGTTCTGGACTGTCTCAAGAAATCGATAACGCCCGTAAGCTCTTCATCGGAATTGATGTTCGTAGCTTCTGAGTTTACATAAGGCGGCAGGATGTGAAGACCGTCATTCTTTCTGTCCAAAGACCATGCACCGCCTGTTCCGAGGTGGTCCATGAGTGACTTGTACTTGTTGTAAGTAAGAAGACCTACATTCTTTACACCGGAGTTAACCATGTTGGAAAGCATGAAGTCGATGATCCTGTATCTTCCGCCAAAAGGCATAGCGGAAAGCGCGCGGGGATTGGAGAGCTCTCCAAGAGATATCTTTTTGTTGTCGGCTAAGATAAGCCCCATTGCATTATTAAACATATGTCTTAATCTCCTTTACCTCATGCTCTGAATGTCGACTCGATGATGTCGCAGTCTGCCGGAACTTCAAGATCCTGGTCCACCATGCTGTTTGCAGGTATTACCGCACCGTCCCTGATCTTAAGGCCGCGCTCAAAAACACAGATTCCTTCAGAACAGATCTTATGGTTTGTATAAGGTCCTTCGCCTTCTACGAAATTTCCTGCCTGAACGTCCTTACCGATGATCGTTCCTACGTCGATCAGGCAACGCTCGATATGTGCGCCTTCCTTAACAACGACACCCGGCATAAGAACGCAATCTTTTACGATCGCGCCCTTTTCGACGATAACTGATTCGGAAAGAACAGAATGCTCAACGTCACCGAAGATACGGCATCCGTCTGTAAGAGCTGAGTTCTTTACCGTAGCGCCTGAGCCGATGAAGTGTGACGGCTTAACAGGGTTTCTGGAAAAGATCTTCCATGATCTGTCTACGAGGTTGATCTCTTCAGGCTTATCAAGGATATCCATATTCGTTTCCCAGAGAGATGAGATAGTACCAACGTCCTTCCAGTAACCTGAGAATCTGTAAGCGCAGAGCTTCTTGCCCTGAGCCAAAAGATTCGGAACGATGTTCTTACCGAAGTCATTGTTGGAATTCGGATCAGCTTCGTCCTCGATCAATGCCTGTCTCAAGACGCTCCATGTGAAGATATAAACACCCATTGAAGCGAGGTTGCTCTTCGGATTAGCGGGCTTTTCTTCGAACTCTTCGATAACGTCCTCTTCTTTTGTGTTGAGAATACCGAATCTCGGAGCCTCTTCCCACGGCACCTCATATACTGCGATCGTTGCATCTGCGCCCTTCTCGATGTGGGCCTTGAGCATTGCTGCGTAGTCCATCTTGTAGATGTGGTCACCGGAAAGGATGACAACATATTCAGGATCGTTGTCATCGATAAAGCTCATATTCTGATAGATCGCATTTGCGGTTCCCTTATACCAGTCAGAACCTGCATTACTCTGGTAAGGCGGAAGTATGTACGCACCCGCATTGTTTCTGTCGAGGTCCCAAGGGTGACCGTTACCGACGTATGTGTTAAGAGCCAAAGGCTGATACTGAGTGAGAACACCGACGATCTCTATTCCTGAGTTAACGCAG
Source organism: Oscillospiraceae bacterium (assembly GCA_015069205.1). Lineage (GTDB taxonomy): Bacteria > Bacillota > Clostridia > Saccharofermentanales > Saccharofermentanaceae > Saccharofermentans. The sequence continues at coordinate 23,045 of SVIZ01000003.1, forward strand.
TTAGAGAGCGGGAAATCGATGATCCTGTAACGGCTTCCGAAAGGAACTGCCGGCTTAGCTACAGTCTTTGTCAGTACGCCGAGTCTGCTTCCCTGTCCTCCTGCGAGTATCATCGCAACGACTTCAGTTCTTGCCATAATGAACTACCTCCGTATATGAGCTTATTTAATTATCTTTGTTTTTGTTTCAGCCGTTTTTGAAGGAGCTGCTTTTTTAGCCTCTGTCTTCTTTACGGTCTTCTTTGCAGCAGGCTTTGATGCCTTCTTTGCTTCAGGTTTAGCTGCCGTTTTCTTTACGGCGGGTTTCTTCGCTGATGCCTTTGCAGCAGGCTTCTTTGCTGCTGTCTTCTTAGCCTTCTTCTTGACGGGATCTTTTACCTTCATAAAGTAGATACCGGCAAGCGGCGGAAGATTGATCTTAACCTTGTAAGGCTTGCCGTTTAAAGGCTCATCGATAGCTTCGAAGCAACCTTCCGCATCAGTTGCCGTAGGATATCCTGAACCGCCGTGGCACATGTCGTCTGTATTGAAAACGATCTTATAGGTGCCCAATTCGTATACAGGCATCTCATATCCTTCAAGCGGTTGGGGAACCATGTTAAGGGCAACATAGATATCGTTGCGCTTGGGATCAGGACATGATCTCTTATAAACGAATACGTTGTTCTTTGTATCATCAGCTGCGATCCATTCGAAGCCTGCCCAGGTGTGGTCATCTTCCCACATCTGAGGATTCTCGATATAGAACTTGTTAAGTTCGCTGTTGAAGTTCTGGAGCAGACGGTGTGATTCGTAATCTAACAGGAACCATTCAAGCTGCTCATAGAAGCGCCACTCGATGAACTGACCGAACTCCGCGCCCATGAAATTAAGCTTTCCGCCCGGGTGGCTGATCTGATACATCATCATAGTTCTGAGAGATGCGAACTTTCTCCAGATATCACCCGGCATCTTATCGATAAGTGAATGCTTGCCGTGAACGACTTCATCGTGTGAAAGGCTGAGAATGTAATTCTCTGAGAACGCATACATCATCGAGAAACAGAACTCATCGTGATGCCATGCTCTTGCATATGAATCAGTTGAAAAATAATCCAGCGTGTCATGCATCCAGCCCATGTTCCACTTATGTGTGAAGCCCAAGCCGCCAGACTCAACAGGATGAGATACCTTCGGCCATGCCGTGGACTCTTCTGCGATGAGCATTGCATGAGGATAATTCTTGCGGATAGTGGAATTGAGCTTCTTGAAGAAATCGATCGCTTCAAGATTCTCATTGCCTCCGAACTTATTCGGAATGTACTGCTGTCTTCCGTAATCCCGGTAAAGCATTGAAGATACAGCGTCTACACGGATACCGTCGAGATGGAACTCGTCGATCCAGAACACTGCGTTGGAGATCAGGAATGAGATAACTTCATTCTTGGAATAATCGAAAACATAAGTGCCCCACTCCCTGTGCTCGCCGATCCTGGGATCAGAGTATTCATAGCAAGGCGTTCCGTCAAATCTGACGAGGCCTTCCATGTTCTTCGGGAAGTGAGCCGGAACCCAGTCAAGGATTACGGAGATGCCGTTCTGGTGAAGGACATCGACCATAAACTTGAAGTCCGCAGGTGTTCCGAATCTTGAAGTAACGGCATAGTAACCTGTTACCTGATAACCCCATGAATCATCGAGCGGATGCTCTAATATAGGCATGAGCTCAATATGTGTGTAGTGCATCTTCTTGCAGTAATCAGCAAGATCGATAGCAAGCTCTCTATATGTAAAGAAATTGCCGTCGGGATGTCTTCTCCATGAACCCAGATGGATCTCATAGATATTGATCGGCTTGGGTGCCAATGCATCCGTACGGTTCTTTACAAATTCATCGTCATTCCAGATGTAATCATCAGGATCGTAAATTATCGATGCATTGTTGGGTCTTGTCTCGAAATGTCTTGCAAAAGGATCGCCCTTCTCGTAGATCCTGTTGTCGGCACCGATTACCCTGTACTTATATCTGTCCCACTGCTGCGCATCCGGAACTTTCTGTTCCCAGATACCTGTCTTACCAAGCATGAACATCTGACAGTCGTTGGGGTCCCAATCGTTGAAATCACCCATGACGCTGACCATTCTTGCATTAGGAGCCCAGACGCGGAATATAAAGCCCTTCCCATTCTCATCCTCATAAGGATGAGCACCGAGAAACTTATAGCTCATATAGTTCTCGCCCTTGTTAAATAAATAAGCGGCATCCATTGATGTTGCTCTGCCTCCCTGTCTCTTTGTGTTGACCATGCAAAATAAATGCACGTCAAAATCCAAGAGCTAACGCCCTTAATAACAGATATTATAAACTAAATCGGAGAATTTACCAACTAAAAATACAAAAAAACTCATTTTTTTGACTTCGATTTTGTGCAAAATTACATAAACCCGTACATTATAGCGGGTTTAACTGATCCTGTCACGGCCTACCTTATGCTCTCTCTTCTCGGCATACATTGCCGAATCAGCTTCTTTAAGGCACTTCTCGAAAACTCTATGCAGATCTTCACCCGGATCAACATCGGGGAAATCAATATAAGAGCCGGTACTTACGCACACTTGGTATTCCTTGTCGTCGAGCATGACTTTTCTTCCGATGACTTCCCTGACCTTCATCACAAAGCTTTCCGCTTTATCGGCCGTATAGTTTTTCGCAAGAACAACGAATTCATCACCGCCTGAACGGGCACATACTTCATCACCGTTTGAAGCCTCGAGCATCGCATAAGCAATCGTCTTAAGGCCGTAGTCACCTTCATAGTGTCCGAATCTGTCATTGATCGTTTTGAGATCATCCATGTCAAAAACGATTACCGCAAGACCCGTGGAATTCTTTATGCACTCCTCAAAAAATTCTTTGAAGAATTCTTCAAGACCGCGGCGGTTATAAAGCTCTGTCAGCATATCCCTGTTATAGAGATATCCGAGTCTCGTTACCGACTGCTCAAGATCTATCTGAATACGCCTTGTCTCAAGGATAACGCCAAGATCTACGAACCAGGACTGGATAGCCTTCTGCTCGCGGTTGTCGATATCAGGATCTGCGATCAGATAACCCATGTAATACTGGAGATGATGCAGCGCAAAGATATAGTAAGGCTTCGGATCTTCGAGCATGTCTTTGGGAAGGATATCCTTCTTCCTGAAATGCTGTACCAGAACATCGGTCTTACCGCTGTCCCTGAACCCTGCCACAACAGTCATATCTTCATCGGATTCGGAAAAATCATCATCTACAATACGCTTCTTATCCCAGCCCGGAGCGAGACAAAGAAGCATGTCCCTGAAACCGGTAGCAGTTTTTGCATTATCACTTATTGCCTTGAAGCATTCTTCAAGAGTATTGGCATCTGACACCGAGATCATCAGATTAGTTGTAGACTGTGCGATAGCAGTGGCATTCTCGATCTTCTTAAGATAACTCCTCCGGAAGTCTTCAATAGAATCTACATTCTTTTCCTGACATCCGCATGACTGATTACATAAGAGATCTCCTTCGATCATGATATCTTCATTGAACTTCTCGCCTTCAATCATTCTAAGCATGGTAACAATAGCCTGATATCCCATATCATAGAAAGACTGTCTGGCTGTAGTAAGCGTAGGGAAACCGTTTGTTGATTCTGCAACCGCATCGAACCCTGTAATGATCATATCTTCAGGAATCCTGATGCCTCTGCTCTTACAGGCATTAATAAGACCGATAGCCGAATAATCATTTACACAGACAACTGCATCAGGAAGTTTTTTGTCACGCTTGCTATAAGTGTCCAGGATATAGTCCAGGGCAGGTTCACCGCAGTCATACCACAACGTTCCGTAATAAACCTTTTCTTCATCGAAAGGAATCCCATGCTCTTCCAGCACCCTTTTATAAGACTCGAAACGGTCCTGCGAGAAACCGTGGTGAGGCTGCTGATCTCCTGCCAGATGGAAGATATCTCTGCATCCGTGGTGCGTGATCACGTGTTCTACGACCTTGGCAAATGTATTCTTGTCATCGCAACGTATGTTAAAATGCTCTTCATCATTTCCGCCGATGCTGATTACCGGAATATCGTATTTGGAAAGGATTATCTTCAAGTGCTCTTTCAGAATATCGCTGAAATAAGTTGTTATCTTAACAACACCGTCAAAGTCATTAAGATCAGGGATATCAAAAGATACCTTGTCGCCCTCATCGTACTTTGAGAACTCTTTGTAGTCTTTACTGCTGTATGAATCACCGAAACTTGCAAAGAAAATAAGCTTTACTCCATGCTCCAGGGCAGCATCAATAAGGCCCTTCTGCATCATTCCGGACATCTGCTCATAAACATGTGATGTAAAAACGGCTATCTTTTTCATAAAACTCCAGCGTACATTAACTTAAATTCATTATATTCATCTGGCTTTTTCATTGGTTAACGTTATGTAAATTAACTTTAATGATTTTTCACTAACGTAATTAAGGAACTGCGTGTTATCCTATTCAGAGTAAAAACAGAAAGGCATTAACAATGAAATACTTTGTTGCTTCAGATATTCACGGTGATTCATATTGGGCAGATCGCGTGGTCAGCGCTTTTAAAGAAAGCAAAGCCGATAAGCTTGTCTTACTCGGAGACATTCTTTATCACGGTCCCAGGAACGATCTTCCCGCACACTACGAACCCAAGAAAGTAATTGAGATCTTAAACAATATTGCAGACAAGATCCTTGCCATAAGAGGCAACTGCGATACCGAAGTAGACCAGATGGTATTAAAGTTTCCGATACTTGCCGATTACATTTATCTCGTTGACGAAGGAACCGTATTCTTTGTAACTCACGGACACATTTATAACCCGATGAACCTCCCCGCTGTCATACCTGAAGATGCCATTCTTCTTACAGGTCATACACATGTTGCAGGAGACTTCATCTGGGAATACGAAGACGGCCGCAAGATCCGCTACATGAACCCGGGATCACCTTCAATTCCTAAAGAAGACACAAAGCCTTCATATATAATCATCGAAAACGGCAAAGCAGAACTGATCCCGTTTGACTGATAAAAAATAAGGGGCTATCGCACTGATCAGCGACAGCCCCCTTCTTTAGCAAATTATTAACTGCATTACAGGTTCTTATAGTAAACCTCGATCAAGCCCTTAAGCAGAAGATCCTTATCAAGTATGATCTTGTGTTTGCAAAGAGGCGCAACGATATCTGCATATCTGCCTGTTGCGATGAGGACGCATTTCTCACCATACTCTTCTTCAATACGCTCGATCATACCGTCGATAAGCGCTGCATTCTGGAAGATAAGACCGCTCTTCATGCTGTCGACCGTGTTGGTTCCGATCACATGCTTAGGTATCTCAAAAGCAATGTTCGGAAGCTGAGAAGTCTTGCTGCTTAAAGCTTCTGCTTCGATACCCATTCCTGCGCCGATGGATGTTCCGACAAAGTTCTTATCACTGTCTATAAGAGAAAAAGCAGTCGCGGTTCCCATGTAGATATTGATCTGGGGAACGCCGTATTCCTTGATGCCTGCAACGGCAGATACAACAAGGTCACTTCCAAGCTGGGCAGGATTGTCGATCTTTATCTTGAGACCCGTCTTGACGCCCGGGCCTACAACTATGGGTTCGACTGAACTGAAGCGTTCCACCGCCTTCTTTATGGTTCCCGTAACCTGAGGAACAACCGATGATATTATCACGCCTTCAATCTCGTCTACTCCCCGTCTGTTGAACTCGAGAGCCGACTTGATGAATGAAGCATACTCCAGTTCCGTGGCAGTCTTGTCTGTCGTAAGAAGCTCCGTAAAAAGGACCTTACGTTCTTCAAAACAACCAAGAAGGATATGTGTGTTTCCTATGTCAATAGCAAGTACCATATGTTTTCCTCCTACTGTAATTCAGTCAGGTGCAGCTATTATGACTTTACCAGTTTTGCCTTGATAAGTGCAGTACCGATACCGCCTGTAAGTATAAATGCCGCAATGGCTTCGAAAACCGCATTGATGCCTACGATAGTTGCAAAGAGCATAACGATTCCGATAGTGGGATCAATGCCGGTTGCTTCAGTTACCGTTCCCTTACCGAAGAGCAGGATAAGTGCGCCTACAAAAAGAACAGTATTAAAGATCGCTGCGCAAAGGCCTGTAACGGCTGTCTTAAAGAATACAGGCATCTTGGTCTTCTTAAGCACTTTATAAACAAGGCCTGTAAGGAAACCTGCAAGTATTCTGCAGACAACGCACATTATGAATGTGAATACGATGTTCGTGTTTGCAAGAAATGTTCCGAAAGGATCAGCTCCGAAGCACTGGACGAAGCTTGTAATTCCGAATACGGCACCGAGAAGTGCGCCGGCCCACGGACCTACTGCTATTGCTCCGACTGCAACGGGGATCATGAGGAATGAGATCGACACGGCACCTACTTTGAGATAACCGACAGGCGTGAAAGCCATTACTAAGGTGAGTGCGATGAGAATGCCCAAGACTGCTATGGTCTTGATGGTTTGTTTACGGTTTTGATCTGTCATACAAAACCCTCCTTTGTTATTATTCCCAAACGGGATATAGTTACCGGGCTTACACTCTCCTTTTCCGGATCCTCCGTCAGATTCGTCAAGATATCTGCGATACGAGGCATCGTTATGAAAAGCATTGTGTTACCCAAACGGATTATACATCAAAAACCTATGGTTATTTCATTGATAAAATAGAGGTTGCCTTACGTAAAGACAACCTCTTAATAATGCAATTTGTAATGACAGGATTACTTCGCGAAAGCTGCGCCTCTGTCAAATGCTTCCATGTTCATCGGAATGAGATTGTGCTTTCTCTCAGGAAGGATCTCATAGAGTGACTTCTCGAAAGAATCTCTTGTGAAACAGCCTGTAGCTGTAGCCATACAACCGAGCATTGTGATAGGAGCGAACATCATCTTACCGAGCTCGGAAGCAATATCGGAAGCTTCCATAGCGATAACCTTGATATCTGTTCTTGTAGGTCTTGTCTTGATGAGTGAAGAGTCGAGGATCATGAGAGCACCGGGCTTTAACTGCTTCTCGAACTTCTCCATTGAAGGCTGATTAAGGCAGATAACAACGTCTGCATCGTTAACTACAGGAGATCCGATAGGCTCATCTGAGAAAACAACGGAGCAGTTAGCTGTACCGCCACGCATCTCAGGTCCGTATGAAGGGAACCAGGAAACTTCCTTACCTTCGTAAAGAGCAGCTTCTGCTGCCATCTTGCCTGCGGAGAGAATTCCCTGACCGCCGAATCCGGCAAAAATTACAGAGAAATCAATCATTTCTTCACCTCCCCAACATTAACGCAGTTGTTAGCTGTTGCAGGGATAGCACCTGAAACATACTTGCCGTCTGCATCGAATGTGATATCAGCGCCCTTGTAGCATCCGAGAGGATACTGCTTCTCCATGTTCTCCTTGAGCCATTCCATGGCTGCAAGAGGCTCCTTACCCCAGTTTGTAGGGCATGTGGAGAGAACTTCTACGAGAGAGAAGCCGAGCTTGTTCTTCTGAACGTTGTATGCCTTCTGGATAGCCTTCTTAGCGTTCTGGATGTTCTTGAAATCTGTAACGCAAACACGCTCTACATAAGCAGCACCTGCGAGGTTGGACAAGAACTCGGAAACGTTAATAGGATAACCCTGGTAAGAAGGATCACGTCCCCAAGGTGATGTTGTTGTAACCTGGCCTACGAGTGTTGTAGGAGCCATCTGACCTGAAGTCATTCCGTAAACAGCGTTGTTTACAAAGATTACTGTGATGTTCTCGCTTCTTGCAGCAGCGTGAACGATCTCAGCTGTACCGATGGAAGCAAGGTCACCGTCTCCCTGATATGTGAAGACGAAGCTGTCCTTGAGGTTTCTCTTGATACCAGTTGCAACTGCAGGTGCTCTACCGTGAGCTGCCTGAACCATGTCGCAAGCAATGTACTCATATGAATTGTATGTGCATCCTACTGATGCAACGCCTACAGCTGTCTCAAGAGCATCATTCTCAACGAGAGTCTCAGCAACGAGTCTGTGGATGATGCCGTGGCAGCAGCCGGGGCAATAATGGAAAGGCTTATCTGTAAGGCCTTTTGTGGGTTCGAAAACTACAGCCATCAGAAATTACCTCCTTCTGTGATCTTTCCCTCGTGGATCGCAACGATCTTGTCGAGGATTTCCTTCTGCATCGGGAGATTTCCTCCGAGTCTGCCATGGAAATATACGGGCTTCTTGCCGTTAACGCCGAGTCTTACGTCTTCGATCATCTGACCTGCGTTGAGCTCAACGTCGAGGAAAGCCTTAACTGAAGGCATATCAGCTGCTTCAGAGATTGCCTTGTAAGGGAAAGGCCAGAGTGTGATAGGTCTGATCATACCGACCTTGATACCAAGCTCTGCAGCCTGACGGATAACGTTACGTGAAATTCTGGAGCATGTGGAGAATGCTGTGATAACGATCTCTGCATCTTCCATGTTGATAGCTTCATAGCGAACTTCGTTAGCTTCAACGATCTTGTACTTCTCCTGAAGTTCAAGGTTCTTCTTCTCAAGAACATCCGGATCGATGTAGATGGATGTTACTGTGTGATGGAAAGAATCACCCTTTCTTCCGCATGCAGCCCAAGGCTTCTCGATAGTCTCAACCGGCTCCTCGTCACGGAAAGCAACAGGCTCCATCATCTGACCCAAAGTACCGTCACCAATGATCATGCAGGTCATTCTGTACTTATCAGCGAGATTGAATGCCTCTACTACGAGCTCATAAAGTTCCTGAACGGAAGCAGGTGCGATAACGATGTTTCTGTAGTCACCATGTCCGCCGCCCTTTGTAGCCTGGAAGTAGTCACCCTGTGCAGGCTGAATACCGCCCAAACCCGGGCCTGCTCTAACAATATTAACTACAACTGCAGGAAGCTCAGCACCTGCAATGTATGAAATACCTTCCTGCTTGAGGGAAATTCCCGGAGAGGAAGAAGAAGTCATTACTCTGAATCCGGCTGCTGCTGCACCATAAACCATGTTAATGGCTGCAACCTCAGACTCTGCCTGTACGAAGTTACCGCCGACCTGAACCATCTTCTTAGCCATGTAGTGCATGACTTCTGTCTGAGGTGTGATCGGGTATCCGAAATAGTTGCGGCAACCTGCTCTGATCGCTGCTTCGGCAATTACTTCATTGCCTTTCATCAATACTCTTTTCTGTGCCATGTTACTTCCTCCCGATCAGAAACGCTCAACAGTGATTACAACATCCGGGCACTGAGTAGCGCAGAATGCGCATCCGATACACTCATCGGGATTTACACAGGTTGCTGGATGATAACCCTTAGCGTTAAGCCTTGTCTTGTCAAGTTCGAGGATTTTCTTAGGACAAGCTGCAACACAAAGTCCGCAGCCCTTGCACAGATTCTCGTTAAAAGTTAATTTACCTTTTGCCACGAAAAACCAACCTCCTGAAACCTCGCGCTTTAATATACCGCGATAAAATATTCGAATATTATAAACTTGATTGTTTTTATTGGCAATTGTTTTCGCATTGCTTTTTCGGGATATCAAAAAAGGCTGTCACAAGGGACAGCCTCTGAAAATATAAGTATATTTTTACAAATTACTTAGCAGCGGCAACTACTGCATCAGAAATAGCAGCCTCATCACCGATAACTACAACGTTCGGGTGGAGCTGGAGGATAGATGCAGGAACATAAGGAGTTACGGGGCCGCAGAATGCCTTCTCAACGATATCCTTCTTGCCTGCGCCTGTAGCCATAAGGATAACTGTTGTTGACTTCATGATGTAGCCGATACCCATTGTATATGCCTGTGTAGGAACAGCAGCGAGATCACCGTTAAAGAACAGTCTTGCGTTGTCCTTGATCGTCTGCTCTTCTAGATCGATGCACTGTGTGTTTACGCAGAAAGCATCAGCAGGCTCATTGAAACCGATATGGCCGTCACCGCCGATACCGAGAAGCTGGATATCAAGATGTCCGAGGGATTCGAGGATTGCATCGTAATCTTTGCAAGCCTTCTTTGCATCAGCCTCAAGACCGTTAGGTACGTATGTCTTGTTCTTGTCGATATTTACATGATCGAAGAGATTTGTGTTCATGAAATATCTGTAGGACTGATCGTGGTCTCCGCCCAATCCTCTGTACTCATCGAGGTTTGCGGATGTTACTTTGGAGAAATCAAGGCTGCCGGCCTTATACATGTCTACGAGATCCTTGTATGTGCCTACAGGTGTTGATCCTGTAGCAAGACCGATCTTGCAGTCAGGCTTGAGTCTTATCTGTGAAGCGATAAGCTCTGCGCATGCCATTGAAGCTTCTTCATAAGTCTTCTTTCTAATAACTCTCATAAGTATTCCTCCCGGCTTATTTAATCTAAAACGGCTCCGCATGCATGTACACGCGAAGCCGTAATATTCATTTTAATCCGCTGTAAGTCCCTGTTCTTTAATGACTTCAATCAGCTGGTCAACATACTTTTCACAGATCTCGTCAGTCTTTGCTTCGACCATTACACGGATCTTAGGCTCAGTACCGGATGCACGAAGCAGCATTCTGCCGTCTCCTGCGAGCGCCTTGTTTACCTCTTCTACGCCCTTAAGGACTGCAGGATTCTTCTGTGCTGCTTCCTTGTCCTTAACAACAACGTTCTTGAGGCACTGGGGATACATCTTCATCTCGCCTGCCAGCATTGAGAGAGGAAGCTTCTTCTCGAGCATAGTCATAAGAACCATGAGAGATGTAAGGATTCCGTCACCTGTTGTAGCGTACTTGGCGAAAATGATATGTCCGGACTGCTCGCCGCCCAATACGAATCCGTTAGCCATCATGTTCTCAGCAACATACTTGTCGCCGACATTTGTCTTTTCAGTACGGATGCCGATAGCCTCGCAAGCTTTGTAAAGACCCATGTTGCTCATGATCGTCGTAACGATCGTATTTCCGTCGAGCTTGCCGCTCTCCTTGAGATACTTACCGCAGAGGAACATGATCTGGTCGCCGTTGACCTCGTTGCCGAGCTCGTCTACTGCAAGACATCTGTCAGCATCGCCGTCATAAGCGAAACCTACGTTGAGGCCGTTGTCCAAAACATACTTCTTCAATGTATCGATATGTGTAGAACCGCAGTTTGTATTGATGTTAAGCCCGTCAGGCTGGTTATTGATGATATAGACCTTTGCGCCTAGAGCTTCGAAAACTGATCTTGCGATGTTCCATGAAGCACCGTTTGCACAGTCAAGACCAACCTTCATGCCGTTGAATGCTCTTGTAGGGATCGTCATAAGATAACCGATGTATCTGTTACGTCCGGATGCATAGTCAATTACATTACCGATTGCTTCACGCTCTGCGAGCGGGATCTCCTCGACCTCGCCGTCGATGTATGCTTCGATCTTCTCTTCGATCTCTGCTTCGATCTTCTGACCGTTGGCACGCATGATCTTGATGCCGTTGTCATAGAAAGGATTGTGAGATGCTGAGATCATGATTCCGCAGTCAAAACCGTCTGTTCTGCAGCAGAAAGAAACCGAAGGAGTAGTTGTTACATGAAGGAGATAAGCATCAGAACCTGAAGATGTAATACCTGCAGTAAGAGCTGCCTCGAGCATATAGGAACTTCTTCTTGTGTCCTTGCCGATGATGATCCTTGCTCTTCCGTCATCGTGCTGCTGACCGTAATACCAGCCGATGTATCTTCCTACCTTGAATGCCTTTTGTGCGGTGAGTGCCTTATTGGCTTCGCCTCTGAAACCGTCAGTACCGAAGTATTTACCCATAGATATGACCGCCTTTATTTTTTATGATTTTGAATTTTACCATAAAAGTCGATATATCAATCAAATTTTTTCGGCAATGATTAAAAACCTGCTAACAAGAATCAATAGCCTGCCGGAACTTCTCGGATAGCAAAGACCTTAAACCGATACCCCGAGTTCTACGACCCTTACCAGTTCTTCGACCGAAAGATCGCACCCGTTAGTGATCCATTCCTTTACGATTCCGAAAAGTGCAGCATCGACGGCGACCATGCGGTAATGCTCCGTCCTGGTCCGGGCGGGGATCACGTTCTCAAGTAACCTGGCATTGGGGAACAAAAGATTAAATGACAGGTCGCCCTTAATAAGCAGCTCGATCTTATCCTTTTGCTGCTCTATCTGTGTGAAGAATTCAACCAACATATTGTGCACATTCTCATTTGACCTGACTTTGCCGACGATCTCGGAAAGCATATCTATCACCTGCTTTCCGATCTCTCTGATGACGTCATCCTTGGTCTCGTAGTTGCGGTAAAAGGCTGTCCTTGAGACTCCGGCACGTTTTGCGATCTCGGATATGCTTATGGAATCATAAGGTTTCTCGTTCATGAGATACATCATGGCCATGCATATGCACTCACGTGTTAAACGATTCGATTCCCGGTTATTGAGCCGTAAGACTTCACGTTTTGCGAGTTCGGTCTGCAAAACCGTTCCTTTTGGTTCAGGCTTTACACTCTTGGCCATTTCTGTAAACTCCGTTGATCGATGTATAGAAGAATAAACGTCATGGTGCTACACTTGTAACGTCAAAACAATTGTAACATCGCTATGTATCATATTCAAGGAGCTTCTTAGGGTGGGAAAGCGGATTCATTCAGAATATTCAGTTTACGACTACATGGCTTGGGTAATAGTCGTTTCCTTTCTCGGATTTTGTCTTGAGAATATCTGGATGCTCTTCAGCTCCGGCGTGATAGACAACCGGAACATGAACTTTCCGGTCTGGATCTTGAGATAATAACGAAGGTATAGCAACGTGGCCGCATGATAGTTTCTTTTCTTTGGTATTTCATGATCTATTCTTTTCTCGGCTGGGTTATTGAAGTCGTATTTCACGCCGTAGTAAAAGGCAGGATAATCAACCGTGGATTTCTTAACGGTCCTTTATGCCCGGTCTACGGAGCAGGAATGTGTGCCGTGCTATGGATAAGCAGTGTGCTAAAGGCAGAGGATCCCTTGATTCTTTTCCTTGTCGGGATGGTCTTTGCAACCCTGATAGAACTGATCGCAGGCTTCATATTGGACAGGTTGTTTCATGCAAGATGGTGGGATTACAGCTCCATGCCATTGAACCTGCACGGCTATATCTGCGTTGCCTTTTCGATCCTGTGGGGACTTGCTGTGGTCGTAGCTGTCAAAGGCATACACCCGTGGATCAGGACAATTGTCGGACTAATACCCGATACTTTATCGATGATCCTTCTCGGGCTTCTTTGTATCTGTATCACAGCCGACACGGTCGTGACGGCGTTAACGATCATAGGCCTGAATAAGAAGCTCAAGGAACTCGACAGCATCAGCCGGGCCATGAGAACGATAAGCGACCGTATGACTGATATAATCGGGAATAACGCGATGAAGAACGCTCAAGACATTGGTGAGGCCAGGGTTCAGGTTGCACTCGGGAAGGCGGAACTACGAGACGACGCCGGCGAGATGTTGAAAAAGCTCGAAAAGAGATCCGAAGAGATACGTCTTTCCATTCTTGCGCACAAACATTCCGGAGCCGCCAGATTGCTTAATGCTTTCCCGACGATGATACATAAGGAGCATCAGGAGATAATATTAACCCTTAAGAACAGGATATCCGGAAAATAAAACAAACCGGAGATGATGAGACGGCAGCGAGATCACTTCCTGCAGGCTCAGCTGGCATGATGCGGAAAAATCCTGATCTGGTGCCGACCTTTACAAAAAAGAGCCGCCCTAAGGCGGCCCCGTAATGGATTTATTTAAGAACCGATGGATCTTATTCGATCTTTGTACCGCACTCAGGGCAGAACTTAGGCATATTGCCGTCAGCGGGCTTGTAGCCGCACTTAGGGCAAGCTGTAGGTGCTGCTGCAGGCTGAGGCTTACCGCAGTTACCGCAGAACTTACCTGTATTGCCTGTCTGACCGCAAGAGCATGTCCAACCAGCTGCTGCAGGTGCCGGCTGAGGCTGTCCGCAGTTGCTGCAGAACTTACCTGTGTTGCCAGCCTGGCCGCAAGAACATGTCCAACCTGCTGCTACGGGAGCTGCCTGCTGAACGGGAGCCTGAGCTGCGCCACCGAAGAAACCGCCCTGCTGAACAGGAGCCTGCTGAGCTGCATTAATTCCTGCTGCTGTAGCCTGATTGCCGCCTACTGCGCCCATCATACCAAGGCCCATGAATCCGTTAACTGCGCCGTTAGCGTTAGCACCGGCTGCCTTCATAGCCTCTGTCTGACCGAGAGCTACAGCTGCACCGAGAGCACCGGGATCCTGACCATAGAGCTTTGCTTCGTCGACCTTCTCGATTCTCTCACGTGACTTATCGTCAGGTGTAACGGAAGCGATAGCAACAGTCTCTACAACGATACCTCTCTTCTGGAGCCATTCGTCATCAAGGCAGTCAGCCATATATCTTCTGAACTCACCCTGCTTTGAAGGCAGTGTTGAGAACATAATGCCGTTCGGGTAAGGACCGCCGCACTTATTGAGTGTCTCTGTTATATTGTCAAGGAACTCAAGACGAGGCTGCATCGGCTTAGCAGGTGTTCCCATGAACTCTGCTACTGTGTACTCATCCTTAACGTTACCTACGATGTTTCTGAAGAATGTAACAGGATTCTCAACTCTGAATGAGAATGTACCGTTCAAACGGATATAGATGTTACGGTATTCAGGGTCTGCGTAAGGTACCGGTGAAGGTGTACCGAAGTTCTGATTCATCATCTCGAGCTTGTTTACGAAGTAAACTCTCTGCTGCTGCTGAATCTCTCCGCCCATCTTCATACGGTTCCAGATATCACCGATGGACTGCTTTACATTCTCACCGAAATTCTTGTTAGCAAGAATTGAAGGAGCTGTGGATGTATCCCACTTATAAGCGCCTGCATCGGAAACAACGTCTACGATCTCACCATTGTTAACGAGGAGACAGAAGCATCCCTCAGGTACGTTGATGACGGAGCCGTTAGAGATAACTTCGGAATTACCCTTGTTTCTGCCCTTCTCCATCTTATTGGCACCCTTCTTAACAAGGATATCCTGTCCCAAAGAATCCTGAGTAAAAAACTCAAGATACTGATCCTGAATCTGGCTGGAAATTGAATCAAATGTTGTTCCTGCCACATTCTTGATTAAGCTAATCAATCCCATATTTACTTCCTCCTAAGGTCTTGGTCGAAAATAACTCCGCCGATAAAAATAATATCATTTATTTGATAAAACAACAATGATTTTACATAATCATTGGAGCAGATATTTGAAAAAGAAAAAGGCAATATCAGCCCCACAATGCAGTCAGCATCGGGATAATCTGTTTTTTACGGCTCATTACACCCGGAAGGAACAGTTCATTGTCATGAGCTTCAGCAGAGAATGCATTTTGAATCGTATCGTCGCTGCCGATATAAAGCAGCACGGTACCTTCAACGAGAACATCTGTCAGCATCAGCATGATCATGTCATAACCGTTCTTTTTCTTGAGCATCTCCATAGTCTCAAGGAACTCACTTTTTCTGGCGATCATTGACTTAGAGTCTACACAGATAATCTGGCTTACACCTAGTGTCTGTCCTGCAATATGGAATTCCTTGAAGTCTGTTTTGATGAGATGCTCCGCACTCTGTTCAAGAATGCCTGAAGCATCGTAAAGCTCAGCACCTATCTCCTCTATCGATATGCCGGCGATCTTGGCAAGACGCCCGGCAAGGACCTTGTCACGTTCAGTGCATGTGGGAGACTTAAACATAACCGTGTCGGAAAGAATGGCAGACACCATAAGACCTGCCATGGCAGGAGCCGGTGTAACGCCGCTTTCCTGATACATCTCGGCAATAATGGTCGTTGTGCTTCCGACAGTCTCATTACGCACGTTGATAGGCTGTGTTGTCTGTATGTCTGCAAGTCTGTGATGGTCGATTATCTCCAGAAGTTCTGCCTGCTCAAGGCCCGGAACAGACTGCGCCAATTCATTGTGGTCAACGAGAACTATATTCTTTCTGTTAGGTCTCAAGAGATGGTATCTGGAGAGTGTTCCGACAACTTTATCCGACTCATCAAGTACCGGATAACTTCTGAAACGGCTCTTTAAGATAGTCTCACGGACATCATCAAGATAATCCGTAAGATGAAAACAGACTATGCCTTCACGGATGCAGACACGCTCGATCGGCATGGACTGGCAGATCATCTTCGATGTCCGGAGCGCATCAAACGGCGTGTAGATAACACATGTGTCACGGTCTTTATACTGATCGATAAGCTCCTTATCGATGTTGACGCCGCAGAGGATCAGCGCATTGACATTCTTATCCAGAGCATATCTGATCATGTCCGGCTGATTGCCGCAGAGAACTATCTTGTCACTGTCGGTGAATGCGGGCAGATCGCCGTTTACCGGAAGTGCTATTGTGATGTCGCCTGATATCACATCGGCACTTTTTCCGTCTTTCGCTATCTGGCCTTCGATAACCCCAAGAAGATTAAACAACGGAAGATCTGTGATGTGAGGGTTTTCGATGGTATCAAGCGTATAAGCAGCAATATCTCCTGCAGAAAGTGTGCCGAAGAGCGTGCCGTCGGAATTGACAACAGGTATCGATGTTGTCCCTCCGTCGTTCATCGTCTTCCACGCGCGGTTCAAAGTAGCCGAGGGCTCTAATACAGGTGGTTTATCAAACTCGATATCACTTACCTGCGTCCTTACGTCCTTGATCCTTACCGGAGACTGGAAACCGAATTTGGCAAGCATTCTCTTGGTCTCATCGCTTAAGTGATCTAATCTTCCGGCAACATAATTCCTGTCCCCTGCTGCATTTCGAAGTGCGGCATAAGCCATTGCGGAAACAACAGCATCCGTATCAGGGTTTCTGTGGCCTACAACATAAACCGTATTCATATATCGATCCCTTCCGGAACTAACGGTTCCAAATCAGTATGCGTAATGGATCTTTCTCTCCATTCTGAAGAGTTCATGATCTTTAAGCTTTCCTTCAGGAATGTCAACGCCTTCCATCACACAGTTGGCTATAAGCGGAATACCCGTAAGCTTTGAAGCTTCAAGGATCTTCTTCTCTCCTTCTTCGAGCATCTCCGCAGTAGTCTCTTCCAGAAGATTCGTATTGTTGAGATAACCGTCGATCTTAAAGCCTGCCGCAGCAGTAAGCTCATTTGTCATTACCGCGATCTGCTCAGGATCTGAAGTAAACGGTCTTAACGTGTTAACTGCCATGTAAATGGCTGTATCCGTATTCTCGATCCTCTTTCGGATGGAACCGAGAACGATGGCACCCATATCTTCTCCTCCGATATCGAAAATGCCCTGATAGGATTCATCATCGAATATAACGTACATTTCAGGAGTAAGGACAGGAGCATCAACGTTGGAACCGGCATACAAAGGTGTGATCAGCCTTATGCCTGCTTCTTCAAGAACCGCGCCGCAGTCTGATGAACGGTAGAAAGGATTAACGATATCAAGATCTGCTATGAGAAGCTTCTTGTCCGGCAGAGCTTTACGCTGGGCAAGAGACATGTTGACTGCGATCTCGGATTTACCGCTTCCGTAAGCGCCGATGATGATCGTTAAACGGTGGTCAAGATAAAACATCAGAACAAATTCTTCCTTCCGAAAACAAAGTAACCATATCCTCCGATAACAAGAATATATATCAGGGATCTGACAACATATGTGGTATTGAGCTGGGCATAAGAGAGGTGCATCGAATCCGTGTGTTTGAAATCTTTGGGCTGAAGATTACACATATCCGGATTGTACATGCCACTGGTCAGATTCACTGAGAAATCAATCTCATCAGTGTAATCGGGATTACTGGCAATAGCCTGTGACAGATCTGCGGCGTAATCCTGGTTAAAGCCAAGATTGGTAATGAGATAGACCGGTCTTCCCACTTTCCATGCCATTCCGAGGTAAAAATCCTTATCGTAGTTTTCTTCGAGAAATTCTACCGTCTCATCGGTCATAAGACCTTCTTCGACCATCTCTTCATAACGCTCATGTCTCTTCTCGATATAGTCATCTACAGCTTTACCCGGCAAATTAAATTTGAATAAACCGAATACTGTTGTTGCCGTAGAAACAAACATAACGACGAGGATCGACATAATGATAGGCAAAGCACGCTTTCTGAACACGAGAGACAGCGCTACTGCCATGACAGTAAATACAAGCACAATGCAAATTCCGACCATGTGTCTGATAAACATCTCGCCGCCATTAAGGTTAACGCCGAATCCTGTAATAAGTAATCCCAGCAGGGCAAAGCTTATGTAAACGATGCATAATGCTACCGTAGCAGAAATCTGCGAGATGATGTATGAGAAGAATATCGATGTTCTCGAATGGCCTGCGGTTACCTTGTTCCTGACTATACCGTCAGAGAAATCCTTACCTATGTGAATACATGTAAAGAGTGCAACGAACTTAGGCAGATCATTTACAAATGCAATGGAAATGATCCATGTAAAATACCTTATTTCCGCATCAGACATTTCATAATCTGCAAATGACATGTCGGTATCCATAAACGTCAAACCGATAATGATCCGGTAGAAAACTGCAACTAATAGAGGCCACAAAATACAGTAACCGCAGACAATTTTGAAAAATACGCTTTTAAAGAGACGTCTGAATTCAAACTTTAAAAGATTAAGCATGAGACTCACCTCCTACAAGGTTAACAAAGTAAGTCTCAAGATCAGTCTCCTTTGTTACGACTCTGGCGATATTAGCGCCTGCATCATTTGCGGCAAGGACGATATTGGTAAGGTTATAATAGCCCTTCGCGAAAACAACACCTGATGCACTGTCATAGGTCGTTGTAAGTCCCTTCGCATTAAGCACCGGTATAAGCTTTTCGGGATTTGCCGAATAAAACTCTGATACAAGTCCGCCCGCATTCTCAACTGCTTCGGATCTTGCCTCCTTAACGACTCTGCCTTTCTCTACAAAAGCAAAATCGGTGGCAAGCTTAGCAAGTTCCGAGAGGATGTGGCTCGAAATGATTATCGTTACACCCCTCTCCTTGTTAAGCTTTTCAAGCACTTCACGGATCTGGATGATACCCTGCGGATCAAGACCGTTAATAGGCTCGTCAAGGATAAGAAGTTCCGGATTACCGGCCATCGCCATGGCAATACCGAGTCTCTGGCGCATACCCAGAGAGAACTTGCCTGCCTTCTTCTTGCCGGTATCACCAAGTCCCACAAACGCAAGGTTCTGATCAATGGTCTCATCGATCTTAAGGCCCAGATTAATGTACTGGTAAATGAGATTATCTCTTGCCGAAGCATTTGAATAGATCGAGGGAAGCTCGACCAGTGCTCCGATGTTACCGAGTTTCTTGTGATCGAATCCGTATTCGACCGTTCCTGAAGTAGGCTTCTGAAGACCTGACATAATTCTCATTATCGTGGTCTTACCTGCCCCGTTCCTTCCGACTAGTCCGAAGATAGAACCTTTAGGCACGGAAAAAGTCATATTATCAAGAACATGAGCTTTACCGTAATCTTTGGAAACGCCATTAACTTTAATAACGAAATCCGTATTTTCTGACACGACTTATTCTCCTTATTACCCTTTTGTCAAATTTGAATTAAGTCATATTATAACAAAATGGGATATAAGAGAATAATCAGGTCTTAACAAGCTTTCTTGCACGCTCGCCGATAATTACCGCAGCAATAAGTTTTACGATATCAGGGATGATGAACGGAATGACACACATGGTCATAACTGCACCAAGACCGATGGGACCCGTCTTTGCAGCATAAACGGTCATAAACCAGATAACACCTACGATATATAAGACTACTTCAAATATGACTGAATTAATTGCGCCGAATATCCATGTTTTGACTGTGGAAGTCATAAGTTTCTTGAAAATAAGCTTTTCTAAAAGCCAATAGATCAGTCCGGCGATCAAAAATCCGACAAGAAATCCGCCGGTAGGACCGATAAGAGATGTTACTCCGCCTTTGAAGCCGGCGAAAACTGGGATTCCGCAGGCACCCATCACAAGATAGACCAGGATAGAGATCGTGCCTCTTCTTCCGCCGCAGGTAAGCATTACCGCAAGGATCGCCATAGTCTGCAAAGTAAAAGGAACCGGTCCTAACGGGATGCTGATCCATGAACACACTGTTATCAGGGCTGCAGATATTGCAATAAGAACGAGATCATATATAAATACCCTGTTTTTAGTTACTTTTGACTTTGATTTAGCGCTTGCTTCTGACATTGTAAACCTCTTTGCGTTTTTAGTTGACAATCGAGATTTTACTCTTCTGTTTTCAGAAATCAATAGGAAAAATCAAAACTGGTACTTGGGCCAGATGCCCTTCTTATCGTGGGTATGTTCAGGAAGCTGATAAAGGTCATGACCCGGATAGTCGTTACCTTCAACGATAACGGGACCATCGGGCGTAATGCATACGTCCCAGCCGATAAAACCGACCTGAGGAACTACCATAGCCGCCTTTGTACACATCTCAAGAACCTTATCCCACATCGGGAAAACGAATCCCTTAAATACGGCACCTGTCATGGGGTGCTTCTCATAAAGGACCTTGGTCTTATCTATGGGGAAATCCGTGATCTCTCCGGTCTTCTCATCAACGGGAGCCGTCATGCCGCCGTTGTTGAAGTTATCAACGCTGTGACCGTAATTACCGAATCTGCAGCATGCACTTGCAACGTGCACCTTGCCGTCTCTCTGGATGGTAACAAGTCTTACGGTATTAATAGCATAGGGATAAATGGCACTTACCGCCGGGTGCTGGACGATCATCTCCTCAAAGAAATGGGGGCGCTCCATGTTAACGAGTCTCTCATAAATGGCTTCGGCGGGTTCAGCCTTGCAGTCGACCTTCTCGACTGTCTTGCCGCATGAACCAAGATCGGCCTTTGCCATGAGGAAATCGTGATCGTTGATGAAGTTTATTACTTCCTGCTTGTTATCTTTTCTTATCTCGATCCACTTGCGTCCGAGGAATTCTCCGAAACGCTTGTTGAATTCGATCTTGTTATCGATAAGGTCCGTATATGCAGGATCGTTATATCTCTTTACCAGGTCGTAATTACGGCCTCTGGTGATATATGTGTCACGCTCCTCGTCGGTGAGGTTATACATCTCGTAGAGCCAATAATCCATGTATCCGGCACCGAACTTCCTTCCGCAGTGGACCATATCGAAAAATATCCACACACGGGACTTCCCGCTCTTCTGGTGGATATCCTTGATCTTGGCATTCATCGCCTTATAGTCCATACGCGTAACGCGTCTTATCAGATACTTTAAATTCGGCATAGGAGAATTATAATACAACGAACCGTTTTTTGTTACACTCCTTAAACTTCGCTACAAATATACCTAAAATCCCCAAATCCTCCGAAAGAATGTTGCAGACAATATGCTATAATTCTGTTCGAATATAAATAGATAAGTAACCTTTTGTTACTTCATAGCATAAGGAGGATTCCCAAATGGCAATCAAAATCGGCATTTTAGGCTACGGCAACCTCGCAAAAGGCGTAGAGCTCTCTATCCGTCAGAACCCTGACATGGAACTTGCTGCCGTATTCACAAGAAGAGACCCTTCCACAGTTAAGACTCTTACAGAAGGCGTTGCAGTCGTTCCTTCTTTCGAAGCTGCTGACTGGAAAGACAAGATCGACGTTCTCGTCATCTGCGGAGGTTCTGCTACAGATCTTCCCACACAGACACCCGAATACGCTTCAATGTTCAACGTAATCGACAGTTTTGACACTCATGCCAAGATCCCTGAGCATTTCGCAAACGTTGACAAGGCTGCTGCAGGCTCCAACCATACGGCACTCATCTCCGCCGGCTGGGATCCCGGAATGTTCTCTATTAACCGTCTTTACGGCAGCTGCATCCTTCCCGAAGGCCAAGATTACACATTCTGGGGCAAGGGTGTATCACAGGGTCACTCCGATGCTATCAGAAGAGTTCCCGGAGTAAAGAACGGCAAGCAGTACACGATTCCTGTAGAGGCTGCCCTCGAAGCAGTAAGATCAGGTTCCAATCCCGAACTCACAACACGTCAGAAGCACACAAGAGAGTGCTTCGTCGTAGCTGAAGAAGGTGCTGATCTCGCCCTCATCGAGAAGACGATCAAGGAAATGCCCAATTACTTCGCAGATTACGACACAACAGTACACTTCATCTCCGAAGAAGAGTTCGTAAGAGATCACTCAAGGATCAACCACGGCGGCTTCGTATTCCGCACAGGCAAGACAGGTGTTAACGGCGAGAACAAGCACGTTATCGAGTATTCATTGAAGCTTGATTCCAACCCTGAGTTCACAGGTTCCGTTCTTACAGCTTATGCAAGAGCAGTATACCGCCTCTCACAGAAGGGTGATTACGGCTGCAAGACAGTTTTTGACATCGCTCCTGCACTCCTCTCTCCTCTTTCAGGAGAAAATCTGAGAGCTCACATGCTTTGATTTATTCTTAACCGGATTTAGAAGGGACTGTCTCAGAATGGATGAGATGGTCCCTGTTTATTTGGTATGGATCAAGGCGGGATCAGAGGTTTGCCAACAGGTTTTCGAAAAGCCGCAGCAGTGAGGCTTTATCAAATTTAGAAAATCACAGTAAAAGTCACAGTATGCTATGACTTCAGTTATGTCGATGTACATTTTTCGCGATTTCCGACTCGAAAATTGCACAAAAACAGCTTTTTATGCAATTTTACGGCATTATTTGACAAAAAATGTACATCGCTGTGCTATCAGAGAACGACTGAAAGTCACAGTGCACTATGACGGTTACTGTGATTTTTCTGCGATATGAGGTCAAAGACTCCGAAAAAACGGCATTTTGAGACAACGTCTTTTCTTTATAGCTCCGTAAAAAAACAGCAAAAACAAAACCGCCCGCTGATTAAAGCGGACGGCTTGAAAAGAACTGATTTAGCTCAATATCAGAGCTTGATCTCCATGATCCAGCCTTCAGGTGCTTCAACAGTACCCATCTGGATGCCAGTGAGAGTTTCTCTGAGCTTTGTCATTACAGGACCCATCTCCTCCATGCCGGAAGCAAACTTGAATTCCTTGCCGTGATCGTTGATGGAACCGAGAGGTGAGATAACTGCAGCTGTGCCGCAGAGACCACCCTCTGTGAACTTACCGCTCATGATCTCGTCGAGGTAAACTTCTCTCTCCTCGATCTTCATGCCGCAATAGTGCTCAGCAACGTAAACAAGTGATCTTCTTGTGATAGAAGGCAGGATGGAATCAGACTTAGGAACAACGAGTGTGCCCTTACCGTCTGTGAGGATGATGTTAGCTCCGCCTGTCTCCTCGATCTTTGTACGTGTAGCAGGATCGAGATAGATGTTCTCAGCAAATCCTTCCTTGTGAGCTGTAACGATTGCGTGGAGAGACATAGCATAGTTAAGACCTGCCTTGATGTTACCTGTTCCATGCGGAGCAGCACGGTCAAAGTCAGAGATCTTAACTGCAATCGGCTTAGCACCGCCCTTGAAGTAAGGGCCTACAGGTGTAGCAAAGATTCTGTACTGATAGTCATCAGCAGGCTTAACACCGATAACGGGGTTAATACCGAAGATGTAAGGTCTCAGATAAAGAGATGCGCCTGAACCGTACGGAGGAACCCAAGCTGCATTTCCTGCAACTGTCTCCTGAACTGATCTGAGGAACAATTCCTTGGAAATCGGAGGAATCTCAAGACGGACAGCTGAGTCGTGAAGTCTGTCAGCGTTGAGGTCAGGACGGAAAGTAACGATTCTGCCGTCTACTGTCTCATAAGCCTTAAGGCCTTCAAATACTGTCTGAGCATACTGGAGAACGCCTGCGTCTTCACTCATGACGATCATGTCGTCATCGATAAGAGCGCCTTCATCCCAAGCGCCGTTCGTGTAGTTAGCTACGAATCTCTTATCTGTCTTCTGATAAGAGAAGGTCAGGTTTGACCAATCGAGATTCTTCTTTTCCATAAAACTATCCTTCTTTCTTAAAGATTGTTTTTAATTAACTAAGCATTATACTCCAACAGTTCAAATCGGAGCAATACAGATTATACAAATCTGTAACCACAGGCGTGGTATACCTTCTTGCCTGCCTTGATCACCGGTGAATCAAATCCCGTAAGGTTAACTGCATTAGGTACCAGCTGTGCTTCAAGGCAAATGGCATCGTACTGGCCGTATGCCTTTGTTGTCTTGATATCAAGCGGGCTTCCAAGGTTATTTCCTGCATAGATTTGGATGCCCGGAAGGTCAGTAAGACACTCCATTGTGATTCCTGACTCAGGTGAAGTTACTGCAGCAGCAAAGGAGAATGTGCCTGCTGTTGTATTGAGGCAGAAGTTCTGGTCGATACCCTTGGAGATAACCATCTGGTGATCGTCGCTGTCGTTGAGCTCGCCGATGAAGCGGTATTCCCTGCAGTCGAAAACTGTGCCCTCAACGTCCTTAAGCTCACCTGTAGGAACGTTCATGTCGTCCTTGATGGTGATCTTGTCAGAGTTGATCATGATGAGATCGTTATTTACAGTACCTTCGGCGTTCTCACCGCGGAGGTTGAAGTAAGCGTGGTTTGTGGGAGCGAAGATCGTATCCTTATCTGTTTTTCCACAGTAAAGGATAAGGAATGTCTTGTCTTCGAGCCAGCAGTAAAGAACCTTTGTATCAAGGTTTCCGGGGAAACCTGTAGCTCCGTCCGGGCTTGTGTAGCTGAGGAGTACGGCACCGCCGTCACATCCGGGAATGCCCGCGATCTTTGAGTCGAGGATGATCTCATCTGCCTCTTCTTCGGAAAGGATCTCTGCGTCCCAGAACACATTCTGGTATCCGGGGTTGCCTGAATGGAGGTTATTCTCGCCTTCATTCTTGGGGATCTGATACTTAACACCATCGATCACGAAGGAAGCATCCTTGATCCTGTTTGCCGAACGGCCGATAACAGCACCGTGATTGGCACCATTACCCATATATTCATCAAGGCCTTTGCAGCCAAGCATGATGTCTGTCGGCTTACCGTCCTTGTCAGGAACGATAAGATTTGTAATAACTGCGCCATATGTAATGACAGAAGCCTCATAGCCGCCGTCGATTGTAATTGTGTACTGCTTTGCCTTGCAATCGGGATTTGTTGCTGATACATAATCACGGGATGTAATACTCATATTCATATCCTCCGGAAATATTTATTCCAAAGGATTATAGCATATTAACGCCCGCGTTATATACGCGAGGTCACTATTTATAAAGGTTTGGTTGCCTTCTCGCAAAACGCCACGTATAATCTTTTCGAATGGGGCATTAGCGCAGTGGGAGCGCATCACACTGGCAGTGTGGGGGTCACGGGTTCAAGTCCCGTATGCTCCACCAAACAATTGAAAACGAGAGAGTCTGTCTGCTTATGCTGAATGAAGATGTAACCTGTAAATTTCTGAGATACATAGCCGTTGATACGGCATCTGATGAGACTACGGGAACATCTCCCAGCACGGCAGGACAGTTCGATCTCGCAAAACTCCTGATAAGCGAATTAAAAGAGATCGGCATTCCAGAAGAAGATATCTTTTTCGACAGCGATCACTGCTATATCTACTGCAGGATAAAGGCTTCATCGGGCATTGACGTAAACACTCCCAAGATCGGCTTTATAGCGCATATGGATACTTCTCCCGAAGCTCCGGGCAAGTGTACGTCTCCCCGTTTTATCGAGAACTACGACGGCAAAGACATCTCCCTCGGCAACGGAAAATTATTGTCACCTGAGAACTTTCCTGATCTGCTTCTGTATAAAGGACAGACACTGATCACAACAGACGGCTCTACCCTGCTCGGCGCCGATGACAAAGCAGGCGTTGCGGAGATCATGTGCATGGCTGAACACTTTATGACTCATCCCGAGGACTTGCACGGAGAGATATGGCTTGCATTTACTCCTGACGAAGAGATAGGAGAAGGAACGAAGCATTTCGACCTTACAAGATTCGGCGCTGACTTTGCATACACTATCGACGGCGGGCGTATCGGAGAGATCTCATATGAGAATTTCAATGCGGCTAGTGCTGTAATTACCGTTACCGGCAGAGGCGTACATCCCGGTGACGCTTACGGCAAGATGATCAACTCGATAAGAATTGCCGGCAAGATCGATTCTCTGATCCCGGACAGTGAAAGACCTGAGACGACACGTGACCACGAAGGCTTCTTCCACCTGACAGACATATCAGGTGCAACTGAGAAAACAGTAATGAAATACATAATCCGTGACCATGACATAGATAAATTCAACGAAAAGAAATCACGGATGAAATCAATTTGTGAGAAGGTTATGTCAGATAATCCCGGCGTTATCATTGATGCTGACATCTCCGATACTTACTACAACATGATAGAAAAGATCATTCCTGACAATACCGCGATCATCGACAGATGTACCGGTGCGATGGAAAAAGTCGGCATAACGCCATTTACGGAACCGATACGCGGCGGAACCGACGGTGCAACATTATCGTTTATGGGTCTTCCCTGCCCGAATATCTGTTCAGGCGGCCACAACTATCACGGCGCATATGAATTCATCTGCAAAGAATCGATGGAAAAGATCACCGGTCTGCTAATCGCTATCGCACTTTGTCAGTAAGAGAAGATTCTTTTATATCAGCGCATGAACTCCGGATGGTCAACATAGTACTTGGCCTTATCCTCATACATTCTCTGATCGGCAAGTTTCAAAGCTCCGGTAATATCTTTTGAATCGTTCTGGTATGCATAACCCATAGCAAATGAGACATTGCCGTACTTCTTGGAGAGCTTTCTTGCTTTGACTATCTTATCTTTTATAACAACTTCAGTTGTATAAGTCAGGAGGATCATGAACTCGTCGCCGCCTGCCCTGAAGATCTGATCTCCGACAAAGACGTTCTGAAGGACCATAGCTGCATTCTTAAGGAGCAGGTCACCTGCCTCATGACCTTCATTGTCATTAACTCTCTTAAGGCCGTTAAGATCCGCAAATACGATTCCCAAACCCTTAAGCTCAATATCTTTGCTGTTTCTGATCGCATCGATCTTATTGTTCATCTCATTTCTGTTCAGAACACCTGTAAGCATGTCGATGGAACTCAGATATCTTAATCTGTCCATGAGCTTGTGGTTGCCTATCTCGGATGCGACGAAATAAACAGTCAGCTCAATAGTCTCTTTTATCTTTACTGAATTTTCAGTATCGAAGTTGCATGCCCAGATATAGCCAAGTGTCTCATCATTATATGTAAGCGGGAAAAGGACCAGGCTCTCGACATGAGCTTTCATAAGAGATTCAAACCATAGAGGATTCTTTTCTTTTATATATTCCCAGTCATTTCTGTTCTTTACGAGAAGACCATTGCTCCCTCCTATCGTATCCTTCCATGAAAGAGTAAGGTCATAGAAATCTTCGCTTAAGCGGGTCTTCATACTGGGAAGCATAGAATATTCATTACGGGATTCACCCAAAACAGAACATGTTCTCTTCTCGTGATCAGTAAGCATTATTACGCAGGACTGTGCATCACAGAGTTTTCTGATATCAGAGATGACCTCGTCCATCGTGTGATTAAAGTTAGTGGCACCTCTGAGCTTGATACAGGTATTTAAAACATCCGTAGCGACAGTCGCAGATGTATTGCTCATCTTCTCACTGTCGGCGTCTCTTGTAACTTTCTGGGAATATGTGCAATAGTGAAGATTTCCCTCGCTTCCCAAAGGCATCATATAAAGATTGAACCAGAAATCAAATCTCTCCGGATGAACATAGGTGTGCATTGGTTCTTTTAACACTGCGCATCTGAAGCAGAAATCCTCGAAATTAAGATCCTGAGGGAAATAGGTCTGATAAAGGCTGTTAGGCACAAATTTACTCGTAAGCATCTGAGGCTCATCCGGATTAGCATGTTCTATGGAGGAGATGTAGGCATTATTGCCCGTTACAATCCTTATATCACCGTAAGAACCGTCTTCCTTTGTCTCGACAGAGATAATACAAGTCGAGATCTCGAGCATGTTTACAAAACCCTGCAAGTCCATAGCCGGCCTCCATAAATCTAATCTTGCACATTAGATTTTATCACAAGAAATTGAGAAAGTCGTTAATTCCTTATTAAAGTAGTATTTAGGAATTATGATTTGATCTTCCATGTTTTCGGAGCCAGCTTATTGACCCGGTTTCTAAGGAAGAACACATATCCGGCAGCAAACACCAGCAGTACAGGCACAAGAATGTAAGATGCCAGAGGGATCCATACGATGATCGATGCTACAGAGTAGATGATTATGCTGGTGATCCTGTACGCACCGCTCTTGGCAACAACCGATGTTGTAAACGGCTGGAAAAGATAATAGAGCGCAAGCCATGTAACTGAAGTTAAAACACTCAGCAGAAATGCAGCAAGGAAGGTTACAAGATATTCGCCCGGATAACTCTGACCGCCTGTAACAAACAATATCAGATTGGCAAAGGCGCCAATGGCTATGACCGGTCCGATATTAATCTTAATTAATTGCTTAAGTCTGATATCGAAGAGCCTGATGATCTTTTCGCGCTGTTTAAAGAAGCTGAATGTCATAAGGCTGTTATCACAATTGATGAACATAGCCTGCGTGCTCTTAAAGGAGTTATCTGCTATAGAAAGCGGTATAAGCATGCCGAGCAGATGGAATTGGGCAACGTATCTGAGGAACTCGAAAGCAGGATCATCTCCAACCGGCAGAAGCGTATCGCTAAACGCTCTGAAAGTAAAGAGATTAACAAGGTTAGTGATAACCATATTCCAGCAGTTTTCTGAGCCGAAACGTGAATAGTATCCATATATAAACTCTGCTATGAGAAGGATCATGACAGCAACAACGATGATCGTAAATATAACAGGCTTCATGCAAAGCATAGTCCAGTGTCTTTTTACAAACAAAGCATTCAGGTAATCAAAGCCTTTCTTATTGCCCTTTATGTTGCCTTTTGCTTTGATCTTCTTGAAGCTCTTTGTGTTATCATACCGGCTCGTTGCCTTCACTTCTGTTTGGCTTATATTATCGTGCAGAGCCCTTCTGTGAAGGTTGGAATCAGTCTTGATAAATATCATAAGGCCCCATATTCCGGCAATTACCGTAAGAACGGTAATGATTACCAGCTGAGGCATCGGAATGAAATATCCGTTCGCTATAAAAACGATAAAGAAAGGTCCGGCGAGTAAGACAAGGGTTAATCTGATGAGATAAGCTACAGTGCTTATCTTAAGGGATTTGTGAAGCTTTATTTTAAGTCTGAAGCTGAGGATCTGAAGTCCTATACCCAGAAATTTGACAGCCAACGCCAGAACCGGAATCCCGAGCCAGAGCCAAAACGGGGCACCCGTAATTACTGCAATGATTCCGGCCATTACATAGCCGATAAAAAGCTTTGCAAGATCGTAACAGATAAGCGTCTCATTCAGCTTTTTAGCATCCATCCGGAGCATAAAGACAAGGTATTCCTTTTCTGTGGTGCAGTTAAAATACGGTACCCTGATAAGGATTCCGCAAAGAGCATATAGAAGAAACATAAACAGACCGAGATTGCCGAAGACAACACTACGGGACATACCGCCTCCGAGTTCATGCTCTATATACTGTTCAGACAAAAGGAACGCTGCAAGATATATCATGCCAAGGCCAAAGATCTTGCCGATGAAGAGCTTAAAGACCTCAACGATTATATGGAAGATCCAATAGATCACTTTAAGAAATGAGGTCGAATAAAGCCTGTCCGGGATCAGCTTTCCGATAACAGGAGTCTTTTTGAGTGCAAAGACCAAACCGTTATAACCGATGATGCTTCTTAAGTGAATGATCTTGGCCAGGTTTTTCCCAAACTCATTAACCATTGTCCTCATCCCTTAAAGCGTTGATTATCTTTTCCTTGAAATCAGCATCACCGAGATTACACTTATCGATAGGTTCAAGCCTTCCGTTATGAAGAAGCACGATCTCATCACAAAGATCGACTGCAACATCAAGAAGATGCGTCGAGAAGATGGTTATCCTTCCCTGCTTCTGGTTTCTGATCACATTCTTCATCTCTTCGGCAATGATCACATCCAAAGAGGTCAAAGGCTCATCCAGGAGCATGAGCTTCGGAGATGCAATGATGTTCAAAAGCATCTGCATCTTATTTTTCGTGCCGTGCGAATAATCCTTCAAAAGCCTGTCCCTGTCATCTTCGGGAACCATCATGTAATCGAAGTATTCGTCTATCGTCTTATCAGGCTTGATCTCTTCATGAACTTCGATGAAGAACTTCAAAAACTCCCTGCCGGTCATGAACTCAGGTACGGTAGGAGTCGATACAAGATATCCTATATCTTCCGGCATAACAGGAGTCTTCTCTCCGCTTTCTCCTCGGAAAAAGAACTCTCCCGAATTAATGTCGATATCGTTGTTTACACAGTTAAAAAATGTGGTCTTACCTGATCCGTTACGTCCCAAAAGGCCATAGATCCTGCCTTCTTCAAAGACAAAATCAACGTCTTTGAGAACCTGCTTTGAACCATAACTTTTAACAAGATGACTGATTACAAATTCCATATTATTATCTCCCCCGCGCGATATTCTACCATCTTTTTACAGAAACATTCTTAACTGAACCTTAATTTGTTTCAGACACTTCAACATGAGTATTATTGATATACATTAATCTTTCTGATTGGCTACAAAAATCATTTAAACTGTCGCTAAATCAACAGTTGCACACATGATTGGTCATAGCATTGTTCTCATTCATACATAATACTAAAAATCAATAGAGTTGCTTAAACAAACAGCATTGCTCTTATTTAACGGAGGAAAATTATGAATAACAGGATGACAACATT
Source organism: Oscillospiraceae bacterium (assembly GCA_015069205.1). GTDB lineage: Bacteria > Bacillota > Clostridia > Saccharofermentanales > Saccharofermentanaceae > Saccharofermentans. The sequence goes on from SVIZ01000003.1 coordinate 54,002, forward strand.
TACTCCCCAAAAAACATATTTGCTTATTGGGCTGGCACTTATCGCGCAGTACTTAGTTTCTGCTCTTGCATCGAATCTCATTTTCATGCCTTATGCAGATCCGGAGAAACTCCAAAACCTGGTTAAGATAATCAGTCCGACAGGTTTTCTTCTGCTTATGTACGTTCCTAGGGTTATTGGTGTTATTGTATTCTGGCTAATAGCACGAATCGTGCCTTTCGAGCGCAAAGCCGGGAGCAAGATCGGCTTCGGCTCAATAATGCAATTGTTTTTTATCATGTACGCAGTTTCAAGCGTTTTTAATGCAATAGGAACCGGCATAAAAATGCTGTCACCAGCCGATGCTGCTTCACAGACAGACCAGCTTTCAGATATTATAGCAACCGGTAATATAGGCGGTTTTGTTATAGTCCTTATGTTGGCACCTATATTTGAGGAAATAGTCTTCAGAAAGCTTATTTTGGACAGGGTCAGCAAATATGGCGAAGCAAATGCGATCTTGTTCTCTGCAATATGTTTCGGACTGTTCCACGAAAACCTGTCCCAGTCCTTATATACTTTCTGCATCGGTCTGGCACTCGGATATGTCTATATCAAAACAAGAAATGTGTTCATTACCATGCTGATGCATTTTACCTATAATCTATTGGGAACATCTGTTATGTATGTGCTTCCGATGATGAACAAAGGCAACGTATCACCTTTACTTGTCGGTGTTATTGCCCTGATAGCGATCAACACATTAGCCTTGAACGTTTTAGGAATCATCTTCCTTGTCAATTGGATCAGGAAGAAGAAATTCGTCACAGATGACACCTCAGAGAACTGCATAAAAAAGAAAGATGTTTTTAAAACTATCTATTTGAGACCAACGGTAATTATCTTTTTCGCAATGTGTTTGTTCTCGATCGTATCCGAACTTCTTAATATCCGTTTATTCTAATTTGCTATATAACTTATCGGGGCTGTCTCAATATGAGCAGCCCCGAGCCCTTTTAATTACTCAGATACTCATTCTCCGGGGTTTTCTTCAGGAATGAACTCATGTTTATCAAATGAATTGCCCTGGAAGAAAATACAACTAAATCATATCAATATCCGTTATGGCCTGCACTGTGACTCTTCAAAGATCTTGGGTCACTGCTTGTCCAGAAGTTATCTGTAATTCCTGTATTCTGGCTTACTACATAATACTGGATCGGTATATCGTTATTGGCAATGCCGTCATTGGTAGTAATGTAATTAATGTTGTTCTTCTTATACATTGCAGCCGGAGAATCGGTCGGATACTCGTATCTCCATTCACCGTTAATATAGAAGATAGCAGGAGAATCCTTTGTCTCTACATAAGCTATATAGTAAACCTTGTATGCATCAGAAGCATCCTCTACGGAATTGGCACGGCCTGTACCAAAGATCAGGATGTAAGGCTCAGTTGATCTGTTGCGGTCGAAAAGTGCCAGCACTTTATTGCCCCATTCAATATCTTCAGGAGTATTGTTCGCACCATTGCTATTATCCCATCTCAAGTCACCGCCGGAACCGCCGCCGCCCTGCTGGCCGGACTGGTTAACCTTACCATTTGTAGCGATATTACCTTTTCCATAGTATTCAACGATCACAGACTGGCAGGCAACCAAAGCATAATGTGCCGCTTCTTCATTCTTATCTCTCTTGGCCCTCTTAATGTAACCGGTAAGGACAGGAACAATGGCTGCAGCAAGCACTGCAAGAACTACAAGGACTACAAGAAGTTCGATAAGCGTGAATGCCTGTCTGCTTTTATGCCTGTTTTTTATCCTCTTTAACATAGTCTTATCTCCCGATAACCGATGTGCTGAATATAAATTCAACCTTAATATAATATCCGACTCATAGCCGTATCTAAAATCAGTCTCTGGGACTCTCCTCAGGAATAAACTCGTGTTTATCTATAGACTTGTGACGTTCGGCAACAGCAGCATCGGCCAGATCAATGAGCTTCTGCTGAGAATCGATCTTCTCTTTACCCCTGAGATCAAGCTTATGGTATGAACCGTCAGGTGAAAGAAAATGAGCTCTGACTGTATCTGCCAGTTCTACATCAAGCACTTCCTTAACACGCGCACGGCAGTCCGGATCTTCGACCGGGAACAACAGCTCGACACGGCGGTTAAGGTTTCTGGGCATCCAGTCTGCAGATGCAAGATAGATATCCTCATGACCTTCATTATAGAAATAGAAGATTCTTGAATGCTCAAGGAAACGTCCGGTGATGGAGCGAACCGTGATGTTTTCGCTCATTCCGGGAATGCCGGCTCTTAAGCAGCAGATGCCTCTTACGATGAGATCGATCTTAACGCCCGCATTGGAAGCTGAATAAAGAGCCTTGATCACTGTCTCATCAACAAGCGAATTGATCTTCGCGATGATGTGCGCATGCTTTCCTGCCTTGGCATTAGCAGCTTCTCTTCTGATCCTGGCTATGAAATAATCCTTCATCCAGAGAGGTGCGGGAATAAGTCTTCTCCAGGACTGCGGGATCGAGAAACCCGAGAGCATGTTGAAGAACTCTGATGCGTCCTCACCGAATGATTCGTTAGCCGTGAACAGACCGAGATCGGTATAGATCTTGGCTGTTACATCATTGTAGTTACCTGTGGCAAGGTGCAGATATCTTCTGATGCCATCCTCTTCCTTGCGCACAACAAGGGTGATCTTACTGTGAGTCTTAAGACCTACAAGGCCATAGATTACATGGCATCCTGCATTCTCCAGTTTCTTTGCCCAGTTGATGTTGTTCTCTTCATCAAATCTTGCCTTGAGCTCAACAAGTACCATTACCTGCTTACCGTTCTGCGCAGCTTCCAAAAGCGATGCGATGATAGGTGATCTGTCGGATACACGGTAAAGCGTCTGCTTGATCGCAAGAACATTGGGGTCTCTTGCAGCCTGCTTTACGAATTCAAGAACAGGTTCGAATGTCTCATAAGGATGGTGGACTATTCTGTCCTTCTCCCTTATCTGCTCGAAAATATCAAGCTCGCTTACAGGACCGTCAAATGAAGCAGCTTCTGCAGGATCGTGAGCCTTGTAGCACAGTTCGGGGTGATTGCCCTTGCAGGCTGAAGTCAGCTTTGAAAGGAATGTGAGGTCGATCGGGCCGTTAACACTGAAGATATCGGCTTCATCGACTTCAAGCTCATCAACGATGTAATGGAGAAGATCAGAATCAATATCATCCTGGACTTCAAGTCTGATGATCTCACCGAATCTTCTTCGTCTTACCTGTGTCTCGATCTCTTTAAGAAGGTCTTCTGCCTCGTCCTCGTCAATATCAAGGTCAGCATTACGCATTACACGGTAGAACGCAGTAGCAAGAACGGTCTGACCGTCAAAGAGCATATCGGTATTGGCTCTTATTATCTGCTCAACAGGAACGAAGATGTCTCCGTCTTCTGTAGGTATCTGATAAAGTCTCTTAACGACCGTAGGGATCTGGACGGTCGCATACAGGTACTTATCTTCATCGTCGGACTTCTTTTTCTTATCGCTCTTAAGTCCGAAAGTTGCTCTCTCCTGAAGCTTTACATTTTTAGGCTCGTTCTTGAGCATTACGCACATGTTGAGCATGCGGTTGTAAATGAGCGGGAAAGGTCTTGAAGAGTCAACCGCCATAGGTGTCAGGATAGGATAAAGAACCGCCTTGAAATAAGAATCGGCAATTGCTTTAAGCTGATCGCTCAATTCATCGTAATTCTTAAGGAAGATCTTCTTCTGTGCGAGTGAAGGAACGAGGGATCTCGTATATGTCGAATACATGAGAGCCATTGTTCTTCTGGTCTTCTGGTCAATTCTCTCGAGCTGTTCATCGATCGAGAATCCCGCAATGTCACGCTCAGCAAAATCGATACTCTGCATGTCTCTTAATGAAGCTACTCTGACTATATAGAACTCATCAAGATTAGATGCGGTAATAGACAGGAAGTTCAGTCTTTCAAGAAGCGGATTCTTTGAATCTCTTGCCTCGTGAAGAATACGGTCATCGAATTCGAGCCAGGAAAGCTCACGGTTATAAAAAGCGCCGTTGCCGCTTAAGAAAGTAGCATTTTCTTCAGAATATCCGCTGTCTGTAACTTCAGGAGAAGCCACGAAAGAAGACGATTTCTTGGGAGCTGTCTTCCCCGCCGGAGTTTTCTTAGCAACCGTCTTTTTTGCAGGAGCCTTCTTCACTTCAGTTTTCTTAGCTGCCGTCTTTTTAGCAGCCGTTTTCTTTGCAGCTGGCTTTTTAGCTGCTACTTTCTTTACCGGTGTTCCCGCCTTACCTGTTGATGTATTTGCCTTGCGCGATGCTGCGCTCTTCTTAACTGCCATTAGCCTTCCCTCCTGGTCTTGAGAACCGGCTTGATTCCCATAACGTCTTCAAACATGACACTTCTGTTCTCGAATGCCCATTTCTCAAAAGACATATCTTCAGAAGTATCACAAGTGATAACAAACTCATTATCCTTTATCTTGCATGAGATCTTTTTACCCTTCTCTTTGTGTGAAGCATCGACTGCATCAGCAATCTTGAGAATGGATGCAAGCTTTGACACGATGACCTTCTGGTCAGAAGGCAGTATCGAATAGTAGTAGCTGTCGTAAGGCTTATTTCTAGGATAAAGTCTTACGATCATGGCAACCATATTGATCTCATCGTGATCAAGGCCCATGAGATTTGTATTCTTGATAACTGAATAAGCCGCATCACTGTGGTTTCTTGCGTGAACGAACTTACCTATCTCGTGAAGGATTACCGCAACCTGCAAAAGCAGTCTGTCACGGCTTCCCAAACCGCTTATCTTTTTTGTCTCATCGAAAAACTGAAGCGCTGTTTTCTCAACATATTCAATGTGTTTCTTGCTAGAACGGTAACGCTTTGCGATATGTCTTGATGCGGAAATAAGATAACTGTCAGGAGATATCTCTGTCTTAAGGCCATGTGAATTAACGCAGTAGTAATAAATGATTCCGTCTGACAAAGATGCGTGAGGCATATAGATAGTCTCAACGCCGGTATAATCAAGCATGTTCTTTACGATCAGCGCCGTAGGGAGAAGCAAAGGAGCGATCATCGAAGGGATGTTCTTCTCGAGCGTCAGATCGGTAGGTCTTACCTTGAGAAGAAAGTTATAGACCTTAAGGAATTCTTCCTTTGTAAGCGTAACGGAAGACATGGCATCATATCCCGCAAGCTGCTTGATATAGCCCATCTCGCCGGAGAATGCTATGAGATTCTTATAGATTATTCCCTTAGGTTCCATTGCGTGATAGTCCTCTAAATCCTGGGCGATGAATTCCTGGAGAACCTCATCGTAATGGGTAGTCCTGCTCTGAAGGTCATTAAGCATGCCTGCAATTCTCAAAGATCCGAGCAAAAGATTCTGGCTGAATACGAATTCGGTTTTATCGTAAACGGAAGCCTGGATGGATCCTGAACCGATATCAAGCATCATGGTTCCTGATGAGATTATCTTTGCAAAATCAGGATAGATAGCCTGGACGGCCAGGGTCTGATAATAACGCTCCATCGAGTTATCAAGGACCTTGATCTTAAATCCGGTTCTTGTCCTTACCTTCTCGATTACAACTTCAGAGTTTGAAGCATCTCTGAAAGCAGATGTTGCTACGCAGAACACACGGGCAACGCCGTATTCCCTGCACTTCTCGTCAAACATCTTAAGACACTTGCAGAGCTCTTCTACCTGGGCTGACTGAATGATTCCTGAACTGTAGGATTTAGTGCCGAGACCCGTAAACTTACGGACTGCCTCTATTTCCTTGGGTTTGCCCTTGGAACCTATCTCAAATATCTTAAGTCTCGCTGTTAGCGAACCGATGTCGATTACTGCGACAAGCTTTTTTGCCATCGCTGATTCCTCTTTTCTTTTTATCGTCAGAGGTTTTCGATAACAGCTTTTGTTATCTCTTTCGTTCCGACGAGTTTTGTATTTTTTCCCTCATCAATGAAGGTTATGTCACTTGTTCTAAGACCGCTTGCAAGGGTCTTCTTAACGGCATTCTCGATCTCAGAAGCTATCTCATCCTCTCCCAATGTTCTCATCATCATCGCTACGGAAAGCATTGTTGCAAAAGGATTAGCCTTATCCTGACCTGCGATGTCGGGTGCTGATCCGTGGATAGGTTCGAAAAGTCCGGGCATGCCGTTTACGCCGATGGAAGCAGAAGGAAGCATTCCGATTGAACCTGCGATCTGTCCTGCCTCATCAGATAAGATATCTCCAAAAAGATTGCTTGTCACGATAACGTCAAAGCTTGAAGGCCTGCCGATGAGCTGCATTGCCGCATTATCTACATAAAGGGTTTCAAACTCAACTTCAGGATAATCAAAGCTCATCTGGCTTGCTAATGTTCTCCACATCCTGCTTGATACAAGGACATTGGCCTTATCTACGAGAGTAACCTTCTTTCTTCTCTTCATGGCAAGATCAAATGCGATCTTTAAGATCCTGTTGATCTCACCTTCGGAATAACTCTCAGTATCAAATGCGACCTTGCCCTTTACCGTTCCGTCGGGAAGGCGGTCACCGCTCTGATATACTCCGTTCTTACCAAAATAGATTCCTCCGGTAAGTTCTCTTACGATAACAAAATCGATCTGTCCGGGATTTTTAAGCGGCGAAGCATCCTTAAGCTCATCGAAAACGATTACTGGCCTGATGTTTGCATATAAACCCAGTCCGGATCTCAATCCGAGGAGTGCTTTCTCAGGACGTATGTCAGAGTCAACATTATCCCACTTCGGACCGCCTACTGCGCCTAACAGTACTGCGTCGCTTTCCTTTGCGGATTCGATCGTTTCCTGCGGAAGCGGGATGCCGAATGCATCGATTGCTGCACCGCCTGCCTTGAGTTCTTTTGTGAAGATCTCAATATCTTTTCTGGAAGCAGCAGCTTCCAATACTTCAATTGCAGCTGTTGTGATCTCAGGACCGATTCCGTCACCGGGAATTACTGCGATATTGTACTTTTTCCCCATCTTCCCGTCCTTAATCCTTTAATTCAGACTCCGTATAACCGACGAGTCCGCCGTTTGCCATGATGTTCTTTATAAACTCCGGAAAAGGCTTAGAAGCAAAGCGCTCACCCGTAGTCTTATCAGTAATAATTCCCGTATCAAAATCTGCTTCGATCTCATCTCCGTCATTGATCTTCTGTGCTGCTTCAGGACACTCTAAAATGGGAAGTCCCACGTTGATCGAATTACGGTAAAAGATCCTCGCAAAATCATCAGCGATGACAAGGGATATTCCGCTTGCCTTTATAGCTACCGGCGCATGTTCTCTTGAAGAACCGCATCCGAAGTTCTTTCCGGCTACCATGATGTCGCCTGGTTTGACACGATCCTTAAATGATATGTCTATATCTTCCATGCAGTGTTCTTTAAGATGTTCGGGATCTGCAGATGTGAGATATCTTGCAGGAATGATGACATCGGTATCGATGTTGTCGCCGTACTTAAAAACCTTTCCGCTGACTTTCATGCAGATCCTCCTCCCTTATAGTTCATCAGGTGTTCCAATGCGCCCTAAAACAGCTGAACTTGCTGCAACGGGAACACCGCTCAATATAACTTCGGACTCAGGATCACCCATGCGTCCGACAAAATTCCTGTTTGTTGTAGATACACATCTCTCGCCTTTTGCAAGAACTCCCATGTGACCGCCAAGACAAGGCCCGCATGTAGGCGTGGAGATAACGCATCCGGCATCGTCCAGATCTTTAAGCCAGCCGTTATCTAAAGCCTGCCTGTATACTTTCTGGGAACCCGGAATGACAATGCACCTGACATCCTTATGAACCTTTTGTCCCTTAAGAATGGCAGCGGCAGTTCCGATGTCCTCAAGTCTTCCGTTCGTGCATGAGCCAATCACTACCTGGTCGATCTTCATGTCTGTGCATTCTGAAGCTTTCTTTGTATTTGAAGGAAGATGAGGAAGAGCAACCGTCAGGTCAATGTCATCAAGACAGATATCCAGCACCTGACTGTATTCTGCATCTTCATCTGCTGTGTAAACCTTGTAGCTGTTCTTTGCAAATCTCTCAGGATTAGTTTTGGAGATATACTTCAACGTGATGTCATCTACAGGGAATATTCCGTTCTTTGCGCCACACTCAATCGCCATGTTGCACACGGTAAGTCTGCCGTCCATCGAAAGAGCTTTGATACCTTCCCCGCTAAATTCCAGAGACTTATAAAGTGCACCGTCCACTCCGATCTTACCGATGATGGTAAGGATCAGATCCTTACCCGTAACAAACTTCTTAAGGGTTCCTCTAAGGTTCACTCTGATCGCTTCAGGAACCTTAAACCATGTAACGCCTCTTGCCATTGCACACGCAAGATCGGTAGAACCTACGCCTGTTGAGAATGAACCCAGAGCGCCGTATGTACATGTGTGAGAATCCGCGCCGATAACAAGATCACCTGGAAGTACTATTCCGTTATCAGGAAGGATAACGTGTTCGATACCCATCTCCTTACGGCCGAGTTCATAGTAATGAGTGATCTCATGCTCACGCGCAAAACAGCGCATCGTCTTATTGAGTTCAGCTGATTTGATATCTTTATTCGGAGTAAAGTGGTCCTGGATCATAAGAACTCTGTCTTTATCAAAGACATCTTTTACTCCGAGCTTTTCGAAAACTTTTATAGCCGGAGGAGTGGTAACGTCATTACCCAGAACATAATCCAATTTAGCTTCGATCAGATCTCCAGGGGCAACGCTGTCCAGCCCTGCATGATCAGCAAGAATCTTCTGAGTCATGGTCATTGGCATACGGGTTTACCTCCGAGAACAATATAGTTTATTTTACTATATTAAGACTCAAAAAAGTATTAGAAAAAAATCGTTATTCCTCGTTCAATTCGAAATACTCGTCATACAGCGATGCAAGTTTATTGGCATTTTCTTCGTAACGCTTGAGATCTTCACTGCTGCATGAACCGCCGAACTTAGCCTCAAGTTCTTTCTGTTCCGCTTCAAGTCTGGTTGTCTCTTTCTCGATATCAGATATCCTCTGACGGCGCTTTGCAGCTTCTTTTCTTCCCTGGGCGCGGTTGGCATTTCTCACCGTATTCTCGTTTTCCTGTTTAGGTTCTTCTGCTGCAACCGAAGCTGTAGGATCAGAAAGAACGGCTTTACGGTAGAAATAATATGAATCGTAGAGTTCAGCCTTTTTATCTTTAAAACCGAGCACCTTATCTGCACATTTATCGATGAAGAATCTGTCGTGACTGACACATACAACGGCACCGCTGTATTCCTTGATCGCGTCCTCCAATATCTCTCTGGAATTGATATCCAGGTGGTTTGTAGGCTCGTCCAGGAATAGAATATCCGGATTCTCTTTAAGCAGACAGCAAAGATATAATCTCGACCTCTCACCGCCTGAAAGCATAGATATCTTCTTGAATGCATCTTCGCCTCTGAATCCGAATCTGGCAAGAAGGCTTCTTGCTTCAGTCGTCCCGATATCACTTCTTGAAACGAGTTCATCAAAACAGCTGAGATCCTCATCGTCGAACGGAACAAACTGTTCCATGTATCCCATAGACTGCGCCGAACCGATGAGGACCGTCCCGGATGAACCCTTAAGTTTTTCTCCTGCATGTCCTGATAAAAGCTTTAACAGAGTTGTCTTTCCGCATCCGTTGGGACCTGCAAGAAACAGTTTCTCATCGGCGGTAACTTCAAATGACAGAGCATCAAACAGGTTTGAATCACTGTCTTCAAACTTCATTGCAAGTTCTTTTGCCTGAAGGATTATCCTGTCAGATCTTCCCGTACGTTCAAGAGGCTGCGCGTTAAAACTCATTTTCGCATAGCCGGAAGGAAGCTTTGATCTAGCTTCCTCCAGCTTGTCTTCGAGCTTTGCAACCATCTTCTCTCTTTGATGGTAACCGCTGATATTACGGTGCGAGAGCATTGTCTGCTTAACATCGAGCTGATGAGCAAGCTCTTCTTCAAGTGCCTTTGTTACAAGGCTTTGCGACTTGATGAAATGTTCTTTCTGCTCTTTGTAGTCTGTATAACCGCCTTTATATTCGGTGATGTGTCCGCCATCAAGTTCAATGACTTTTGTTGCGACCTGGTCTATGAAATGTCTGTCATGCGTGATAACGAAAACAGCTCCGCCATAAGATGAGAGAAATTTCTCAAGCCACTCGACAGCTTCCATGTCTAGATGGTTTGTAGGCTCGTCCAAAAGAAGAATGTCAGGCCTGTCGACAATAAGTCTTGCAAGACAGACTCTCATCTTTTCTCCACCTGAGAGATCAGTAAAATCATCTCTGTCATGGATACCGGAAAGACCTAAACCTGCAAGTGCATCCTTAAGTCTGTATTCGTAATCGTAACCGCCTGCAGCTTCATACTGGGACTGAAGTTTTGATAACTCTTCAACCAGTGACGTAGTATCAGTCTGTTCTTCTGATGCACGCGAGATCTTTCCTGATACGGATTCGATCTTCAATTCAAGATCCAGAAGATTTGAAGGTTTTAAAGAAGCACCGGAAAGATCCTGTTCATCCATGTTCTGTGAAAGATAACCGGCAATCGTATTACCGTGAAGTATGACCTCGCCGTCATCAGGAGTAAGTACACCCTTAATGATCTTGAACAGTGTTGACTTGCCTGCTCCGTTATCTCCGATGAAAGCGATCCTGTCGCCTTTATTCACACGGAAAGATACACCGTCCAAAATGCGGCGTTGTCCGTAGTTCATCGTAATGTTGTTAAGTGTAAGAAGCGGCATTGTCTTTCCTTCATCTGTTTCTGATTTTCACGGCAATCATTTTAACACAGAGAAACAAAAAGGGTTGCCTCATTTGAGACAACCCTGATTTGTTCTAATCTTTTGACTAAAATCAGAAGAGATCTACACCGTTACCATCAACGTCGTAAGCCTTCTTCTCGTTAGCTACAACATAGATCTTGCCAGCCTTGGGAAGCTTCTTTGCGATAGCTGCAGCAGAGATTTCCTGACCATCGATCTGGAAGATGATCTCAGCCTTCTTAGCGGGCTTCTTAGCAGCAACCTTCTTTGCAGCAGGCTTCTTAGCAGCAGCCTTCTTTGCAGCGGGCTTCTTTGCAGCAGCCTTCTTTGCAGCAGGCTTCTTAGCTTCAGCCTTCTTAGCGTCTGCCTTAGGAGCAGCCTTCTTAGCAGCGGGCTTCTTAGCAGCCTTCTTTGCAGCAGGCTTCTTAGCAGCGGGCTTCTTTGCAACAGCCTTAGCAGGCTCTGCCTTAGGAGCAGCTGCAGGTGCAGGTGTAGCAACAGGTGCTACTGCCTTAACGTCTTTCTTTTCTGTATCCATTCTAAAAGAACCTCCGTATTTTCTTGTTTGGATATAAATAAATCTACATTTCTTTACATTTGGTGTCAACAAACATTTTTTAGAATTTTGGTTAGTAAAACATTTTGATTGTCAGTTTGTATTTGTTCAACTTACACACAATAAACTACTGCTTTTAGAGCTCAAAACAGAGTTGTTTTTTCACAATTAATTCATTTCTTTTCGATAGAATTAAAACCGGCTTTATTTTAAAATACCGTTATGAGTAAAATACTGACAATATTCATGTGGGAGATCCGCAAGCTTTTTTCAAGCTGGAGAAGAACATTTACATTGTTTCTTCTTCCCGCTATTTTTCTTGTCGGTATGCTTAATCTCTTCCCTGTTCTCATAAATTATATGACCACCGGCTCACTGAACAAACAACCCGTAATGGTCGTTAATGCACCTGATTCATTTAGAGATTATCTTGATGAAAACATCAAAACAAATGCATTCAAATATGAATTTATCAGTGCTGATGAATTCAAGGAATTTAAATCAGACAAAGCAGACTATCACAAACGTCTTCACCAAGGATTACTGATCTGCTATTTCTACGCAGGTGAGGATACTAACGACTTCGACGGAGTTATAACTTCGTATTATAAGGAACTGTCTAATGGGAATGCCGAAGCAAAAAGTGATGCTGTTGTATGCGTCGTATGCGATGCAAATTCAATAACATCACAGACAAGAGCCGAACAGTTAAGAGTTGGAATCCTAAAGGACTATCAGGGCAGTCTCATTGACAAATTGGGCGGAGAATTCGGAATTACCGGCAGTTCGCTTTTCTCTGTAGATTCATTTAATCCTGTTACAGATTTCGAAGATTACAGAACATCTGCCAATACTACCGCATCAAGAGTTGTATCCGGTGTTCTGATGATACTCATGTATTACACAACATATTCGCTTGTAAGTGATATGTTCGCATCAGAACGTGACAGAGGCTTCATGGACAAACTCATTATGACTCCCGTATCACGAAGGAAGATCTATATTGGAAAGATATTAGCTATTGATGTCATAGTATCTTTCTCCACACTCATAACGCTGGGATTGTTATTCCTGTCGTCGTGGATGAACCGGAGCAATGATGCAATGTCACTTCTTCCCTTCGGTATGCTCCTGACACCATCAGAACTTCTGATCGTCGTCCTCACGATTCCTGTTACGGCATTGATCATGACCGCAATTTGCGTATCAACGGTTTTTGCACTGAAAAACATGCAGGATATTACAACAAATCTCCAGCTTCCTCTGATCTATTTCCTTGGCGACTTTTTCCTTCAGATGTTCAGAGGTACAAGACCTACTACACTTGAATACTTCATACCGGTTCACAACGCGATGCAGTTGATATCCGAGTCTTTCATGGCGCAGGATAAATTATGGCATGTGCTGCTGGTACTTTTGCTTAATGCAGGACTTGCAATTGCAGTTTTTGCAACTACTTTCAGAAAAGAGGAACGCAAATGATCCAGTTAATCGATGTTCACAAGAGCTATACCAAAGACCATGAAACGATCAAAGGTGTCAGTTTCGAAGTTCATGAAGGTCAGATATTCGGTCTTCTGGGTCCTAACGGTGCCGGAAAAACAACGCTCATGCAGATGATCGCAACATTGATGAAGCCTACTTCAGGCGAGATCATCATCGATGGTTTATCAGGCGAAAAGAATCTTCTTGAGATTCACCGGAAGATCGGATTTCTCACAAACGAGATCAAACTGGATCCTTTATCTACTCCCAATATCCTTTTTGATTTCTTTGCAAAGTTATACGACATTCCTGCCGCCGAGCTCAAAGAACGTCGTGATGAGAGCTTTGCGAGATTCGGTATCTCACCTTTCGCCGACAAACGTTTTAACGAATTGTCTACGGGTATGAAGCAGAAGATATCTATTGCGATCAGTCTTATTCATAATCCGCCCGTCATCATTTTCGACGAGCCTACGAACGGACTTGATATCCTTACATCCAAGCAGGTTACGGATTATCTTAAAGATCTCAAGGCCCATGGACATGCGATCATTCTTTCAACTCATATCTTTTCAGTTGCTGAAGAACTGTGTGATGAGATTGCAATGCTGATCGACGGCTCGATCGTTGCACAAGGAACGGTTAATGAACTGGTAGCTCAGACACAGGCAAAGAATTTCGAAGAAGCATTCTTCAAGATTTACGTAGAAAACCATAAAGAGTAAGGATCAGGAGTTTTATGTCTGCAAGGCGTGGGATAAAAACAATCATCGGGAGTTTCTTCCGTAAAAGAGGACAGATGGGCGCACAGGCATCATCTGCTTCTTTCCTTGTTTCGATCGGCTTTGTAGTTGCTTTTTCGTGCGTTATCGTCTCCTGGTTGATCTGGAAATTCCCATATCATCTTTTCAGCGATGAAGTATATAACATAGTTGTGGTAAATGCTCCGCAGTCTTTTATTGAATACAATGAGGCAACCCAGGAAGAGCGTGACCGGGAAGCAGCAGAATATGGCGACCCTGACGATATACTCGGGAATTACAAAAACATTATTGATTTCCAATACAGCTATGACGGTTACGGATGGACTAAGTTCATTTACAAAGAACACAAGGCTCCATACGATTTCGTAACATACGGTGAATGGATGCGCGAAAACGATGCCTATCTTACCGTAGTTTTCCCGGAAGATTTTGATGAGACTGTTTACGGCCGTTTATCCGGAGAGAATGCTGACAGACCTCAGGTCCTGACTTATTACCGTACCAATTCCCTTGAATACTATTATATGAAATACGATTTCATAAATGAGTATCTTGTCGATTACCAAAAATTCATAAGGGCAGATTTCGGACTTACCATTACATCCGTATCTGATTCCGCCCTTATTGTTTTTCCTATCGAGACCGTAAAGGCAGCTACAGGATTCAGAGCCGTGGTCGAGGGTCTCTGCAGGACGTTCTTCCCTATTCTCCTGTTCATCATTCTCCTTTACACTTCAATGAGTATCGGAACCAATGTTATTGCGGGTCAGAAGGAACGGGGAACTTTTACCGGCATACTCTTAACGCCACAGCCGAGATTGGCGATCATTCTCGGTTATCTTGGCGGTGTTGTTATCAAAGCTTTGATACCGGCATTCATTGTCTCCACGTTTTCGGCACTGATCGTCGGAAGATTCACCATCGACAGTTACATCGCCCTATACATTTATATTCTCGTTCTTGAGATATTTATTGCTTCAATAACGATCCTTATATCGGTTATCAACGATACGGTCATTTCTGCTCAAACGGCATTCCTTCCGGTATTTCTTGCTTTCATTGCCGTCTGCGTATCCTGTATCCAGTCCGTATCGGAACAGGACGACTTCTATAACTACCTCCCCGTACACGGCCAGTTCTATGGCATTGGTGATGTACTTGTCGGAAAGACCAATGTACCGGGTCTTTGCATTTGTTCTCTCGCAACGCTCCTTCTCGCAGTGATAATAATCTTCGTTACCGAAAGACTGCTTCACAGCGAACGCTACACTGTATCCATTGATCCTGTCAGCGCCAAAGAAGTCAAGCGTATACGTGAGGGCGGCAAACCGACGTTGTGGGAATCCGTCAACAATTTACACGACGGCTTAAGCTATATCATGAACGAGACGTTCTATCCTCTCGTTGTCCTGTCAGTATATCAGTTACTGGCTTTGGTACCCGTAGTCGTCACTTACATGAGAAAACCTGAGTACTCGGAATTCATCCAGGATCTTTCCAACGTAAAATCACTAGAAGATATATTAACCACGACATTTGAAGTATTCAGCATCTTCTTCAAAGATCCGCTCTTCCTTACCCTCATGACTTTGGGATATGCGTTGATCATCCTCACATATTTCATCCACGCAGGAAGAGTCTGGAAGATCAAAGGCTTCAAGAATAAGATCGCCGCATGCGGTTTCCCTCTGTCAGACGGCAAGCACATAGCACTTCATTATGGCTTGGGATTCCTTTTCGGATTTCTCATGATGTCATGCACTGTCGGAATC
This sequence comes from Oscillospiraceae bacterium, assembly GCA_015069205.1. Classification (GTDB taxonomy): domain Bacteria; phylum Bacillota; class Clostridia; order Saccharofermentanales; family Saccharofermentanaceae; genus Saccharofermentans. The sequence goes on from SVIZ01000003.1 coordinate 69,400, forward strand.
ATGTGTCTTACCGGCCAGATATCTTTCAACGGCTTTACACTGAATGCTTCTGGACTCAGCGTATTCTTGTTCAATCTTCTTATGTGGTTCCCTCAGGGAGCTTCAGAAGAAGTCATGTTCAGAGGCTTCATGATCCCCGCATTCAATAAGAGATATAAAGTCGCCGTCGGCGTTGTCTTCTCTTCACTGATCTTCTCAGCATTCCACTCACTCAACAGCGGATATACACCTCTCGCGTCAGTTAACCTGGTGCTCATCGCAGTGCTTTTCGCGCTGATATATCTGCTTACAGGAGATATCTGGATGACTTCCGCAATGCACACCGCATGGAACCTTACACAGGGTAATATCTACGGACTCCAGGTATCAGGTAACGACGCTGCAAATTCGATCTTTACTGCAGTTTACGACAAGAACGCATCTTCACTGATTACAGGCGGAGCGTTCGGACCTGAAGGCGGACTTGCAACAACAGCCGTCGCAGTCGTCTGCCTCATAATAGTTACAATACTTCTCGTATTGAAAATGCGTAAAGAGAAAAAGCTCTGATCAAGCCTCTTCTGCAATCTCCCTCGCAACGAACACACCCGATGCTGACGCGTGTGACAGTGAATGCGTGACACCGCTTCCGTCACCGATCACGAACAAACCGGGATATCTTGTCTCAAGTCTGTCGCTGATGGCAACTTCCATATTGTAGAACTTGACTTCAACACCATAGAGAAGCGTATCATCGTTAGCCGTTCCGGGAGCGATCTTATCGAGTGCATAGATCATCTCGATGATACCGTCTAAGATACGCTTGGGAAGAACGAGCGAGAGATCGCCCGGAGTAGCCTTAAGAGTAGGTCTTACAGTAGACTCTTCAATTCTGGAAGTATTGGACCTTCTTCCTCTTGTAAGGTCGCCAAAACGCTGGACGATTACACCACCGCCGAGCATGTTCGAAAGTCTTGCAATGGATTCACCATAACCGTTGGAATCCTTAAAAGGCTCTGAGAAATGCTTAGATACGAGAAGCGCGAAGTTCGTATTCTCGGACTGGAGTTCGGGGTTATCAAAGCTATGCCCGTTAACGGTGACGATACCGTTTGTATTCTCGGTAACGACATATCCGTAAGGATTCATGCAGAATGTTCTTACCTTATCCTCGAACTTCTCAGTACGGTAAACGATCTTACTCTCATAGAGTTCTGATGTCAGATCTGAGAAAACGACTGCAGGGAGCTCTACACGGACGCCGATATCAACTCTGTTGGAGAATGTCTCGATATCAAGTTCGCTGCAGACCTTCTCAATCCACTTACTGCCTGAACGTCCGACAGAAACGATACATCTGCGGCATGTATAGGATTCACCTAAGCACTCGACCTCATATGTACCGTCTTCAAGCACCTTAAGATCGCCTACGGGTGCATTGAAGAAGAAATCGACCTTATTCTTGAGCATATCAAAGATATTGCCCAAAACCTGATAGTTCTTGTCTGTTCCGAGATGCCTTACGGAAGCATCAAGAAGATGGAGCTTGTTCTCAAGGCAGATCTTCTTAAAGGAAGAACCTGCTGTCGTATAGAGCTTTGTTCCCTCACCACCGTTGGCAAGATTTATGCCGTCGACATACTTCATGAGTTCTAATGCTTTTTCCTTGCCGATATGCTCGTACAAGGTTCCGCCGAAATCGTTTGTAATGTTATATTTTCCGTCGGAGAAAGCGCCTGCACCGCCAAAGCCGCGCATAATGGCACATGACTTGCAGTTGATACAGCTCTTTACTTTATCTCCGTCGATGGGACATTTACGTTCTTCAAGAGGTTTTCCGGCTTCGAAAACCGCAACTTTAAGATCAGGTCTTAAGTTAACAAGTTCATAGGCAGAGAATATTCCGCCCGGGCCGGCACCGATAATGATGACATCATAATTATTCATAACAAAATCTCCTTATGCAAAGGATTACTACTACATTATAAGTTAACAGGCAGTTCTTTTAAATACTTAAGCAGGATGCTTACCACACCTGAAGAATATGAAATCAGGATGATGATAAAGTCCGCCAAACTTATCCGGATACTTCTCGATAGTCTCCTCAGGAAGATTCGACTCCTCGCATTCTTCAATAATAAAGCCTGCAGACACTATGTTATTTATAAGCGTAGAGAATCTGCGGTGGTAAACTTCATAATCATCCACGCACCATCTGAACTTTCTTAAGCCTTCGATATTGTAGTTATGAAGGTTTGCATAAAGTCTTTTTCCCTCTTCTGTCCTTGTATATCTGTCATAGACGCCGTCATAAGCAGTTGATATCGGATGTGATGTCGAGAAAACAAGTTTGCCTCCGGGCACCATGAGAGCATTGATCTTCTTGAGCACATCACATAAGTCTTCGGCATAATCAAATGCAAGAGAACTCGTTACCACATCAAACTGACCGACAAGCTTTTCGAGATCTTCGAACGGCAGTCTCACATATTCGATATTGTCTGCAGAATTGTTTTCGCGCGCAAAGCCAAGCATCTTTTCAGAGATATCCGTTCCGAGAACAGATAAAGCTCCCATGTCTGAATACTGTTTAGCATGCTGGCCCATACCGCATCCCACATCAAGAACGCGCTTGCCCTTAAGATCAGGCATCATGCCAAGAAGGATCGGTGTCTCGATCAGATCATTGAAATTGATCTCGTCTGCGCGGAGACCTTTAAAGGATTCAAAGAATTTATCGTTATCGTAAATATTCTGCTGTGCCATGACGATCACTCTCCGGCAACTGCAGGTTCTATATCCTTTGAAGCTTTACGACCCTTAACAACAACGTAGATGTTCATCAACAGATTAAGAACATCGACAACAAGAGTACTTATCATCAAGATCTCGTCACTGATTGCCTGAGCATCATATATATCGTGGTGCGAAGGATTACCGTTAAGCGCAAAAAACATAAAAATACTAATGCCTAAATTGAGTGCAGTCGATGCAACGCCCACAGCTCTGCCAAGCCAAAGGAGCTTTAGTTCATTCTCCTTGTGTCTGTTCTTAATGAAGATAATGAGCCATACGGTCGAAAATGCCAGACCGGTTATCAGAGTGATAGTATTAAAAAGATAACTGTACTGTGCCGGATTATCGAAATTAATGTTAGTAGCAACCTTGTTGAATATAACAGCAAATACTGAAGATAATGTATGACCGCCTACAATCAGGATAATTCCTGTAACAAGCTTTGTTCCATATCTCTTTTTAGCATAAAGATAAAGAAAAATACTCGAAACAAAGGCAAACAAGATTGATGTGATACTAAATGCATTAGTAAAAGCCATCGCTGTTTGCACGCCAACAAATCGAAGCCCGACATCGTAAGCAGCTTTTATCAAACCGCTTATCGAACCGATTGTTATCATCGCACCCAGAAGCTTCGTTATGTTGTCTTTTGTACAGATGATTACAATGCCTAAGACCAGACCGGCAACCAGAATTGCAAGACGGCCAAAATAATACAAATAAAGTAAAAACGTAACACCTAATTCTCCCATATTCTCTCCTCCTATATTTTCAGAAACAATTATACCAAAAGAAAACCATTCTTATTTCTGTCTCTTAACCCTTATTGCGTAAGTCAGAGGAAGTGCAATGACTATTGCGGCACCTGCCTGAATAAAGTTAAATGCAACAGAACCCAGAGCAGCTTCTTTGCCATACATGAATGCCTCAAAAGCAAAATATCCGCCGACCATAATGAGCTCTGCCAGAATACATGCAATCAGTCTTACTATGAAGCCAGCTATATTCTTAGCATGGGATTTGGACATTATAAGCGCGGCAACAAGGCCCATCACACCCTTGATAACGAATGTAGGAGCGATGTATACGGGGTATCCTGCTATGAGATCTCCCAATGCTGATCCGATCGCGCCAGAGAAAAACGCAGCAGGGCCGATGAAGTAAGATGCGATCAGGATGACTCCGTCACCGAGATTTATAAAGCCCAATGCCGTAGGAATCCTGAGTTCCGTTCCGATAAATACCAGCGCTGCCAATATACCGCATTCGGCAATAAGGCGCAGATTTGATGCTGATCTGGTTTTCCCGGAATTATCAGACATATTGTTTATCTCATGAGATTTCTCAGGTCTACAGGCTCTGTGCAGATAAACAAAGCACCGTTCTCCACAAGAAACCGGCGGGATCTGTAACCCCATGTACAGCTGATGCTGTCGATCCCGCTGTTTACTGCGGTCATGATATCCACTTCGGTATCGCCGACATATACAGTGTCGCTGTTTTCGATACCTAAAGAGTACAGGCATTTTTCTATGGGCTCCGGAGAAGGCTTTCTCTCAACGCCCTCGACCGATCCTTTTACATAATCAAATATATCGGGAAAGAAATGCTTTATGAGCTTTTGGGCAGGTTCATCGTTCTTGTTGGTTATGCATGCAAGCTTCATTCCGTCAGCCTTGAGTCTCATAAGAGCCTCCATCATGCCGTTGTAAGGACGTGTCTCTTCAAGAACATGGGAATTGTAATATGCGGCAAAGTCCTTAAGAAATCTCTCTTTAAGCTCCGAGCTGTAATCTCCCGGATCAGCGGCAAGACTTCTTTCGATCATCTTTACAACGCCGTTATTGATAAAAGTTGTCACCTGTTCTTCTGTCTGGGGCGCGAGGTTATTCATCCTGCGTGCCGCATTCAGACTTCTTGTAAGACCACCCAGAGTATTCAACAGCGTTCCGTCAAGGTCAAAACATGCCAGTTTGTATCTCATCTCTTAAACACTTTCCACAATCTTCAATAGCACAGTATCTAAATATGCTTTTACGGACAACTCGCGCCCATTTTAGCACTTATAACTCATCATTCAATCGGCAAGTTGTAGAATTGAACGACCTATAATGCTACCATTAACTCGAAAAGTATATAAATCCAAGGAGTATGTTATGTCAATTATCAGATTTAATACTATGGATCTCGGAACATATGAGACCGATGTCGTAGTATCTTCCATTAACCAGAGTTCTACGGCCAACAATAAGCCCATGATCAAGATCACCTTAAGCGATGGTGAAGACAGCATTACGGCCCTGATCTTCGATACGACCAAAAAAGATCTTGCCGCCTCAGGCGTAGAGGAAGGGATTACCGCCGTCGTCTCTCTCGAAGTTACAGATTACAAGGGCAACAGGAGTTATAAGGTAGTAAACATCAACCCCGTTAAGCTCCCGGAAGACGAATTAAAGCAGCTCATCAAGATGCCTCCTGAAGACCCTGCAAAGCTTGTAAGCGACATCTTAATGCTTATCAAGCAGTCTTCAGGCAGAACTTATGACCTCTCAACCAACGAAGTTCCTTCTGACGACTTCTCCCTTACCGCGCTTTCGGTAAGGCTCATCACGTCCAGACTCAAGGATTTCACGAAGTCCTCGGCCGCAAAGACCATGCACCACAATATCTACGGCGGTCTGGCTTATCACATCTACAGAATGGTCAAGGCAGCTTATGCAGTATGCGAGGTATATCCGCTCCTTAACCGCGAACTTCTGGTCTGCGGCACAGCCCTTCACGATATCGGCAAACTTGTTGAGATGAAGACCTCCGATACTGGTATCGCAGCATATACCGATATGGGCAATCTCTTCGGCCATCCCCTGCTTGGCATTGAGATGATCGACCATGAGGTATGGAGACAGAATCAGGCAGCAGGCGGCAAGTCCTACAGCGCAGAGCAGGTCGCAATGCTCAAGCACATGATCGCTTCCCACCACGGCCAGCCCGAATGGGGCGCCATCAGAGTTCCCGTTACTCCTGAGGCAATGATCCTTCACGAGCTCGACATGATCGATTCACGTATGTACATGTTCGAAGAAACCTTCAGCACCATGGATCCGGGTACTTCAAGCGATCCGGTATTCGGTATCGCAGGCGAAGGCAAAGCTGTGATCTACAAAAACTCGTTCAGCAATTACAACTGAAAAAAGTAAGGAATGCCTCAACGCATTGAGACATTCCTCTTTTTCATTATCTATACTCTTAATCCGCCCGTTAATCAGTTGCCGGCATATTCACTTTTTCATAGCCTGGATCTTTTCATTCATCTGCTTTGCTTCTTTTCTGTAGTAACGCATGAAGCAGAACCAGATTACGAATGCCACGGCAAGCTGGATTCCTGCAATGACCAGTCCCTGAACAGGTGTTGCCGCGCCTCCGAACCAGCCTACTGCGTAAGCTACGATCGTGTAGATGACACATCCGATTCCCATGTGGATCAGGACTTTGACCGGCGTAGGGAGTTTTTCGCTGTTATATACGACGGTAGGAACCCCAAAACCGATTCCGACGATTGCGCTTCCTGCTACCATCTTGGTGAACTGATAGCCTTCCATACTGAAGTTGCCGCCGTTAACTATGTCAAAGAACATTCCCACAAGGCTGAAGATCGTGAGCGCCATGCCGATGCTTATTACTGTGCTTTTCAATATGTCTTTTACTGCTTTTCCCATTTCTATTACCTCCTTATAATCCAAGGTATTTCTTAAACTCAGGCAGATACTTTCTCGACACGTAATCCTTGTCTCCGTTCTTCAGCTTCAAAAGGAGCGTTCCGCTGAAGCCGGGTTCAATGCTGTCCATGTATGACAGATTGATGAGCGTTGTCTTGGATATCTGCATAAACTGTTTTCCCAATTGCTGCGCCAGTTCGTAAAGGCGCTTCCTCGAACGGTATTTCTGTCTTGCCCCATATATGATCGTATCCCCGTCCTCGACTCTTACCATGTATATTTCCTTGGGCTGCAGAACAACGATGTCTTCCTCGTTCTGCAATGCCGTGACAGGTGTCTCACTGTTGCTGAATACGTCGATCATGCGCTGGATCTCATCCGTTACCTTGTCGGTGTGGATGACCGCATAAGGTTCCCTGCATTCAGGCGATATATCTATGTTTACCTTCACTTTAAAAGCCTCCCTCAAAATATACATCCATATTACATCAAGCTGTCTTACGCTGTGATATAAACTTCCAAGTCTCATAACATGTCATGTAAACTCCTGCGATTACCAGCCATACCATAAACACGTGATGAGCCATTGCCATGTAAACAGCGTAACCTACTGTTGCAAGTGATGCTATGGCTGTCGTGAGATGCCACCATCTGCTCTTCATAAAAGTCTTTGCCATCTCTGTCACCTCCTTCCTTTGCTTTGTGGCCTCATAGTATCAGAGGATTTAAGCTTCGTGTCCGAAAACGCGCTAAGTGGCAAATTTTCGCAGGTGAAATGCAAAAATGGGATGCCTCTATTTCCTAAGCTTATGCAACTGTTAGCCCGAAAAACAGCAAACAATTGCATAAATCAGCCCTTTTGTGCAATTGTTGCCCTTGAAAAACCGAGAAAATTGCATTTCACTTTTTATTCCATGTTTTCGAACTGTTTCTGGTGGAAGAAAAAGCGGAAGCCGTTTTTGACAAAAAAGGATGCCTCAACGAGACATCCTCTTTTGGTTCACTCAATTCTATCCGAAGATTACTTCCAGTATTCGAGCTGTGATAGGTATCCGTCGTACTGTGTGCGCCTGTCCTCTTCGGTAAGATTTTCCGGATTGGGCATGTGGCTGATCAGAAAATCGATCAGGGCTTCCTTTGAATCGTATAAATACTTACCGTCGCTATAGCACCAAGTGCAGTATTCTTCATTGAAGCTTCCGTCAGGTTCCTTGCTGATCATGCTGTCTTCAGTAAGAGGCATTCCGCAGCACTGACATACAAGAGTCCTGGGGCTTCCGAGAAGCGTATTGATCGAGATATTGAACTCTTTTGAAATGATCTTGAGAGTATCTGTATTAGGCTGTGTCTCTCCCAATTCCCAGCGGCTGACTGCCTGTCTTGTGACCAGAAGCTTTTCTGCCATCTGATCCTGTGTAAGATTATTGTCTTCACGGAGTTTTTTGAGAATATCTTTGGTTTCCATAATCTGTCTCCTTTTAAGTTTTGTAGCTTAAGTATCACCCTTGCTTCGGGCAAAGACAAGCAACCTGCTGTTGCGTTCAGCTCTCTGCACGTAAACTGATATCATCAGTTTGGAAGCTTCTTCTTCGAGAGCTATATAAGCAAAAGATTATTCATAGTTGCAAAAAGCACTGCCTGCATCTGCAGACAGTGCCTCTGAATATCTTTTTGTTTGCCGGTTACTCTTCTTCGTAATCGTCTTCAGCTTCTGTTTCCTCTACTGTCTCAACAGGAACGTCCTTGATCTCAGGAAGATTTACTTTCGCATTCTCGAAATCAGTCATGCCAAGGATAGCCGATCTGTAGAGCTGGTCGGAATCTGTGGCTGCGATCCATGCCCAGTCAGTAGCACCTTCGCCTCTTTCGTCTCTTACAGAGTAATCGCAGACGAGTTTATCTTTTGTAGCCAGAGTATTACCGAAGGTGATGTTCCTGAGATACAAAGCGTCGTAGACAACCCTGTAATCATCCTCATCGTTGTTATTCAGATATGTAATCGCAACGAGGAATACAAGTCTGTTCTCACCTTCACTTGTAAGAAGATAACAGTCGTAAATCTCAGGCTCCCCTACCATAGTGAAGTATTCGAGATTGTCCTCCCATGAAGTTACTGTTTTTCCGTCTCTGGATGAGTGAACCGATGAATACACGGAAGCGATCGCGTTATCCATGAATTCGCTGTCAGCTTCAATATCTGAGGGCGTTACAAGAAGATACGGCGAGACGGTCGTCTCAGTAGTGGTCTCAACCATCTCCTGAAGCTTATCGAACTTAAATGCGCTCTCGCCTTTGATTACCTTATAAACAACGAATCCGATACCGAACCAGAATCCGAAGAAAAGAAGATACGCGATCAGTGCCTTAACGGAACCGGCAGCCTTTTTCTTGCGCTGCTCGGACTTCTCGTACTTGGCCTGCTTGATCCTTGCCTCTTCCTTGAGACGGTATTCTGTCTCAAGCATTTCCTTCTCGTGTTCGAATCTCTGTTTGGCTAGTTCGTCTTCCTTGCTCAGTCTCTCGTAAGCTACATCGGAATCGTCATAATCGATCTTGAATGAGGATCCGCAGCTTTCGCAGATCTGCATGTTGCCTTGTGTTTTCAAAGGTGATCCGCAATTCGGACAGTTTAAACTCTGCAGTTTCATATTAAAACCCTCCCTTATTCTTACTCCGCTTCAATTATATCACAGCGGGTTTAAGTTATTTGCCGAATCGGTCAGGCTCTCTTAGCCTTTACCATTGTGAAATAGATAACTCCGGCAACGGCATAAAGAGCCATCGCAGTAAGGATAATCACCGTGTAGTTATTGTTGGTGTTAGAAAGGATGATCTCGGAAAGATTATTGCCCGTGATTCCTGCTACGGCCCATGCAGAAAGAGACAGGCCGTGGATCTTGGAGATGTTCTTCATTCCGAACCTTGATTCCAGAAGCGCCGGCAGAGTCGAGAAACCGCCGCCGTATCCCAGGTTGATCACCATGAGAAGCGCGATGATGACAAATCCGCTGCTGATAACCGCAGAAAGGCCGCAGAGGACTACGCATGAGAGGAATATGATCCCGTAAACCGTAGCCCTGTCCTTCATCTTGTCTGACACGGTCGAATAACCGATACGGCCCAATGCGTTGCATACAGCCGTAATGGAAGGAACAATGCTTACGACGGTTGCAAGGATTGCAAGACCTGCAAACTTCTCAATTAAGAGCTGCTTCTCGTATGTGATGAGCATGAGGCCGCAGTGGATATTGATGTAGAAGATAAGCCAGATACCGATAAAAGTCTTGTTCTTGAACATCGATGAGACCTTGAAACTGTCGTTGGCAGCTTTGGCTTCGACCCATCCTTCAGGCTTTTTAAGGAGAAGGTGGCCTGCAAACATCATGATGAAATAGATTATGCCCAAAATAAAGAACATCGGAGCAATGCCGAGACTGTTCTGGAGTCTTTCCATGATCGGCGTTGCGATGGCTTTGGCAAGACCGAATCCCATGATGGAAATACCGGTGGCAAGGCCTTTGTTATCCTTGAACCAGAGCATGAGCGTCTTAACGGGTGTAAGGTATCCTATGCCAAGGCCTATGCCCATGATGCAGCCGTAGAACAGATATATCAGGATGAGAGCAAGAGGTCCCGTGAAGAGTTTAATCGTGGCACCCGTACCTATCATGCCGACTGTAAAGCAGACGGCAGATATGAGAGATGACCTGTGGATGTTTATCTCTACGATCTTGCCGGCAAATGCCGCTGACATACCAAGGAAAAAGATCGCAAAGCTGAATGCCCAGCCGACAGAAAACGTGCTCATGCCGATAGCATTTGCTATAGATTCCTTAAAAGTACTCCAGCAATATACCGTGCCGATCGAACAGTGTATCAATAAAGCCGGTATAGCTGCCCTGGTCCATTTATTCATAGCATTCACCTCTCAGAAAGTCTGTCAGGACCGAGTTTGATCAATTCTTCCATAAATATCTTTTTTACTTGTAATCGTCTACGTCAAATTTCCTGTCGCGGAAATAGTAGTCTCTGTCTTCTTCCGTGATCTCCCTCAACACACGGCAGGGATTGCCTACTGCAATAACATTATCAGGAATGTCCTTGGTAACTATGCTTCCTGCACCGATAACAACATTGTTGCCGATCGTAACACCCGGGCATACCATTACATTACCGCCGATCCATACATTATCGCCTATCGTAATGTCGATTCCGTATTCATATCCTGAGTTTCTTGACTCGGGATGGACCGGATGCCCTGCTGTGCAGATCGATACGTTGGGACCGCACATGAAGTGATCACCAATACGGACTTTACCTACATCAAGCACGATGAAATTGTAATTGGCAAAGAATTCACTTCCGACCTCGATGTTGTAACCGTAATCACAATGGAAGGGTGATTCGATATTGAGATATCCTTCCTTTGTCTTGCCCAGTATCTCACGCAGGAGCTTTTCCCTCTCAGCCGTTTCATCCGGCGGAAGATTATTGTATTTGTAGAGTTGTTTCTTGCACTCCATGCGATCTTCGCTTAATCCGTCCATCCATGACTTATAGGGAAGATTAGCGAGCATTCTTTCTTTTTGGTCCATCCTGTTATCTCCTGAATTATTTATGTATCTGTTCTCTGTCTCTTTACGAGCTCAGCGAAAAATCCGTCCTTTGCGATAAGCTCCTCATATGTGCCCTCTTCGGTTATCTGACCGCCTTCAAGCACAAGGATCCTGTCGCAATGCTTTATCGTGCTCAGCCTGTGCGCGATCACGATCCTGGTACAGCCCATTGCATCCAGAGCTTCGGATACCTGTCTCTGTGTCTTGTTGTCTAATGCACTCGTGGCTTCATCGAAGATCAGGAGCTTAGGTTCCGGTGCTATGGCACGCGCAATCATTATACGCTGTCTCTGGCCTCCTGAGATACCTCCCTGACCTTCCGAGATCATCGTATTCATTCCCATCGGCATTGCCCTGATATCGTCTGCTATGCCTGCTTTCTCTGCGGCTTTCCATGCATCATCTAATGTTAATTGGGGTGCGCTGATCACGATGTTGGAATAAATGTCTCCCTGGAAAAGACCTGCATCCTGCATGACCGTTCCTATCTTCTGTCTTAAAGAAGGGAGATCAAGGCCTGTTATATCCTTACCATCGTAATAGACAGCGCCTTTCTCAGCCTTTTCGAATCCGAGAAGAAGTCTTACAAGTGTTGACTTGCCGCATCCCGTACTTCCGACTATCGCAACATATTCACCGGGCTTGATCTTCAGCGAGATATCATTGATCACATAAGGCGTATCTTCGGAATATCTGAATGATACATGGTTAAGTTCGATGCTGCCGGTGATCTTTGTAACTATCTCCTTATCCAGGCTTGTCTCAGGTTCACTCTTAAGGAAAGGCTCTGCCATCTCTAGTATCGGCTGGATCTGCGCTACTGAAAGAGCAATGCCCGACACTGACATAAACGCACCCATCAGCATTCCGTATGATGCGGTAAACGCATAGTAAGACGAAGGATCAACGTTACTTTGCATAGCCATGTAGTACAAAACAATATTGCCCGCAAGACTTATTGCAGTTGCGATCACGCCGTTGATCTTAATAAACATTGGCGGATTATAAGTCAGTTCCGCACCTGCGGAATATACATCCATCCACTTTGCAAAGACTCTCTTCTCTGAACCCGAGAGCCTTATCTTCTGTACACCGGTGATAAGGCCGTAGCTTAATCCGGCTTCCTTTGCAGAGCATTCCATCTGCTTTCTTTGGATCTTGATCTGCGTGAGAGTAGATACGATCGAGAATGCAACAGTAACTACTACGATCACCAGCGATGGAATTACGAGTGCAGGAGTGAAATTGAATATCTGTCCTATGTAAACGAGTGATGTGACCGATGTCAGGCCGGTATTCAGGATCATTCCCATCATCAGCGAACAGAGGCTGTTGACCGATGAAGAACGGCTCTGTAATTCACCCGGGCTGTACTTTCTGAAAAAGTTTGCCGGCAGTGCCATGAGACGCATCATCATGGATGCCTGCACACCGAGAGAAGTCTTTACGTTAAGTCTTGATTGTATAAGCGATTTAATGCTTCCAAAAAGCTGCGAAGAGAAAGCAATGCAGATCGTTGCAATCGCTACCGGCAACAAAACGTTCTGCCTTCCCGATTCCAATACGGGACCTGTCAGTAATCTTGTGATCCTGGGCATCAGCAAGCCTATGAGTGATACCACGGCCGTCGCTGCAACGATAAGGACAATGTCACTTATGTTTATGCAGTTCTTCATGTAGATGAGAAGGTCAGGTATATTAAGCTTCTTTTGAGGAAGCGGCCGGTAAAAACAGATTGCTTCCTTATCAAAGAGAGCAGAAGTCCTTCGGTTTAACTTCATGATCTTCCCTGTAACCGGATCTTTGAATCTGTATCCGATAAGGTGATCAGGCAAAAGCGCAACAGGGATATTCCCTTCTTTGGTGAATGCCAGAACAGGTCCGAAAGCATCCTTATACCAGCCCTCGTCGAGTTCTATGGTCCTGCTCATGAGGCCATATGGTCTTAAGCAGTATTTCAGCTGTTCAGACGGCTTTTCGATGCTCTCCGGAACATCTACGGGCTTATAGTGATAGTACTTTAATATCTCGTCAATGGCGTTCTTGGTAATGATCCTCTCATCACTTAACTTCTCTGCGGATTTGCGGCCCATGACGATACCCGCGATCTTTACGAACGAGTCTTCGAGGAGCTGCTGCTCGGCTTTGCGCCTTTCTTCAATCTGGTTTTCGAAGTGTCCCACTTATTCCGGCTCCTTATTCGTTTGATACGAGGTCGGCATATATTCCGCCACCGGCCATAAGTTCTTCGTGTGTGCCGCGCTCGGCGATTACGCCGTGGTCAAGCACGATTATCTCATCGCAGTCCCTTACCGTGGAAAGACGGTGTGCAATTACTATGCATGTGATTCCGCGTTCGTGGATGCTGTTGATAACGTCATACTCCGTCTTTGCGTCCAGAGCACTTGTCGCTTCATCAAGAATGATTATCGAAGGATCCTGGGCAAGGACACGCGCGATCTCCATCCGCTGGCGCTGTCCGCCCGAGAGGTTCTTACCGCCGCTTACGAGCTTATGCTGATAACCACCGGGCATCTTAATGATATCGTCATGAAGACTTGCGTCTCTTGCTGCAAGGATCATCTCAAAATCCTGAATGGACGTATCCCACATCTTGATGTTGTTTGCTATCGTGTCCTCGAAAAGAATGATGTCCTGATCGACGACTGCGATAGAACCCGTAATTACTTCCCTGGGGTATTCTTCCCTCTTGTGACCGTCAAAGAAGATCTCTCCGCTCCACGGCTGATAAAGACCAGAGATAAGTTTGGACATTGTTGATTTTCCGCTTCCTGATGAACCTACAATAGCAACACGGTCGCCAGTCTTCAGCTTCATCGAGAAATTCTCTATAACAGGTTTTTCGAGACGCGAATAACCGAAAGTTAAGTTGTTTATCTCAATATTTCCACGAAGTTTCTCAAGCTTTGTGATCGTCGGATCGACAGTAATGGCAGGATCATCAGGATATTCCATAACGTCTTCCACGCGTTCCATCTGCGTACGCATTTCCTGGATGGACTGGCCTGCCGAGATAAGTGTCATCGCAGGTGACATGAAAGCGCCTAAGAATCCCTGGAACATCAGCACGGAGCCAAGCGTGAAAGTTCCATTCATCGTAAGATAAACGCCTGTGATAAGAACGGCATAGTTTGCAACCGTTGATAAGAACGTCGGAATAACTCCGAGGAAGCTCTGGTCTTTTGCAGCCTTAACTTCCTGCGCATTTACCGAAGCCTGGTATCCTGCCCACTTCTGGAAAAATCCGCTCTCCGCACCGCTTGCCTTTATCGTCTCGATCATCTGGATACCGCTTGCCGTTGTAGACGTGAGCTTTGAGGCATCCCTTAACTGGACACGGGTAATATTAATACGGCGGTTTGAGATGATTCGCGCCATGACGATATTCACTATAAGTGTCGCAAAACCGATCAGTGTAAGAAGCGGACTCTGCTTGATCATCAGCACAAGATAAAAGATCATCATCGCAGTATTTAGCATGAGAGGTGCAAATGTATTTACCAGCGTCCCTGCTATCGAAGCATTCATTGCCGCACGCGACAGTATGTCACCTGCAAGTCTCTGCGAGAAAAACTCCATAGGCAGATGAAGTACTTTCCACATGTAAGTAGTATTGCCGATTACGGACATCTTTCCGTTGATCCTGAGTGAATAGATAGTCTGAGCCCATGAGACCGTCAGTTCGATTACCGCAAGTGCGATCAGAAAGATAATGAACGGATAGAGCCAGTCTTTGTTAAGGCCTGTCAGCAGGCGGTCGATAAAGATCCTGGACGTGACTGAATCAGCTATGCCGAACAGATAAGATATCGCGGTCGTTAGCATTACGAAAACGATTGCTGCGCCTGCACCTGCAAGTCTTTTTGAAGCGAACTCCAGTGTGCTCTTACGCTTGCCGCCGGGCACGAAATCTTTGGAAGGGACCGGAGTTAATACAACACCGGTGAACGATTTATCAAACTCATCCCAGGATATCTTCACGGTACCTCTGGCAGGATCATTAATGTATACATGCTTGCCCTTAAAGCCGTTGAGAACAACGAAGTGATTCATGTTCCAATGAATGATGCAAGGGAAAGTTCCCTCCGCTTTCAATGTCTCGGGACTCATGCGGAAGGCATTTACTTCAAAACCGTAATGTTCTGCTGCCAGATAAATGTTTTTTGCTTTTGAACCGTCGCGTGAAACACCGCAGTCAAGACGCACCTGCTCTAAGGGTACCCATTTGCCGTAATATGCCATTACCATGGCAAGAGATGCCGCACCGCATTCGAGTGCTTCCAGCTGCATTACAACCGGAACCTTCGCAACACCTTTTTTGACAGGCTTTCTTGAACGTGCTGCGGCCATGGATGTTACCTGCTTTCAAGTAGGAAATCGATTGGCCTTATCTGTTCAACAACGGCTGTACCTTCATATGTACCGTCAGGAAGTGATACTTCGGCTATTCCGTAGATCCTTCCGTAATCATCATTGTCAGTAGATGCAATAACACAATTCTCAGTAGAGATCTGTACAGGCATACCTGCAGCAAGAGTTTTCGCGCCGTCTGCAACGATAACTGCCGTATGATCAGCGACTATTACTTTTACGTCTGCTTTTGTCTCCAGAGTTCCGATGGTTGCCCAGATAAACAATCCGCCAAGCAGAATAATGACCGCACCAAGCACAGCCCATATCCCCGGGTTTGTTACTCGGAGATAGTCCGTAAGCTTTTCAGGTGAAGAGATACGCTCTAAGGTCTTCTCGCGGAATAAATTCTGTTGGGTCTTATTCTCTTCCAAGATCAGCCTCCGTTAATTCAGTGCTTCATGACCTTCTCTGTGTTCGCATCAAGTTCGGAAAGCACCTTGATTATGAATTCCTTAGTCTGGTCATTACCCTCAAATATCCATCTGGACAGGACTGCGATACATCCCTGTGCGCGGTAAGATGTCTGGTAAGACAGCTTGATGTCCTTGATGGTCGTTCCGATCTTCTCTGATTCGATCTTCTGAAGGAGACCTTCAAGGATCTTCTCAAACTTTACTCTTAATTCTCCGGGAGCCTTCTCACTGAATACCATCTTGAACATGAGTCGGTTCTTGTCGACATAATCGACAAGCTTTTTGAAGAAATCTTCGGTTCTTAATTCCTGGAGCTTTAAAACGAGCATACCCCACTCGATAAGGATATCCTGCTCGAGCTTGTCGTAGAGATCGTATACATCGAGATAATGCTTGTAAAATGTTGCGCGGTTGATGTCTGCCTTATCGGAGATCTCCTGGACAGTTACCTTGTTCAGTTCCTTTTCGGTAAGAAATCCCATAAGAGCCTCGCAAATAGCTTTTCTTGTCTTAAGTGTTCTTCTGTCGGTCTTCTTCTCTTCCATCGACAAAACTCCTTCAGTTTCTAAAACGATAAAGTTATATTGATAATTTTATCACTTCAGACTGAAGGAATTCTTACATAAAAGAAAATAATTGTTAAGAAAAATGTTATGTCTCTTCGATGTAACCCTGTCTCGGGACAAGACGAAGCTCAAATGTCTCGCGGTATCTTACGTCCTTCTTAACAGGCTGGGTAGTGATGTTATCCCTCGTTCTCTCGATCTCCTTCGAAGCAAAGTCGCAGAAGAACTCGCAGAAATCATTATTCATAAGCTGTTCTTCATGCAGGAATTCATTCATCTGCTCAGGTGTATAGGGAAGAACGGTGAAATCAAACTTCGGGTTATGTCCGATCCTTCTGATCTCAACTGAATCACCGTCTCCGTTCGTGATCTTAACGATCTGCGTATCCGTATGTGAAGAGTTCTCGGCAGGTCTTGCATAAGGGTGATATATCTTGCCTACGCCTGCAGAATAGACTCCGAGTCTTGCCGCATTCTTACGGTCGACATAAGATTCACCCGGGCCCCTTCCGTACCAGGAACAAACGCAGTCGTCTCTTACGATCGGGAATCTGATTCCGTATCTGACCATGTCGTACTTCGGCTTGAAATCAAGAGTGACTCTTAAGATATCTGCCTGCGGGACTTCATAGAAAAGGATGACCTCACCGTGCATGGCAAAAGACTTGTATCTAGAGATCATGGTGAACTCACCGTCTCTGCTGCTGTATTCGGATCCGATGTATTTGATCGACTCCTGAATATGCTCATAGTCGCTCTCCTTCGAGAAGACAGTTCTTGCAAGGATAAAGCTTCTGTCCGTTCTGTCGATGTTCGACGGGCAACGGTAAAAACTCGGTGCAAGCGGTCCCTTAAGGAAGTTGTATCCTGCGATCTCAAGGCTCTCAAGGCTGCCGGGATCTCTTGAGAAACCGAACCTTAAGCTGCCCTTACCTACGAACAGGGAATGAGGTATCGTGCTTACTGTATTATGCGTGATAACATCGGTGATCTTCTCTTCGACAGGAGCATCGCCTGCAGCATACATTTCATTTATGTTGGCAAGACGGACGTTGTCATTCATACGCTCTACCCTGCCGCTGTCTTCTTCAGTAAGAAGTGACTGGTCTTCTATTATCTCAGGAAGGTCGCTGTCGTAACCTGAACCAATACCCGGAACAGCTGATGCGCCTGGCTTTCCTGAACCAAGCTGTCTTGATTTATCAACTACGGGCTTTTGTCCCGAACCGAGTCCTGCCGACTGGTCTGAAACAGGGCCAACAGGGCTTGCGATATTGTCCGTAAGGACGTCCTGATAGAAAGCTACCTCATAGCCTGCCTTGGCATAATAGGTATCCTTGTGAAGCTTTAACGTGATGTCGAAAACAAGCTCCTTTGAAAGAGCATTCATATACATCTCGATAAATTCAGCCTTACCCTGTGCCCAGCCGGGTGTGGTAAAGACTTCCGTGGAGAACGGGAATCTGAGGGTTCTTGAGCCGAACGGTTCGATCTCGGGGATCACGCCTCTTCCTGACATGATCGTTCTTCCGCCAAGGAGTATCTTCCACTCAAGGTCAAGCTCTTCCGTATAACCGAACTGGTTTGAGTTACGCATCGTAAGGTTTGCCGGATCTCCTGCAGATGCGAAGATGGCAATAGTCTGACACTGCTTCTTGATATCAAGGTAGATCGGGTGAGGATTACGCTCTGCATCTACGATACCCTGACCGATACAGGAATTCTCTTTCTGCTTTCCGCCGACGAGATCTGCGTGGTGGATCCACTTATACATCGTGTCATCATCAGTAAATCTCGTTCTTCCGGGAATGGTCTCGAAAAGATTTCTTCCTGTCCTGTTAAGTGAGAATATCTTCTTTCTGTCGAGGCAGAGATCTTCCCATGGTCCGAATACGGCGCCTGCATCAGAAGGCATCGGTCTCATGTCAGAGATCTTGCCCTGAGGCCTGGACTTCTTGCCTTTTGAATCAGCAGTTCTGATGACTTCGCAATACCACGGTCTCGTATCATCTATAAGCTGGCACTCGTGCTTTACACGCTGTGCAGTCTCTGAATCGAAGTTATATTTCTGGAATCCCCACATTACTACCGACGGGTGATTCATGCATGCCTCAACATAATCTCTCATGTAGAAGTCTGCAGAAGTAGCGATGACATACATGCCATACTGGTCGCAAAGATTCAAGAACTCATCTGACAGAGGCATACCGTCGGCGATAACGCCGTTGATGCCTGCACGCTTCATGAGGATGATGTCCTGACGCATACGGTCCTGCGGTATGGCGATACCGGACTGGGGATCGAACTCGTAATACTTTACGAGCATCAGGTTGACTCTTCTGTCGTTTACATTGAGCTTATCCTGAACGATCTCAGTTGTTCTGAATCCGAATCTCTTTTTCTTGGTGCAGATTACTTTTCCTTCGGAATCCATGATCTCGAAGAAAATATCATACTGGACGGGTGTGCAGTCAGACCACTGTGCGACATTAAGCGCTACAAAATCCGTGCTTGCACGAGTCTCCTTAAGAGCATCTACAACGCCTACGACAGGCTTGCTCTGGCCCTTGATGTTTACGAAGGGGAGCTTATACGGATCGTACTGCGCCCTTGCCTCAAGGAGTGAGATCCTGACGGAATAAGGGATCATGTAATTTGTGTGGTTGCGCATTGAGAAATCGACTTTGATCATGAAGTCGCCGTGAGGAACGCGTGATACGGTCTCACGTACTGCAAGTGCATCCATTTTCGCAACTTCGGAAATATAAGCCGAAGGAACATATTCAAGTTTGATGTGAAGATTCGACAGTTCGAGCAATGAATCTTCAACGATCATGATGGGTCTGAAGATTCCGGAAAAACCGAAGTTCATCATGTCGAGAATTATGTGTCCCGAATCATCTCTGTCAAAACGGTTAACGATGATCGTTATCTGGTTAACGCCGGCTTTTACAAGACCTGAGATAAGAAGTCTCTTTCTCGTGAAGAGCGCGTGTGAATTGCAAAGGAGCTTGTCATTGATAAACACCTTAAAGCTTCCGCAAATACCTGATGCTTCAAGATAAAGAGCTCTCTCGATCTCGGCAGGTGTAAATACCACTGTGGTTCTGTAGATGCCGATCTCATCATCGTCGTCGCCTGTAGACTTCATGACATACTTGTCGCTGATAGTCTCTTCTTTTCGAGCTGCATTCTCGGCAAGTCTTATCGGGTAATCATAGATAAGGTTCTGAGGCAGACCAAAACCTTCCGTCTGCCATGTTGAAGGACAATTAACAAGGGCCCACTCGGAATCGTCAAAAGAGTTGTTCATTACACCGAACGGAACTTCAGTCTGTCCGTTCGCAAGATAGAATTTCCATGTTGTAAGCATCTTCACATAAGGTGATGCCACTTTGCCGAATTCCGGCATCTCACGTTCATTGAAAATATAGTCAAACGATTCGTAAGGTAAAAAACCGTCATTCGAATATGTGAATTCCAAGACTAATACCCCCTTTAGAGCTTTGTCCGATAATAATCTAGATTAATTCTATCATTTTAAAAGAAAGACAAAGTTTCAGGAGCGTTACAAAAACAAAGAAATTCTGTGGTAAAACTTCGGCAATTAAGGTGCTTTCCCGTAACTGAAAATCAGTACTGGATTCCGCCTACAAGCCATCTGTCGTTGATATAAACGAAATACACATGAGCATCCGTAGGAATTACTTCAGGCTCATCAGAACCCCAGTACATTTCCATCCACTGCTCGACATAGATCTCCATGTAAACGACTTCATCAGAATATACGATGACATCCTTGATCTCTTCGTTATGGATGGATACGGCACCATGGCGCGTATAAAGCTCTCTTGAAGAGTTTCTCTTGATGTAGCTCAATGCTGAGCTGCCGCTCGGGAAATACTTATCCAGCGCGTAATTTCCGGCATCCTGCGAAATGTAATTAGCAAACGTTGATGTAAAGGAAATTGCAAATTCCTCAAGCTCTTCCCTGCCCTCGAAATCCTTGATGAATCCGACAATATACTTGTCATTCTGGCTGTCGTAAACGCATTCGCATTCATTGCCGAGATAATCGACTGCAGTTACAGTCGGTCTCTTATAAAGGCCCTTAACAAGATACTTGGCAGTTCCGGGGATTACCGCATAAGGATCAACGTACTGTGTAAGTTCAGAAGGAACGATCTCGCCGTCAAGATAATCATCCGTGACTTCGACTCCGTTGATATAAACCGTATAAGTCTCAGGAGCCGTGACATCAACGTCAAAAGATGCCGCGGTAAAAAATTCGAGAGATTCCTGTTCCCAGGATTTAAACCCGTAAGGGCGCGACACAGACTTGTCTTCTTTCAACTCGATTCTTGCAACTAAAACTCCTTCATCAGTCTTGATGTAGTATTCAGGTTCGTCTTCTCTTGAACTGTCAGTCTCGACATAGACGAAGCTCTTGCCGTTGATCATGGACTCAACATATTCTTTAACGACAGTCTCTTCTTCAAAAGCCGTTACGACAGGCTTTGAAGTCATGCTGGCAACAATGAAATCAACGTCGTGATCATTAAACTTCTGAGTGATCGCTTCGGCCGTATGATAAGGAAGAGAATCCTCATATTCTGCTTCATACATGGAAGCAAAATTGTTGAATCTTAAAAGGAACCATGCAATAAAAGCAGTTACGAGAACAAGCCATGAAATTAGAAAAACGAGGAAGAAGTTTAACTTTTTCTTCCCATTCTTCTGGTTTGCATTTGATTTATCACCATTGCCTGATGATTTCATTTACTCCTCCGTAGTCTGCTCTGAAGCAGTCTGGCCCTGGGGCAGTACTATGAATGCCGTAGGCATCTGACGGTCAGTTCTGATGGAAGAACTTGATACGAGTTCATCATCGTAAAGCCACATAGCAGATGACATACCGCCGTCGAGATTTGCTGCGTTAACTGCGCCGAACTCAAGCATTACATCAATAAGATCTGCCATCGTAGCGCCCATTGAAGAAGTCTTTCTTCCTTCGATGACCAGAAGAAGGATCGCGCCGTCTTCTCTCTGACCGATTGCTGTTCTGGGGTTAAGTCCGCCGCCTGAACCGCTGTAATTTGCAGGTACACCGTTTACGATGAGTGCAGGTCCGAATGAGACCGCATCTCTTACACCGATATCCATTGCATGCTGTGCTGTCATTCTTCCTACAACGAGTACGTTATCATTCGTGAGACCATATACATCGTAAGTACCGCCAGGAACGCCCATTCTGAGTTCGCCTTCTGAGATAACGATGCCTTCAGGCCATCCGCCGATTCCCATACCGTTAGTATCTTCGTACTGGCCGCCGTTGACTCCTGCTACACCGTCGTACTTGTCGATGAGTTCCTTAAGAGTAAGACCGGCGCCATTGTGGTTGTAATCATCGATCGTAGCTACCATTACTCTAGAAGGATCATAGATAACGAGCATCTTTCCGTGATACATCGGACCGCTGATATCGTGAACTTCGATACCGTCACCATCAGGATCAAGCTCATTTACTACATCTGCCTCTGCATCTACTCTGTTTTGCTCAGCAGCCATAGCATTTACGAGTGCCGTATCAGTGATCTCCTCAAATTCGTGAGTAGTATTGCTGTTCATGATCGCATCAATTTCTTCATCTGAAAGGATCATTCTTGCAAGAACGCCGCCTGCAGAAGATTCCATGACAGAAGGAACAAACTGGTCTCTCAAATGAGCAGAAGGACCTCTCATGATGATATACAGGAATGAATAGAATCCTGCAAGAACGATAACTAGAGTTGCAAGCAATGTAGCCATTGTTCTGCCGAAGCACACAAGAGCAAACTTGCCGGCCTTCCTGGCAAACTCTTTATTCTTTTCCTTGCGCAGCTCGGCTTCAATGCGCTCAAGCTGTCTCTGCTCTATCTGTCTTGCAACCTGCTCTCTACCTGCTCTTGCAACGGAAGGCTCCGCCTTCTTGATGGGACGCTGGTTAGGTCTGGATGCACTGGGACTTGTCGTCCTGGGTTTATTGGGATTCTTAACGATCTCGATCTTATCGTCAGAAAGTCTCTTGGGATCTTCATTTGCAGGAGACCATGTACGTGTCTCCCTTACCTCATAGTCAGTATGGGAGCCGTTTTCAACACGGCCGCTTCCTGCGAGAACCTTAGGTCTTGCAGTAATCTCGATCTTGCGCTGCTCGGAAATCTCAACCATGCGGTTGATGAAAACCATTGCCTCATCTTTTGACATGCCCTGCATGCGGGCACGGATCTCCTTCTTTTTCTCGGGTGAGAGACCGGCAACAATCTCCTTAAACTTAGCAATATTGTCTGACTCCATAAACACCTCAAGCCCAAATAAATAATTAATTTCTCTGACTATAATATTTTGGAGTATAGCATAAGGTTTTTAATTCACAGCCGCGCGAAAAGATAATGTCAACAAACTGTAACATGCCTAAATTACAGCATTTGTAACATTGTTAAGCTAAAACGCGCTGTTTACCTTGTAACGCCGACGATCTTCGGCACAAAACCGATGACAAAGTGAATGAGAATACTTCCGTATACTGACTTGTTCTTCTCATAAAGATAACCCGTTACCACACAGAGAACTGCCGCACCGAACATCATCGGGAGCTCATAGCCCATGTGGAGAACGAAGAAGAAAAGTCCTGTCATCCAAACGGAAAAATGCTTATTG
Source organism: Oscillospiraceae bacterium (assembly GCA_015069205.1). Lineage (GTDB taxonomy): Bacteria > Bacillota > Clostridia > Saccharofermentanales > Saccharofermentanaceae > Saccharofermentans. Next base: position 92,619 of record SVIZ01000003.1, read on the forward strand.
TATTTCTTGCATGAAGCAGTGATGTTATCTTCAACGATACCCTTAACAAACAGTTCCTGAAGAATCGCGCTGAAAGGATAGAACCAGCGCATATAAGTGCCGAGATAAAGACCGCCGAACCAGGGTCTTGCCGCAATCTCAGGATCGATCTGGTTCTGTACCAGACGGATAACGATAAGGATACCGAAAAGCGCAACGCTCAAAATACCGCCAATGAGAAGGTCATTCTTAAGCTTGGACTTCTCAGGCTTAAAGCATTCGAAATGGATCTTAAAGTTGGTAAATGCTGCGAAGATGAGCGAAAGAACGATCAGGTATACTTCCATGATCCTCGTGAGGATATATGCATTATCCTCAACAAGAGGCGCTCCAACCACCGCGGGGAAGATCTTGATAGCGATGACCTGGCATGCTACCCCTGATAACAGGAACAGCAATGTGGCAAGAGCAGGTGTAAGACGCTTCTTAGCGGTCATCAAAATCTCCTTAAAGTGAAAAACTCTTTCTTTTGAGTGCTGGAACAAAAGAAAGAGTTTTCTAAAATCTTTGGTGCTCAGAGACAGAATCGAACTGCCGACACGGGGATTTTCAGTCCCCTGCTCTACCGACTGAGCTATCTGAGCAAGAGTTAGGCCGAACACCTTTTAAAGTGTCCGGCCTAAAATTAATGGCGACGCAGAAGGGGCTCGAACCCTCGACCTCCAGCGTGACAGGCTGGCATTCTAACCAGGCTGAACTACTGCGCCGTACCATTGGTGGAAACTACAGGGCTCGAACCTGTGACCCTCTGCTTGTAAGGCAGATGCTCTCCCAGCTGAGCTAAGCTTCCGTTAGCCACACCTTTATTCAAAGCGCGAATGAATTATAAAACAAATACCGAAGATATGTCAATAACTATTTTCAGAATTATCAAACTTTATTTGAAAGGCCCGAAAACAATGGGGTTTCAGAGGTTATCACCTTCGGCAGAACTATTATACGGCAAAGATTTTCGAATGTAATCAAATAAAAACAGCCTTTGGTTTTCACCAAAAGCTGTTCTTTAGAAAAATATCTGCAGTTATCTTCTTGAATAGTACAAATAAATGTATGCTTCGCCTTCGCCTTCGACCGTTACTACATATACGATGTTCTCTGTAGATGTCGCGCTTAAAGGAACTCCCAATACCCATACAAATGAATCAGTACGTGGATCAGGCCTAATGCTTACATTATTCAGGACATCGGCTTCATAGCCCTTATACTGCGTATAATCGAACATCTGGCCCTGTCCGCCGTATGTCTCGGCAATTTTGATAATGTAATCGTCTGCAGCACCGTTCTTGATCTGCAGCTTTGCCTGGTACCCTGCACGCATATAAAGGAAACCGGCCTTCTCCATCTTAACGAGTTCAAGGTTCGGATCTTCACTTATTGCGAAATAATTTGTTCTGGCAAGCAAAGCGCTGTTCCTGTCGTAAATAAATCCTCCGATAAGAACACCTACAAGGATTACCGTGATAACTATCAGGATCAAATCCGTTTTCTTTTTATCCATACTAAATCACTCCATATAGCTTATTGCCGTTATCATAGGTTATTTGTGCCGCTTCATCAATAGTTACGCCCTTTATCTCCGCAAGCTTTGCACATACGTAAGGTACATGGCAGGGCTCATTTATAAGTCCCCTGTTAGGCTCAGGCGTCAGATAAGGACTGTCAGTCTCAATGACTATCCTGTCCCAGGGCGTATTAAGAGCCACTTCGGGCGTCTTTTTATTGTTCTTAAATGTCAGCGGTCCGTCAAAGCCAAGATAGAAACCCATCTTAATAAGCTCCTGTGAGGCCTCAAGCGAGCATGAGCAGCAGTGGCATACCCCGGGAAGGCTTCTCAGTCTCCCCTCCTTGTAAAAGCGTCTGAGGATGTCCAGGCAGTCACCCGTGGCATCTCTCTCGTGGAGTATGAACGGCACATCGTATTCTTTTGCAAGAATGAGCTGCTTCTCGAAAACTTCACGCTGAACGCTTCTCTCGGAAAGATCATAGTAATAGTCAAGTCCTATTTCGCCCAAAGCCCTGATCTTCTTCTCTTCACGGTGTTCGAGGCATTCTCTTAAATACTTCTCAGTATCCTCTGTATAAGTCTTTGCCTCATGCGGATGAACGCCGCACGAAGAATACAGCTTCATACCTTCAAAACCGTCATACTTAACAGCCAGTTCTATAGCAAGTCTTGAAGTCTCTTCACTGTCAGCGGGAATAAGCATACTTGTAACACCGGAAGCCCTGCATCTTTGCAGGATATCTTCCACAGAGGTGTTACAATCTGCATATTTTCTGTCATAGATATGCGCGTGAGTATCAAAGAACTCGGCGCTTCCGCTGTAATAGACGGGCTCTCTCACGGCTCGTTATGAAATATCAGAACCGGGCAATACAGTATCGTCAAATTCGACAACACGGTAGCCGTCACCGTACTTAACGGAGAGGATCATGCCGTTGCTCTCATATCCCATCATCTTTCTGGGCTCTAAGTTAACGATCATCGCAAGTGTCTTGCCGATAAGATCTTCAGGCTTGTAGTACTTGGCAATACCCGAAAGGACCTGTCTCTCGCCGAAACCGTCATCAACCTTGAACTTTAAGAGCTTATCTGACTTGGGAACCTTTTCACACTCGAGTACCTTTACGGCTCTCAGATCCAAAGCAGCGAAATTATCGAACTTTGTGAGGGGCTTCAAAGGCTCAAGATCCTTACCCTTCTCTTCTTCAGCAGGGAAAAGCTTGTTGAGCTCATCGATCTCCTTATCGATATCGATTCTCGGGAAGAGAACGTCACCCTTAGTAACCGTTACGTTAGAAGCAAGAGCATGTCTTACCTTTGTTGACTCCCATGTTGTGTTGGAAGCATCAGCGCCGATCTGCTCATAGATCTTAGGAGATGTATGAGGCATTACGGGCTCTAAAAGGATCGCAACACGTCTGATCGCATCAAGGAGATTGTAAAGAACTGCAGCAAGTCTGGGCTTGGAAGAATCATCTTTTGCAAGCTTCCAGGGCTCGTTCTCGTCAATATACTTGTTTGCTCTTGCGATAACGCTGAAGATCTTAGCAAGGCCTTCTGAGAAGCGCATCGTCTCAAAAGTCTCCGAAACAAAATCAGGAAGGGCGTCAAGCTGCTCTAAAAGCTCGTTATCAGCATCTGTAAATTCCTTCTCTTCAGGAAGCGTGCCGTCAAAATACTTGATAGCCATTGCAACTGTTCTTGATACAAGGTTACCGAGATCGTTTGCAAGATCTGAGTTGATCCTTGAGAACATCTGCTCATTTGAATAAGGGCAGTCAGAACCGAATACCATCTCTCTTAAGAGGTGATATCTCAGAGCATCAACGCCGTATCTCTCGCAAAGTACGAAAGGATCTATTACGTTGCCCTTTGACTTACTCATCTTGCCGCCGTCAAATGTGATCCAGCCGTGGCCATAAACCTTCTTAGGAAGGGGCTCGCCCAATGCCATAAGGAATGCAGGCCAGATAAGTGAGTGGAATCTTACGATCTCCTTAGCCATTACATGTGCATCAGCAGGCCAGTACTTCTCATAATCGTTGTAAGTATCATTCATGAAGCCCAGGAGCGAGATATAGTTTGTAAGTGCATCCATCCAGACATAAACGTAGTGGCCTTCATCAATGGTAACGGGGATTCCCCACTTAACACTCGTTCTGGATACGCAGAGATCCTGGAGACCGGGTTCAATGAAGTTATTGATCATCTCGTTAACTCTGGACTTGGGCTCGAGGAAATTCTTCTCGGGATCAAGGAGCAGTTCCTTAAGCCTGGGGCCGAATTCTGAAAGCTTGAAGAAGTAAGCTTCCTCTGAAGCCTCTGTTACTTCTCTTCCGCAGTCAGGGCACTTGCCATCAACAAGCTGGCTCTCTGTCCAGAAAGACTCACAGGGTGTGCAATACTTGCCCCTGTACTCGCCCTTGTAGATATAGCCGTCATTGTAGAGCTTTTCGAACATGTTCTGTACGGTCTTGATATGGTAATCATCAGTAGTTCTGACGAATCTGTCATACTTGATTCCGAGTGTTGCCCAAAGCTTTTTGAAGTTAGCAACGATCCCGTCAACATAGGCCTTGGGAGTGATGCCCATTTCCTGAGCCTTCTTCTCGATCTTCTGGCCGTGCTCATCTGTACCTGTGGAGAACATTACATCATAGCCCTGCATTCGCTTCATTCTTGCGATTGCATCGCATGCAAGAGTCGAATAGCAGTGTCCGATATGCGGATTGCCCGACGGATAGTAGATCGGTGTCGTGATGTAGAATGTCTTTTTATCAGCCATGATGTTCCTCCTCGCGCGTATATTACTAATAGGAGCGCGTAACTAAATGATTATAGTTATTTAACCGCGAGTTTTCAAGAATAGGGCTGAATGCCCAACTTTCTGACACGCAAAATATGCCAAAATGCCCTTTTTTTCGCAAAATGGACTATAAAACCGCGAAAAAGTATACCAATTTCCTTGAAAAACAGAAAAATGGTATACCACAGTATTTCAAACAAAACCCAGTCTCAATTTTTGCCCAAAAGTCTCAAATTCAGGCCCTTTTTTTCATTTTCAGTGAATTCATGCGCACAAACCGCAAACTACTTCATATGATGTTACTAAAGGAGGCAACTGAATATGCTGGATACTATTAAAAGTCGAAAAGCATTGCTTTCCAGAACGATTTACAGACTTGCCGAAAAGATTGCCTCCCTGCCTGAAGGAAGCATTTTGGTTAAACACCATAACGGGACATCACATTTCATATATTACAAAGGCAATCAGAAAACCAAATACCTGAACAAGAAAGACCAGAGTCTAATTAAAAGCCTGGTTCAGAAAAAGTATCTGAAGTTGGTCCAAAAAGCCGCAAAGCAAGAGGCTGAAGCACTAAGCAAGACAATTAAACTCTATCCCAGGACAAGAATGGAAAATGTTTATGATGATCTTCCTTCAGAACTTAAGAAACACGCCATCCCACTTGTTCCGGATGACGAACAGTATGCAGCTAAATGGCAGGCAGAGCCCTTCAAACCCAAACCTTTCAAAAAGGGTGCGCCTGAATACTATACGCTTAAGGGCGAACGCGTCAGGTCAAAATCTGAAGTCATAATAGCGGACAGACTATATGCCAAGGGAATTCCCTACAAATACGAATGCCCACTCAAGGTAGGAAAAGAAATCATTCACCCGGATTTCACTATTCTCAGGATAAGTGACCGTAAAGTACTCTACCATGAGCATTGCGGGAAAATGTCTGATCCTGAATACACCAAAGAAATACCCGAACGAGCTATCAAATATGCGCGAAGCGGAATATTTCAAGGGGACAAGCTTTTCTACACCTTTGAGTCAGCAGAATGTCCTCTAGATGTGAAAGTCCTTGATGACTTCATCGAAAAGAACTACAGATAGGCCTGTTATCTTTGATAAAAGGCTGGCATAAACCCGCCTTGAACACAAATAAGCACCTGCAAGCATGCAGTCAAGGGTTCAAGCGCCAGCGTCCCTTGACGGCTAATTGCGCAGCAGGTGCTATAAACTCAGCTTTCAGATGCGATCTTATAAGCCTCTTTCTTGTTCATTCCCGTGTATTCCGATACAACAGAAGCAATATCCTTGGAAGACATACCCTTTGCTTTCAGGAGAGCGATAAGCTCTGCCCCGTCTCCTGCCGCAACCATGGTCTTCTGTTCTAAGGGTTCAAGGCAGATGCAGAATTCGCCTCTCGGTTCGTTTGTCTTGTAATACTCCACAGCTTCAGAGACCGTCATCCTGAGAACTTCTTCATATTTCTTTGTAAGCTCGCGGCACAAAGCGATACGGCTGTCAGCAAAACCTGTTTCAACCAGTTCATCAAGAAGTTTCTTCAGGCGGTGCGGAGCCTCGTAAAGAACAATGGTCTCCCCTATCAGCGTCAAAGCCTTAAGACGTTCTCTTCTCTTGGATCCTTCAGAGGGCAAAAACCCTTCGAAGTGGAAATACCTTGTATCAAGTCCTGAAATGCTCAAAGCAGCTGTAACAGCTGACGGCCCCGGGATAACTGATACCTCAATACCGTTTAAAGCAGCAAGTGATGCCAGATCTGCACCGGGATCACTTATCGCGGGCATGCCGGCATCGGACACTTCGGCGACATTGAGGCCCTGCTTCAAAAGGTCCATGATGCCGTTGCCGCTGGCAGCCTTGTTGTGCTCGTGGTAAGCGATCAGGCGCTTGCCCGTTATACCGAGCTGGGAGAGAAGAATACCTGTTACTCTTGTATCCTCGCACGCAATAACATCAACGCTCTTAAGCACTTCGCATGCTCTGGGCGACATATCATCAAGATTTCCAATAGGTGTTCCAACTAGATAAAGCAATCTGAGTGTTCCTCCTCATATATTTGTGCCGCTCTTGAAGTCAGGGCCGAAGAGCCTTCCTCATTGATAAACAGAGGCGGCAGGACTTTAAATTCAGCGTTGGGTGACCCTTTCTTCCCTGCTATCAAGGCAAGGAAAGCATCTTTTGATGCATTTGCATGAACTGTTAAAAGACGCACGGGCGTGATCTTATATTTCTCATAAAGCGCAAAGCATTCAGGCACCCTGTCAGGACTGATGCACATAACTGCATAGCCGCCGCTCGTCCTCGTCCTAAGGGACTGCACGCGGACAAAATCTTCAAGACCGCCCTGCAAAGAGAATCTTGCCGTCGACTCATGAAGAGATTTAACGCTTGTATCGGTGACTGAACCCTTTGAGCCATCATAGAAAGGCGGATTCATAAAGACTACGTCGTAAGCTTTGTTCTTTATCTCTGACGGAAGTTCGCGCAGGTCACAATTATATGCTGCGATGCGTTCTTCAAGTCCGTTGAGTTTTATGTTTTCGCAGAAGACCTTATACGCAAGTTCAACCAGCTCGACACCGTCGATGTGCGCTTTTTTTGATCTGGCAGAAACAAGAAGCGACACACCGCCTGTTCCGCTCCCCAATTCCAGCATCTCACACGGCTTACCGTTGCGGACGAACGATGATGCAAACCACGCCAAAAGAACGCTGGCCGTATCGAGCTTGTAACAGTCTTTGTGCTGCAAAAGCTTAAGACCGTCGCGCCCGAGATCTTCAGGCACGATGTTTTCGCCTTCGATATTTACTACAAATTGATCAGACAAATATCACTACCGCCGTTCTTAATGAGTTACAAGATATTATACAATTATTTGCAGAGTACGCTGTCACTTCTCATATTGATAATCGTACGGCGGAGGGAATTGAATTCAGCAGCGCAATTCTTGCGCTTGATCTGATAGGGATATGCCTTTTTCATGATCTCATTTCTTTCCTCTTCACGCTGTTGCCTGTAATAGATACCGTGAAAGGCTTCCGCAAATACATCTGTCTCTATGTCAAATTTATCTATCTCAGCATCGATCTGTTCCAGATCTTCAGCATTATAGAAATTCTCCTCGTAAACAGAGATAAGCTTTTCCAGTTCTGCGAAATACGAACGCTCATCATCAGAAGTACGTTCTATTGCTTCTGCCAGACACTTCTTTATCTCGCGCACCTCTGTAATAGACAGATCATCCGACAGATCGATGTCACTTATCTTCGTCCATTTTCCTTCACAAAGCATGCGGCCCAGAAGAGCTTCGAAATCCGACGGACTGGACATAAGGATGCTGTCAAACCTCTTCTTTGCATCAGAATAATGACCGGTGTTGATCGAATCCAGAGCTTTTTCCAAGGGAAGGCCGAAGAAAAGCGAGATACCATATGCCACACCGCAATGATCGCACTGGTAGACTCTCTTTTCCTTATCAAGAAACAGTTTTGCAGCACACTTGGAACAGTTTATGACCTTACCTGCATCAATGTCAGCACTATTGAAAGAACTGATCTTTCCGGGTTCAACAGTTGTCTTCCCTGCACTGTGTGTTTCATGATAAAGTCCGTCCAACTTTTCATACTCCAGGGAATAATCGCTCTCGTAACCTTTGATCTTTCTCTCAAAAGTCTGTTCAAGAACATGCGCCGGATTGAATGCCTCGTCTTTTTTCTTGTCCCTTATAGTAAGTAACACGATAGCCAAAATCACGCCGCCAATAAGGCATAAAAAGAATAATACTATCATCCAGGCGCTTGGTAATAATGCAACAAATGATAAGAACGGCATCACGATAAGGATTAACGGCCACCATCTGTGCACAGTCTCGGATCTGTCTCTAAATCTGTCCTCCCTGTGACCTTCCAATAACTTATTGTTGATACTGATCTGGGCAGCATTGGAAGACAGCAGTTCTATTTTCCTTTTCTCATATTTGGTTATCTTCTCATGAAGACCTATAAGATCCATTATCTTATCGAAGTAATCCGCTTCATTTTTTGGCAATTGTCTCTTTGCATTGATCAGGGCCTTTTTAGCCGGTATCAGATCGCTGTTCAAAAAGACACTGCGGTCATTCAGTTCTTCTGCTGAAGATATCTTCAGTTCGCAAAAAACTATTTCCAAAAGCGCGTCGAAGTTCTGGGGATCATTATCCAGTACAATTAGGTATTTATCCTTTGCTGCATCAAAAGCTCTCTTTTTGAGGCAATCTTTTGCCTGGTCTAAGATCTCATCTCCATGGAAATCAACGGCGTTGAATTTTGTCCCGCAGAAAGGACAATCGAAAAACTCCTGATCCGAATCAAAAAGCAGGACGCCAGCACACTTGGAACATGTATAGCTCTTTAATACAGCCACTTAAACTCTCCCTTAACCCCAAACCGAAAAACAGATAACTAGATTATACACATCTGCCGGCGAATGTGGGGGTTCTATGGGAAGCCGGGAAATTACTTCTTATACTTATTCAGCGCTTCCTGCATCTTTTTGTTCTCGGCGTTTTCTTCAAGGCGCATGAGGAATGCACTGACAGCGGCGCATAGAGTAAAAGATACAATAAAGCCGATCCAAGCTGCCACATTATCCAGAGGGAACCAGCCGAACACAACGGCAAAAGCGGTTATTGCAATCAGTATCGTTGCAAAGAACAGGATATTTCTGACAATAAGCGCCAGGTTTTTAATAAGAATATCCGTAAGGAAAATATTCTGTGCTGCCGTAACGATCAGGACGAGCAGGAACAGTTCCAGCAAAGTGGCTGTTGACAAACCGGAAGAGCCCAAAGAGAACAATGTCGATACGCTTCCAGCCTCATTTCCGATGATCAGGTTGATGACTATGAAGATCATGATCATTACTCCGTATATCGAAAACATCTGTCCTACATAATTGAAAATTGTCTTTTTATCTTCCATTATTTTAACCCCAGTTTCTTTCTGAGCTCATCAGAATACATGCGCGACACTACGATCTGCTCGCCGTTTTGCAAAGTTATCCTGATCTTGCGGTTTACATCAGTCTTTAAGCTCTTTATCTTGCGCAGATTGACGATGCTGTTCTTACTGATCCTCAGGAAGTCACGCTCTATGAGTTCCTGTTCGATCTCATAGAGCTTTAATTCTGACTCGTAGTTTTCGGAATTCGTATAAACGAACGTCTTCCTGTCGACTGCTTCGATATAAAGGATCTTCTCAGTCTCGAGCAGATAAGTCTCGTTATCTTTACGGACAGCTATCTGCATGTCGATCATGCGCATCATCGCGACCATTCTCTCAATGTCGTTATTCAGATGCGGTGCTCTTATGATGACCTCTGTGTCGTCATATTTGCCGTCAATGTCCAGATTGATCTTCATTATTCAAGTCCTTTTCTTTTGAAGGCTGCGAAGAAGAGCGAGAGTGCCAGAAGCGCGTTTACTGCAACAACAAGCATGGTCTCAGTCTTTATCCCGTCAAAAGTCATATTGCCGAGAAGTTCACGGATCTGCTGCGTGTAAAAGATCCCGGCTATTTTTTCTATTTTATCATTGAACATTGCAAGCATAGGCATAAATGAAAATATGAGCATTACCGGAAGTGACAAAGATGTTGCGGCCATCTGGTTAGATGCGATGATACCGATGCACGCGCCGATCGCGATCGAGATTATAAATCCTGCTGCCATTACGCCGAGATAGAAAGGAATGTCTCCTGAAGAAAGCGTAGTTGCCATTACTCCCGCACCTGCCATGCAGATCGTCCAGACATAGATCCCGATGCCAGCAAGATATTCCCAGGCTTTTACATTCGCCATCGTAAGAACGCGGAGAGTATTCTTCTCCTTCTCTTCTGCAATGACCGATGCGACTGCCACGAGCGGCGCCATACCCATATACATTACCGAGAAAAGTTTTGTAAAGAACAATTCAGGCATATCAGGAATGTTTATCGCATTTTCGAAAATTAGTGTCAGCACAGGAAACATCACAAACTGGATAAGTACGGTTTTGTTCTTCAATGTATCCTTTAGCTGCTTTTTGATTATCACACCAATGTTATGCATACCTGACCTCCTCATCTGACTCAAGTCTTCTGCCGGTAAGTTCGAGAAATACACTCTCCAAAGTCGGCTCTGATGAATGGATCGTCTCGATCCTGCCCTGAGACATAAGACTCATTATCTTTGCAGCCGATTCATCACAATGAGGAAGCTCAATGTCCTCACCCGACGTAAGATGGATATTTATCGTCTTCTGGTGGTTATATCTTCTGCAGAGTTCTTCCGGCGCGCCTCTGTCAACGATCTTTCCTTCGTTAAGCAGCGCGACTTCATCACAAAGAACAGCTGCTTCTTCCATGTTGTGTGTCGTAAGGAATATAGTGCATCCGGAAGCTTTGCAGTCCGAGATCAGCTTATGGATGTATTTCATCGTCATAGGATCCAGGCCGCTCGTGGGTTCATCAAGAAACAATAACTTCGGCGAGATCATGAGGACCCTTGCAAGCTGGAGTCTTGCCCGCATGCCCTTGGATAGTTTCATCGCAGGCTTTTTGGCGCTGTCGCCAAGTCCGACCTGTGTCAGAGCCGTCATTGCTTTTGACTTATCGATCTGATAGATATCTGCAAATATCCTGAGGTTATCGATGCATGACATACGCTCATAGACTCCGTGGTTATCCATCATGATTCCGATCTGCTTTTTGTCGGCTCCGGTAAGTGTCCTGACATCTTTTCCGAGAACACTGACATCACCGCTGTCAAACGCTAACTGGTCTGTAAGGATCTTAATTAGTGTCGTCTTGCCTGCTCCGGAAGGTCCGAGCAGTCCGAAAATAGTACCCGGTTTTATATCGAGATCAATACCGGAAAGGACCTGCTTCCCTGCAAAGCTCTTGCATATTCCATTTGCTCTGATCATAACTAAACTCCTTTGAACTTTGTTGGCACAAAACTAACAAAGTCCAAAATGGTATTCAATACATCATTACATGAGTTGCCGTTTGCATGTTCTAAGTTGCCAAAAAAGGCACTTTACTGCATATTAAGCCGGTCTTCTCCGGTCATGAGATCTACGTGGTTATCTTATCTTTATAGTTCCCGAAAAGTTCATGCGAATACACTTTGGGCATATCCGATTCTCTTACGATCTTCCAACACATGATGCGTAACGATCATCTTATCGTTAACGGTAATGATACCAATAAGATTCTTACCGTATGATACTACAGGAGGAACAAATGCAATATCTGAAATCCTGAAGTCGCCGAATTCTGTCCTTATATCGGACCTCATGAGATTAGTAATACTCAGATCTTTTTTCTTTACGTTCTGACCGTAATTCATTATGTCAGCAAATCTTGCCGTATCGCGCGTGTGATATGTTCCGACCGCCTCAAGACTTAACGTGTCGATAAGTGCCGGATCTATCTCTCCGATAAAATGAAGAACGCTGTACTTCACCCTGGGATCTGCAAGCCTTTTCTTCATCAGCTTATTTATCTTTACCGCATTTTCTCCAACGCTTAACTTACCGTTATATCTGTAACTGATGTGAATGCCGGTCGCAAAGTTTCCCATGCTGCGGTTAGCGGTTAATCTGCCGTCGACTGCAAATCCCACATCAGCTCTATAAGGCATGTCTTTTATCCATAAAGCAACCAGATAGGATGTAAGTGAACACCCCGCTTCTTTTGACTTCGCAAGAAGATCCGTTAATGCATCGCTGGAATATTCTTCAACAACGGTTTTCGTCTTGTGAACCTTCCAGAAAACACTATATGCTTTATCCATGTCAGCATAAGTGAATACCCGTCTCTGATGCGCCCAACGCTTATTCCAATATTTAACAAACTGCCTGTAAAGATAAGGCAGTTTACTTTCTTTTGGAAGAGCCGATACGGGAAGGTTTTCAAACGCAACGTAACTAACATCTTCGCCTGCAAGCAGTCTCATGAATGTCTCAATAAAATACAGAAGCGACTTCCCGTCACCACCCAGATGATGCATGAGAAAAACTATCCCGTCGGGCGATAAGAAACCTCTTATGTACTCCCCTTCTTCTATACGGAAGCGAAGGCCTTCATTTGCTTTTATCAGTTCTTCAAAACCTAACGGAGATTCGCTAAAGCTGCTCAAGGGTCTTTCGCAGTCAACATAGAAAGCATCGCCATTTTCTTCAATGACAACTTTGGAATTTAAGATCTCATATGATGCGACTGCTTTATAAAATGCTTTTTCGAGCTCTTCGAATAGCAATTTACCTTCAACACGTACGCGCATGGCAATAACCATGTTCACGTCGAACAGGTTCTCGCGTTCTGTTTCTATCTTGTATCTCATATGTATTGTCTGATCACTTTAACCCACATCTTCATTGCGATGCTGTGCGGTGTAACTTTACTTAAGAATCTCATGTATCTGAAATAAAATGAACAGACGGATACGTCTTTGCCCTTATGACAGTCCTTTAGCGCTACGTCAACAACCTTTGAAGCGGGAGTCATGCCGGGATACCTGATGTCTTTCCCGTCACGCTGTTTCGGAAGCATCTGCGTATCGACCCATCCGGGACAAACTGCCGTACATGTGATGTTCTCGTTCTCGACATTAAGGCTTCTCGTAAACGAGAGAAGATACGCTTTGCTCGCTGAATAGAGCGCAATGTAGGGATTGGGCTGGAATGCTGAAGCTGATGCAACATTCAATATATAGGAACCTTTAACCATATAAGGAATGCATGCCCTGCAGATCAGAGTTGCGGCCTTGTCATTAATGTCGAGCATGTCACTGATTTCTTCCAAAGTGAAATCTGATACAGGCTTCATCTTTGCGACGCCTGCATTATTTACCAGATACTTGATCTCAGGCTTCCCGGATTCTATTTTTCTGCAGAACGAAAATATGTCATCCCTGTCGGAAAGATCGACCCTGACAGGAACGATCTTATCCCCATATTTTTCTTTCAATGAAGTAAGCTTATTCTCACTTCTTCCGACAGCCCACACCTGATCTGTTTCAGAAAGAAGGCTCTTAACGAATTCCTCTCCGATGTCACCCGTGGCACCCGTTACGATTGCGATCATGTCAGTCCTCCAAAAGGATCCTGGAAAGATCCGCGGAATTTATCACTGCACAGTCAGCGGTATAAAGGCTCTTTACCGCATAAAGATAAACAACTCCCCAGTAGAACTCTGATAATTTACGGGCATTGCCGGATACGACGGTTCCTTCTTTCTGACCCTGCTTAATAATCTTTTCAGTGGTCTTATAGAAAGTCTGGTCAGCTTCGCCTTCAAGAAGTCTTTGTGTGAAAAGCGCGATGCCTGCAGCAAACATATCGTCCTTAAGATTCTTGATGACGTAATCGGACATCTTCTTTATCTTCTGTTCCGCAGGAAGAGGCAGTTTTGCAAGCATTGTAAGCTTGTCATTGCTTGCGATCTTATCTGATATTGCAAAGATCTCATCATAGAGTTCTTCCTTTGATTTGAAATAGATATAGATCGTGCCCTGTGCGATGCCGATATGCTTGGACAGATCACTTATCTTTGTACCGGCAAAACCGTTCCTTGCAAAATACAGAATAGATTTCCTGATAATGAGATTTCTGGTCTCTTCTCTTATTTCCTGACAGCGTTCCTGTGACTTTGGCATGACAACCTCTTTATGAATGAATTTTTATTCATTCATAAATTAGCACAGGGGCATTTAAGTGTCAATCATGATTTCCGGAAAACCTGATATCAGGCAGCCTTCTGCTGCTTTGATGCCTTTCTTACCCTTGAAAGAACATAGAAAGGAACAATGACTGCAACAATGGAATCAATTGCCTGAACTGCACTGAGAAGTATTAATGTGTTTTCTGAAGGTCCCTTATAACCTCCTGATTCAGCCAAAGCGATTACAGACACATATATGATGCTTATAGCAACAATTTCCACTATGCCCCAGATAACGGTAATGCCCTTTACAAACCAGGCCTTGGGAATGATCTTCTCCTTCTCCCTGTTTTTATAAAGAACAATGATTATGACTATCGATATCAGTGTTAAAGTCGCTATGTTAGTGACATCGTTTGCAAGACTCGTCAGCATGGCATATTTAATTCCGCTTATATATGACCTGTTAAGCAGTAAAACAGCACCGGCATCTGCAATCATACCGAAAATGGGCAAAAGCAGAACCGGGATATATATATATTTCTTGCCGTAATTCTTGTGAAGATATATACAGATGCAAAGTGAACTGCCCATAACGCAAAGGAGCGTGCCAATCATGACCGCATCGCCATAAATAATGACCTTCTCGGAATTATAAAAACTAATCAGTACATTATAGGTGAATACTGCTGCTGAAGAGACCGCAGTGATAATGTAGCCGGCACCAAGGACCCTGGTCTGCCTGATCTTATTGACAACGATCATTATGCCTGCTGCAAACAAAACAACAGCAGCAATCCCCATCGCAAGATAGCATAAATCATAAACTATAAACTGAGGTGCGATTTCATTCATATAAGGCCCTCCTTAACCGGACAACCGGGCGGTTTACATCTGATGTCTTACTGTTTTATATTCGTCCCCATCTTTGTAGAACGGGCATTCTTTTGTGGGATGCTGCGAAAATCTGATGACTTCATCTTCATCAAGATTCAAGTCACAGACTGCCTCACCTGTTTCCTCGTCAATATACGCGTATTGACATGTCTCACAACTTGCCATGATCAGTCCTCTGATTACTCTTCGTTATCTCCGCGTTTTCTTCCATCATATTATCATGTTCCGTCGGATGAGAAGTCTGCAACAACTATTCCGACTACTTTTCCCGTGGAATCGAAAACCGGGCTGTAGGCGTGGAAAGTCTGTTACCTGAATTCACTGATAAAAACCTCTCCCATATTCATTTTTTTAATTTTATAATAGTATCTTAAAGATTTTTCCTTATCAATGCATAACGCCATATAAAACAAAGAACTGTCCCCAAAAGAGACAGTTCCTTAGTTTGCTAATCGATTAATAACTTACGATCTATCAGCCTTCAGAGATAGCGCCTGTAGGGCAAGAAGCTTCGCAAGCACCGCAGGAAACACAAACATCAGCGTCGATGTTGTACTGTGTATCACCCTGGGAAATAGCTCCTACAGGGCAACCGTCAGCGCATGTTCCGCAAGAAACGCAAGCATCAGAAATTACATATGCCATAGTAAATTATCCTCCTATTCAATTAGTGATTTGATTATTTCACAAAAAACCGAAGTCAACAAGTAGTAAAATAGGTTGCCGACTTATGTCGATATAAACCGTATATCTTTTGCAACTTTTTTGGTCTTTCAGGCCTTATTCGTTATCGCCCTCGTCGTAAGCCCCGTTCATGTCGGGATAGTCCTTAAAACCTGCATCGGGAGCAGATTTGCGCTTTGACATATCCCTGTTGAGATCTTCAAGATCAGCCCACGAGAACTTCTCTATCTCTGTCTCGCTCTCCGAAACGAACTTAACGCTCAGTGTCTCTTCGATATAGTTAACATCCGTAACCTGGCCCATGCCGTTAGGTGTTCTTACGCGTGAACCCGGTTCGGGAAGTCTTCTGTGAGCATCGTCATATGCTTCCTTCTCGAACTGAAGGCAGCACATGAGTCTTCCGCAAGCGCCGTTGAGCTTTCCGGGATTGAGGGATAATCCCTGTGATCTTGCAAGCTTTAAGTTTACGGGAGCAAACTTATTGAGGAAGCTGCAGCAGCATAGTTCCCTGCCGCACATGCCGATTCCTCCGACAAGCTTTGCCTGGTCTCTGGAGCCGATCTGTCTTAACTCGATCCTGGTGCGGAACGTATATGCAAGATCCTTTACGAGCTCTCTGAAGTCTACTCTTCCGTCTGCAGTGAAGTAGAAAGTCAGTTTTCTTAAATCAAAAGTGTACTCGCAGTCAACGAGATTCATCTGGATATTGCGTGCGGCGATGAGCTCTTTGCACTTGAAGAATGCATCCTTCTCTTTAGCGCAGATGTCGTAGTACTTTTCGAGCTCCTTGTCGCTAGCCATACGCTTAACGGAAGGAATCTCCTCTTTAGTATCTTCTGAATATGGTTCCTGCGCTACAAATGCGATCTCTTCGCAATTCTCGTTGTCGATCATAACCGCATCACCCAAAGCGAGCGATAAGCCGTCACAACGGTATCTCAACGTTACGCCGGCGTCTCTTGTTCTTAAATTTACGATCTTCATTTCTTAAGCTCCTCATGTATGCGAAGAAGCATTGCGGATGCTGATGAATCAAAGTTGGAATTGACGTCCAAAGCCTTCATAAAAGTACTGACCGCTTCACTGCATCTTCCCAGTTTAAGTGTTGTTATATGTTTATTACCGGCAACGAAATTCTCTATTGCCTCTCTGTCTGTCTCGTTATTAATCTTGCGGCAGTCGGGATAGTTTATAAGTCTTGCCGCATCATCAAGGAACATGAGGATCGAAGATGCAATGATCTTCGCATCGTCCTTGAATCCCGTCAGCACCTCGCAGAAGTCCTCCAGTACATCGATATATGTGCTCGTGGGCATCGCGATCATGATGCTGTTTATCTCGTGTCTGATACTTACGCCGGAATCTTCTCTGGCAAGGCTTATGGCCTTTCCCGGGATCCTTCCGCTGTTATAGACTGCTGTCTTTACCTTTGCATCTTCAAGGTCGGGACAGTTGGCCTTTACGATCTGCTCCAATTCCTCATCACTGTAGGGATCGAGCTTGATCTCGGTAACTCTGGACATTACCGTATCAAGGACTGTATCTGTGTTGGAACTTGTGAGGATGAATACGACGTCTTTTCTGGGTTCTTCCAAAGACTTTAGAAGAGCATTCTGGCTCTCCACACCCAGATAATCGAAGTCGATAATGAATGTCTTTGTCCTTGCGAACTGCGGCTTCAGGTACGATTCGGCAACTACGCTGTCCTTGATGAAATCGACCTTTACCATCTTAGTATCGGCGGGTTCATAAACCCTCGTAACGTCAGGTGTCGTGAAGTTATCGAAATACTTGCAGTTCGGGCATACTCCGCATGCACCGTCAGGACCTGCATTACCGCACATCAGAGCCTTTGCAAACTCTTCTGCGATCAGCCTTTTTCCCATACCTTCGGGACCTGAGAGCATATAAGCACCGCTGCCGCGTCTCTGCGCTTCAGCAGCGAGTCTGAGCTTTATCTGCTTCTGTCCCGTGATGTTGGAAAAAGCCATCAGATCTTACCTTTCAACGTTTCCTTTATATCTTCGAAAATCTCTTCTACTCCACGTGATGCGTCGACGGTTACGATACGTCCGTCAGATTCTTTAGCCAGTTCGAGATATCCTTTTCTGACATCTTCCTGGAACTTTATTCCGGCAAGCTCGATCCTGTCAGATGCTTCACCTCTCTTGCCTCTTCTTGCAAGTGCTTCTTCAACGCTGATGTCAAAGAAGAAAGTAACATCAGGCTTAAGTCCGCCTGTAGCAGCCATGTTAAGACCTGCAACGAAGTCCATACCCATGTTTCTAGCCATACCCTGGTATGCTGATGAAGAATCGAAAAATCTGTCGCAGAGGACTATCTTGCCTTCATCCAGTGCGGGCTTGATCACTTCTTCCGTGATCTGCGCTCTGGCAGCCTCGAATAAGAGTAATTCTGTTCTTGAATTCATCTGCGTATTCTTCTTGTCGAGAAGGATCTCTCTTATACGCTCGCCTATGACCGTACCACCCGGTTCTCTGACAAAAATGAAGTCCTTGTTATTGTCCCTAAGATAATCCTTAAGGAGTTCGCACTGCGTACTCTTACCGCACCCGTCAATGCCTTCGAAAGTAATGAATATGCCCTTCATGATCAGTTGAGATTGATATTCTTGAGAGATGCGATCTCAAGATATATTTCCTTCGTTATTCTGGCGTTATCGCTTCTGATATCATCGATGGTCTCAACCTTCTTGACGTTCTTTGCGACTTCATCACCGAACTCTCTTGCGGGACGCTTATTCTTCGGCTTGAAATTCTGGGAGTCGGACTGCTTCTTCTCTCCTCCCTGATTCTGTTCACGCTTGAACTTGTTGTTCTTGTTGCGGTTGTTATTCTGTCTGTCGGGATTACGGCCCTGGTTCTGGTTCTGAACCTTTCCTTCAGCCTGGATCTCAGCGTTGTCACGCTTCTTATTATCGTTTCCGCCCTGTCTGGGACCGTTATTTCTTCTTCTGTGATTCTGGTTGCGGGACCTGGGTCTTCCGCCCTCCTGCTTTGCAGGATCGAATCTCTGGCGCTTATTATCCCTGTTCTGTTCGTTGATGCCTGCGCCCGAATTGTTTTCTGACATAAAATCCTCCAACTTTTTTAAATAACGTGCCTAATTATAAACTCTGCCTGCTGATAACTCAATTATCCGCGCTTCCGATATAGGGACACTTCCTTGTCATCAGGGTGTTCGATGTCCACATCTTTGATATCGCGGAGCGGCACCGTAACAAATGACCTCAGATACCACCTCGGGTGAGGAACGGTAAGTTCAGGCTTCATTATCACTTCATCCCCATAGAATATGATGTCTATATCGATCGTCCTGGGTCCCCAGTGAACTTCCCTCTTTCTCAAAAGATCGTTCTCAATGACATGTATCTTGTCCAAAAGTTCAAACGGATCGATATCCGTATAGAAACCTACGCATGTGTTAAGGAAATACGGCTGGTCTTCAAGTCCGACGGGCTCCGTCTCATAGATGGAAGCATATCTGAAGTCTTCCGTGCCGCTCAAGTCCCTTAAGGCCTGTTCTGCCGCGAGGATATTGGCTTTCCTGTCACCTAAGTTGCTGCCCAGAGAGAGTACGACGAATTCCTTGCGGCGTCTTTCGATCGTTACTGCCATGGTCTCGAAAATGCCCTTCACAGGTGCCTCGGGCTTGGAAATGTTTACTATGACCTTCAGTATCCTGTCGTCTGCAGCAAGAACGCAGTCTGCGACCTTCTGAGCAAGGCATTCGATGAGATTGCCTTTATCTTCTGTTAAGATCTTCTTAACCTCTTCGTAGATCATTGCGTAATCCACGGTATCGGCGAGGTCGTCCGTGTAGCAGCCCTTTATCCTGTCCAGGAAAATGTCCAAAGATACAATGAACTTCTGGCCGTCGGTCTTTTCGAAATCAAGACAGCCGGTATGTCCTTCAAATTCCATTTTCGAGAGCGTGATCTTATCCAATTCCCAATATCCTTTCGAAAACTTTAGAGGTTAGCAAATGCGTAGAACGATGTATCGAATACATCAAGTATCTGTCTTGAAGCGGCAACGTTGTGGACTCTTACCATCGCTGCGCCAAGTGATGCTGCCGTCATGGAAAGTCCTGCCGTAGCGTTATCAAGCATCAGTTCCGTTGCCTGGTCGCCGCCTGCGAAAACTCTCGCATAGCGCTTTCTTGAAGCGGCATAAAGGACGGGATATTTGCCCTGAAGTCCCATGGACAGCGTAGCTGCCGTAAGCTCTGCATCTTCTGCTCTGTTGGTACCGAAGCCGATGCCCGGATCGGTCATTATCATGTTATCCGGAATGCCGGCTTTCTTAGCTATCTCAACGCTCTCCGTAAGCTCTCTTACGGCGCGTCTGCTGACAGGCTCAAAAGCTATCGGATTCTCACCGTTGGTTCTCTTGTTAAACATCAGGATGACACCTGTGCCGTTATCTGCAACTATCTTGGCCATCTCAGGATCGCCCATGAAACCCGTGATGTCGTTGATGATGTCGCAGCCTGCAGTGATCGCCTCTTTTGCAGTCTCTGATTTAAACGTATCAACTGAAAGCGGAATGTCGAATCTGCTTCTTACAGCTTCCAAAACAGGGATCAGTCTTTCAAGTTCTTCCTCAGAAGATATCGGAACAGAATTGGGACCCGTAGCCTCGGCGCCGAGATCAATGCAGTCGGCTCCCTCACGGATCATGAGAGAACATCTGTCTACAGCGGCATCAACATCGTTGTATCTTCCACCATCTGAAAAAGAATCGGGCGTAACGTTGAGAATACCCATTATTAGAGTCTTCTTTCCTATCTCGAGCTGGCGGTTACCGCATTTATAAATACCGCAAAATCTTCCGTCAGTTGCTGCGTTCATTTCCCTTTATCTCCTTTATACGGAGCGCTGTCTGTTGATCAGCGCGAGCGCTTCGTTTCTGGTCCTGATATCAGATCTGCATCCGCCGCGCATAGCAGACGTAACAGTCTTTGAACCGGGCTTTCTGATGCCTCTCATTGTCATGCAGAGATGCTCTGCTTCAAGAACGACGCAGACTGATCTTGCGTCAACTGCCTTCTCGATGGCATCTGCGATCTCAGATGTGAGCTTCTCCTGAAGCTGCGGCTTTCTTGAAAGCGTATCAACGATCCTTGCAACCTTTGAAAGACCGAAGATCTTACCGTCCTTGGGGATGTATACGACATGAGCTTTTCCGTGGAAAGGAAGAAGGTGATGCTCACACATTGAATAGAACGGAATGTCACCGATAAGGATCATCTCGTCATTGCCTTCACCGTGGAAAGTCTTAATGTCCTTGCTGATATCCCTGTGAAGTCCCGCAAAAACTTCCGCATACATTCTTGCAACTCTCTGGGGAGTCTCCTGAAGACCTTCTCTGTCAGGATCTTCGCCTATTGCCTCAAGGATCTCCCTTACCGCATGCTCGATCTTGGGAAGGTCCATGTTCCGGCGGCTTTCCTCCGGTATTGAGTTGTCATTAGCATAATCGTACATTTAACTGTTCATCCCCTTTTCAAAGGTATTTCTTTCTGTATTCCATGGGTGTCATGCCCATCTGTTTTCTGAATGCGACATTGAATCTCTGAGGTGATGAGAAGCCTGACTGCAAAGAGATCGCCGACACCTTTATCTCGTTGTTCTGAAGAAGTTTGCAGGCCTTCTCGATCCTCTTCTTCATGAGATAGTTCATCGGGCTTATTCCCGTATCATCTCTGAAAGCACGTGTGAAATAACCCTGGCTTAAGAATACGTAGGCAGCAGCTTCGGAGACCGTGATTCCCTGATCGAAATTCTCGTCCATATACTGCTTGGCGATGGCAACGAGTTCTTTAGCCTTTCCGTTCTTAACGCGGAGGCTCTCTTCCCACTCGCCTCTTATTGCTCTAGAGAGGATTATCATGAGTTCTACCATAAGAGTATGTACCATGAGATCCTTTGCATAACGGTTCTCTGCTTCTTCGAGAACGATGCGCTCCGAAAGCTGGTCGATCTCCTTTTTCTCGTTGCCCTTGATAACGAAGAAAGGCTGTCTCGTGATGTCATTATCTTCAGTAACACCGAGGTCAGCAAACTTAAGGAAACTCTCCAAAGAGATCTTTGCAAAAGAACCCGGGATCGACACGCTCGGACCTGCGCTGTTGCTCTTTGCCTGAATCGTCTTGTTTGTCTTTCTCGATTCCTTGGTGGCTTCAAGATCTGAAGTGTCATGGATAAATCCGAAATAGAGATTCAGCATGTCGGCCTTGCTGCTCTTGATTACCAGCTTGTGCCTTACCAGAGGTCTTATTACAATGACGGAACCCTTTGTAAGCGTAATCGTCTCGCTGCCGATGATAAGGTCGATCTTGCCTTCTCTCAAATAAAGAAGCTCATGCGAATTATGCATACTCTCATCAGGAAGTGAATCCTTCGTATCGTAAGAATGCTCTAATCCTTCGATTACGAAAGGCACCGAACCTTCAGATAAGAAAACATCATCTTCGATTGCAGAAAGAAGCTTGTTGCTCATAAATTAGCCCTCTGTTCAGATAAAATTGATCGAGTCGATATAGATCTCGCCGTTGCGTTCTTTGTCTTCAATAAAGATTCTCAGCTTGTCGAGCTTGATAGGACCGTCTTCGGAATACTCAAGAGTGATCGTCTGCCATGTAAGCTGCTGCTTTATCTCGGCCTCACCGAAGTCTTCGACGATAAGCTTTTTCTTCTTCTGGTCGGGATTAAATACCGACAGCTGGATCCTTGATCTTCCCCAGATCTCAATGGGCGCGAAAAGCGAAGCGTACTCAAGGCAGGGTTCAAATCCGTAAAGCGACTTGTCTGTCTCATAACGGATCCTCAAAGAAGCACTGCCCGTAAGCTTATGGATATTATCCTGGGAAATGATTCCCTTACCCTTGAATGTTCTGTAGATCTCTAATGTCTCAAAGTCTGAATCGGGTGTTCTCTTGCCGACAAACTCAAGACAGTCGCAGCGTGTAAAGCTTAAGTCAGGTGCGAAGTATGCGGGATCCCTGTCGAATCTGAAAGGAAGGATCGGGAGGTCTTCACCGTTCTTAAGTGTCGCATCGTGAGGGAAAGGCGTGAAGCCGTATGTGATGGACTGCGGTTCTTCAACGTCGTCTCTCCATACCATTACGCACATTCCGTAAAGGCTCTTTGCGTGAGCCGGATAGAAGATACGGTCCTCACCTGCTACGGCAAATCCCGTGATCTCGCCTGATGCGTCATTGTAATTGAGTCCAGAACCCAAGTTGCTGAACTTGATGATTCTCTTGTTGCCTGCAATCTCGATGTCATTCGGCTCAGGTGAAGACTTACTCATCTTAGGTGAGAAGTGTGTGCCCAAAGCGATCGTAGCAAGTCTCATTCCGAGGATAAAGCTTATCGTCTTATCCGGAAGGAGCATGTCATGCATGCTTACGATTCCCGAAGGCATGCTGAGGAGCTTTGTAAATGCCGTGAAATTCTCGTTGAATTCGAGAACGCTGTAAGGATTTTCGAAGTCAACGTCATTAGGATGCATCGTTACGAAAAGTATCGAAGGCATGACCGTCTCATCGAAAACTTCCTTCGGCTCAAATACTTCAGCAAGAGTCGTAAGAAGTCCCATGAGGAAAAGATCATATCTGTCGAAAAGGAGTTCTCCCTTGTCAGGCGAGAAGCAGAATCCTCTAACCGCGAGATTCTTCAAAGGCGCAAGCTTTGTCCTGTAAAGAATGGACATTCTGAACTTCTGCTTGATGAACTTCTTCTCATCTTCCTTTGTGAGCCTGCCGTCATCTTTTTTCTCGGGAACCATGCCGAAATCAAGCTGGCTTGCTGACGAGAATGAGATATTCTCCTTATGTCCCTTTGTCTCGTTAAGTGAACTGTCTCCTGACGTAGGGAAATCGATATCAAGAGGCTTTATATCGTCAGGATCCTGACCTTCCAGTCTCTTGATCTCATCCTGCATCGAAATGTCGATATCGCCGGACTCGATCGTCTCTTTGTACTCTTCCTTAAGTTCAACGGCCTTCTTCTTTTTCTCGTCGATCTCAAGAAGCTTCTTATAGCCTTCCTCGTCGAGATAAAGACCCATCTGCTCTACAACGTCCCTTAACGCTTCAACCCTGTCCATGGCAAAAGGAGCGATCCAGTTAAGGATGGTCGAATCGTTATATGAGAGATCTACTACACCTACAGGATAAGAAATCTGGTCACTCAATCTGTATGCGAAAGCAAAAGCGGAAGAAGAAACCTCAGAAAGCTTTGCAGTCTCGGTGACCTTGATCCACTCAGCTTCCTTGTAATGTGTCTTTTCTTCTGCAGGATATACTTCCTCGCCCTTTTCGAGACCTGATCTTACGGGAGAGAAGAATCTCAGGTAATTCATTACCTTGCGCTTCAAAGGAGCCTTAGTGGCATTTGCTTCCTTCATGGGGATAGACAGGAAATCAGATCCCAAGAAGACCCAGACGTCACCGCATCGCAAGTCGGTCAGAGTAGTCTGGTCGGTAAGGCACTTAAACGAAAATGTATAAGAGTCGCTGGAAGCCTTATAAGGCGGGATCGTAAAACTGAACTTGCCCTTTGAGGACGTAGTGGTCTCACGGCTTAAGATGACACCGTAATCGGTATCGAGTTTACTGACCTTTCTGCCGTCCGTCGGGTCTTTGACTATTTCGAGAGTAACTGTAGCACTGGGTGCGGCAACACCCTCGATCTTAAGTTCTACACCCTGCTGGAATACGCACTTGCTTGAAAGCCAGCTGGGCAAAATAATCGGATTGATCTGCATCTTCCTAACCTCTTTAAAGAAAATGACTTTATCCGAGTATTATAACATTAAAAGAAAAATAAATAGTATTTTCGAACGATTAGTGATCAAACGTCCGCAATAAGTACTTCAATGCCCTTTGCACGGCACAAAGCAACGCTCTCGGGAGAAGCGCCTGAATCAGTTACGAGATAATCGATCTTCTCGGCAGGGATGAACGAAGAAGCAGAATCAGCACCCAGTTTGGTCGAATCGATCAGTGCAACGATCTTCTTGGCACGGTCTGCGCAAAGTCTCTTAAGCTCAAGCTCAAAGAAATTATCACCTGAAAGTCCGGCATCGGCAGAAAAACCGTTACCGGAAACAAAATAAAACTCAGCTGAAAGCCTTCCGATCATTTCTTTGGATGAAAGACCCTCGATGGCACCCGAATGCGGTCTCAGCATTCCGCCCAGGATGATGATCGACTTGAAATTGCTGTTTCTCTGGAGTTCCATCGCAGTATGGATACCATTGGTGATAACTGTAACATCCTTAACTTTCTTGAGGTAAGGAATCATATGAAAGGTCGTTGAACTCGCATCCATGAAAATCGTATTTCCGCTTCCTACA
Source organism: Oscillospiraceae bacterium (assembly GCA_015069205.1). GTDB lineage: Bacteria > Bacillota > Clostridia > Saccharofermentanales > Saccharofermentanaceae > Saccharofermentans. The sequence continues at coordinate 117,627 of SVIZ01000003.1, forward strand.
AGCGTTGCAGCCTTTGCACCTATGGCATTCTTAAGATCGACGTGGGTAACGGCTCTGACCATATAGTTCTCGCCGCTGTAGGAAGGCATCTTGTGAGGAAGCTTGATACCGCCGTGGAATCTGACGATAGCGCCTTCTCTCTCAAGGGCTCTGATGTCAGTTCTGATGGTAGCTCCGGTGACGCCAAGACGCGTTGAAAGGACGGTCGTATTGATCTCGCCCTCTTCTTCCAAAATATCCAGGATCTGTTTTCTTCTGTCAGGAATTATCATTCCAAAATATTATCAAGTGAAAATCAGTTAGTCAATTCTTTTTTCACTTCAGGCTTACATTTGAAAGTGCTGATAGTCTTTGGGTCTCGACCAGTTACCGCCCCATGTCCATCCGTAATTGATGAAAAGTTCATATGCCCTGTCGTCTGTAGTGATCATATGATCGCCGTCATATCTGTCGTATACATAGTCCGATGCATTATCATGAGAATAGTGGGCATCACCATCAGAATCGTATGTAACATAAGGATTCTGCTGGGGATTGATGTCTATTGCCCTGCCCAGAGCATGCTTGGAAAGATTGCCTGAACCAGTTGCCGTTCTGTAGCAGAAACAGGATGTGTTATTTGCTTCAATCGAATACCAGTCCGAATCATCGGGATCACCTGCCCAGAAATCATCGATAAGATACATCGAATAAATCTCATAGCCTTCTGCACAAAGGGTCTCAAAGATATCCAGAACGTCTGAAACAACGAGTTCATTTACTATCATCTCACCGACCTGGTAATCACCGTCAAAGTTCACGTGAAGCATCTTGAGATATCTCAGATCGCTCAGATCGATATTGTCATTATCTACATAAGACTGGCCGTAGATCCTGTCATAAACGCTGTCGCCCTCTTCGATCTCCTCAGAAGTGAAATACTGCGACAGGTTATCCGTATCGATCTCATCGCGGCTCAAAACCGTTCCTGCGCTTAAGTTCCTTATACTCGTTAACTTCTCGGGTTCAGGTTCCGGCGTGGGTGTGGGTTCTTCAGTCGGTGTGGGTTCAGGAGTAGTCTCTGCTGTTTCTTCAGTTGTCTCAGAAGTCTCGGGATCCGTTGTCTCTGAAGTAACAGAAGTAGTACTTACAACATCCGTCACGCTTTCAAGTGAAACATCAGTTGCTTCAGTCATTCCTGCCGACAACAGTTTATTCTCATCACCGCCCCGCGAAAACTTAATGACAAAGATTATCGTTCCGCCTACAACTATACACATTCCTGCGATAAGAAGGGCCGTTATTATGTTTTCTCTGCGCTTTCTTTTCTCAGACACAAATAAACTCCTAAGTAAAAATGAAAGTATCTTATGACTTCCCCGACAATCTTATCACAGAGTTTCATTTTTACTATGCTAATGACATGATTATGATATTTAGCAATCAAAGTGATATAATGGTCGCCGACGAGCGCCTGTGGTGAAATTGGCAGACACGCCAGATTTAGGTTCTGGTGCCGTGAGGTGTGCAGGTTCAAGTCCTGTCAGGCGCACCAAAATACAAAGAGGATGCTCACTTGAGCATCCTCTTTTAGTTTGATCAGAATTATAGATTAATTACTTTATTGAATCCAGCAAACGCTTTCTGGAAACAAATACAGTTACACCGAGCAGAGTAAGCGCAGCACCTAATACAACATAGTGGCTTACCGATTCGCCTGATGCAGGCACAGCAGCAGCAGACTTAACAGTAAACTTTGTTGTTACTGAAATCAGATCAGAAGAATTTGCACTCTCAAACATTACTGTAAGCGTATGCTCGCCTGTTGAAAGAGTCTTAAGGAACTCAGGGAGGATCGTAAGGATTACACTGCCTTCTTCAGCTGTAAAATACTTGCTGTCAACCAGAACACCATCAACATAGATCTTTCCGCCGGCTTCTCCAAAGCGGAAGTACGTGCTGTCGAAACTCTTACCATCAAGTCCGATCCTACGAATTCTGACTACAATGGGATCCGTACTGCCTTCTGTCCATACTGCACCATCACCTTCAAGGAACTCGTAATTATCAACAAGGTATGAATCAGCACCTATAACGCCCCAAATAAGAATATCAAACGCTGTACCGTCAGGTGTTTTTCCGGCAGCAACTAAAGCGTCTGCTTCATCAAGTATCTCCTTAACACTACCATAAATCCACTCGTAGTCTTCTTCATCAAGTTCACGGAAAAGGTCTTCGTAATCGTTAAGCAACTTCTTGCCGGCATCCAAAAAGATTAAATACTCAACATTCATTGCTTCATCAAGCTTCTTTTTAAGAACAGGATCAAAAGCAGCCTGCTCATCTTCCGATAATTCCTCATAGAAGAGATATTCGGCTTCATAAACTTCATAAAAATCATCAATCGTGAGCTTATCAGCATCCGGGAGAGCATTGATCTTGTCTGTAACGTCCTTAATGAGTTTGTCTCTTATCAAGCCAATGTATTTTTCTTCAGCTGCGAACATAACATTATAGTTAGTAACATATGTTCTCTGATTCTCCGTCAATTCTTCGTATGCATCTCTTGCAGCCTGGATCCTGTCACGGCACTCATCAGAATCATCAACTTCACCGATTGCATCGATAAGATCATTTACCTCAGCAGCTTTGTTCTTATCGATCTGATTCTCAACTGCATTCAGCTTGTTAATATACACAACTTCTTTCTGCTCATCGGTTAACGCTTCATACGCTTCTCTGGCAGCCTCGATATCAGCTCTGTCTTCTTCAGTGACCTCATCAACACCGGGAAGGGCATCGATCATATCCTGAACAGCCTTCTGTTCGTCATCAAGAGTGCTGTGAACTTCAAAAACGAATGCGGTCTCTAAACTTTTACCGTCACCTGATTTCAAAACCAATCCATCAGTCTGAAACGCAAATTGTGGTGTAGAAAGCTGAATAAATTCATCACCCTTGGTAAATCCATAAATTATTAATCCTTCGTCATCAACCTTCGCGCTGACGGTCAAATAATCACCTTTATGAACAAAACTGGTAGTATTTGGACCAGATTTGATAGCGTATTCTTCGGCTGTAATGCGGATTACATAACCATCCTTATAAACTCCACTATACTCAAAATCACTTATAGTCACATCATCTGCCAAAGATGTCATGCCGATACCGATCAGGCATGAGATTGCAATGGTAAATGACAGCAGTACTTTGAGCACACTTTTTCCTGCAGTTTTCATAATAAAACCCCTTTCTTTTTGAACGCTCATTGAAAATTCCCCATAATTTTTCATTATACATTAATATCGGAAATGTCAAAAAAAATTATTTATTTAATGCAACAAAACAATATTGAGGTGTCTCAGATCTCGGGTTTAGAAAGGTGGCATGCCGGAATCCATATACCCCCAGGGGGTATGCAGATGTTTTCGAAACCGATATTTACCTACTAAATTACAAAAAATGGATTTTAGTAGGTAATTTCTATCTGAATATCCGCTTGAATGACGCCTTATAGAACTCCTATACCCATTAAGACTTCGAAAAACACGGCAAAATCTGCTTCAAACACCACATTCAACATTCAAAACGGGCTGATTATGGGTCATATACCCCCACCCCCTTACCTACCAAATTCGAAAAATCGGATTTTAGTAGGTAAATTCGAATTTGAAGGGCTATTCAAATCAGTTAGAACATATTGGGCTGATCGTATTGGGCTACCCCTATTGGGACAGCCCCTTCTGTTTGAAGTTAACCCCTGAAGATCATATTGAATTAGACCCCTGAAGTCAGACAAACTCCAAGGGGTCACTTAAAACTTCAGGCGTTGAACTTATAGAGCGAAGCGTAAACACCATTCTTACGCATCAGCTCATCGTGGGTTCCGCTCTCTTCGATGCCGTTCTCGGTAAGGACTAAGATCCTCTCGGCATTTCTTATAGTCGAAAGCCTGTGGGCAATAACAAGCGTAGTCCTGTTCTTTGCAAGTCTTTCGAGAGACTCTTTGACGATATTCTCACTCTCGTTATCGAGCGCGCTCGTAGCTTCATCGAAGATAAGGATAGGCGGGTTCTTAAGGAAAACTCTCGCGATTGAGATGCGCTGCTTCTGGCCGCCGGAGAGCTTAACGCCACGCTGGCCTATATCAGTTGCATAACCGTGAGGAAGGGACATGATGAAATCATGCGCGTTCGCAAGTTTTGCAGCTTCGATTATCTCATCTTCAGTCGCACCCGGCCTTCCGTAGCTGATGTTGTCGCAGATAGTACCGGCAAACATATAGACATCCTGCTGGACTATTCCGATGTTGTCACGAAGGCTCTTGAGGGTTACATCTCTAATATCTTTTCCGTCGATCCTGATCGTGCCTTTGGTAACGTCGTAGAATCTGGGTATAAGGCTGCAAAGCGTTGTCTTTCCGCCGCCGGAAGAACCGACCAGGGCAACATAAGCGCCTGCAGGGACTTCAAGATTGATGTGCCTTAATACCCTGTGCGCGCCTTCCTTGTATTTGAATGAGACATCCTCAAATTTGATATCGCCCTTAACGTCCGTCAGAGGCTCTGCACCATCCTTGTCCTTGATGTCAGGCTCAATGTTGATCATCTCGACAAAACGCTCGAATCCCGTATAACCGTTCTGGAACTGCTCCGTGAAATCTATAAGCGTTCTTACAGGCTCCGTGAATACGTTGATGTAAAGAAGGAACGTAACAAACTGGTACACTTCGATGAGTCCTTTGCTCATGAGAATACCGCCTGCAACGATGACCAGGATGTTGATAAGGAATGTGAATGCCGTCATGCCGGAATGGAAGATACCCATGTTAAGGTAACTTGCCTTCTTCGCCTTGAGGAATCCGTCATTGCCTATCTTGAATTTCTCGTTCTCGATCTCTTCATTTGCAAAAGACTTAACGACTCTTATACCTGAGAGGTTATCTTCGATCTGCGTGTTGATCTCCGCGATCTTTACCCTGTTCATCTTAAAGGCTTTGCGCATTCTCTTGTTAAGGATAAAAGCAAAGACAAACATCACAGGCAAAAGGATGAATGCTGCGATAGTCAGATAACCGCTGGTGCAAGTAAGGATCACAAACGAGCCGATTATCTTTATAAGAGAAATAACTATATTTTCAGGTCCGTGATGCAGGAGTTCAGTGATCTCAAAAAGGTCATTCGTGATCCTGCTCATGAGCTGTCCAACTTTCTGGTCATCGTAGAACGAGAATGAGAGTTTCTGGTAGTGCGCAAATATCTCGGCCCTCATATCGTATTCCATCTTGGCGCCCATGACGTGACCGACATATGAGATGTAGTAATTCGCAAAGAACTGGATTATGACAAGTGCAACGAGGATCACTGCAAATGTCAGGATCTTTCTCATGCCCTCTTCTGCTGTCAGGTGCGGGATCTCATTTGTAATATCTCCGACTACGAGAGGGATTACAAGTGATATGCCTGAAGCTACAATCGCGAAAAGCATATCCAGGAAAAATGTTCCCAGATAAGGCTTGTAGTAACTTATCATTCTTTTAAGGTTATCCCTCATACTGTCTCCCCCCCCATTTCACAAGATATAGCAAAGAATGATACCATAATAATCACGAAGGTAAAGTATCTATATTACAGTTTTTCGATTTTTTATAGCCATTTGCATTGGAATTAAGGAGCGCCTATGAACATCACCGGGTTAAGCTATAAGTTCATAATGTTCAGTCCGACCATCGATCAGATAATCGATGCGGATATTCCGTTTACCGGAGATAACCTTGAGATCACGGAAAACTTCAGATTCTCAAATGATATTTCAGTAAAGCACTTCAAACTTACCAATGAAACGATCGGTATTTTCAGATCACTCATCGAAAAATACAAGATCACGGAATGGATCGGCAAAACGTCCTCCGATCCCGTTATTTACAATGACGAGCATACTCACGTCATCACTTCCCTGACGCTTAAATTTGATGACGGCACTTCATCAGAGATTACTTTCAGAGAAGGAACTGAAGACATATATAAAAAAGCTTCCGATGAATTCCGCAAAGCATTTTTCACTGCTGCTTCAAATGAAGCGCTCATATCAGAGGAAAAGAAATATCCTGCCTTAAAAGAAGCACGTCTGATAAAGGAAGAGCACGGTCCCGTAACCGCAATTGAGACTCATCATTTTTCAAGCGGAATGATGTACAACAGCAACGTAACCACCAAGCAGAAGATTAGCAAGATACCAGGCAAGGACGGAACTGTTCTAGTCGAGTTATACAGGAAGGCAGGCAACCTTCCCGAACAGACCGACAGCAAAGAAGTTGAATCTGATATCTTTGCAAAGATCCAGGAGATTTCCGATAAGGAAAACATCCCCGGATGGCATTACGTCCAAAGAGATCCGAGCATACCTGTCGACAGATCCATGATGCCCATGGATTATTCCGCAAGTTCTTCACTTACCATTATCTATGACGATTCCCTGCTCACAGGCTGTCCCGGGATCAGGAGGACCATCGGTGAAACCGCATGCGAAATGGGCGGATCTGAAGTCGATAAGGCAATCTGCGAACTGATCAGGGAATGTGTAACTAAATCAGGCGCACATATCGAAGTATCTAACGTTAATCCTTATATCGCAGCTGCATATAACGCAGGAGAACCTGTTCCGCAGCCGATGCCGATGAATGGTTTCATGGGTATGGGCATGATGCAGGGCTTTGCAAATCCTGCGCCCGCACCTGATGTCTCAACTGAAGGTTCAACACTTAATTCCGACGGGACATGGGACTGCAAATGCGGCACTAAAGGTCTTACCGGAAAATTCTGCAGCGAGTGCGGATACCAAAGACCTACAGCATAACTATTTGGTATAATTACCTGGTTTGAATAATGAATATTCATCCCGGGGGTAATTATGATCGCTATCTGGTATGTCGCACTGGCAGCACTTCTTTTTGTCGGTATTAAATTCAGCAAGAAAAAAGAATGGAACGACGGCAATATGTCATTTGACCAGACCAAGTGTTTCCTTGGTTTCTGCGCTGTCATCATCTGCTTCCATCACATGGCCCAGGTCACATGCGCCCCATGGCTCAACCCCGTCTTCATCAGAAAGGGACTGGACATCTTCGTAACAGCAGGATATCCGATGGTCGGAATGTTCCTCTTCTGTTCGGGCTTCGGTCTTTACAAGAGCGCGAAAACAAAGCCTGATTTCTTCAAGCGTTTCATACCGGTAAGGATAATCCCGATCCTTATTCCTACAATACTTACGGAACTCGTATATGTCTACTTCAGACACTTAAGACATCTTCCGATAAGATTCAAGAACCCCTTCATGACCGGAAACCACGATACCGTCCACCCTTTCATCTGGTATATTCCCTGCATACTGCTCCTTTACATTCTCTTCTATGTAGGTTTCGGTCTTTTCAAAAAAGACTGGGCAGGAATACTTACGGTTGCACTAGGCTCAGGTGCATGGGTTTTCTTCTGCATCAGATACGGTTACGGCACATGGTGGTTCAACACTGTCCACATGTTCTTTTTGGGAATCCTTGTGTCTAAATTTGAGAAGAAGTTTTTCGAGAGCTGCAAAAAGCTCTATGCATTAAAACTGATCATCACCATAGCAGCTGCTGCCGTTTTATGGCGTCTTGCTGATAATGCAGGCAATCTGTATTTCCAGATAACGCACACATACTGGACAGAGGCAAACGGTTATAAGGCAGATCTTTTCGCATGGATCTTCCAGTTCCTTTATACCATCGCATTTGCAATGCTCTATTACCTTCTCAGCATGAAGATGAAGGTCGGAAATCCCGTCCTCAGATTCCTCGGCAAGTTCACTCTGGAACTCTATCTTATCCACGGAATCTTCATCAATATGTTCGGTTACTGCATGATCAAGGAACCTGCACTGCCTGTCTATTACATCAAGAATGTACCGTTGTTTGTGCTTGTAGTTCTTGCATGTTCAATTCCGGTCTCATTTGGCCTGAGCTTAATAGATAAAAAGGTCGGAAAGATTCTCCGACCTAAAAAAGTAAATTAAACTGTACAAAAAGTGTGATTTGGGATCATGTTTGAAAGGGCAAATCAGACAAATCAATTATAATTGACATTAATTTGATCCTTAATGTATATTTATTTAGGAATAAGAAATCAAAGGGGTAGTGTTATATGGCAATTTGGGATAATCCTGCAAATAACGCAGGAAGATTCGGCTCACCCAAGGTCAGGACTTTCTCGGCAGACTCATATAAGTGTCCGAACTGTGCATCCAACCTTGTTTATGATGCTGAACACGGTGCATCGATCTGCCGCAACTGCGGTGGTCTTTTCGATCCCGATACACTTGAGAAAGTCGGCTCATTCGGACTTTTAAATCCGGAGAAAAACTACGACGGTACGATAGAGATCAGCAAGGAAGATGCTGAGCGTATTGAGATCGTCTGTAATTCATGCGGTGCAGAGATCGTAACGGATAAGAACACTTCGTCAACGTTCTGTGCTTTCTGCGGTTCACCTGCACTCGTTACAAGAAGACTTACGCGTGAGTTCAAACCCGACTACATCATTCCTTTCCAGTTCGATAAGGAAAAGGCGATCAAGATATTTGAAGAACACTGCGAAAGCGTCGGTCACCTTCCCAAGAACTTCAAATCGGCCAAAGTCTTGTCAAAGATGACGGGGCTTTATGTTCCTACGTGGATTATCTCATCAGAGGTTGAAGTAAAAGTTGCCGGACAGGCCAAGACCGGAAAGATGGTAGATGAGGCATATCAGGAAAATCACTCGTCAACATCACAAAGCTTTTCAAGACTGACATACGGCAAAGTCAATTTCAGACTCAAGGACGTACCGTTCGACGGAGAGCTCAAGATAGCCAACAACCTTATGGCTGCCGCAGAGCCCTTTGACTATTCGGCGCTCGAAAGATTCAGACCTGAATTCCTTCAGGGATACTTTGCGGAAAAGTACGATGAACAGCCTCTCGACATGACAGACAGGATCTACAAGAGACTCGACAAATATGCTTTGCAGGTATGCGATGCGGTTGATTTCGGTTACGATGACTTCGTTCCCAGTTCAGACATGAGCGTTGTTACTTATAACAATCAGGATATTAAGTATGCACTTCTTCCCTGCTGGTTCTTAAGTGTTGATTACGACGGCGTTAATTATCAGTACATCGTTAACGGTCAGACGGGTAAAGTCTCAGGCGAGTTCCCTTATGCCAAAGGCTGGGAAACAATAGAACGCACCGGTAGAAAAGCCAGAATGGAAGCAGTCAGCTGGAACTCCGGCCTTCGTGTTCTCCTTTATGCCACACCGGCCATCATTTTGGGTATCCTGCGTTTTATCTCAGGCTTCTCCAGAGACTCGGCAGTCATGATGTTTATTTTCGAGCATCCGTTTGAACTTCTGTTACTTCTTCTTGCACTCGGCGGAGCTGCATATGTGTGCGCGGAGATCCTGCCGAAGGTCCTTCACAGCAGGGAAAAGCATGATATCGAGATGCTTTCGAAGGCAAGCAGCCACGACCTGGCTCCCGAACCCGGTGTCGAAAACTATTACGATACCGCATTTCCTGTCACGGCAATTGAGACAACAAAGGATTTCGTATCACTCGAGGAAGGATGGAATTACGCTGATAAACAAAGCTTCGACTTCAAAACAGCTATCCCCGAGGCTGAAACCCAGGGGCCTGATGAGAATGCCACTGACTTTGAAAAGCAGGGTTTTGGACGTCAGATGCTAAGATAAAAATCATTCCAAGGCTCGAATTCATCCGCGCTTCGCTTGTGCGGAAAGAGCCTTGGAATATACTTTTTCTATTAATGCCTTATTCGCTTTCTTTTTCAGACGATGTCTTGCCCTTGGAAAGCTTATATAACTCCTCTGCGGCAAGCCTTGTTTTCGCGACAATGTCGCCTTCTTTAGGGAAGCAGAAATACAGGCAGTCGTTCGTACCGATGGAAACTATGTCTCCTATCTCATACCAGAAGTAATCGGAATTAACGCTGTAAGAAGCACTTGGTGCCTGTTCGTAGTGAAGTTTGCCGTCACAACCGTCAAGTATGAATCCGTTGTTATCGTGGTGAAGCCTTCCTGTTCCTATCATATAGAGAGCCTTGGAATCCTTAAGGACCGCTATATCGCAAGGAACATCAAGAGCATATGTCCCTTTAGAGATTTCTTCTTTGATTTGTTCTCTTTCCCATTTGAACCAATCAGGAATATGAGTAAACTTCGGCTCGACATTAATTCCCTTAAGCCTTCCCAAAGTATCGAGTTCATAAGAAGCTCCGCACCCGTGGCATGTCAAGTTGATTCCCTTACCTTCTGTCATACCTTCCTTCAGGCAGTGAGGGCACTTATAAAGAATCCTGTTAAGACCGTCAGCTCTGAAAGGTTCATCTATCTCGATATTGTTGTCCTGCTGCCACTTGAAGTAATCGAGCGTGAATTCTTTATCCAGCATCTCATCTATCTGTCTTACCTTTGTGTTGGCAAGCTCTTCAGGAGTAAAAAGGCACTTCATCGTGCAGCTTACCTTTACATCGCGCTTCTGAAGATTATTGTAGAGCGGATCTCTGGTAAAAGCTCCATATGTGGTGATCATGACGACAGGATGCTTAAGTTTCTTAAGAAGTACGCCTAATCTTCTGGGGATCCTGGTGCCTGTACCATCAAGAGAATAACCGGCTTCAGGATACATCAGCACACTTGCCTTATTGACGTTAAGCGCATGATCCATATCGGAGATCAGCGAAATATCTGAAACGAATTTCCTTGTGGGTATACAGCCCAACGACCTCATAAGACCTTCTTTGCCTACCAGCGCATCAGACGTGCAGACTATGCTGAACGGACGCCCTTTAAGCACTTTGAAAGCTATGGAAAGATCTGTGAAGCTGCAATGATTCATCAGTATCATCCACGGGCCGTCGCCGGCTTTATCCATGTCGATCTGATCATATGTGAAATCAACTTTTTTAAGCTCGCCGTTAAGCAGGAGACGTGCAACGCCTGCAAGCAGAGCGGACGGCTTCTTAGGCTTTTTATGCTCCCACGAAGGAAGAGCCATAGCTTGTTCGTATGTGATGTGCTTAGTTTTTATCTTCATGGTATTAATTATACATATAAAGGCGTCGTCTCAAAATGCCGTATTTTTTTCGGAGTCATTGATCTCATATCGCAGAAAAATCACAGTAACCGTCAGGGTGTACTGTGACTTCTACTGTGATTTTTTCAAAGAAACATGGACCATCGCAGTGATCAGCGACAGTCCCTTAAATTTTTACTCATCATCAAGTTTCAAAACGCTCATGAAGGCTTCCTGCGGTACTTCGACGGAACCTACCTGTCTCATACGCTTCTTACCTTCCTTCTGCTTTTCGAGAAGTTTCTTCTTACGTGAGATATCACCGCCGTAGCACTTGGAAGTAACGTCCTTACGGTAAGCCTTGATCGTCTCTCTTGCAATGATCTTGCCGCCGATCGCAGCCTGTACGGGAATCTCGAACTGCTGCCTCGGGATGTTCTCCTTGAGCTTCTCGCACATTCTTCTTCCTCTTGCGTAGGCCTTGTCCGTATGTACGATGAATGACAATGCATCGACGGGATCTCCGTTAAGGAGGATATCGAGCTTAACGAGCTTGGATCTCTGGTATCCTGCAGGCTCGTAGTCAAGTGAAGCATAACCTCTCGTGCGTGATTTGAGCGCATCGAAAAAGTCATAGATTATCTCATTCAAAGGCATCTTGTAGTGAAGCATTACACGCTTCTCATCAAGATACTTCATGTCTGTATATTCACCGCGGCGCTCCTGGCAGAGCTCCATGATATTTCCGACATATTCTTTAGGAAGCATTATCGTTGCCTTAACGATAGGCTCTTCCATGTAATCGATGGATGCCGGATCAGGCATGTTCGTAGGGTTGGAGCAGTCAACGACTGAGCCGTCTGTAAGATAGATCTTATAGATAACGGAAGGCGCTGTGCTGATAAGATCGAGATTGAACTCTCGCTCAAGTCTTTCCTGGATTACTTCGTAGTGCAAAAGTCCTAAGAATCCGCATCTGAAACCGAAGCCCAAAGCTGCTGATGTCTCTGCATCAAATGAGAGGGCAGCATCGTTTAATCTTAACTTTTCGAGAGCATCCTTAAGGTCGCCGTATCTCGCACCGTCAACGGGATAGATTCCGCAGAATACCATCTGCTGGATTCCCTTATATCCGATGAGCGGCTCTTCTGCAGGGTTCTCCGCAAGCGTAACGGTATCGCCCGGAGCGGTATCTCTTACGTTCTTGATCGAAGCGCAGATATATCCTACCTCGCCTGCTTTGAGCGATTCTGTAGGAACAAGTTCGCCCGGATGGAACATACCTAATTCGGTTACGGTGAACTCTTTTCCGGAGTGCATCATCCTTATGCGGTCACCGGTCTTTACGGTGCCGTCCTTGACTCTTACGCTGACGATAACGCCCTTATACGAATCGTACTTGGAATCGAAAACAAGGGCCTTCAGAGGCGCATTCTCGTCGCCCTCAGGTGCGGGAAGATATTCAACTACCTTCTCCAATACTTCGTCGATATTGATATCGCTCTTTGCCGAGATAAGCGGAGCATAAGAAGCATCAAGTCCGATGTCGTCTTCGATCTCCTGACGGACCTCTTCAGGTCTTGCGGAAGGAAGATCGATCTTGTTGATTACCGGAAGCACTTCAAGGTCAGCATCAACTGCCAGATAAACATTGGCAAGAGTCTGTGCTTCGACACCCTGCGAGCTGTCTACAACAAGGATCGCGCCGTCACATGCCGCAAGTGATCTCGAGACCTCATAATTGAAGTCGACATGGCCTGGCGTGTCGATAAGATTAAGCAGATATGTATTGCCGTCAGAAGCAACGTAAGGAAGTCTTACGGCCTGTGACTTGATGGTGATACCGCGCTCACGCTCAATGTCCATGTTATCAAGGATCTGGTCCTGCATCTCACGCTTTTCCCTTACGTGTGTATGCTCGATAAGACGGTCGGCCAGTGTGGACTTGCCGTGATCGATGTGCGCGATAATGCAGAAGTTTCTTATGTATTTACGGTAGTTTTCGCTCATGTATTATTCCTTAATGTCAGAGTATCTTTATCTCATTAAGCGGGAAGACTCTGATAATGGCAACGCCCTTGATCCTGTCTGCCGTAAAGGGGCCGAGATTACGTGAGTCATTACTTACAGGTCTGTTATCACCAAGGCAGTAATACTCATTATCTCCCAATACGATCTCGTTGCCTTTCTTCATTGCATCGTCCATCATGGTCGTCTTTGTGCCTTCAGGAAGATAATTCTCCTGAAGAAGATAGAACTCACTGGAATCGGCAGGCTTGATATAAACGTTGCCGTCTTCGATCTTTACGGTCTCTCCGGGAAGTCCTACGATTCTCTTAACGAGATACTCTTTACTGTAGTAACCTTCCATGTCGTGACCATCCAGGATGACGATGTCACCCCTCTTGTATGAATGGAAATAAGTTGAGATCTTCTGCGCATAGATTACATCGCCAGAAGACAGTGTCGGCTTCATGGAATCGCCGTAAACGTTGTCTCTCTGAACGAGGAAAACAACGATGAAGATTCCGGCAAGAACGCCGATGCAGATCGTACGGAACCAGTCAAGGATCTCATATGCGGTGCTTCCCTTTTCGAGCCTTCTCTTATGAGAAACAGGCTTGCTTTCAGAAGCTTCGTTCTCCGTCGAGCCAGTTTCTTCAGCAGATGTCTTTTCAACATCTGTCTCCTCAGACTGCTTTACTTCTTCCTCAACGGGCGCGCCCGTTATTTTGAAAATCTCATTCTTGTTATCGCTCATTAATTCTCTCCGCTTGTTTCATCAGTAGCTGTGATACTGATATGCAATTCTTCAAGCTGCTTGTCTGTTACATATCCCGGAGCATCCATCATGATGTCCTGTGCATTCTTGTTCATCGGGAAAGGGATTACCTCACGGATCGTATCCTCTCCTGAAAGGAGCATTACCATACGGTCAACACCGGGAGCGATACCTGCATGCGGCGGAGCGCCGTAGCAGAACGCATTATACATAGCGGGGAACTTCTTCTTAACGTCTTCCTCGCCAAGTCTTACAAGCTCAAATGCCTTGATCATGATCTCCGGATCGTGGTTACGTACGGCACCTGAAGAAAGCTCGATTCCGTTAACTACGAGGTCGTACTGGTCTGCCATGATGGACAGAGGATCGATCTCACCTTTCTCTGCCTTGAGAAGAACATCAAGACCGCCTGAAGGCATTGAGAAAGGATTATGGCAGAACTCTAATTCGCCGGACTCCTCACCGATCTCATACATCGGGAAATCAACGATCCAGCAGAATGCATACTGTTCCTTGTCCATGTGACCCGGAACTGCCGCGCCGAATGTCTTTACAAGAACGCCTGCCATCTTCTGTGCCTGGCCCTTAGTGCCGCTAGACAATACAACGAGTGTATCAGGCGTAAGGCCGAGCTTAGCAACAACTTCGTCCTTCTTAGGAGCTACGAACTTGGAGATGCCTCCGACGATCTCGCCGTTCTCATCCATTCTGAACCAATAGCCCTTGCTGCCTGACTGGATCTCGCAGTCAGCCATTGTCTTATCGATGAACTTACGGCTCTCGTGGAAACCAGAGATAACGACTGCCTTGATCTCGCCTTCTGCGAAAGGTGCGAACTCCTCTGTTCTCATGAGGTCTGTTACGTCTGTAACCGTAAGGTCGATACGGAGGTCAGGCTTATCTGTACCGTACTTCTCCATTGCCTCAAGATAAGGAATGCGTACAAAAGGAGAACCTGATGCCCTGTTGTACTTACCGTACTTTGCAAATACAGGAGGCAGTACGTCTTCGATGATCTCGAAAACGTCTTCCTGGCTTGCGAAAGCCATCTCCATATCGAGCTGGTAGAACTCACCCGGGCATCTGTCGCCTCTTGCGTCTTCATCTCTGAAACAGGGTGCGATCTGGAAATATCTGTCGATACCTGAAACCATCAGGAGCTGCTTGAACTGCTGGGGTGCCTGCGGCAATGCATAGAACTTGCCGGGATGCTTTCTTGCAGGAACGAGATAGTCTCTTGCACCCTCAGGTGAAGAAACCGTAAGGATAGGAGTTGTGATCTCCATGAAGTTGTGCTCTATCATCGACTGTCTCAAGGCAGCGATAACATTGCTTCTCAAGATGAGATTCTTCTTAACTTCAGGGTTACGGATATCAAGATATCTGTACTTAAGTCTTGCTGCTTCATCAGCTTCACGGCTGTGGTTGATCTCAAAAGGAAGCTCGTTATAACGGCATCTGCCGAGTACTGTAACCTTCTCGGGTACTACTTCGATATCGCCTGTTGCCTGCTTATCGTTCTTGGAACTTCTTTCTCTTACTGTTCCCTCAACCTTGATCGTGGACTCCTTTGTGATAGCCTTGAATGTCTTCATCATTTCGGCTGTCTCGATAACGATCTGTGTTGTGCCGTAGAAATCGCGGATTACGACAAAGCCGAGCTCTGCACCGACTTCACGGAAATTCTCGAGCCATCCTGAGAGCATAACTTTCTTGCCCGCATCTCCGAGTCTTAATTCTCCACATGTATGTGTACGTGACTGCATTATATTACCTCCAGCAAATGCTAACTTTTTCTAATCATTTTCCGGTCATGAAATCAACAAGACCGTCAAGCTTAACGGGCGTTTCCGTACCGTCAGCCATGTTCTTGACCTTAACTTCGCCTGAAGCAAGCTCATCATCTCCGATTACAGCAAGGAAAGGAATTCCCTGCTTACCCGCATACTTCATCTGTGCCTTAAAAGACCTTCCTGCCATATCTGTCTCGCAGCCGATGTCAGCAAGTCTTAATGCATAGCAAAGCTTCAGTGCTTCGATTTTCGCTGCGTCAGACATGGAAGCGATATAGATCCTCGTGTAAGAAGGAGCTTCCTTCAATACGCCTTGAGCCTCAGCTTCGAGAAGGAGTCTTTCAACGCCCATGGCGAAGCCGATACCGGGTGTGGATGTACCGCCGCAGTCTTCTACGAGACCGTCATATCTTCCGCCGCCGCAGATAGTTCCCTGTGTACCGACGTTCTCAGATACGAACTCGAAAACCGTTCTTGTATAGTAATCCAAACCTCTTACGATATTCGGGTCGATAGTGTAAGAAATGCCGATCGCCTCAAGTCTTGTCTTGAGAGCTTCGAAGTGAGCCTTGCAGTCATCGCAAAGGTGATCAATGAGTCTCGGCGCATTCTTGACGATGTCCTTGCCGCCGTCGACCTTGCAGTCGATCATTCTCAAAGGGTTCTTTTCGAATCTTGCCTGGCAGTCCTCACACATTGTTCCGACATGAGGTCTGAAATAATCCTTCAAAAGTGTGTTGTATTCTTTGCGGCATGTGGGGCAGCCGATCGAATTGATGTGGAGCGCGATGTTCTTAAGTCCCATCTTCTTGAAGAAAACATCGACAACGGAAATGATCTCCGCATCGATATCAGGACCTGCCGAACCGAATGACTCGAGGCCGAACTGGTGAAACTCACGCATTCTGCCCTTCTGCATCTTCTCATAACGGAATGCCGTGATGTTGTAGAAAAGTCTTACCGGTGAAGGCAGGCTTGTCATGCCGTTCTCGATAAAGCTTCTTACCACACCTGCTGTACCTTCAGGTCTGAGCGTAATGCTTCTTCCGCCCTTGTCCTCAAAGGTGTACATCTCTTTGGTAACAACATCGGTGGTATCACCGACACCTCTCTGGAACAGATCTGTCTGCTCGAATGTCGGGATCCTGATTTCTTCATAGCCGAAGGAATGGCATACATTAGCAAAAGTCTTCTCTGCAAGCTGCCAATTGTAGATCTCTGAAGGAAGAATGTCCCTCGTACCCTTCTGTGCCGCGTATCTCATCATAGTTCTCCTAGTCTAATAAATAACACGCGCTATTATAATATTAAAAAGGGCAATAAACAACCTGAAAGCAGGGGTTTGGACAGCCCGGATATGTTTGCAGCAGATTTGTTGAACTATTTTTTTGATTTAGGCCAACAAATAGTTGGTTTTCCTACAAATCCAGCTTTTTGTTGACCTAAAACAGCAATTTGACATCAACAAATCTGCAACACGAACAGCCTTTGGGCAAGTGATTTGAGATGCAATTGTTTGCTCAAAAATAAGCCAACAATTGCATAAATCACCCATTTTGTGCAACTGTTGCCGTAAAAACCGGTCAACAATTGCACATACTGTGACTTTTACTGTGATTCTCTAAATACGATAAAACCTTACTGCTGCGGATTTTCGAAAACCTGTTGGCAAACCTCTGATACCGCCTTGATCCATACCAAATAAACAGGGACCATCTCATCCATTCTGAGACAGTCCCTCTAGCATTATAAAACTGATTATTCCGAGAAAGATCAAATCTTCCTCTTCTTAGCTATATACGCCATCCAGTCGTTCTTGGACTGCTCGGCAATGATCTCCATTCCGGCAGCCTTCAAAGCCTCGATCACGCGCTCTTTCTTGTTATTGATGATGCCGGAGCATACGAAGATTCCGTCATCTGCAAGATCTGCGGGAATATCTGCCGCGATCTCTGCGATAACGTCAGCTATTATGTTAGCTACGATAAGGTCATAAGGCGCATTCTTAACGCTCTTAAGCTCGCCTGTATAGCATTCGACATTGGAGCACTCATTGATCGTGCAGTTCTCTTCAGCGACCTTTACGGCCAGAGAATCGATATCCACGGCATCAACGCTCTTTGCGCCGAGCTTGCTTGCAATTATCGCAAGGATACCCGAACCGGTACCGAGGTCAAGAACAGTGGTGTCAGGCTTGATCACGCGGTCTAAGATCTCTGCACACATGGAAGTAGTCTCATGGGTACCTGTACCGAAAGCAGAACCGGGATCAAGGATAACCTTTATGGCATCCTTTTCGAGCTCGGCATCGCCTTCTTCTATCCATGAAGGACAGATAACGATACGGTCTGAGAGTCTGAACTCTTCGTAGTATTTCTTCCAGTTGTTTGCCCAGTCTTCGTCGTCAACATAGCGGAAGCCTTCAAAGCCTTTGCCTACGTCAAGGAACTCGCCTATCTCTGCGATACGCTGCTTGATGAAGTCCATGGCTTCAGAAGTCGGAAGTTCCTTGTCAGTGATGGAACCGTAGATCATGCCTACGCCATCGGGATTTGCGAACTCTTCGCTCTTTGCACCCATGCGGATGACACCGTCGTCTGTCTCGGCAAAATAAGCCTTGATGACAACGTCAACACCATAGCTCTCGATAGTGCCGTCATCACAGTAGCTTAGAGGGTCGTTGTCTATCGTATTTCTGAACTCCTGAGGGTCCTGTGAAGCAATGCCGTCGGCACCAACCTGCGCGAGCATCTCGCAGATAGCTTCGGAAGCTTCTTCAGTTGTCTTTATCGTTATTTCTGCCCATCTCATAGTCATGACCTCTTCAATAAAAACGCGGGAACCCACATGAGAATTCCCGCGTAAAATCAGCGTTTTGTATTACTTAAAAATGTTCTTAAGCTTCTGGAAGAACAGGCTTCTCTTCGCATAGTTGCGGTCAGTAAGCGTATTGTTGAACTGATTAAGAAGCTGCTTCTGCTCACGGTTAAGACCTGTAGGAACTTCGAGCACGAACTTGACCACGTGGTCGCCTCTCATGTTCGGATTCGGGTTATTCTTGTTAGGAATACCCTTGTTCCTGAGCGTGATCGTATCGCCGGGC
Source organism: Oscillospiraceae bacterium (assembly GCA_015069205.1). Taxonomy (GTDB): domain Bacteria; phylum Bacillota; class Clostridia; order Saccharofermentanales; family Saccharofermentanaceae; genus Saccharofermentans. Next base: position 136,390 of record SVIZ01000003.1, read on the forward strand.
TGAGTGCCTTCCTTGAGGCTGTACTTCTCCTTACCGTAAATAGTCGGGACTTCGATCTCACCGCCCAAAGCTGCCTGGGCAAATGTTATCGGCACATTGCAGTATGTTGTATTGCCTTTGCGCTCGAAAACATCATGCGGCTTAACCTTGAATTCAATGTAAAGATCGCCGTAAGGGCCGCCGTTTGTACCGGGCTCACCTTCTCCTCTTACAGGAAGGAGATCGCCTGTGTCGACACCTGCGGGGATCGTAACAGAAAGATTCTTGATCGTCTTGAGTCTTCCCTTGCCTCTGCACTGTGAGCAGGGTGTCTTGATCACTGTACCTCTGCCGTTACATGTGGGGCAGGACTTTGTGACCATGGTCATACCAAAGAGCGTCTGTGTCTGCTGCTGTACTCTTCCGGCACCTCTGCATGTGGGACATGTCTCAGGTGTTGTTCCGGGCTGTGCGCCTGAACCGTTGCATGACTTACAGAGATCTTCTTTTGTCAGCTGGAAAGACTTGGTGCAGCCGAAAGCTGCCTCCATGAATTCAAGCGCCATGTGATACTTAAGATCAGCACCTTTCTGCGGACCTGTTCTTCTCCTTGAAGAACCTCCGAATCCGCCTCCGAAGAATGAATTGAAGATATCTCCAAGGTCAACGTCGTATGCGCCGCCGCCATAGCCACCGCCATAGCCGCCACCACCGCCGAATCCATTCGGATCAACACCGGCATGACCGAATCTGTCGTATTTAGCTTTCTTATCGGGGTCAGACAGAATTGAATAGGCTTCATTGACTTCCTTGAACTTAGCCTCGGCCTCCTTGTCACCGGGATGCAAGTCCGGGTGATATTTCTTGGCCTGCTGTCTGAAAGCCTTCTTTATCTCGTCATCGGAAGCACCTTTGGTAACTCCCAAAACCTCATAGTAATCTCTAGCCAAAGAGGAACCCCTCCGTTCTGTTTTCGCGCCTCTGAAAGAGGCATCGATTAGTTAACATACATGTGTCCGGCACATCTGAAATCAGACATGCCGGACTATTGTATCAGATTTTAATTCAATTAGAAGTCGCCGCCTGCGCTCTTGAATCCGTCGCCGTCGCCTGAATTGTCAGGACCAGCGGACTCAGAACCATAACCTGCGAAATCTTCAGCTGAAGGCTGACCCTGGGCACCTGCGCCTGCAGCTGCTGCATCTCCGCCTGCTGCCTGATAGATCTTCTCGCCGAGCTTCATGAGAGCCTGCTGGAGATCTTCAGTACCCTGCTTCATAGCTTCTGTGTCATCCTTGGAGATGGCATCCTTAAGCTTTGAGATGCAATCGTTAACAGGAGCCTTGTCGCTGTCAGAAATCTTGTCACCTGCATCCTTCATTGTCTTCTCTGCCTGGTAGCAAGCTGTCTCTGCCTGGTTCTTGACTTCGACCTTCTCCTTGTTTGCCTTATCCTCAGCTGCGTGCATCTCAGCTTCCTTAACAGCCTTCTGGATATCTTCCTCACTCATGTTGGAAGAAGACTGGATGGTGATCTTCTGCTCACGGCCAGTGCCCTTATCCTTAGCGCTTACGTTTACGATACCGTTAGCATCGATATCGAATGTAACCTCGATCTGCGGAACACCACGGGGTGCGGGTGCGATACCGTCAAGGATGAAGTTACCGAGTGTCTTGTTGTAAGCTGCCATCTCACGCTCGCCCTGGAGTACGTGAACCTCAACCTGTGTCTGGCCGTCAGCTGCTGTGGAGAATACCTGGCTCTTCTTTGTAGGGATCGTTGTATTACGCTCGATCATCTTTGTGCATACACCGCCCATTGTCTCAATACCGAGTGAAAGAGGTGTAACGTCGAGGAGAAGGAGTCCCTTAACGTCGCCTGTGAGAACTGCTGCCTGGATAGCTGCACCGATAGCAACGCACTCGTCAGGGTTGATGCCCTTGAAAGGCTCTTTGCCGAAGTAGTTCTTAACTGCATCCTGAACTGCAGGGATTCTTGTTGAACCACCTACGAGGAGGATCTTATCGATGTCAGAAGGTGTGATGGAAGCATCGCTCATTGCACGCTTAACAGGATCCATAGTCTTCTGAACAAGATCAGCTGTGAGCTCGTCGAACTTAGCTCTTGTAAGTGTGATGTCGAGGTGCTTAGGACCTGTAGCATCAGCTGTGATGTAAGGGAGATTGATGTTGGAAGATGTAACGCCGGAAAGCTCGATCTTAGCCTTCTCTGCAGCTTCTCTCAATCTCTGCATAGCCATACGGTCGGATCTGAGGTCAACACCATCAGATGTCTTGAATGATTCAACGAGGTAGTCAACGATCTTGTTATCGAAGTCGTCACCGCCGAGTCTGTTGTTACCTGCTGTTGCAAGAACTTCGAAAACGCCGTCAGCGATATCAAGCACTGATACATCGAATGTACCGCCGCCCAAGTCGAAAACGAGGATCTTCTGATCTGATTCCTTATCGAGACCATAAGCAAGGGAAGCTGCCGTAGGCTCGTTGATGATTCTCAAAACTTCAAGACCTGCGATACGTCCTGCGTCCTTTGTAGCCTGACGCTGTGAGTCTGTGAAGTAAGCAGGAACCGTGATAACTGCCTGTGTTACGGGTGTTCCGAGATAAGCCTCAGCATCGCTCTTGAGCTTTGAGAGGATCATTGCGGAGATCTCCTGAGGTGTGTAGTTCTTATCGTCGATAGTTACCTTATAGTCAGAACCCATCTCTCTCTTGATGGACTGGATGGTACGGTCAGGGTTTGTAACTGCCTGTCTCTTAGCTACCTGTCCGATGAGTCTCTCGCCTGTCTTTGTAAAACCTACAACTGAAGGTGTTGTTCTGTTACCCTCGGGATTAGGGATAACTACTGTTTCAGAACCTTCCATAACTGCAACACATGAGTTTGTTGTACCAAGGTCAATACCAATTACTTTTGCCATTTTATTTTCCTCCTAAAGTCCTTTACGGACTTTCAAATTATCTATCTCTTTTATGCTTTCTTGCTGTCAAGGATCTTGTCTACGATGCCGTAATCAAGTGCTTCCTGAGCTGTCATCCAGTGGTCTCTGTCTGTATCCTTCATCAAGGTCTCAAGGTCCTTGCCGCAGTTGTCTGCGAGGATCTGGTTGAGTCTCACTCTTGTATCCTTGATGTGGTCAGCAGCGATAAGGATCTCTGTTGCCTGGCCCTGAGCGCCGCCCAAAGGCTGGTGGATCATGACTTCTGCGTTAGGAAGGATACATCTCTTACCCTTTGTACCTGCTGAGAGAAGTACTGAACCCATTGAAGCTGCCATACCCATGCAGATCGTCTGGATGTCAGGCTTGATCAGACGCATTGTGTCGTAGATCATGAGACCGTCAGATACGGATCCTCCGGGGCTGTTGATGTAGAACTGAATATCCTTATCGGGATCCTCTGCCTCAAGGAAGAGGAGCTGTGCCGTAATAAGGCTTGCTGTTACTGAGTTAACTTCTTCTGAAAGGATAACGATTCTTTCCTTAAGAAGTCTTGAATAAATGTCATAGGCGCGCTCGCCGCGGCCTGTAGTCTCGATTACTGTAGGAACCAAGCTTGATCTGATTAAATCCATTGTCATTCTCCTTTAGCTTCAAATTGTTTTTACTTAGTTGGCTACCTGGACCTGAGCATGTCTGATGACTCTGTCCTTGTACTTATATCCCTTAGCGAAAACCATCGCTATCTCCTGCTCTCCCAGTTCTTCATCGTCGATGTGCATCATCGCATCGTGAAGATTAGGATCGAATTTTGTTCCGCGTTCTGCGGGTATTTCTTCAACACCGATCTTAGAAAGAGTATCCTGTGCCTGTCTTCCGACGAGTTCCATTCCATGGATGACTTTATCAAGTGATGTCTCGTCTGCTTTCTTTGCACCTTCTGTTGCTCTGTCAAGATTATCGATAAGTGTTAAGAACTCTTTTGTTACGCTTGCGACAGCGTCTGCGTAGAGGTTGTCCTTTTCCTTCTGGGTACGTCTTCTGTAGTTGTCGTACTCTGCGTAAAGGCTCATGTATCTTGCTTCAAGTTCGCTTGACTGATCGTCGGTTTTTGCCTCTTCCTTTACCTCAGTTTTTTCTTCAGAAGGAGCTTCCTCTGCCTTTGCATTCTCTTTCTCGGAGCCTTCTGCCGAAGCCTTGTCGGAAGCTGCAGCGTCTTCTACTGCGCTGCCCTCTGCTTCGTCCTTTACAGGCTCATCATCAGCCCCGAAAAATAACTCTTCATCTGCCATTTTTATCTTCCTTTCCCTTTTGTTATCTATGTTATGTATCAGGTAAATCTCTGTATCTCTTTGTTAAGCTTTTTCTTAACAAAATCTATCTGGGATATTACCTTCGAATAAAGCATTCTCTTAGGTCCAATGACTCCGATGTTGCCGGAGACTGAATCAGTAAGATTATATGTAGCCGTAATGAAGCTGCAGTCATCAAGACCCTCAAGTGTTATCTCCTGTCCGATCCTGATCATGAAAGAATCATCAGCGCTATGCTCTCTGGAATTCTCCATCTCATTTACGTATCCGGCGACCATGCCTGAATCGGAAAGCGTTCCAAGAAGATCTCTTGCACGTCCCAGAGAACTGAAATCCGGGAGTTCCAAGATCCTGTGCTCACCGTCGAGATAGATATTGAGCTCGTCAGCCTGCTTGATGGCAGCATATGCTTCGTACAAAACCTGTTTGAGGAGAGGTTCGGGCACTTCAGTTCCCTTGCCTGCTGTCTCTACTGTAACGAGAGTGATCTCATCTAACGGCTTGCCTGTAAGGTTCTTCTCGATGGCGCCTGAGATCTTCATGATCTGCTCGTCACTTAAGAAATTAGGAATCCTTACAACCTTATCCTTAACTACGCCTGCTGAAAGCACCATAACCACAAGAGCTTTGCCGGGTTCGATCATTAAGATCTTGAGCTGCTTCAAAAAGCTCTTCTTAAGTCTCGGGCTCATAGCAAGGGATACAAATCCCGTTGTCTCCGAGAGCGTATGTGTAGCATTCTTTATGAGATCTGTTACCTCATCTACGCTTGAATCGATCCTCTTCTCGATCTCGAGCTGTTCCTTGGGAGACAGCTCCTCGATCGTCATGAGTGAATTGACGTATTCGCGGTAACCCTTATCTGAAGGAATACGGCCGGCAGATGTGTGTGGCTTCTCGATAAGTCCGAGGTGCTCTAATTCTGCCATGTCGTTACGGAGAGTAGCGGAGCTGACCTGGAAATTGTGACGCTCGATCAAAGACTTCGAACCGACAGGCTCGTTAGTAGATACGTAGTCATCTACGATCGCATGCAGGACTTCTTTTTTACGGTTGTCTAAAAGCATTTCAAGTTTCTCCCTTCTCCGATTAGCACTCTATCCCTTCGAGTGCCAACAACAATATACTCTTAAAGTCAAAAATAGTCAAATGAATATTTGAGTGAAATCTGAGGTACTGCGAAAAGCCTTAATTCTGGGCATTTCACGGACATTTACCGCCCTGACATTTCTGACCTAATTCCAAAAATCCCACGTGATTCATTATAATACGAAGAATCTTAACCTAACCTTAAACCGGAGGTCTTGATGAGGGGAATCGTTTTCGACATAGATGACACGCTCTACTGCAGACAGGATATGCTCGTTCAGGCGGCAGAGAGCGTTCTTGGGGTTAAAGTCAGAGACTGGCGTGAATTCATAAGCATTTTCTACGAGAAGAGCGACATCAACATGGCAGCGCTCGAATCAGGAGAAATCTCCACCAGGGACATAAACGGCTGGCGCTACAATGAGACATTCAGAATACTGGGTCTCCCCTTTAAGCCCGAAGACGGGTGCCTCTCGGCTGATGCATATCTTGAGCTTCAGAGCCACATGTTCTTAAGTGATGACATGAAGAAGGCATTGGACAGATTTGCTTCAGATCCTGAATTCAAGCTCGCGATACTTACAGCAGGCGAATCAAAGCACCAGTGGCACAAAGTAGACATGCTCGGCCTTGATAAATGGTTCGACCGCACAAATATTCTCGTTACCGGCGACACGGGCTTCTCGAAGCCTGACGTAAGATTATGCAGGATATTAGAAGACAATCTTGATCTTAAGCCCGGAGAACTTTGGATGATCGGTGACAATTACGACAAGGACATCACGGGAGCATTGGATTCAGGCTGGCATTCCATATGGATCAACAGAAGAAATCTTCCAAAGCCGGAAAGACTTCCCGACTATGAAGTCCTTACGGATAAAGAACTAACAGATCTTCTGCTTACGGATTTTTATAAGAATTAAGCTTTTACTGCAAAGAAATCAGCGAATTCCTTGGCATTATACTCGTAGAGCTCGTTGCCGAGTCTGTCGGCAACTTCAATTATCGTGCGTTCATACGTGCACTGCAAAGGAGATACTTTATCCGCGCTGCCGGTATTCATGCGGTTAGCACATCCGCAGGAATTCGTGCATCTGCTCTTAAGGTCACATTCCTTGCATGTCTCAGGAGTATTGCTCTTAGCTGCGATCTTAGCCATGCGGTCTTTATCGAGTCCCTCGAAAACATTACCCATGTAATACTCTTCGTCGTTTATAAAAGACGTGCACGGATAGATGTTGCCGTCGGGAGTTACAGAAAGCTGTCTTACGCCAAGATGGCAGTGCTCTGCAGGGTTCTTACCGTTAACACACTCTCTTATCTTGTTGACAAGCGGAGTGACATAATGTTTTCTTCCTGCCTTGAATTCATCTCTTAAGAAATCAGCAACCTTATTGATTTCTACTTTATATACTTCAAGATCTTCGTCAGTCCATGAGACATTCTTACCATACGCCATGACAGTCGACACATCCCTGAAGCCCAACGAAAGAAGATACTTTACGGAGTTGCATAAAACGCCGCATGCCTTGGGGTCGAGCGTCAGCATGGCCATAGTGTTCGGAAGATAGGACAGGATGAGTTTTGCCTTCTTCTCAAGAATTTCTGCAGTTGAACTTCCGTCAGGAAAACGTCTTGAAATGTCCTGACCTTTGCCGTCAAAAGAAAGACCGATCTTCATGTTGACTGCCTTGGCTCTTTTTAAGAATTCCTCATCAATGAGAGTTCCGTTCGTGGTCATCTTGCAGGCGAAAGGAATGCCTGTCTCAGAAGTCTTCTTTTCGCAATAATCGAGAGCCTCATAGATGAGGTCTTTCTTTAACAGAGGCTCGCCTCCGAAAAAGCAAAAGCCCGCTTTGTTTCCTTTGGAATAAGCGAGGTCTATAGTCTTATATAATGTCTCCAAAGACATATCCCTGGGAGTCTTTTCCCTAAGGCAGTAACTGCATGCCATGTTGCAGTTCTCTGTAAGATGGACCGTAAAATTCATATCAGATCATTCCTCTGCTTCAGTTTCTTCCTCTTCCGTTTCCTCTTCTGCATCAGTTTCTTCGGACTCGTCAGTCTCCGTCTCTACAGAACATACTGCCTCGTTTTTCTCGTCAGGCGCGTTGGGATCGATCGTCGTCTCACCCATAAGTACAACCTCTTCAGTCTCAACTGTCTGTGCTTCACCTTCAAGCTGTACTTCGGTCTCGACAATATCCATACCGCCTGCAATCTGAGGTCCGCATGCAGTACCGAACAAAGCAGTTGCTCCGATAAGAGTTGCAATGCCGGCTGCATATAAAGGCTTTTTATAATCGTGCTTAGGATCTATCTTCATAATATTTTCCCCTCCTTAAATACTACAGAAGTTATCAGTGCTCTATTTTAGAATTGTTGGGTTCAACTACTGTAGCGACACCTCCAAGCGAAGGCTCGGTCTCACATACTGTTTCACCGCCGGCAAGCTCAACATCTGTAGGATCTGTCTCAACAACTGCCACATCACCGTCAATCTCAACATAACCGGGATCTATCGTCTCTTCACCCGCAAGCTCGATCTCTGATTCTGAAGGCTTTGAGTCTCTGTTGCTCTTTGTTCTTCCGGCAGAATCTTTCGGACCGCAGGCCGTACCGAAAAGGGCTGTTGCACCGATAAGAGTTGCAACGCCGATAGCATATAAAGGCTTTTTATAATCGTGCTTAGGATCGATCTTCATTTTTATGTCCCCTTTAATCATCATAACATCTAAGGTTTTTCACCGGAAATCCGGCACCTTTTAATCTATATACAGATAGTTGATCCAAAATGTTGCAGCTGGCGCGAAAAATAATACAACAGACTTTTATGTTGTCAGCCCACCTAACTAATACAGGGTATCCCATAGTTTGAGACATCCTGCACAACAGGTTTAAGTTAACTTAACAAATCATCTCTAATTCGGTTATAGCTATTTTGATTCCAAAATTTGTATTGAATAATAGGTTGTACCATCAAATTCATGTATTTGATATCCAATGCTGACATTATGAAAACCACCTAATTCTATTTCATATCCGCCTTCATAGTAGCCGGCACAATCGTAGTCTTCAGCCTCGGCACCATCAACAGCATAATAATCTTTAAATGCCTCCATGACCGCCTTCACTCTGTCAAAATCATAGAAATCAATTTCAATATTGCATTCAACCTCTTTAAATACATTTTCGGAAATATATATGTTATCCACGTAATCAATCGGATCATCCAGCACGGGTGAATACGAAATAAATAAGTCACCAGTAGAATCAACATAATAATCTTCCGGTTCTACCAACAGATAATCTCTTAACTTATCCTTGCAATCCAAGCCTAATTCGTCAACGGTATCACGATAGTATGCATAGAGTTCAACGATTTCTTCAGGTGTCATATTATCGACCAGATAATAACACTCTTCCCCATCATAGCCGCCTTCTTCATAGTACTTTCTTCCTTCGGTACCATCGGTATCTTCTTCATCATCGTCAGAGTTTCTGTCACGTCCATGGCGGTCATCGTCGTCATCGTCTTCATCTTCGTCTTCAGTACGTTCACTTCTTCTGTCGCGGTCGTCATCATCGTCGTCTTTTCTGGACTTTCCGGAACCTGTCTTACCGCACGCACAAAGTCCCATGATCATTGCGCCTGCGAGCAATACGCATAAAAGCTTCTTCATTCCCTTCATTGTTTTTTCTCCCTTATTCAAATGCTCATTTGAGTTCAAAAAAGAGTACCACCCGACAGCAATCTCTTTAAACTCATAATCATTATATACCATTAAATATATTTGATAAGGTATTTTAGGACCGGTTTTCCCCTTGTTTCACCAGGCATACAGCCAAATTACATCACCTTGATCCGCGGTATCCGACACCATATGTGTCCGTGTAATAATCAATTCTCTTCGAATCACTGAAAACAGGCTCATAGATGTTCTTGTCAGGATCGATACCCACAAGTTCACATACAGCTTTGTTTGCTCTTATTGTGAGATCCTTTTCGCGTTCCTTAGGCTTAAGTTCCTTATTCGGAAAAATAGGTTCGCCGACATGAAGGGTAAACACTGCAATCTGACGGAAGATTTTCTTGCGTATCCAGCCAGGCTCACGGTATGAAAATCCTAAAGGGATTATGGGCTTGTCATTGCTTACGGCGATCATTGACGCGCCGCGCTTAAAAGGTCGGATGGGCTGATAGTATTCCCACATCGAACCTTCAGCATAGATGTGAAGCCAGCCGTGATCTTCATTAAGAAGACTGCCAAGTGTCTTTAAAAATGCCTTCTGGCCGGCAACGCTTTTTTCAGGGATAGGAATACCTCCGACAAGACGTATCAGCGTACCGTTCTCACCGTTGATGTTTTTGTCCCATGCAAGAAGATTGGATCTATAAGGTCGTATGGCTTTCATTACGGCAAGATAATCCCACATGTGAACATGGTTGCAGACCGAGATAACGCCGTCATCAAGAACGTCTTTATATTTCTTGATGTTTTCGCGGCCTTCGATCTTAAGGCCAAGTCGTACCGTCGCAACCGGAAAAACAACCACATTCAAAAGGATGCGGACCATCTTCTGCTTGAACCTGAACCAGCCGGACTTATCGATATAAGGATACGAAGAATCGAAGACATACCCGCGGTCTTTATGGATCTTCAGATAATGTTTGTCTGTTATCTCTGTATACGGAAAACGGTTTGTCTTCGGATCAAACATAGTCACTCTTTCAGGTTCAGATCATAGTATGTTTATAAAAGTGATTATATCATTTGTTTCCGAAGTGCCCTAAAACAAACAACGGCAGATCACTCAAGCATCTGATCTGCCGTTGAATTGAAGTTACTGCTGTCACGGAAGAGGGATAGCGATCTTTGGTCCTTTGATCAATTTCTGTTTGGCAATCTTTCTTGCCTCATCATATGTAATGGGATGGCCATTATAAAAATATTCATTGTCGCTGACAGGATGAGTGACACATGTAATGCCGATCGTTTCCCATGCTTTGCTCACTTTATCAGAACAGTCATTCCAGTTGAACGTAGCCTCAAAGCTGTTAAAATCTCCGTCCATAAGTCCATTCTTATGAAGAAATTCACTGTCATTTACGACCTCACCGACAACTCCGCCGCTTACGATTTCGAGATCTTTCATATCGAGTTCTTTCATATTATTGTTTTTCATGTTGAAGCCTCCTTGTTTGATGTTTTTATGTTATGGCTTCATTATCACAGTCCGCGGAAAACCGGACAATCAGTAATGTCCGGCCTTTTTGTCGGTTAAGCAACAAATACAGGGTTTACTGTTGCAGAACATAAAAAGGACCCGGTTTGATCCGGGTCCCGAGTGTGTTTTTGTTGTGATCAGTTTAGAGATCGTAATACATCTCATATTCCATAGGTGTAGGCATTGAGATGTGACGGCCCAAGTCCTTTCTTCTGTTTGCGATCCAGAGATTTATAAGTTCGATCGGGAAAACGCCGCCTGCTGTAAGGAAGTCGTGATCTTTCTCGAGTGCTTTAAGAGCAGAACCCAAAGACTTGGGAAGACCCTTGATCTTTTTCTTGTCTTCTTCGGAAAGATTGAAAAGGTTAAAGTCATAAGGGCCATAGCCTTCAGCTTCGGGATCGATCTTATTCTTAATACCGTCGAGACCTGCCATGAGGATTGCAGCATAGCAATAGTAAGGATTGCATGTGGCATCCGGATTCCTTAATTCAAATCTCTTCTTGTCAGGTGTCTTGGCGTATGCGGGAATACGGATTACAGCGCTTCTGTTAGCGGTAGCATAACCGATCGTGACAGGCGCTTCAAAGCCCGGAAGAAGTCTCTTATAAGAGTTGGTCGAAGGATTTGAGAATGCACAGATCGCAGAAACGTGCTTTAAGACTCCGCCAATGAAATAAAGAGCAGTCTGTGACAAGCCCGAGTATCCGTTCTCATCGTAGAAAACAGGCTTTCCGTCCTTGAACATAAGCATGTGGACGTGCATGCCTGAACCAGCTTCACCATAAACGGGCTTCGGCATGAACGTAGCTGTCTTTCCTTCTGCTACAGCCTCATTCTTGACGATGTACTTGGTAAGCATCGTCTTATCTGCCATCTCGGTCATGGTACCGAATTCAACTTCGATCTCCATCTGTGCGGAACCTACTTCGTGATGGTGATACTTGACCTTGATGCCCTGGTTCTCCATGAGCATAGCAACGCGGCTTCTGAAGTCATAAGCAACATCCTGAGGAGGAGCGATATGGTATCCGCCCTGATGAGGAGTCTGGAAACCTAAACTTCCGATCTCGCCTGAGTTCCAGAACGCTTCATCACCGTCAATGGTAAAGCCGGAACTGTTTGGTTTGTTGGCGAATGTGACCTCATCGAAAACATAGAACTCGAATTCAGGTCCCAAAAGAAACTGGTCAGCAACGCCCGTTTCCTTCATGTATTCTTCCGCTCGCTTACTGACGTTTCTGGGTTCCTGATTAAAAGGAATGTTCTCGTCTTTTCCGATGATGCGTACGTCGCCGATCATGGAGAGAGTCTTGATCTCGCAGAAATCGTCGATAGCGGCACTTGAGAGATCAGGAATAAATACCATGTCACTCTTCTCGACGGGCGCAAAACCATAATTGCTGCCGTCAAAACCTATGCCTTCTGTCATGATAGATTCAGTGAATCTTTCTGCCGGGATCGTCAGATGATGCCATCTTCCGTTGAGATCTATCATCCTGAAATCGATCATCTTGATGTCATTCTCGTCGATGTAGATCCTCGCTTCCTCAAAGTTACTCAGCATATATTCCACCTCCGCTAAAGTAAGATAAGCGCTGACCTGAAGTAATATTGCACGTCCAGGTCAACGCTTAACTAATAAAATCATAGCACAGGGAACATCAAATAAAATTGTTAATGCTGGGGCAAAACGCCCTTTTTTCCATATCAAAAGGGACAATCTGCACAAGCGGGATAGTTATCTTTACTTTCTCTTGAAGACCATCTTCATACTGTCTTCGCCTTCGCCGACTGTATAAGTCATTTTATTGCCGTGGACCTCCGGCGATACAAAAACAAAATCTCCCAACATCTTGAAATCATATGTATTGTCACCTGTCTGCTCCACGGTAAAAGTCATCGTTACCGGCTTTTTCATTAACGGTGCTTCGCATGTATATTCAGCTGTAGTTCCGTTCACCACATACTGCTCGGATACTCCCAGATCCTTAAGTTCAGAAGAGGAAACCTTCGTTCCGTCACTCTCATATTCTTCAACGAGGACCCATGTTCCTTCGATTCCCTTATTGCCGCAGCCTGATATAACAAACAGTCCGGCAAACACCAGCGCAAACACTGCAATGAACTTGATACTTCTTGTCTTCATTTGTTTTCCCCTCAAAGAATTTTCCGTGCATTTATACTACATGAAGATACTTAGCATATGGAAGAGCTCAAAAGTTCACCGAAAATCAGTAAAATTAACGATTTTCGGCTTTTAGGCATATATCTCCTTGTGAATAGCGGTTATCAAGGTAAAATAGAAAAAACTTATATTTACTATGGAGCGGCATATGAAGGTAGAATTCGGCTACGGCAAAGGCGTACAGACAGTAGATATCCCCGATAAGAATCTCGATCAGATCCTTGTAGCAAATGAGATCGTGCATGAAAGACGCGGCCCTGATGCCGTTGTTTATGCGCTCGAAAACCCTATCGGATCTCCCCGTCTCAAAGACCTTGTAAAACCGGGTCAGAAGATCTGCATCATCACAAGTGACATCTCAAGACCGATACCGAGTTTTGACGTAATCCCCTCCATACTTGATGAGCTCTATCTAGCCGGATGCAAAAAAGAAGATATCTATGTCGTTTTCGCATTGGGCTCACACAGACCCCACACCGAAGAAGAAAAGAAAAAGCTTGTCGGCGAGCGTGTATACAGCGAAGTAAGATGCATCGATTCAGATCCTTCCGACTGCATCCATATGGGAGATACTTCAAGAGGAACTCCCGTTGATATCACAAGAAGCGTTGCAGAAGCTGATTTCAGAATCGGCGTAGGCAACATCGAGTTCCACTATTTTGCTGGTTACTCCGGCGGTGCCAAGGCCCTCATGCCCGGCGTATCAACGCCTTCCGCAATCCAGGTAAACCACCGCATGATGATCGATGAAAAAGCATGCGCAGGCAACCTCAACGGCAACCCGATCAGAGCAGACATCGAAGAGTCAGAGACATTCTGCCATCTCTCGTTCATCGTTAATCCTATTCTTGATGAGCATAAGCACATCGTTTACTGCGTTGCAGGCGACGTTACAAAGGCTCACAGAGCAGGATGCAGCTATCTCGATAAGATGTACAGAAAACCGCTCAAGAGAAGAGCCGATATCGTTCTGGTCTCTCAGGGAGGCGCACCAAAGGATGCTAACCTTTATCAGACACAGAAAGCTTTGGACAACTCCAAGTATGCAGTAGCTGACGGCGGTACGATAATCGTTATCGGCGCTTGCAACGAAGGTTTGGGAAGTGCCAAGTTCGAGGAATGGCTCACTACTGCAAATACACCGGACGAACTCATCGAGAGAGTCGGAAGGGATTTCCAGCTGGGCGGACATAAAGCTGCAGCCATCGCAATGGTATTAAAGCATGCGAAGATCGTTCTCATCTCCGAGATGGATGACGACTTCGTAAGAAGCATCTTCCTTGAGCCCATGCATTCTGCACAGGAAGCATTCGATGAAGCATACGCAAGATATGGAGAAGACTGCTCTGTCATCTGCATGCCTTTTGGCGGTGCCACACTTCCGATGCCGCCTGAAGACTGAGAATTCACTAATTTATAACTAAATTCTTTTCAGGTTTAGTTATAAAATCCGTAATAGAGAAATTTGAATAGGGGATAAATATGGATTGGGAAGCGTCGTTTCTTCTTTATATTCAGGAACACATAAGAACGGATTTTATGAATCCGTTCATGACTGCTCTGACTCATACAGGTGATTACGGTATATTTCTGATCGCACTGGCAGTTCTTCTGCTCATCATCCCGAAGACCAGAAGGATCGGACTTATTGCAGGGATCAGCATTGCGATAGAAGCACTTCTGACCAATGTTTTCATAAAGAATGCCGTTGCAAGAACAAGACCTTACGAAGCCATTGACGGACTTGTAAACCTCATAGAAAAGCAGAAGGATTACTCCTTCCCTTCCGGACACAGCGGCGCGGCATTTGCAGTAATGGGAGCTATACTTGTAATAGCAATATTAGGACTTCCCGTAGCTGAAAGATCAGGTAAGATCACAAGATCAAAGATGAGCACTGCATATAAGATCGTTGCGGTCATAGCGATCATATATGCAATAGCACTGGCGTTCTCAAGACTTTATGTAGGCGTTCACTATCCGACCGATGTTCTCGGAGGAATACTCCTGGGAATCGCAACAAGTTTTGCATCATATTTTATCTACCGCGCTATACTCAAGGTCTATGCTCAGAAAAAAGCAAATGCAAATTAAACAGGGCTTTCTCATTATGAGCAAGCCCTGTTCTGATTACTGGTTAAACTGTCTGCCTTTCTTCTTCCTTATCTTCTCATCATAAAGCAGTCTGTCAGCATTGTTCATCGCATCGTAGATATCAACTTTACCGGCGATCTTGAACTTATAAATACCTGTACTCATCTCAATGGGATAAGGCTTTCCGGCGATCTGATTGTGTCTCTTTGTTACCTTCTCGATTCTCTCTTTCATTGAATCGACATCACAGTCAGAACCTGTAACTGCCAGAGAGATGAATTCATCGCCTCCGATACGTCCTATGATATCCATGTCTCTGAATGATTCCTGAAGGACATGGGCGATAGTCTTAAGTGCAAAGTCTCCGTCATCGTGGCCATACTTGTCATTGATCGTTTTAAGATTATCCATATCGGCATAACAGATGATCGCAACCTTTCCCTGATTGGAAGGTTCTTCCAATTCACGCTCAGCGTTTGTGATAAATCCTCTTCTGTTATAAAGGCCCGTGAGCTCGTCTTTCTGGGCGATCTCTTCAAGTTTTGTATTGTCTCTTATAAATCTCTCAAGTGACATCTGCAAAGACTGCTTGACCTTGTTCTGTTCTTCTATCATGAACAAAGATCTGAGAGTGACTGAGAGCTGAAATGCAGCAGATGACACGCTGTATGAGCACGTCATATCAAGTTCGTTCACAAGAAGACCGTATATATCCGCGCCTACGAACAAAGGTGCAACGATCATAGTGCGGCGCCCGTCTCCTTTAATGAATTCATTTTGGAAAATGCTCTCCATGCGGAGGAGCTGCTTAGCTTCAGGCAAAGCTCTGAGGCCTTCATCATCAAGAACAGCTTTAAGCAGGATCGATGCAGGCGGCATCCAGTCTGCTGTTCCGTAATTCTTGATATTACCCTGGAACAGATACAGCAATGATTTCTTAAATCCGATTCCTTTAAGGCTTCCCAAAAGCTGTTCATAAGGAATCTCTCTTTCGTTCTCGATCAGGAAGACTTCACCAACCTGACGGTTGATAACACCCTGCATCCTCTCGTTCCTTCTTCTGGCAACATCTGCGGGAAGAGTGCTCGAGAATGTCATCCTTCTAAAGTATTTTGAGAAAACATCATTTACGATTACACGGTCGTGATCGTTATTAAATAAATCCAGTGCTTTGCTCTGCATTGCCTGAACGGAATTAAAGCATTTCTCACGTGATGACAAGAGGAACAGATCTGTTCTTAAAAGATCATAGAAGCAATCGTTCATGGCAGGTATCTTCGCCATCTTGTCTTCAGCTTTTAAAAATTCGACATAGGCATCGACAAGTTTACGGAGACACTTTGATATCGGTTCATTATCAACGAAATCACTGAACAGATACTCTTCGAGCCCGTTAAAGAAAGCATCACTGTCTTCTAAAACATTATCAAGTTTCAGCCTTCTGCAGATAGCACTTATATCGAATTCGTCACATCCGCAGGAACTGCGCTGCACAAGATGCGTATCAACTGTCATATCATCTAATGCAGTACCCTCAAGGTAATGCTTCGCATTAAGGACAGCCTTGTAAGCCAGAGATGCGGAACTTGCTTCAACAGTCGTAAGAGGCGGTTCGAGTGAAATCGCAAAAGCATCGTCATCAAAGCCTCCGATCAGGATATCCTTGCCAGGTACGAGCCCTTTCTTTCTAAGCGCATCGTAGCCTCCTGCCGCCATGGAATCATTGGCAAAAACGATCGCATCAAGATGCTCGTTATACTTAAGGAGTTCCTCCACCTCAGCTTCACAATTAGTTGAGAAATCACCATATACGACTTTATGCGCATCAAAAGCAATGTCATATTCCTTAATGACATCCCTGTATATATTAAGTCTCTCGCGTGCATCCGGGTTCGTAACAGGACCTGATACAAAACCGATCTCTCTTGCATCATGCTTTTCGATAAGGTGCTTTAAAAGCTCCGTAAGGCCGGAACTGTTATTAAACGTAACTGAAGGATATCCTTCAAAATCAGAGAACAGGCAGACGACAGGAACATTTGGCATTTTCTTCAAGAAGTTTGTCTGAGTTTCCGTGTCAGCTCTTGAGCAGATCATACCCTGAAGGATATAGATGATATCCACGTTTCTTTCAGTGGGAAGATCAAAGATAGTGTTATACTGATATTCGAATTTCTTATCAGCATATCTGCTATCGGTCTTACCGACATAATGACCCGGGAATATAAACAGATTTGCATCCAATACCTTGGCAGCCTGTTCAGCACCTATGGCAGCCTGATTTGTAAAGTAATTATCGATATCATCAATAACCAGACCAATGTTGATCCTTCGATTCATTTAATGATTCTCCTTCATATATACGGTCATCTTTTCACTTTTTCAGATCAAAGTTAAGAAAAACGGATCATTTTGTTTCTGTAAAGAATTCAGAACCGCTGTTGCGTGCTCTCATATACTTGTAGCAATCGTCAGCACTGACTTCAAATGCCTTGAATATATCCTTGCAGGCATCGTAAATAGCTTTGCACCTGATAATGTCGACTGTGTCATGAGGCTGTGAGAAGAGGCCGAAAATGAGCATGTCATACATCTTATAGAAATCGACTTTGAAAGCATCAAATTCATTGATGGACCTTACGAACAATTCCTGTTTTTCAGGCTCATATGTGCGCATGAGATTAAGAAGATGGATCTCTTTCTTGGCACATCCTGCAATGGCATTGATACTGGCCTTCATTCCCTGGTTTACAGCCCTTGTGTTATAACGGACTATCGTCATGGAAAGCTCATCGATCATGTCAACGCATTCTTCAATGTGTCTTGCCATCTTGAAGATATAATCTCTTTTCTCTATATCAGATTCGACTTCATGCAATCTGTCTGCAAATGCATGGAAAACATGATCAGCATCATCTTCAAGTTTATTGATGCGTCTTGAGATAGTGACCCTGTCTTCAATCTTCTCGAGCATACCCAGGAGCTCGACACATTCTTCGTTAAGTATCTCAGATAATTGCTGAGCCTGATCGAATAAATATTCGCGATCCTCGCCTGTCATTAATCTATCCTCCGGGAGTAAAATTGCAATCCAATTTACAAGTATTATATATTAGCAAAGATATTTTATCCAACTGAATACATTTCTTTAAAGCCCCGTGAGAAGACAAAAAAATGCTGTCCCTCGTATCAACTTGGAACAGCATCTTGAATTTTAATTTTCTCTGTTTGGATTAGAGAGCGGAAACCTTAGTACCCATCTGCTCTGCGTCCTGATTCTCAACTACGAGGTTAACAGACTTAGGTGTGCAGACAAATGTTGTCTTAACGGGTGTAGGCTCAACTCTTCCGCCCAATGCATAAACACCGCCGGAGATATAGTCAACTACTCTCTGATTCTTATCTGTATTTGTGAGGTTGCAGATAACGATGTGGCCTTCACGGATGTGATCACAAACGATCTGGCTTGTTCTGATGTCATAAGGTGTAAGCATAATGACTGTTGCGTTCTGCTGCATTACAGGTGTTGTAACTGCGGGCTCCTGAACGAAGGTGCGAGGCTCCTCAACGTAAGACTCCTCTGCAATAGGCTCTTGCTCGTATGCATCTTCTTCAATGTAGCCCTCTTCCTCACCGTAATAGTTTTCCTCCATCTCATCTTCTACAGGTGTGAACATGCTTCCGAAGAAATTCTTAACGTTAAAAGTGCCCATTTGTATTTTCCTCCTTAAAAATTCGCCCGACCAAGGACATTCATATAAGATACTTCGGATATTAACGAATTTTGATTTTCGCCTCAATACTTTTGGGCGATATGACACAAGAAGGTAACTTAAAGCGGGGTTTTATTACAAAATGTAACAAAAATTAACGTTTTCTGATCGAACAATGTTACAAAGGCTTATATTCCGCGCGGTTTCCGAATATCGCAGTACCGATCCTGATATGCGTGGAACCCTCGTAAATAGCGCTTTTATAGTCCTGGCTCATGCCCATTGAGAGCACTTTCCAGCTCTCAAGACCGGTATATGACTTAAGATCTTCGAATATCACTCTTGTCTTTGCGAACACTTCCCTTGCCTGTCCTTCATATGTCTCAATAGGAGCCATTGTCATAAGGCCGCAGACCTCTACGGAAGGCAAATCCAGGATCTTGTCTATTGCAGGCTTTAATTCATGGGGCGCAAAACCGTGCTTGCTCTCCTCGCCTGATACGTTAGCCTGTAACAAAATCCTCGTAGTAACATTGTTACCGGCTGATCTTTTCGAGATCTCCTCGGCAAGTTCAACGCTGTTTACGGAATGGATTAGATGAGTCTTTCCTATAATGTACTTTACTTTATTCTTTTGTAATGTACCTATAAGATGCCAGTTGACATCAAGGTCCAGAGCAGAAAATCTCTCGACCTTCGGAACGAGTTCCTGGACACGGTTCTCACCGAGATCCAGAAGGCCGCTTACGGCAGCTGACTCAGCATACTCTACCGGGAACACCTTAGTTACACCGATGAGCGTTACGCTGCCCTTCTCTCTTCCTGAGACAGCCACAGCTTCATCAATTGATTCTCTTACAGCCTGAATATTATCTGAGATCTTTTTCTTAAGATCTTCCGTAAAATCGTATTCCATATCAGTCAATTTTATCTCCGGGTTTAACCGTATTAGGGTTAGTAATAATTACAGTATTAAGATTCGGAACAGAAGATTTGCCTACCTGGTCGATGATCGCAAACTCTCTGTCATTATCCAGAATGATAACGCGGATCTCTTCGACGAAGCCCTGGTTATTCGTGTATACGGACGCGATACCTGCGAAGTCGGTTACTATGATCTTGTCAGTAGTCATTCCGAGTCCGGTCGCCGTATCAACAAAGGATGCCATATAGCCTTCGGTATAAAGTCTGTCGAGTCTCTTAAGAGCCGCATATTCGTTAGGCGTTGAGAACGCGACTATGTAGCCGCCGTCTTCCATGGCTTCCGTATAAACAACCGTACAGCCTGCTACAGATGTATTAGACAATTCAACCGGGTTGCCTTCCTCATCTGTTACGGCATTAGGAATTATCGTCACGTTGAAGATCGCATCTTCAGCGAAAGTGTCAGGTCCTACGTTAGATCCCGGTGCGAGATAAACACAGAAGCAGGGATTGCCCTTAGGAGCATAGTAACCGTTTACAAGGCTCGGCATGGATACTCTCATACCGTCTGTCTCAGTAATAACGATCTCGATGTCAACAGTTCTGAGGTCAAGGAGTGCTTCTACGCATCTTGATGTCTCGAAAGTAATGAGCATTCCCGAAGAATCGCTCTCGCAGCGTACAACCTGGCAGTTATCGATCGAGATACCTTCCGTACGGATGTTGATGTCGTGATACGTACCTACGGCGAAATCAGATACACCTGCATCTTCCGAAGAAAGATATACGGAAAGATACTGGCTCTCATTCTGGGCGATCCTTACAACAGGTGTCTCTGCTTCAACATTGAGGTCAGAAGCGATGGCACCGACGGAATTATTGATATATCCCTTGATCTCCGTCATTGGCATTGAGAGGAACTGATCATAAGCGAGAATGTTCTCCTTGCCGTCAAGTCTGAATGATACGACTCCCGGTCTGTGAGCCGTTACGACGGACGCATATTTCTCGAGCTGCGCTTCATATACTGCCTCGTCATTTCTTAAGACGGATATTCTCTCGTCATCGAAATTAATCTTACTCATCTCGTCTTCACGCTCATCAAGGATAACGTTGACCGATGAACTGTAAGAAGACATGCTGCTTAAGTTTCCGCTCATTGAATCGTATCTAACGGAATCAAGGATCGTGGAAAGATTCTTGTTATAGTTCCTGTAAATGACGTCAGCTTCAGCAACGCCGCCCGACATGATGATCTCCTGCTGGACATCAGATATCTGTGACTGTACATTTCTTAGATCCTGTACGGTGGATTTCCAGTTCTCAGGAACGACTATGGCGAGTTCCTGTCCCTTTGCGACTCTGGAACCCTCTGTGATCTGTGTTACGAGCTCACCGCCGTTAACACACTCAATCGTGTCCTCATCTCTTACGACAAGAGCTCTCGCGCCGATGGTATGCTCAACCGAACCGGTAGTAACGAATGAGAAATTCGGCTTCTCTGCGATGTAATCATATAAGTGGTGAACAACGAAAACAAGAACTAAAAGAGCCGAAGCAACAGCAACAGCTCCGAGAATGCCGTTCCTTATGGCACGGCTCTCCGCACTCTTCTGTGAAGGGTTCTTGCGCTTATACTCGTTCTTCTCGATCTTTTCCTGCTCTCTGATCTTGGCTTCTTCCTTGCGCTTTGCCTGCTCAAGGATCTTCTGCTGTTCTCTTGCCCTGGCCATTTCCCTGGCTTTTGCCTTCTCGGCAGCAGTCATGGGCCTCTTTGCCTGGGGTTGGGAAGAAGGCTTTGCGCCATGCTTTACGGGCTTGTTAAAAGGCTTGTTAAAAGGCTTGTTCTGAACGTTTTTCTTTCCGGCTTCGGCTTTAACATCTTTCATCTGCGGAATGATGCTCTTACCCGTATTAGTATTGCTTACGGGAGCACCCTTCTGCGGAGCCTTTGATACAGGTCTGTTAGAGCCCTTGGAAAAAGGCTTGCCGCCGCTTACAGGTTTTGCGCCGTGCTTTACTGCCTGCGGATTTTTGCCTGCAGGTTTTCCTGATTTGGAGACGGGTCTGCCTCCTGACTGCTTCATGCCGGGCTTAGAGGGCTTGCCTTTACCGCCTGCAGTTTTACCTGCAGGTTTTTTAGGCTGTCCCATCTCAGGGCTGTTGTACCACTGTTTACCGTCTGCCATATTTATCAGCTCCCGATAGCAAGCATGCAGGCGAGCTTAGCCTGTTCTTTTGCAAGACTTCCCTGCATATAAGCAATGTAAGGCGGCTTCATAGGGCCGTCACATGAAAGTTCTGTAGTAGCGCCCTGCACGAAAGCACCTGCCGCCATGATTACCTGGTCGTCATAACCGGGCATGTTCCACGGCACGGGTGTAACAAAGGAATCAACAGGTGAACAGGACTGGATGGCCGTACAGAACTTGGTCATCTTATCCGGATCTCCGAATTCGACCGTCTGAACGATGTCACCTCTTGCCTCTGTTGAAGAAGGGCTTGTCTTATATCCTTCACCGCCTAAGATCTCAGCTGCGAAAACGGCGCCCTTAAGGCATTCGCCCACACAAGCCGGCGCTGTGAAAAGGCCTCTGGCGATCATCTGGTTTGCTCCCAATGTAGGACCAACTTCGCTTCCGAGACCGGGTGTCGTAAGATGTCTTGCGGCATTTTCGACCAGATCCGCTCTTCCTGCAATATATCCGCCCGTCCTTGCGATTCCGCCGCCGGGATTCTTAATGAGGGATCCTGCAATTACATCGGCGCCAACCTCAATTGGTTCTGTCTTTTCGGTGAATTCGCCGTAGCAGTTGTCAACGGCGACGATAATGTCTTCCCTTACTGAGTGAACGAGCTCTGCGATCTTTTTGATATCTTCGCAAAGAAGAGCTCTTCTGCCCGTATAACCTCTGGATTTCTGGATGAATACCATCTTTGTCTGGGGCTTTATAGCTGCCCAGATGGCATTAAGATCGGGGGTGCCGTCATCTTTGAGATCGACTTCCTCATACTTGATTCCGTATGACATGAGTGACATGTCATTGTTCTCGGAAGATAAGCCGATCGTAGCCATAAGGGTATCGTAAGGTCTGCCTGTAACGGAAAGCATGATGTCTCCCGGCCTCAAAGCACCATAGAGCATGGCTGAAATAGCCTGTGAACCTGTGCTGATCTGCCATCTTACATAGGCTTTTTCAGCACCGAAAACCTTGGCAAAGATATTCTCGATCTTCTCCCTGCCTACGTCATCGTAGCCGTAACCGGAAGTGGAGCCCATGTGGGTATCTGAGAATTTCTCGCTCCTGAATGCATCAAGGACCTTAAGTTCGTTATATGTAACGATGTCATCGATGCGTGCATAAACGTCAGCAAGCGACTCTTCAGCCTTAACTGCGGCCTCTATCGCCTTATCACTGACCCCGTATTTTTTGTAATTATCGATAGTTGTCTTAATTATGCTTTCCATAACTTTTGATTATAGCATAATTAATTAAATATAAAGAGCAAGACGGATAGCTCCGGGATAACATTCAAAAGATACCTTATGGCCGGAGAAATCCTCTCCGTCATAATTGCCGTTCAGATCCCTTGATCCGGTAGCTTCGACCGTAATTGTCGTCGTTACGAAAACATCAGCTTCCTTGTAGTCCTCATGCTTGCCGTCCTTGTATTTGGTAAGCAGGAACAAAGATCTGAAAAGGCCTACGGAATCAATCGCGCAGCAGTTTATAAGGCCGTCATCGATCTTCGCATGGGGCGCGGGACAGAATCCGTTGCCGTAATATGAAGCATTGCAGACCGCCAGAAGCGTAAATGACGACTTCTCTGACTCCGCAGGCTTTCCGTCGCCTCTTAACGCTTTGTACTTGAAATCGAATTTCCTGTTGCCGAAAAGACAGGACAGGGCCGATGTAATATAAGCCGTTTTCCTTATAAGTCTGGAATTTGGATTAGCCAGGACCTTTCCTTTTGCCCTGAGCTGGACTTCGGTATCAAGACCGATGGATGCGACATTAAGACACCAGGCCGAACTGGAATCGATCTTATTGCCGTTAACGTCATAGGAAGTGACCTTTATGAGGTCCGAATCTTTGACCTTAAAACCGTCCTCAAAGATTGCTTTGACACAGACATCACTGTTGCTTCTGTGGTTCTCGTCCATGACGGATCTGGTAAAATCATTGCCCGTACCGAGCGGGATAACTGCCATTGGTGTCTTGGATTCGGCAAGGGAATTTGCCACCTCGTGGATGGTGCCGTCACCTCCGCAGGCAACTACCAAAAGATTGTCTTCTTTTGCTGCTTTGGAAGCGACTTCGCTTGCATGACCGGCAAACTCCGTATAGACGATCTCAGATTCGCCTTCATGTTCGCCTGAATACTGTGAATAAGCCGCTTTAAAACGCGCCAGAGCCTGGGAATCTGCCCTGCTGTTTACAATAAATAATTTCTTCATGTACCGTCAGATCACTTCTGTGCCGAGAGTTTTACCACGACATCGATCATGTCATCTACGGTCTTAACCTCATCAAGGAGTTCATCCGGAAGACGGATGTTATATGTCTCCTCAACGTCAATTACAAACTCATAGAGTTGCAGAGAATCAAAGGGCAGATCGGTATTGAACTGGAGTTCAGACGATATCTCTTCAGGAGATATCTCGAGCGTCTCGGACATGATGCGGATCACGTCCTCTTTAACCTTCGCTCTCAGGTTGTCAAAGTCAGCCATCTTGTTTTTTCTCCTTAGCAGTATCTTTAGCAACCTGTCTTGCGGTTGCTCTTACGTTCTCTGTACTGTCATATCTTCTGAGCTGCTGCTCAACATACTGGTCGACCTCATTTACAAGGTCGAGAAGATGCTTTCTGTCATCTGCATCGTAGCCGGCAAGGATATGTTTTGCCAATACTCTGTGGAACTTGCTGTTCATTCTGCATGCAAGCTTACCGGTATGTGTAAGGCTGATCCTTACAATACGCTTATCGCGCTTATCACGTTCTCTGTGGACATAACCCTTTTTGACAAGCCTGTCTATTGCTACAGTCAAAGTACCCGTGGTAATACCAAGGTCTTCGGCGGTATTAGTCATTGTACGTGCGTCGTAGGGTCCGATTGCCGTAAGGGTGTGCATCTCTGCGATGGACAGGTCCTTGAAGTAACCTGCCTGAAGAGATTTCTCTTCTGTTAAAACGACATTTTCAAAGATCCTTACCAGGGCCTCTGACATCTGTTCTTCTTCGCTCAGCAAAACAGTCTCTCCCTTATGATTTGATATACAAAATAATTATATCAAAAATTTGATAAAGTAAACCATACCCGCTGCCAAAAATGTACTCCCCCTGTTATTTGACGGGCTTGAATGCCTTCTTATCAGTGTTTATCAGGACAATGGCAGCTACGAGTACGAACATGGCGATACCGCCAAGGATAAGCACAACTGCATCACTCGGAGCAAAGTGTTCATCTATCAGCATACTGATATATGTTCCCGTAAAATTGAACAGGATATGGGCAGCTATCGTAATCTTGATCGAACGGTATTTATATCTGAGGTATCCAAGGAACAGTCCCAGGATAGCTGCATAAAGCACCTGAATAAGGATAAGGTGCATAGCACCGAAAAGAACGCTTGAGATCAGGATGACGATACCGGGCTTAAGGCCGGCTTTTTCGAGCAGGCCGTATGTGACGCCCCTGAAACAGAGTTCCTCAAGAACAGGTCCCAAGATGATCGCATAGATGATTGTTATGGCAGGATCCGATACGAGGCCTGCTGTCTCGATCAGCATGGCATATTCTTCCATTGCCTGGGGGATCAATTTGTCCGCAAGTGTCATGAAAGCATTAGTGAAGAAAAACAATCCGACTACTATGCATATGGTTCCTGCAATGGATTTCACACTGACGACTTCGCCGATCTTAACCTTGGGACCTTTCTTAACAAAGCCCTTGTAATACCAGATCGAAAAAATAACCAGTCCGATCACCGCATAAATCAAATACGCATAAATCGCATATTTGTCATTAAAGACGTTCAGCATCTCGGAATACATATCGAAATCCAGTCCCTGGGTTTCTGCCTTGTTCATTGTTTCAAAAACCGCAAGGACCAGGAACGGGAGTTGCGATACCGTCTGTACCATCATGAGGACAGCCATGGGGACAATTGCCAGGAATACAAAACCAATCCTAAACCTCTTCTTAGGTTCTTCTTCCGGTGTCTGAACAGCGGTATTCTGTTCCTGAATGGTATTGTTCTCGCTCATAATCTTACCCCCGCTTATCTGAACTTAACGATGGTCACTCCCGCATCGCCCTCACCCTGGGCACCTGCCCTGAATGATTCGACACGGTCATCTTTTATAAGGATATCATGAACGCATGCTCTTAAAGCACCCGTTCCCTTACCGTGAACTATTCTTGCTTCCTTTATGCCTGCAAGCACGCAGTCTTCAAGGTATCTGGCAAGACTCGATTCTGCTTCAGCCGTGGTCATGCCGATGAGCATGATCTCAGAAGTTGTAGAAGATGCGCTGTTGAACTTGACCTTCGACAGGTCCTCAGCACCGCTCTTAACAGTTCTTACCCTTGCCTTGGAAGCCGCTTTACCGTTCTTAGTCCTCATGAATTCGTCACGCTGCGCCTTTGTAGGCATCATAAGCTGGTTTTTCTTAACAGCGATCTTCATGCTGCCGCAAAGGATGTTGACCGATCCGCTCTTAGAGAGGTCAGACTCGGCAATACCAGTCTGTCCAAGGGAAGGAACATAGTAGCACTCGCCCTTTTTGACTTCCTTAACGGGTTCACCGCTTAATGCCACGGATTCAACAGCTTCGTCGTCATCTTCTTCAAGATCGTTTATTCCGGCTCTGAGCTTTCTTCTTATCTTATCGAGTTCCTTCTCGCGCTCTGCCCTGTCCATATCCTTTGATCTGCGTCTGAGCTCACGGAGTTCATCGCTCAACTCCTTCTCCTGCTCTTCAAGAAGCTTCTTCTGCTCGGCACGCATGTCATTTAATATCTTTGTCTTGGACTGCTTGAGCTTAGCATTCTCTTCTTCAAGGCGGGCCTTCTCGGCCTTAAGCTCTATGTTGAGCCTGTCATTTTCGCGGGCAAGATCTTCAGCCTTCTTGGATTCTTCTTCAGCCTTTGCAATGAGAGTTTCATAGTTGAGCTCATCTGAAGACATTCTTGTCTTTGCATTATCAAGAATATGCCTTGCAAGGCCAAGCTTACTGGAGATAACAAACGCATTTGAAGAACCTGGTCTTCCCGTGATCAGCTTATAAGTCGGAGCCAATGTCTCCGTATTGAATTCGCAGGAAGCATTCATAACGCCTTCCGTGATCTCGGCATAGCCCTTGAGTTCTCTGTAATGGGTCGTAGCCATAACGACACAGTTCTTCTTTCTGAGTTCCTCAATGATAGATATCGCAAGTGCTGCACCTTCTGCAGGATCAGTTCCTGATCCGAGCTCGTCAAGAAGCACAAGGGACTTGCCTCTGATGTTCTTCAGGATGAATACGATATTTGACATGTGAGCCGAGAAAGTCGAAAGGCTTTCTTCAATGCTCTGTTCATCACCGATGTCAGCAAGCACTCTGTCGAACACACACACTTCTGATCCGCTTTCAGCAGGAATCGGAAGACCAGACATCGTCATGAGGACAAGAAGTCCGCATGTCTTAAGCGATACCGTCTTACCGCCCGTATTGGGTCCTGTAACAACAAGAGAATCGTATGTGTTACCGACATTTATATCGACCGGAACTACGCTTTCTCTGGGAATCAGCGGGTGTCTTGCGCCCTTAAGGTCGATCCGTCCGTCAGTATTGAGCGAAGGACAGAAAGAATCATTCTCCACACCATATTCGGCCTTAGCGAAAACATAATCCAGTTTGGATGCGATCTCAATGTTGTTCTCAAAAAGATCTTTTACCGCTACGACTTCATTCGTGAAGTTCTTTAAGATCCTCTGGATCTCCG
The DNA here is from genome assembly GCA_015069205.1 of Oscillospiraceae bacterium. Classification (GTDB taxonomy): domain Bacteria; phylum Bacillota; class Clostridia; order Saccharofermentanales; family Saccharofermentanaceae; genus Saccharofermentans. The sequence goes on from SVIZ01000003.1 coordinate 163,867, forward strand.
CCTGCTCAGCGAAGTTAAGTTCCGCGATCTTGTTGTTCGCCTCAACAACGCTCATCGGCTCTATAAAGAGTGTCTGTCCGGAAGATGAAGCACCGTGAACGATACCTTCGATCCTTCCATTGAAATCCGCCTTAACGGGAATGCAGTATCTGCCTTCCCTGAGCGTTACGATGCTCTCCTGGAGCATGTCCGCATGATTGGAGATAACGCGGTCCAGAAGCGACCTTATGCCGCCTGCGACATTTTTACGCTCTCTTCTGATCGAAGACAGTTCCTTGCTGGCTCTGTCAGACACTTCATCCTGACCCAAGATAGACATGTCGATCTTCTCAAGCAGACTGTCACAGACTTCAAGCCTGTCGACAAAAGCACAGATATCAGGCTCCGTCTCATCAATAAGAGGCGAACCTGCAGATCTTGCCTTTGAAATGGCTTTTCTGATCTCGTCTGAAGCTCTCAAAAAAGATGCGACTTCCAAAAGCTGACCGCATGTGAGTGTACCATCTGCCTTAGCGTATAAGAGTGATTCTCTTAAGTCTCTCATTCCGCTCAAAGGAAGCATTCCGAATCTCATTATGTGATCCATGGCCTGCCTTGTAAATGAGAGTTCCTGTGTTACATAATCGATGTCACAGCACGGAGCCATATTCTCCACGAGCTCACGCCCGTAAGCAGTTCTGGCCTTAGAAGTTACCGTCTCCCTGATCTTATTAAATTCAAGCGTATTCAAGACACGCCCGCGGATCTTCTTCCGCTCGAGGCTGTCTTCAAAGCTCATATATTCGTACATGGTCTGTTCCCTGTTAATTACCCGGCTGTCAGCCAAGTCTCTTAACGTTCGCAATGGCTTCAGGAGTGATCGTCTTTGTCATCTCGAGACCTGCCTCGATATCGATGTCAGAGATCTCGCCGTGCTGCATGCAAACGAGTCTGTTAAATCTCTTCTCAATGAGACAGTCGATAGCCTTGATGCCCATGAGGCTTGCGATAGTTCTGTCTCTTAATGTCGGTGAACCGCCTCTCTGGAGGTGTCCGAGGATCGTAGGACGTGACTCAATGCCAGTCGCTTCCTCGATCTGCTTTGCGATTTCATCAGCTTTGCAGACACCCTCAGCAACGATAACGATGTAATGCTTCTTACCTGTATTGCGTCCGTCAAGGATAACTCTCAAAACGTCTCTGTTGAAGTCAAAAGGAACTTCAGGAATGAGGATAGCCTCAGCACCTGTGGCAATACCTACGTTAAGAGCGATCCAGCCTGCATGTCTTCCCATGACCTCGATAACTGAACAACGCTCGTGGGAAGAAGCTGTATCTCTGAGTTTATCGATGCACTGCATAGCTGTATTCATTGCAGTATCGTAGCCGATAGTGTATTCGGTTGAAGCAATATCGTTGTCGATAGTGCCCGGTATACCGATAACAGGCATACCGATCCTTGCCAAAGCTCTTGCGCCCTTGTAGGAACCGTCACCGCCGATAACGATAAGGGCATCGAGTTCATATGCTTCCATCATGCGCGCACCCTTAAGAACACCCTGGTCAGTCATGAATGACTTTGATCTTGCCGTCATAAGGAATGTGCCGCCGCGCTGGAGCGTCTCTGAAACGCTTCTGCCGTCAAGCTGCTTGATCTCGCCCTTCCAAAGTCCGTGGTAACCTCTGGTTACACCGTACATCTCAAAGCCGGCATTGATGCCTGCCCTTACAACGGATCTGATCGCCGCATTCATTCCGGGCGCATCGCCGCCGCTCGTAAGCACGCCTACGCGCTTAATGGGTTCAACGGTACTTTTATCTACTGTATCGTAATCCAAAGCCCTAAGACTGTTTATCTCCGGGAGGTTGCTCTCATCGTAAAGAAGTCTGCCCATAATATATGCCTCCGAATAATCTCATAGAATTTCCGTCCCATATTATATATTAAATAAGCATTAATTCACATATGTCAGAAAATCTACTAGTCATACATTAAGTCATAATTTCAGAGCAGAGTTTTCATTTCTCCCGCCATCCAGATTCTTTATTTGGGTGCTGCAAATAATATATATGTTTTTGCTTTTCGATTTCTGCTCTTAATTCTTCCTCTGAAGGCAGATAAGGCTTCTCTGGCCTGATTATCCTGAACTTGTATAAGCACCCTGTAATGAGTCCACGAAAGTAGAACTTGAGATTTTCCACTCACTGAGTGGAAAATCTCAGGAAACATCTTATAAAACTGAGAAAAACTATATAGATTTGTCTTTGTAAAGCCTCTTTAAAACTAAAGAATTATCTGCATATCACCCGTCGAGCTTGATGGAATCCATTACTTCACCGATATTGTCATGGAAAACGAGTGCAGCCGTCCTGTCGGCGAATGTCTTGTCACGGTTGATAACAATCAGATATTTGCCGCTGAAATCGTATGCAAGTGAGGCTGCCGGCTGAACGGCCAGAGACGTTCCTCCGATGATCAGGCAGTCAGCTCTGAAAACGAGTCTTTTGGATTCGATCCAAGCAGTTTGCGGAAGACCTTCACCATACAAAGTAACATCAGGCCTTACCATGCCACCGCACTTCGGACACTTCGCAATTGGCCCTTCTGATTTGAATATGAAATCGTAAGGATACTTCTCATGACACTTCATGCAGTAATTGCGGTATGTCGTACCATGCACTTCCTGTACGTTCTTGCTCCCCGCCCTCTGATGAAGGCCATCGATATTCTGTGTGATTATTCCGTCAAGCTTGCCGGCTTTTTCCATCTCAGCAAGCTTATAGTGTGTTCTGTTAGGCTCAATGCCGGCAGTGTTAAGCTTCTGCCTGTAGAACTCATAGAAAACTTCCGGATGGTCAATAAGGCAGTCTATGCTCAAAAGATATTCCGGACTGTATCTGTCGAACTTGACATCGTGCTGGTTATAAAGTCCGTCCTTGCTTCTGAAGTCGGGAATTCCGCTCTCGGTCGACACACCGGCACCGCCGAAAAAGACGATATGCTTGCACTCTCTTATAATCCTGTTAAGTTCAGCAACTTTTTGTTCGTCCATGAATATGCCTCCTTTATAACATCTCGATATTGTCTGCTCCTACAAGTTCTGCGAGTTTATTGAGCACCGCTTCATCAGGTGCGATCCTGCATATGTCATCAAGTCTTGTGATACTGTTATCGGATTCAAAAAGGATCTCTACAGCCATATTACCATGGAAATAGGCAAGGAAGTTAAGAAGCCTTGAAAAACCTTTTGAATCAGGCTTGCCGGAATAATGAATCCTCATTACATGTTCTTTGTTCTCGGCAGGAACCTTATCAGGTTCATTCTGAACCACGGTCTCTTTGGTAATGACCGGCTTAGCAGGTCTTATGGCCTGTCCGCCGTCTCTTTCCCTCAGCGCAGTCTGATAAGACCTGTCGTTTCTTATCCTGCTTAAAAGTGCAGGGTCATCAGTTAATTCAAAACAGCAGTCGGCAAACATGGAAAGCTCTCCGCCCTCTCTCATCTGCCGTCTGCCGACAAAGAGATACGGCTTGTTCTTCTCTACCATTCTGTTGTATGTATCAAAGTTCTTGCCGAAGAGGAGCACTTCAAAGTATCCGCTTAAGTCTTCACAGCTTATGGTGCTCATCATGGTCTTTTTCTTGGTATATCCGGTCTTCTTATCGGTAACCATTCCGCACATCGCAACCTGCTTGTTGTCATCTAATGCATCGCTTCCTGAAAGAGCAAGGATATCTGATGCTTCAGACATGTCAAACGTAGCTATCTCGGAAATGATATTCGTATAAGAAGCAAGAGGATTACCTGAAAGATAGATGCCGACCATTTCTTTCTCATAACCGAGTTTCTGGCTTTCGGGATATTCTGCAATGTCAGGTATATAGATCGACGGACCAGCTGACGAAGCATCTCCGAAGTCAAATAGAGACAGCTGGCCTTCTATGTTGCGGCTGTCCTCATGAGCAAGTCTGTCAAGTTCCGTCTGGACGCACGCTGTCATCTGGCTTCTCGTCAAACCGAATGAATCCATGCATGAAGCAAGGATCAATGCTTCTGCAACCGTCTTCTTCACGCCTATCTTTGAAGCTCTTACGACAAAGTCTTCAAACGATCTGTATTCACCGTTCTTCTCCCTGTCATTCAGGATATCAAGTACTGCGCCTTCGCCGACATTCTTGATAACGGATAATCCTATTCTTATCTTGCGGTCGCCTTCAGTTGTAAATCTTTCGCGGCTCTTGTTGATATCAGGAGGCAGCACTTCGATACCCATCGCAGAACAGCATGAGATGTAATAAGACGCCTTGCCGAGATCGCCCCTGAAAGAATTAAGAGTTGCGGCCATGAACTCCGTCGGATAATAGCACTTAAAGTATGCAGTCCAGTAACCTACCACCGCATAGCAGGCAGCATGCGACTTATTGAATGCGTAGCCTGCAAATCCGGATACATCATCAAAGATCTTAGCGGCAACATTCTCCGGCACACCGCGCTTGATACAGCCGTCGATCTGGCGTCCCTTGTCATCCGTTCCGCCGTACATGAACAGATTTCTGTAGTTCTCCATTATCGACTTTTTCTTTTTGCTCATCGCACGTCTGATGTTATCGGACTGTCCCATCGAGAAACCTGCAAGATCTCTTACGATCTGCATTACCTGTTCCTGATAAATAGCACATCCGTATGTAACGTTAAGAATGGGCTCGAGCAGAGGATGATCGTATGTGATGTGGGACGGATTCTTTTTGCAGTCGACATACTTCGGGATCTGATCCATAGGACCCGGTCTGTAAAGCGAGATGCCGGCGATGATGTCCTCAAGGCTTTCCGGTTCAAGCTGCTTCATGAAAGATGTCATTCCGCGGCTTTCAAGCTGGAATATGCCGACAGTCTCTCCTCTGCCGATCATCTTGAATACTTCAGGATCATCCAGAGGTATCCTGTCGAGATCAATGTCTTTTCCGTAGTTATTCTTGATAAGTTCTTTGACATCCTGCAAAACGGTTAATGTCCTGAGGCCTAAGAAGTCGAACTTGAGAAGACCGATGCTCTCAACATCACTCTTGGCAAACTGTACAGCGACTGTGTCATCGTTTACTGCAAGCGGCGCGATATCAGTGATGTCCTTTCCTGATATGATTATTCCCGCAGCATGCGTTCCGGCATTACGCGGAAGGCCTTCAACACGCATAGCCATATCGATCACCTTACGCGATTCGGGATCGGTATCATATGCTTCTTTAAACTCAGTGCTGATCTCAAGTGCCTGCTTCAATGTCATGCCTACGGAAAATGGAATCATCTTCGTAAGCTTGTTGCTCTGTGATATAGGCATGTTAAGAACTCTTGCTACGTCCTTAACCGCCTGTCTTGCGGCAAGCGTACCGAATGTGATTACGTGGGCAACTCTCGTCTTACCGTATTTTGCCGTGACGTAATCGATCGCTATCTGTCTTCGCTCATCGTTGAAATCGACGTCGAAGTCAGGCATGGACACTCTCTCGGAATTAAGAAATCTCTCGAAAACAAGACCATACTTGATCGGATCGATGTCGGTGATGCCGACTGCATAAGCAACAAGTGAACCTGCACCTGAGCCTCTTCCCGGCCCTACGGTAACATCATGTGTCTTCGCATAATTGATGAAATCCCATACGATGAGATAGTAATCGGTATAGCCCATGCTGTTAATGACGGAAAGCTCATACTCGGCACGCTTCATATAGTCTTCTTCACTGCCCGTGGGAGGAGTTACTTCAAATCTTTTCTTAAGTCCCTTATATGTCAGATCAGAAAGATATTCTTCATGGCTGCTGTAGCCTTCAGGAACTTCATAAACAGGAAGGTGAATGGTCTCAAAATCGTATTCGGCATTGCACATATCGGCGATCTTGCCGGTATTCTCAATGGCCTCGGTAAGTTCAGGAAAGAAACGCCTCATCTCGGTCTCTGACTTAACGTAGAAATCATTTGAGGACATGCGCATCCTGTTCTCATCATCGATTCGTGCAGCTGTTGAAATACAGAGGAGAATATCCTGCGCTTCATAATCTTCCTTCATGAGATAGTGGCAGTCGTTTGTAGCGACAAGCGGAATGCCCGTCTCATTTGAAATCCTTATAAGGGCAGCATTGACCTTGGCCTGTTCGGGCGTGGTGTTTGCCTGGATCTCAAGATAGTAATTGCCCCTGCCGAAGAGCTTGTCATACCACACGGCTGTCTGCGCGGCTTTTTCCATGTCGCCGCCAAGGATCAGCGAAGGCACTTTACCTGCAAGGCATGCTGAAAGACATATCAGTCCGTCATGCCACTTTTCTAGGAGTTCCTCATCTATTCTCGGGCGTCTGTAAAAACCTTCGGTAAATCCCGCCGAGACAAGTTTATTGAGATTCGTTAATCCCTGATTATTCTTCGCAAGAAGGATCAGGTGATTGTAGTATCTGTCTTCTTTACCGGGAACGACATTCTTGTCGAATCTTGAACCCGGTGCTACATATACTTCACATCCGATTACCGGATGGATGCCATTTGCCTTCATCTCCCTGTAGAAAGAAACAGCACCGTACATTACGCCATGATCTGTGATGGCGCACGATGTCATTCCCATCTCCTTAAGCCTTGCAGCAAGATCCTTGATCTTTATAGCGCCGTCAAGGAGACTGTATTCGGTATGAAGATGTAAATGACAAAAGCCACTCATTATTTCTTTCCTTTAAGTTCGATGATTATGTCTCTGATCTCAGCCGCTCTCTCAAAGTCGAGATCCTTGGCAGCTTTGGTCATCTCTACCGTAAGTTTATCAATAAGCTTCTTATTCTCTTCTTCAGTGCCTCCGGAGACACCATCGTTGATAAGTCTTGCAGCATCTATGCCGCCCTTGGAGGCCTTGCCTCTTCCCTTGCCGGAAGAATCTTTGCTACTCTCCGCAACGATGTCAAATACGTCTCTGACGGCCTTCTTGATGGTTTTAGGAGTGATGCCGTGAGCTTCATTGTATTCCTGCTGTATCTTTCTTCTTCTGTTTGTCTCGGATACTGCATTCATCATGGAATCGGTTACTTCATCAGCATAGAGGACTACTCTTCCGTGATCGTTACGCGCACATCTTCCGATGATCTGGATAAGAGATCTCTCGGATCTTAAGAAACCTTCCTTATCGGCATCAAGGATCATAAGGAGCGAGACTTCAGGAAGGTCGATACCTTCCCTTAAGAGATTGATTCCGACAATGACATCGACTTCGTCATTACGCAGCTGGTTAAGTATCTGCATACGCTCAACTGCCTTGATGTCGGAATGAAGATATGTGACTCTTATGCCTTCTTTCTTGAGGAACTCGGTAAGATCCTCAGCCATTCTCTTGGTGAGCGTCATTATAAGGCTCTTATCGCCTGTCTTCTTCTGTTCCTTGAGCATGCCGAGGATATCTTCGATCTGGCCTTCAACAGGACGGATGAATATCTCAGGTTCAAGAAGACCTGTAGGCCTTATAACCTGTTCTACGATCTGCTCGCTGTGCTCCTTCTCATAGTCAGCAGGTGTAGCACTGACAAAAACGGTCTGGCCCATGCGCTGTTCGAATTCATCGAATTTCAAAGGTCTGTTGTCAAAAGCGGAAGGAAGTCGGAATCCGTACTGGACCAGCATTTCTTTTCTTGATCGGTCTCCGTTATACATGGCACCGACCTGGGGAATGGTCTGGTGTGACTCGTCGATGAAGAGAAGGAAATCATCCGGGAAGAAGTCCATAAGCGTGCACGGAGGCTCGCCCGCTTCCCTGCCTGCAATATGTCTTGAGTAATTCTCGATTCCTTTGCAAAAACCCGTCTCCCTCAGCATATCCATGTCGTAACGGGTACGCTGCTCAAGTCTGTATGCGGCGATCATGTCACCTGCATCCCTCAACTCTTTAAGTCTGACCTCAAGCTCTGCTTCGATCCTGTCAATGGCTTTATTAAGCTTGGCCCTGCCTGTAGCATAGTGTGATGCCGGGAAGAGCTCAATGAAATCCTTGGTAAATTCGGTCTTACCGGTAATAGCATCGACATAACTTATCTTGTCTATCTCATCACCGAAGAAACTGATCCTCGTAAGCGTATGTTCGGAATCAGGAGTCCATATATCGATAATGTCTCCCTTAACTCTGAAAGTACCTCTCTGAAGATCAAAATCATTTCTGGAATACTGCATGTTGATAAGCTGTGCCATGACAACATCCATCGGTATCTCAAGGCCTGTCTCAAGCATGAGCGCAAGGGATAAATAATCCTCCTTCTCACCGATGCCGTAGATGCAGGAAACCGAAGCTACGATGATGACATCTTCGCGCGTAAGAAGTGACTTGGTAGCTTCGTGACGCATACGGTCGATCTCATCATTTATCGACGAATCCTTCTCGATATATGTATCCGTAGCTGCGATATAAGCTTCCGGCTGATAGTAGTCGTAGTATGAGATAAAATATTCAACGGCATTCTCAGGGAAAAGTTCCTTAAACTCGGCATAGAGCTGGCCTGCAAGAGTTTTGTTGTGCGCAAGGACGAGCGTAGGTCTTTGGACCCTCTCAATGATGTTGGCCATGGTAAAAGTCTTACCTGAACCGGTAACACCCAAAAGAGTCTGGCCCCTCATGCCATCCTTAATGCCCTGAACCAGGGAATCTATAGCTGCCGGCTGGTCGCCAGAAGGTTTGTAATCCGATACGAGCTTAAACATTAATCACTTATCCAAAACTGCTTCGCGCATCAACGCGAATATTTACTTTTCTTCTACGCTCAATTTTAGAACGTTTGTTCTGTAATTGCAATACTGCTGCCTGCTCATTGGCCGCATATCGGGATTATGTCAATTAACTCCATAACGCGGTATTTGAAAGGCGGCTTTGTTCCTTCCGTCTCTGCAGAAGCACTAGCCAGAGCCATGCAGAGTCTGAACGTCTCTTCAGGTTTCATGCCTTCATCGAATGAATATGCAAGACCTGCTGTCATAGCATCACCGCATCCCGTGGTACAGTTTACCTTAACGTTGACTGCCTCCGAAGAGAATCTCCCTTCAGGACCGTTAACGAATACCGCACCATCTTTGCCCATGGAAACAAGGCAGCAGTTAACTCCTCCGGAAACGATCTTCGATGCTTCAGAAAGAGCACCTTCCATATCGTTTTCCATTCCGAGTTCATCGCATGTCGGCTTTACGGCATAAGGCTGCGCATTAAGACCTTCCTGAAGGTATCTGTCTGCACTGTCGAGAATGACTTTAACTCCTTCGGTCTGTTTAAAACATCTGATAAGGTCAGCATAGATATCAGAAGGAGAACCCAGCGGAGGTCTACCGCTGATGACGACTATGTCGCCGTCTGTAAGTCTCTCACTCAACATATTCTTCAATGTATCGACGGAAGCCTTGTCATAGTACGGGCCTTCTGCATTGATGTCTGTTGTGACACCGTTCTCACCTGATATCTTGATGTTAGTCCTTGTATTACCGGAAGGATAAACTACGCTGATCACTTCAAACTCGGTCTTAAGCTTTGACAGGAGCTTTTCGCCGTCTTCACCGCATACGCCGACGCAGACGACTGATTCCTTGCCCATGGTCTTAAGGTTTTTCGACACATTGATACCCTTACCGCCGGGATCACTCCTCATCGCATAAGACTTGTTGATGCTTCCGGGCATAAGGCCGTCTTTAACATGAAGACTTACATCAATTGCAGGATTAAGAGTAAGTGTGTAGATCATGGCATTAAGCCTTTCTTTTCAATGTCTTGAGATATTCCTTCTGTTCCGGAGTAATGCGGTAACTCTCAACCGCTTTCTGAATGGACTTGTTATGGGTCCACTTATCGAGTTTCTGCTTTTCGATGAAAGGCAGGGTATCTTCATACTGCTTTGCAAGAGCGGTCGCGAAATACCATGCGATCATCATGTTCACATAGTATTCTTCGGAACGGATCTTCGATACCTTGGTAAGATAGGAAGTCTTGAAATCCTCATCAAGAAAATGCTCCATGAGCATGCCTATCGCAAATCTCTTAACATATGTGTGTTCTGACCTGATCCATTTATCCACATATTCAAGAAGAAGCTGTTTATGCTTTTTGAAGACCTTCGGCGACATCTGGTCACATGTAGCCCAGTTATCCACATAGGGAAGAAATTCATCGACAAGTCTGATGCAGCTTTCAGCATCCTTCATGCCCGAAAGTATGAATGCGTGAAGCTGGTTCTCTTCAAAAAACTTATGCGGAAGATCAGAAAGAAATACAGATATGTCTTCTCTTTTGGCAAACTCTTTTGCGAGCTGTCTTAATGCCGGAGTCCTCACACCTATTATCGAATCCGCTTCCAAAGTGGGAATAATGGTCACCTGCATTTCACGGTAACCTTTGTCCTGTAATTTCTTCAGTTCTTTGCGGATCTCACCGGTAATCATGTCAGAAAATGAGATACATGATTATCGCTGTGGCAATACCCAAAAGGCATCCTGCCGCAACCTGCAAAGGTGTGTGACCGAGCAGCTCCTTAAGTTTCTCCTCATTGGGAAGATCAGCACCTGTAATCTTTTCGAACATGTCAGCCATTGCATTAAGAAGTTCTGCCTGCTTACCTGCCTGATATCTGACGTTCATTGCGTCATGCATAACAACGATCGCAAGGATCATCGCAATGGCGAAGATAGCAGAATCGAATCCTTCATAAAGTCCCGTCGCTACGGCTACCGACACAACTGTAGCAGAGTGTCCGCTTGGCATTCCACCGTCTCCGAAAAGTCTTTCAATGCTGAACTTCTTTGTAAGGATGAGATTGCTGATGCATTTAAAGACCTGCGCCAAAAACCATGACACAATACCGACAATCAATATTTTGTTTGTGATTATCTGTAACAGGAAATCCATACTATACCCTTCTATTCCATAATGCTAATTAATTTTACCCTATAAAAAGTAAAAATAAAGACTTGCAAACCGCGGAAACACAAAAAAGATGCCGCAGATTTCTCTACGGCATCTCTACAAACAAACTCAAAACTTATATATTGCGGTCTCGTTCTTACGCTTTTGATGATACATTACCATTAAGGCACCACAAGGAAACGTCTGTTAACAATATGTGAACAAAGCCGTCAAATTTTGAAATCTCTTTCATAATGCCCGCAATTCAAGTCCGTTTATCGGGTAACAACAAATAGTTAAAAGTCTGCAGTATCAGTCGTAATAGTCGAATTCAAGCTCACAGACCTTGACCGTGTCGCCTTCCTTGACGCCCATTTTCTTGAGTTCCTCGAAAACACCTTCGTTCTCAAGCGTTCTCTGGAAGAAGTTGGTTGACTCTGTATCTTCAAAGTTTGTAGAGTTGAAGATCTTGTTGATCCACTTGCCGGTAACTTCAAAGTTGCCGTCCTCATTGATGATGATGTCAAACTTCTTGCCTTCGTCAAATGTGTATACCTTCTCACCGCCTGAGACGACATCGTGAAGGATCGTAGGCGGAAGCTTGGATACTGTCTCAGTGATCTTGTCAGCAAGTTCCTCAATGCCGATACGGCCTGCAGCTGAGATTATGTAAACATCTTCATAGCCCATCTCTTTGACTGCCTTAACGAAATCCTGTGCTTCCTCGTCAGTGATTCCGTCACACTTGTTTCCGACAACGATCTGAGGTCTTGAAGCAAGCTCAAGACTGAATTCCTCAAGTTCATTATTGATCGTCTTGAAGTCTTCGATAGGATCTCTTCCGTCTGTTCCGGAAAGATCGACAACGTGAACGAGAAGTCTCGTTCTCTCAATATGTCTTAAGAAATCGTGGCCAAGTCCGGCACCTTCATGAGCATTCTCGATGATTCCCGGAATATCTGCGATTACATATGAGAAATCGTCCTTTGTAACCACACCGAGAACGGGTTCAAGTGTAGTAAAAGGATAATCTGCGATCTTCGGCTTAGCTCTTGTAAGGACTGAGAGAAGCGTTGATTTACCAGCATTGGGGAAACCAACAAGACCGCAGTCAGCGATAAGCTTAAGTTCGATCGCGAGCTCACGCTCTTCACCGGGTGCGCCCGGTGTCGCGAACTGGGGAGCCTGTCTTACGGAATTTGCATAGTGCATGTTTCCGAGACCGCCCTTACCACCTCTTGCTACAGTGATCTTCTGGCCTTCTTCCGTAAGATCAGCAATGATATCGCCTGTCTGGGCATCCTTTACGACCGTTCCGATCGGGACGCCGATGACAAGATCCTCACCGCGCTTGCCGTACATCTTCTTGCCCATGCCCTTTGCGCCGTTTTCCGCAATGAACTTGTGCTTGAATCTGAAGTTTTGAAGGCTGGTCAGATTTCTGGCAGCCTGCAGAATAACATTACCGCCGTCACCGCCGTCACCGCCGTCGGGTCCGCCGTTGGTAATGTATTTCTCGGTATGGAAGCTGAGCGCGCCGTTACCGCCGTCGCCGGCCTTAACATAAATCTTGGAATGATCTATAAACATCTGATTCTCCCTCAAAACAATAGCAGTCTGATCGCTATATTGCGACAGACTGCTACTCTTGGTTTTCCGTTAAATACCCTAAATCAGGCTACAGGATAAACGCTAACCTGCTTCTTATCCTTGCCCATACGCTCATACTTGACCTTACCGTCAATCAAAGCGAAAAGTGTATCATCAGATCCGATACCAACGTTTGTGCCGGGATGGATCTTTGTACCACGCTGTCTAACAAGGATATTGCCGGCCAGAACTGACTGTCCGTCACCCTTCTTCGCTCCTAATCTCTTGGACTGGGATTCACGGCCGTTCTTGGTGGAACCCATACCTTTCTTATGTGCGAAGAGCTGTAAATTAAACTTAATCATAATTACACCTCCGGTGTTTTTGAATGAATTATCTCTACGTACCTGTTCTTACTGTCGTTATAATCTCTGGCGATACCGATAAGACCTAACTCGCATGTTCTCATTATTACCTGAGCCCTGCCCTTTGTCTCATCGTCACCTAAGTCCGGAACCGTTATCCTTAAATTGACATCTTCTGTGCCCTCATTGCTGATACGGAAGAAAGATTCGCTGTCGTAACCGCAAATATCTTCCAAGGCGCTTGCTGCAGTAAAAAGAAGTGTTGATACTGCGCTGCAGATGATATCTCTGCCGGGATCGTCGTAACCTGCATGCCCGTTGGCATATATGGCGCAGATCCGGGAACCCTCTCTACTGACGATAACGGAAATCATAAAGACTTACGCGTTGATAGCCTTGATAAGTACACGTGTGTAAGGCTGTCTGTGGCCATTCTTTCTTCTGTAGCCCTTCTTAGCCTTGTACTTAGAGACGATAACCTTCTTGTTTCTTCCCTGCTTTACGATCTCACCGGTTACAGTAGCCTTTACATCACCAGCTACGATACCCTTGTCATCAGATACTGCAAGTACTTCATCGAAAGTAACCTGGCTGCCAGCCTCACCTTCAAGCTTCTCAACGAAGATCTCATCGTCAACAGAAACCTTGTACTGCTTGCCGCCTGTCTTAATTACTGCGTACATATTCGTTCCTCCTGTTCTTCCAGTCTCGCTGCTTAAACCAAGGCAGCGCCTCTAAAAAAGCGCATTTAAAAAAGCCCGTTGCATGCGGTCACCGACGTATAATAAACCACGTGCCATGCAAAGTCAACAATTTTTCTTATAAACAGAGGGGTTTTCCCGAAGTTTTCAGGCTACGAGAACGATAAGGGCTGCCGCAATACCGAATATGAGTCCAGTGATCTCGTAAAAATCTGATATGCGCTTGATCGGGATGACGCAGCCGAAAGGCACGATTCCCAGGGCTATGCCTGAAAGAGATGCCATTACGATCTCCTCATTTTTCTGGATCAGGCCCATGACCAGCATAACTACCGGAGGTATCAGAGCCTCGATAAAGTACATCACGCTTCCGAAATATGCAGAAGGCCCCATTCCGGAGAACCTGGATTTCTTGTCGGCAAAGATCAAAGCCACGGCAGAAAGACTCATTATGACAAATACTATGAGAGCAGCTATGGGGTTGATGTCATCCTTCAAAGCTTTTTCGATGTTCGTGAGATTAAGTGCCGCTCCTGCAAGGATCATAAGCTCCAAAATGCCTGTGACGATCGATGCGATAAAGATCGTAAAGCCGTAATCCCTTCTGGCGTATTTAACTTTGTTGGACAAAAGGAGCTTGATCTGGGCAAGCGCCATAAGTGCAACGATCAACACAGGAGAATAAAGAGCTATATACGTGGACACAAATCCCCACTGGGGAATAAATGTCGTAACGGCTCCGCAAAGTGCGATCCATCCTGAAACGCCAAGGAAAATTATGGCTCCAAGACTGTTTCTTGCCTTGAGATCCCTGCCTTCCTTATCAGGGAGAGATACCGGAACCATAAACAGGAACAAAGCAAGCAGTGCTATCGACATGAATAAAGCAAATGCCATTCCTGCCATCCACAGAACAACTTTGGCAGAAGAATATCCGGTTCCGTAAGTCGTACCGAGATACTGTGCAAGCTCGCTCTGGAAAGAGGGGGAAGCAATAAGGCCGGAAAGTGTTACTTTCATTGTAGTCAGTGAGAGATATCTCATCTGGTTGGGTGAAATATATACCAAAGACGGGAAGATCTTTCCTCTCTGGGTCGGGTGTCCGTACATCGTGTCGACGCCGGAGATCTTCTCGAAAATCATCTGCGAACCGCTAAGATCGGTCGTGGACTTGGCTTTATGCTCAAATCCGAAAACCGCACAGGGGACTCTCGGATAGTCACTCGTATAACCCTCAAGTGCAATATTTCCGGGATATTCAGGATCGATAAGGATATATCCTTCGATCTTGCCATTACCTGAATCCAAAAGATCGTTCATGACCTTGAAGGAATCCTTGCCGATGGCGCAGACAACTACTTCCTCATTCTTATAATCTTCGGGAAGCGTATAGAAAAAATCAGGCCTTGAACTGTGTTTGTCAGGACCAACGACATCAAAATCAAAACCTGCTGAAGCAAGGCTGTTTCTCATAGAAACCATCGGGATCGTAGTGCCGTCAGAATAGATGAGCAGGGTCTTGCGGGTATTCTTCGCACTGTTCAGGCTCATCACATACATAACGAACATCAGGGCAGCCATAACAAAAGAAAGCGCCAAAGAGACCCAAGCCAGCTTAGGTATCTTTGTAGGCCTCAGCTTACGGAAACCGTACTGGGGCGCTAACTTCTCTTCTGCCTGTCTGTCCTTATTCTTTTTCATCTTATATCAGGAGCAAAGCTCATCTCCCAAGGATCTTATGTCTTCAGGACCAAGGATCAGGATTATATCACCGGGCTTGATCAGCTCGTCGATCCTCTTTTTAAGTTCTTCCCTGTCTTCGTAGAATTCCGTATCACCGCCGCGCTTATTGATCTCATCAGAGATGTCCTTGCTGGAGATCTCGTGAGTATTGATCTCCCTATCGGAGAAGATCTCGGCAAACAAGACTTTCTTGCAAGGCAGAAGACTTGTTACGTAGTCTTCAAAAAGCATTTTCGTGCGGTTAAAAGTAAGGGGCTGGAACACAACAAGAATATCGTTATGCGGCATGTTGGAAGCTGCTTCGATAGTAGCTCTTGCAGCAGTCGGGTGATGTGCGTAATCTACTACGACATCGCAGCCCTTATACTTGCCCTTCACCGTATATCTTCCGTCTGCACCGCTGAAAGTGTTAAGCGCAGTCTGAATAGCAGAAGCGGTTGCGCCGTTAAGGTATGCTGCAGCTGCCGCATTGAGCGCATTTGCAATATTGTGGCTTCCCGGGATGTTGAGTTTTACCTTGATCCTCTCCTCACCGCCGATCACGATATCGAATTCGGGAAGACCGTTGACAAACTCTATATTCTCAGCAACAAAATCAGCCTTCTTCCCTGTTGTTTCACAAACTTCGTTATCTGTTGCACAAGCAACTATCTGAGGGAATTTGCAGCCTGCCTCATCAAAGTATTCCTTGGCCTCTGCCAAAGATCTTGCAATATGCTTGTCGTGGCCTGATACGACAACATATCCGTTATCGTCAACAAGTCTTATGAAGCGCGCGAAAACATCGATCACGTCTTCTATCGTCGGATAGCAGTCAACATGATCGTGATCGATATTCGTGATTACTGCAGTAGTTGATGAGAAATTCAGAAACGAACGGTTGAATTCACAGGCTTCAGAGACCAGAAGATCTTCAGAACCCGCCCTGACAGTACCATTAAATATATCAAGATCGGCACCGAGATGCACTGTGGGATCAAGACCTGCATCGATCATCATCATCGATAACATCGATGTGGTCGTGGTCTTACCATGTGTTCCGGATACATTGATAACGTTCTTGTATGTTCTCGTGAAAGCACCAAGGAACTCTGCCCTGTCAAAGATCTGAAGACCGAGCTCGGAAGCTCTCTTAACTTCTTCGTTATGAGGAAGGATCGCTGCCGTCTTAACAAGATAATCCGGCTTGAAATCATCGATGTTGGCTGCGATCTGGGTGTTATATATCTTGATGCCCTGGGCTTCCAGGATCTCTGTTCTCTCACCCGGGTGATTGTCAGAACCTCCGACAACAAAACCCGCATGCTTTGCAAGCCTCGCAAGTCCGTTCATCGATATTCCGCCGATGCCGATGAAATAGATTCTGGCATCTTTTTTGATATCACTCAATTTAAATGTTTTAGCATCCAACACAGATATCACTTCCCTGTTTCTTATAAATTTCGAAGTAATTCTAACATTTTAAGAGCGCATAGCAAAATCGCCGACTACGGCATTTGTAAATGAAATGAGGTCTGAGGACTTAAGTCTTAACTGCACTCCTCTTTGTCCGGCACTGACGCACACATCGTCGACGAGTTCTATCATCTCATCGATAAAGGTCCTGTACTGCTTCTTCATTCCGATGGGAGAACAACCTCCTCTGATATATCCCGTAACATTCAACAGGTCCTTTACGTGGATCATGCTGACACTCTTGCAGCCTGCAAGCTTTGCCGCTTTCTTAAGATCGACCTCGTCATCAACGCAGATACAAAATACAAGATACTCGCCCTTATCAGATACCGCTGTCAGTGTCTTGAATACTTCCTCGTAAGGAACACCCAGATATTCGGCGACGTGATGACCGTCAAGATCGTTCTCGTCGTACTCGTATTCCTGATATGTATATTCGATCCCTGCTTTGTCGAGGATCCTCATTGCATTGGTCTTTTTGAACTGAGACATAATGTTCTCCTTCACGATTGCTCTGCATATTCTATCTTTATTGCCAAGAGCTTTCAAACTGATAAAATAAACTAATTAGTTTAATCCGGAGAATAATATGCTGAACAAAGAATATCCGCAACATGATATGAATCTTGTTTTCGACATGATCGAAAACTCCATCTCCAAGGGCGGCGTACACGACAAGACCGCCGAAGAAATGAATCTTCTGATGCATCTTTATGCGGGACTTCCGGCAGAAGCCGTCGAACAGGGCATGATGTTCATTCACGGAAGAGCATGCGAGATCCCTGCAACCTCAGACATCATCCCTCTTCACGTAAGACTCATGAACCTTCTTGAATATCTCGAAAAAGTCGAATATTTAAGTGAAGTTCCTTCCACTCTTTCCAATGACGAGATCAAAAAAAGAAGTGACATTCTGAACTCTCTTGAAGAACACGAGAAGCTCTTTGGAACACCGCTCATGGGTTATCAGTTCAACATGGGAACCAATACACCCAAAGAAGCCAAGGAAGGCGAAGAATCCGAAGGTCAGAGACTCCTTCTCATGAACAGCCAGGCTGCAGTTTTCGCTTGTGAAGACATATATAAGACTGCACTTTTCTACGAAGACAAGCTCGGCTTCAAAGCAGCCCATTTGGATGACGAGGCAATGCCTCACATAAAGCTCGTAAGAGACAATATCGCCATCGTACTGGTAAAAGGCGAAGGCGCGGTCACAAAACCCATGCGCGAATTCGGAATCGATTACGACATGTACATTTATTGTTCCGAGCCGTTCCTGCTTCACAATGAAGTTGCCGCAAACGGGATCAAGATAATAGAAGCACTCCCCGAGGCCAAGGAAGCTCAGAAGCAGAATAAGAACCGCCAGTTCGTTTTCGAGGATATCGACGGAAGACACATCTGCGTATCTCAGTTCCTGGAAGGTTGATCACAAAAAGAAGACAAAACAAAAGAGCCGGTCCGCTGAATGCAGTGAACCGGCTCTTCTTATTGCAAATTTCTTTATCAGACCTTATGGAAACTTACGTCACCTGATGAACAATGGACGTTCATAACAGCAATTCCGTTTCCGTTAATGTAATCCTTGCCATCCTTTACGAAAGAAAGTTCAGAGTTGAAGTCTCCGCTGGAGATCTGTGTATGAACAGTAACATCCGAATCTTCGGGAATACTGACATCGATTCCGCCTGAGCTGCAGTCAATATCAGATGTCTCAGGAACCTTATCAAGGATGATATCCGAATGGCCGCTGGAAGCCTTTGTGCTGAGGTTATTTACTTCATCTGCATCAAGCATGATCTTGCCGGAACTTACATTAATGTCAAGCGTATCTACCGTACCCATTACTGCAGAAACTCCGCCTGAAGAAGAACGGATCTTTGCCATGCCGATAAGACCCTTCTGTTCGATGTTGATCTTACCTGAAGAAGAATCAATATCGAATGTATTGCAGTCGCCGTCCCAGTTGATATTGATATTGCCGGAAGAAGCCTTGACTTTTAACGAATTGCTGTTGCCATTCTGGCTGAGAGTAATATTTCCTGAAGACGCCTTAACTTCCATGTCTGAAGCTGAACAATCAATGACAACGTTGCCTGATGAAGAGCGTGTATTCAGATTACCGGTTGCAAAACCGTCCAGATTAATGTCGCCGGAAGAAACTTCGATAATGAAGTCATCCAATTCCCTGTCAGCAGGAAGCGTGATCTCAAGAGACTTATCGATCTTGTTAAAGTTGATCATCTTTGTTGAAACGCAGTATCTGACATAAAGTGTATCGCCGTCTACCCATGTGTGTACCTGATGGTCAGAATCGAGCTGACGGTTGGAAGTCTCCGATACTTCAACTCTGTCAGTATCAGCGCCCTTAACCTTTACATTTCCTGAAACATAATCAATGTTGATCTTTGTGATCTCATCATCGATCTCACGGTCGCCTGCGGTGTACTTCTCACCGTTCTCATACTGGTAACTGAACGAATTGAACAGACCAAACGAACAGCCCGTAAAGCAGAATGTTGCAGGTACGATAAGAGCCAAAGCTCCTGTTACTAATTTACTTGTTTTCATTATTTTTTCCTCCCTTATTTATTCCAACTAAGAAACCGATTCCGGCTATTAAGAGTCCAACACCGCCGATCGAAAGTATCAGGGCGAGTGAAGGTGCTGATGTAACTACTACGCCTGTGGCTCTTCCTGCATTAGCTGCATTGATTACAAGCTGAGCAAGAACACCGGACAAAACACCTACTGAAGCGATTGAAAGGCCTGTCTTAACTGCAGCATTCATGCGGAGATATCTTACGATTGCAAAGATTGCCCAGCACAGCCCGACCAAAGGCATTGAGATTGCAAATGCCAGGGGGAAGAATTCAGACATTCCGACATGAAGACCTATAGCGAGCATCATGAGCACGAATGTCGCCGTGTAAGCTGTCATTATCGCAAGGCCCTTATTATTCTTAAGGTATGCATTTACAGGTCTTCTGTATGCGATAAAAGGCGCAAAGCACATTGTCAGTCCGAAGAGCGTTGAAGCTGCTGCTACAAAGAACCAGTCTCCACGCGAATAAATGCAGACAATTCCCAAAAGCAGCATAACGCTTGCCGTAAATGACGCCATTGTAATGAACATCCTGTTCTCACGGAGCATGAGAGGAACAACGATCAATGATGCAGCGACCAGAATTCCTGCCAGTACGATGAAGAACCATGTAAGGCCCGCTCCTGTTGCAAGGTTTACGATAAGGCATACGAGGATCGGTATAGAGAATATCAATCCGATAATGCTTCCTGCCAGTGCGCTCTTTCTCTTAAAAAACTTGGCCTGGGTTCCGATTACTTCTTCTTTTTCCTTAACGATCTTTTCATCTATCGTAACGTCATTCAGACTGTTTAATATCTTTTTGCAGTCAGGACATTCAGCCAGATGCTCTTCTACGATCTTTCTGCTTGCTTCGCTGCAGATTTCGTCTTTATATAACGGAAGAAGATCCGAGATCAAATCACAACTATATTTCATTTTCATCCATCCTTTCCTTGATCTTTAGTCTGGCTCTGTGATACGTAACCCGGGCCCAGGTCTCGGTCTTTCCGAAGATCGATCCGATTTCCGCAAATGACAACTCACCGAATATCCGCAATTGGAACACTTCCTTGTACGGTTCCTCCAACTGGTGGAGTATTAAGTGGATCTTCAGCGATGTGTCCCTGTCGGTGAGCTTCTCCTCTATCCCTTTGTTTGTATCCGGAAGCTCTTCGTTCAGTTCCTCATCCTGTCTTGAAACGCGCCGTTTCTCATCTATGAAGATGTTTTTAGCGATAGCGCATAGCCACGTGAAGCTCTCGCTCTCCCCCTTGAAGGTCTTCTCAGTCGATATCGCCCTGAAAAAGGTCTCCTGGGTTATCTCCTCGGCGTCATTCCGATCCCTGGCAAGTGTCATGACGTATGAGAATACCTTCATATAAAAGGCTTCATATAGCTTTTCGGCGGTATTCTTATCCACGTATCATTTCACCTTTCTTTTGTGATCTCACCTGTTAGACGGAGAAATCTTAAATTCGTTACAAGAAAATCGAAAAATTTTTCAAAAATTTTTTGCGGGGGCCGCAACCCCTTGATTTTATTGGGTTTCAGGTCACTTTATTCCTAAAGTCACCCTGTCGTTTCCACCGTAATCCCTTATCGTCATTATATTTTTGAGTCCGCCCTGCCCGAAAATCCTTCTTACGGCTTCTCCCTGTGCACAGCCATGCTCAACCATGAGAGCACCGCCGTCCTTGAGAAGATTTTTCGCGTATTCGACCAAGGGACCGTAAAAATCCAGTCCGTCATCTCCCGCCCTTAAAGCGAGGTCAGGTTCATGGTCTTTTACGACGCATTCCAGTTCTTCCATCTCACTGTTGGTTATGTAAGGAGGGTTGGATACGATGAAGTCAAGCTTTTCGAGTTCGGGGCAGGAACTCAGAACATCATGCTTAATTACCTTTATATCTTCAGGCTTTAGCGCCTGCGATTCAACATTAGATATTGAGACACCGATTGCGGTATCGCTGATATCGATAAGATATCCTTTCGTGTTGCCGCCTGCTCTTACTATCTCATTAGCTATGGAAATGCCTATGCAGCCTGTGCCGGTGCAAAGATCTGCAAACCTGATATCCGCAATTTCCTTACGGTATTCAGGCACATTAAGGACGTCACCTGTCGCCATTACATTAAGGCCGAGAAACTTCAAAGCGGATTCTACCAATATCTCGGTATCAGCTCTCGGAATAAGCACACCGGGACACACCTTATAACACTCCTTATAGAAATGACGGTATCCCAATATATAAGCAAGAGGCTCGCCTGAAGCGCGCCTCGTTACAGCTTTTAATAAATCCTCTCCCTTTAATTCCTCCGAAAGGATCTTAAGGTCGAGCTCTGCTTCGTCATCTCCTGATCTCTTCAGGAGTTCCAAAAGCTCTTCATTACCAGATGTCATCTTCCTTGTTCTCCGGAATAACTGCTTGCATTGATGCAATGGCAACTTCTGCAATAGGTCCGTCAGGTTCAGCCGTGGTGAACTTCTGGAGCCAGAGACCGGGCTTAGCCATGAGCCTGCAGATCCAGTTCCTGTCGTGGCGTCCGACGAATCTCAATACTTCGAATGAGATCGAGCAGATGATCGGGATCGCAACAACGCGGATCGCGAGGTTTACCCACATCGGCTGGGCGCCTGTAAAGATTCCGATAACCGTATATATGATGATCGATATTGCAAGCACGTTGAACATAAAGGATGTTCCGCAGCGGGGATGGAAGCGTGACTGCTTCAATACGTTCTCGACTGTAAGCGGAAGGCCTGCTTCATAGCAAGCGATGGTCTTATGTTCAGCGCCGTGGTAACGCCATACTCTCTTAATATCCTTGAGGCTTGAAGCAAAGATAAGATAGAAGAGGAATATGAGAAGTCTGAGTACGCCTTCTCCGATATTGAGAAGGATCGGAACCCATGTTATCTCACGGATGTCTTCAGGGATGAACTTTGTGACGATCTCAACGATGAGTCTCGGAGCAAGGATGAAAAGTCCGACAGAAAGAAGGATACCGATGATTGCGGAGATGGACATCATGATATTGAAGTGTCTGTCCGTGAATTCATCAAGGCGGGATTTCTTCTCGCCTTCCTTCTTGGGATCCGGCTTACCTTCTTCTGAGATATCAGCTGCCTTCATGAGCGCGCCAGTACCTGTTACGAGCATCTTATAGAATCTGATACAGCCTCTGACGAAAGGAACCTTCTCAAAATATGAAGTCTTCTCGCCCTGCTTGATCTCTTCAACGTAGATAGTGCCGTCACCTTTTCTGACAGCCATGCAAGTCCTGGAAGGACCGACCATCATGACGCCTTCGATAAGCGCCTGACCGCCGATTGTGGTCTTCTTCAAAGGTGCATCATCACCCTTTTTCTTTTTCTTCGGAGCTGCGATCTCTGTTGAAACAACGTCGGGATCTTCAATTGGTGCCAGTTCCTGGCCAAGATGTTCGGGCTTGACCTCGCTGAACGGCAGTTCGATTATCTTACTGTTGTCATTTGACTCTGACATATAGTTCCCCCAAATGAGCATAATTGTACATTCTGCGGAGATTATAACATTTAATAATAGCAGTGGTGTTACAGAGAAAAGGCAAAATTATGTGTTTATAAGCAATAAAAAAGAGGTTGCCGTTAGACAACCTCTTAAAATCTTTTACTTCAGAACGAGAATTAAGCCTTTTCCATTCTCTTCTTGAACTTATCAACACGTCCGCCTGTATCAACGAGCTTCTGCTTGCCTGTGTAGAACGGGTGGCAATTTGAGCAGATATCAACTCTAAGATCGCTCTTTGTGGAAAGAGTCTCGAATGTGTTGCCGCATGCGCACTTTACTGTAACGACCTGCGTCTTAGGATGAATTCCTTCTTTCATGTCCTTTTCACCTCTCAATCAAAGATATGACGCGTAATCCTAAACTCACGTATGTCATACCGGATTCTTCGTGTTAGCCTTGCTATATTACTTGAATCACCCGCAGTTGTCAATCGGTTGCAAAAGATTTCTTTACGGAAAGAACGAAAGACATATTGCTCGTCGTTTTCTCCATGAAACTGATGACAGCGTTGGTTGCCGTAATGGTATCCGCCTCGGCGATCCTTCTTCTGATGAGCCATACCGCATCGAGCTCTTCGGGAGTGAGCAGGAGGTCTTCTCTTCTCGTACCGGACTTGTCGACTGCGATAGCCGGGAAAACTCTTCTGTCGGCGAGCTTTCTGTCCAGAGTGACTTCCATGTTACCAGTTCCCTTGAATTCCTCGAAAATAACTTCGTCCATTCTGGAACCTGTCTCAATGAGCGCAGTTGCAAGGATCGTAAGGCTTCCGCCGTTCTCGATGTTTCTTGCCGCACCGAAGAATCTCTTAGGTCCGTAGAGTGATCCCGGATCGAGACCGCCTGACAAAGTCCTTCCGGTAGGATTGATCGTAAGGTTGTAAGCTCTTGCAAGTCTTGTCATTGAGTCGAGAAGGATAACTACGTCCTTACCGAGCTCTACAAGTCTCATTGCTCTCTCGAGAACAAGCTCTGTTACTCTTACGTGGTTCTCGGGGCGCTTGTCGAATGTCGAATAAACGACCTCGCCCTTGATGTTTCTCTGCATGTCCGTAACTTCCTCAGGACGCTCGTCAATGAGGAGAACGATGAGTTCGCAGTCGGGATTGTTAGCAGTGATTGAATTTGCGACCTTCTGAAGCAGGATCGTCTTACCAGCCTTCGGCGGAGATACGATCATACCTCTCTGGCCCTTACCGATAGGTGAGAAAAGATCGATGATCCTTGTGGAGATATCTTCCTTCTCAGTCTCAAGATCAAGTCTCTCATTAGGATAGATAGCCGTAAGGCTCTCAAACTTAGGGCGTCTTCTGATGTTCTCGTAATCGCCCTCAATGACGGGAATGCCGTTTACTTCCGTTACGCGCTTCAAAGGAGCATATCTGTCCTTGCCGCGCTTCGGATTAGCAAATCCCTTGATGTAATCGCCTCTTCTAAGGCCCATTCTCTTGATCATCTGGCCGGGAACGTAAGCATCGTCCTCACCGGGCAGATAGTTATTTCTGTGAACGAATCCGCAGAAATCGTTCTTATTACCTTCGTTGTTGTTAATCGCGAGAACGCCTTCAACCTCGATCTCTACAGGGAGCTCGGGTTCAATCTTCTCTTCTTCACCTTCTGCAGGAACTTCATCAGTCATCTCGACTGTCTTTGTATCCTGGCCGGGACCAAATGAGATCTTTCTTCTCTTGGATCTGCCGTGCTTGCCCTGACCCTGATTCTGCTCAGGCTTCTTCTCTTCCTGCTTTGCTTCAGGAGCGGGAGCAGATTCTGCGGGAGCCTCTGCTACAGAAGCTTCTGCAACTGCAGCCTCAATAGGTGTGGGCTCTTCAGCCTTAACTTCTTCTGCAGGAGCATCTTCCTTTTTCTTGGAAGCCCTAGTCTTTCTGGGCTTTGAAGCCTTCTTTTCAGCCTTCCCGGATTCTTCAGAAGCTTTCTCAGCAGGAGCTTCTGCTGTAACTTCTGCAGGAACTTCAGCCTTTTCCTTTGCAGGTTCTTCTGCTTTGGCTTCTGTCTTCTTAGTGCGCTTTGCAGGCTTCTTCTCAGCCTTTGCAGCAGACTTCTTTTCTGCCTTGGGCTCTTCTGTCAGGCCCTCTGCAGCTGCTTCTTTTTTAGCCACTTTTTTCTCCTCTTCCTTCTCTGCTTTGAGCATGGCATCAGCCAGTTCGTTGGTCTCAAACCTTGCGGTCCTTCCGACATCAACGATGAGCTCGTCGAGAGATTTTGTATTCTCTGTTGTCTTCATGGGTTCCGGAATTGCAGGTGCCTTAACGGGAACAAGTTCTTCGGTAAGATCAACAGTAGTGATGTCACCGATGTCCTTGGCGCCAGTAATAGCCATAAGAAGCTCATCTCTGGTCTTCTTCTCTGCTTCTTCCGCTGTGAAATCTCCGAACGCGACAGCTATCTGTCTTAAATCGGAATCCGTCTTGGAATTCAGGTTGTCAAAATCGTCCATAAACGCCTTTCGAAAATGTAAATTTGCGCAAAAAACCTATTATCGTAGAACTTATAAAGGGATATCAAACTTCAAATGGAAAATATCTAATCTAACGAATGCGCGCCGGGATATTCACCCGACGCGCATAATATAACATTTGTAATTATTTCAGTCAATCAAATAATAATTATCTGAACGGGTTAGCCGCAAATATCAGTTATCACTGAGAGCTGCGAACTTGTCCATCATATCGAGTGCCTTACCTGTTCCGATAACTACGCAGGATACAGGGTCCTGGGCAAGGTATACGTCGATACCGATCCTGTTGGACAGCATGTGGTCAAGACCGTAGAGCATAGCTCCGCCGCCTGTCATAACGATACCTCTCTGCGAGATATCAGCCATGAGTTCCGGAGGTGTTCTCTCAAGAACGTTGTGTACAGCTTCGAAGATCTGTGTGATAGGCTCTTCCAATGCTTCGAGCATCTCTGTGGAAGATACGGTAACAGTTGAAGGAAGACCTGTGATGATGTTTCTTCCCTGAACGTCCAATGTGAGCTCTTCATCTCTCGGATAAGCGCAGCCGATCTCGATCTTGAGCTTTTCTGCAGTCTTCTCACCGATGAGGATGTTATGTCTCTTTCTAACGTGCTTGATTATAGCTTCGTCGAACTTGTCGCCTGCAACCTTCAAAGATGCATCTACGACAGGCTCGCAAAGTGAGATAACGGAAATATCTGTTGTACCGCCGCCGATATCGACTACCATTGAACCGCAAGCCTTTGTGATATCGATACCTGCACCGATCGCAGCGGCGATAGGTTCTCTGATAAGGAATACATCCTTGGCGCCTGCGTGACGGCAAGCATTCTCAACTGCCTGCTGCTCAACGGGTGTGATAACCGAAGGAACGCAAACTACGATAGTAGGCTTGAAGTATGTTGCACGAAGACCTGTGCAGACACGGCCGATAAATGCCTTAAGCATAACCTCTGTTGCTCTGAAGTCTGAAATAACGCCCTCACGCAAGGGTCTGATCGCTTCTACGATACCGGGAGTACGGCCGAGCATGAGTGAAGCGGATTCACCTACTGCCAAAACCTTACCTGTCTTGCTGTTTACTGCAACAACGGAGGGTTCCTTAAGAACGATACCCTTTCCCCTGATATAAACAAGAACACTGCTGGTGCCGAGATCGACACCTATTTCCATGCCTAAGCCCATAAAATCACCTCAAAAATATAAGAAAACGCCGCATTTGGCGAATTAGTCGGTAAAAATTCAATTTATTATCACATCAAGAATAGTAAAAATCAATCACGCGACGCCCTATTTTAGTGACATTCTGATTTCAATTTGCGGCGATATTTCGGCATTTTCGACAGACCAAACTCGAAAACGGCTCTGCTCATTGCTGCATACTATTCTTTTATTTGCTGTAATTTTCGGGAACATCGGAGTATAATTAGGTGTTCATTTTTAAAGAATAGGAGTCTTTCAACATGAGTTATTCAATTGAGACAGACAAGAAGTGGCAGGAAAAATGGGCTGAAACAGGCCTTTACAAGTTCGATCCGAACGCAGATGGCGAGAAGCTATACTGCCTCGAGATGTTCTCTTATCCTTCCGGAGCAAATCTTCACCTGGGTCATTGGTATAACTACTCACTAACCGACTCCTGGGCAAGATTCAAGCACATGCAGGGTTATAACCTCTTCCACCCCATGGGATTCGATTCATTCGGACTCCCTGCTGAGAACTATGCTATCAAGACAGGCATCCACCCCAAGGATTCCACACTCAAGAACATCGACACGATGGAAAAGCAGCTTCAGGCAATGGGTACAACTGTAGACTGGGACTACGAAGTTAAGACATGCATGCCCGACTACTACAGATGGAACCAGTGGTTCTTCATCGAACTCTACAAGAGGGGCCTGGCTTACCGTAAGAACGCACCGGTCAACTGGTGCCCTTCATGCAAGACCGTTCTTGCAAACGAGCAGGTAGTCGACGGCGAGTGCGAGAGATGCCATTCCGAAGTAGTACGTAAGAACATGACACAGTGGTTCTTCAAGATCACTGAATATGCACAGGAACTCTTAGATGACCTCCCGAAGCTCGATTGGCCCGAAAAGACTAAGAAGCTCCAGAAGAACTGGATCGGCAGATCAGAAGGTGCGCAGGTTGCACTCTATGTAGAGAAGAACGGCGAGCGTCTTACAGACGAAAACGGCAATCCCATGAAGCTCGAAGTATTCACAACGAGAGTCGATACGTTCATGGGTATCACATATGTAGTCATCGCACCTGAGTCAGAACTTTGCGCAAAGCTTACAACTGACGAGTGCCGCGATGCTGTCGAGGAATACCGCAAGGCAACAGCAAAGGTTACCGAGATCGACCGTATGTCCACAACACGTGAGAAGACAGGCGTATTCACGGGTGCTTATGCTATTCATCCTTTGAACGGCAGAAGAGTTCCGATCTGGGCAGCAGATTATGTTGTAGCAGGTTACGGTACAGGCGTTGTCATGGCTGTTCCTTCACACGATGAAAGAGACTTCGACTTCGCACACAAATATGGTCTTGATATCATCCGCGTTATCCAGCCCGAGAAGGGTGTTGATTCAGAGCTTCCATACTGCGAGAAGAAGGGTTATCTCTGCAACTCCGGCGAATTCGACGGCATGGAGATGCACGATGCACAGAAGGCTATCGTTGCAAAGCTCGCCGAGATCGGCATGGGTGAATGGAAGATCAACTACAGACTCCGTGACTGGCTCATCTCCCGTCAGAGATACTGGGGAACACCTATCCCGATGATCCACTGCCCTTCCTGCGGCGTTGTACCCGTACCCGAGAACGAACTTCCTGTTCTTCTCCCCTACGACGTTGAGTTCACACCTGATGGTGAGAGCCCGCTTGCAAAGTGCGAATCATTCATGAACTGCAAGTGCCCCAAGTGCGGCGGTGATGCAAGACGTGACCCTGATACTATGGATACATTCGTTGACTCTTCCTGGTATCAGTTCAGATATCCTGATAACAAGAACGATAAGGAGATGTTCTCCAAGGATAAGATCAACAAGTTCTGCCCTGTCGACAAGTATGTCGGCGGTGCTGAGCACGCATGCATGCACCTGCTCTACGCAAGATTCTTCACAAAGGCTATGCGTGACATGGGCATGCTTGATTTCGACGAACCTTTCACAAGCCTCGTTCACCAGGGAACTATCCTCGGACCTGACGGACAGAAGATGAGTAAGTCCAGAGGCAACACCGTTGCACCTGACGACTACATCAGCAAGTACGGTTCTGACGTATTCAGAACATACCTTGGATTCGGCTTCGCTTACGTTGAGGGCGGTCCGTGGGCAGATTCAGGACTCCAGGCTATCGTTAAGTTCTTCAGAAGAATAGAGACATGCGTATCCGAGAGCGCAGGCGTTGCTGCTGCAGTTCCTGCTAAGGCTGACATGACATCCGCAGACAAGGAACTCAACTATGCGATCAACTACGCTATCAAGAGCTCAACAACTGATATCGAGAAGTTCCAGTTCAACACTCCTATCGCACGTATGATGGAACTTCTTAACGCGATCACAAAGTACAGCCAGGATGCTTCCGCTAAGCCTGAATTCAAGAGATATGCTACAGAGAAGCTCGTTCTTCTCCTCGCACCCTTCGCACCTCACTTCACAGAAGAACTCTGGTGCGAGACACTTGGCAACGGCTACTCCATCTACAACCAGAAGTGGCCTGAAGTAGATGAGAGCGCTCTTGTTAAGGATGAGATTGAGATCGCTGTCCAGATCAACGGTAAGGTTCAGTTCAAGGTCAACATCCCTGCTGAAGCTGACCAGGCAGCCGTAGAAGCAATCGTCAACGCAGACGAGAGACTTGCAGGCGCATTGAACGGCAGATCGATCGTTAAGTTCATCTACGTTAAGGGAAGAATCGCTAACATCGTAGCAAAGTAATCCCTGACTACAAACAAGCAATCGAAAAGGAATGCCCGCATGAGGCATTCCTTTTTTGTTAGGGAATTACACTGGTGTTGAAAGGATCTGTATGGCAAAATAATGAATCAGCGCACAGATAAAATTTCGAAATCCTGAAAAATATATGTACGCAGGGCTTGAAAACCTCATAATCCAGCGAAAACGCACATATAAAAATGGAAAAGACTCAAAATTATATGTACTGGTAGTGACTGAGTTTATATCATCGAAAAAGAGGATGCCGCTTTGTGCATCCTCTTTAAGCTTGTATTTATTCAGCGATTAAGTACCTTTCGTCGGCAATTCCGTTTCATTTCCTCTTAGTGGCGTAACGTCTCCGCCCAGTGCCGTAATGTTTTCACGGTAGCACTGATTGTAGTTTTCATAGCTGTACGCATTGAACCAGCCCCATGCAGCATCGCTTCTGTCGATGGTCAGGGGATTAAAATCACAGATGACTTTTGTGTCACCGGGATAGATCTTAAGGCCCTCGAAATAGACTGCATCATAGCATGTTTTGTCGCCCAGTTCGTCGTTATTCCATGTGACCTCGTAAATAATGACGACCCTGTTGGACTCATCGAGCCTTTGGGGGTTCGGAATATTGGTTACGAGATATGCATCAACAAAAACGGCACCGGTCTTGTTGTATTCTGCAAGGGCCAAATTGCCGTTGGTATCAACGTTGCAAGACAAAATATCCATCTCTGCGATTTGGCCGGCTTCGATCAGGTCGTCCATAATAGGATCAATATCTGCGGGAGTCAGGTCGTAGTTCGGAGCAGGTGTAGGTGTCGGTGAAGGAGTAGGTGTATTGTTTCTCTCGCTTTCCTCGCGCTCAATACGCTCCTGTTCTCGTCTGTTGGACTCCTGCTTCTGCTGTACGAACATTATGATTCCGCACATGGTCATATAAGTGACCACGCCGCAAATGATCAGCGATATGATCATCGCCTTCTTGGAACCTGATCTCTTTCTTTCTCTTTTATCATATTCAGCCCAGGCTTTCTGATCGAGTTCGTACTTCTTCTCAAGAAGTTCTTTCTCGTGTTCAAGCTTTCTCTGATCACGCTCGGGTTCAGTCTTTATTCTCTCGTATTCAACGTCGGAATCATCGTAATCTACGGTGAAAGTACCGCCGCATGCATGACATATGAGCTGTTCGCCTTCCTGTGTAAGCGGGCTGCCGCAATTAGGGCACTGCATATTTACCAGTTTCATTTTCTTCCTCCTGATCTAAAACAAAGATATATAGACAATATTATTAAGCATTAGCAAGGATCTTATGGATGGCACTGAAAGCTTCCTGGCCGTTGTCGGGCATGTTGTCGGATGTGACCTTTATCCATTCATCCTTTTTGTAGAAGCCTGCCGAACGGTAACCGCCGGTTATTCCGATTCCGTTGATCCACTTGCCTTTACCCATCTTGTATTTCTTTACGACCTTCATGCAGTCGTCCAGGGTCGAAGCGGGAACTAAGCGGTAGGTGGAAATCTCTTCATCGTCCGTGGTGTGATCTGTTCTGGAAAGAACCAGTTCGGTGCCGTTATACCGGTACAGCCTGTAAGTCACTGAACAGTCTCCGCCGACGGTTCCGGTAACAGCCTCGTAGTAGTAGAAGACCTGGTTCGCATCGTTCATGGCTTCCTCAGGTGTAGCCGGGATGTCAGTGATCTGCTCAGGCTTTTTAGAGCAACCGAACATACCGACGACCATAAGACCGGTCAGTAGTATAGATATTATCCGTTTCATGTTCTATCCCCTCCATGAAATCAAAAATGATTTACATCTTAATTATACAGCATTTAGAGCCGAACGGGGAAAGAATCGGAGCGGGTCAGCCGGCAGCTTTTTGGACCTTTTTGTTGACGTAATGTGCCATGGTGTACCTGTCAGTTTTTCGAGCGAAAATCAGGCAACCATCCATTCAGTTTTATATACAACCGTTTTCTGCGAGAAAATCAGAACATATCAGATCATGTATCCGGCACGAACACCAACTTGTCCTCAGCTATCTCAACTGTTCCAGTAACTCTGGTAGTCGGATCACCATATCCGTTCGGACCTCTCTCTTCTACGATGAGGCGGCCGTTTTCGACGCCAACAACATAGTAATCGTAATTGAATCCGTCAAGACAATATCCTTTGTGATTCTGCATGTCGTAAACAAGACATTGTGTCCTTACCATTCCGCTTCCGGTAGTTCTCGACGTGCACCTGTCTTCAACACCGTCGCCTGTAATGTCTGCCGAATAATAAGGAAGTTCAAGGAATTTATCATCTGACATTTGAAACATAGATCCGGACATAACGTATCTGTAGAATTCCTCGTCAGGAGAATAAGTGATCACATTGCCTGTGTCCGCATAGTAATATGACTTAAAACTTCCCTTAGACGGAGCTTCGGAAGTTTCTGCGTTGCATGTGCAGTGAACATATATCCACTGGCCTAAAACGATCTCCATATTTCCTTCGTTGTAAAGATCGGGCTCGGCATGACTGAGATAACTGACATCATCTTTGAATTCGGGGAGTTTGTGTTCCGTAACAAAGACCTCCCAGTCTGTACCGGGATCACCCTTACTCTCGAAATATACGGTAACGGTTATCTTCTCGGCATATGACGGTTCCCTGCCATCATATTTGAGCTGTATGCCGTAATACTCCTCATCGAAAACATCCTCATTCTCAATACTCAGGACATCAACCTTCTTACCACCGAAGACCATCCCGTCTTTATCCAGCGGCTGAAAACATCCTGAAAGACCTATTGCGAAAACAACGACAGTCAATAAACTTAACAAGCGTTTCATAGCATCTACCCCCATAAAATTGAAACGAAGTTACTTATTAATTATATCATCACCTAAAAAAGCTTTCCCAAATCACGTTTTATAGACAAAACAAGACTCCAAATTTATACTTGAAACGTAAGGAAAGCACGACTTATTTTGCGGGGATTTAGGATAACATGGGATTTATAAGTAACATCGCAGGCACCGTTTCAGATTCAATAAATTCGGAAATAAATGACCAGTATCTTGAGTCATTCAGAACCGATTCCTTGGGACAGGACACACTTGTAAGGCGCGCATACAGACAGAATTCCAGAGGCATGAACCAGGGCAGCAGCGATGTTATCACCGCAGGTTCCAAAGTGCTCGTACCTGAAGGCACATATGCTCTCATGATCGACGAAGGCAAGATAGCCGACGTCGTTACCGAACCCGGTTTATACACCTGGGAAAACTCATCTTCAGCATCCGTTTTTTCAGGCAACATGAAAAGCGTAATGGGAGATGTTTTCGACCGTTTCAGATTCGCAGGCGAATACACGAAGATACAAAAGATCTTCTATATTAACGGTCTTGAGATAATGAATCAGACCTGCAACGAATACCTTAACGTACCTTATCCGGATCCGATTTACGGAACACTGTATTTTAAATTCAGAATATTGTTCTCTTTCCGCATCGTTGATCCGGAAAAGTTTTTCAAGAAGACAGGAAAAACCACTACTGTATACGAATACATGGGTACACCTGAAAGGCCGAAGCAGCCTATTCTTGAAGTTCAGGATCACATGGAGGAAGCATTGAACCTCTGCGCTACCAGAGATAAGATCCCTTTTCCTAAACTTCTCTCGAATAAGAGCATACTGAAAGACGCAGTTAACGAAGCGGTATCAAAGCTCTGGCACGAGCAGCGCGGAATGGTCGTTGAAACGATAACGCTCGTTGACCTGTCTCTCGACGAGAAATCAAGAGCCCGTGTCGAACAATTCGATTCAGCAAAGTTATTCAGCGAAGATCCGGCAGCACTTAACGCACTGGTAGCATTGGGCTTCACGGATGCAATGAAGGCCGCTGCTTCAAACCCGGCAGGAGCCATGACAGGTTTTGCAGGCGTAGGTATGGTTAATTCGTTTGCGGGAAATACAACACCAATAAATACACAATCATTCGAAGGTCTTGAGACATGCCCGTTCTGTGGTACATCGCTGAATTCAGGTGTGATCTATGAAAACTGCCCTGCATGCAATGCGGACATCAGGTCCTACTATCAGCATTAACCGGGCCGGCGCTTTTCACAGGAAAAACAACATCAACATCTTCGCCGGGAGCAAGCTTTTGGTTATACCCAATCATAGTGCGGATGTCATCATCAACATTCGGATCAGGCCATTCCGATCTTGAAGCAGACGGGTTTGTCAGATGAAGGCGTCCTGTTAAGTGTTATATGAAGGCCCTTTTCATCTCTGACTGAATCAACGATATCGTAATCACCCAAAGCTTCCGCAGAAGATAAGATTACATCCCGTTCGCCCTTGATCTTCAATGAAGTAATAAGGAATTCTTCAGAATCCGGCCTCATGCAGAATGCGTATATGAAACCGTTTTTG
The DNA here is from genome assembly GCA_015069205.1 of Oscillospiraceae bacterium. Classification (GTDB taxonomy): domain Bacteria; phylum Bacillota; class Clostridia; order Saccharofermentanales; family Saccharofermentanaceae; genus Saccharofermentans. The sequence continues at coordinate 197,577 of SVIZ01000003.1, forward strand.
TATGTGAATCTGAAATCTTTGGAAGTGAAATTCTTTTCATCATTATCCTGGAAAGAACCGGCTTCGTTATTTACTTCACCCTCGCCGAAAACCTGCCACGGCGTTGTTCCGTAAATGCCTTCGCCGTTTATGTTCATCCATTCGCCTATCTCTTCCAGAACGGCTGTCTCTTCATCTGTGATGGTGCCGTCGGGTTTGGGACCGACATTTATAAGAAGCATTCCGTTCTTGCTTACGATATCAACAAGGTCGCATATGATCTGCCTTGACGGCTTGAATTCGTTATCAGTGATATAACCCCATGACTTTCTGCCTATTGCAGTATCAGTCTGCCACGGCACCGGAGAGATATCCGTCAGCGCGCCTCTTTCGACATCGAACGTCGCAACCGTCGGCGGGAACGCATTATGCTTATAATTTATCGTTACTTCTTTGCCCCACTCTTCAGCACGGTTGTAGTAATACGCACAGACTTTCTTGAGATAAGGCTTGAATGCTTCATTCTGTATCCAGGTATCAAAATACAAGATCATGGGTCTGCACTTATCTATCAGCTCGCATGTCTTAACAAGCCAGTCGCAAAGCCATTCCTCTGAAGGCTTCGCAGGCGAGAAAACATCTTCCAATGTATGGAACACTGCAGTATCCGACAGTTCGGTGCAAAGATAAGCAGGGCCATAGAAATCACGATATTCTTCATCGTTAACATCTGAGTCTATCGTTCTTCCCATGTTCATGAAGAAATAGTGTTCTGCCCTGTGCGAAGAACCGCAGAATGCAAGACCATTCTTTTCACATGCTTTACGGATCTCACCGGCAACATCCCTGCACGGTCCCATCTCTGCCGCGTTCCAGCGGTTAAGGTCCGATGCATACATCGCAAATCCGTCGTGATGTTCGCACACGGGCATGACATATCTTGCACCTGACTTCTTGAACAGTTCAACCCATTTGTCTGCATCAAACTTCTCACCCTTGAACATCGGGATGAAATCCTTATAACCGAAATCCTTGGGATCACCGAAATGCTCCTTATGGAATTCATATTCACGAGAACCGGGATTATACATCCATCTCGGATACCATTCGCACGCATATGCAGGAACGCTGTAGATTCCCCAGTGAATGAAGATTCCGAGTTTTGCCTCGTAATACCAGGAAGGTGTTTTGTGATTAGACAAAGAGGCCCAATCGGCTTTATATCTTCCCTTTTCGATCACTTCATCGATCAGCTTCAGATACTCTTTGTTATCCACGGCAAAACCTCCTATATTACTTAAGGCTCTTATACATCAATATCTCGTCGTGATATGTCCCGTAATCGAAAAGAAGTGCATTATGTCTTCTTCCCGTTTCAATGAAACCGCATTTCTTATATAAAATCTGAGCCTGTTCATTCTCGGCAACAACTTCCAGGTCAACCTGATGCCAGCCGATCTTGCCTGCAAGCTCAGTCATGTAACTTATCATGGCAGTTCCTATACCGAGATTCCAATAGTCCTTGTAGAGAGCTATGGCCATGCTGCATCTGTGACGGATCTTGCGCTTTTCTCCGATACCGCTGATGCTTCCGTTGCCGGCGATCTTACCGTCAACTACAGCGCACATCATGATAGTGTAAGGATCATCCATAAGCCTGCCTAAGATCTTCTTCTCGCTTTCAAGCGTGAAGCCAACCTCATCCGGGTTTCTTAATAGAAACGGTGTCTCAACAGAAGTCTTCTCCAGGTATTCGATCATCTGATCTGCATACTCTGGTGAAGTAGGCCTGAGAATACATTTCCTGCCGTCCTTTAAGACTATCTCTCTATCTTCAAATCTCATTTATTCTTACCTAATGAACTCTCCAAACGGTTCAGCTGATCCTTGAGTGAACGGATCTCCTTGATAAGTTCCTCATTGGAAGCGGGAACCTCAGCCTTCTCTTCTGCATTCTCTGCATTGTTCTCAGCCGTAACTTCGCTGATCGCATTTACAACGATACCGACAACAACGTTCATTACGACGAAAGATGAAAGCAGCACGAAAGGCACAAAATAAGCCCATGCATACGGGAATACTTCCATAACAGGTCTGCTGATACCCATTGACCAGCTCTCGAGCGTCATTACCTGAAAGAGTGTATACATCGCTTTTCCGATCGTTCCGAACCAGTCGTAGAATGCTTCACCGAAAAGATTTACGCCGATAAGAGCAAAGATGTAGTAGATCAGGAGCAATAAGATCCCTGTCCACAAAATGCTCGGAATAGACTTTACGATAGCACCAATGATGACCTGCAGATGACGGACATGACCGATGAGTTTTGTTCCTCTCAACGCCTTCAAAGACTTCAGCACTCTGAATACTCTTACCGCACGGAATGCAGACATGAAAGAAAGTCCAGAGAGCATTGATACTGCCACGATGATCATATCGAACCAGTTCCACGGATCCTTGAAATAATCCAGACCGTAAGCCAGGAACTTTATAATGATTTCCGCAATGAATATCCAAAGACAGATCGTGTTAATAAGTGCAAGCGCACCTATTGTTCCTTCTGAAAGACCCTTAATCGTCTCAACGCCCATAATTGCAGCATTGAAGATAATAACAAACAGGATAATACCCTGGAACACTTTGCCGTCAACGACTTTCTTTAAACCCTTGATCATAACCTCTCCTCAACAATCAAAAAAAATATCAATGAAGATTTTACCATTCATAAAAAGATTTCAAAGAGTCGTATTTGATTCAGTAAACTAATTCAACTCTTTCGTCTCTCCAATTATCTTAATGCCTATATCGCAGTTAACTTTATTCTTCATCGCTGTTTTTGCATGCCCAAGGAAATGACCATACTTATATGTTCCGATCGATACTGTAAGATCAGATATGACATAGAGATCGCCGAGTCCCGTGTCACCGTTAAGTCCGCTGTTGATATCTGCGCTTACGACATATGCATCTGAATCATTGATGCTCTCGATTGAACTTTTCGCAGGCTCTCTGACTTCGCCCTTAAATCCGGTTCCGAAAATACAATCAAGAATGGTATTGTACTTTCCGTAATCGCCTTCGGTCACGACAGGGATTCCTTTGGCCGTGCACTTATCAAAGAAAAACTTTCCGTCTTCAGAAAATGAATCCTCATACAAAAGAACGATCTCACATTCGATGCCGTGATCTTGAAGAAGCGATGCGACTACAAATCCGTCACCGGCGTTATTGCCTTTGCCGCACACGATGCCGACGGGCCCTTTCCACTCTGCCTGCTCAAAGATCGCTCTTCCGGCGCGTTCCATAAGTTCCCTGGAAGGAACCAGATTCTCAATAGTCCACCTGTCGCTGGACCTCATAACTTCAGTTGATACACAAACAGGCATACTGCCTCCCAAAAATTAAACTGCCCCTATTTTACAACAGGAGCAGAAAAATAATCGGGGTTTAGGTCGGATAAACTTACTTAGCTTTCTTTGTGTTTAACTCAATAACCGAAGACAGGTTCTGATCGGGAAGCGTGATCTTAACTGTAGCATTTCCTGCTTCGCCAATGCTTCTGATATAAACGCCGCCCATACCGCCGTTAATATCAGCAAGAGCGGGGCCAAGGATCTCGACAGGACCCGACGTTTCAATGACTGCAGGCTTGTTGTAGAAAGAAAGTACATTTCCGTTCTCATCAGTAACTTTGATCCTGATCGCAGTAACATCGTATGTAGCATCTTCAATAAGTTCATTTGAAGAAACATCCACGATAAGTTTAGACTCAGTCATGGCAGACTTGATAACAGTCTTAACGACTTCACCGTTCTTGATGCCGTCGAATCTGAACTTTGTAACTTTGCCGCCCCAGTTACCGATGTATTTGCCGAAGAGCATGTAAGCATCATCAAACTTCATCTTGTATCTGGTCATGGCCTCAGCCATCGTGAGCTTCATCCTGAGAGGCATGTTCTCCATTCCGTATACGGCAGAGAAATTCAAAGCATCTTTTACGATCTTATTCTGCCTGTCGGAGAAGCCTTCGCCTTCTTTCATCTGGTCTCCGATGAAATCGTCGATCAGGATCGGCGGAGCAATCATGTTCTTATATGTAGAATCATCTTTGGTATATTCCTTGATGAAGATATCGTCCTTATACATCTTCACGCTGTCACAGTTGGTAAAGATATAGATCTCTCCCCTGTTGCCTGCAGGATGCTCTCCGATGTCCATCGAAGAACTGATCTCAAGCACGGGATCGATATCTTTGTTCTGGCTCGCATAAACATAAGCTGCAAGCTTGAAATTCCTGAACATATCAGTGACACCGTGATAACACACTCTGTCACCCGAACCGAAATCCTTATGCGTGTTGTAGTCAAAGAAACACCATCCGAATGAGCCGCAGATATCGTCGTAAGACATAACGCTGTCCAGAACGTTGCAGTGTCTTAATGCGTGCTCCTGTCTGTGCAGCTCGGAGTCATATGCTTTTGTCGGGAACATATGGCCGTTGTACTCACTGATAAAGTATGGTTTATCCATATCCGGAGTAATATTCTTCTTGGGTTCACATCCCGAAGTTTTTCCGTTGTGGCTGAAGTCATTAAAAGCATAAACGTCTTCTAAAAGAGAACTCTTTTTCAGATATCTGACGCCTGATGTCTGACGGTACGGATCGAGGTCATGAGCTTCCTTGTTCGTTCTTAAATAAAGTTCATCGCAATCGACGGATTCGTTGATCCTTACACCCCACAAAATGATCGAAGGGTGATTGCGGTACTGGGATACCATTTCGCGCGTATTGATGACTGCCTGTTCTTTCCATGCATCGTCACCGATATTCTGCCAGCCGGGGATCTCAGTAAACACGAGCAGGCCCAGTTCATCACACCTGTCGATAAAGTGATGTGACTGAGGATAGTGGGAAGTTCTGACTGCGTTAAGACCAAGTTCGTTCTTTAAGATATCAGCATCCATTCTCTGCATGGACTTCGGCATTGCATAACCTACATAAGGCCAGCACTGATGACGGTTTAAACCTCTGAGCTTTATCTTCTCTCCGTTAAGATAGAATCCGTCAGCCTTAAACACGGCATCCCTGAAACCGAATCTTGTTACAAATGTATCTTCGGACTCACCGTTTCTTAAGGTCATTGAAAGCTCATAAAGATTCGGATCATCAAGTGACCAGAGTTCAGCCTCGCTTACATTGATCTCGCATTCTTTTTCGCACGGTCCGGCGAAAAGGACCTTGCCCGAATCAATGCCCGTTATCACGGCAACAAGTTCGCCTTCACCTTCAACATCAGCCTTGATCCTGACCTTCTTATCTGCTCCCGCACTCACGAAAACATCACGGATGTGATCCTTCTCTTTCACGTCGAGATGAACCTCTCTGTAAATGCCGCCGTATGTCATGTAGTCGATAACAAATCCGAACGGAGGAACATTAAGGCTCTCGCGGCTGTCGCACTTAACCGCGATAACATTCTTTCCGCCGTAATCGATATGGTCAGTAAGATCTGCTGTAAATGCCGTATAACCGCATGAGTGCTTTATTACAAACTTGCCGTTGATATAAACTTCTGCTTCATGTGCAACGGCATCGAAAGTAACTGATACTTTCTTACCTTTCCAATCTGAAGGCACATCAAAAGTTCTCCTGTAACAGGAGACCATCTGGTAATCCTTATCGTCGAAATAATTCAAAGGAGTTACCTTCACCGTATGAGGAATACGCACCTGTTCCATCTTGTCTTCGTTACTGTAGACAGGTCTGGTCATTTCAGGAACGAATTCAGGCGACCATAACCAATCGTTATTAAGATCTATTCTCATAAAGAAAACTCCCCAACTTTCTTATCCGATCTTCTCAATAGTATATATCCTTGAACCGAAATCGGGATAATATCTCATGTTCTCATTATATCCGCCCGATGCAAAAGCGCTTCTTAAATGGACGCCTGCATACATCATTGCATCACCGTACATATCGTGCGCTTCCGCCTCTGAATTCATCTTATAGAATCTTGCGATCGTTCTGTGAGAAAGGCCGTCCTGCTTAACGTGGATCGGAGCAACATAGTTTATAAGTCCTCCGAAATCACGCACGTCAAACTTCATCTTTCTTCCTTCGATGTGATACTTGTAATCACACTCAAGTCCTACCGGCTTTAATACGCCCCACTGCGTATTCGGATGAGTGAAAAGCTGCATTGTCATTGATACCGCTTTTGTCTTATCGGGTGATACCACAGTCCATGAGATATCGTTTCCTGGGACCTGATCAAGAACGCTGTATCCCGGAGCACCCAAAGCATCACCGTCACCAGACCTTGAATCGTTCATCGACTTTGAACGGTAGAACCTTCCGAACTGCATTACTTCGCGCCACTTCTTATACATCCTGATCTGCGCTTTGACCGCTTCAAAATCACTGCTGCTCATATCGTTGAGATTACACTCGTATCCGAGCACTCCGAATGAAGCGACGTTAAATCTTGTCTCTATGGGAGTACGGCGGAGAGTCTGATGGTTCGGGCAGTCTGATACGTGGGCTGTAACAGTACGCATCGGATAGCCGTAAGAATAACCGTTCTGGATCTCTGCTCTGCATACTGCGTCAGTGTCATCGCTTGCCCAGATCTGCGGGAAGAAACTTAATATACCGAGATCGAATCTGTTACCGCCCGAAGCACATCCTTCGAAAAGAATATCAGGGAACTTCTTTGTAAGTTCTCTCATTACACGGTAAAGGCCCAGGATATATCTGTGCGTTACTTCACCCTGTCTGTCAGCGGGAAGAGATCTTGAAAATATATCCGAGAAGTTTCTGTTCATGTCCCACTTAACGTATGAGATATCAGCAGAAGAAAACACTTTGCTCATTACCTTTATCAGGTGATCCTGCACCTCAACATTTGCAAGATCCAATACCATCTGGTTGCGGCCTTCGGAATGCTTCTTTCCGGGTATTTCCATCGCCCACTCGGGGTGCGCGAGATAAAGACCGCTTTCACGGTTTACCATCTCAGGCTCTACCCAGATCCCGAAATCAAGTCCCAATGCACGGACCTTGTCGCAGATACCTTTTACGCCTCTCGGGAGCTTCTTGGTATCCGGGAACCAGTCACCCAAAGAAGTCGTATCGTCATTACGCTCGCCGAACCATCCGTCATCCATGACGAAGAGTTCGATGCCGGCTTCTTTTGCTTTTCTGGCAAGACGCAAAAGCTTGCTCTCACTGATCTTGAAGTAAGATGCTTCCCAGGAATTTAAGAGAACAGGCCGAAGTCTGTCTTTCCACGGACCGCGCAGGATATGCTTAGACACGAAGTCATGCATCTGCCCGCTCATTCCGTTATATCCCATAGAGGAATATGTCATGACCGCTTCCGGGGTCAGGAAAGACTCTCCTTTCGACAGTTTCCATTCAAATGAAGTCGGGTTTATTCCCGATAAAAATCTTACTTTACCAAACGGGCTCTTCTCGACAGACTCATAGTGGTTGCCGCTGTATACGAGATTAAATCCGTAGACATCACCGTAATCTTCATTCGCACCTCTTTTCGAGAGCATGACGAACGGATTTGCACGGTTGGAAGAATTACCTGTAAAAGAAGAATTTACAAGGCGCGCGGAAGATACGGACATATCAGTCTTTTTCATCTCTCTTGCCCATGCGCCCGTGAATGTTGTAAACACATAATTATCCGGATCGAAATCGATCTGGCAGCTCATGATCTTCTTTATCTTAATGTCACCTTCGCCTTCGTTGATAAGACGTGCTGTTCTGGTGATCACATCGGTATCGGGATAAACGCAGTAGATCAGTTCGAGCTTTAGGTTATTTTCTTTATCGATCAATGTGACCGTCAGGACTTCGGCATCTTCACCGTAAGATGACGGAAGGCCTTCAGTTCCGCCATCCCTGCCTTTGCTCTCGCTGTAACTGTCGAAAAGAAAATCCGAAGTAAAACTGCCGTCTGAATTAACGACTTCGATAAATGCTTCCCTTACATCACCTTTGCCGTAAGAACTCATCTCAAGACGCATGTCTTCAAGCGAGAAATTGCCGTGATCAGGTGAGTATACAACTGAGTTTCCGGGAGCAAATTCATGCTGCTCTGTAAGACCGTCTTCACTATCCATGTGGATCTTTCTTCCATAGTAAAGATGTTCTATGTGACCCGAATCCAATACCTTCATGGCATACGTCGTATGCGCGGTATCAAGGATAAACAGTGGGGCTTTATCGCCTTTAACAGTGATCATGGTATTAGCTCCTAGATTTAAGTTCCTTAGAGATCTCCTCAAGCTTCTTATCTGTCAGGATATACTTTGCCTTGAATATAAGCAATGCAATTACGAGAACAAATATGGGTGCAAGTGTCATTACCATTCTAAGGCCGAATACTGCGCTTGTGTCGATCGTCTCTACGACATTGTTCCTGATCGATGTTACTTTCGAGAGGAGAACGCTGAGATTCATCTCAACATCGCTGTTCTGCTGGATGTTGAAGATCGTGAGGCAGACAGATGCAACCAGTGCTGCAATACCGGAAGCGAGCTTAACGACGAATGTCTGCATGGAGAAGATTACCGATTCGTCCCTTCTGCCGTTTTTAAGTTCGCCGTAATCGCATGTGTTTGCGAGAAATACCGTGCAGATAACATTAAGGATTCCGACAGCGCCCATGATGAAGAATCCGGGTACGAAGAAGACATAAACATTCTTTGTTCCTGCAATAGACAATCCGAGCAGAATGAGATATCCGGCAATAGCTGCGATCACACCGATGTAGAATATCTTCAGTGTGGAGAAAGCTTTTCTCAAAAGCGGGAAGAACAGCATCATTGCCAGGATCTGCATCGCGCCTGCGAACATGTTGAACAATGTGTAATTACCCTGCCAGTTAGAACCTGCAATATCGTATTTAAAGAAGTAGATCAAAAGATTCGAAGTGATATATGTAGCCGTATTGAACAATACGATAGTAATTACGACCGTCATCGCCTGATCGTTACTCAGGAGCGCCTTGAACATCTGCTTTACGGACGGAGTCTTCATGTCAACGGATGACTTCTCCTTGATGCAAAGGCAAGTTATAGCAATAAAGACAATGAACAGGATTCCGATGATGAGCGAGAAGTATTTGAAACCGACTCTCTCAACTTCCAATGTCGAATTCATCGTAAGATCTGCATCGATCGAATCATTGTTCTTAATCGCGTCATAACATTTAGAATCGACATAGAATACAAGTCCTGCTTCGGCTGCAGCTTCCGAATCCATAACGAATTCCACTTTAGAAGTATCCGCAGTTACACCGTTGATCGTAAACTCATACTTCGTGTTATCAGTATTGAAAGAATAAACGCCTTCGAATGCTCTCTCTGAGCCTACGAGCGTAACTGATACGTTTGTCTTGTCAGATGCATATTCGATAACATTGTCAGTCGGGTTTCCGTCACTGTCGAGTTCAATAACATAAGTGTGGATGTTTGTATCAGCAGTTGTAAACTGCTTTGTAATATTGTCAGCACTCTTAGCCGTGAGCGATGTTCCGATAGCAGTTACAGCCATTACCGTAAAGATCGTAACGAGAGCTGAACCAACACCTGCGCATGAACGTGCAAGAGCCGAGAGACCTTCTCTCTCCTTGCCGCCCTCTGTAAATGCAGGGATCATTGACCAGTAAGGAATATCCATCATGGTATATGTAATGCCCCAGAGGATATAGAACACTGCCGCATAAGCAACCAGACCTTTGCCGTCCAATGTCGGCGGAGCAGCAAACATGAGGAACAGGATCACGGCATTGGTAACAGTACCAATAAGAAGCCAGGGGCGGAATTTGCCCCACTTGGTCTTTGTTTTCGCGACAATCACACCCATTATCGGATCGTTGAACGCATCGAAAACTCTTGCGACAAGAAGAATGACACCCATTGCGATCGCGCTCGTCTTCATGATGTCCTGAAAATAATACAGGATATATGAAGCTGAGAGCATATAGACCATGTCTTTACCTACGGCACCTATTCCGTAAGCAAATTTCTCTTTTCCGGTTAAACCTTTTTTAGTCTCCATATCATTCTCCTTTCTTATCTCTTCATTCCCATTGCGATCTTTACAACCCGGTATGCACCGTCGTAGATCCCTAAGGATTTGTTTCTTATGATGTTTCCGCACATATCCGCAAGCGTCGTGTCGTCATCTTTGAAAAGCTTTATCATCTGTAAAGTATGGGGAATGTCCCTGCACTCCAGCGTTCCGTCACCGATCTCTGCGGAATGGATAGCGCCCCACTGTTCGTGTCCGCCGATCCTCCTGATGAAAAGCTTCGGTACGGGGTAGAATGCAAGTTCTGAAGGTTTGGTAACGAGAACATCGCATGACCTCATGAGAAGGTTTGTCGCATATACTGCTTCAAATATATTTTCATGGCAGAAAAGATGTATTCCTTCAACGTCTCCTTCCAAAGCATCACTGCAGAACTTCATCGTTTCTTCCCAATTATTAAAATGTGTTTTTGCTGTATCGCTTATTCCGGGAACCATTTTCTTAAGATCTTCCCAGACATTCTGATAGTCACCGATATTCACATAGAGCGCTGCCTTGTTTCTCTTGATGTCAGGCATAAGCTCATTGATTATCGCTGCGAAGATCTCTTTCTGTGCACCTGCACCGCCGATGGTAAGAAGGAATCTTATGGGCTTTCCTTCCGCCTTGCGTGCCAGACGGCGTGCGCAGTCATCTTCGATATTTGCAACGAGTTCATGGTCAATGTAATGACCGACATACTTAAGGCTTTCTTCAGGCATCGGATTTAAAACCTTTTTACCGTCCATTCCATTGCAGATACGGTATCCCTGATATGCATAATGGGTCTGGACCGTATGAATGCTTCCTTCAGCAAAATGAAGAGCCATGGGCCAGTTATCCGGAATTGCATTTACCACATTTTCCATGCCGGCATGGATCGCTGCCTGGGCAGGCCATACGTGTGTAGCAACAACAGGAATGTCCTTGGGCACATTTGCAAATACCGGAGCCATGAGCTCAGCATTTTTCTGGTCTGCCGCATTATATGAAAGCTTTCTGAATCCTTCGTAGTTTAACGGCTCCCAGACGATCTTATTGAACAGTTTGGACTTCTGTGACAGTCTTGAACCTGTCGAATACAGATCGTTCTGCGCAGAGATGACCTTCGTGCATGTCGTCTGCTTATATGAATTGAGATCCATCCAGTAAGGAACATAACCCATGGAATTTGCAGCAGATGCAATGGCCATGGAGATGCGGTAGTGACCGAAGCCCATCCTGATGTTACCTACGATGATTCCCTTGTCGTTATCAAAACCTTCAGATACACCGGCATCGCTGTCTCCGACCGCAATGTTCCTGACGCCCAGGATATCTCCGATGTATTCATTACCGACCACCCTTGCCGAATAATTCTTATCTGAATCGTCGCCGAACTTCCTGGCATATTTAGCCTTGGACTTTACGGCCTTCTTATATACCGAATCAGACTGAACGTTATTAAAGATAACTTTTGACTTTTCCATTTTTATTCTCAACTTTCTGTAATACCCGTTAAGAGTATGTCTACCACTTCGTTCAGATAATCGTTGTACTTCTTGTGTCCGCCCTTCATGACGTCCTTCTCGAAAAATCTCTCGAGCGATGCTTCCATCATCATCTTGAATATCTTGAGGTCCGCATCCTTTCTTATGATGCCTTCTTCCTTGCCCTGCTCCATGAGTTTCAATGTCGGCTCCCATCCTGTCTCAAGTCTCTTCTGAACTTTCTTATATACCTTGGGGTATTTCTCCTTTAACGGATGGAGTTCCTGGAAGTTGATGTTCCTGTATCCTTCAGGCATCGCCGACAAAAGCATTCTGATCTTTTCCGCTGTCGTATATCCCTGTGAACCGAGGATCTCCTCTTCTCTTACCTTTATGTTGTCGAAAACATAATCTGCCATCGTCTCGAACATTTCTTCCTTGCTCGTAAACTCTTTATAGATAGTTTTCTTTGAGATCTTAAGCTCATCAGCTACGTCATCCATCGTGAGCTTTAGTCCCTTTTTATTAAAGACCTGTATAGTTCCTATAAGGATCTTCTCGCGGATCCCGGTCAACTTCATATAGAAATCTCCTTCGGAAACTTGTTGTAGTCTTATCAGTTTCCACCTAAATAATACCAAGATGCCCGAGAAATAGGGGGATTTCTTCGGAAACTGATTTTACAAAAATAGTTTCCGAGTATTGTGTAAAATGTGCATATGACTGTTAAAGATAACAATCTATAATCATGCTATAAACTCCCCCAAGGAGGCTTACTATGCTTGATCTATCAGTAATTGATTATAAAGACATATACTGTACGGACGAATCTGCCGCTGTCCAGAAGGACCGTTACAAAAGCGCCATATCAGAATTCACAAAAGCATTTGAAGGCACGGAACCTGAAGCAATATTCTCTGCTCCGGGCAGAACAGAAGTCGGCGGCAACCACACCGACCACCAGCACGGAGAAGTCCTCGCCGCATCGATCAACAAGGATGCCATCGCAATAGTTTCCAAAAGATCTGATGATAAGGTCAATGTACTTGCAGAAGGCTTCGGCATGACAAACATGGAATTGGCAGATCTCGAACTACGCGAAGAAGAAAAAGGCTCTACCGCTTCCCTAATTCGCGGTGTCCTTGCAGGACTTAAAGACGGTGGCTACACACTTGGAGGATTTGATGCTTACATAACAAGTGACGTTCTGATTGGTGCAGGTCTTTCTTCTTCTGCAGCTTTTGAGACACTTATCGGAACTGTAGTATCAGGTCTGTATAATGACATGAACATAGATCCTGTTGAGATCGCTAAGACCGGACAATTCGCTGAAAACATATACTTCGGAAAGCCCTGCGGACTTATGGACCAGATGGCATGCTCGGTCGGAAATCTCGTTCATATCGATTTTGAAGATCCTGCTAATCCTGTTGTCGACAAAGTAGATTTTGATTTTTCCAAGACCGGTTATGTTCTTGCAATCACCGACACCAAAGGTTCACACGCAGACTTAACAGATGAGTATGCGGCTGTTCCTTCCGAGATGAAGAAGATAGCATCTCTTTTAGGTCACGATGTCCTCCGCCCCATAGATTTCGAAGACATATTAGATAACATCGATATGCTCAGAAAAGAAGCCGGTGACCGTGCCGTTTTAAGGGCTATCCACTTCATCAATGAGACTGACCGTGCCGGCATGGAAGCTGATGCACTTAAGAACAATGACATAAACAGTTTCATCGATCTCGTAAAACGTTCCGGTGATTCTTCTTTTAAGTATCTGCAGAATGTTTATTCAAATAAGGATATATCCGTCCAGAATGTATCTCTCGCGCTCTCTATCAGCGATACGATACTTGGGGCCGATGAAGCATCACGTGTACACGGCGGCGGCTTTGCAGGCACCATACAGGCCTTTGTAAAAAAGCAGAACGCTTCAAGATATCAAAAGTACATGGATAAGGTTTTCGGCGATGGCGCATGCGAGATACTGGCCATCAGAAAATACGGCGGAATAAGAGTTATCTGACGGAGGATATGGTCATGATAAACACATATATTACTGAACTTGTAAATTACGGAATTAAAAATGGTCTTATCGACGAGCTCGACAGGGTATATTCCGTTAACAAACTCATCGAACTGATGGGGCTGGATGAATATGCAGAACCTGAATCCGTGCCGGAAGAAAGAAATCTTCACCTTATCCTGGAAGATATGCTGAACTGGGCCTTTGAGCACGGAGTAATGGAAAGCGACACCATTGCACAAAAGGATCTATTTGATACAAAAATAATGGGTGCGGTCACTCCTCCCCCGTCTGTCATAATAAGCAAGTTTAACGCGCTTTTATCGGAGTCTTCAAAGGATGCGACAGACTGGTACTATGAGTTCTCCAAAACAACGAACTACATCCGCACTGACCGCATCGCCAAAGACGTAAAATGGGTTGCTCCGACTGAGTTCGGAGACATCGACATCACGATAAACTTAAGCAAACCGGAAAAGGATCCGAGGGACATCGCTGCAGCAGGAAAAGCAAAGAGCACATCTTATCCGAAGTGCCTGCTCTGCCCTGAGAACGAAGGCTACGCAGGAACGCTTACCCACCCTGCAAGACAAAATCACAGGATCATCCCGATCACCTTGGACGGCGACGAATATTTCCTCCAGTACTCGCCTTATGTTTACTACAACGAGCACTGCATAATCCTTAATAAAAAACACATCCCGATGGTGATCAACCGATCCACATTCAAAAAGCTCTTAAGCTTTGTTGAGCAGTTCCCACACTACACTGCAGGCTCTAATGCAGATATCCCGATCGTCGGCGGCTCCATTTTAAGCCACGATCATTTCCAGGGAGGTTGCTATACCTTCCCTATGGCACGTGCCGTCTACAAGAAAACATTTACCATCCCCGGATTTGAAGATCTTAACGCCGGCATCGTCAATTGGCCTATGTCGGTTATAAGACTTCAGGGCAATGACATTGAGCGTCTTGCTGACTGCGCCGGCATGATCCTTAACAAGTGGAAAACTTACACTGACGAAGAAGCATTCATCTTCTCTGAAACTGACGGTATTCCCCACAATGCGATTACACCGATCGCAAGAAAAAACAAAGACGGTCTTTTCGAGCTGGATCTCGTTCTCAGAAACAATATCACGACAGACGAGCATCCGATGGGCGTCTACCATCCGCACGCAGAATATCATCACATCAAGAAGGAAAACATCGGTCTCATCGAAGTAATGGGACTCGCTGTTCTTCCCGCAAGACTTAAGAAAGAAATGTCACTGATCGAAGATGCCGTTTTGAGCGGCAAAGATATTCGTTCCATTGAAGAGATATCCAAGCATGCAGACTGGATCGATGAATGGAAAGACAACTACGATCTTTCTTCAGCAGAAAAGATCAATGAAGCATTAAAGATCGAGATTGGTAAGACATTCGCGAAGGTCTTGGAATGTGCGGGCGTTTATAAGAACGAAGAAGACTTCATGAGGTTTATCGCCGTTCTCTGATTTGCGCTGAAGAAATTACCTTACTTAGTTCCGCTCTTCCAGACGTATCCCGTCTTGATCACGGTCTCTAAATGATAGCCGGCTTTTCCAAGGGCTTTTCTGAGCTTCTTTATATGCGTGTCCACAGTCCTGTCATAGCCTTCAAAATCAGAGCCCCAGGCAATATCAAGGATCTGGTCACGCGTGAGCACAATGTCTTTGTGATCGATAAACATAAGCAGCAGATCGTATTCTTTAGGCGCCAGATTAATGGCTTTTCCGTTTACGCTTACAAGATGCCTTGCCGGGTCTATTGAGATCTCATCTATGACAAGACAGCCGTTCTTGACGAGAAGCCCGTGATATCTGCTTATCAGGGCATTAACCTTCATGAGCAGCACCTTTGTGGAAAAAGGCTTGGTAACATACTCATCCGCACCTATCTCATAGCCGGAAATTATATCGCATTCATCACCCAATGCCGTAAGGAAGATGATCGGCACATCGTACCCGGATCTGATGTGACGGCACACTTCCTTTCCATCCATGCCGGGCATCATGATGTCGAGTATGACAACGTCATACTTCTGCTTATCCGCCAAAGAACACGCATCAATTCCGTTATCTACGGCATCGATCTCAAACCCGTTTTTACGGAAGAAGACTTCAACGACTTCTCTTAATGTCACCTCATCTTCTGCAAGCAAAATCCGATACATTCTTTACATCCTTATACGTTCTGTCAGGCCGTCTCATGAGCCGGCATCGAAAACTTGAATTCCGTTCCGTTATCGCCGCTCGTACAGCTGTAATCGGCCTTGTGGGCATCAAGGATACTCTTTACGACTGAGAGTCCGACTCCGCTGCTGCTCATTCTGTCAGTCCTTGCCTTATCCGTCGTATAGAAGATATCCCAGATCTTGTCCAGATCCTTTTTATCTATCTTAGCACCATCATTGGTGATGCTGAACTCTATTTTCCGGCCGTTCCTTATGAGTTGTATCATGATGACATGATCGCAGTATTTGACCGCATTCGACATAAAGTTGCTTAATACCATCTTCATCATCTCAGGATCCGCAAACACATTATACGGCATTTCATCGCGGTTAAAAGTGATCGTGATATTCCTCTCACGTATCAGTTCACCGTTTTCTGCAATAATCTCATCTGTCATTTTCTTCAGGTCAATTGCTTCACGATTGAGCTTATTGCTGCCTTCTTTTATTTTCGAGACATCGAGGAGTTTATCCACCATGTCCGACATGTGATCAACTTCGTTAACGATCCTTTTCGAATAATCCTTACGGCGGTCGTCATCAAGATAATCCCAGTTCTCAACAGTCGCTTTTGTAACCGCAAGAGGGGTCTTCAATTCGTGCGCTATGCCTCTTGTAAGTTTCTGGTTCCTGATCTCATAGTTCATCTGGTTACGGTAAAGAACAACAAACGAGATAATGATCGCAATCTCAATGACAATAAATGCCAAAAGCATAAATATATAAGTCAAGACATTATCCTCAAGCACGCTCTTAAGCGGCTTGCCAGCTATGCTGTAGGATACGTGGAGATTACCTTCTCCTGCCTGGCAGATCAGCACTGAGGTTGAAGTAAATATTCCTTTTTCAGTCATAACACCGGAATTTTTTACATATGACTTTTCTCCTTCGACCGCTGCCCCGTATGCCATATCATTAAGCTTTTCGATACCGGCATCACCACGGTGGATTCCTTGTTCAAAAGAATCAAGGATAACCTCACCGCTATTTATATCTGTTATCGAAGAATAGAATCCTGTGCAATCCGCGTATTCATCTTCCAGATACCGGTTCCATGATCTGACTACCGTCTGTTCAAGCTGACCATCAATGTTATTATCGTGATAGTCTATGTTGGCTGATATAAATGACAGGTTAAAGTTGCTGTTAAATTCATTTATCTTAATTCTTGTATAAATAACAAATGCAGCCATGAACGCCAGCAAAACCAAACCGCAGAATATCGATCCGTATCTTATATATTGCTTCTTCATTTCGTTTCCTCATATCTATCCATTAAGAACCAGAAATTCGTTCCTTTATACCCGCTAAAGCATCCGCACTTTGCATTATGTGCATCAAGTATGCTCTTTACTACTGAAAGCCCTACGCCGCTGTTTTCACCGGTTTCAGAACTGCCTTTATCTGCTTTGTAAAGAACGTCCCATACTTTATCCAGATTAGCTTTTTCGATCCCGGCGCCGTCGTTTGTGATGCTGAATTCTATTGAATTTCTGTAGTTTTTAAGCCTTATCTTAATCGTGTGATCACAATACTTGATCGCGTTCGTAATGAAATTATTTATAACGATGTACATCATCTCAAGATCTGCATATACCGGATAAGCATCCGCTTCTTTATCACATTCGATCGTAAAATCGATATTCTTCTCCAATATGGCTTTGCTGTTTCTTTTCTTAATGTTCTGAGTAAGCTCTAGGAGATCGACGTCTTCCAGGTTAAGCTTAACGCTGCCGTCATGAATCTTGGACAGTTCGAGAAGCCTTGTGACCATAGAAGACATATGGTCCACTTCGGATATGATCTTTTCCGAATACTCGGCACGCTTGTCTTCGCTTAAGTCTTCCCAGTTATCCAGGTATCCTCTGGTAGCAGCCAAAGGTCCCTGCAGATCATAAGCAATACCTTTTGTAAGCTTCTCGCTTCTTAATTCGAACCTCTTCTGGTTAAGGTAGAGTTTTCTTACTGCATAAATGATCAATGCTTCCACGATAACAAGTGCCAGAACGGACAATATATAAACCCAAAGATTATCTCTTATAACCATCTTGAGCGGATGTGTTACGAAATAATAAGTGATAAGATAATGTCCCTTTTCGAAAACCAGGATCACCGAAGATGTCGTAGTGAAGATTCCTTCACGGACATTACGGCCTGCAGGAACTTCGCCGTTTAAGTGCTTATTAACATATGCATCGCTGAGTTTATGAGCCTTTTTGTTTATTGCGGAATTTCCGCCTAAAGAGCAATACTCGATATCATCAAGCCTTACGATCCATTCTTCATAAGGAACGCTCTTCTCTTCATTGACAACTTCAGGTGATGCAATGTTTAATGTCCTGACCTTTTCACCGGATGTAAAAGTAAACGTGCCTCCATATACGAATGTATCATCGCATTTTGCGCCGGCTATCCTGATATCATTTCCATTAGGGAAGCGTAAGTCTGAGATCTCGTCCTTTGACAGACTCAGCGGCTCTTCAAAAAACATAAATCTGGAATCGCCGGGAGCCAGCTGAGTCGTCTTCGCTTCATATCTCTCATCGGAATTCTCAATGACCTCAGTTTCAATCTCGCCATAATACCAGATCTGCAGAAAATCCTGTGACTCAAACAATACCCTGCCATTATTGTCAGTATCAACTACAGAAGAATAGAAACCTACATCATCACCGACGACTGACAGGAATTCCCATGAATTGACAGCATTGTGCGCCAGTGTTTCCGGGGTTCCGGATTTGATATCACCCATTAATGTTTCAGGTAAAAGAACGATGCTGCTCATACCGTTATTTATAACATCGATCTTTTTCTTTGTATAAAACGAGATTCCTGCCAGAAAAATAAGCAGAACCACAAGGCAATAAATTATACCGAAGCTCAGATATTTCTTTTTCATCTTTTCTGTTCCTTTCCACGACATCCGTCTTTGTTCATCGTGAGTATAGAAAAAAGATGTGACCTCTTTATGACCATACAAAATTACAAACCGAACCGGACGAAATCCCGGGATGCTTTACTGACCGTTGTTCCAATGTAAACCGAAAGTGATAAAATGATTATATCAAAAATACGGAGGTGCCTTTTATGGACTTAGATGTAAACAAGGCTGTAGGTGCAGCACAGGATGCATTGGGCAAGGTTGCTGCAGATGAGAACGCTAAAAAGGTAGCAAATCAGGCTATCGAGACAGTCGAGAAGAAAGTAAACGTAGACCTTCCCGATGTTGATACTCTCAATAACACATTCGGCAAGAAGTAATTCTCATTCAAAAACAGAATAAATAAGGGCGTCTTGACATTGATATCAGGACGCCTTTTTATATCAGTTGCTGTATACACTATAAGGCATAGCAACACAGATTAATGCTTTACGGGAGCTGCCGGTTGCCTGTGAGCGGGAGCCTTCTTTTGCTTAATGTGGTTTCCGACGATCTCGGAAACATCTGAAATGGTCATGAACGCAGATACATCTGCATCGTTGATTATCTTCTTGATTGCCGGAACTTCCACTCTCGTTATTACGCAGTAAAGGACGGTCTTTTTACCGTTGCTTACCATACCCTTGCCTTCCATCTGCGTGCATGTTCGGCCGAGCTGCGAATAGATTGCATCTGCAATATCTTTTCCGTGATCCGTAATGATCATTACAGACTTGCCCTGCTCCATTCCGTTTTCGACGATGTCGATGACCTTCGAAGTGATGAAGTATGTAAGCAGTGAATAAAGCGCTCTGTCAGGGCCGAACAGAAAGCCTGCCACACCGTAGATAATGATGTTGAAGAACAGTACTATCTGGCCTACGGAAAACTCTGTATTTTTCGACAGGAACATAGCTACGATCTCAGTGCCGTCCAAGCATCCGCCGTGCCTTAAGATAAGACCAACACCGACGCCCAGAAGCACGCCGCCGAATACTACTACAAGGATCTCCTGTTCCGTGACAGCCTTCATGTCTTCGAAAACGCCAAGGAAAACAGAGAACACCACCATCGCATAGATGGCTTTGATCAGGAACCTTATGCCCAGACGCTTAAAGCCCAGGATCATAAACGGAACGTTCAGCGCTATCGTAAGGATACCGAGAGGCAGTCCTGACAGCTGGCTTATGATCATCGAAATACCGACGACGCCGCCGTCAAGGATAGTAAACGGAACGAGGAATTCCTCCAAAGCAAACGCAGCTATGACCGCACCCACAGTGATGAAGAACAGCGGTGCTATCCACTGTTTGAACAGGTATGCGAATGTTATCTGCTGACGCTTTCTGTGTTGTTGTCTTTCTTTCTGTGCCTGCATATCAATACTGCTTTCGTTAATAAGGAAATACGGCTTTCGATACGGCTTGCGCCGTACTTGTAGCCGTATTTCTTTGTTATTTTAACTTTAGGATCCGGCTTGGAGTACGGCCATAGCCGGACTTTCAACCGTATCAGTCAGAACAGAAACTATTATTTCTGTCTGTTGAAGTTGATGAGGCATCCGTCAAGGATGATCTGACGCTCACGGTCTGTGAGGTCGCCCAAAGTCAAAGTGAATTCCTTTGTCTCATTGCCCTTGATAGCAATTGCCTTGATCGTATCAGCCTTTGTCTCGACTGCCGTTCTGATTCCCGGGAAGAGAATGTAGTCGAGGTTGGAGAAAGGCAGATCGCCCTTTTCGATGATGAAAGGCAGCATACCCCAGTTGATGAGGTTGGATCTGTATCTCTTTGTAGCATATTCGTTAGCGATGTTAGCCCATCCGCCAAGTACCTTCTGGCAGGAAGCAGCCTGCTCTCTTGCAGAACCGTCACCCGGCTTAACTGCGAAGATGCATGAACCGAATCCGATTGCTTTCTTGTCACCGTGCTCGAAAGATACGATGCTCTTTACGACCTGCATTACATCGTGGAGACCTTCTACTGCCTGGCAGGGCTTCTCGCCTGCTACGAGTGCTGCCTCAGCCTTCTGGATGTTCTTGGCGCGTCCTACGTATTCAGGATCCTTACGTGAGAGTGTGAACTCAGCAAGACCAAGAGGATTGGATCTGTAAGAAGATGTCTCGCCTGAAGGGATAAGCTCGTCTGTTGTAGTAACAGGATCGTGGATCTCAGATACGACCTGAAGAACGAGGTTCTCCGGAAGTGCTTCCATCTTCGGCCAGTCCTTGATATTAGGTCCGAACTGGATCTCTGTGTTGGGATCTGCAACGCCCTTGGAATCGAAAACTCTGTTGGCGTAGATCTTCGAATCGAATGTGTAAGCGTAGTTGTTAAGCTCGCCCGTGAACTCCGTAGCGGGTGTAAGAACGCCCTTGTTTGCTGCTGTTGCTGCGATTGATCTTGCGTCCATGAGTGCAACGGAAGAGATCTGGCCGCTCTGAACCTTTGAGCCTTCTCTGTTCGGAAAGTTTCTTGTGGAGTGACGGATGGAGAATGCATTGTTTGCAGGTGTATCGCCGGCACCGAAGCAAGGTCCGCAGAATGCAGTCTTGAGGATTGCTCCTGTCTCAAGGAGTGTAGCAGCAACGCCGTTCTTCACGAGTTCCATGTAGATAGGTGTTGATGCGGGATAGATGGACATTGTGAACTTATCGGAACCAATGTACTTGCCCTTCATGATGTCAGCTGCAGCGCAGATATTCTCGAATCCGCCGCCTGCGCATCCCGCGATGATACCCTGGTCTACCATGAGCTTGCCGCCCTGTATCTTGTCCTTAAGTGAATACTCGATCTTGTCGCCGAAAGAAACCTTTGCTCTCTCCTCTGTCTCAGCGATCATCTGCTCGAGATTTGCATTAACAAACTCGATCTCGTAAGCGATCGAAGGATGGAAAGGCATGGCGATCATAGGCTTGATCGTGGAGAGGTCAACGATAACTGCACCGTCATAGTATGTAACGTCAGCAGGTGCAAGTTTCTTATAGTCGCCCTTTCTGCCGTGGATCTCAAAGAACTGCTCTGTCTTCTCATCTGTCTGCCAGATTGAAGAAAGGCATGTTGTCTCTGTTGTCATAACGTCGATGCCGATCCTGAAATCAGCAGAGAGACTTGCAACACCGGGGCCTACGAACTCCATTACCTTGTTCTTTACATAGCCGGAGTTAAATACCTTACCGATGATCGCAAGAGCAACGTCCTGAGGACCTACGCCCTTCATCGGCTCGCCTGTGAGGTAAATAGCGATTACGTCAGGCATCTTGATGTCATATGTCTGTGAGAGGAGCTGCTTAACGAGCTCAGGTCCACCCTCACCCATAGCCATGGTACCGAGAGCACCGTAACGGGTGTGTGAGTCAGAACCGAGGATCATGCCGCCGCATGTAGCGAGCATCTCTCTTGCGTACTGGTGGATAACTGCCTGATGAGGAGGTACATAGATTCCGCCGTACTTCTTGGCAGCTGTAAGACCGAACATGTGGTCATCTTCGTTGATCGTTCCGCCTACTGCGCAAAGTGAGTTGTGGCAGTTAGTAAGAACGTAAGGAATCGGGAACTTCTCAAGACCTGAAGCTCTTGCAGTCTGGATGATTCCTACATATGTGATGTCGTGTGAAGTCAGCTTATCGAACTTGATCTTAAGCTGATCCATGTTATCTGATGTGTTGTGATCCTTAAGGATGCCGTAAGCGATCGTGCCCTGCTTAGCCTGAACCTTGTCAGCTGCCTTACCTGACTTGGCAGCAACTGCCTCAGCAGCACCGGCTGAATCTTCGATGAGTTCAGCGCCGTTAATGAGCCAAGCGCCGTTTTCGAGTGTGGAAATCATAGTAATTACCTCATTTATGCATAAATTACGCGGTTAATTATACAAGTTAGAGGCTCTTTATTCAAATAATAAATAAGGAAAAAGATGCCGTACGTAAATCGTACAGTAAAACACCCCTCTTCACTGTAC
The DNA here is from genome assembly GCA_015069205.1 of Oscillospiraceae bacterium. Taxonomy (GTDB): domain Bacteria; phylum Bacillota; class Clostridia; order Saccharofermentanales; family Saccharofermentanaceae; genus Saccharofermentans. Next base: position 220,281 of record SVIZ01000003.1, read on the forward strand.
GAATTAGGTATTTTCACGCCAAAATACGTAAATCGTACAGTACAGGAAGCAATTTACTGTATGATTTGCGTACTTCCTTCACGCGCTCAAAAAAAGCCGGAATCCGAAGTGGATCCCGGCCCCCTGAAAACGTGTATTACTTCAATGACAGCGGTGATTCAAACCCGAGTTCACCGCAGAAGAAGCTTATGCACTTGTCTGCCGCTTCAAAATCACCGATGCTGAGCATCCTTATGACAACATTGTCTTTAATGAACGTTCCTACAGCCACACAGCCGTTGGCAGATTCATAATAGCCGATCGTATATGTGTAGCCGTTAGCTGTTCCTGAAGAATACCGGTACGAGTCTTTCTTTTGCGAAAAAGCTTCGTACAATGCCTGGGCTGATGCATTATCGGCAAGCGTGATCTCGTAGATCTCAGATGTAGTCGATCTGCCGTTCGATTCAGCCGCGTTTTTGTCGATGCACATTACCAGTTCATTCGCTTTGACATCGGGAAAAGACTTCCCGTCCAGGTTAAAGATCGAAGAATACAAAGCAGTTGCTTCATCACTGTCTTTGGCAATGTAATAGACCGATGCAGAATCAAAGCCGCCCCACAGATTGATCATTTCCTGGTGATCGCCAACCTGTGTCATGCCGTAAGCTTTTGCAGCATCAAGGACATCTTTTTCTGCCTGGACTTCGGTCACAACTGAACTTTCTGCCTCTGTAACTGAAGACTCAGCGAAAATCGAACTCTCTATAGCCGAACTCTCTGTGCCTGTATCAGATTCTTCAACAGGTGCATTCGAACATCCTGCAAAACAAATAGCCGTCATAACAGTTGCCATAGCAACCGCATAAAAATTTCTATTCATAGATACCCCATTTAGTTAATGCGCACTCAATTAATCTTATTTATTCAGAGTCATTGGTGATACCAGTCCCAGTTCATTACAGAAAAACTCACAGCAATTGTTTTCCGGAACTATATTGCCACTGTTGTTAATGTAAATAACTGTATTTCCCTGTTTGTATACACCTATCGCCAGCCTTCGCGTTTCTGTCCCAACATAGCTTATTGAATATGAATATCCGTTCTCTTCGCCGGAAGAAAAGTGATCATAATCAGAAATCCTTTGGCGGGTAAGCTCATATAACTCATTCGCTGATTCTTCGTCAATAAAAGTAATCATATGGATTTCAGTAAGGTAATTGGGTTCAGTATCATCCACCACCTCTTTGTAATCCATGCAAATAACACATTCAGTTACAAGATTTTCCGGAGACGGGCTTTCATTTATGAGATAGCTGGTCCAATACCACTTGTTAGCTTCTTCGCTGTCCTTGATATCATAGTAAACTGAAGAATAATCCACTTCATCAGGTTTGGTCACAGCGAAATATTCTGCATAGGAATTGGCCTCATACATACCAAATTCTTTTGCCGTTTTACAAATCGAATCCGGATTTGAAATATCGATATCAACTGCCGGTTCTGCTGTGCTGTTCTCTGACTCCTCAACTGTAATCTCTGTTGTATTGGTGTTTGTTTCAGCATCTGTCTCTTCAATAAAAGCCTCAGTTGTAGTAGTGGTTGTTTCAACCTCTGTTTCACTAGTTACAGATTCTGATGCAGGTGTCTGTGTGCATCCTGCAAGGCATACAGCCGACAATGATACAGCCATTGCCTTAAGCAACAACTTCTTTTTCATAAATAGATCCTCCCTTGATAAACAAAACCCGGAACTGTTCCGGATTACCTTATTCCTAAAAAATATTATAGATTTTCCGAATTCCCCGTTCTATACAAATCGTATGTACAAAATATACAATCCGGTCTTCCGGCGCGGGATAAACAAATAAAACAGGGGCCGCATTACGCGGACCCCCGTCTGTTCAAAGCAATTGCTTGCCTTAATTATTTGTTGAGTCTTGCCTCGAGAGCAGCCTTCTGGTCTTCGTAGCCGGGCTTGCCAAGAAGAGCGAACATGTTCTTCTTGTAAGCCTCAACACCGGGCTGGTTGAAAGGATTTACGGCGAGGAGATAACCTGAGATGCCGCAAGCCTTTTCGAAGAAGTAGATGAGCTCACCCAATGAGTAAGCTGTCTGGTCAGGCATGTGGATCAGGAGGTTCGGAACCTTACCGTCAACGTGAGCAAGGATTGTGCCCTGCATTGCCTTTGCATTAACTTCGTTCATGTCCATGCCGGAGAGGAAGTTAAGACCGTCGAGGTTTGTCTTGTCGTTAGGGATCTCGAAAGTTCTTCTGGGCTGGTCGATCTGGACAACTGTCTCATACATGATCCTTGCGCCGTCCTGGATGAACTGACCCATGGAGTGGAGATCTGTTGTGTTGTCAACGCCTGCCGGGAAGATACCTCTTCTGTCCTTACCTTCAGACTCACCGTAGAGCTGCTTCCACCACTCTGTCATGAAGTGGAATGAAGGCTCATAGTTGACCATAACTTCTGTTGAATAGCCTGATCTTAAGAGGCAGTTACGTACTGCAGCATACTGATAGCAGGGATTCTCTGCCAAAGGAAGCTTCTTGTAAGCCTTGGAAGCGTCTCTTGCGCCCTTCATGAGCTCTCTGATGTCGATGCCTGCAACAGCGATAGGAAGAAGTCCTACTGCTGTAAGAACGGAGAATCTTCCGCCTACGTCATCAGGTACTACGAAGCTCTCGTAACCTTCCTTGTCAGCGAGACCCTTCAAAGCTCCTCTAGCCTTATCTGTTGTGGCATAGATCCTCTCCTTGGCACCTTCCTTGCCGTACTTGTTCTCCATGTATGCACGGAGGATACGGAAAGCGATAGCAGGCTCTGTTGTTGTGCCTGACTTAGAGATGATGTTGAGGGAGATATCCTTGCCTTCGATGATGTCCATCATGTCTGCAAGATATGTAGCGCTGATTGAGTTACCGCAGAAAAGAATGAGGGGGCTCTTTCTTACCTTCTTTGAAGCTGCATTAGCAAAAGAGTGACCTAAGAGCTCGATAACGGCACGTGCACCGAGATATGAACCGCCGATACCGATTACGACGAGAACGTCAGAATCTCTTCTGATCTTCTGTGCCGCCTTGCGGATACGTGCAAATTCTTCTTTATCATAGTTTGTGGGGAGGTCGAGCCATCCGAGGAAATCATTTCCGGGGCCATTCTTCTTGTGAAGCATATCAGAAGCGGCTTTAACCTGAGGCTCCATTCTTGCGACTGCCTCTTCGCCGCCGATGAAGTCGAGGGCGTTCTGGTAATCAAATGTAATCATTTTCTTAGTTCTCCTTACAGGTTTAATTCAAAAATCATACAGAGTATACACCCGAAAAAATCGATTTACGAGTATAATTACATCAGGATTTCATTACATTTGCCAAGGAATAAACATGTCTGATATTTCTATTGCGGAATCGAAAATACAAATTCTTTATCTCGTAGACCGTGCGCCCGGCGTAAGCTACCATCTTCTTATGGAAAAGTGCATGGAATCGCTCTATACGGACTTTTTCACGTTTTCGAGATCATATGAGGAACTGATATCAGGCAATCTCATGGATAAGAGCAGTTCCGGCGCTTTTACGGGTGATGCAGTGGGTTCTACTGAGAATCTTACTCTTACGGACGGCGGAAGGGCCGTTTTAAATGACCTTTTGTCCTCTCTCAACGCGCCTTTGCGCGCCCGTCTTGATGAGACGGCAAGTGCGATCGTCAGCGAAATGGCTGCAAATTCAGGCATCAATGCCTCCATGGAGATTACCGAAGACGGCAAATTCCGCGTTAACTTAGGCTATTCAGGCGGCGAAAAGCCTTTCTCCGCCACACTTACAGTAGATGACGAAGCTACGGCAACCAAACTCTGCAAACAGTGGAAAAACAGCTGCACAAAGGCATCAGACGAGCTTATCAGGCTCATTCTTTCAGGTCAGAATTCCTGATCTTATCCTTTTAAATCTATCTCGACGATTATGAATTCTCCGGGCTGGAGGATGTGTCTCAGATGCTCGGTACCCATAGCTCTCTCGTTTAAGAGTCTTCCCTTGTCATCGTAACGTCTGATAATGCCGTCAGTATGGCCTAATCTGTTATCGTTGATAAGGAAGCTCTGCTGGGTATTGGAAGCATTCGCGATAATGAGATACGACTTCGGACCATTATTGAAGCATGCTGTTGTAACGTTTGATACAAACATATCGACATTCTGCGCGGACGACTGGTCAAGAGGCTCCTTGATATCGATATAGAGCTCATCGTAGCCCGTAAAACCGGTCATGAGGCTTGAGACAGTCAGCATGTTGATAAACTCGCTCTTGCCCGTAAACATGTCTTTATCCGTGTATTTTGAAGGGACAAAATTGATCGAGCAGTCGAAAAGCATCATCTCCGCAAAATCGGCTTCTCCCGTCAGCACAGCAGAAAGGATCTTGCCGCAGTTGCTTCCGTTGGTATAAAGCTTGTTTATGTATTCTCCTCCGTTTGTGCCTGATACGACGTGAGGTGAATCGTAACGCGCGAGAACGTAACTTGTCTCGATGTTTTCAATATAAGTTTCAGTGCTGTCATTGGCAACAAGCGTGGCTTCCATCGTGTGATCGTCAGCATCAGACATCATAGTTCCGCCGTCGTAAATCATGCCATCAAGGAATACTGTCTTATCCTTGATGTCGCTGAAATATTCAGACTGCGAGAACATTGAGATGACATAGTTTACGTAAGAAGCTTTCTGGACATCACTCTTGAATACTTTTTCGCTGTCACCTATCTCGATATAGAATCTTGTGAACTGTCTGCTCCAAGGAAGCGCGGTTCCGTTATCGATTCTCTTTCCGCCGTACTCGGAAGTAAGCGAACCGCAAAGGTATTCTAAGAGCTTATCGATATCACTCTGGTTAACATAAGGTCCGATAACCAGCCACGGTGAAGAATTGCACTGTTTTACGAACTTTAAGCTGTCTTCGAGAGATGTGGTTACGGACATGCCGGAATAATCTGAGATCGCTATGGCACCCTCACTGTATTCGGCAGTGCTTACAGTACCTTCATAGCTGTTCGATACAGAATCGGAACTCATGAGATAAAGCGAGGTCTCAGCAAAACCGGATCTTCCGATATTAAGATTATTAAGTCTAATCGCGGAAGGTTTTCCGGATGCAAGAGTATCCGCATAGTACTGCGGAATTCCTGCCGTGCTGTAGCTGTCGGGACCAAGATAGAAGCTGTCGATAAGGATAGATCCCGAACCTTCAAATGCAATGCTGAGACTTACGGAGTCAGCATAAACGATCTGATCAGTAACAGCGAAAACATAGCTGTAATACTTGTAGTTGCCGCCGAGCTGGGTAAGCTCGATTCCGTATCTTCCGAACCCGTCACCTTCAAGCCAGCAGTATGCTTTCTCGGGAAGGTTATCGGACATGGCATAGAAGCTTAATCTGTAGAACGTACCGGGAATGAAGTTATCAACTGCAAGTCCGGGGAGCGCCTGTGTAAGCGCATGAACATTGTTGCCGTTTCCGGTAAGTCTTGCGCCACTCCTTCCGCTGTAAGCCCTGTCGGTAACAGCTACAGTTGTTCCTTCTCCGTATACATTCCATGCGGAATCATCGGAGATATCCCATTTTTCTTCACCGGAGGAAACTACCATTCCGCCTGCAGCTTTCTGCATGTGGCCTGCGATAAGAATGTCATCGGATATAATGTCCACACCTTCAAGATTACCTTCAAGAGTAAACTCTGAAAGGATCTGGGACTTAAAGATCTCTTTACCTGAATCGTAATAGACCTTATCACCGTTTACACCGATGATGTTCTCGATCATGACGTTCTCGGAATTAAGTGCTGCAACCTTGCCGGTAAGAAGGCTGATTGCAAAAGCTTTCTTATCCGTCGTGCCTGCGATGATGAGTCCCGAATCAGTAAGATAGACCGAATCGAGTTCAGCACCTGTGGACTTTGAGATATCGGTCTCTTCGATAACATAGCCTTCTTCTCCGGTCCTGACGATTACAGCCTTGGAATTATTGATTACAAAACAGAAAATGCCCTCACTTGCGCGTGCGACAGGCGTTGTATCGTCTTTGAGCAGATTGGATCTGCCGATAAGTTCGAAAATGATCCCGTTTGAGGAAGAATAGATGTTGCCCTTGTTATCGCTTGCGATGAACTTCTCTCCGTCAGATGCGAAAGAAGTAATGCCGGAATCAGGAAGATTTGAAAGAGCCACCTTTCCGTTGTTTACGGTAACCACCTTTCCGTCACTGTAGCAGACGGCAAAAGTGGAATCGTTGCTTCCGATACCGCAGAGCGCGCCTCTGTTTTCTTCACCGGGGTCATACATAAGAACAAGGTTCTTTCCGTCCTGGGAGAAATAAACAGAACCGCTTAATGAGGCAACCACAAAACCGGTATCATTGGAATCGATCAATACAAACTTTTCGTCTGAATCAACTATGCCTGCAAGCTGGCTGTTCGTAACATCGTATATCATTCTTCCGTTAGTGGTAAGAGCAACGGCTGTATTGCCGTAAAAAGCCATATATCTTATGTGGTCTTCATCCCAAAGGCCCTTGGTATCTTTTATCTGGGTAACTATGCCGAGTCTTGCGGGCTTAAAACCCGTGATGGTTCCGGTGAACTTCTCACTCATTACACCGTCACTGTCAATGGAGATGATCCTTGCCGTATCGCCTTCACAGTTATTCGTGTCGTAACCTGCAGTGGCAACGGCATCAGGAGTTAAGAAAACACTCGAATCCGAAGCACCCGCAACGAGCATGCTCGAATAATCTGTTGAACTCTCAAATGAAGGATCCCTGATGAGATTAATGTTAGGAATAAGATCACAGTTGATTCCCGTTCCTCCGAAGGTATCGCCTGCCTTATCGGTCGTAACGGCAATCTCGCAAAGCTCTGATCTAAGTCCGAAAACTCCGACATAACCCAGAATCATTGAGGCCATGACAAGAACGGCCGCAACTACAAGCAGCGTTACGCCAAAACGCTTTTTCTTTGTTATTCCGAATGTCAGACGGGCATGCTTTTTCATGAGTCAGCCTCACTTCCGTCTTCTGTCTGAATGTTTTCAACTTCCACGGATTCATCAGTCACTTCTTTGTCTTCAGAATGCTCTTCCGGAGTCTGGACAGTAACTGACACAATCTCAGAACTGGCCTTGGCCGCAATTTCTTTCTTGCGTTTTACTATAACCAGATATGCCATCGCAACTACTGCAAGAGGCATAAATATGATAGAGACCATATTGACGACAAACATGAATGAATTAACGGTTGCCTGGGTAAATTTGAAACAATCCAATGTCATCAGTGTCGGTATGCCGGAACCGAAAATATTAAATATCGTGTGAAGAATAACCGGTGCCACAAGGCTGTCTGTCAGATAATAGCAGGAAGCAATGATCAGTCCGCAAACAAATGCATAACCGATATGAACGGAAATACCGTGCATCAGGCCGAATCCGACGGCAGATAAGATAACCGATATCCAGGGACCGAATCCTTTTCGAAGTTCGCCAAAGAAAACACCTCTGAAAGTCATCTCTTCAGTCACCGGAACGAAAAAGCTCAAAGTGAAAACATACAGAAATGAATCCCACAAAGGAATTACTATCTGGGGAACTTCGGAGAAACGGTCAACGCTGTCGCGGTATTCCTCGATTGCCTCGTTAACAGGATTTAAATATTCAGAGATAAGATCAACGACACCCAGATATGTTGTTACAAATCCGAGCATTCCCAAACCGATGACGATCAGAGCGGCAACCTGATCGGGGCCAACTTTGCTCAGCCTGAAAACCGGTTCTTTCCTCTTGGAACAAAAAAGATTGTAGAAGAACATGGCAGCAAAGACCAGAACACAGGTTATGAAATTATATAACCCTTTATAGATCTGACGGTCTATGCCGAAATATATAAAAGCGGAGAAAACCCCGTATTCAAGACAAAGAAAAACCGCAAGCGTCAAAACCGCCTTCAGCAAAGTAGAAATCTTGATCCAGGCTTTCTGCCAAAAACTCATATTTACTTCTGATCTCCGGAGGATACTCCGTTCTTAGCTCTTGTTTCAGGTGCCTGCGCTCCGTAGTACCTTCTCATAAAGAACACGAAAGCCTTCTCAAGCTCTTCGCCGTCCTTTATCGAATAGTAGACCCTGTCGCCATTCTCACCTATCGCCGTGCGCATGATTACAAGCTCCGGCTTGGAATGGCTTCCGTCATCAGGCACGTAATTATACATGACAACATACTCGGTCTTCATGAGCGTGAACGAGTCGATGCGCGACATGTAGTAATCCTTCTTGCTGTAAGGATCCCTGAGCACAATCAGCTCATCGTTCTTGCTGTCTTTGAGATGCTCGCCAGCGAGCTTGGCCTTGCGGTCCTTCTCGATGGCGATCTTCTTCTTAAGACCGGTAGGTTTGTTACTCGTTTTCTGATTCTTCATCGTCGCCGTAAAGCTCATCGCAGAGCTTTTCGTAATAATCGTAGATTACGTCTTCTTCCTTCTCGACAAGGCTCTCGAGAAGAACGTCACCGCCCTTATCAACAAAGCGCATGATCACATAATCCTGAATGATCTCGCCGTCTTCATCCGTCTCGTCAGTATCAAGGATAAGAACAACATAGTTATTGCCGTTGAAGAGGAATGTGCTCTCAACGATAGCCTTTGTTGTCTCGCCTGTCTCCTCGTCCTTGAGTTCGATTACTCTGTCGCCTTCATCGTCGAGCTCGGCGATTGCATCAATAAGTTCATCCTTAGGTCCGATCTCAGGCATATTGTTATCTTCTGTCATAGTTTTTCTCCTTTAGGATTCACGCACGCGCGCGTAAACATAATTTTTAATTATAACAAACAATCGGGTAACTTGCTTGATTACAAAGTATTAAGGTAATCCTGCAGAATGATCTCTGCAGCGACCTGGTCAATGACCTTCTTCTGCTTCCTGGCCTTGATGTTGCTCTCGTGAAGATATCTTGAAGCCAGGACCGTCGTATAACGTTCATCCTTGAAAACAGGCTCTATGCCGCATCTCTCGGCCAGGCTCTTGCCGAAAGCCTCTGCCTTGTCCTGTGTCTCAGACCTGGTGCCGTCAGTTCTGGCAGGACGTCCCAGAACAATGGCTTTTACGTCCATCTCTTTGATGATCTCGCAGATGCGGTTTAATGCCCACTCGGGATCCTCGCCGTTCCAGTTGACCGTCTCAATGCCCCTGGCAATTACTCTCAACTCGTCTGATACCGCAACACCGATGTGTCTGGTGCCGAAATCTATTCCCATTACTCTGCCGGGTACATTGCCCATAATCCTGTATCCTTTCGAAAACAAAAAATAAGGCGGCATAAGCCGCCGGTACCGCTTATCATCGGTATCTTAAACCCTTTTACAGTCTGGAGCAATAATCGTTGATGATTACCTCAAGAAGCTCGTCTCTGTCGATTCTCTTGATGAGACCTCTTGCTCCCTTATAGTTGGTGATATACGTAGGATCGCCGGAAATAAAGTATCCGACCAGCTGATTGATAGGGTTGTAGCCCTTTTCCTTGAGCGCGCTCAATACATAAGACATCAGAGCGTGTACATCAGCGGTTCTATCACCGGATAAATCGAATTTTGCTGTGTTACTGTCCACAGACAACCCCCAAATGAAGTTTTCTTAATGGTTTCATTCTAACACAGTAAATATTAAATGTTATAAAGATTTGATTAACTTTTTACGCTATAAGTCTAAAAAGTTACGCTTGCCGGAATCCGCGATATGGTAATCAATACGGCTATAGCCGTACTTTTAGCCGTATTTTTGGCAGTATTGTTTTCGAAAATACGGCATCCGATACGGCAACCTCCGTACTTTTGCCGTATTTTTACTTAGCGAACTTCATAAGGCATGTCTCTTTGTCAGAACCCGTGATCACGCCTTTTGCGATATCGCCTCTCGAAAACTCCCTGCCTCCGCATTCTGCAAAAGTCCTTATGTAATTGGCCGTATAACCCTCAGCAATGGTCTTTCCATCTTTTTCTTCAATCTTCTCGATAAGGATATCCGCTTCTTTTCCGGTCATAGCAGCAGCAAATTCAGCAGAGAGCCTGTCAGATACTTCGATCAGGCGCTTTGCTCTGGCTTTTCTTACCGACATGTCGATCTGAGGCATTTCTGCAGCTTTGGTGCCTTCCCTGACCGAATACGGGAAAACATGGATCTTCGCAAACTTGAGCTTTTCAGCAAATGCGATAGTCTCTTCGAATTCTTCGGGGGTCTCACCCGGAAAACCCGTGATGATGTCAGTAGTCAGGGACATGTCGGGAAATTCGGCTCTTAAAGCATTTACGCAGTCTTCGTATTCTGCCGTATCGTATTTCCTGTTCATGCGCTTTAAGACAGTATCAGAACCGCTCTGGAGCGACAGATGGAAGTGCGGGCAAAGGTGCTTTAATTCCTTGAGTCCGCAGATAAATTCAGGTGTCATGGACTTAGGTTCAAGAGAGCCGAGTCTCAGTCTCTCAATTCCCGGTACTGCATCGATCTTTTTAAGAAGATCCAGCAATGCCGTGATATCTTTGCCCTGATCCTTGCCGTATGAACAGAGGTGAATGCCGGATACGATGATCTCCTTAAACCCGCTCTGGGCAAGGAATTCTGCTTCTTTGACGCATGCCTCTTCACTTCTGCTTACGACTCTTCCTCTTGCATAAGGAATGATGCAGTAAGTACAGAAATTGTTGCAGCCGTCTTCGATCTTGATGAACGCCCTTGTTCCTTCAGGTGATAAGACCGTGCCGAAATCGTGATATTCGTCTGTCTTGCTGACTTCAGGCCTTACGTGGCTTGTCTTGTGACCGAGAGCACTGTTTTCGCGCGCGGCAAGAAACTCTTCAACACGTGTAACGACCGTGTTCTTTTCGCGCGTTCCGATAACGATATCCGCTGGCACTTCGCCGTTGGAGATCTCAGATGAACAGCCCATTGCGACAATGACAGCCGAAGGGTTGTTCTTGGCCATTCTTCTTAACATCTGGTTGGACTTGCGGTCAGCCTCGCCCGTGACGGAACAGGTGTTTACGATGCACACATCAGCCTCTTCGGGAGAATCGGCAATTATGTGCCCATTATCAAGAAACAGGCGCCTTGCGGCGTCTGTCTCATATTGATTAACACTGCATCCTAATGTTAAGAAATAGACTTTCATTACTGTCTGATCTTGATGTGTGTCTCACGGAGCTGCTGCTCTGTAACTTCGCCCGGAGCGCCACAGAGGAGATCCTGTGCATTACCGTTCATAGGGAATGCGATAACTTCTCGGATGTTCTCCTCACCTCTGAGGATCATGATCATACGGTCAACGCCAGGAGCCATTCCTGCGTGCGGCGGAGCACCGAACTGGAATGCGCTGTAGAGAGCGCCGAACTTTGTCTTGAGCTCTTCTTCGGAATAACCTGCGATCTCGAATGCCTTCTTCATAATGTCGAGGTCATGGTTTCTTACAGCGCCGGATGAGAGCTCGATACCGTTGCAGACGATGTCGTACTGGTAAGCGAGGATCTCTTCAGGCTTCTTTGTATTGAGTGCTTCAAGGCCGCCCTGGGGCATGGAGAAAGGATTGTGAGTGAAGATGTACTTCTTTGTCTCAGCATCCCATTCATACATCGGGAAGTCGTTAACGAAGCAGAATCGGAATGCGTTCTTTTCGATGAGGTCGAGTCTTGCACCGAGCTCGTTTCTGATCTTGCCTGCGCACTCGTTTGCGCGTGCCTCGTTGTCAGCGATAAAGAAGATAGTATCGCCTGCTTCAAGGCCTGCCATCTCCTTAAGTTCAGCCTTCATGTCATCAGGAATGAACTTGTCGATAGGTCCCTTGTAACTCATGTCTTCAAGAACTTCGAGGTAGCCAAGACCGCCCATTCCGAGCTCGTCCTGGGCGAACTTGAGCATCTTCTCGTGCTGGCCCTTTGAAAGCTTTGCGTGAACGTTGATCGCACGTACTGTCTTTCCGTGGAATGCCTTGAATGTGCATCTGCCGAAGAACTCGGAAACATCGATGATTCTCAACGGGTTTCTGAGGTCGGGCTTATCAGAACCGAACTCAAGCATGGCCTGTTTGTAAGAGATTACCGGATAAGGTGCAGGTGTTACCTTTGCTCCTTCGGGTGCAAACTTCTCGAATGCAGCCGTGAGGACTTCCTCACCTGCTCTGAAAACGTCTTCCTGTGTAGCAAAGCTCATCTCGAAGTCGAGCTGGTAGAACTCTCCGGGTGATCTGTCTGCTCTTGCATCCTCGTCTCTGAAGCAGGGTGCGATCTGGAAATACTTATCGAATCCAGAAACCATCAGGAGCTGCTTGAACTGCTGAGGAGCCTGCGGAAGCGCATAGAACTTGCCCTTCCACTTTCTTGAAGGAACGATGTAGTCTCTTGCGCCTTCAGGTGAAGATGAAGTAAGGATAGGTGTCTGGATCTCCAAAAAGCCCATCTCAGTCATCTTCTGTCTTAAGAAAGCGATGACGTTTGATCTGAAGATGATGTTGTCCTTAACTTTCTGGTTTCTGAGGTCAAGATAACGGTACTTAAGTCTTACGTCCTCTCTGATCTCTTTTGATGTCATGATCTCGAAAGGAAGCTGGCTGTAAACCTTACCGAGAACGTCAACGGAATGAGCCTCAAGCTCGATCGTACCTGTTGCGATCTTGGGGTTATATGTCTCCTCGTCTCTGTGCTCGATCTTACCTTCGATCGAGATGCACTCTTCCTTTACAAGTCCGTCAAGAAGGCTTGTATCACGCATAACGACCTGGAGTGTGCCGTACATGTCTCTCAAATCGATGAAAGAAACGCCGCCGTGGTCTCTGATGTTCTCGACCCATCCGCATACACGGAGTTCAGTTCCTACGTCCTTCTCTGACAGGGAGCTGATGATCCTGTCTCTGTACTGGTTTGCCATATTCCAATCCTTTCTTCGGGGAAACAAAAAACGCCCCGAACTTAAATTCCTTTAAGTTCAGGACGAACATAACATGTCCGCGGTGCCACCTGATTTACTTCGCAAAACGCGAAATCTCTTTAAACCGGAATGCTGCTGGAGTTGTTATTCGTCAGTGGCCTCTTTCCGCTCTGCCTTTCAGCCCGGGGGCAAAGCTCTCTGAAGGCGACATACCACGACTACTGGGGTCTCCGTCATCGCATAATGCGTAATACTACATCATTTAAAAGGCGATTGTCAATATAATAAACTTGACAAAAACAAACCGGGATTGCTCCCGGTTTGAAAGGTTTATGTTTATTCAACCCACCTGTATATCCAGACGGTACTTGATTCACAGCCATAGAACGAATAGCACATCAGGTCACCCTTTTCGTCGCCCGGGTCAAATACCCTGTAAACTTCAATGGATTCAACATATTCATTGCCGCATGTATCCATGGAACAATAATTCGGGGCATTGTCATCAGTGGGCAGGAACTTTATTCCCGATGTGCCGAAAACTGTTTTCGTGGGATCGTACGGACCGTCGAAATACATGGCTGCCGTAGCTGTAAACAGATAATCAGCACCGTCGGACATCGACAGTGAAACATGATAAACATAAGTTACGCCCGGATCTATCCTTCCCGGCACTTCTGAACAAGTCGCGGTAAACTCACAGCTCTGGTCAGCGTGATAACCGTTATCAGGAAGAAAATCCGAGTATGAATGGATATATTCATCTGCACCGTATGTTGTCTGATAATCCGGGACGGCATTATGCGGCTCTGCCTTGATTATCTTAGTATCAACAAGTTCCCAGTAACCATTAGATGCTTCGGGTTCAGTTACGATTACTATATCTGTTTCCAATTCGGTTTCCATCTCGGCTTCAGTTTCTCTTCCCTTCTGGTTTGTATCGGAATCACCCCAGCCGCTGGAGTTTCTGTCGTCTCTATCATTATCATCATCTTCGTCTTCATCTTCGTCATCGTCGTCATATTCATAACGGTCATCATCGTCATCATCATCGCGGTGACGTTTGCTGGTTCCGTTTGTGGTAAAGCCGCAGGAAGCAAACACACCCAATACCATTATCAGAGACATGAATAAAGCTAAGTTTTTAATTCTTTTACTAATCACTTTCAGCACCTCCTATTACAGATTTAGAGAAACCAATAACCTACTATAAAAATAGTATAGTTTGAACAGAACCCTCAAACCAATAATCAAAAGGTGAATTTGCTGTAAGTATTTTATTAACGGATACAGAATAGGATTTCTAAACCAAAGTTTCAGTAGACTCCACGGTCCAGCGCACGTTCTATTGCCTGCCTTGCATCAGAGTATCTCCTGCTTTCAGGATCCTGACTGCCGCCTGCATTATATCCGCCTGACTGATGGACACCATCTGAAGTCTCAACTCTAATATAATAAGTTGAAGCATCCATGGCACCGTTATTCGTAAATTCTTCCAGAATCGTCATGAAGTCTGCCTCTGTCAGACCATCTACCATACTCTTCCAGTTCTCTTCCGTCATCTCAGATTCGGTTACTTCATAGTTGTCTTCAGAAGGCAGTTCGCCTGCAAAGTAATCATAGTCCTTGCCGTCTTCCGACCAGATAGTATAATGCGTGACTTTAAGATCGTCGGTGATGACATACATTTCCACTTCCTGAATGTCTCCGCAATAGATCAGATATGTGACCTTCTTCACATCCAAAGGTTCCTTTTTGGACTGACCGAAGCAGCCGGCAAATGCGAGTACACAAAGCACTGCAGCAAGAATTGATACAAATATCTTCTTGAGCTTTTCCATTACCGTTATTTCCTTCAACGCTGGTAATCGCATGAACTTCTTGTCGGACCGTCATCGCCTGACTCGTAATGTGCACGGAATTCCATATTGATATCCTTTATCTCGCGCTTACCTTCAATGTAGTCCTGATACATGTCAGCAAGACCTGCCATGCAGCCGTCACATGAACCATCGATATAACCTATGGACTCTGCAACTATCTGCTCGCGCTCTTCCCTTGTCGTGTCTTTTATAAGTAAGCTTTTCATCTTCTGCCTCTTCCTCCGCTTCTGCCGGATCTTCCTCCTGCTGACCTGGGCTTGCCTGCAAATCCGCCTGCGCCCGAACGGCCTGAGCCGCCTCTGGATGAAGTTACTCTGGGAGAACTGCCTCTTGAAGCGCCGCCTCTGCCGGATCTGCCCGAAGATGCACCGCCACGTCCGCTTCTTCCGCCCTTCTTAACCTTGTGAGGCTCTTTCACGCGGCCTTTGGACAAGTGCTTTTCCATCGGATCGCGCTCTTCTTCGAAGCCGTATTCAAATGAGAAATCAATCTTGTTTTCTTCAGTATCGACCTTCTCTACAACGATTGTCACAGGCATGCCGATCGAGAGGATCTTGCCGCCGTGCGCACCTATCGCCCTGTATGTCCTCTCATCGAAGAAATAGTGGTCACGCAAAGACCTGAAAGGAACGAATCCTTCGACCGTGTTTTCGAGCCTTACGAAGCATCCTGCATCGATGATAGAAGATATGACGCCGTCATAGTGCTCGCCGATCTTGTCAGCCATGTATTCGCAGATCTTGATGTCGTCAGAAGCGCGCTCTGCATCAACCGCATTGCGCTCCATGTCGGACGAATGCTCAGCCGCATTGTCGACGAGTCCCGCGAAGTGGCTTCTTGAATTCTCGCCGTGCAGATAGCTCTTGATTATGCGGTGAATATAAAGGTCAGGATAACGTCTGATAGGCGATGTGAAATGGCAGTAGAACTTCGATGCCAGGCCGAAGTGACCCAGGCAGTCGGAGCAGTATCTTGCCTTCGCCATCGACCTTAAGAGGATCTCATCCAATGCCGGAAGCGCCGTCTTGTCGCCGATGGTCCCCATGAACCGCTGGACATCCAAAGGCGATATCCTTCCGAAAAGCCTTCCCGACGCGCCGAAATATCTCGCGATATTAGAGAATCTCGCGATTTTGATCGGATCCGGATCCTCATGCACACGGTATACAAACGGATATTTGAGGTCGAAGAACTTCTTTGCGACAAACTCGTTTGCGCAGATCATGAACGACTCGATAATGCCGTTCGTGAAGTTGATCGGGTAAGCCATGATGTCATTAACCGTACCGTCGTCATTCAGGATAACCTTTGTCTCAGGCATCTCGAAATTGATCGCGCCGCGCCTGTCTCTCATAGACTTCAAAATCTCTGCGAGCTCCTTCATCTGAATGAGCATCGGGATGATCTCGCCGTATTCTTCATCGTCTTCCGGCTGGGGATCAGTAAGGATCCTGAAGCACTCCTTGTAGCTCATTCTCCTGTCAGATCTGATAACGCTCTCATAAAGATCACCGCCATAGATGCTGCCCTCGCGGTCAACCAGCATCTCAGCCGTCATGGCAAGTCTGTCTACATTGGGATTAAGGCTGCAAAGTCCGTTTGAGAGCTTCGGCGGAAGCATCGGGATAACACGGTCAACGAGATAAACTGACGTAGCTCTTGAGAAAGCTTCAGCATCCAGAGCCGTTCCTTCCCTGACATAATTTGAGACGTCAGCGATATGGACATAAAGCTTGAAGTTGCCGTTCCTTAGTTTCTCAATGGAAATGGCGTCATCAAGGTCTTTAGCATCTTCGCCGTCTATCGTGATCGTCAAAAGGTCACGCTTATCGCGTCTTCCACCCGCAATCTCATTAACTATAAGTTCCGGATCGGGATTGACCGGCAGCGGTTCAACTTCTTCGAGCGCTTTCTCAGGGAATGTCTGTGACAGGCCGAACTGTCTTAAAACAGTCAGCATCCTGACATCGTTATTGCCGTAGTCACCAAGGACTTCTGTTATCGTTCCCCTGCAGTCGCCCCTGTCACAATTGGGGTTAAGCACTTCGCAAACGACGACCATGTTAAATGGCGCGCCGTTCAAGTGATTCTTATCGATCTCGATCGCGCCGTAATCCGTGCTTCTGAAGGAAGGATCGGGGATTACGACACCGCCCGTCGGAGTCTGTCTCAGGATACCTATTACCTGGTTCTTTACCTGCAACGGACCTCTCGGCGCCTGGTCAGCCAACGTCTGCTGAAGCGCTGTCTGCTCTTCCTTTGCTTTGATTATTCTGTTTCTTCGTTTCTGGGCTGCGCTCATGTTCTCGGCAAAGCCCGCTCTTCTTTTTCTTTCTTCCATATCTGTCCCTCTATTCATTTTTCTATATCTTACTACAACAAGCTTCAACAGATAAGGCGGTGTAGAGGATCATAATGTTGCGTTTTCCGGATTTGTTTCCTAAAGCATCTATTTCAGGAAAAGATTTAGGAAAAAACTGGCAAAATTTCCTGTTTTCTTTCCTAAAAACGGTAAATCAGGAAAAGGCAAAAACAACACTCAGCCTGTGAGTGAGCCATCATTACTCAAGCCGGCGAAAAAAGCATTGATGATTAAAACATCCTCACCCAAGATAAAAACTTCACATCACCCATACGCACTTCTCAGTCAAAGCCGACAAAGTTTGCCTGATCTACCGGCATTTGTCGGTATTTGTCGGTTGAAAACCGACAAAACGAGAACTTATACTCAAATCATGGAATACACTAACAGATACATCCCTCGAGAGTATCTTGCTCTCAAGATAAACTACTGCAAAGAGCGGCTTAAAGAGTTCCCTGTAATTAAGCTGCACTCACATACACATAACGGCATTAAACAGCTTCAGGTTGTCATTGGATCCCATAAGTATTTGCTTAACTCACCAGCCGGTCAAAAGTACTATCAAATAAAACTTGAAAGGGATGCATTGGAAAACGATTTAAAAATCTACGAAATATATTGGAACAGCAACTTCAATTGCCCTCCGCCTCAAGAATGTAAGCCGCAAAAGATAATCCACTCCTTCTACACGAACAACTATGAGCGGGTCGTCTTGGACAAAGCTTTTTTCGACAGCCTTAAAAATGATGCGAACACTAAGCACCCTAAATACAAAAACTATCTCTATAATGGAATTTATTACAGGTCAGCCGCAGAGCGTGATATCGCTGCCTATTATACTGAGAATGGAATTCCTTTTAAGTACGAGCCGGAAATAATGCTGGCCGGACTGGTCAAACCGATCAACACGGATTTCGTTATCTACATAAAAGAATTAGATAACTGCAAATTCCATGAGCATCTTGGAATGAAAGAATCTGCTGATTATCTCAGGGATGTAAAGATCAAGTACAACAACTATGCCGGCGCAGGATTAGTACCAGAGCAGGATATTATCTTCACCCATGATAAAGAGGGCGTGCCTTTTGACATCAGGTACCTTGAGACCAAATTAAACAGCGCGGTATATGGGACGCTTATCTGCCATGAGTTTGAGCCATATGCTGCTTATCCGTCACGAGTTTGAGACATAGTCTGCTTATCCGTCACGAGTTAAAGCCATAGGCTGCTTTGGGTTTTCCAGCTATTTTCCCAAATATGCAAATCCAGAAAACGTTTTAGGAAAAAACGAGCTGTTTTTCCTATATCATTTCCTGTTTTAGCCAAAATAGAAAAAACACCGGAAAAGGTCGAGATCATGCGCGCCGTATCGTCAATACAAAAAAACAATCCGCCACCGCCACACAAAAAAGGCCGCCTCGTGAAAGAGACGGCCTTCGGTATAACTTAAGCTCTTATTACCAAGCCTTGGCGATTGAGAGATAAAGAACAACTGAAACGATTGCGAAGAGAACGCAACAGATTACTGTCCATGTCTTGAGCTGCTCTTCCAATGTTCTGCCCTTTGCCTTGTTGTAGTATGAGTCGGAAGAACCGCCTGCAACTACACCGATACCTCTGTCATTACCTTCCTGGACGAGGAAGAGAATGATGATGGCAATTGCCAAGATTATATCTACAACACTAAGAACGATATTCAATACTGTCATCTGTTCTGTGCCTCCCTTTACTGATTAGCCTATGAATAATAACACATGGCTATTACTTATTGCAACCGCCTTTTATAAGCTTGC
Source organism: Oscillospiraceae bacterium (assembly GCA_015069205.1). Taxonomy (GTDB): domain Bacteria; phylum Bacillota; class Clostridia; order Saccharofermentanales; family Saccharofermentanaceae; genus Saccharofermentans. Next base: position 239,248 of record SVIZ01000003.1, read on the forward strand.
TGATCTCACTGACTGCGAACGGCAGGATAGCCAGAGGCAGGATAACGACCCAGGCAAGCGGGTTGAGCGCTACGTTGTTGAAGATGCCGTTGAGGCCCGGAATGTAGATAACTGCTACGAGCATTACGAGCGAGAGTGCTACGGCGATGTTCATCATCTTGTTGGAGAAGAGTCCGAGCTTGAAGACCGAGATCCTCTCTGATCTTGCTGCGAATGCTCTGAAGAGCTCTGCGCAGATCAATGTAGCGAATGCTACCGTACGTGCAACGTCGAGGGGGTGAACGCCCTTGGCTGCGGCATCTGCGAGAACACCGGAGTAGAAGAATGTGCCGCCGTTGTTCATGCTCATGAGAGCGATGATGAATGCTGCTGCAACGGATATGAAAAGTCCGACAGACTGCATTGCGATGTGGCCCATCATGCTCTTGTTGATAATGGGTTCCTTCTTGGATCTCGGGGGCATCTTCATGATGCCGGGCTCAGCCTTTTCGCGGCCAAGTGCGAGAGCCGGGAATGAGTCGGTGATGAGGTTGAGCCAGAGGAGCTGGATTGCCGTCAAAGGAGCAGCAATGCCGGGAACCAGTGACTTGGGTACGAGTGAGAGCAGGAAGATAACGAGGATCTCACCTACGTTACAGGAGAGAAGGAATCCTACGAACTTTCTGATGTTCGAATAGATCGTTCTTCCCTGCTCGACTGCCTTTACGATAGTTGCGAAGTTATCGTCCATGAGGATCATGTCGGCAGAGTTCTTGGATACATCAGTACCCGTGATACCCATTGCGACACCGATGTCGGCTGTCTTGAGCGCCATGGCGTCGTTAACGCCGTCACCTGTCATGGAAGCGATGTGACCGTTCTTCTTAAGAGCGTTGACGATCCTTACCTTATGCTCAGGAGATACACGTGCATAAACGCTTGTCTTCTCGACGACTTCGAGGAGTTCATCGTCGGAGATCTTGTCGAGTTCCTCGCCTGAGTATGCATCCATGTGCTTCTCGTCACGCATCTCGAGATTATCGGCAATAGCGACTGCGGAATCTTTGAAGTCACCCGTGATCATTACGGCGCGGATGCCTGCTTCCTTACATACTGCGATAGCGTCCTTAGCCTCAGTACGTGCAGGGTCGATCATGCCGATCAAGCCGATGAATGTCATGTTCTCCTCATCAGTGAAGGACTCCTTGGAACCTTCGCCGTGCTCTTTCATTGCGAAAGCGAGAACACGGATAGCCTGGATCGCATAATTGTGGTTGACCTCACGGATCTCGGCACGCTTCTCGTCTGACATCTTCTCAACGCCGTTTGCTGTCATGATCGATGAGCAGCGTGAGATAACGATGTCGGGTGCGCCCTTTGTGAAGCTGATCCACTTGCCTTCTTCGACTCCGGAATGATATGTGGTCATCATCTTACGGTCGGAGTCGAAAGGAAGCTCTGTCTCTCTGGGATATTTGTGCATCGTCTCTTCACGGAACATTCTGACTTTCATGCCGAGTGTTGTGAGTGAGCCTTCTGTAGGGTCGCCGATGCAGGAATAGTCTGTGTCGCTCTGCTTTACGATAGCTGCATCGTTGCAGAGAACGGATGACAGGATGAGTGTGCGGAGAACGCCTTCGATCTTGACGGGCTTGCCGCCTTCGTCAACAACGTTGCCCTGGGGAGCATATCCGCCGCCTTCGACGTTGTACTTCTTATTGCCGTCGTAGATGACCTTAACTGTCATCTGGTTCTGTGTGAGTGTACCTGTCTTGTCGGAGCAGATAACGTCAACGCATCCCAAAGTCTCTACTGCGAGAAGTCTCTTTACGATAGCATTGTTCTCTGCCATCTTTGTCATGCCGATTGAAAGTACGATCGTTACGACTGCTGCAAGACCTTCAGGGATAGCTGCAACAGCGAGAGATACTGCTGTCATGAGGGCGTCTTCCCAAGGCTGTTTCTGAACGAAAATGTCTACGAGCAAAACGATGAGGCAGACGACGATGCATACAACTGCAAGGATCTTGCCGAGCTTGTTGAGGCTTGCCTGAAGAGGGGTGTCCTCGTCTTCGATATTGGTAAGCTTTGTTGCGATCTTACCGAGTTCTGTATCTCTGGCGGTAGCTACTACGACACCCTTTGCACGGCCGTATGTAACTGCAGTACCCATGTAGAGCATGTTCTTGCGGTCACCCAGTGCACAGTCTTCGGGAAGAACTGCTGTAGCGTCCTTTTCGACTGCGACGGACTCACCTGTGAGAGATGCTTCCTCAGCCTTGAGTGAGCTGGACTCGATGAGTCTTAAGTCTGCCGAGATGCTGTCGCCTGCATCGATGGAGATAACGTCGCCTACGACTACGTTCTCTGAATCGACCATGACGAGCTTACCGTCACGGATGACCTTGGTCTGGGGTGAGCTCATCTTCTTGAGAGCTGCCAGAGCCTGGTCTGCCTTACCTTCCTGATATACGCCGAGCACGGCATTAAGGATTACGATCGCAAGGATGACGAATACGTCGATCCATTCTTCGATTCCGCCGCCGCTCTTGAATGCCATGTATCCGGAAAGTGCAGCCGCAGCGATAAGGATGATTACCATCGCGTCTGCAAACTGCTGAAGGAATCTCTTCCAGAGAGGTACCTTCTTCTCTTCACCTAATGAGTTCGGACCGTTCTTGGCATATCTTAAAGATGCCTCGTTTGAAGTCAGACCCTTGACCAGGTCTGTGTCTATCTCTTGAGCGACCTGCTCAACTGTAGCTGAAAATGGTTTTGTCATTTCAATCTATCCTCCTGGATTAACCAAGACGATATTATACTATATTTCAAGTAAATTTTAGAAAAGACCAGTCCTCGTCGAATGTACGAATCGGAAGGCATTGAGCCGATTCCGTTAGTACATTTTTATTAATTACCCACTGAAGTGGAAGACTTATTCGTCCATCGGCTCGTCGGCCGGCTGGGCGCCCCAGATGTATTGCTCAAGTTCCGACACACCGTCTTCTTCGATAAGAGCCTTAGAAAACTGGGTCTCATAGAGTTCCCTGTAAACGCCTTCCTTATTCAGGAGCTCCTTGTGCGTGCCGCGCTCGGCAATCATGCCGTCTTTTACGACGAGGATCTCGTCAGCAGCGAGAATGGTCGACAAGCGATGCGCAATGAGGATGCTCGTCTTGCTCTTAATGATCGGATCGATCGCATCCTGGATCTTCTTCTCGGAGATCGAATCGAGTGCCGATGTCGCCTCGTCGAAAATGAATATCGTCGGATCCTTAAGAATGATCCTCGCGATCGAGATGCGCTGCTTCTCGCCTCCGGAGAGCTTTAAGCCCCTGTTGCCTACTTCAGTGTCTATGCCCTTTTCCTGCTTCTCGATGAAGTCCCAGATGTTGGCTTTCTTGAGAGCTTCAACCATGGCTTTCTCGGTCGCGTCAGGCTTGGCATAGAGCAGATTTTCCCTGATAGTTCCGTTGAAAAGATAAGTCTCCTGCGAGACAACGCCGACCTGGTCTCTCAAGAACTTGAGGTCGAGTTTTCTGACGTCTATTCCGTCAAAGGTTACACTTCCGGAATCGACATCGTAGAGTCTTGGAATGAGATTTACGATAGTACTCTTACCCGAACCCGAAGGGCCTACGATCGCGATGCTCTTGCCGGCATTAAGCGTGAAGCTGATGTCTTTGAGGATTTTCTTTGACTCTTCATAAGAGAATTCGACATGCTCGAAAACAACGTCTCCGGTAACCTTATCAGGCGTAACGGCGTCCTTGGCATTTTCGATTTCAACGGGGATATCAAAGTAGTCGAAGATACGCTTGAAAAGGGCCATCGACCTGATCCATTCGACCTGGATATTGAGCAGGCTGTTGACCGGCATATACATCCTTCCGAGAAGTGCAACAAGCACCGTGATGTCACCGATCGTGAGGTCGGAATTATACTTCATCATGAGGATTCCGCCTGCAAGATATAGCAGCATCGGTCCTACGCTCGTAAAGGTCGTAAGGACCACTCTGAACCAGCGTCCTGCCATGCTCTCCTTGATGTTAAGACCGATCATCCTGCGGTTGGCTTTCTCGTATCTCTCGTACTCATATTTCTCTTTTCCGAAGAGTTTTACGAGGAGCTGTCCGCTGACAGACAGCGTCTCATTCAGGATGCCGTTTACTTCGTCATTTACCTGCTGTGATTCATTGGTAAGAGTCCATCTTTTCTTGCCAGCTTTTCTGGTCGGCAAAGTAAAAAGCGGAACGATGATTATGCCGACGAGAGCCAAGATCCAGTTCTTCTGGAACATGGCGATCATGGCAATGATCAGCGTAATCGAATTTGAAAGAATACTGCTGAAAGTGTTGGTGACGACTGCCTTTACTCCGTCAATGTCGCTGGTCATTCTGGTGACGATATCACCCTGGTTATTTGTTGTGAAAAATCTCTGCGACATCTTCTGCAGATGCTGATACATCTGGTTGCGCATATCAAAAGTAATGTGCTGCGCGATCCATGTGTTGATGTACGTCTCGGCGACACCTATCAGGCTTGCCGCAAGCGTGACCGCAAGGGATAAAACGATGTAATAAACGAGCGCTTTGAAGTCCTGTTTGAGGAGACCGTCATCAAGGATCTTGCCCGTGATTATCGAAGGCAAAAGCGAGAAAAAAGACGATACGATTATGCACAGCAAAACAAGGATCAGCTGCTTCGTATAAGGCTTCAGATATGAGAAAACACGCTTCAAAAGTTCAGGCGTGACTTTAGGCTGGTTTTTCTTCTCTTCTTCCGTCAGGAACTGCCCGCCCATCGGGCCGCCCATACCTCTTCCTCCGGGTGGCATAAAACACGTCTCCTTTAGATAAATTTATATCGTCAGTAATTGTTCTATGCTACTTTTACCACAGAAATAATTAATTACAAAATCCCTGAAATGCAAACGCGGCTCCCTGGTGGAAGCCGCGTCTATGAGAAACAAAAAACATTTAAATCACTAATTAAATGCTCGGGGTTCCTATTAAAGTTCCCTTATCTGCATTATAGTAGTTTTTCGCAAATTGCAAGGATGTCAAATTGCCCTTATCTTTACGGCAAACTTTGGGCGAAAATATGCAAAAACAACAATTCGATTTCCAAAGTATTTTCCCTAAAAATAGGGTTTTCAGCCTTGATTTACTTAATTGTAATGTTTGTGATGTGGGGATTTGCACCCTCATACCAATAGAGGAAACCTGTCATATCAACAGTGTCGCCAACCTTGAGAGCTTCAACAGCCTTATATACTGCTGTATCAGAACCTGTGAGGTAAGACTCAACTGTGAATGTGTATGTCTGGCCGTTTACGGAAGCCTTGAAATAGAGGTCATCACCCTGGCTGCCGGAACCGTCCCAGCTGTAGAAGAATGCGCTGCTGCCGTCATCCATTGCCTCGATCGTAAGTCCTGTGAATGAAACATACATGTTCTGATAGTTGATAAGATCAGAAGATGCGAGCTTGTCTGTAACATCAAGAGGAGCTGCTACATACTGGCCTTCTTCGATCTCGAATGTTGCATCGATGATCTCAACTTCGCCGGACCACTCTGACTTGTAACCTGTAACCTTGATCTTTGTGCCCTGAGCAAGCTTGTCATACTCTTCTGCTGTGCAAGGCATGTTGTAAAGGAAGTAAGCTCCGTCAGCATCCTGTGTGTAGAATGTAGCAACGCCTACGCCTTCATTCTCCCACCAGCCCTGTTTAGCCTGGATGTAGGTCTCGACAGTAACTTCTGTGTCAAGTGCTGCTGCACTGTATTCAGCATAAGTCATAACGCCTTCACCCTTCTTTGTATCAGGTGTGTTGCCGTTTGCTTCCGGTGACTTCTTGCATCCGATAGAACCCAAAGCCATAGCAGCCATGAGTACAACGGACATAACGATCTTTGCTGTTCTCTTCATAACATTTCTCCTTCTAAGAAGCAGCTCTCATAAGCTTTTATCTCTTTGTCCACCCGAGACTTAAAAGATCACTTAACAAGAGCAATTGTTTATACGGCACCTTTCAAGGCGCCTTCAAGCAAATTATATTAAATCAGCGAAAAAACTGGCGATATCAATCTGCCCTTTTCTTTTTGACAAACTGAACTATAAAATATGCAACTATTACAACCCAGGCCGTGCCTATGGAACCCAGCAGAAGCTTTGATCCCAACGGAAGCGGGCCTAAGTCTTCTTTTGAATTCATATCATTTGAGCCAAGCTGGTCCAGTCTGTACAGCGACTTGGTATCTTCGTACAAAGACTCGATGTATTTGTCGTCTATCGTCTGTCCGCGCCTTGTCGATTTGGCAGTGTTCTCAATGAGCTGGCCGGCAGCATTTCTAAGTGATGTCGAGCCGTTGAAAACAGGTGTTACAAATGTGTTCGACGTGTTGTCCAAAAGGAGTTTTGCAGCATCGATCTTGACTGAATAATAAAGAGAATTATCTTCGCCCGAACGCGACAGATATTCCTTATACTCAGCTGAATTTCTCGCCTTCGAAGTTACCGGGACATAACCTTCTGTCGAAGAATATGCGATCTGCACATCGTTCGTTATCATGTACTGCGCAAACAGCCACGATGCCAGGACTTCGCCGCTGTCGGGCTTATTGAAGACACATATCGAAGGGCCCTGCGAGATCATGTACGGAGTGGAAGGATCAAACTGCGGAACGGTCTTAACAACTGTCGTAAACCTTGCGATCTGATTCTCGTGGATGTCGGAAAGCGGCGCATCCGAACCCATCCAAGTAGCGCCTGCCGTCGAGTCGATCGCAAAAATGCATTCTCCCGCATTGAAGAAATTTCCCGGGTAACCGGATATCTTAAATGTCGAGAAAGCCCCCGTTTTCGTGTGCTCCGAAATGGTCAACAAATCCTGCTTTGTCGTGTCGTTAAAGATAAGGATATTGCCGTCATCATCAGAGTATCCTGCACCCTGCTGCTTGAGCATCGTGATCAGCATATTGTCTGACGACTTGTAGATAAACGGGATCATGACATCCTTGCCGTTTACGACATAAGTGCCGTCGGGATTTTTCGCGAGAGCCTTCTCGGATACTTCCCAAATAAAATCCCATGTCAGAGTATCAGGGATCTCATAACCCAGCGCCTCAACATACTCTTTGTTGACATAGCAGGCTTCGGTCGATCTCATATACGGCAGAGCAAAGATATGACCGTCAAGAACACACTCGTTAAGGTATTCGGGAATAACTTCTTCCCTTGTGGGTGAATCAAATCTCACTTCACTTCCGCCAAGACCGTATGCCGGATCATCGATCAGTGAATCAAGCGGAACTACGACATTGTTGCCCGTCTTATAAGTCGCGATATGGTCAGGATAAGTTATGCAGACATTAGGCGTCGTACCGGTCGAGATGTTCGTGATGACATCGTTATAGATCTTGTTGTAATCCGTATAAAGCCTGAGGTTTACCTTGATATTAGGATAGAGCTTCTCAAAATCTTCTATGGCCTGATTGTAGATCTTCGTCTGGGTGATGTTGGTATCGTTCTTGGCCCAGAAAACTATCTCGTAAGTCTTATTGGGATCAAGTCCTTCAGGCATCGTAAACTCAGCCGTTCCCTTCTTGCCGTGACAGCCTGTAAGCGCCGGCAGAATGAGAGCTGCCGACATAAACGAAGCGATGATCTTGAGGAAACCTTTTCTCATCCTTTGGTGCCCTCCCTTGATACGCCTTCCATGATCTTGTTTCTGAAGACAAGGAAAAGGATTATGAGAGGCAAAGATACTGCGACGACTGCAGCCATCATGGCGGGAATGTTATCCCTGCCGAAGCCGTTTTCGCGGATCTCCTGAATACCGTTACTGACGAGAAAATAGTTCGCATCATCGGTGATGAGTCTCGGCCAGACATATGAGTTCCAGCACTCAATTACCTTAAGGATAATTACCGTGATTATCGTCGGACGGCATACGGGGATCATGACCTTGAACAGGTATTTGAGATCCGATGTCCCGTCAACTTTCGCAGCGTAATAAAGCTCGTCAGGGACCTGCTCGAAGTTCTCTTTAAGCAGGTAGATATAGAATACCGAAGTGACAGACGGCAGGATGAGTCCCAGGAAAGTATTGCGAAGATTCATGTTCGTTATGGTAACGAAATTAGTAATTATTACGAGTTCGTTCGGGATCATCATGAGTGCCAGGAATCCGATGAAAAGAAGCGACTTACCCTTGAAGTCGAGTCTTGCAAACGCATATGCTGCAAAGACTATTACGAGCATCATGAGTGCAGTAGTAATCAGAGTGAAGATGAGCGTGTTAAGGAAATACTTAGCAAGCGGCACCTGCGTAAACGCGTTGATATAGTTCTCGAAAGTCGGGTCGGTCGCGATGAATCTGGGAAGGCGCTCGCCCATGTAACTTGCATAACTCTTTATTGAAGATAATACCATCCAGTAGAACGGGAAAAGGACTACCACTCCCCAGAAAGCAAGGAAGATATACATGAGCGTCTTGAATATGGCGCTCTTTGTCCTGGCTGTTCTTTCAAGCTTTATAATGTCCTGATTTTTGGCCACGGCTCTTCCCTCCTCTTAACCTTTGGGCGCAGTCTTTTTGCTCACGATGAGATTGATCACCGTGATCGTAAGAACTATCGCAAAGAGAATTATTGCTGCTGCAGAAGCATACGAAGGATATCCTCCGCCATCGCCGTAGAGCATGTCGTAAACATAACCTACCATCGTGTTCATTCCGGCAGCATTGAGATCGACTCCGAAGATCGCTACAGCATCGCTGTATGCCTTAAACGCACCGATAAATCCTGTGATGACAAGATAAAAGATCATGGGTGATATCATCGGCAGGGTGATCTTAAAGAAGATCCTTGTTTTCGATGCGCCGTCGATCTTTGCAGCCTTGTAATAAACGGGATTAACGGATGCCAGTGCCGATGTCAGGATCAATATCTTAAAAGGCATTACTATCCAGATAACATAGACACAGAGCACAAGCATTTTCGCCCAGTAAGGGCCTTCGATAAAATCGACTGTCGTCATGCCGAGCGCCTTTATCATCATGTTGATAAGGCCATCGGTATAGGGCGTCTTACGGAACAGGATCATGAACACCAGACCTACCGCCAGAGTATTCGTTACATAAGGCAGGAAGTAAATTGTCTGGAAGAGCTTTTTAAGCTTCTCTATTGAGTTCAGCGCAAGAGATATAAGCAGCGCCAGGATCGTTGATATCGGCACGGTGAAGATAACGAGGATGAACGTGTTCTTCACAGCCTGAAGGAAATACGGATCTCTCAGAACATAAGAGTAGTTATAGCCGCCGATACCAAAGTAAGTCTGTGATGCAGAGTTGTATCCTTCCTCAAATGAATAGATAAAAACATCGATCAACGGATAGACCATGAAGAAGATCAGGAATGCAAGAGCAGGCGCAAGATAGAGCCAGCCCGAGAGCGTGCCCATTATGCCTTCTCTTTTTACACCCGATTTAGTCATGAGATCTTCAAGCTCCGTTATGCCGAACTGTCTTTAGTCGTAATAGATCCTTGCTTCAGTCTCTTTATCAAAAAGCAAGGTCTTATTTCTCTTGATATTGAATCTTACAGAATCTTTTGAAGTGAGCTTTAAATCTTCCGCGCTGATTATCGATCTGATGTTAATGCCTGTCATCTTAGGGTTCGTTGATACGATGCTCGTATCTCTTCCCATTACATCGACACCTGTCAGGCTGCAGTGCAAAGCACCCTCTTCATCAAGGATAAATCCTTCCGGCCTGATGCCGCACCAGACCGGTCCGTCCTTAACATTCACTTTGTCCATGACCATATCTTCGCCGATGTAAAGTTTCTTATCCTTTACCTCTGCCCCGAATACATTGATCGCCGGAGTACCCAAAAATTTAGCAACAAAAAGATTGACCGGATCGTCATAGACTTCCTGCGGAGCATCCATCTGCTGGAATATACCGTCCTTCATTACAACGATCATGTCAGAGATACTCATCGCTTCTTCCTGGTCATGGGTTACGAAGATGGTTGTAATGCCCGTCGCCTTCTGGATACGCCTTATCTCTTCTCTTGTCTGAAGTCTGAGTCTGGCATCAAGATTGGACAAAGGCTCATCCATCAAAAGCACCTTCGGCATCTTAACAAGTGCTCTTGCGATCGCAACTCTCTGCTGCTGGCCGCCGCTCATCTCACCGGGCTTTCTGTCCATCAGTCCTTCAATCTGTACGAGCTTTGCAGCTTCCAGAGCCTTCTGGTTGCGCTGCTCTTTTGTAAGCTTCTCTTCACCTTTCAGGTTCTCTAACGGGAACGTTATATTCTGTCTTACCGTGAGGTGCGGATATAATGCGTAGTTCTGGAAAACGAGCCCTACTCCGCGCTTTTCGGAAGGAACGTCAGTCACATCGTCTTCACCGAAAAAGATCTTGCCGGAAGTAGGCTTTTCGAGGCCGCAGATCATGTAAAGCACAGTACTCTTACCGCAGCCGGAAGGTCCCAGAAGGCCAATAAGTTTGCCCTCAGGAATAGTGAAATCGAAATCATTGACGGCAACAACTTCGCTGCCCTTCTTGTCCCTGCTCGGAAAAATCTTCGTAAGGTGCTCAAGTCTTACTTCCATAATCGACCTCGTAATAATGATTCGGTTTTCATGATTATACTACTTAATCGGCGAAACACTTATGCTGCAACTGGTGTTTTCCTGCGCCGGCGGACTTCACCCGCGCGAAAACCAGATCATAAAAAGCCCGCTGGGACAATTCACGCGGCGGGCTTAAAATACACAAATTGTAATGCAGCTTATGAGAGCTTCATGTAGCCGGGTTTGATCCAGCCGAGCTTTCTCATGATCTCGCTGAAAAACAGCGAAAGAACTGCAGGTGTGAAGAAGCAGATGCAGAACATGCCGAGCATTGAATACCAGTTAAGAGTACCTGATGCAGTCATTGCGGAGAAGCATCCGATAGGACCTACAAGACCGCATGTGCCCATGCCTGCTGAAACGCCTGTGCACTCGAGCTTGAAGATCATGGTAGCCATAGGACCTGTGATAGCAGAAGCAAGTGTAGCAGGGATCCAGATCTGGGGATGTGTCATGATGTTAGGCATCTGGAGCATTGATGTTCCGAGGCCCTGTGAGACAACACCGCCCCACTTGTTCTCTCTGTAAGATGCGACTGCGAAACCTACCATCTGTGCGCAGCATCCTGCAAGAGCAGCGCCGCCTGCGATACCTGCGATACCGATAGAAGCGCAGATAGCTGCAGAAGAGATAGGAAGAGTAAGGATGATTCCTACTACTACCGAGATGATGATACCCATGAGGAACGGGTGAAGTGTTGTAGCTGTGTTGATGAATTCACCAAGCCAGTTCATTGCGATGGCAATCGGCGGGCATGTTACGTAAGCAACACCAAAACCTACACCGAGGGTAACAAGAGGAGTAACAAGGATATCTACCTTGGTCTGCTTTGAAACCATCTTACCGAATTCAACAGCGAAGATAACTGCGATGAATACGCCCAAAGGGCCTGCCGTATAAGGCTTATCAAGATAGTAGAATCCGCACTTACCGACTGAACCCGGATAAGCGTTAGCGAAGTAACCTACTGCGGCAGCACAAGCCATAACGAGCATGGGAGCTTTAAGTGCAAATGCAATGCCGATACCGATTGCGGCACCTGTAACAGCCGAAGCAAGAGAACCTGCCTGGGCTATGTAATGACCTAATTGCTTAACGGCCGGATTGTCGATCAAGATGACATATTTAGCGATAGTTGAAAGGATCGTTCCTACAAGAAGTGATGCGAATAATCCCTGTGCCATTCCACCCATGGCGTCAACAAAATAGGTCTTTGCGGATACGTTGATATCCTTGCTCTTCAAGAACTCTTTGAAGGTTTTCTTTTCCTTAGCCTTCGATTTACCCATCGTAAAACCCCTCCTTGCAGTACCTGATATGTACTTATTGGCAAAATAATATCATTCGCGTTATTGGAATTGTAATAATACATTCGCTATTTTAGGCCCGTTCAATGGCTTGGAATGATTGTAAATTGCACAAAGGAGGCATGTTATAAGTCTTAGGGAGATGCAACTTCCGCTATTTCAAGTGTAGCGTGATATGTCATACACCTGAATATGACGTAACATCAAAGTCGTAAACCTTTATGAGCATCTCCGGCTTTAATCCATCAGCAATGCACCCGTCGAAAATAACCTTGCCGTCTTTGAGCATCACAGCCCTTGTGCAGCACCTTCTCGCCTGCTCGAGATCGTGGAAGATCGCAACGAGAGTATTCGGTATTCCTGAGGTCTCTCCTGCTGCCCATACATTTAATTTATCGCAGAGCTCTGCCCTGTATTTGATGTCGAGATTATTGCCCGGTTCATCGAGGAAAAGGAACGGTGATTTTTGCGCAAAAGTCCTTGCCAGCAAAACTCTCTGAAGCTGTCCTCCGGAGAGCTCATCAAGGTGCCTGTCCTGAAGGTCTTCAACACCGCAGTCCTCCATGCACTTAACAGCATATTCCACTGCGGAAGCGGGCGTTCCTCCCAAAGCGCTTCCCGACGAAGCATATGTGCCGAGCATTACAGTCTCCCGAACCGTGTAAGGGAAATAAACTTCACTCGTCTGCGGCATGAGAGATATGAGCTTTGCGGCTTCTTTCCTTTTCATTTTGGATATCTCTTTACCGTCAACTGTAACAGTGCCTTTATGCGGAATAAGGCCTGACATTACCTTAAGCAAAGTCGTCTTGCCCGAACCGTTGGAACCTCCGATAAAGACCTTCTCACCGGAACCGATCTCAAGATCAATATCTTTCAGGATCTCGGAAGAACCGTAGCCTGCACTCATTCCTTTTACAACGATCTTCATGCGCGTTTCCTCCTTGAAGCGAAGAAAACATATGCGAAGAAAGGCGCGCCGATAAGTGCCGTAACAGCGCCTACGGGAATCTCACGTGGAGATAAGAGCGTTCTGGATATAAGATCGCAAAGTGCCATAAAAGCACCGCCGTATATGAACGACATCGGTATAACGAGTTTATGTGAAGGTCCGAAGATCTTTCTTACGACATGGGGCGCCGCAAGATCGATAAATCCGATGACGCCGGTAAATGCAACTGATACACCGGTCAGCAGTGAGCATACGAGGATCGCTATGATCTTGGTCTTTTTCGCATCGACGCCCATGGCCTGTGCCTGAAGGTCGCCGAAGCTCATGATGTCCATTTTCCGCGACATCAGCATGAGGCATACAAATCCGGCAACGCACACCGGGAAAAGGATCGCGCAGTGCTTCCATCCCCTTGCTGAAAATGAGCCCATCATCCAGAGGATGAGCTGCTTGGAGTGGTCGGCATTAAGAGTTGATAAAAGATTCATCATGCCGTTTACAAAAAGCGACAAGACCATACCTATCAGCACCACGGTGGTGTTAGATACGCTCCTGTCGATTGCAGACGTAAGCATTAATGCGAAGACTACTGTTGCAAGGCCAAATACGAAGCCTGCAAAAGGAAGCATGAATCCGGATAACACGGGAATCGATATCTCAAGGATAAGTACCAGCGCGGCTCCCAGAGATGCGCCTGAAGAGACACCGAGAGTGTAGGAAGAAGCCAGTGGATTTTGCAAAAGTGCCTGCATGCACGCGCCGCTCATCGAGAGCGCTCCGCCTACCAGGAATGCCATGACAGCCCTCGGCATTCTGATGGTCCAGAATATCGAATCCATCATGGGCTCCACGCCGTCTGGAGTACCCTTGCCGGTTATGTGTCCGCCTATTATCCCGAAAAGATCTTTAAGCGAGATATAAACACTTCCCTGCCTGATCGCGAGAACGAGTATAAAAAGGCACAGGACGGCCGATATCGCTATCTTAAGTCCTGTGCCCTTCTTAGTCATAATATTACCCGTCAGGAATTATCCGAGAACCTGCTCGAGAACATCATTCTTGATGTCATCGAAAGACTTGGAGAAGTTTCCGTATGTATCAGGATAGATGCACTTTGCCCACTCGATAGTAGCATCAGAGATGTGGTGGTTCGGACGTGAGCAGGTGTCCTCATCGATCTGGTAAACCTCACCGTTCTTTACGGCATTGACGTTCTCCCATCCTTCAAGAGCCTTAACCTGCTCTGCTGCGTCGGGCATCCAGTTACAGTCCATGAGGATTACGTCAGGGTTAGCTGCGATAACATCCTCAACGGATACTGAGAGCCAGCCTTCCTGGTCTGCGAAAACATTCTTTGCACCGAGATCTTCGATCATCTCATTCATGTAAGTTCCCTTACCGAAAGTATAGATCGTAGGATACTCAGCTGAAGGAACGTTCATCATTACGAGAACGGTCTTCTGCTCGCCTTCGGGAATCGTCTTTGCGTATTCCTCAACGCCTTCCATGAATACTGTGAGTCCCTTTGCGTATGCAAGGCCTTCAGCGCCCTTGCCTACACATGTTCCGATGAACTTAATGTCATCGCATACACCCTCGATTGAATCAGGTGTGGGAATGTCTGCTACGCAGATTCCGCTGTCAACAAGTGACTGGAAAGGAGATGTGCCGCCTACAGAGCTCATGCCTGATGTGAAAACGATATCAGGAGAAAGAGCTGCGATCGCCTCGTTGTCAGGTGACATCATGTCGAACTGTGCAACACCTGAAGGAAGCTTGTCAGCAAATGAAGCAGAGTTTGTATCGATACCGACGATCTTGTCGCCAAGACCGAGCTCAATGAGGACCTGTGTTGTGGAAGGAGCCATTGAAACGATCTTCTCTACGTTGTCAGGGACAGTGATGGCATTGCCTGCACGGTCCTGGGTCGGCTTTTCGATGTTCATTTCCTCGACAATATCCTGACCTACGGATACAAGGCCGGTGAAATCAGATTCTTCCGCCATCTCCTTGATTTCCGTGAGCTTTGCGCAGCCTGTCGCAAAGGAAATCGTCGTTACTACTGCCAAAATAACCGAAAGTAACTTTTTCATAATTAACCTCCAAAACAGAAAGTCATAAGATATCTCTTATATAAAACCTTCTTTTTTCGTGTAAAATTATAATCTATTGAGATATACTTGAGGGCAATTGTTGTATATCAAAAAACTATGCATAAGCAGGGCTTTTTATTATGAAGATTAACAAAATACTTGCAGACAAGACACCTACGATCTCTTTTGAGGTCTTCCCGCCCAAGGCTGAGACAGGCCTTAATGACGTAAAAACAGCAGCAGGCGCCATCGCGGCCCTCAATCCTTCCTACATGTCAGTAACATACGGTGCAGCAGGCTCAACTTCCAAAATGACCATCGAAGTTGCTTCTGACATCAAGAATCTTCACGGCGTTACCGTAATGCCACACCTCACATGCGTTGCTTCAACAAAAGAGCATGTCGCCAACATGCTTAAGCAGATACGCGAGAATAACATCGACAACATCATGGCCTTAAGAGGCGACAAGCCCAAGGACGGAATCGTCTGCGAAGATTATATCCACGCATCAGACCTCATCAGGGACATCAGGGCCCAGGATCCTGATATCTGCATCGGCGGCGCATGCTATCCCGAAGGTCACATCGAGTGTGTTCATAAGTCAGATGACATTCACTTCCTTAAAGAAAAGGTCGATGCAGGCTGTGACTTCCTCACGACCCAGATGTTCTTTGACAACAACATCTTCTACAACTTCCTGTACAGGGTTAAGGATATAGGCATCAACGTTCCCGTCGTCCCGGGCATCATGCCGATCACAACTGCAAAGCAGCTCTCACGTTCTGTCCAGCTCTCAGGAACTGCAGTGCCGGAGCGTTTCAAGGCTATCGTTGACAGATTCGGTGATGACCCCGTTGCCATGCGTCAGGCAGGAATAATCTATGCGACAGAGCAAATTATCGACCTCATCGCCAACGGCATAACTCATGTCCACGTCTATTCCATGAACAAGCCCGACGTTGCTTCAGACATTCTCTATAACCTCAAAGGAATCATCAACTAATGCCTTTAGAAGTGGAAATACCCGTAAAAGAAGTCCAGAGATACATGGGATACCATGGTATCGTTGACATCGCGCCTGAGATCTCAGAAAAGATCAACAAGGCCATAGAGCATCTCGGCACCCAGTCCCACCCGCGCATAATCTCAAAAGAATACCGCATAACTGTCGCGGAGAAGACGGTCACGCTTCACGCGGAAAACGAAGATGTCACCTTTGAATCCGAAGGTCTCGTAAGAAACCTTACAGGATGCTGCGGTGCTGTTCTTCTCGCTGCAACCATCGGTCCCGCGTGCGACATGCTGGTAAGAAGGGCAAGCATTACTTCTGCTGCAGACAGCGCGGTATATCAGGCTGCAGGCGCTGCTGCGATCGAGGCTTTCCTTGACGACTACAACGACAAGCTCAAGGCAAGTTATGAAGCAAGAGGACTTTTCCTGCGCCCCAGATTCTCGCCGGGTTACGGAGATCTCAAGCTTGAACACCAGAAGGACTGGTTCAGGCTTTTGGACATTACAAAACAGATCGGCATCGAACTTACCGATTCACTCCTCATGGTTCCGACCAAATCCGTTACCGCGATCATAGGCATCGGAATCGATGAGACTAAAACAGGATGCACAGGGTGCAAAGGCTGCAACAGGCACGACACCTGTGAGTTCTCAAAGGAAAGGGCTTGAAGCATGGGCTTACGAGAAAGACTTGGTAAAGAATGGTTATTCTGTGACGGAGGTACCGGTTCGATCCTGCAAAAGCTGGGGCTTAAGGGCGGCGAGCTGCCTGAACTTTGGAACCTCACCAGACCTGAAGACATCAAGAATCTTAACAAGAGCTATTTTGAAGCAGGCTCAAACATCGTAAACACCAATACTTTCGGTGCCAACGGATTCAAATTCGATAACGTTGCCGAGATAGTTACAGCTGCAGTCAGGCTCTGTCAGCAGGCCAGAAAAGAAGCAGGCCGCGAAGACGATGCGTATGTCGCGATCGACGTCGGCCCTACCGGCAAACTCTTAGAGCCCATGGGTGATCTCGCATTCAACGATGCAGTAAATGTTTTCGCTGAGATAATCAAGGCAGGTGCCGAAGCAGGCGGAGATGTGGTCGTGATCGAGACCATGAGCGACTCTTACGAAGCAAAGGCAGCCGTCGTTGCCGCCCACGAAGTATGCGACCTCCCTGTCATCGTCACGATGGTTTACGATGAGACAGGCAAGCTCCTTACAGGCGGCGGAGTCGAAGGCACAGTCGCAATGCTCGAGGGACTTAAGGTCGATGCGATCGGCATCAACTGCGGATTCGGCCCGAAGCAGATGCTTCCCATCGCAGAGCAACTTGTTAAGTGCTGCTCACTTCCTATCGTTGTTAACCCTAATGCAGGTCTTCCCAGAACGGAAAACGGTCAGACCGTATACGATGTTGACCCTGAGGAATTTGCTGAGATCATGGTCGAGATCGCCAGGCTCGGCTTCCACGTAATGGGCGGATGCTGCGGCACGACTCCGGACCACATCAGCACAATGATCAACAAGGTTAAGGCACTTCCCTTCACCGAACCCGTAACAAAGAATTTCACTTACGTCACGAGTTTTGCAGACTGCGTTGAGATCGGCAGAAAGCCTGTCGTAATCGGCGAGAGGATCAATCCTACCGGCAAGAAAAAGCTCCAGCAGGCCCTTCGTGAAAACAACATAGATTATCTTCTCACAGAGGCTTTGAACCAGGAGGCTGCAGGCGCGGATATCCTTGACGTTAACGTAGGTCTTCCCGAGATCGATGAGCCTTCCATGATGGAGAGCGTCGTATTGAAGATCCAGTCTATCACTAACCTTCCCCTGCAGCTCGATACGACTGATATCGAAGCACTCGAAAAAGGCCTTCGTATCTACAACGGCAAACCTATGGTCAACTCCGTTAACGGCAAGGTCGAGAACATCGAAGCTGTCATGCCTCTCGTTGCAAAATACGGCGGTGTCCTCGTAGGACTTCCTTTGGATGAAGACGGGATCCCTGCTACTTCAGAAGGCAGACTTGCAGTTGCAAAGCGCATCTACGAAGCTGCCGACAAATACGGTATCCCCAGAAAGGACATTGTCATCGACGGTCTTGCAATGACCATCTCTTCTGACCCTGATTCAGCCATCGCAACACTTGATACTGTTAAGGGCATAAGAGACATTTACAACGGTCATTCGATCTTGGGTGTTTCCAATATCTCTTTCGGACTTCCCGCAAGAGAACTCATCAATTCATACTTCCTTGCAATGGCAATGCAGAACGGTCTTTCATGCGCCATCATCAATCCCTGCAACGGTCCCATGATGGCTTCAGTAAGATCATTTAACGCACTCATGAATCTTGACCCCAAGCTCGAAGAATTCATCGGTGCATACAGCGATTATGTTCCGGGTTCAGGCGTTGCAGCTTCATCCGGCGCGAAAGCATCTTCCGCATCTTCCAACGCGGTTCTTACACTCGCTGAAGCGATCGAGAGAGGCGTAACCGGAAGAGCTGCAGAGGCAATGAAAGAGCAGCTTGATTCGGGAAGAGAATCACTTGAGATAATCGATGCCGAACTCATCCCTGCACTCGACCGCGTAGGCAAAGGATATGAAGCGGGAACGGTATTTCTTCCGCAGCTCCTCATGAGCGCCGATGCCGCAAAGGCAGCATTTGCAGTCGTAAAAGAAGCGATGTCAGATAAACCCAGAAACATTAAGGGCCGTGTCATCCTCGCAACCGTTAAGGGTGACATCCACGACATCGGAAAGAACATCGTAAAAGTCATGCTTGAGAACTACGGTTACGACGTAATAGACTTGGGCAAAGACGTTCCGCCCGAAGTCATAGTAGACTGCGCAATCGAGAACAATATCGAAGTCGTCGGCCTCTCTGCGCTCATGACTACGACCGTTGCTTCAATGGAAGATACGATCAAGTTATTGCGCGAGAAAAAGCCCGGCACAAAAGTCGTTGTCGGCGGTGCCGTAATGACCCAGGAATATGCAGACAAGATCGGTGCCGATGCATATGCAAAAGATGCGATGGGCACGGTAAGATACTGCGATTCGGTTTTCGGAGCCTGATAAGATTACTTCTCTTTATCTTCGCCTATAACAAGCGATGCGCCGCAAAATGAGCACACGCTGGTATTCTCCACCCTAACAGATCCGCAGTTCGGACAGTTGGTGTAATACTTGTGCTTTAAGAACTCCGCCTTAACGTCGAGTTCTTTCTGGATGGCGGTATTTTTCTCTACGAGCTTTTCCGTCTCTTTCTCTTCGTTCTTCTCGTGGAACTTCTTTTTGTAGATTATTCCTGCGACTATGTAAA
This sequence comes from Oscillospiraceae bacterium, assembly GCA_015069205.1. Taxonomy (GTDB): domain Bacteria; phylum Bacillota; class Clostridia; order Saccharofermentanales; family Saccharofermentanaceae; genus Saccharofermentans. The sequence goes on from SVIZ01000003.1 coordinate 258,560, forward strand.
GAACAAACAGCACCATGAAAATGCAAGGCGTGAAATAGATAAGGTTATCGAAGAAATCGAATACCGGGCCTTCTTCAAGGCTTGAGTTCTCGATCACGGGCACGACCAGTTCATAGAACAGATTAGTCACAAACAAAATAAGGTTGACTACAGCTCCGATCAGACCAATGACAAATGAATATTTGAAGAATTTTTTCATTAGATCTTCTCCTTTGCCGCCGCATTCGCTTTATGCTTTTTGGGGTCAAACGTGGATACGCGGTGTACTGAGTACGGCTCCGTATCCAAAAATGAAGGAACCTCCAAAGAAGTGCCACAGCTTAAGCAGTAAGTCAATGTCTTGTTTGCCACCGCACCGCAGTTCGGGCAGCTGTTGTAGTACCACTTCTTGCTGAGCTGTGAATTAATGAACTGCTCGGTCTTATTTCTTTCCTCAAATGCCATGTTGTCTTCGACGATCCTTAATGCGCATTCGTGAAGGATCTTGTCTCTTGCGCGGATGCAGACAAGCGCTGCAATGGAAAACAGGAGCGTTAAGACAGACATGAAATAGAATACGAATTCGTCGATAAAAAAGAACGCTATGTCTGTCATTATCATGTTCTCGAAAACGTCTATTACTGCTTCATAGAAGAAGAAATTAACGATGAAGCTGATGAGCATCAAGATGCCCCATACCTTTGTCTTCATCCAGACAATCTTGGGAGTTCTCTGTTTTGCTTCATATACTTTATTCGCATTCTCGACACCGAATTCCCTGTCAAAGAAAGAGATGCTGTACTGACTGCCATTCTTTGATGCCCATGTACGCTTATCACCTATCGCATCAGCAGGACGGTATCCCTTTACTTTGTAGACTCTTCCTCCGACCTTGTTAAGATCGATGTAATCAAAACAATAGATATCAGATGTTCTTCCCGTCTCTTTAAGAGCCATGAAATAAATGACCAAACTTGCGCAGAAGATTCCGAGATTAATGAAATTCAATCCCGGAATGCTGTTTGATGCGATCAATGAAAAAAGGAAACCAATGACAGCCACGGCAGCGATAACCGCCATTGCAAACATAGTAAACATGTTTTGAAATACATAGCCGTCATTTTCATAGTAGTCACCATCACTAAAATAGCCGCCACCGCTGAAACGACCGCCGAAACTGCTGTGGAAACCACCACCTCCGCTGCTGTGGAAACCACCGCCTCCACTACTGCGGAAACCACCGCCACTGCTGTGGAATCCACCGCCGCCGCTGTGATGACCGCCTGAATGAAATCCGCCTCCGTGAAAACCGCCACTTGCCATTTTTCTTTCCCCTGTTATCTCTCAATAGTCTTTGTCTTGCTGCCGTTTTCAGCAGCTGCTGAAATGCGGTGAACCGAAGACACCTGTTCCGTTGCAATGTTCTTTACTTCAAGTGAACTACCGCAGTGAGTACAGATGCGCGTGTCCTTCTTCGCATCCGCGCCGCAGTTAGGACAGTTGTTGTAATACCACTTGCTGCTCAATGCCTGAGCGATGTAATTTTCCGTCTTCATCTTCTCATATGCCGCATTGTTGTCTTCGACGATCCTCACGGCACACTTATGAAGAAGGCTGTCCCTAACCTTCACCATAGCAAAGCATAAGATCGCGCACAGAAGAGTTAAGCCCGCCGGGAAATAAAACACAAAATCGTCAATAAAAGCAAATGCTTCATCTGTCATTATCATGTTCTCGAAAACCGGAATAACCATCTCATAGAAGAAAAAACTGCTAATCGCGCTGATAATACCGATAACAAGCCATACATACGAATTCATCCAAACGATCCCAGGAGTTCTGTTCATCAGCTCCCTGACCTTTTTGACGTTCTCATCACCGAAATCGCGGTCAAAAAAAGCTATTCGGTATCTGTTATCGTACTTGCCTGCCCAGGATACTTTATCACTTACAGAACTTGGACCATACTCCGTAAACTCAGCATTCCAGACCTGGATCTTGTTAATGCCGTCAAAGCTCTTAAGTTGATAAAGATCTGCAGTCCTCTTGTACCCTTTTAATCCGAGAACATAAAAGACTACACTTACCGTGAATATTCCGAGAGTGAACAGATCCACCCCTGGGACCTCACCTACAGCGACCTCATAAATACAAAAGCCCACAACGAGAATGCCAATTTTAATTCCTTCAAAGACCAGATTGCCAACGTCACCGTCACCATTGCCGCCATAGTAACTGCCGCCATGGTAACCGCCGCCATGGTAACCGCCGCCGAAGCTTCCGTGAGAACCGCCGCCAAAGTGATGTCCACCGCCGTGGAATCCTCCGCCGTGATGACCGCCTCTTGCCATTTTTACTATCCCCTCCGATTTTCTATCCCTTACGATATTAGATAAATTATAAAGTATGGGGGAGTTTTGTAAATATTTTTTGAGCCAAAACAGAACTTACCGGCCAGACCATTCGGGTGATCTGACCGGTAAGCACGTGGAAGGGTATCTTCCGATACCGATTGGAATTCTAAATCAAGCCTCTTCCTTAGCCTCTTTGTCTTCCTTGGAAAGCGTGATTGCCTTGTAAACAAGAGCAGCTACTGCGCCGCCAACGAGAGGTCCGACGATAAATACCCAGAGGTACTTAAGCGCATCACCGCCTGCAAGGATTGCAGGTCCGATGGAACGTGCAGGGTTAACTGATGTTCCGGTGAAGCTGATTCCGATGATGTGTACGAGCACAAGCGCGAAGCCGATGATAAGTCCGCCGAATGAACCGTGCTTGAACTTGCTGTCTGTAACACCGAGGATGCAGAGTACAAAGATGAATGTGAGAACTGCTTCGATGATGAGACCACCTGCGATGTTTCCGTTGCATCCTGCAAGGCCGTTTGAACCGAGTCCCCATGAAGCCATCTCCATCTCAGCCTCGTCATAAACGCCTGTCATGTCTACCTTGCCGGTAAGCTCAAAAACATAACGGAGAAGTCCTGCACCTGAAACGGCACCAAGAACCTGGAATACGACGTATCCCCAGAATTCCTTGACTGTCATCTTCTTGCTGATGAGCATTGCAAGTGATACGGCGGGATTGATGTGGCAACCTGATACATTGCCGATAGAGTATGCCATGGCAACGATAACCAGACCAAATGCAAAAGCTGTGAGGATGTATCCGCTGCCGTTTGCGGAATCGCAGCCGACTGCCATAGCCGTACCGCATCCTACGAATACGAGTACGAATGTGCCGATGAATTCAGCAGTGAACTTCTGGATAACAGCAACTGTATCGTCCTTTTTCGAAGAAGGGATAACCATGTAAAGGATAACGAGAACTACTGCGAGAATCGCAAGGTCTGCCATAAGGAAAGAACCGTTGTAGACCATGGAATAAACGAGTGCGCTGTCGTAGCCTGCATCAGCTGCATATTCGGAATAGAAGATAACACCTGAAGCAACTGAGCCAAGCCATCTTACGATATAAGCGATCGCAGTGAAAACAAGGATCTTAATGACTGATGTTGCCCTGAATCTTCCGAGCGCATCAGAGATCTTGTTTCTGCTGTCAGCCTTAAGTGCAGCAAAGCCTGCAAAACCAAGAGCAGTATATCCGATCGTATAATCGAGAATAACCTGGAAAGGAGTTACGAGCCAGCCTCCGATAAGCTGCAAAAGGCTGAAGATGAATGCTATAACAAAGCCCCATACAGGTCCGAATGCGACGCCGTATACGATGATGGGCAATGTTGAAGCAGGAGTTACGGTTCCGCCCATCGGCATCTCGAAAAGCTTTAACTGTGAAAGCACGAATGCCAATGCAAGGCATACACCGCCCGTGGATATCCTCAGGATATTTTCGCGGTTTGATTTAAGTGATTGTTTTGACATAAAAACACCTCCGTCTTACGGACACCGGAGCGACTGCTCGAACTTCACGGTCAATGCCACAGACAAGAGGATCTATGAAAATATATAAGGTTCCCTACGCCGGCATTATCCGTCAGGTTCAGCGGGTCGGATCATTAATCCCTCTCAGCGGTCAAGCTCCCCGATTTCCGTTTGTCGCGAAAAATATACTATATGAACACACCTAATACAAGGCATCAGGCCTTGTCGATTTTACCGAATCTTTTGGCCGGATGCCATATGAGAAGCAGTATAAACATCAAAACGGAAGTCGTACCGAGGCTTATTGGATAAACCGTCATGATGCTCTCGAAAGTGTGATACTGCTGGAATATCGTATAGATCCAGAAGATCCTTATTCCGCAGACGCTTATCATGGTGATAATGGCAGGCGTCAGTGATATTCCGTAACCTCTCATGTATCCGCTCATTACGTCGTAGAACAAAGAGAAAAGATGCGCCGACGTGATGAGGACAATACGGATATAACCGATCTCTACAAGCTCAGGATCAGGATTAAAGATCGCAATGAGCTGCTTACCGAATAAGATAAGCGTAAAGACCATAAGACCCTCAATTACTATGCCTTCCAGCATACAGAGCTTCAAAGTCTTCTTGCATCTGTCGATCTTCTTCGCGCCGTAGTTCTGGCCCGTGATCGTGGTGCATGCCTGACCGAAGCTGTTAAGAACATAATAGGAGAATATCTCGATGTTAAATGCTGCAGAAGATGCTGCGGCAACGCTTGTTCCGAGGCTGTTGATCGCTGCCTGGATGATGATGTTTGCAGTAGAGAAAACAGCTGCCTGTCCGCTTGCGGGAAGTCCGATTCTTAAGATCTTCCACAAGATCCTCCAGTCGATCTTAAGCTTCTTCTCATCAAACTTTGCTGCCGTCTTGGACTTTCTCAGGAAGAACAAAAGAATGATGCTGCTGATCATGTTGGAGATAACTGTCGCAGTTGCAACGCCTTCCACATTGGCATGCAGGAAAACAACAAAGAAAAGGTTCAGTATGACATTGATGATACCGGAGATGATGAGCGCAACAAAAGGGATCCTGGTGTTGCCCATTCCCCTGAAAACAGCAGCTTCAAAGTTATATAAAAGGATTACCGGAAGGCCGCCGATATAGATGCGGAAATAAGTGATCGCCATGCCGAGAGACTCTTCGGAAATGTTCTGTGATCTTAAGATAGGCACTGCAAGAAGCTCACCGATCAAAGCGATTATAATGCCTCCGATAACGGCTACGATCATGGAAGTATGAAGGGCTTTTTGAACCGTCTCATCATCCTTTTTCCCGACGGCATTTGCAATAACTACGTTTGTACCGAGAGAGATGCCGAGGAATGAGTTAACGATCAGAGAAATGATCGGAGTATTTGCTCCTACGGCGGCCATGCACGCCTTGCCGAGTTCGCCCGTGAAGTTTCCTACTACCGCGATGTCGGCAGCATTGAAGAGCTGCTGAAGGATGCCCGTAAATGCCAAAGGAAAAGCAAACCCGAGGATCTTATTCCACAGGCTTCCTTCAGTCATAGATTTTCCGGGTCTTAACAGCGAACTCATATAAAACTACCGCGATATTCCCCACGCAAAAATGCGTGCTAAAAGAAAGGTTTAAATTACACCATGAAATAATATCGCGAAAGCCGTATTTTAGGAGATGGCACCTTATACTAAATAATATCTAATAAAGACGTCCTATATTATCAAGTCTTACAATGCCGGTTCAGTATTAAAGGCGCCCGATCTTAACAAGTCTTACAATGCAGGATTCGATAAACTTCTGGACCTCACGCTCATACATGGCCTGTGATCTCTCGTAGCACTCCATGTGCTTTGCATTGTTGACGATCACCATTCTCTTCCTGCAGCGCAGGTTGTCGTAGATCTCACGCGTATCAGAAGGCTTTGTGACCTCGTCTTCACCGCCCTGGAAGATCAGTACGGGGATCTTGATGCTGCTCGCATGTGTAGCAGCATCACAACGGTTGATGTCAAATCCGAACTGGCGCTGAGCACTCTTTCTGATGCTGCCGATAAGCCACTCGGGTGGCAATTTCGTGCTGTTCGGAAGATTATTCCTTAAGAATGCATTAAGCGAAGACATAGGCGAATCGGCGATTATGCCGCATACGCAGCGTTCGAACTCCTTCTGCTGTGCGGCGAGAAGGCATGCCGTGGCACCTGCGCCTCTTGCTACGAGATAGATTCTGCAGTTATTGCCGAGTCTTCTTTTCGTGAACTCATACCAGGCATCAAGATCGACGCTCTCCATGAGACCCCATGTGAAATTCTTGCCGCCGCTCATGCCGTGGCCTCTCATGTGTGTGATGAGGCAGTGGCACTGGACCTTGCGCATCATGAGCCTTGCATATGCAGCCATCTCGGCAGGCGACTCGTCGTAGCCGTGAACCAGGATGACCATGTTGCGGCATGTAGAATCAGATGAAGGTCTGTAATATCCTGAGAGCTTGCATCCGTCAAAGGATGTTACCCTTACTCCGAGCCATTCGTTGTGAAATGTATAGAACCAGTTTTTACCGCGTCCTATAATCGTGCTCCTGTCGATCTTCTTTGGCGATCTGTCTACCTGCGGAAGCGGTTTGGGCCTTCTGAAGATCCTCTTGAAGAGCTTGTCGGTATAGGACATGAACAGCACAAAAAGTCCTCCGCCGATGAGGATGACCAAAAGCACTATAAGTACCGCAACGAGAATGGCGGTTACAGCAGAACTATTATCCGGCAATTATTCCCTCCGGGCTGTCCTTCCCGGAGCTCAGGAGCTGACAGCCGTTTTCAGTTACCAGGCAGTCGTCCTCGATCCTGAAGCCGGTGTCCCATTCTGGAATATAAACACCGGGTTCGACGGCAAGGCAATTACCTGCTTCAAATTCCTTGTCCCTCGGGCCGACGTCGTGAACGTCTAACCCAAGATAGTGTGAAGTGTTGTGCCAGTAGTAACGGCGCACTTCCTCCACTGTAAAATTATCAGGTATTAGTCCTTGTCCCGCAAGCCATTTGCCTGCAATGTCATACATTTGTGAATTAAGCCCGGCGAAAGTTTTTCCGGGTGCAATATACTCAAAAGCAGCCTTCCTCAATTCCTGAATAAGGCCCAGAAGCTTCATCCTCTTATCGTCTTCGTCCTTTGGCGCGCCTACGAAGAATACTCGCGAGATATCGGCACAGTATCCGTCCATCCTCGCACCACAGTCGATCTGGATAATGGATCCTTCTTTTGCGATGCCGTCGCCCGCTTTCTCAGGATCTGAATGGTGCAGATAGAAAGCATTTGTGCCACAGGATACGATGGTCTCGAAAGCAAAAGCCATTGAGCTTCTCTTCGCCATCTCATACTCAAGCTTAAGGTATAGCTCGTACTCTGACACGCCGGGACGTATGATGGCCTTCATCTCGTCAATCGCCTCTTCCGTGATCCTTGCAGCTTCCCTGATGCAATCAGCCTCACAGGGTCTCTTAACAAGGCGCATCGAGGTCGTAATCTCTGATAAGTCACAAACCTTGCGGCCGTCTTTCTCGATAGTCTTCTTAAGCTCGAAAGGCTTTGCCATAACGGATGAATTATCCAGATAGATCTTGATATCCGTGTCCTTTATGAGCTCAAACTCTCTTTCCTCATACTTCTCAAGGTCGCATATGTCTTCAGATGCAATGCCGGTCAGCGCTGCGATGTCGTCAAATGCCATTCTCTTGCCGTGCCAGCGCTCCTCCATGGAGTCTCTGGCTGGAGCATAGATCTTTGAAGTAACCACGCCGCCGTTCTTTTCGATCACGAGGACAAAGCCCGGGCGTTCAAGTCCGGTCAAATAGTAGAAGTTCCTGTCACAGAAAAACCTGTAGTCGGAATCGCGCGACATGTGCTTTTCTTCGCCTGAGAAAAGCAACGCCGCGGTGCGGTCCGGCAACGCGGCGGCAAAGCGCTCTCTGTTTTGTTTGAAAAAAGATGAATCTATCGCCATAAGTTACCTTACCACTGCTTGACACCTTCCGAACGGACATTGTATTCGTCGAAAAGGATCGTGTTATTGATGTAATTGAGCGTGGCACCGGGTGATCTTCTGATGAGACCGGGATTGCCGATTACGATAGAACCGTCGGGAACGTCGAAGTTAACATATGCGCCGGGCGCGATAAGAACGTTGTTGCCGATCCTGATATTGCCTACGATGACGGCATTTGCGCCGATCCATACGTAATTACCGATATGCGGGGAACCCTTTCTCTTACCTCTGAACTGGGTTCCGATGACTACGCCGGTCGATACGTTGACGTTATGCCCGATAACGCTCTTCGGGTGGATGATTACACGTCCGAAATGCGCCAGATAAAAGCCTTTGCCGATCTCGGTATCGTAAGGAATCTGGAAATGATACTTGCGGCTCAGTCTGTCGAGTCTGAAGTTAGTGACTGCGAACTTGATCTGATAGAGCTTTTTCTTGATGCCGTCCCACTTTTTGATCTGGTCAGCATAATAACGCGTACGTCTCATTACGCTGATATAGCTGAATTCCGGGGATGATCTTCTCTCTTCAAGATAGCATGCGTAGATGTTCTTGTAGCGACGTGCATTGCCGGTGTATCTGAACAAATCGGCATAAATGATGTCTTTTAACTCATCAGTCATGAATGCACATTCCTCCATCTTCCTTAATAAAAAAATTCTATTACTTTTTGCTAAATAACTCAATAAGATTTTATGCTCAAACGCCCTATTCTTACGAGTTTGTAATATTATCGATAAACCTATTCTTCAAGTCTTCTTTACACAATCTCAAAAGAAATATACAATTTTTACAAGAAATACGATATGGAAACTAATCGAAGAGGATCCGAATTATGAATATTGAAAAAGAACTTGCAAAAAGGCTGATGGATGAAGGCGACTCCGGAAACCGCCAGGTCGCTTACAACCACGAGATCAGCTTCTACGAACTCGTAGCAAGCGGTAACATGCACAGATTCGAAGAAGCCCTGAAGACGATCGGCGCTACCCAGAATCTCGGAACATTAAGTCCCGACAAACTCCGCAACGTTAAATACCACACGGTTATCCTCACCGCCCTGGTCAGCAGATTCTGCATCGAGGCTGGTCTTGAGATTTCCGTAGCTTATAACCTCAGCGACATCTTCATCGAACTCATAGATGCCGCAAGCACCATTGACGAGGTTTATTCCGTTCAGAACGAGATGCTGCGTTCTTACTGCCGCAAGATGAGCGACCTTTCCAAGAACCGCGTCGTATCCCGCCACATCGTCGTTGCCATCGACTACATCAGATCCCACATCCAGGAGAACCTCACGGTCGAATCGATCGCTGACTCGCTCTCCCTTAACTCAAGCTATCTTTCCAAGCTCTTCAAGCAGGAAATGGGCATCACGTTAAGCCGCTACATCAGGGACCAGAAGATCAACGTCGCATGCAACATGTTAAGACATTTAGATGAGTCTTCCCTGACCATCGCAAACTATCTGGGATTCTCCTCCCAGTCCCACTTCATTCAGGTATTCAAGAAGTCCACAGGCATGACCCCTGAGGAATACCGCCGCAAGAACTACCACCAGAGCTGGATGAACGGCGAGAGCGAAGAGTAAAGCTTTCCGAATTTGATTTTATAAGGGATGTCTTCACAAGTTGAGGTATCCCTTTTTCGTTGGGACTATAAACTCTATCTTTATATCTTCTGTGCAATTGTTTGGTTAAAAAAGGGCCAACAATTGCATAAATAAGCCTTTTTGTGCAATTGTCGCGGCTAAAAACGGGAAACAATTGCACACGTGTTGTTTTCTTTAATCACTGTTCAAATCCACACATTTGGAGAATGGACTTCTACCCAAAAAATCACTCTGCGCTCTTCAGCGACTCGGCCATGTTGATCTTCTCGATCTTGGCACGCATTATGAGGTTTACTACCGTCGAGAATGCCAGTACGAAGGCAAGCGAGTACACGTAGCTCAAAGGCGTGATCCTTATCTGATAAGTGACCATGTCCATCGCTATCTGGGCCATTACAAACCGGTGCAGCAGGAAGCCCAGGGGAATTCCCACCAGGAAGCCCATGAGTACGAGAAGGATGTTTTCGCGCGTGACATATGCGCCCGTCTCGCGCTTGTTGAAGCCCATGACCTTGAGTGTCGCGATCTCCCTGATACGCTCGGTAATGTTGATATTGTTGAGGTTGAAGAGCACGATGAATGCAAGTGCGGCAGCACTCACGATTACAAGCACGATGACATAATTCATTCTTCCCATGGTCGAGGCAAAGCTTTCTCTGGAATCAGCGGTGGAAGACCAGGTCTTTATGTCGTAGTTATCGGAAAGATAAGTTGCGATCTTATATGAATCGGCTGCAGTCTTTGTTCCGGTCTTAACGAGAAGAGTCTCGGGAGTATAAGGCTTGCCGAATGCTTCCCTGTAAGTGTTTGGCGTCATGAACACATAATGCATCGTGTAGTTCGTGAAAACGGCACCGACCTTTAGAGTTACTTCATGCTCATCTTCGCCGTAAAGCAATGTTATCGTGTCGCCGGCCTTGACGTTATTCTTTTCCGCGAGTTTCTCGGAGACGGCTATCTCACCGTCAGCAGGCCATGCGTATTCCTCTCCGGTCTTAACGTCTGTTATGCCGAAAACTTCAGAGATTTTGGGGTCATCCGATATGAACATCTCAAGGTCTCTTACATAGCCTGAACCGTTGTTTTTAGCTACGTCACCCTTGACGATAACGTATTCAAATCCCACGCCCGTATTTGCAAGCGCGTCCTTGGCGGCGTCTTCGATCGCGTATTGCCTGTACTTCTCATCGAAAGAAACCGCGAGGTCATATTTCATGATGTTGTCATACTGGATATTAACAACGTTACAGACTGAATCGTAAAGACCGAAAGCCGTTAAGAGAAGCGCTGTGCATCCTGCGATTCCGACGATCATCATCCACATTCTTCTTTTGAAGCGGAATACGTTGCGCGCAGAAACTTTATGCAGGAACTTCATTCTCTTCCAGATGAATCCGATACGTTCAAGAAGAATGCGCTTGCCCGGCAGAGGTGCCTTGGGTCTTATGAGCTCGGCGGGCATTCCTTTAAGAGCTGAGAGCGCAGTGTATACAGTTACACCGACGGTACACAAAAGCGCTACGAACAGGACGAGGATGAAGAGCGGAACGCTTGTGGCAAACGATATTTCAGTAAAGCCGTACATCATTTTATAGACTTCCCATATGACAGCCGGGAACAGTTTTGTGCCGCCCAAAAATCCCAGAACGCTTCCTAAGATCGCAGCTGAACCTGCGTAGATCGAATACTTCATAACGATTGAGAAATCCGAATATCCGAGAGCTCTCATTGTTCCGATTATTCCACGCTCGTCACTTACCATTCTGCTCATTGTCGTGGAACATACCAGCGCCGCGATTGCGAAAAAGAATATCGGGAATACTGAAGCAACGCCGTCAACGATCTTTGAATCGTTATCGAAGCAGACATAACCTGTGTTTTTGTCTCTTCCGAGGATATAGACTTCAGGATCGTCCACACTGTCGATCAGCTCAAACCCGTAGACAAGATTTGATCTGTACACGGTATCTGCCGTGTATGAAAACTCGGTATATCCTTTCCATAGTTCGTAAACACCGTCGTTATATTCTTTCCAGCCGTCATCTATCTGCTGCTGCGCATCCTCGATCTGCTCAAGACCGTCATAGTATTGGGTCAATCCGGCAGAATACTGCGAGTACGCGGAATCGAACTGCGCCTTGGAACTTTCATACGACGAGAGTCCCATCTCGTACTGCATCTTGTCAGACATATAAGTCTGGTATTTTGTGCTGTAGTCGGAAAGCTTGTCTTCGTATACTTTCTGCTTGTCATCAAGCTCTTTCTCGATATCGTCAAAACCTGCAGCAGCCGTCTCAAGTTCCGTGATCTCAGCCTGCGCTTCATCGATCAGAGTCTGGTAGTTTGCTAGCTGTTCCTCCTGGCTTGCGATCTGGCTTTCAAGACGCTGTCTTTCAATGTCGGACGTAGCCTGCTCAAGCGCTGCCTTGTTGTTTTCGATGCCGGCCTGCAATGAAGCGACCGTGGATTCATAATAAGAGATGGAGAACTCAAGCGAAGCGATACTTGATGCATTCCGGTTCCTTGCCGTTCGCAGATCCGAACGCCCATCGAAAATCTCCTGGTAGAGCGAATCGATATCTTCCTTAAGGGAGTCCAGTTCCGCCTTCTCCCTGTCGACTTTGCTGCCTGAAGCATCGAGAAGGACCTTCGTCGAAGTCAGTTCTCTCTGGTAATCGTCGAGCTGGCTCTTGGAATCATCGAGCGTTGCTTTTCCGTCTTCTAATTCTTTGCGCTTCTTATCAAGTTCGGTCTGTCCGTCCTCTAATTCCTTACGGGCATCGTCAAGTTTTTTGCGTGCATCTTCAAGCTCGCTGCGGCCGTCGGATATACCGTCGTTGAACTCGTCAATACCGTCGTAGAGCTTCTCGTATTCTTCTCTTAATGTTTCTTCGAATCTGTCATCGATCACGCTGGCAAGCATTACTTTATACTGCTTTTCAGCGTTTTTCGCCCAGTCTTTATACTCATCGGAAAATATATAAAGGCCGGTATTTGCATAGAGATAAGCTTCGGTGTAATACTCTGAATCAAAAGCTCCGGGAAGCGCGCATACATAGTATGAGACACTGCCTGAGCCCTCGTTGGAAGTGCCTCTCTGGAAGTTCAGATATAAAGGGCTTCTTGCAGTTCCGACGATCGTATACTCCCTGTATTTGAACATATTCAAAGACTGTTCGCTCGTCTCATCAGTTATTACAAGCTTGGTTCCCAATTCAATGGACGGAAACCTGTAAGCATCGATGACGACTTCGTCCGGCCTTGAAGGAAGTCTTCCCGACTCAAGACTTAAATGGTTGACGTTCTGTGTGATGGATATGAACCTGACCGTATCAGTGGCGTCTTTGTCTCCAATAAGGGCTGAACAGTCAACAGAATAAGAGCCTTCAACAACGCATCCGGTACGCTTGGCAAGCTCATCAATATCTTCATCGGTAAACCCGATCGTCGACAGCATCTTGAAGTCGAACATAGAGGTTTCTTTGGTATATATATCCGCAGTATAAACGAACGAAGGCGTCGTTACTTTAAGGCCCGAGAAAAAGCCGACGCCAAGAGCGATTATCGCGAATATCGCGATAAATCTGGGCAAGGTCATTTTGATGGATCTTAATATTGTCTTTACGTAAGGACTCATTACCACTCGATAGTATCCACGCTTACGGGATGCTCGTTAACGATCATGCTCGTGATCTTTCCGTTCTTAACTCTGATGACTCTGTCAGCCATCTCCGTAAGGGCGGAATTGTGCGTGATTATTACAACTGTCATTCCCTTCTCTGTGCTTAAGGACTGGAGAAGCTTTAATATCGCTTTACCTGTCTGATAGTCGAGCGCGCCGGTAGGCTCGTCGCACAGAAGCAGCTTGGGGTTCTTGGCGATGGCTCTTGCTATTGAGACACGCTGCTGTTCACCGCCTGAGAGCTGTGCAGGGAAATTATTTTTACGGTCGGCAAGACCTACTTCATTCATCAAAAGATCGCAGCTGATAGGGTCTTTTACGAGCTGCGCTGCCATCTCGACATTCTCATATGCCGTAAGGTTCGGAATGAGGTTATAGAACTGGAAAACAAATCCTACGTTCTGTCTTCTGAACAGTGCAAGTTCATTGGCATTGAGGACTGATATCTCTTTGCCGTCCAGATAAACTCGGCCGGTCGTTAGTCTGTCCATTCCGCCAAGGATATTAAGCAGAGTAGTCTTGCCTGCACCTGACTGTCCGACTATAACGCAGAGTTCGCCTTTTTCGATCTGGAAAGAACATCCGTCAAGCGCCGTGACATTTACCGAACCGGTCTTGTAGATCTTTCTGACATCTCGGAATTCAATATATGACATAAATTTTCTCCGTGCTTAACAGCACCAAATCCTTATTACCTGTAGTCGATATAAAACGGCTGGATATCGTAACCCGAAGCAAAATCCTGACACTGTGAAGGCACGCTGATGTAAAGTCTTGCACAGTCATCAAAAGCCCACTCACCAATCGTATAGACCGAGTCGGGAACATAGACGTAACTCAGCTCATCGCAATAGCAGAATGCCTGCACGCCGATGTATATACAGCCTTCCGGAATATAAACGTATTCCAGGTCTTCACATGTGCTGAATGCGTAGTCCTCGATCCGCACTATGGTATCGGGAAGCACGATTGAAGTCACAAGATCGCAGTCGTCAAAACATTCACTCGCGATGGTGTCTATGTTGGAATCTTCAGCGAAAACCAGCTTGTTAAAGCAATTGACCTCATCAGGCATATCAAGAGTTCCGTAGCCCGAGATAATGCACGTGCCGTCTCTGGTGAGCTCGTATGTCGCATAATCTCCGCAGCGTCCTGCTGAAGGCTGGCAGTGTCTTGTATCCGCATCAAGTATCCTGTGATCGTTTGAGAACGACTCCAAAGGCGAGAGATAGTAAAGCGTAAGATCTTCGTAAACATCCACATTGCCGTCGCCATAATAGTATCTGGACATGTCATAAGTGGGATCGACGAAATACCATTTGTCACCGAGATATACCGCTGCCCATGCGTGATCGGCATAATCATCGGAAGAAGGCGAGTAACCAATCATCTCGTCGTAGGTGCTCATTCCGATTCCGAATTCAACCGTTGCAGGTATTCCCTGCGCCCTGCACAAAGCCGTAAAGCAGTTGCCGAATCCTTCGCATATACCCTTGCCGTCTCTTAAGATATCAACGGCACTGTCCTGATATCCGCCGCCATCAGCTGAAGCCTCAACATTGTCGTATGCCATCTCGGTAGCGATATAGATATAGATGCGGTAAACCTTTTCCCAGTCATCTTTTGCGCCGTTGCAGATCTGGTTAGAATATCCGATAAGCACGGGATCGTCGCATTCGACATCATTCTGGGGCTCCAAGCACTCTCTCAAAGACTGCTCGTCTGTCCACATCTCTTCACAGGATTTCAGGTTGAATTCGTAGTTCGGCGACTTCCAGAAATGAATGTTGCCGCCGCTCTTGTAAATGATGTTGTTGCCGTTGTCGACGGATCTTCCGAAAGCCTCGTAAGTCAGCGTGACATAGTAAAGCTCGTCTTCACTCATATCACTCGAAAAGTCAACATCGAAAGAAGTGCCGCCTCTGGAATAAGTCCTGACAGTCTTCATGGTGTTGCATTTCGAGAGCGTGATATTGTACTCCCTGCTGACATCGGAAGTAAAAATGGCCCTGCCTCCGGAGAGACTGAAATCAACAGTCGCACCGTCAGCGAGGGTCAGTTCATAAGAATCAAATAAAGCAGGTCTAAAATCACCTTTCCTGAAAATTCCCGGAAAAGCATTAAGGGTAATTGATACGCAAAGTATTATTGATGCGGCTACCCTCAAAAACACCTTTTAGATCTCCTTGGCAAGTTTTACGGCTTCGTCAACAGTTATCTCGGAAGCGTCGCTTGAATCTCTTCTCTTAACTTCTACGATACCTTCACCGGCTCTTCTGCCTACCGTGATACGGAGCGGAATACCGAGGAGGTCAGCATCCTTGAACTTAACGCCCGGACGCTCATTTCTGTCATCGATGAGGACTTCGCAGCCTGCAGCAGTAAGGTCACCGTAGATCTTCTCTGCTACGCCCATGATCTCCTCATCGTTAGCCTTTGTGGGAACAACGATTACCTTGTAAGGAGCAACGATGGAAGGCCAGATGATTCCGTCGTCATCGTGATACTGCTCAATGATCGCAGCAAGAACTCTGGATACGCCGATACCGTAGCATCCCATTACCATGCTGTGTTCCTTACCGTTATTGTCGAGATATACACAACCGAGCGCATCGGAATACTTTGTGCCGAGCTTGAAGATGTGTCCGACCTCAACGCCTCTTGCCATGCCGAGCTTACCCTTGCCGCACTTGGGGCAGATATCGCCGGCCTTGGCATTTGTAATATCAGCGATCTTATCAGCTTCGAAATCTCTTCCGATGTTAACATTCTTGAAGTGATAGTCAGTCTCGCATGCGCCGACTACGAAGTTCTTCATACCTGCAACTTCAGGGTCAACAACGATGTCTACCTTCTGCTTGAGGTTAACAGGGCCTGCAAAACCGACCTTTGCGCCTGTGATCATCTCAACGTCAGCGAAAGCAGCGAGCTCCATCTCGGTAGCATCATAAAGATTGCCGAGCTTTGTCTCGTTGATGTCTCTGTCACCTCTGCACATAGCAGCAACGAACCTGCCGTCAATGTTATAAAGAATAGTCTTTACAAAAGCCTCAGGTCCGCAGTTCAAATAACCACAGAGCTCTTCAATAGTCTTAACGTCAGGTGTGTGGATCTTCTCGATAGCGAGTTCTTCTGCTGTTTCAGCCTCGCCTCTTGTCCAGCCTGCCTTCTCCTCGTTCGCAGCATAGCCGCACTCGTCGCAGAAGCAGATAGCATCCTCACCGACTTCACTCTTAACCATGAACTCCTGTGAACCGGAACCGCCCATTGCGCCTGAATCGGCATCAACTATCGTGTAATCCAGGCCGAGTCTGTCAAAGATTGCTCTGTAAGCGTCATACATCTTCTTGTAAGATATGTCGAGACCTGCCTCGTCAACGTCAAAGGAATAAGCGTCCTTCATGACGAACTCTCTTGCTCTGATAACGCCGAATCTCGGACGCTTCTCGTCTCTGTACTTATGCTGGATCTGATAAAGAGTAACAGGAAGCTGCTTGTAAGATCTGATCGAATCTCTTACAGCCTCTGTAAAAGGCTCTTCGTGCGTAGGACCTAAGCAGAAAGATCTGCCGCCTCTGTCGGTAAGTCTGAACATCTCAGGACCGAACTTCTCCCATCTGCCTGAACCCTGGTAAGCCTCAGCAGGAAGAAGTGCCGGCATGATGAGCTCCTGTGCTCCTGCCTTGTCCATCTCTTCTCTGATGACTGCTTCAACCTTCCTGTAGGTACGGTAACCCATAGGCATGAATGAATAAACGCCGGATGCCATCTTGCGGATCAAACCCGCTCTGAGCATCAGTCTGTGTGACGGGATCTCAGCATCTGCGGGGATCTCTCTTTGTGTAGCCAAAAAAAGTTCGGAAACTCTCATTTAACTTGCTCCCTATATTATTAATAATTATACGGGTGTAAGTATATACGAGAGGGTTGCAATTTGCAATTGAAAATAACGGCAGGGGTGCGGTGTTGACGGTTATAACGGTTTTCTATGCGGTTGAAGATAATGATGCGACAAAAACCGTGACAGAAACGACTCTTTTTGTCACGTGAATTGTCAATAAAGCCTTTTTTGACTTCAGCCGTATCACTTTTGCCAGATTTTGTCACATGATTTGTCACATGGATTCAACCAGTTCATGCTGTCGACGAAATGTTGACGGAAATAGTGTTTTTCGTCAACAAAACCGTCAAATCAGAGCAAATTCGAAGTCAAGTCCAAAGTTTTGTGTAAATTCAATCCTTAGTATAATTTGCTTTCTTTTGCCAAGAACTTTGAGTGGAGCG
>SVIZ01000020.1 GCA_015069205.1 Oscillospiraceae bacterium
AATACAAAACTATCTACAGTTCTGATTAAGGGTATATATTTCTTGTTTTTGTGTCTACTTTTGCTTGACTAGTGCAGTCGAGTTCGATACTGTATATTTTACGTACCCGCTTTCATCAGTCGAGTTCGATCTCGATAAGTTTTCCTATCTTGTCTTTCGTCAGTATGTTGGAGCCTTCGCTGACGATCTCGCCGTCAACACTTATCTTCTTAACAGCAGATGCATCGGAAGTCTTCTTATATACGACCGTGAGAGGCTTGCCGTTGAATTCAAAGCTTACCGAAGCTTTTCCTTCGTCATCAAACTGTGAAGGGAGGAGCTTGGGCTCAAAGCACATGTCACCGTAGGAACCCTTGATTCCGAACATCTCGGTGAGGACTGTGAGCATCAGCCAGCTTGCCGCACCGGTGAGGTAGTGATAAACGCCCCTGCCCTTGGGGTCGAAGTATTCAGGAACGCCGGGATAGATCTTACTGTCTGCAAAGTCAGTTGCGTGAGCGTAAAGTGTACCCAATACTTTCCAGCCTTCAGCCTTGAAGCCTCTTGAATAAAGGGCGTTGCCGAACATTACGGTCATGTGTGAGAAGACTGCGCCGTTCTCTTTCTGGCCGTAGGAGAAGCCGAACATACGGCCCATGTCGGTCTTAACTTCGCGGAAGTCTGTGTTGAGTTTGTAGCCTCCGATGGAAGCATCGTAGATATATTTATCTGCTGACTTTACGATCTCAGCGATCTGATCTTCGGATGCGATGCCGGACATGACAGTGAAAACCTGGCTTGTGAGCATCATGGCAGGATTGCCGTGCTTGTCGCCGTTCTTTTCGAGGGCATTGCCGCTGTTATCGTAGTAACCGTTATAGCGTGAATAGCCTTCTGTATCGGTGAACCATTCGGTCTCTCTTATATGAGTAGTGATCCATTCGGACTTCTTTTCGAGGTCATCAGCGAGCGTGTCGATCGCAAATGCTTTCTTGGATCCGGAGAAACCCGTCTTAACACATTCACAGTACTGATTTAATACAGACTGGAGCTTAGTTTCATCGTAGACACCTAAGAGGCCTTCAAGTTCTGCTGCAGCTTCGATAGTGTCCTTGCCGAATGTCTTCTTATACTCTCTGAGGATCGCAGCGAGCTTTTTGTAGTTGCCCGCATAAGCTGCCGTGAAGGCAACGCTCTCACCCTTGTCTTTGCCCATGTCCAGAGCGTCGTTCCAGTCAGCGCCTCTGAGCTTCATGTGGCCGTGGTCGCCGACATCGAAGAATGAGGCGAAGTTCTGCAGAAGGAGATGCTCGATGACAGTACCTTCAGACTTCCTGCTGAGATCAGTATCTTTATCAAGGAGCTCTTCGCCGCGCATTACCTGACGGTCGATGAAGTAAGGAGCAGTCTCGTCAAGGATCTTAAGGTCACCCGTCTGCTTGATGTAGAGATCCATCGTCATGAAAGGCCACATAGCGTGATCCATCCAGACTCTTGTGATGCCGTTACGGTCAGCGATGAATTCGCCGCTTCCGCTGCCGATGATGGTAGCGTTCGTGCCGTCCGTTCTGACGCCGCCGAAGTTATCGACGAGCATTCCTCTTACGTCCGACGGATCCATAATTATCAGTGCCAGGCAGTCCTGCCAGAGATCTCTCCAGCCTCTGCCGCCCTTGCCGTAATCGTGGTGCGGCAGGAACGAGCAGCCGTAGATCCTTCTGAGCATCGGCTGTACGCCGACCCAGTACATCCAGCTGTCAAAAGCCTTGTCGCCCGTGTGGAAGCTTACGTTGTTTTTCCTGTCCCAGTATTCCTTATTTTTCGCAAGCTCGCTCTCGAAAACATCGCCCTTCAGATACTTAACTGCCATATCCTCAATAATGCCGGATTCAGCTTTGATGTCGTCCTCGTTGTCGGAGGGCTTTGACATGTCATTTATCGCAAGCGCGAAAATATATTCAGCACTTTCTCCCGGTGCAAGAGTCTTCTTCGCGAACTGCGCAGCACCCATGGCCTCAAAGCCGTCAGCACGTGTGCCGGGCAGTGAAGCGGGAGTTCCCGTAACGGGGAATCTCGGGTTATCAAAAGCACCGCCTTCGCCGATGAAATCCTCAGCGATGGGGCAGAAGGAGACAGGTTTGGTTCCGTCAGCTTCAGAAGCGAAGAATCCGTAGATCACCTTATTCTTTCTGTGCCCTCTCTCATCGAAAGTGAGAGTGGGATCGTTTGTGATGCCGTATTCGGTAACGCTCATTCTGTTGAGCATAGAAGTAACGTTTCTGTGATCCCTGATGTTGTCTGCGGAACGTCCGTAGATGGGTGTTGCCGCAGTGGGCGTGAAAGTAATTTCTGAAGATCCGGTGTTTGTGATCTTAACTCTCGTGAGCTCGATCTTATCTGAAGTCTCTACCGGTACGAATGTTGTAACTTCAGTCTTTAAGTCAGTGCCGATTATAACGCGTTCAACTTTCTGCCAGAGGAGACCGCCGTAAAGGGTTGCCTTGTCTTTGCCGGAAGTAAATCTTTTCGCATGGGAAGAAGCGGAAGCGCCGGTTGCGGAGACGAGCGTGCCGTCCTCAAGGCATATCCAGAAGTTTCTGGTGGAACGGTTGTTGTGAAGATTATCCGAGGAGACGGGCTCAAGGATAAACGTGTTCTGCGAAGTCTTGAGGTCGCCTCCGAATTCCGGAGTCAGAGATCCCATCATGCCGCTGGCAGCGCCTACGGGGAAATACAGATAGCTGTAAAGATCAGGGTCTTCAAGCTTAAAAGTGCCTTTATTATCGATGAATTCATAACCTTTCATGGGCAGGGTCTCCTTTAAGTGTCGTCACTTTTCATATTATAAAAAATAACTTGGTCAATTTTAAGTACGTTTAAAGTTGGAGGCAGATAATGAACCCATCAGAGCAAAAGCTCTTTGTTCAAAACCCTATAATACCCTCCCCCCGAAAGGTCCGGTTCCACAGCCCCCGGACCTTTTATTATGTTCAAAAGCGCAAGGATATTCAGGTATAATCTCTTTGTATGAAAAATCTGTTCCTGAAATTGAGATATCTTCTTCTGGCGATCGTCATGATCCTCGCCTGTTATGTGTATGTCTATTTTGCAGGAGACGAATACGTATGTCTGGTCACAAACTTCAGAATGTCAGAAGACGGCGCAGTTCCTGTCGCGGTTATCGATGACGGCGGACAGGACACACTGGAGATCTTATATCTCCATATAGAAGGGGATACCGCATATGTAAAAGTCAGGTCCAAAAACCCCGGCCGTGCTTTTCTTACTGTAATTTCAGGTGACGAAGAAACCTCCACCGCTGTTCTCTATGTTCATAAGAACGGAATAATTACGCACGACGATTATTTCGGTGACTTCACCGGAAGCTTCATTGCCAGGGTCGGTCTTGCGGTCTATCTCGCCATACTTCTGATGGATCTCATAATCATGTACAGAAGGGGTCTTAGAAAAAATCTTTACCTTTCGCGCAACATCCTTACCTGCGGCCTCATCATCTTCATGGCCGGAAGCTTATTGCTGAATCTTTTAGAACTGTTAACGGTCCAGAGGATGGGCATCCTGGATGTGTTCGGAAACTTCATGAGTTACTTACAGACATTTGCCATCTTCACGATGCCCATTGCCGTGCTTATGGCTATCCTTGCGACGGTAAGCAACATCAGGCTTCTGCAAAGGGAAGGCCGCACATGGACGAACATGCTTGCAATCTTCCTGAGCCTCCTGTTAGTCATAGCAACTTTCACACCGGCCACGGTCACATACATTCTTCAGAATTCAACACTCATCGACGTGCATCAATATACCGGCACCGGCCGTTTCATCGGCATGTTCATCGAAAACACCGCGGGCATAATAGTCGTTTACTTCGAATGCATCCTTGCCGGTTCCATCATCCTCAGCATCAGGGCAGCGCGGCATATTCCTGCTTTTGACAAGGACTATATTCTGATACTCGGTTGCCAGATGCGAAAAGACGGAACCCCCACAAAACTCCTCCAATCAAGAATCGACCGTGCGGTCGAGTTTGCAAACATGCAGAAAAACGCAACCGGCAAAGACATCATTTTCGTTCCCACCGGCGGCAAAGGAAAAGGCGAAGTCATCAGTGAAGCTGAAGCAATAAAGCGTTATCTTGTAAGTCAGGATATTCCGGAATCTTCGATCATCACTGAAGACAAGGCTACAAACACTTACGAGAATTTCCGGAAATCAGTAGAACTCATAAAGAAAACTTCCAACAAGAAAGCTCCGAAGATCGCTTTCTCCACGACAAACTATCATGTCTTCCGCGCCGGCTTCCTTGCAGCAAAACAGCACATAAAAGCTGAAGGCATCGGCAGCAAAACAAAGAGTTATTTCTTCATTAACGCATTCATCCGCGAGTTCATCGCGACCGTCTACTACAAGCTCAAAACGCACTTCCTGGTTTTCGCGGTGCTTATGATGATCAACGTCGCCGTTACACTGATGACGTATGTATCGAATGTAATACTTTCATAGTTAAGCATTTCAATGACATGAAAAGGTATTATTCATTCAACGCTTCACTCAGCGAAAACGGTACGCCTCTCGGTCCTCTGATCGCGAAGATCCCATACTCGTCTCCGAGCACTGAGAAAGTGAATGCATCTCGATCGTAACGCTTGAGAAGTTCGATCTTCATGAGTGCTTTGATGGATAGATTCTTATCCTGATAGTCATAGGGAATGTCTGTTTCCAGCACTCTGCATTTATATAGGATCGCCGATACCGGTGCTGCGACATACATATAGACTGTGTCGCCCTGGTTTATGCCGGCGCCCTGCTTCCATGTGATGATGCTGTTTTTCGCAAACGCCGCTTCAACATCGTAAAACTTCGGGTTTGCGGGGATGATCCATTCTTTGGGCTCGCGTGGTTCTCTGACTTTCTTGCGGCGCTTTGGCGCTGTTGCATTGAAGCTGACATCGATTAGTTTTTCGACTTCGGAAGAAAGCACTGTTCCGTCCAGCAGAACGGTTATCCAGTGCTGTTTGTTCATGTGGTAGGCAGGCATGATGCCGGCTTCTTTTATTATCACATCACGGAAAAACACATCGTCTATCTTGAGGTTTATTACGGACACGGAACCGCTGCCGGAAAGCCCGAGCTTATCCCTGTCAACTTCCATGATAAGTGCGAACCACTTTTTGTTGTCCTGATGGCGGTATACTGCGTGCTGATTATATTTCGGCCAGGGATATTCAGGCTCTGCGCCGTATTGGTCCCTAATATATCTGTCAATTGAATTACGGATATCAGCTCTTTTGGCCATGACAGATCACCCCCATGGAATTTTGAGCAAATTATATCACAAGGGTTATACCGCGGATTAGTAGACGACCTTGTTCTTGCCGGTCTTTTTGCCTGTATAAAGATTGTTGTCAGCTGCGTTAACCCACTTGTCAACGGATGAATCAGAGGTGTATTCTGCCATGCCTGAAGTGATAGTTACTTTTATATGTTCCTCACCGAAAACAAAATCTTCGGATTCGACTCTCTGACGGAGTGTCTCGAACATAGGAAGTCCTTTGGCGCGAAGGTTTCCTGAAGAATAGATCAGGAATTCCTCGCCGCCCCAGCGGGAGATGTCACAGTCTTTGCAGACTTCACGCATGATACGTGCAACGTTGATTAGGATATAATCACCCGCGTTGTGACCATATCTGTCGTTGATCTTTTTGAAGTCGTCGATGTCGATCATGGTGACGAATTTGGGCCCGCTGTCATTAACGGTCTTCTCGAGCTTTTCCATCATGTAGTGACGGTTGTAAAGACCTGTAAGCTTGTCGATGAGAGCGGCATCTTTAAGCTTGTTTTCGTAGTCGCCGATGAGGCTTAACATGAGTCTGGAATAGAAGACCAGGAAGGCGATTACGATGACCGAATTGAAAGTCCAGAATGCACCCGCGATCGAATTATCGACCGGATAGATCGGTCCTTTGAATGCGGTATATCCGGTGGACAGGAGGTAGCATATGGCGATAATGCTGCTTGCCACAAAAGCATTGACCTTAGTCCTGCCGAGCTTGTCAGCCATGTATTCAGTGTAGAAGATGATAGGTATCATCGAGAAACAGTAGAGATGGAAACCGATCTTATATCCAAGACAGAAAGTGCACAGGCACATATAGAATGTGATCCAGAAATAAACGAGTCTTACATAGATATCGAGACGGTCTTTGGATATCAGGACATAGCCGAGGATGTAAACGAGTAATGTAGGGATGCTGAACCAGATAAGGATTGGAGCTTTGCACAGGAAGAAGAACCCTGCAAGCGCGATTACGAGAAACAGGATGACACTGTTGATGATATATGTAAATCTTCTGATCCTTGCAAAATCCAAAACCAGTCCTCCTTTTCGATAATTTAAAGTATAAACACCTAAAAAAAGCATGTTGTGAATGAATCGAAAACAAATATTAAAAGATACTATATAATAGTAACTGTTCGGCTATCCGAACAATCAATTTGGGAGGAATATAAACCATGAAGATCGGATGTGTAAAAGAGATCAAGAACAACGAGTTCCGTGTGGGACTTACACCTGACAACGTCAAGGCCTATATTGCTGCCGGCCACCATGTTTACATGGAAAAGGGCGCAGGCGTCGGTTCCGGCTTTACTGACAATGAGTACATCGATGCGGGCGCTTCGCTCATCGACAATGCCGCCGAAGTATGGGCTCTCGTTGACATGATGGTCAAGGTAAAAGAACCCCTGCCGGAAGAATATCCGTTCTTCAAGGAAGGACTTATCCTTTATACATATCTCCACCTCGCTGCAGACAAAGAGCAGACGGATGCTCTTCTCGCAGGCAAGGTGAAGGCAGTTGCTTATGAGACGCTTCAGGAAAAAGACGGATCGCTGCCGTGCCTTGCTCCTATGTCGCAGATCGCAGGCCGTCTCTCTATTCAGGAAGGCGCCAAGTATCTCGAAAAGAAGTTCGGCGGCGAAGGCATTCTTCTTGCAGGCGTACCCGGCACACCCAAGGCAAACGTTGTTATCCTGGGCGGCGGTACGGTCGGTATGAACGCATGTAAGATCGCAGTCGGCATGGGTGCAAACGTAACCATTCTCGACGTTAACCTCAAGAGACTTGAAGAGCTCGATAACAGATTCGGCTCACACATTCAGACTCTCGTTTCCAACGATTCAAATGTTGAAAGAGCAGTCATCAATGCAGACCTCGTAATCGGTTCTGTTCTTATTCCGGGCGGTTCCACACCTAAGCTTTTCAAGCGCAAGTATCTGCCTGAGATGAAGAACGGCGCAGTATTCGTAGACGTAGCTATCGACCAGGGCGGATGCGGTGAATCTTCACGTGTCACAACACATGATGATCCTGTTTATGTTGAAGACGGCGTTGTACATTATTGCGTAGGCAACATGCCCGGATCTGTTCCGAGAACATCAACGATCGCTCTCACCAATGCTACTCTCCGTTATGGTCTTGAGATCGCAAAGTCAGGACTTGAGGATGCATGCAAGGCAAATCCCGTAATAGCTACAGGCGTTAACTGCTATGACGGCAAGATCGTAAATAAGAATGTTGCGCTTGCGCTTGATTATGAATGCGCAGACCTCAGCGCAATGATCTGATCACAAGTAAAAACGGGGGTTGTCTCTTAAGTGAGGCAACCCTTTTAACTAAACGCGAAAATGGTAAAATCAACAGCGGTATCAGCAGCTGTTAAGCCGGCAATCTGATTATATGGTGTGGTAAAAGGAGATAAGTGTATGTTAGAGATTTTCGGTATCGTAAGCCTCTGCAAACTCAACAGAAGGAATGCCATTGCAAGAGGCAGGAGACCCGGCCTGTTTATTGCGCTCACGATCATCCTTTGGGTTGGCATGGAACTTCTCGGTTTCTTCGTCGGAAGCTTCCTTGAGATCGAATACGGATCAGTCTTCATTGCTTACGGTTTTGCCGGCTTAGGCGCTCTCGGTTCATTCCTGATCGCGAAATTCGCTCCCAAAGGCAATTACGTTGATCCTAACACCAATCCTGTTGTGAGAACCGATCCGAACGATCCCATGCTCGGCGCTTACAATGTTCCGATCGACCAGACATCATATGCACCTTATCCTAATACTCCTGCGCAGGGTGTACCCGTTGACCAGTACGGTATGCCTGTTAATACACAGCTCAACGAATTCGGCATGCCCGTAGATGAGAATGGCAACTACAAGCCCGTTCTGAACCAGTACGGCGTACCGATCGATCCTACTGCGGTCAATGCACCCCAGCCCATCTATCAGGCACAGCCTTCTCCGGCTGCACCTGCTCCCACTGCGCCTGCTCAGGCGGCACCCATACAGAAGAAATTCTGCGGCAACTGCGGTGCACCCATTGTTGATCCCGGCAGTTCATTCTGCGATTCCTGCGGTTCAAAACTCTGATTTCCTGATTGGCATCGTTATCTTGCTTCAGAACGAGTGCAAGAGATAATCAGCCAAGCTTTTTATTGATCACAAACTCGGCTATGAAGCACGGTATTATTCCGATCAGATAACATATGAGATCCATAGTCGAAAAGCCCGTCCCAATGATTATCCTAAGCAATTCATTGGTGATCCCAAACCTGTCGCAGAAACCCCAGAGCTGAAGAAATTCAACTGCAAACGCAAATATCAAAATGACGGCCGGAATGATGAACCACGGTGTCTTTTTATTTGGAATTATTGTCCTGACGATCGTGTATAAAAGGATTACTACCAGAACGTCGCCCAGATAGATCCTGACCCAGCCCTGTCCGAACAGGCCTATCAGGACCTCGGTGCCAAGCAGCAGAAGCGATATCAAACCATAAACAAGTCTTCTCAAATCAGTTATCCCCGTTTGCTTTTTCGCAGTCTTCGTCCGTACATTATACACGGTGGCGATTCCCTAAAAATACAAATAATAATTTTTATGTATAATAACCACATTAAAACACATGGGGGATAACATGATCAGAAAGACAGTAGCAGCAATCCTGCTTGCCGGCATGACATTATCAGCATGCGCCTGCACCGCTGACACTCACGGCCCGAAAGCTACAACGGTATCCTTTGCCAATGAGTTCGTGGATTCCACGGCCGAGGCCACGGTCCAGGAAATTGAGACCGGTGAATTCGTTGAGACTGTTACCCTTAAAGGCTCAGGAGAAGGCGAGACATATCAGTTCAGCTACGATTCCGATATCCTTCAGTACACAGGCCAGGGCGGCAATTTCTATCTTTGCGGCAGCACCGCTACCGAATGCTATCTCCACATCATGGTCCAGAAAGATGACGGCACTTTATATGACACGACAAAAGAGTCGGTCATGGGATGGATCCTTAAGGAATTCAAGCTTAACTCCGGAAGGCGTGCATTGAGCTACGCCACCAGCGAAGATAACATATTCAACATTCTCATCGAATCCGACGGCAAATTCATCAAGGTCCGTG
The DNA here is from genome assembly GCA_015069205.1 of Oscillospiraceae bacterium. GTDB lineage: Bacteria > Bacillota > Clostridia > Saccharofermentanales > Saccharofermentanaceae > Saccharofermentans. Next base: position 9,457 of record SVIZ01000020.1, read on the forward strand.
TGGGTACGGCAGACAAGTGGCCCTACTCAGTTGAGCAGCTTGCCAATGCGATCGACAGCGGATTCGTGACAGAAACTTAATAGAGGATTTCATTTGACATCTTCTTTTTGCAGAATACGAATTAACGAATACCTAAAACGTACAGGTGTCAGCTGACCTGTCGAAAATGATACAAATCCGGAAGATGGAGATACAAGTTTATTTATGAAGACGATACATGTTGTAGCCGCGATAATCAGGAAAGACGGAAAGATCCTGGCGACCCAGCGCGGCTATGGTGAATATAAGGACGGGTGGGAATTTCCCGGCGGCAAGATAAAAGAAGGGGAGACTCCCCAGAAGGCGCTTGCCCGCGAGATCAAGGAAGAACTGAATGCCGATATCACGGTCGGAGATCTTCTCGTCACCGTAGAGCACGACTACACTGATTTCCACCTCTCGATGCAGTGTTTTTGGGCCGAGCTTAAAGACGATTCACACATCGAACTCCTTGAACACGAAGCAGCTAAGTGGCTTTCAGTGAATGAATTGGGAAGCGTTGAGTGGCTGCCTGCTGATATTAAAGTAGTTGAAGCCATAAAAGGCTGATATCACATCGCGAAAAAGGTTTTGTCTCCATATGCTGCGTTTGTAGTTTTTTCGCGCCCCTCATATTGCAGAAAATCACAGTAACCGTCAGGGTACACTGTGACTTTTAGTGTGATTATTTAATAGAGGCTCGAAAAAATCACAGTAACCGTCATAGCATACTGTGACTCTTACTGTGATTTTCTGAATTCGAAAAAGCCTCGCTACTGCGGCTTTTCGAAAACCTGCAGCAAACCTCGGATCCGATCTTGATTCACAGAAAAAAATCAGGGACTGTCTCATCCGTTGTGAGACAGCCCCCTGATTCAAGTAATTGTTCCCTTTGCTTCATTAGCCTTCGATGGCTATAGTGTTATTTCCCGGGAGTTCCTTTAACTCCTTCTTCGGTATGCAGAGCCTTAAGACGCCGTCTTCGAATTTGGCTTTGACGTCTTCGACCTGAACGCCGTCGCCGACATAGAAGCTACGCTGCATTGAACCGGCATATCTTTCCTGACGGATGATCTTGCCGTGCTGGTCTTTCTTCTCGGTGTCGTGATCCTTGGTCGCGCTGATGGTCATGTAGCCGTCTTCAAGCTTGACGTTGATCTGGTCTTTCTTGAAGCCCGGAAGATCAACATCCATCTCATAATCAGTATCGGTCTCGTGGACATCGGTCTTCATGAGGTTTCTCGCGTTCTTTCCGTAAAGGTGCTTGTCGATATTGGCAAGTTCACGCTGTGTAGGTAAGCCATAAAACTCATCGAACAAATCTTCTCCAAATAATCCGGACATCAACATAATAATCATCTCCTTTGATCGTTGTTATCCGAGCATTAGAGCGGAGGTCTGATCTATCGATCTTCGTTCCTTGTTCTAACTGCATTATAGTCCCCTGATTAGCACTGTCAAGGTGAGAGTGCTAATTCAAATCTGAACATTTTCTGGCCCTTAATTTGTGCAGTTTTTAAGCCGCCGCTTTTCCGGAGCGGACCTATAATAATGGGGGTTATCAATTTTCGGGGATATTCATGTTAATTAAGATCAGATACGGAAATACAAATACATTTTTTATAAAGGGCACGGGTGCGGGCCTTCTTGTTGATACTGATTTTGCAGGTACGCTGCCTGCGTTTTATAAGGCAATTAAGGCGCAGGAAATTCAGGTGTCCGATATCACTTATCTGTTGTGCACACATCACCATCCCGATCACTGCGGACTTGCAAGTGAACTGATGGCTCAGGGCGTAAAGCTGGTCGTTATGGAACATCAACTTGGATCAGTGCACTATTCAGATCCGATTTTCGCGAGAATGCATGATCTGGAATATGTTCCGGTAGATGAGAGTAAAGCTGTCGTGCTATCTTCAGCAGAGTCCCGTTCTTTTCTCGCGAAAATGGGAATTAACGGAGAGATCATTTCCACGCCGAGCCACAGTGAAGACAGCATATGTGTCATGCTGGATGAAGGCATATGTCTTGCAGGTGATCTTGAACCATATGAATATCTTGCAGCGTATGCTGATAACGCTGCACTTAAGGCTGACTGGGACAAGGTTCTAAGTTATTCGCCAAAACGCATCTACTATGCGCATGCTAACGAGAAGGTAATGTGTCCGTAAAGCTAATATTATGGTTACTTCAATGCGGCTCCATCCTTAAACGCATTACCGACTTTGTCACCCATTGCAAGATAGGCGTTGTTGCACGGGTCGAATGCGATGGGCTTAAGTTTCTTGGGGTCGATCTTGCCGTCGGTGATTACGCTCTCATCAGCTGATACATTTACGATCTCGCCGATCAGGATGCCGTCTTCAAAACTCTTTACTTTGCACTCCAACGCCATGGGAAGTTCGTCGATCAGAGGAGCATTAACGAAGGAGCTCTTTGTGGCGTGGAAGCCCGCTCTTGCGAACTTGTCGGGCACCTTGTCTGCTGATTCGATTCCGACATAGTCGCATGCAACGACCTGGTCTTCCGTGCCCATGCTGACAGTAAATGCGCCTGTAACGGCGAAGTTCTTGGTCGTCTTATGCTCGGACATGCTGATGGTTATCTCTTTGAAATCCGTCGTGATTCCCCACGCTGCATTCATCGCATTGGGGACTCCGTTCTCATCGTAAGTGCCGACGATAAGTACCGGCTGGGGAAGCATAATGGGGTGTGCACCGAAATCAACTCTGCTCATATTAAGTACCTCCGTTCATCTATACTAATGATACATTTTGAAAAAGAAAAACGCACATGTTATATTCCTGATGCAAGCATTTTTTCTGATCCGGAGGTCTCCTTGAAAGTCGTAGTCGCAATGGATTCATTTAAAGGAAGTCTTACTTCTCTTGAGGCAGGGAACGCCGTTAAGCGCGGCATCTTAAGGTCTCACCCGGGTGCTGAAGTTACGGTGCTCCCGCTTGCTGACGGCGGCGAGGGAACCATTGATTCCATTGCTCCATATATAGGCGGCATCGCGAAAACATTAACTGTCACAGGTCCTCTCGGAGCAAAGATAAAAGCAGATTATATATTCGATCCCAAAACAGATGCCGCATATATTGAGATGGCAAAAGCAGCGGGCCTGACCTTGATCTCACAGGAAGAGCGCAACCCCAATTTAACGACCACATATGGTGTCGGCGAGCTGATGAAAGATGCTATGGAAAACGGCGCCAAAAGACTGGTTATCTGCATCGGAGGCAGCGCCACAAATGACGGCGGGGCAGGCATGCTTCAGGCACTGGGTGCGAAGCTTACGGATAAAGACGGCAGCGATATAAAACAGGGCGCGGCAGGTCTTAAAGATCTATGCAAAGTCGATACAACAGACCTCATCGGAAAGGATATAGACATAACGGTCGCAAGTGATGTCACCAATCCCTTGTGCGGACCTGATGGTGCAAGCCGTGTTTACGGGCCGCAGAAAGGTGCTGATGAGAAAGCCTGTATTGAAATGGATTCGTGGCTTAAAAACTTTGCGGAGATATCAGGGTTCGATCCGTTTGAAGAGGGCACGGGTGCTGCCGGCGGAATGAGTTTTGCATTAAAGAATTTCTTCGGTGCAGAGCTTAAGTCAGGTGCGGATATCGTGATGGAAATAACCTGTGCGGAAAAGCTTATCAGTGAAGCTGATATCGTCATAACAGGCGAGGGCAGGATGGACAGACAGACCGTGAACGGTAAAGCACCGTATAAGGTCCTTTTACTTGCAAAGAAAATGAACAAGCCCGTGTATGGGATCACGGGCCTGCTTGGGAGTGGTTATGAAGAGTGTCTTAAGGAAGGATTTGAGAGGATAGTTCCTCTCATTGTTCCAACCATGGACACAGAGGAGGCAATTAAAAGCGCTGAAGATACGGCGGCAATGCTTTTCGAAGATCTGTGATCATCCGAAAACATAGAGATAAATGTTATCTCCGTCATGTCTGACATCATATATACAAGACAGAAAATGGAAATGTTGCACTAAGCTTTCAGTACTTTGTGCGGATCCTCTTTTTGAAGAAAAATGAGATGAACATCGAGACCATGCCAAGCGCCAGATAGACGATTGAGTAAGAATAAAACTGCGACAGATCTTTTGACAGATAAAGCCATATGCCGAGAAGAAAAAGCCCTGCGCATCCTAAAGGAAGATACCAGTAACCCTTGAGATTCTGTCCGGCGCAGGCGCCCATTACGATCACATAAAGGGGATCGATCGCATAGAAAAGGATGAGGTTTACGATCATGCCGCTCATGTTATCTGAAAAAGTGACTGCGAGCCACGGCAGTCCGAGCATTATGAGCGCAGTAGTTGCGATCCAAAGTAAAACTTTAAAGAAATAGCTCTTCATATAAAACGATTCCCCGGGTTAATCAGGCTTATATTATAAAACTATCGCCCAAAGGTCAAAGGAAAAGGACTTGAAATACCGGTTCATTGTGTATATACTTTGTATAAACATCTCGAAGGAGGCACGAATATGACCATTACAATCCAGAAATGGGGGAACAGCCAGGGCATAAGGATCCCGAAGCATTATCTTAACGAGCTCAGCTGGTCTGAAGATGAGATGGTCGATCTTTTCATCGAAGACGGCAAGATAATAATCGAGCGCTCACGTCCGGCACAAAGGAAAAACATCGTGGAACTCTTTGAAGGCTTCAACGGAAAATACGAGCACGTTGATTTTGTATGGGATGATTCTGAGGGTAGAGAAGCATGGTAAAGCAGGGCGATATTATCAAGGTAAGTTTTAATACTGATTCAGAACAGGAAAAGCAGGGTTCTTATCCCGCGATAGTTATCAGCAACAATGAGTTTAACAAGCGGACGAAGCTTGCAGTCGTCTGCCCGATTACAAATACCGACAACAAGTTTCCTCTTCATGTTTCTCTTGATTCAAGAACGAAGACAACAGGCGTGATCTTATGTGAACATTTAAGGACGCTGGATCTGAATGCGAGAAAGTGCAAAGTAGTAGAGAAAGCTCCTTCTGACATTTTAATGAAGGTAACTGATATCGTCACGGCAGAGATAGAGATAATCTGATCCTGTATCAGAGGTCAAAGATACTTATCTGATTTTTGTTCTCTGGAAATTCCTGCATATATTCAAAGCACTTGTCCGGATCGTAAATGATGCCGTTATCTTTGCAGGTCTTTTTGAAAATCTGCATCAGCTGTTTTGAATTGGGACTTGATACCACATAGGAATTTCCATATGTGGCAATGTATTTTTGTTTGAGATAAGGGAAGTGTTTGTCGAGCGCGGCATAGAAGTATTCGCGGTCGCCTTCTCTTAATGTAAGTCCCATGTCAAAGCAGATGATACCCTTAACGCCGACACGCACGCATTCGTTCAGAATGGCCGTGATGTTTTCTTCTGTGTCGTTAATGAAGGGAAGTACCGGGGTGAGCCATACGACTGTGGGGATGCCGCGCTTCTGCATTTCTTCAAGCACTTCAACGCGTCTTTTTGTGTTGCAGACATTAGGTTCTATTATCTTGCAGAGTTCGTCATCGTAAGTGGTGAGCGTCATCTGGACAACGCATTTAGTATCGCGGTTTATCTTATCCAGAAGATCAATGTCTTCGAGTATCAGGTCTGACTTGGTCTGTACGGCAGCGCCGAAGCCGTGTTTATAGATTATCTCAAGACAACGCCTTGTAAGTCTTAATTCTTTCTCGCAGTGCATGTAAGGGTCAGACATTGATCCTGTCGCGATCATGCACTTATTGCGTTTGGAAGAGAGTGCTTTCTCGAGAAGTTCCGGAGCGTTCTTCTTGACTTCGATATCTTCAAAAGGATGAGTGAACTGATAGCACAGGCTCCTGCTGTCACAATAGATACAGCCGTGCGTGCAGCCACGGTATATGTTCATGCCGATCTCTTTGCCGCTGCCCTTTAATATGCCTTTTGCTTCAGTAAAATGCATGCCTTACAAGCTCCAAGTAAATGTTTGAAAATGAAAATGTATAATTATTCTAACATTTAGTTAACAATAAGACATTTTTAGCGTGATACAATCGCATTATGAACTTGGATTATACTTTCTTTTATACAGAGGCAAATATTGTCTGCATAATCATTTTCGTAATGCTGCTCATCAAAGATCTGGGCGGTGTTGGCAGACAGGCCAAACAGATCACGTTCATAAACATAGTATTTGCACACATACTCTACTTTGCTTGTGATATCTGTTGGGTACTTATAATGGCCCGTATAATCCCTTTTACGCGTTTTTCGGTCTCGATCGTTAATATCCTTAACGCCATATTCTTAAGTGCCATTACAAGTTCCTGGTTTATATATGTTGAGCTCTCCCAGGGCGAGAAATACATAACGGCCACCAAAGCAAGATTCATTGCCTTGATACCTGCCATGTTTGAAGCAGTGCTTATTGTCTTTCTTTTCATAGCAATTCCGGGATTTGTCATTAAGGAAGATGGTATGCCGTCATTAGGTTACTATATTGTGTTTTTGGCAATCCCTCTGATATATGTCGTTGCGAGTACGGCAAGGTCATTCTTAAGAGCGTTCAGAAAAGAGAATTTTGCGGTCAGAAAACAGTATCTGGCGTGTGCCATCTATCCGATCATCATATCGATTACGGGCGTGCTTCAGACCCTGTGGCTTGCTGCGCCTTTCTTCTGCTTCGGTTCTACGATAATGATGCTTTATGTCTATATCATTTCGCTGAACGACCAGGTATCGATAGACGAGCTTACGCGTCTTAATAACAGGACGCAGCTCAAAAAATATATAGCAGGCGAATCTTCCAAGCAGAATACTGACAGATCGACACGTTATATCCTCATGATCGACCTCAACAAGTTCAAGCAGATCAATGACCAGTACGGTCACGTTGAAGGTGACATGGCGCTCAAGAGAACTGCTGATGCGCTCAAGTTGGCATGCGGCGATAATACCCTCAAGACATTCATTGCACGTTACGGCGGCGACGAATTCATCATCATCACGAAGACCGATAATGAAGAGCTCGTTAAAGAACTCTGCAATACCATCAAGAATACTGTCGTCCGTTTAAACAATGAAGCGGGCTCGAAATACGAACTTACGGCGAGCATAGGTTATGCCAGCTACAACGGTGATCTCACTGCCTTCCAGGCGGCGCTGAATGAAGCTGATGAAGCCCTTTACAAGGATAAGGCGGCAAGGCGTTAAGTTTGCTAAAACACCTGTAAACACACATATCTGCTATTTACATATTTGGCGGTACGTTAGTATAATATCGCCATGAGATTGTGTGTTTTTATCGGGGATATGTATAGGGATTTTGCCCTGTCCATAATGAAGAATCTTGATTACTATGCCACTGAGAAGGGGCATGTTATTGACGTCTTCGGAACATGTTCCATCCCCACGACCAATCCTCTTCACGTAGTCGGGTTTAAGAGCATATTGGACTTGCCGGAAATACATAATTATGACGGCATCATTCTCTGCTACGATACCCTGATCCATGAAGGCATGGCCAAAGACCTCGTAGAAAATCTTCTGACGGATACGGAAGCTCCGCCGGTCGTCTGCATAAGAGCAAGGATCGAAGGTTTCTATAACGTAATTCCCGATAACAGGAGCCTGATGTACGACATCGCAAAGCATGTCATCTCCAAGTGCAAGACCGGTGACATCGGATTCGTAACGGGTATAGATGATCTCATCGACTCAGCAGAGAGACGAGAAGGCTTCGAGAAGGTTATGAAAGAGTTCGGATATGAAGTGGATGAGAATAAGATCTTCCACGGAAACTACTGGATCACCCAGGGTCCTGAGATGGCAGACTTTTTCATTAAGGAAGACGGAACTTTGCCTGAGGCCATCATCTGTTCCAATGACTATGAGGCGATCGCGCTTTGCAACGAGCTTATCCAGAGAGGTTATGAGATCCCCAAAGATACACTTATCAGCGGTGTCGACAATGCTCTCGAGGCAAGAGAACATATACCATCGATCACTACGATAGAGATCTCGAATAAAGGACTCGTGGATACAGCAATGAATATCCTTGAGGAGATCGAGAACGGCGGAGAGCCTGAATACGACACGATCATTCCCGGAACGATAATCCCGCGTGAGACGACAGGTGATGCCGTCGAGCGTAAAAACATATATAAGACCATGACAGATCTTAATGTCGCATCTTCGGTATCAATGGATGACATGAGAGAGTTTGTCGTAATTGACAATCTTTTCGAAGGCGCGCTCTCAAAAGAGGAAGCGATCCAGATCGCTCTTGACCAGTTCAGGACAGTAAAAAGCGTCAGGTCCTGCTATTTCTGCAGGTACCGCGAAAACGACAGGGCGCTCGCAGGTTATTTCAAGAACAGGGGAGAGAGCCATGTTGACGTCAGAACTTTCCCGAACGAGAAACTTCTGCCTGATGACCTTGAAGGTGACGACGGAATGCTTATCTTTTTCGCGCTGTCTAACAAAAATGAAGTTTATGGTTATGCTGCAGTATCTTTCGATACGAGCATCCGTATGTTCATTGATTTCAAGATCGAATTTCTGCTCGCGAAGGTCGGTCACACGATCAACAGGCTCGACCTTTACGAGAAACTCTTCGGTATCTCCGACGTAATGAGGCTTTATATTTTGGATCCTCTTACGGGCACGTTCAACAGGCGTGGCTTCGAAAAGAACATCTCCGAGAAGTTCGATGAGGACGGCAGGAAGAAATGTGATCTTGCGATAGCTTCCATCGACATGGATGACCTTAAGCTCATTAACGATACATACGGCCACAACGCAGGCGACGAAGCGATCAAGGAGATCGCGGGATGCCTTGAAGGAGCCCTTAAGGAAGGCGAGTTTGTCGCAAGAATGGGCGGAGATGAATTCGCAGCCGTCCTGATCACTACCGAAGTCGGAAGAGTCGCCAAGTTTAAGCGTACCGTAATGAACAGCATCGATAAGATAAACAAGTCCGGCAAGAATCAGTATAAGCTCGGTGCCAGCATCGGAACAGCCGATCTTACTGAATGGCACAGAGTCGTTGACTGCATGAACAAAGCGGACAAGGCCATGTATCTCGAGAAGAAAGCGAAGAAGGTCGGCAGGTAAGCCTCAAGCGCGTTTCTGTACTTAATCCCTAAAACATTAGGTTTGATGTCTACTGATTGTAGACATTTTTGGCCGCATATCTGATTGAAATTACGCCCTGTGATTTGATACAATGCTCAAACTGACTATTCAGGCATAAAGAAAATAAGCACATGACAGAATTAAAGAACGACAGATCCTATATTAAGACGCTTCTTAAGATCGCCATCCCGATGATGGTGCAGAACGGCATTTCGAACTTCGTAAACCTTCTGGACAATCTCATGATCGGAAGCATTGGTACTAACGCGATTTCCGGTGTCGGAATCGCCAACCAGCTTATGTTCGTCTTCTATCTCGTTATATTCGGCGCCACTGCCGGAGTCGGTATCTTTACTGCCCAGTACAAAGGCAAGGGCGATACGGAAGGCATACGCTATTCGTTCCGTTTTAAGCTCGTATTTAATGCAATACTTTCCGCTATATGCACGCTGTTTTTTGTTCTCTACTCGCGCCATTTGATCAACCTTTTCCTTTTGGGTGAAGCGGACAACCCTGCTGATGCTGCAGAGGCACTCGAGATCGGTGTCAAATACATACACATAATCCTGATAAGCCTTATCCCTGTAGGATTTACACAGGCTTACGGAGGTACTTTAAGAGATCTCGGAAACACAAAGGTGCCGATGTTTGCATCCGTAGCTGCGATCTTTGTTAACCTTACCGGCAACTGGCTTTTGATCCATGGTCACTTTGGTCTTCCTGCCATGGGAGCGGAAGGTGCGGCCATCGCAACCGTAGTATCCAGATTTGTTGAGCTTGCTATCCTGATCATCTATACAGGCAAGCATCCTGATCTTTTCCCGTTCATAAAGGGAGCTTTCAAGCACTTCCACGTCCCCGGAAGACTTGTCGGCAGGTTCATCTTAAGGGCGCTTCCGCTCATGGCCAATGAGACTTTCTGGTCTCTCGGAATGACGACCATCAACCAGTGCTACTCATACAGAAGCTTTGATGCCGTTGCTGCGACCCAGATCGAATCCACCATCTGGAACCTCATGGGTGTGGCGTTCATTGCCATGGGTGAGGCCGTAGGAATCATGATGGGTCACATATTAGGTTCAGGCGAGCTGGAAGATGCCAAAAAGAAGGCCGGCACAATGCGCAGGTTCACGGTGCTGTGCGGACTGGTGTTCGGATTATTATTGGCGGGGATCTCATTCGTCTTCCCGCTTCTGTATAACACTACTGATGAGATCAGAAGCCTTGCGACAGTCTTCATCCTGATAGCTGCTGCCAATATGCCTTTCTGCGCTTATACGCACGCTTCGTACTTCATCATCAGGTCCGGCGGCAATGCGCTTATAACTGTTCTCTTTGACAGTGTGTTCACATGGGTTATAGTTGTGCCTTTGGCAGCCTATATGAGCTATTTTACGGGCATTTCCATCATCTTAATGGTAGCCATTATAAGAGCCACGGAGATCATAAAGTGCCTCATTGCCTTCGCGTTCGTAAGATCTGGCATCTGGGTAAGGAACATCGTAAATAAATAATCTGAATATTTATTTAATGCATTATAAAAGGCAGTCCGGAGCGCTCTTCCCGGACTGTTTTTTCTTGCTTTGTTAACAATATTCTCATTTATTAAGAACTGCTTTTCTTATTATTCACATAGAGAAAACAACAAAGAAATATCAAGGGCGTATTATTAAGACATAAAGATTTATTATGCGGGTCTTAATGCACGGAATGAGGATTATTAAAGTGAATAAGAGATTGGTTTTGGATAAGGAGGACATCATGGTTTTCGATCTTGCAAGATATATTGATGAACCGCTGGTGTATTTTGACAACAATAAGAAGATAGATGATCAGAAGATGTTTTTGCTCGGCGTCAAGATCAGATCGGACATAGTCGATCTTCTTGTCAGCGGTGTCAAGGCAAAGGATATTACGGTCAGAAAACTTGATCCTTCAGAAGACGGGAGTTATGCGCTGATCAACATGGTTGCTGACTCAGTATTGTCCGACTGGGGAATCGAACTTGCCGGTCCTTCTGATGCCGGTGAAGACGTTCAGTATGGTGATATAGAGACAGGAGACGTTAAGCTCCTTAAGAAGACGATTACAAACTTTAAGATATCCGACTCCAAGAACAGGGAGGGCGCGGTAATCAGGGCGGTCAAGGAAGATCTGGATGCCATCAGCGACCAGCTCAACAACGAGCTCAATGCATTCCCGCAGCCGATGAGAGAGATGATCATGATGACCATCGTAGACAGACTCCATTCCTGGGAAGAGTCAAACTGGGAAGAGAACAACTGGGATTGAAATAGATTTTCTCCTTTTTCATTTTCAGAGTATTTAGCAATAAAGACACCTTCTGAAGTTCCACAGAAGGTGTTTTTATTTTCGGGAATATTGATCATATTTATTGGCCAGTGCAAATTGAAGTAATTCTACTTATCACAATAAAAAAGCTGCCTCGTTTGTGAGACAGCTTTTTCAGTATTATCTTTTCTTTATTAGAGCTGAGGTGTAGCGTTGTGCTGTGTTCTGTTACTCTTGTTAACATGGATGAACATGTTGTGCAGGAGGTTAACACTCGTAAGGATAACTTCACCCTGGTTGAGCTTTCTGACGTGCTTGATAGCGTAATCGTCGAGGTGGCTCTCTACGGCATGGATCTCATCGTTGAGCATGAGTCTGTGGATGAGCATCGTACCGACCTGACCGAAGAGGATAGGAGATACGTCCTTCGGGTTCTGTGTTGTCAGGTAAAGGAAGATACCCTTCTTACGTCCTTCTCTTGCGAGGAGTGTGAGACCGCCGTGATATTCCTTCTCGGAGTATCTGGACTTGGCATATCTGTGAACCTCATCGATGAAGAATACGAACGGTGAGATGTTGTCGCGTGACATTACGAATGTACTTACGAGGTCGATTACCATTCCGCCGATACCTTCAGCAGCACCGAGAGCGGATGTATCGATGTAAAGACTTGCTTCAGGGAGATGAACGAACTCTTCGATAACGTCGAGGAGGTTATACATATCCGGATCGTCAGAGAAGAATGAGAGGAATCTCGTATTTGTCATCTGATACTGGATCTTCTGGATGAGGGAAGCGTTCATGTTAGCCTTGAGCGTATCGTAACGGTACTTAAAGTTGTAGTTGTTGTCTCTGTCAGGCTCGCAGATGGACTCAGCCTGGATCTGCTCAGGGAGGAGCTCGATGTTGAACTCTACGTCGTCCTTACCAACGGATGCGATGTTCTCCTGAACTTCCTCGATGTCCTCACCAATCTTGGCATACCATCCGTCGCTGCCGATCTTTCTCATGTAACGGAGAGATGTGATAGCCTCTGAAAGGACGGCACCCTGGCTGCTGTTCTCTGTCTCGAAGAGTTTCTCCCACTGTTCCATTGAGATCTTACCGGGGGAAACTGTTGTATCTACACCGAGAGTCAGCTTTGTGATCTCGTCATCGTTGAATGCGTTCTTGTACTCGCCTGTAGGGTCGATGATGAGAGCCTTACGCTTTGTGGATACGACCTTGTCAAGGATAGCGAGAGCTGTTGTTGACTTACCGCTGTTCGTAGCGCCGATGCACATAAGGTGACGGTTGAAAAGCGTGCTGGGCTTCAAAATAACGTCAGCCTCAGATCTGTTAAGGAATGTTGCAAAAGGCGGGAGGGGTTCTTCATCTTCGTTGCCGAATTCGAGAGATTTCAGGAACAACTGATAGATCTCATTTGTTGCAAGATATACTTTATCTGTAATACCAAGAGTCTTAAAACCTGCAAGATCAAACTTATCCCTGTCAGGTGCCATGAGAGCGATGGTATCGATCTGGATCTCCATATAGTCGCTGGACGCTGCATCACCGCCTGCTGTGTCGAAAACGTTCTTTCTTGATGCCTTGTTCTCGAAAACTTCTCCGAGGAACAGTCCGAGGACTGAATCGATGATTACGTAAAAGTTAATTGAGTTGGGCAAATAGGAAGCGTTAAATTTGCTTCTGTCAGCCATCAAAGAGAGGTTATCAATCTGGGCGGTACAGTTACTTCGGTATACCTGAGTAACCTTTCCAATATAATACTCATCAAGATTATAACCTTGATACAGCTCTTCAAGTGTCATACTAAAGCCTCCATGGATTTGATAAAGTGTTCCCTTGCCGGGAAAGCGCACATATAAATTATAAATGTTAAAAGGATATTTTGGGTAATTTTTGTGTAAAAAATCTAATAATAAAGAAATAGCACAAAATGAACAGAAAAACGGCAATAAAATCGACCTAAAACCGAAATTGCCTTAATCCTATTGCATTTTCGGCTTGTTTGGGGGTCGCCGGCCGGAAATTAATTGTTTAACATTGTTACAGCTACGAAACATAAGGGATTCGGGCATTTCACTAAATTATTTTTGACAGTTTCCGGGTGCGGAAGACGGAACCCTTATAAAATAAAATTTATAGAAATTATTCATAATCATTTAACCTTAGGCAGTTTCCAAGGACAAATTTTCGCAACTATTCTGTGCCATAATCTGTTTAATTGATAAAAGCAAATCAGACATCTGACAGGAGGAATCCCAATGATAGAAGCCAGATCCCTGACCATGATCTATGGAAACGGCCACCAGGCTACCGATGAAGTCTCATTCACCGTCAAGGCAGGTGAGATAGTCGGCTTCGCCGGACCTAACGGAGCGGGAAAGACCACTGTCATCAAGATGCTCACGGGTATCCTTAAGCCAACGTCAGGAACCGCGGTAATAAACGGGTTCGACATAAACAAGGATCCCATAAATGCAAAAAGATCATTTGCTTATATCGCCGATAATCCGGACATCCTCATACAGCTTTCAGGCCTTGAGTATCTGAATTTCATCGCCGATATGTATGAGATACCGGAAGATATAAGGAAAGAAAAGATCGGCACTCTTTCTGAGAGATTCGGCATGAAGGATGTCCTTACAACACAGATGCGCGAGTATTCGCACGGCATGAGGCAAAAGCTCATGGTCATCTCAGCGCTTATCCACAACCCTCCGGCGTGGATCCTGGATGAGCCCATGACCGGACTTGATCCGACGGCGGCATTCGAACTCAAGCAGATGATGAGGGAACACGCCAATGCCGGAAACGCAGTCCTTTTCTCGACCCACGTTCTGGAAGTAGCAGAGCAGCTCTGCGATAAGATCCTGATAATCAACAAGGGAAAGATAATAACGGAGGGCACTTTGGAGTTCTTAAGGCTCAATAATCCCGGAATGACATTAGAGGAGATATTCGTAAAACTTACCGGCAACCGGGAGAAGTCATTATGAACAAAACCCGGAGTTTATATAAAGCCTTCAGTTCGAATCTGGAGATGCCCAAGCCTACGGGCGAGAAAAAGGTAAAGCTCTATAACAGGTTCGGCATGATCGCTTTCATAGGTATCATGGTGCCGGTATCAATTGTTATCGGCTATGTCACTTATGCGCTCACGAACCTGATGTACGGCTTTGACGGTAATAGCTACGGCCTTCTGACTGAGATCGATCTTATATCGGCTTTTGCGATGGTATTCGGAATGCCGCTCATGTTCAGTGTCCTGTTTTTCTCATCAGATCTGCAGTTCCTGACAGCTCTTCCGGTAACTCCGGGTTCGCTTTATGCAGCGAGATTCTGGCACACATTCAAGGCTGAAAACGTCATGACATCAAACGTGCTTTTCGCGATATACATAGGATATTTCATATCTGCCATTAAAAATGCCAGCATCAAAGAAGCGCTTCACCCGGTCGCGCTGATCGCTTCGGTGGTGGGATTCTTCGGCTCTTTGCTGATACCCCTGATCTACTGCTCGATAATCGCATTGCTCCTGATGCTCGTCCTGAAGAGATTTAACAGGGTCAGCATCTACTACTACACGTCGATCGTAGTCTTCGTTGCCTTCTCCGTAATGTTCCTTTTGTCATTCGAAGGTTACGGAAAGATAAGCGTCATTAACTATCTGAATTCACTGGTCGTCAGCGACAACACATTCACTTCGATCTGCAACATCTTATTCCCGACAAACTATCTGACGACGATGGCGATAGAAAACCATTCGGTTCTGCCTCTCATCGGATCGGTGCTCATCATCGCCGCGCTGTACATGCTGTCGGTCCTTGTTGCGCATCTAACATATCGAAAAGGCTTATTCGCGGCGGCCGTCATCTCAAATAAAAAGAGACACCGTAAATCATCTTTCTCATACAAAAAGCGCGGTGTGTCAGCATCGCTCCTGTCCAAGGAGATCAAGGTCCTTACAAGGAACATGACCTACCGCATGAACTGCGTTTTCGCAAATCTCATATGGCCTATCGCGGCAGTCATATTCATTATCGAAGCTCCGAAATTCGAATTCTTCAAACTGTTCAGAGCCAAGCTTGCAGGCAATGAACCTGTAAGCCACATCATATTATTCGGCGCGTTCATCGCGATGGCATTTATCGGTTCAGGACTTAATTCGATCGCTTCCACTTCTTTTACGCGCGAAGGCGTTCACTTAGACATGCTCAAATATCTGCCGGCAGATCTGGGTAAGCAGATCAGGGCAAAGGTCCGGGTCGCAATACTGTTCACATTCATTCCAGTGGCATTTGCGGTAGCATCAGTAACGGTCTTCTTCGGTGTTTCCGCCGGGCTTCCTTTGTATATCATTACTGCATTTGTCTGCATCCTGACTGCCACCATGATCGGCGTCATTATGGATTCGATCTCGCCGTATACGGTATGGTCTGACGAACTTTCTGCTCTCCGCGGCAATCTGAACTGCTTCTTTAATCTCGCCGCCGAGCTCATTGCCGCGCTCTTGGCAGGCGGAGTTTTGTACGGCACATATCTGCTCACAAAAAACTCAGTGATAACCATATCAGTGGTTGCGGCAATCCTTGTTGTTGCAAGCGTGCTGATCGTGATCACCGGTCTGCCGCGCGTGAGGAAGAACATCGAGTCGCTGAAATGATCTTTTGTTATTTGCTATAATGCAAAAAGAGATTATTTTTCAGAGGCACATATGACAGACATCCTGATCGTTGAAGATAATGAGGAATTGGGCGCGCTCATAAGGGATTTTCTTGTCCGCGACGGCTTTACGGTCACCTGGAAAACAACCGGTGAAGCCGGCCTTTCTGCCCTTAAGGAAGACAAGTACCGCCTGATGCTCTTAGACGTCATGCTTCCGGGTTTTGACGGCTATGAGACACTGCGTATCCTTCGCAAAGACTTAGGCCTTCCGGTCATCATGATGAGTGCCAAAAACGACGACCAGAGCAAGATCCTAGGTCTTGATGTCGGCGCTGACGACTACATCGAAAAGCCTTTCTCTTTCCCCGTTCTCTCATCAAAGATCAAGGCTATACTCCGCCGTAATTACGATGCTTCCGAAGAGCGCAAAGAGCTTTCATATAAAGACATAAAGGTCGATCTCGATGATATGACCGTCCGCAAGGGTGACAAGGTGATCCCGGTAAACGGCAAGGAACTGGACATTCTCATCTACTTTCTTAAAAATCCCGAAAAGGTCATTCACAAGGAAGTTCTGTTCAATGCCGTATGGGGAACCGACTGCATCTCTGAAATGTCGACGCTTACCGTATACATAAGGTGGCTCCGCGAGAAGCTTGAAGATGATCCGAATAATCCGGAATATATCCACACCGTTTGGAGAGTCGGTTATAAGTTCGGAGGAGAATCTTCCAAATGAGAAAATACATAGGAAAGTATTTTCTTCTTTTCTTTTTCTGCATAGTCCTGGGACTGGCCGTATTTTTCTATCTGACCGGTAAAGATAACGAGACAAAAGGTCAGAGAATGACTCTCATTAACCGTGTAACCAACGAAGTCTCTTCTGCCGGCAATGAGAATTACGGATCTAAGCTGAGCGCACTTATTGCAGATAACAATTGGGAGCAGGAGTACGGCAAAGACAATGTTCCTGTTGAGGTCAGATATGTTGAAGGCGGCATTAATGCTGACGGTTCAGTAATTACCGCACAGGATTCAACGGTAGTAAGCATCATGGAAGAAGGTGAGTTCAGAGGTCTCCTGGTGTTTACATTCGAACAGCAAAAGCTGTCAGATAATATCTTGTTGTGTGAACTGATAATCGCTGCAGTATTTGTTGTTGCAGCGTTGATCTTTGTTTACATCGACCGCAAGGTCATCCTGCCTTTTAACAGGCTCTCCGAATACCCTGAACGCATCGCCAAAAATGAGAATGCAGCTGCTCTCCCGGAATCCAAAAACAGATATTTCGGCAAGTATATCTGGGGCATGAACATGCTCCGTGACCGCTTGTCAGGCGACACCAGAAGACTCCGCCAGCTCGAGAAAGAACAGCTCACACTTGTATCAACCATCGCCCACGGGATCAAGACACCTGTTGCCAACATAAAGCTGTATTCTGAAGCAATAAAAAGCGGCCTTTACCGTGACAACGGGATTCCTGATAAAAAGGATGCAGAAGTTGCCGGCAAGATCGCAAAGAACGCCGATGACATTACGGATCTCGTAAAAGAACTCCTGGATAGCGCGTCGAAGGGCGTGGTCGTTTTCGAGCCTCACATCGAAGCATTCTATCTTCCCGAGATCGGGAAGTTTATCAAGGACGAGTACGGCAACAGGCTTAGCGTGCTGAGGATCCCGCTCACGGTCGAGATGAACAGCGATGTCATGATCAACAGCGATAAGGACGGCATTACGCGCATCCTTACCCAGTTCATGGAGAATGCGGTCAAGTACGGCGACGGCCGCGGCATCACCGTTGTTGTCGATAAGAATGAAGACGGCTACGTGTTTGCCGTAAAAGATAAGGGCAGCAGAGTTCCCGAAAATGAGATCCCTTATGTATTTAACAGTTTCTGGCGCGGCTCTAATGCAGAGCAGGTCGAAGGTAACGGTCTTGGCCTTTATGAAGCTTCTTTCATCGCGCATAAGTTAGGCGGCGACGTTGCCGCGCGCTATCTCGAAGATACCGGAGAGATGGAATTCGAGGTGTTTATTCCGCTGTAATGCTTGCCGGTACATATTTTCGAGTGGCGGAATAATGCTCAGGTAAATGCTCATGTTTTTGATGATTTTTTCATGAGCAAAAAACTGGAAATCGCAAAAAGACAGCTTTCTGCTCAGCTTTTTTAAGCTGTTTTCATGAGCAAAAAACTGAGCTGCCCGTTCGGATATTGCTTGCGCGAAAAATTATTTTCCGGCTTTAAGGATTTTTTAATAGTTGAATAGGAAAATGTGCTCATGATGGAAAGGGAGGCACCCAAATGGGCACATTGATCAGAACAAAGGATCTCTGCAAGACATATATAGTAAATAAGCAGAGTAATAATGTACTTCAGAATGTAAATCTTACGGTGGATGAGGGCGAGTTCGTATCGGTCATGGGACCTTCGGGCTCAGGCAAATCGACGCTCCTTTATACCGTGAGCGGCATGGACAATGTTACGGCCGGAAGCGTATTTTTCGATGGCGATGAGATCTCAAAGATGAAGGAAAAAGATCTCATCAGCTTAAGACTCATCAAGATGGGATTTGTTTTCCAGCAGATGTATATGATGCGAAAACTCAGCATCCTGGACAACATCGTCCTGCCCGGTTTTCAGGCAAAGATAAGACCCAGGGAAGAGGTCAGGCAGTACGCCGAAGAACTGATGAGAAAACTCGGCATCATTGACGAGGCGGACCGCGAGATCACTGAAGTATCAGGCGGACAGCTGCAGAGAGCATGCCTTTGCAGAGCACTTATCAATCACCCGAAGATAATCTTTGCTGACGAACCTACGGGAGCCCTTAATTCAAAGGCTTCAGGCGAAGTCATGGATAGACTTCTCGAGGCTAACAGTATGGGTACTACGATCCTCATGGTCACGCACAGTGAGAAGGTCGCATCGATCTCAGACAGGATCATCTATCTCGTGGACGGCAACATCCAGGGTGAACTGATCCTCGGAAAGAAGACCGAAGACGATCTCTCCGCAAGAGAGCGCAGGGTAAGAGACTGGCTCGAGGAGATGGGTTGGTAATATGTATTTCAGAATGCTCAAAAATGATATTAAGGACAAGCCCGGACTTAATATCGTAACCTGTATATTCATGATAGCTGCGGTTACTTTTACGGTAATCGGATCGACCATGATCTATGCGCTTTTCGGAGGCGAGCAGAAGACCTACGAGAAGTGCAATTCATCGGATGTATTTCTCAAAGTCGACAATGATGTTGCAGACAGTGAAGGCCTTGTTGAGAGCCTTACAAGCGACATCATGGAAAAGCCGATCATCACGGACTGCATATATGAAGAAACTGTGTTTCTGGATTTCGGATCACTCGAATTCATTGGTGATAAAGTTAGAAATGATGCTCATTACGGCTCGAAAGTGATCATCACGGACATGCCCGGAAAATACGACATTCCGATCGATTTCGACAACAATTATTTTGAGGTTCAGAACGGGTGCGTTGCCGTATCACAGGTGCTCTGCAACAGATTCAATCTGAAGGTTGGCGACAAGGTCAGGATTACGACCCAGATGGGAAACACATATGAGTTTGTCATCTCGGTCATCTATAAGAATCCGGCTTCGACGCAGATCGACAGAATATATCTTTCTGACAGGGACAAAGAGATCTTTTATTCGGAGTGTCCCGTGAAGAATGGACTGTACACCTGTACGGTCGTGCCCGGAATAAACGATTACATATCAACGCTCAGAGATTCAAGCACAGACCTGATGCTCAAGTATGAGATCTATCACACATACGGATACGCATCCAGGGTCCTCTTCATGAACAACGATGGACTTTTCGCGATCATCGTAACGGCAAGCATGCTCGTCGTGGCAGTTGTGATCATGGCAATGACAATGATTACTATCGACTTCAGTCTGAAGTCTGCCATCAAGAGGGAAGAACGTGAGATCGGCATGATGAAAGCAATCGGAGTATGGTCCCTTTCATATAAGACGCTCTTCATCGTTAAGTATCTTTTCTTCGCGGCAATAGGCGGCGTGATCGGACTTCCTTTGGGATTCTTCTTAAGCAAACTTCTGTTCAACAAGTTTGTTATGCATATCATGTTTCCTGACGTTAAGATGATGATCCTCATTGGCGCGGCAGCGAGTCTTGTGACTGTTTTCCTGATAATACTTTTCAGTTTCTTTGCATTGAGAAGAATGAATAAGATCAGCGTTATCGATGCGATCCACGGCGAAAACAGGGGCGAGAGATTTAGCGCTCTTCCCGGACTTTCACTTAACAAAAAGAAGCATATGTCAGTTCCGATGTTCCTTGCGGTAAGCGATATCCTGAGGGGATTTAAGAGATACTTATTACTGATCCTTGCATATATTCTCGGAATCTGTGTAGTCATGTTCGTCGTAAGACTTAATGACACGATTATGACCACGGATTATGCACACAGGTATTTCCAGCAGGGAAGGCTGGACTTCCTTGTCACGATCGACGATTCATATTACGAGAGACTCTATCTCGGCAGCGGAAGCTTCAAGGGCGCGGTAGATGTTATCAATGACAACTTTGCAGCCAATGACATTCCCGCCCGCATCTCGGTCAAGATGAACGGCAGCGCCATCTTCAGATATGAAGGCGGAGAGACAATAGGCCAGCTCGAATGGACGGACGAGCCGATGACAGAGATCTCCTATCTGAAAGGAAATGCTCCGAAGCTCAGGAACGAGGTTGCGATCGGTTATTACACTGCGACAGAAAGAAACATAAAGATCGGCGACACCATAAATATCGAATACGATAAGTATTCAGATGACCACATAACGTTCAATAAGGTCAGTGAGGATTTCATCGTAACGGCATATGTCGACCAGTTCGGTGCAAACATACCCACGGTATTCATGGGCGACGATTTTGAAGGCTCGTTCGTAACAGACGGAAACTATTTCAGCTGTGAGATAGATGCTCCTGCAAGCCAACATGAAGAGATCATCGAAAAGATGCAATCACTCTATCCTGACGGTGAGATAACGGTCCTCAGAAACAGTGAGATCATGCCCCATTATCTTGTAGGATATCAGGAGATGTTTAATCTCATAATCATCATCGTATCCCTGATCTGTGCCTTTGTCCTGACGCTTCTTACGGCACTTTACGAGAACATCTTTATCGATGAGGAGACAGCGGACATTGCGCTTCTCAAGAGTATGGGATTCAGCAAGAATACGATACGCACATGGCATTTCTTAAGACTGATGCTGCTGGCTGCGTTCTCTCTGATACTTACATATGTCTTCATGGCTACAGGCGGAAACTTCCTTATCGGAAATCTCTTCAAGAGTATCATGAAGTGCGGTGCGTTCTCGTTAAAAGTTCTGCCCGTAAACAACTTTGTCATTGTGCCTGTTCTTGTGCTGGCAGGTCTTGCACTTGTTATCTCCCTAATGACGGAAATGACAGGCAGGATCCAGATATGGAAAGTGAGAAACGAATAATGAAAAAATATATAAAGATATCAGCAGCACTGCTGTTAACATCAATGTTCCTTACGGGATGCAATGCGGCTACACCGGTCGTCGTCGATGCAAATCTTGCGATGACTCCCGTTGATTCATACAACACAAAACAGGTTCGCGAATACACCGATGCGGGAACGATCGAAGAACCCATAAAGACGTTTTCTTCTGATGACGGACTCTGCGTCATCAAGGTCATGCCGAGCTATTATGACATCACTCTCGATTACGAAAACGGCAGCAGGGCAGAGGTCGGCGCGGCATACGGAACGCTCATCAGAGAAAAGATCCCCGAGTTTATAGAGACGATGGAGCCGTACCTTTATGAGAATATCAGAATGGCTTACGACGGAGAGTTTTCAGCTGACGCAGTTGAAGAAAGAAGAGCCGTGCTTTTCGAATCCATGAGACCTGAATACCGGGAAGAGATCGCTGCATTTGCTGAAGCGATCTCAAACGGTGCTCATGGTATAGAAGAAGATCACGTTCTCAGTTACGAGGAAGCTATCCTCATGCAGATGATCCCCGACGCACTCCGTCCGACATGCTGCAGCGCGCTTTCCTTGTGGGGAAGCAAGACCGCAACAGGCGACAGGATCACATTGAGAAATCTCGAGTGGAATCTCGGATCGAACAACCAGATGGGCATGATCAATGCCGTCACACACATGAAAAACGGCAGCCGCACGCTCACGGCTATATCGGTCTTAGGACTTCTGGACATCATTTCTGCCATCAACGACGACGGTGTTTTCGCAGCGATCCTCGATGTCGGATCAAAGCATAAAGAAGCATTTGTTTACGAAGGTAAAAAATGCTACACGATGGAGCTCCGCTATGCTCTGGAAGAGTTTGCTGCGGCAAGAGAACTTGGTGAATACATGGTCGGCAACAGCGGTGATTTCACATGGTGCCACAACCTCATGATCTCCGATGCCAACGATTCGTTTTGCGCAGAAGACTGTGTAAGTGAGGTCTCCGAAAAGGGTCTCGGCAAGTCAGTTCTCCGTGACGCTGACACGCCCATCTTTGAAGGACTTTCATGGGACAACGAGGATTCGCTCTGCGTGGTCAATTCATTTACGACGGCAGGCAATCAGGACGGCTTTACCGGATCTGAATCAAACACTATAAGGTTTGCAAAATACAACAAGTGGGTAAGTTCTAAAGACAAGTTTTCTCCCAAAGACGTTAAGGATCTTATAACTCAGGAGATCGTTGACCAGTATAAGGTTCAAAATGTCCACGGCGGCGGAAGCGCGCAGCTGATCCTGGTCGATTATCACACGGGTTCGGTGCAGGTCGCATTCTCAGGGCCTGACGGCGTCGTCGACAAACCGGACTTTATCGAAGTTGAAGTAATAGGCGGGTAGGCTTTTTCGAGTTTAAAAATCACAGTAATAGTCACAGTCATGCCGATGTACATTTTTCGCGGTTTCCGACTCGAAAATTGCACAAAAACAGCTTTTTATAGTCAAGTCCAAAGTTTTGTGTAAATTCAATCCTTAGTATAATTTGCTTTCTTTTGCCAAGAACTTTGAGTGGAGC
>SVIZ01000034.1 GCA_015069205.1 Oscillospiraceae bacterium
GTTGAACCGGAATAAATATTGTAGTAGATCGTGTCTTCTTCACCTGGCTTGGAATATACGAAGCTGACGCTTCCAGGCTCGCCGTCAATGGTAATGGAAGCATCTTTATCACGTACATCAACAGGTTCAAGATCAGCTGATCGGTAATATGCTTCACCTGTCCAGACATATCTGTCTTCTCCGATGGTAATCTCAATCGCTTTCCCTTCGTAATATCCCAGTCTCCTCATCCGTGCAGCATTCTGAACGCACACGATATAACCAAATCCCGCAACATACAGATAAACGATGATAAAACCAATTCCAAGCAGGAATGTAAGTTTCTTTTTGCGAAGTAAAATCAGAATAACAATAAATACAATGCCAAGTGCAGCAAGCAAGAAATAAGGAATATATGAATCTGAGTATCCTACAGCTTTGGCTGTTCCCTGGATACTTAACAGTACACCGATACCCAATATAATGCTTTCAATTATCGCTGCTTTTGTTCTCATAGACTTTAACTATAGTCTTACCTCGCGAAAACTTCCAGTCGTAAATATCCCTCACGCAAAAAACGAGCAGGAATAAATCTAATTCATCACACAACAAGAAAGCCCTGCATTTCGCAAGGCTCTCTTGTTATAGGTATGTCGCGTTTGTCTGTCAGGCTGACTTATTGCCCGCAAGCTCCCTGACTTTTTCAAGTGAGAGGCCAGAATAATCAGCTATCTTCTCAAGCGATAATAAGCCATCAGCAATCATCTTTTTGGCAGTCGCAATTCTTGTGTCTATAGCTGCTTTATCAGCAACTTCTTTTCTCATTTCATCTAATACGCTTCCCATTTTATCAACTCCTTCCTCAGTTTCCTTATAATGTCTAACCCTCTCCGCCAACTCTTTGTAATGCATATCTTTTGCTTCTGTGCAATAAAAATCACGCATTAATCTGCCAAGAGCCGTATCATTACTCTTTATTGATCCATTCACGTATATTATATGCTCACCATCATTAAATTGCATATAACCCTCTCTTATGAAGCGATCTATGTGATAGATAGGTTTATTCAAACCAAGCACATCGTTTTCCGTAATAAATATCACATAGTTCTCACAAAGATCAGTAAAATCATCACCCGGGTTCAGCATATCTGAATCAACCATGCTTGAGTGATATCTTGCTCGTTTTTCGTGGGCACCTTTGTCTGCTCTCTGAATCTCGATGTTGTATTTCTTTCCGTCTTTGCCGGTCGCATAAATGTCCAGCCGGAGATCGCGTCCATGGAGATTCTTAATAACTTTCTGCGCCTTTACTTCTGAGACTTTCAGATCGTCTCTGTCCAGGATTACCTTCAACAGAAGCTCCACGCCTTCAATATAACCATCAAAACAGATGGTCATGAAGTCATCGTCGATGAGGCGAAGTGCGTGCAATCTTTGAAGATCTTCCGGATTATGTTGTTTCTTACAACACATCACATTCACGTCCTTTCTTGTGTATTTGTACCTTCATCAACCATGTGATCAGAATAACAATACCAAAAAGGCAAAACAGTATCTTTTATGATGGTTGTCCTCATATCGGGAAATTAAAATCTTGACTTGTCCTCAAAAGTGAATTGAATGAAGCCATCAACTGTTTATAGACTATTTAAGTTAAAAAGACCCCGCGGAAAGCAGGGCCCAAGATATATTTTTAACCTCTCGAAAACAAGCACTCTTACTTCTTCACCACATACACCACATATGTGTCATCGCTTACGTACAGTGTGAGGGAGTTGCCGGCGATTGTGGCCGGTAAAGCCTTGTCATGTGAGCCGTCTTTATAAAGAACGTAGTTGCTGTCGTCGATCTTTTCGATCGTGCCGGAATAGTTTTTGCCAGGGACAATATTGAAAGTGAAGTTCGTGCCGTCGGATGTGAACTGAGGGAGATTTTTGTCGCTGTCAAAGATAAATCTCGGAACATTTTCGCCCTGCTTCAATGCGTGATCAAAAGTCCACTCATCGGTGATGGAAGCCTGAGGCGCATTCACATTCACTTTGCTTTTGGCCTTGCACGCAGTAAAGCCCATCAGGACTGTGAGAGTTAAAACAACTGCGATGATTTTCTTGAAAATTCCAGACATAAAAAACTCCTGTAAAAAAACTTACAGGAGCAATTATATCATTTTTTATGTTCAAGCTTCGACATTGACCCCGTCTGACTGATCTTGCGCAAGACCGATCTCCTCACCGGGTTGGATTACGGGAGGGTTCGTGTAATCCGCATCTGTCTGCCCGGTGTAGGGATCGTCTGTCGCTACAGGATCGTAAGAGGGTTCCGAAGTCTCTGTAGGCTCTGTTGTTTCCGACGGCTCTTCAGTGGGAGTCGGCACGGTCGTATCCGTAGGTGCCGGAGTTTCTGTCGGCTCTGGTGTTTCCGTCGGTTCGGGTGTAGGCGTTGCCTGATATTCAGATGAGCCGCCTGCACGCTCAGGATAAAGTGCGCCGTTAAACGAGTGATGGCTGTCATCGATCTCGTCGTCCGTGCACATGAAATACATCGCGGGATGATCTCTGAACACGGTCGCGTCGCAGTGGTACCACTCGCCATCCAGCTGGACGAGATTCCAGTAGTGACCGTTGCTGTATACCGGGAACCTCTCGACCATCATGTTGGGGATGCCGGCGCAGTCAAGAAGCATCTTGGCGCACGCGAAATACACGTAGCAGTCGCCGCTCCTTCTTGTAAAGCCCCTGTACGCGGCTTCCTCATAACTTAAGTAATCACTTACCGTCTGATAGGAGATGTTCGAGTGGACCCACTTGAAGATGGCTCTTGCGGTCTCAACATCGCTGTCTCGCCACAAGGAATTCATCACATTTTCGGCCGCTTCGTAAACTGAATCAGACGAACCACTTGAAGATGAACCGGAATATCCCGATGAACCTGAAGAATCAGAATCAGAAGAGGCATCCTTATCAGCGTCTTTGTTCTTATCTTTCTCGCTCTCAGGAAGCACGATCTTGAGCGTCGCACTCACGTTGCTCACATTGCCTGCTTCATCGAAAGCAGAATAAGTCAGTTCGTATTCGCCGGACTTCTTGTAATTGACGGAAAAATCGTTGACCTTTACCGTCGGCTCGGGATCGTAATCGTCATACGCGAAAATCCCTTCCAGCAGATCGATCTCCGACGCATCACCTTCGATCTCAATATCGTGAACGCCTTCGATCACAGGTGCTTCACGGTCGTCGATAACAGTAAACGGGACCTTGATGACTGTATCATTTCCATACATGTCAGTAACGATTACCGGCACCGAAAACTCGCCGCTCTTCTCAAACTTCGGAGTGTCTTCCTCGTACTTAACGATCGCTATTCCGGACAGGTCATAAAGACCATCGACGCACTCTTCGGCTTCAGGCATTTTCCATGTCGTGTATACGCGCTGTGAGACCGCCTTTCCGTCGGGACCTGTGTGGTCTTCGATCTTGAGCGTCACGTCTTCCGTGAACGCCTTCTCATAAGAAATGGTCAGCTGGTATACGGCAGGAACATCCGTATCGATATCTGATACGTCGGTTATGAATTTCGCATCGACAGGGCAATTCGAAAAGAAGTCTTCGATCTTAATGCTCGAACCGGCTTCAATGGTAACTTCTTTTTTGAGATTGTCTTTGCCCTGCTTATCGGCAAGATAATACCAGCCTCCTGCTGCAGCTGCCGCAACAACGATGAGCACTCCCATAGTACCGATAACGGCACCTGCGGCACTCTTCTTTTTCTTCTTTGCGATTGGTTTTGCGGGCGCTTGTGCAGCCTTTTCAGCCTTTGCTGCCTCTACTTTCCGTGAAGGCCTCTCCGTCTTGATAATCTCAGCATCATGTGCAGCAAGATCTCTGACCAGAACCCTGTTGCCTGGCCTTACACCGGATTGCACGCCGTTATCAACAGTATTAAATTCGGTGTAACTGCTTATAGGTTTTGCGGGCGCTCTGCGTCTTGCGGCCACTTCCCTGCAATTCTTTTCGGCGGTCAAGCTCCTGCCAGCAGAGGCATTCTCTACCATATACCAGCCTTTGATTCCCATTCCTATTTCCCCTTTGATCTCTCGGGCGGCCACATGGTCACCCTTTGATTTCGGGTATAGGTTATTCCCCTGGAGTTTCAAATTATCTTCCAGATGGCATCAAAACGACAACAATATTGAGTGAATAAAATGGCACGAATACTACAAACAGGTTACGGGCCCAACAGTACTACGGATTGATTCGTTTATGGTAAACTGAATTATCACTTTATGGAAAAAGGGGAAAGAATAATGGCAAGAATTAATAGCCACATCAACTACGGAGCCGAGTATAAAAACGCATCTGCGGAAGCTCGCAATTCCGAAAGAGTTGCCGAAGTAAACAGAAACCTTACCGATCTTAAGAGCGACATTTTAAGATTGAAGATAATGGTTCAGGCAATGATGGAGATCATGGTCGAACAGGGCATCGATCCTGAGCGCATCAATGCCAAGATCGATGAAGTCGTTTCGAGACCTGAGACATTCAATCCCACAATGAGAGCATCCATGCCCTGCCCCAGATGCGGCAAAACCATCATCGATAACGGCAACACGCCTCTTACGGGAACATGCCTTTACTGTGGTACGGTAGTAAGATTCCCTCCGCATTTCGATCTCGGAAATAAGAACGGGCAGCCTCAGGAACCAACTCTGGAACCGGCTCTTGATCCCAATCAGGATCCTAATCAGTAATCGGCTTTGGAATCGGCTCTTGATCCCACTCAGGATCCTACTCAGTATCCGATGATCTGACAGCGAAAACCTTCCCGCCGTCAGACGCTTTCGGCCTTGTTGTTTTCCTTTATCTCCTGGATCAGCTTATCCTGCTTTTTGGTCTCGGAGAAAACTCTCCAATAATAAAATGCTGCAAGTATCACATAGGGTATCGTAAACGAACGCCAGAGTTCGAACCAGCCGCGGGGTGTCACGGGACCGGCGAAAAAGCTCACTATCCATATAAACAGAGCACTGATGCCACAGGCGGCAAGATACTGAACGACGATCATAAAGAGCGGGCTGAAATTATCGAACAGTTTATGAAGATACAGTACAAATGTACCGATCACACATAAACCAAACATGACCATGACATTGATGTTGTTTGTCTCGAAACCTGCTATCTGATCTATGACCGCTCCTGCGACCGAGACCAGCGCGTAAACGCAGCAGACTTCAACTAAATACTGTTTTAATCTGGCTAACATCAGCTCATCCTCCTCATTCTCTGGAGATACTCGTTGAAGCTCTTCTTGTAGCTTCTGTTGATGCAGATCCTCTCGCCGTTATCGAAAGAGGCATAGACCTTCATGTTAAGGTCAGGCTTTAACTGCTTTATCTTGTAGATGTTGATGAGATTTGATTTCGAGACGCGTACAAAGCCGTAATTCCAAAGCATTTCTTCGCATGCTGCAAGTGTGTTCATCAGACGGAAAACGCCGTTTTTCGTATATGCGAAAAGTTTACGGTCGATGTGATCCAGATAGTAGATCTCTCTGGGATCTAACAGGATCTCTTCGCCATCATCCAGGTCTTCATCAGCAGGGCGCCCCTGCAGTGAGGGACGCTCTGAGTTGACCGTGTCGATTATCTGTCTTATGACCGGACGCATATTCGCGTAATACACGTCAACATGTTCATTGGAAGTATTCTTGTCTTCGTAAAGGTTAAGTTTCATTTATCAGATTCCGGCTCCGTTAAGAAAGCTCTCCACGCTGTTCATGTATGCATCAGGATCGTCGATAACACCTTCGATGTGTGCGCTGTCTGCATGGTAGATGGCCTTATTTTCGCAAGCTATATTATCATAAATCTCTTCAACCTGGTCAGGCAGACATACCTCGTCCCTGTCGGATACGATGATCATCGTAGGAATATTGTCATTTCTTACCACATTGATCGTGTCGCCGTCCTCATAATCAATGCCGTTTGCAACCTTCATGAACATCTTGCTCGTACCTGTAAGATATTTAGCCATGAACGAATCCGTATCCCCGTCACCGAACATTTCCTTGAGAACGAGCTCCATTCCGGGAACGGGTGAATCGCAGATCACCGCGTCTGCTGCCTCGGCTGTGCCCGGTGTTACGTTTGATGCGTAGATCGCAACTGTCTGGCCGCCCATGGACTGGCCGTGAACGATGACCTTGCCTGCCCTGATCTCTTCTCTTGCAAACTTGACCATCGCCTTAACGTCGAGTGATTCATTGATTCCGAAAGTAACCCTGTCATCAGCATTTTCGCCGCATCCTCTCTGATCGATCGAGATAACGTCAAATCCGTCTTCCAGATACAGCTCAGCGAGAGGATACATACACACCCTGTCTCCGCCTGCGCCGTGCACCAGGATCACGCACTTGTCGCTTCCGTTATCGTAATAAGTGCCGGGTACTGTGTTGCCGTCTTCAGCTGTTGCGCTTACTTCGATTCCTTCATATGTGTTCTCAAACTTCTCTGTATCGTATCCCCAGACTTCGAGCTGCTTAATGCTGTTGTCATGTGTGTCATTATCTTCATTCTGGTGAAGTATCCTGTCTGATACATATCCGCCCATAGCGATGGAACCTGCTACTCCAATGAATGCTATAACGCCCAATGTAATTCCTAATCCCTTGATGATCTTGTTCTTTTTCATTTCCCGAAAACTCCTTGTCTTGCTTGAATGACCCGACTATAGCAAACTCATATATGCCGCGTAGTCAAATCTGTCCAAGTTGCATTTCGGGAAGGACAAGTTGCAATTTAAGTGGATAATTTGAATTTACTTACTGAAAATGAGTTTTTTGATTTTGGTAAGTAAATTGTGGGTGTAGGAAGCCTTTTGCTCGAATATTTACTTACCAAAAACGAGTTTTCTGATTTTAGTAAGTAAATTGCAGGGTGCAGGAAGCCTTTTTGCTCGAATATTTACTTACCAAAAACGAGTTTTCTGATTTCAGTAAGTAAATAATGGACTTAGCATGATTTTTCCTCCAAGAATTTACTTACTGGATTAGCATTTCCCATTTTCAGTAAGTAAAGTGATCATGAGCGCAGTGCAATTACGTACCTAAACGCGATTTTATTCAACCAGGTACGTAAAAATACTCTCTTCAGCGGCTGTATTTTCAAGATTTTACGTACCTAAAACCAGTTTTTCCTTTTCAGGTACGTAAAAGGGAGCCTTGT
>SVIZ01000035.1 GCA_015069205.1 Oscillospiraceae bacterium
GAATACAAAACTATCTACAGTTCTGATTAAGGGTATATATTTCTTGTTTTTGTGTCTACTTTTGCTTGACTAGTGCATCTCGCTTTGAAATTACGTACCTATTTCGGAAAAATGCTCTTCAGGTACGTAAATATAGAATCAAGACTGAAGCTTTTACTTACTGAAATCAGAAAACCTAATTTCAGTAAATTACAAATGGGGATAAAATACACTCTTAAAGTACAGAATTACTTACTGAAAAAAGAAAACGTATTTCCAGTAAGTAAGATTCGGGGGAAAACGCCATTTAACAGGCAGAATTTACTTACTGAATAAGGAAACCGTATTTCCAGTAAGTAAAATCTCAAAAAATCTGGCTGGAAAAGAGCTGGTTTTACTTACTGATTTTAAAAAGCGCACTTTCAGTAAGTAAAATCCAGGGGGAAACGCCATTTAACAGGCGGAATTTACTTACTGAAATCAGAAAACCTAATTTCAGTAAGTAAAAGGCCGTCTCACTGCATCGAATCCCTAAAGTTGGACAAGCTTTGGAGATTCACTGCACACATGAGACAGCCTCAACTCATTCAAACGATATTCTTTATTCCCTCGCAGATCCTTCTTGCGACCAGCGGGTTGTTCATCGTGTAGAGGTGGATGCCGCTGATGTCGCTGACGAGCAGGTCGATTATCTGGCTTAAGCAGTATGACATGCCGGCATCGAAAAGCGCATCTTTGTTGTCCTCGTAGCGCGAGATGATCTTCTGAAATCTTTTCGGGAACGAGGCATTGCACATGGACACCATGCGCTTGATCTGCGCCGCATTGATGACGGGCATTACGCCGGGGATCACGGGCACATCGATGTCAGCGATCTTGCACTCATCGTGGAAGCGGTAGAAGATCTCGTTGTCGAAGAAGAGCTGTGAGAGCAGGACTTCGGCGCCTGCATCGACCTTTTTCTTGAGGCTCTTGATCTCGCTTACAACTCCGGAAGATTCGGGATGGCATTCAGGATAGCATGCGCCCAAAAAGCAGAAATCATTCCTGTCTTTAAGATATGAGATCAGATCCGAAGAATGCCTGAAGTCATTCTTGGCGGGGACATTGGGGTTCGCATCGCCGCGGAGAGCCAGGACGTTCTCGATGCCTTCGTCCTTAAGAACACGGGCAAACGAATCGATCTCGTTCCTGTCGTAATGCAGGCATGTGAGGTGTACCACAGGTTCGATCTTGTACTCGTACTTGATCTTCTTTGCGAGCTCGATGGTGCGGTTGCAATTGGAAGATCCGCCGGCGCCAAATGTGACGCTGATGAAGTCAGGATTGAGCTCAGCGAGAACACCTAAAGTCTCATCGATGTTGGAGAGCTCCTGGTCTTTCTTGGGCGGGAATATCTCGAACGAGAGACTTCTCTTCTTTTTGTATACCTGTGATACCTTCATGACTTATCCTCTGATCTGTTTTGCAGCCGCAACCAAATTGGTAAGGCTCTTAACTGTTTCTTCGTTTCCTCTTGTCTTAAGACCGCAGTCGGGGTTGACCCAGAGCTTTGAATCTTCGATCTTTTCTCTCATCTTTGTGAGCGCTGCGACGATCTCTTCAACGGAAGGAACACGGGGGCTGTGAATGTCGTAAACGCCCGGACCTACTTCCGTCTTGAAGTTGTTCGCCTTCAGTGAATCAAGGATCTGGAGGTCAGAACGTGATGCCTCGAATGTGATTACGTCAGCATCCATCGCGTCGATCGCCGGGATGATGTCCGTGAACTCGCTGTAGCACATATGAGTGTGGATCTGTGTCTCGGGCTTGACCTTGCTGTGGACGAGTCTGAATGCAGGGATCGCAAAATCGAGATACTCGCTGTACCAGTCGGTCTTTCTTAAGGGGAGCTTCTCTCTCAAAGCGGCCTCGTCGATCTGGATGATATTGATTCCGTTCGCCTCAAGATCTAAGACCTCATCTCTGATCGCAAGCGCGATCTGGAGGATGCTCTCCTTGATGGAGATGTCTTCTCTCGGGAACGACCAGTTAAGAATCGTAACGGGACCTGTGAGCATGCCCTTAACAGGCTTGTTCGTGCATGACTTTGCAAACTTTGACCACTCGACGGTGATAGCTTCTTTTCTTGATACGTCGCCCCAGATGATCGGCGGCTTGACGTTTCTTGTACCGTAGGACTGGACCCATGCCTTCTCAGTGAAGAGGTAGCCGTTTAAGTGCTCGCCGAAATACTCGACCATGTCGTTTCTCTCGAACTCACCGTGCACGATTACGTCGAGGCCGATCTCTTCCTGGAGCTTGATGCACTCTGCGATCTTTTTCTTGTTAAATTCAACGTACTCTTCCCTGGACTTTAAGCCCTTCTTGAATTCCTGGCGGTTCTTTCTTACGTCGGATGTCTGCGGGAAAGAGCCGATCGTTGTTGTCGGGAACAAAGGAAGATTTAAGATCTGCTTCTGGATCTTTTCGCGCTCTTCGAAAACGGGAAGTCTTACATAATCCGCATCAGTAATTGCTGCAACCTTTGCCTGGACTTCCTTGTCCTCGCTGTTTACGCGGCCTTCGAAAAGACTTTGGTTCTTCTTATAAATCTCGCTGTTCTCATAATCTGTTCCTGCGATCGAAGCAAGCTCAGCGAGCTCTGTGAGCTTTTCTTCCGCGAATGCGAAATGCTTCTTATAATCGTCAGACAATTTGGTCTCGTTATCGAGCGTGTAAGGAACGTGGAGAAGTGAGCATGATGTGCCGAGAACGACATTCTCTACGCCGATCTCCTTCAGTGCGGAAAGTGTCTTCTTATAATCGTTTCTCCAGATATTCTTACCATTTACAAGGCCTGCAACGAGCGCCTTGTTTTTAGGGAAACCATGACTCTTAACGAGCTCTAATGACTTTCTGCCTTCAACAAAATCGATGCCGATGAGATCGAAATCAAGCTTGATCACTTCAGCATAGATGTCTCTGATATCGCCGAAATAAGTCTGGAGCAGGATCTTCGCGCCGTTCTTGTTTGCAAGGATCGAAGTATAGATATTCTTAAAGAGCTCAATGTCGGAAGCGTCCAGATCTCTTACTAGATAAGGCTCATCGAATTCGATGAGATCTGCACCCTTGGAAGTAAGAACAGATACGAGCTTTACATATTCTTCCGTGAGCTTGCCTGATACGTCACTGATCTTCTTTGCGCCTGTAAATTTAGCGAGCTTCAGGAATGTGAAGGGACCAACTATTGCAACCTTTGTATCAACGCCGAATTCTCTTGCTTCCTTATACTCATCAACAGGCTTGGTGCCGGCGAGCTTGATCTCTGTGTCATCGTCGATCTCAGGTACGAGATAGTGGTAATTTGTGTTGAACCACTTCTTCATTGCGAGAGCCTTAACGTTGCCCTTTTCGCCCTGGTAGCCTCTTGCGAGAGCAAAGTATGTCTCGAGCTCTGAAAGGCCCAGATCCTTATATCTCTGGGGGATAACGTTGAAGAGGAATGCCGTATCAAGCACGTTATCGTAGAAGGAGAAATCGTTGGAAGAGATATAAGTGATCCCTGCTTCCTTCTGCTTGAGCAGATCTTCTTTTCTGATCTGCTTTGCTACTGCCTGAAGAGCTGCCTCGTCTATCCCGCCTGCGAAAAACTTTTCTGATGCGAACTTTAACTCCCTGTCTTTACCTATTCTCGGATAACCGATGACTGATGTTTTCATGTTGTGCCTCCCATATTTGCGGTTGATTTATTGAATGGGAGTATATTCCCATTGAAGCAATGGGTAAAATACATAAAAACTCATTTTGCCCATAGATAAAATCTATATCGAGTAGTAGAATCAAGAAAACGCCTATCGAAAGGAAACCGCTCCCATGACCATAAAACAGCTCCAGTATGTAGTCACCGTGGCAGAAGAAGGAAACATAACGGCTGCAGCAAAGAAGCTCTTCATCGCCCAGCCCAGCCTCACGACGGCCATCAGGGAACTCGAGGCCGAATACAACATCACGATCTTCATGAGATCAAACAAGGGAATCAAGCTGACCTCCGAAGGCGAGGAATTCCTGGGCTATGCAAGGCAGGTCCTTGAGCAGGCAAAGCTCATCGACGAGCGCTACACTGGAAAAGAATCCGGCAAGCTCAAGTTTTTCGTATCCGCGCAGCACTATTCTTTCGCGGTCGAAGCATTCGTGGAACTTCTCAAAAAGAGCGGTGCCGACAAATATGAATTCCACATGCGTGAGACACAGACGTTCAACATCATCGACGATGTCGCACATTTAAGAAGCGAGATCGGCATTCTCTATCTCAACAAATTCAATGAAGAAGTTATAAGAAAAACTCTGCGCGACAATAACCTTTCATTCACGCCTCTTTTCAAGGCCGAACCGCACGTGTTCATAGGCAAGAATTCACCATTGGCAAAAAAGAAATATCTTACTCTGGAAGACTTGAAGCCCTATCCCCGTCTTTCCTACGAACAGGGCAGCCACAACTCGTTCTATTTCGCGGAAGAGATATTAAGCACCGTCGACTGCGACAAGGAACTCGTCGTGCTCGATCGCGCCACGCTCTTTAACATGCTCATAGGTCTTGACGGTTACACGATCTGCAGCGGCGTGATCAACGAGGAACTTAACGGTCCCAACATCATCGCCAAAAAGCTCAAGGTCGACGACTACATGGAGATAGGATACATCCTGCCGCAGTCGATCCATCCGTCGCACCTGACTTCGGAATACATCGACATATTAAAGTCGCTTACGAAGAAAAAATAGATCCGTTGCTTAACCGAGCATATTTGAGCGGAATTTTCCCCCGTACAGGTTTTTGCTCATGTAAAACACACTAAAAACATGAGCGAAAAACTGATTTTTGCAAAAAAACAGGTTTTCGGACAGTTTTTCGAGCAAAAAACATGAGCAAAAAGATGAGCAGCCGGCCTTCATTTCAGGTTTTCGCGCGAAAAAGGCAGCCGGCCTTCCAGGTTTTTACACAGTTTCCCGAGCGAAAAACTAGGCAGCCGTCGTGGATTTCCGCCCCTGCTGTCATTGATACAAATACGAGATTATCTGCAAATATCAGATTACGTAGAACCAGGCCTCGTCCTGCTTGATCTCTTCTTTGACGTGCTTCTTGCCGGCAGAATAATATTCCATCTCAGGATTCTTGATGCTGACTCTCGTGTCTGCAGGAACGGAACTCGTGATGAACGTGTTACCGCCGATGACGGAATTCCTGCCGATCGTGGTCTCGCCTCCGAGGATGGAAGCTCCGGCATAGATGACTACGTTGTCTTCGATGGTCGGGTGACGCTTCTTGCCAGCAAGCTTCTGGCCACCTCTTGTTGAGAGAGCGCCGATAGTAACACCCTGATAGATCTTGACGTTCTCGCCGATGATGGATGTCTCACCAACTACGATGCCCGTGCCGTGATCGATGAAGAAATGCTTTCCGATCGTAGCGCCCGGATGAATGTCGATACCCGTTCTTGAATGCGCAAACTCAGTCATGAGTCTGGGAATTACGGGAACGTTCAAAAGATAGAGCTCGTGCGCGAGTCTGTAGGTCGTGATCGCGATGATGCCCGGATATGCGAGTATGATCTCTTCAAAGCTGCTTGCGGCAGGGTCGCCGTCGTATGTGGCAAGAAGGTCGGACTCAACATATTCCCTGATCTGAGGGATCTTTTCGATGAATGTGCTGCAGATGCGGTAGCTCTCTTCTTTTCGCGCGTCCTCAGTCATGGAACCTCTGAGCTTGCAGAAATCGAGCGCAACAAAGACCTGCTTGTTCAGGCGGTAGAAGATGTCTTCGATCATTACCGCGAGCTCATTTCTGAGGTTGTAGGTCTTATAAGTACGGTCCTTGAAATAACCGGGATACATTACGAAAAACAGATTGTTTACGATGTCGATGATCTCGTTCCTGTCAGGCTTGTTGAAGATATCCGTGGCATCGATATTCTTGCCGCCGTCATAATCTCCGATGACCTTGCTGACGAGATTTGCTATCTCTTTTTCTCTCGAATTCTGTTCCATTTCTTTGCTCGCTTTCTAAGTAGCTCGATTACAGACTAATTATAATCTCTTATTTGGAAGGTAGAGTAACATCTATATCCTACCTAGTCAATGTGTTTAGGGCCTCGCGGGCCATTCCAAGCCTTCTTTTAAAGCGTATTCTACCACATAAGCCTATATGTTCTCGAAAACAGCGACATCGCAGCTCATCCTGCCCTCACAGACTTTGTACCGCACATTCCCGACTCCGAGCTCTCTGAAAAACTCTTTGTAATTATCCTCATCGAAATGCCTTTTGAAGCCTGCACCGGCCTTGTCGAAAACATTAGCGGCAACGCTCCTTTGGAAGTGTATGTATGTGGGGATTACGATCGTTCCGCCGGGCTTTACGACTCTTTTTAATTCATCGATTGCTTTCTTAGGATCGTCCAGCAGATGGATCACATTAGCTGCGACGGCTTTATCGAAGCTGTTGTCTTCATACTTGAGAGCAGTTATGTCGCCGCTCTCGATCAGGACATTAGAGAACTTGCTGCACTTCTTCTTTGCCCGCTTGAGCATGCCGTCAGCAAAGTCTGTTGCGGTCAGTCTCTTTACGCAGGGCGCGATCTTCACGCTGAACATTCCTGTGCCGCACGCGCACTCCAGGACCTTATCGTCTTTGTCCATCAGCGATGCGACGTAATCGGTCGTCCTCGCATTAGTCTTGCCGTTATAGATATTTTCGACCAGATCGTAAACTCCGGAAATCTTACTCCAAAACATAAGCGCCTCCCCCAACATATGAGCAACTATTCATATGAATAACTGTTCATATGTTATCACGGACTTATGATTTGTCAACCTCCGTAACAGCCGGTGCTGTCAAATCAAGGCTGTCTTCCCACCTTTTACGGGATAAATGCTTGTGGCTCATGTCATGCATGAGGCCTTGACTTTGCGCCGTTCAGACTTATAGGAGAAGGACCAGTACTACTATGCATGTCTCATCAAGGACGCTATGGCCTGCTGCGCACAGGATCATTATCTTCAACTTCACGATTTATCCAACACCAGATAATCGCCCGTTGAACCGGAATAAATATTGTAGTAGATCGTGTCTTCTTCACCTGGCTTGGAATATACGAAGCTGACGCTTCCAGG
>SVIZ01000009.1 GCA_015069205.1 Oscillospiraceae bacterium
GTTGCTGCTGTACACATCTTCATCTTCTCCTGTTTCTATAAATGCCGACACCATCTTCCAGTTCAAACACTCTTGTCAGCTTTATGTATTTTTCCTTAACATCAATACTACGCACTCCACATGTGCCGCATTCGGGAAAAGATCTGCAGGAGTTACTTCCCGGATCTCATATTCTCTTGCCAGCATCTTGAGATCTCTTGCAAGCGTGGCCGGATTACATGAGATGTAACAAACGGAAGGTGCGCCGAGCTCCATGATCTTCTTGACCACGCCGATGTCGAGACCTTTTCTGGGCGGGTCGACGATAACACAGTCCGGGGCCTTGATCTTTCCGCTCTTTATCAGCGAACCAAAGTCCGCTTTAAGAACGTCTTTGCAAATGAATTCGCACTCGGAGGCTTCGTCCTGCGAAAGCGCAAGAGAGCGGTTTATCTTCGCTGATGCGACTGCTTCAGGTACTACTTCGATACCGAAAAGGCTCTGTCCCTTTTTCTTTACCGCAAGACCCAATGTGCCGCATCCGCAGTAAAGATCGTAGATAACGGATGCTCCGCCACATGCTTCGGATGCTTTGTTTGCAAGCTTTTCGGCCTGGCTTGTGTTTACCTGGAAGAACGATCCGGCCTTGATCCTGAACTTTCTGCCGCAGAAGATCTCGTCGTAGTAATCGACGCCTTCGATTATGGTCCTTACGCCGGTCCTGGTTCTTTTCGAGACCTTGTTGGGACTGATCCTGAGAAGAAGGCCGTTGAGATTAAAGCCGTCCTTTTCGCATGTTTTGCGGACTGCATCGTTAAGGCCCGTTGAAGCTATATACTGCTTCGCGTCCCTGATAACGACTTCGTGGGTCTGGCTAGATGAACTCGTAAGCTCAGCAAGGATCTCATTGGTCCTCAGAGACCCTCTCAATACCAGACCGTCGAAAAGCCTGGTCGGCGCGCGCCCGAAGACCTCTTCCACGGTATCTTTTATCTTGCCGAAGATCTCATATTCGATGAGCTTACCGTCGTAACTTCCTATCTCATCTGATTTGGCTACGATCAGGCCTATCCTGCCGTCCCTTATCGCGTACTGCATGTGGTTTCTGTATCTTGAAGGATCGTCAGAAGCCAGGATGGGCTTCATGACACCGTCGACAAAGGCTGGATCAAAGCCTCCGATCCTTATCAGGCAGTCACGTACACGGGTCTGCTTGATCTTAAGTTGCGCTTCGTAGGAAAGGCACGCGAAAGGCAGTCCGCCGGACACTTCATCTGAAGGAACAAAGGGCGAGATCCTGTCGGGAGAAGCCTTGATGAGCTCTATAACTCCGGCCACGGCGTATTTGGATGTCTCGGATTCGATCTGAACCGTGCAGACCTCGCCCGGGAATACTCCTGGAACAAAACAGGTCTTGCCGGAAGGCAGGTTTCCTATGCCCTGTCCTTCGCTGCCAACGGCCGTAATCGTAAGCTCTGTGACCTCCAAAATGCTCCCGTCCCTTCTCTTTGCCTCACAATAGTCACTTAATTATAGATGAAATCGTGGTAAAATTGTCGTTGTACTATTAAAAGAAATATAAGAGGAGATGGTAATCTTGCCCTCGAATGTTGATAAAAAACAAAGATCCACAAGACCCGTAGCACCCGAGAACAGTGCTCTTGCCGACGAGCTTCGAAGCCAGCTCAAAGGCAAACCGACCAAATGCGGATTTAACAGAAGCCTCACTCACGAGATCGTCAGCTTCGTAGGCGACATCCTCAAGATCGGTATTGTTGCCGTATTGTGCCTCTTCTTCACTTTCGGCGGATTCGGCGCAGGCATGCTCTTAGGCTACGCATCCACTACAAAGCCGCTTTCCATCGGCGACCTCACATCAGCAGAAGAATCACAGACTTCATTCGTATATGACAGCGAAAACAACGTCATCGCAAAACTCACGGGTTCCGAGAACGTTGACCGTATTTACGTATCCTACAGCGAGATCAGAAACACTTACCTTGATGACGCTATCATAGCGATCGAGGATGAGCGTTTTCGCGAGCATTCCGGTATCGACATCAAGCGTATCGGCAGCGCGCTCATCTCGGCGATCGCAAACGGCGGTTCTGCTACTCACGGCGGTTCCACTATCACACAGCAGACGGTCAAGCTCATAAGCGGCCAGGACGAGCACTCCACTTCACGTAAGGTCCAGGAGTGGTTCTCCGCAATGCAGCTCGAGCAGAACCTTTCAAAGGACGAGATCTTGGAGCTCTATATCAACCTCGCGCCGATGGGCAACAACTATGTCGGCGTCCAGGCTGCCGCAATGAACTATTTCGGAAAGAACGCATCAGAACTTACACTCCCTGAGTGCGCTCTCATCGCAGGACTCCCCAAGAGCCCTTCTTACTACAATCCTTTGAGAGAATCAGGTAGAAGAAATGCCCAGAGAAGAATGAGAACTATCCTCGGCAAGATGTACGAACTCGGCATGATCACCGAGGAAGAGTACGAGGAAGCCCTCAACACCGAGCTTGAATTCAAGCAGAGAAGCACGGACCGCACATCAACGGTCAATTCATATTTCGTAGAGTACGCAATCTCCGAAGTAATCGGCGACATTGCCGTGCAGAGAGGCATTTCCCGAAGCCTGGCCGCATCACTCGTCTACAACAGGGGTTACCATATCTACACGACGCTTGAGCCAAGGCCCCAGGAGGTCTTAGATGACGCATTCAAAGACCGGGATCTTTTCCAGGAAGATCCGGACAGGATAGCCGACTACCCGGAAAAGCCAAACGCATCGATGGTCGTAATAAACAACGCGACGGGCGCGATAGCGGCGATGCAGGGCGGCTATGGCGAGAAGACAATGAACCTGTCTTTGAACCGTGCGGTATCCACGCACCGTAACCCGGGTTCTTCGATCAAGCCGCTTCTCGATTACGGACCGGCATTTGAGCTCGGCCTCATCGCTCCCGGTACCGTAGTCTGGGATGAACCAAAGCATTTGGATCCTACAAGGCCTGACGTTGACTGGCCTGTTAACTACGGCCGTACATACAGCGGAGAGATCACGATCAGAACGGCTCTCACATATTCACTCAACACGATCGCTGCAGAGCTCTGGACTGAAGTCGGAGGCGATACTGCTCTCTGGTACCTGAAGCAGGTCGGTATCGACAGAACTGCCGAAGGCGCATTCCCTTCACAGTCCGTCGGCGGCTTTACCAAGGGTATGACAACTCTCGAGATGGCTGCCGCTTATCATACATTCGCAACGGGCGGCACCTATGTCGAACCTTACGCATACACACAGGTTCTCGACTCCGAAGGCAACGTCATCGTTAAGTCCGACCCGATCAGCTACCGCGTATATTCCGAAGAAACATGCTTCTTCATCGCAGATATCCTTAAGGCAGTCGTCAACAACAATACTCCTTCCGACTGGGGTTCCGGCCAGATCGAGAATGAAGACGGCGAAGTCATCGACACCTGCGGCAAGACAGGTACGACATCAGATAACATCGATAAGTGGTTCTGCGGCTTCACGCCGTACTACACCGCTGCCGTATGGTACGGCTACGATAACAGACTGAGGCAGACCGAGATCCCGCAGTGCGACTGGGACAGCGCCATCAAGATCTGGGTATGGTGCATGCAGCACATCCACCTGTATCTCCCGGGTGCCTCTTTCGAAAAGCCTGACTCCATAGTTACCGAATCCATATGTTCCTCAGGCTACTATCCGACGGATGCATGCCGTGCAGCAGAAGGAAACAAGGTTTACACGGATTACTTCGTCTCAGGCAGCTACCTCTGCCCGACGGACGATAAACCCTGTCCGGTACATGTAGTGGCAACTCCTACTCCGACACCTACTCTCCCGCCTCCGGGACCGGGCCAGGATCCGAACCAGGGTCAGCAACCGGGACAGCCGGGGCCGGTATAAATCTTTCCTTGCATTTTATTAAGCAAGAGTTTATTCTTGTTTGGTCTGATTATTAGAAGATAAGGAGAATTACTTTGAGCAAATACAGCGGATCACGTACACCGGTCAACTTTGCGAAAAGAATAGTCGTTAAAGTCGGTACGTCGACTCTCACATACGACAACGGCAAAATGAACCTCGGCAACATCGACAAGCTCTGTCGTTCCATCTCCGATCTTATGAACCGCGGCAAGGAAGTCCTCCTTGTAAGCTCCGGCGCCATCGGTGTCGGCATCGGCTACCTTGACCTCAAGGAACGCCCGACCACAACACGTGAGAAGCAGGCCATCGCTTCCGTTGGCCAGTGCGAGCTCATGAATGCTTACGCAAGAAGCTTTTCCGAGTATTCTTACCGCTGCGGCCAGATCCTCCTCACAAAGGACGGCATCACAGACAAACTCACAAGAGCTAACGTTACAAACACCATCGAGACTCTGCTCGAGATGCGTATAATCCCCGTCATCAACGAGAACGACTCCGTATCCACAACGGAGATCATGCATAACGGCACATTCGGCGATAACGACACTCTTTCAGCTGACGTTGCAGTCCTCGCAAATGCCGACCTGCTCGTTATCCTCTCAGACGTTGACGGTCTTTACGATTCCAACCCGCGCGAGAACCCTAACGCCGTACGTATTTCCTACGTTGATAAGGTAACTGAAGACATGCTCGACTTCACAGCAGGCAAGGGTTCCTGGCTCGGCACAGGCGGCATGGCCACAAAGATCACAGCCATGAGCAAGGTCACTGAGAACGGCATCATGGGCGTCATCGCTGACGGTTCATCAGTCCAGACACTCGAGAAGATCATCGATCAGGACGACGTCGGCACATTCTTCGCAGCACAGTAAAAACCTTGTAAATACGGCATTTAACACTGTTAAACCCGCTTTTCCGAAGCGGGTATTATATTAGAATAACAACAGTTCCACAAAAGGAGGACGAAGTCATGAAGATCGGGATAATAGGTTACGGAAGCATGGGCAAGATGCTGCTTTGGAAGTTCTCCGGTAATGCCGGCATCGCCAAAGACGACCTTCTGGTCGCAAACAGGACTCCGGAAAAGCTTTCCGAAGCTAAGTGCATAGCCACCATCTGCGACAATACCACGCTCGCAGGTACCGCAGACATCGTTTTCGTATGCGTGCGCCCTTCTGACATGAAGACAGTCCTGTCTGAGATCAGTTCTTCTCTTAAGGATGATGCGCTTCTCGTGACACTTAACGGCAGCATTACTTTCGACATGATCGCCAAGCTCGTAAATTGCAGGACTGCCAAAGTCATCCCCAGTCTCACAGCCGAGATCGACCGCTCACAGACGATCGTCTGCTATAACAGCCTCGTTACAGATGAAGATAAAACCCTGCTTTCAGGCTTGCTCTCTTCTTTCGGCAAAGTGATAGAACTCCCCGAAAACGAAGTCGGCATGGGCTCCGAACTCGTAAGCTGCATGCCGGGCTTCATAGCTTCTATTTTCGACGTCATCTGCAACTCTGCAGAAGGCCACACCGAGATCCCCAAAGAGCAGATCGTCAAAATGGTCCTCAACACAATGAGCGCCACCGGCGACCTGATGCTCCAAAAAGACCTGTCTTTCAACGACGTCGTAACCCGCGTCGCAACCAAAGGCGGCATCACCGAAGAAGGCACGAAAGTCATCTACGACATGTTCCCCTCTGCCGCAGACGAGATGTTCAACAAGACTCTCGAGAAGAGAAGACTGACTGCAGAAAAAGCCGCAGCATCATTTGAAAAGTAAGCCCTACCTGAAATGCATTTCAGTGATCCTGTCCAGCGTCCTGATATCCAGCGGCGTCATATCTGACTCGAACGTATAGAAAAGCCTGTCACCCAGCACGATGCCGGCCTCGCTATAATCATTGGCCCTTTCGACCATATTCTCTTTATAGTCAGCATCATCCATCTTTCCGCAATGCTCGTGATACAGGATCTTCCTGTCACTCATCCTCAAAATAGTGAAGTCCGGGTGTATGATCTTGTTCCCTACCTTAAGCGGGCATTCATATCTATAAGGGATGCCTCGCGCAAAAAGTCTGTCTGCGATCATTGCCTCCGACTTCGACCTGACGCACTCGCCCTTGATGGTATAAAACTTCGGCATGCCCTTCTTGAACGGCTTGCGCTTATAGGGCGTGTTCATCCACTTCTGTGCATATTCTTCATCACAAATATTGATCGGCTTGGCATACTTCCTTTTTCCCTCTGAAAGCGCACTGTATTCGTCCTCCGCTAAGACATGCGGATATAACTTGAGCATTTTTCCGATAGCTGCCAGCTCGGTCCTCGCATCATTTAAAACCCTGCTCAGA
Source organism: Oscillospiraceae bacterium (assembly GCA_015069205.1). Taxonomy (GTDB): domain Bacteria; phylum Bacillota; class Clostridia; order Saccharofermentanales; family Saccharofermentanaceae; genus Saccharofermentans. The sequence continues at coordinate 6,289 of SVIZ01000009.1, forward strand.
TAATCCTTTTGAATCAGTTGTTCTATTAACTCTTTGTCATTCTGCGACAAGTATTTTTCGCTGCCATCATCACCCGCAAGATAATAATAGTAATATCCCTTCCTTGTTCTGACATTGATCCTGCCCATAGGAAATGATTGCAGTTTCAACTCAATGTCCTCGATGCTTTTCGAGAGCAAACCATATCTGGCAATCAATTCTTTTCTGATATCAATGGCCATAACTGATCACCTCCTGGTTCAAGTGAATCAATTATATGACCCTGCTGCCCACGAAATCTCGTGTTTTGGAAAGATTGAGACTTTGGAGGGTAAATTGAGACTGGTCTCAATTTTGAGAAATCCGGTTGACAGCTGTGTTTTTCACTTTTGGCCGATGTACATTTTTCGCGATTTTCGCCTCGAAAATTGCACAAAATCGGCTTTTTATGCAATTTTTCGGCATTTTTTGACCAATCATGTACATCACTGCGTTATCAGGCATGTACATCGCTGCGCTATCAAAAAAGCGAAAACAAGCCACAGAAGACAATTACAGCCGGCTATCAAAGCGAAAACAAGCCACAGCAAACAATCACAACCGTCAGTAAACGCGAACACTCATACAAAAAACAGGCCACCCCCAAATTAGAAAGTGGCCTGCCTGATAAGGATTTACAAAACGCTTACGCACTTGCTTTTACTGTGTTCCAGATCTCCGTGTATCTTTCTTCAAGAGCATCTGATGTGTAATAAACTTCCAATGAGCTGAAGACTTCCTCGTCGGGATAGTAGTACTTGTTGCCGGAAACTTCAGGGTCGAGCATGTCCTTGGCTGCTGTGTTGGGTGTTGAATAGCCTACGTATTCGCAGTTCTCAAGGGCGATGTCGGGATCGTACATGAAGTTGATGAAATCCATGGCGCCATCGTAGTTCTTGCAGTTTGTGGGAACGCACATCATGTCTACTGACCAGTTGGAGCCCTCAGGGAGAACGAACTGAAGGTCGATGTCGTTGTTGCCGAGTTCCTCAACTCTGTCGAGCATTACGATGTGGTCGCCGGACCATGCGATGGATGCTGCGAGCTCGCCTGCTGCCATCTTGTCCTTGAGGTTATCTACGCCGTATGCGGGATGAAGAGCGCTCTTCTGTGCAACGAGAAGATCGAGAGCCTGCTGGAGTTCTGCATCATTCATGGAGTTGATGGAATAACCATAGTAGTTAAGTGCTGTACCGATGGACTCACGCATTGAATCGTACATGCCGATCGAGAGGCCGCTGTCTGTGTTGAAGAGAACGTCCCAGATAACTGCAGGGTCTGTTGTGCCTTCGGGAAGTGTTACCTTGTTGGCATCGTAAACGAGACCTACCGTGCAGTAGAGATAAGGTACTGCGTAATCGAGGACCTGGCTTGATACTTCTGCGTTGTCTGTGTATGTTACATCACGGAACATGGGGTCCATGTATTTTGTAACGTTGGGAAGCTTGTTCCAGTCGAGGGGCTGGATCCAGTCTTCTTCGATGAGACGGCATACCATGTACTCGGAAGGGATGATTACGTCATAACCGTTTTCGAGGTTGGGGTACATTGTCTCGTTTGTCTCAAATGTTCTGTAAACTACATCGTACTGTGGATACTTTGCTTCGAACTTTGCGATCGTATCTTCTGCGATGTACTCGCCCCAGTTGTAGATGACGAGCTGCTGTTTCTTGGAGCAGCCGCAGGACAGGATCATGGAGCCTGCCATAACGAATGCTGTGGAAGAAGCAATTACTTTCCTTACGTTCTTGTTCATTTCTTTACACTCCTTTATGCTCATTAGCTTTGTTCATATTTTCGCGGGCCCATACCCTGCCCGGTGAAAAGGCTTTTGTTATTTTTTTGCTTTCTTAAACGATGACAGATTGGACAATACCATGAGGATCAGCACTGCGCCGAACATTAGTGTCGTCAGTGCGTTCATCTTCGGATTGACACCGAGCTTTGCCATTGAGTAGATCATCATGGGCAATGTCTGGATCGAGCTGTCGACGTTGAAGTTACTGATTAGGTAATCGTCGATCGAAAGCGTGAATGTGAGAAGAGCCGAAGAGAGGATACCCGGCATGATCTCAGGAATGATAACCAGTCTTAAAGTCTGGAATCTTGTCGCGCCCAGATCCATTGCAGCTTCGGTAAGACTCTTGTCGAGCTGCTTGATCTTCGGGCTGATTGATAAGATCGCAAAAGGCACGCAGAGTGCGATGTGCGACATGATCAAAGTGAACTCACTCTTCTGGACGCCGAGGAACGAGAACAGGAGCATGAACGAGATACCTGTAACGAGGTCAGGCATAACGTTCGGAACGTATGTCATCGTCATGGCGAGGTTCTGAAGTTTCTTATTGAGGTATGCAAGTCCCAAAGAACTTACGACGCCGAAAGCCGTTGATGCGACAGAGGCGATCGCTGCTACCTTGAGTGTCTCAATGAGTGATTCGAGAATGCCGCTTCCGTCGGAACCTTTGAAGAGGCTCTTGTAGTTATCGAGCGTGAAGCCGCCCCAGATGAAAGACTTGGGCAGTGAGTTAAATGAGTACACGATCAGGATAACTATCGGAAGATAGATGAAGATCAGGAGCAGACCGAGGTAGATGTCGGGTACGATCTTTTTTATAAATCTCATAATGCCATACCTCCTCCGGCCTCTTTATCCTGGCCGCGCAGGATTCCCATTGTTATGAGAACGAATATGAGGAGGAGCAGTGACAGAACGTTGCCCGCCTGATTGTATGTCGTACTTTCATTTAAGATGAAGTTCTGGACGGTGTTGCCAATCGTCGTTTTCGAGCCCTCGTTAAGGATATCGGGGATCATGTAGAACGTCAGCGAAGGCATGAATACCATCTGGATACCTGAGATGACGCCCGGCAATGACAGAGGGAATGTGACCTTGAAGAACGTCTGGGCCTTGGTCGCGCCGAGGTCGTATGCAGCCTCCGATAAGCTGTCGTCGAGCTTAACGAGCACGGAGTAAAGAGGCAGGATCATGAACGGCAGGAAGTCATTTGTCATGACGAGCTTCGTGATGATGTCTGCAAATACTTCGTTCTTAAGGAACATGATAGGCGCGTCGATAAGACCGATCTGCTGGAATACCGTGTTGAATACGCCGGTCTCGCTGAAGAATGCACGCCACGCGTAAGTCCTGAGCATCGTGTTCATCCACATCGGCAATACGAAAAGCATGAGAAGTCTGGATCCGCTCTGTCTCTTGAGCTTGGATCTTCTCGCAAGGATATAGCTTGCCGGATAGCCCAGAAGGAGGCATCCGATCGTCGTCCAGACCGCATAATCGAGGCTTCTTAAGAAGATCGAAAAGTATTCCTGCAAAGTAACGTCAATGCCGTAGAATCTGGTCGTGACGGTCTTGTTCTGGAAAAGGACCTGGAATCCTGCCGTAGTGAATTCATATCCGCCACCTGCTGCCTTCTTGAAGAAAGCTCTGAAGAGGATGAGGATCAGAGGCAGGATGGTAAATACAACGATCCATGCAATGTAAGGATATGCAAAGATCTTGTAGTTCATCTTGAGATTCAAAGCACCGTAAAGGCATGCTGCCGCACCGATGAAGAGCACGATTACCAAGAGGTTGCCTGCAAAAGACTGTGCGACATAAAGCCTCTGGGGTGTTAAGTCATTGCTCCTGATCATCTCTTCGGAGACCATCTTGGACAGCGTGATGACATGGCATGCCGCGCGTCCGATGAAGAGCACCAGAACGCTGAAATAACCGATCTTTCTCTTCTTGCTTGAGTTGTAGTAGAACGGATAGCTGAGAGAAAGCGTAAGCGCTGCAACTGCGAGCACGATCGTTATTACAAATGCCCATGCTGCAAAGCTCTGGAAATTAAGATCTACGGAGCCGCTCCTGATCCTGGTGAAGACCCTCGGATTTAAAAGGAGCGAGAAAAGTGAGTATGTACGGTAAGGCACATACTGCACGAATAATTCAAACATCGGAATGAAGATGCTTGCAAATGAGTAGAGGGCAGCGAAGATCATGACAAACGCATGAACCGGCATAACCTTTAATCTGGCTTTGAGTTCAGTCATTAGTCCTCTTTCTCAACCTCTGCACTTTCTTCAGCGTCTTCGTCTTTTTTGATATCTGCTTCCTCGACGACATTCTCGCCGATGCTGTTAGACTTTGCTTCCTTTGCCTCGCTGCTCTCTTCTGCTGCCTGGTGCTTGATGCCGAAGCTGCCGAATTCAGGCGAGAGCTCTGATCTTCTCATGATCTGGATATCGTCGGGATCAACGTAAAGACCGACTCTGCTTCCTACTGCAGAAGGGTCAACGTTCTGTACGAGCCACTCGATGCCGTCATCGGATCTAACGATCATCTCGTAGTGAACGCCCTTGAATACGAGGGACTCAACCGTTCCGTTGATCCTGCCTTCAGCCTCTTCGTCTACATAGAAGTCCTCAGGTCTGATAACGACGTCGACAAGATTTGCGATGCCTTCCGTGAATTCCGGGAAAAGCGGGTCGACGCACTTGAACGTGATGCCGCTTGAAAGAACGACTTCATTGTCCTTCTTCATGGTGCCCGCAACGATATTGGATTCGCCGATAAAGTCAGCGACATATGCGTTCTTGGGTTCATTGTAGATATCGATCGGTGTGCCGATCTGCTGGATGACGCCGTCCTTCATGACTATGATCGTGTCGGACATCGTGAGCGCCTCTTCCTGGTCGTGCGTAACGTAAACGAAAGTGATGCCGAGTTCTCTCTGCATCTCCTTAAGCTCGATCTGCATCTCCTTACGCATCTTGAGGTCCAGAGCGCCCAAAGGCTCGTCCAGAAGAAGGATCCTCGGGCGGTTAACGATGGCTCTTGCGATGGCAACTCTCTGCATCTGTCCGCCGGAGAGCTGGTCGATATATCTCTCGCCATAGTTATTAAGTCCTACTGTTTCCAGCGCCTTGTTAACTCTCTGCTCGATCTCCTTTTTATTTACCTTCTTGATCTTGAGTCCGAATGCCACGTTATCGAAAACATTGAGGTGCGGGAACAAAGCATATCTCTGGAATACGGTATTGATGTTGCGCTTATTGGCAGGAACGCTCTTTAAGTCCTTGCCTTCGAAGTTCACGATGCCGGAATCGGCTGTCTCAAATCCTGCGATGATACGGAGCGTCGTGGACTTACCGCATCCGGAAGGTCCGAGAAGCGTAATGAATTCGTTGTTTCTTATATAGAAAGTTATATTCTTTAACACCTTTGTGCCGTCAAAGCTCTTGCACAGATCTTTGATCTCAATGATGTGCTCGCTGCCTGTATCGTCCGGAAGGATCTGGTTATATGCCATTTATCTTTACCCCTTTAGGAAAATCTGTCGGTGATCGTTTCTCAAAAACTCGGCGGCGAAGAGATCCATATTGCTTTCGCCTGACGGCCGGTGTTGTTCTCAAGGAAGTGGGGCTTGTCGCATTCAAGATAAAAGCTCTCGCCCTTCTTAACCTGATGTCTTTCTTCGTCAATGACCACGGTTATCGTGCCTTCCAACACATATCCGAACTCTTCGCCCTCGTGGGGATTATCCGGATAAGTCGAACCGCCGGGTTCGATAGTGACAAGGATCGGCTCCATCTCATTCTTCTGTGCGTTGGGGATGAGCCAGCAGATCTCGTTCTTTAATTCCTGATCCTGCTTTACCGAGAAGTCATCCTTGCCGAAAACGACTCTCTGGCCTGACTCTTCCTTGAAGAAGTGGGCGAAATCAGTTCCGACTGCATTAAGGATGTTCTCAAGGGTCGCAATTGAAGGAGATGTCTTATCACTCTCCAGAAGCGAGATAAAACCCTTGGAAAGCTCGCATCTGTCTGCGAGTTCTTCCTGGGTGAGACCCTTTTGTAACCTGAGATTTTTGATCTTTGATCCGATTTCCATAGCCTTGCCTGTCCTAAACCAAGAGTTTACTGACACTAAACCAATAATGTGCGTGATTATACACTCCGCTAAACCCCGTGTAAAGTATTTCTAAACCAAAGAAGAACCGTTTTTGCAATTTGTACTAAAACTTTTCGAAAACTTGCCTATCTGCACAAATCTGTCCTCAAAAAACGGCGTGTGATAAGTCAAAATGTCTTGAAAAAAATGACAAGCCACGTATAATAAATAAAGTAATGAGAATTAACAAAATCTTTACAAAAGCTTGACATTCGGGGGGCACAGGGATGGCAAACATTTTGGGTAACGTATTTAAAGGTAAAGACAGCATGAACGGCGGCCTTGCTACTCAGGGTGCCGGACAGTCTAATGTTCAGCCGAACGTCAGACCTTCCGGCAATGTTGTTAACCTTCAGACATCCGGACGTTCTGGTAGCAGCACACACACTGCATCCAATTCTGCTGCCGCTCAGCTCGCAAGAGAGCGTGCTGAAGCTGCTAAGGCTCAGATCGAGATGCGTAAAGCTGCAGAAGCAAGACGTAAGGAAGAGCAGAAAGGCGAATCCGATAAGAACGGAATTACTCCTGTCGGATTAAAACCTCCGATCAAGCGTCCTAAGTCTGCATCAGTTAACCATGCGCAGTACATCGCAGAAGTCAAAGAATCAGGCACAGCCGAGGGCAAGCCTGTTGTTGAGCGCGAGCGTGAGCGTGTAACACCTCAGCCGGCAAGAAGTGCTGCACAGTCAGCATTGGCTCTTGCCCAGTCTGTTGCTCTCAGAGCTCAGAATGAAGAACGCCGTGCAAGCCAGAAGGCAAAAGCCGCCACAGCTAAGGTTGTTGAGTGCAGAAGCGCAGTAACAGCTGCCGAAGAAGCACTCCTTACGGCACGTAAGGCTGAGGAAGCTACGATCACCAAGGAAAACATCGCCAAGGAAGCAACACTTGCTGCAGTCAAGCGTGCTGAAGAAGCAAGACAGGCTGCAAACAAGGCTGAAGAACTCGCAAGAGCAGCTGTTGCAAAGGCTGAAGAAGAAGAGAAGGCTGCTGCCGCTCTCACAGCTGAAGAAGCTAAGATCACAGAGCGCAGAAAGGCTGATGAGAGAGCAAGAGTCGAAGCCGAGAAGGTTGAGATGGATTCCAAGGCTGCAGTTATCACTGCAACAAAGGAAGAAGAAGTTGCTTCCGCTGAATATGAAGCTGCCAAGCTCGCACTTGCCAAGGCTCAGGAAGATCTCGATTCCGCAAACCAGATGAAGGCCGAAGAAGATGCACGTATCGCTGCAGAGAAGGCCGAGAAGGAAGCACGCCTCGCCGCGGAGAAGGCTATCGAAGAAGCAAGACTTGCTGCTGCCAAGGCTGAAGAAGCAAGACAGGCTGCTCTCCTCGCAGAAGAAAAGGCTAAGGCTGCTGCTGCCAAGGCTGAGGAAGAAGCACGTATCGCTGCTGCAAAGGCTGAAGAGATCGCTAAGCTCAGAGCTGCTGCAGGCATCGTTGATCCTGCACCTGCAAAGCCTGTTGAGACAGCTGTTAGTGAACCTGCATCTGCTGCACCCGCGGCCAGCGAAGCACCTATGAGACCCGCTGTCAGACCGGGATCTGAGGCTGCTCCCACAAGACCTGCTGCAAAGCCTGCAGTCTGATCTTTAATCACAATCGCAATGTTAACGGGGTGTCTCAAGCGAGGCACCCCGAATTATTTATATCTTTAGTTTTCCGCCTGGTTTTCGATGCCCGAAAACATCATCCTCTCTCGTCCAGCACCTTCTGTACTCTGTCCTGTGCGATAGCGATTACATCTTCAAGGCTCTTCTGACCCATGAAGTATGCGGGCATCTCTTCGATCAGGATCAGGTTTATCGTTGCATCCGGTGCGTAGATCCTTGAGCAGTTCTGAATGTTATTCTCCATGTCGGTTATGTTCTTATCACTGAATACCATTCCGTTGTTGGCAGGTCTTCCGGTGAGTTCATCGTAACCGAAAATGTCATATCCGCCGTCGCCGTTATAGTATTCGACGGCTTTGGCCGCTCCCTGTCTGAATGCATCGCGGCTGAGCACGAAATCGTCGTTCATGGCAAGTTCAAGCTGGACTTCATCTGACAAGAGGATCTTTATGAATTCACCGCATGCATCGATGTTTTCGGCCTGAGCAGAGACTGCGACTGATGTATCAAGGGTAAACATGGGGCCGCGTCCGTCAGCCGAAGGCAGACCTAAGATAGCCGTGCAATCTTTTCCAGCTGCCAGTGTAAAAATATAATCGGACATGCTGCCACAGGTGACGTAAGCTGCTATATCACTGCCGTCAACGACCTTGTCTCCCTTTACCGGTGCGACGGCAACAACATCCACTACAGGCGCAACTATAGGTTCGCTTCCGTATATATAAGCTTCGTTATATTCATCGTAGTAGCTGTTGCTCCAGGATCTGGCACTCTCGGGAACGTTGTCCTTTACGAATCCGGCCAGGGCAGCAAATTCGGGTCCCGTGAAATCCGCCTTGCCGTCAGATATGAACTTGTCGCTCATGGAGCTGAATATCCTCGCGAAATAATAAGCCTGTCCGACAGGTATTACGTCATCTCCGTTCAGGACGTCGTAAAGGAAGTCCTCATATTCGGAAGTGGTGAATCCGATGCCGGATGCACCCGCATAGGAAGGCGATGTCTGGATGCCGTTGATCATGTAAGTTACGGGCAGCTGATAGAGCTTTCCGTCGACCCTGGCGCCGTCAATTATGTTCGTAAAATATCTTGAAGAATCAAGATCTGCCACATAAGGAGAGAGATCTGCAAGATAGTTCGGATTGTTGAGCTGGCCGTACTCACCGCAGTTCAACAGGATGTCGGGGCCTTCCCCGTTCATGATGTCGATCGCAAGGTCGTTGCTGATCTTGGAATTTCCGTTCAGATAATAGGATTCAAAGTCATCTTCACTGTCTATAGATGATGAGAAGTCATAGTAACTGTCGCTGTTATAACGGTCAGTGACTTCGATGAAATAATCCGGGCTGAGATCGTTATACTTAATGACCGCATCAGCAACTGTGTCGTCAACATATCCGTCGGGTGCATACAGTTCAAGGACCGTTTTTCCCGCATGAGGATTGGGCGCTTTAGTCAGCTCAACGACCTTGAACGTGTTGTTATCCGCACTCGAATAAAGTGTCCGGTTATAAGTCTCACCGCAAAGAAGGATCTTATCGTCGCTGTAATCTGCTATAACGAAATCACACAGATCACTCCTTCTTACGCTGCACCAGCTGAAATTAAAACACATGCCGACAGACTTGTTATTCATGTCGATCGACTTGATGCCGGCATTTGTAAGATAGTATGCGGTGCCGTCATCTGCAAAGAAAAATGATTTAATGGTCTCTAACTCGAGCCATTCGTATTCCTGACCGTCGACGGCTGTAACATTGCCGCTCGTAAGGTCGACCTCGAAAAACATCCTTCCGGAATCGCCGTTTGCAGGTACGAGCACCGTTGTCTCAGTTAAAGGAAGAATGATCGCTATGCCGTAAATGCCCTTCCCGGGATCTTCGATCTTCGCAACTTTCTGACTTCCGTCCGGAGCGTTGATCATGAGATTGTAATAACTTACCTCATCCCACATAAGTTCGGTTTCTATTCTGTACGATCCGATATTATATGTCTGCTCGATACTGTGGCCCTCGACGTCACGGGCATCCAAAACGGAACCCGTAGCCGGATCAACGCTTACTTCCAAATATGACGCAACATCGGTTACCGGATCGTAGAACACGCCTAAAGCGGAGATCTTACCATCCATGTATCTGACGTAATCTATATAGTCCGCGCCTTTAAGAATATCATTCAGGTCGATCGTGTTGACCGTCTGCTTTGTTGCCCTGTCGAGCACTGTTGCCGTGTATATCGCAAAATCGCTATTGTTGAAATTCTCCCAGTTGAAGTCATCCGGGATCTTATAGTATCCGTTGGTCATGACGACTATGTAATTGTCATCCGAGCCTGCGCATTGTGAGTAGTACGACTCGATCTCCCTGTTCATGTTAATGGCAGGGATCACTTCAGTGACCTCATTTGAATACCACGGTGACTCAGAAGCGATCTTTTCTCCGCTGCGGCTTGCCTCCTCACTGCCCGATTCACCGGCAGGTGTTTTCTTTGTGCATGATGCAAACGGCAGCGACATCGACAGCACTACCAAAGCGGCAACCGCATTCCTGACCGAAGTCTTCATCCTATTTTCTCCTTTAACCCCATATATCTATAATCTTCTTTTCTCGAAAATGGCTGCCCATAAATTGAGCAGCCATAACTTTTCGTGTCAGTTTGAAAGTGTCAGCCTCTTTCGTCTAATACCTTCTGGGCTCTGTCCTGAGCGACCTTTGCAACTTCCTCAAGACTCTTCTGTCCTATGAAGTATGCGGGCATTTCCTCAACGAGGATGAGGTTGATCGCTGCATCAGCCGCATTCGTGCAGGAGCAGCTCTCGATGATCTTTTCGAGCTCGTTGATGTTCTGCTCAGAGAACATAAGACGGTTATCTTTAGGGAGACCTGTCTCATAATCGTAGCCGAACATGTACTCTCCGCCTTCGCCGTTGTAATACTCAACAGCTTTTTGTCCGCCTTCTCTGAAAGCCTCACGGCTGAGAACGAAGTTGTCATTCATCGCCAGGCTCTTCTGAATATCGTCAGAAAGAAGGAGTTTTACGAACTCTCCACAGGCATCAACATTCTGTGCCTGAGCAGAGACTGCAATTGAAACATAAGGTGAAACCATAGGTCCGCGTCCGTCAGTTGAAGGAATGCCGAGGATGGCAGAACCGTTGCCCTGAATGTTTGCCATGTTCATGAAGTAACCGCTGACACCATAGACTGAGCCGTAGATTGCAGGCGAAGTATTACCCGTGTCGCCCTTTACCGGAGCTGCAGCTGCGCCTACACCGACTGTTGATGAGTAGTATGTGTCATCGTTGTACATTTCATCCCAGCTCTTGCTGCTTTCCTGAACGTTATTCTTAACATATTCTGCAAGCTCTGCAAACTCGGGAGCTGAGAAATCAGCCTTGCCGTTAGTGATGAACTTATCGCTCTGGGCATTGAAGACCTTTGTGAAATAAAGTCCCTGACCGTAAGGAACACAGTCTGTACCGTTCAAAGTCTCGTTAAGGAACTTCTCGTATTCTGCAGGTGTGAAACCAACGCCTGATGCGCCGGCATATTTAGCATCCGTCTGAATGCCTTCGATTGTGTAGCTGACAGGAAGATGGAAAAGTTTTCCGTCAACCAGGGATGCATCGATAATGTTCGTAAAATACTTATCCGGATCAAGTGTACCGATATAAGGTGTAAGATCTGCAAGGTAGTTTGTGTCGTTGAGCTGGCCCAGCTCACTTGCGTTCATGAGGATATCAGGGCCTTCGCCGTTCATGATGTCCATAGCAAGCTCATTACTTATTTTCGCGTTGACGTTAAGATTTGCATTTTCATAATCATCATCGCTGTTAAGGTTGTTGTAATCGAGATCATCAACATGGGAGTAACGGTCTGTTACCTCGATGAAATAGTTGCTGCTGTTCTCGTTATACTTGATGATCGCATCACCGATCTTTTCTTCAACATATCCGTAAGAGCAGAACATCTCAAGGATAGTCTTTCCTGCATGAGGATTGGACTCTGCTTTTGTCAGATCAACGATTACGAAATCATTCTGAGCAGACATCTCATAAGGACTTGAAGCATATTTTTCGCCACAGAGAACGATCTCGTCTTCAGAGCAATCTACAATTGAAAGATAATTCAGAGTTGCTCTGTTAACTGTGCACCAACTGTAGTTCATTACTGCTTCAGAAGTCTTCTTCTTCATGTCGATCCTGGAGATTCCGATAGGAGTTGAATAGTATGTGTAACCGTCTTTACCGCTGAATGTTGAGATAAGTGTATCAAGTTCAAGCCATGAGTAGTCTGCGCCGTCGATCTTTGTTGCTTTATTAGTCTTAAGATCCAGCTCATAATAGACTTCCGTCTTGTCGGTGGAGATGGGGATGAGTGCCTTGCCTTCGCCGACGGACAGGATAACGCGGATGTCATAATAGTTCATTCCGTTTTCCTTGAGCTCTATTCTTTCCTTGGAGCCGTCAGGTGCCGTTACATAAAGGGCATAGAAAGCGTTATCATTGTTGTCCCAGTTTATCTCTGTTTCGATTACATAATCTTCAACGCTGAATGAACGCTCAATGTATCCTTCGTTGCCGCTGTTGTCTGCCTCATATTCATCCAGGACTTTACCTGTTAAGAGGTCGAGTTCTTTAACTTTTGTTGACGTATTATATGTAACATCATCGTATGTTGTGATGTAAGCGGAAAGCTTACCGTCTCTGTAGATTACGTTATCGACATAGCTGTTTGTGGAAAGACCTTCTGTAAGATCGATAGTGTTAACTGTCTCATATGTCTTTCTGTCGAGAATTGAGATCTGATTGATGGAATACTCGTTGTAATTGAAGTTTTCCCAGTCAATGTCATTGCCGTTAGGCATCTTATAGTAGCCGTTTGTCTGAACTACAAGATAATCATCATCAACGCCTGAAAGATTGGAATAACAGTACTCAAGCGGTTTGCTGTCATCAATGTCGGGCTTAAATGTCGTGATCTTTGAATTAAACCACGGTGTGTCGGCTGCGATCTTTTCGCCGCTGTGACTTGCTTCTCTGTCATCACCGCTGCCTCCTGAATTGCCCTGCTTGCTGCATGCAGCAAAAGACAATGCCATGGATGCGGCCAGTACGACAGAAGTTAACTTCGTAGCTGTGCTTTTCATTTTATGTCTCCTTTATCCCCTTTTGGTTTGGTTTTGTTCTTAAATCAGTATGATTGTAGAATCGCAAAATATCAAATCTGCATCAAAAGTGTGGCAAAAGTTAGGTTACGGCATTTCAAACGTGTTACATGAGCAAAGAAACAGGGTGTCCCAAATATGAGACACCCCGTTGAATTAACAGTTGTTAGTTCAGTTCTTATCGAATTACTCGATGATTGTAGAAACTGTACCAGCGCCTACTGTGTGACCACCCTCACGGATAGCGAACTTAAGACCCTGCTCCATAGCGATAGGAGTGATGAGGTCTGCTTCGATTGTTACGTGGTCACCAGGCATGCACATGTCTGTTCCCTCAGGAAGCTTGATAACGCCTGTAACGTCTGTTGTTCTGAAGTAGAACTGAGGACGATAACCAGTTACGAAGGGCTTATGACGGCCACCCTCTTCCTTTGTAAGAACGTAAACTTGGCCTGTGAACTTTGTATGAGGAGTTGTTGTGCCGGGCTTAGCGATAACCTGACCTCTTTCAACTTCCTTACGGTCGATACCACGGAGGAGGCAGCCGATGTTGTCACCAGCCTCAGCCTGATCCATCTGCTTACGGAACATCTCGACACCTGTGATTGTTGTTGACTTAGGCTCGTCCTGGAGACCAACGATCTCTGCAGGATCACCAACCTTAACAACACCTCTCTCAAGACGGCCGGTAGCAACTGTACCACGTCCGGAGATTGTGAATACGTCCTCAACAGGCATAAGGAAAGGCTTGTCTACAGGACGCTCAGGTGTTGCGATGTACTCGTCAACAGCCTTCATGAGCTCAACGATAGGAGCATAAACCGGATCGTTAGGATCTGTAGATGTAGACTCGAGAGCTGCAAGAGCAGAACCACGGATGATAGGTGTATCATCACCAGGGAAATCATACTGGTTGAGGAGATCACGGATGTCCATGTCTACGAGCTCGAGGAGCTCTTCGTCGTCAACCTGATCGCACTTGTTCATGAATACAACGATATAAGGAACGCCTACCTGACGAGCGAGAAGGATGTGCTCACGTGTCTGGGGCATCGGGCCGTCTGCAGCAGAAACTACGAGGATAGCACCGTCCATCTGAGCAGCACCAGTGATCATGTTCTTGATGTAGTCAGCGTGGCCAGGGCAGTCAACGTGTGCATAGTGACGTGTCTCTGTCTCATACTCAACGTGTGCTGTGTTGATCGTGATACCACGAGCTCTCTCCTCCGGTGCGGAGTCGATGTTGCCGTAATCCTTGAACTCAGCTCCACCCTTCATAGCGAGTACCTTTGTGATAGCAGCTGTAAGAGTTGTCTTACCGTGGTCTACGTGACCAATGGTACCGATGTTTACGTGCGGCTTGCTACGTACAAACTTTTCTCTTGCCATTTTAATTTCCTCCTAAGAAATTATTATTTAACTTAATTATTTACTCGCCTTGATTCAACACAGCGGTAAACACCATTTTACAAAGTTTCTTAATTTCTTTCAAGTAAGAAACCTGAAATATGTGTGTTTCCGCGCCTTTGAATCAGGCGGTTTGGAGTCTTATTTCTTTAAGATGGACTCCATGATGCTCTTCGGCGTTTCCGCGAAGTGGCTTATCTGCATTACGAACGTACCACGTCCTTGTGTTGAAGAACGGAGGTCTGTTGCGTAACCGAACATGTTTGCGAGCGGAACCTCAGCATGTACCTGCTGTGAACCGTTCATAGGCTCGATCTCCTTGATAGCGCCACGGCGTGCATTGAGTCCGCCGATAACGTCGCCCAAGTACTCATCAGGAACCTCAACGTCTACCTTCATGATAGGCTCGAGGAGACAAGGATCACCCTTCTGCATGCCGGCCTTGAATCCCATGGATCCTGCGATCTTGAAGGCCATTTCTGAAGAGTCGACATCGTGGTAAGAACCGTCAAAAACAGTAACCTTAACGTCAACTACAGGATAGCCGCCCAAGATACCTGCCTGCATAGCTTCCTGAACACCTGCATCGATAGGAGCAATGAACTGCTTCGGGATGCAGCCGCCGACTGTAGCGTCAACGAACTCGTAACCCTTACCGGGCTCCTGGGGCTCAAGTCTGAGCCAGCAGTCACCGTACTGACCGTGACCACCGGACTGACGTACGAACTTACCCTGAGCTTCAACAGTTCTTCTGATCGTCTCTTTGTAGGATACCTGAGGTGCGCCTACATTAGCCTCAACCTTGAACTCACGGAAAAGACGGTCAACGATGATATCGAGGTGAAGCTCACCCATACCTGCGATGATTGTCTGTCCTGTTTCCTGGTTGGTATATGTACGGAACGTCGGGTCTTCTTCTGCGAGCTTCTGGAGAGCGATAAGCATCTTCTCCTGTGAAGCACGGCTCTTAGGTTCGATAGCAACCTCGATAACCGGCTCAGGGAACTCCATGGACTCGAGGATGATAGGATGATCCTCATCGCAGAGTGTATTACCTGTAGTTGTATCCTTCAGACCGATAGCAGCTGCGATGTCGCCGGAGAATACTTCTGTGATCTCCTTACGCTCGTTAGCGTGCATCTGAACGATACGTCCGATACGCTCCTTCTTGTTCTTAGATGAGTTAAGAACATAAGATCCTGCTTCCATAACACCGGAATAAACTCTGAAGAAGCAGAGCTTACCGACGAACGGGTCAGTAGCGATCTTGAATGCGAGAGCTGAGAAAGGCGCTTCATCAGAAGAAGGTCTCTCTTCTTCCTCGTCTGTCTCAGGGTTAACACCCTTGATTGCGGGAACGTCGAGAGGTGAGGGCATGTAGTCAACGATAGCGTCGAGCAACATCTGTACGCCCTTGTTTCTCAAAGAAGTACCGCAGCAAACGGGGATGAGCTTGCATGAGCAGCAAGCCTTACGGAGAGCAGCCTTGAGCTCTTCATTGGAGATCTCCTCACCTTCGAGGTACTTCTCTGTGAGCTCGTCGTCGGTCTCGCAGATAAGCTCGACCATCTCTTCTCTCTTAGCCTTAATGAAATCGACCATATCAGCAGGAACCTCGCGGTCCTCATACTGCATACCGTCTTCTGAAGTGTAAACCTCAGCACGGAGAGTAATAAGGTCGATAATGCCCTGGAAGTTGTCTTCCTTACCGATAGGGTACTGGATGGCAACAGGGACATTCTTAAGTCTGTCACGGATCATCTCGCAAACATGTTCAAAGTTTGCACCGATGATGTCCATCTTGTTGACGAAAACCATTCTCGGAACACCGTAGTGCTCAGCCTGTCTCCAAACTGTTTCCGTCTGCGGCTCAACGCCGCCTCTTGCAGACATAACCGTAACGGCACCGTCGAGTACACGGAGTGAACGCTCAACTTCTACTGTGAAGTCAACGTGTCCGGGAGTGTCGATGATGTTGATTCTGTGGCCCTTCCAGGGAGCTGTTGTAGCTGCGGAGGTAATTGTGATACCTCTCTCCTGCTCCTGAACCATCCAGTCCATGGTAGCAGCACCTTCGTGAACCTCACCCATCTTACGGTTAACACCTGAGTAATAAAGAATTCTCTCGGTTGTTGTTGTCTTACCGGCGTCGATATGAGCCATAATACCGATGTTTCTGGTCTTCTCAAGCGGATATGCTCTTGTTGTAGCCATTAGTATTAATGTCCTTTCTTAACCGGTGATTAACGATTGAAATGTGCGAAAGCCTTGTTAGCTTCAGCCATTCTGTGCATTTCTTCTTTTCTCTTGAATGCTCCGCCAGTCTCGTTTGCTGCATCCATAAGTTCAGCAGCAAGACGCTCCTTCATGGTGCGCTCAGATCTGTTTCTCGAGTACTGAACTATCCAACGAAGTCCGAGTGTCTGTCTTCTCTCGGGCTTAACATCCATAGGGATCTGATAGTTAGCACCGCCTACACGGCGAGCCTTACACTCGAGGGTGGGCATTACGTTTGCAAGAGCCTTTCTGAATACTTCGAGGGGCTCTTCATTTGTGCGCTCTTTGATGATGTCGAAGGCGCCGTATGTAATTTTTTGAGCTACGCCCTTCTTGCCGTCCAGCATGATGTTGTTGATAAGCTTACTTACTACAACGTCATTGTAGACAGGATCAGGAAGAACCGTTCTCTTGGGTGTATTGCCTTTTCTTGGCACTTTGCTTCCCTCCTAACATGATTATCAAAATTTTACTTTCTAAAACTTGAAACCATAGGTACTCACGTTTCAGTTTGTTCTTGTGGACCGTGTTAAGTGTTTCAGTCAGGCAATGTCCATATATGAACAATGTACTGATCACTTATGTCCAACCCCAGCGCGAAAAATCTCACGCGGGATTACTTCTTAACCTTAGCAGCCTTCGGCTTCTTAGCGCCGTACTTAGATCTGCCCTGCTGGCGATCTGCGACACCTGCTGTATCAAGGGTACCTCTTACGATGTGGTAACGAACACCAGGGAGGTCCTTAACACGTCCGCCTCTGATGAGAACAACAGAGTGCTCCTGAAGGTTGTGTCCGATTCCCGGAATGTAGGCTGTAACCTCGTAGCCGTTTGTAAGTCTTACACGGGCAACCTTACGAAGCGCTGAGTTAGGCTTCTTAGGTGTTGTCGTCTTAACAACTGTGCAAACACCACGCTTTTGAGGTGAGTCTAAATCGGTCTGCTTGTTTCTGATCGTGTTCATAGAGAACTGCAGAGCCGGGCTGGCAGACTTGTATGTCTTGGACTGTCTGCCGGACTTAACCAATTGATTGAACGTTGGCATCAATACATCTCCTTTCTTAATTTTTCGCGCAAATAAGGGCACAAAGTCCCCTTTGCGAGCAATTAAGTATACACCCGTGTTTTGGGAATGTAAACCGCCAATTTCAAAGGCTTTACCCGAAGCCTGAAGAACCTCTTTTCGCGAGGTCTCATAATTATACTGAAAAAGCATAAAAATTTGACTTGCAAACCCAAAATTTAATATTCACTTATTCGGGCAAACCCTATATACTTACTAAGGTTATTTTTTAATTACAAGGAGTGTGACTTCAATGAAAGTAAAAATCACAGAAACCGTGCTGCGTGACTCTCAGCAGTCTCTCATCGCAACACGTATGCCTTTCTCGGATTTCGAGGGCATCCTTGAGACTTTGGACAATGCCGGCTACTACTCACTCGAGTGCTGGGGCGGCGCTACATTCGATTCATGTCTCAGATACTTGGACGAAGATCCGTGGGAAAGACTCAGAAAGATCAAGGCTGTCTGCAAAAAGACTCCTCTCCAGATGCTCATCCGCGGTCAGAACATCCTCGGATACAAGCACTATCCCGATGACGTCGTCAGACTCTTCTGCCGCAAGGCTGCAGAGAACGGTATGGATATCTTCCGTATCTTCGACGCCCTCAATGATTTCAGAAACATTGAAGTCTGCATTGACGAGGTAAAGAAGTGCGGCAAGCATGCACAGGGCTGCATCTGCTACACTACTTCACCTGTTCATACAATCGAGAAGTACGTTGAAATGTGCAAAGAGCTTGAGAGCATGGGCGTTGACTCCATCGCTATCAAGGACATGGCAGGTATCTGCTCTCCTAAGGAAGCTTACGATCTCGTAAAGGCTATCAAGGACGCAAAGATCTCCGTACCTCTCTTCTTCCACACACACCACACAACAGGCATGGGCCCCATGACACTCATGAAGGCTATCGAAGCCGGTGTTGACGGAATTGACTGCGCTATCTCCACAATGGCAGGCGGAACATCACAGCCTGCAACAGAGACAATGGCTTACGCAATGGGCCAGTTCGGTTACGATTCAGGTCTCGATATGAACAAGCTCAAGGAGATCGCTGATTTCTTCGTACCCGTAAGAAAGAAGTTCCTCGACAACGGAACACTCAATCCTACAGTCATGGGCATCAAGGCTGACATCCTCAAGTATCAGGTTCCGGGCGGAATGCTCTCCAACATGATCGCTAACCTCAAGGATATGCACGCTCTCGACAAGTTCGACGAAGCTCTTGCTGAGATCCCTGCAGTACGTAAGGACATGGGTTATCCCCCGCTCGTTACACCTCTCTCACAGATGGTCGGTAACCAGGCAGTCCAGAACGTTCTCTTAGGCGAGAGATACAAGAACATCTCCAAGGAGATCAAGGCTTACCTCAGAGGCGAGTACGGCAGAGCACCGGGCGAAGTTAACCAGGAACTCATCGACAGATGCTGGAAGCCTGAAGAACTCGTTCAGGGCAGATATGCTGATTCACTTGAGCCTGTTTTCGAGAAGACAAAGAAAGAGCTTGGCGACAAGGCAAGATCTGACGAGGATGTCCTCTCCTATATTGCTTTCCCTCAGGTAGCAGAAAAGTTCTTTGCTGCACGTGAAGAGAAAGAATCCAACACAGTTAACTACACCATCGAAAAGAAGGAGGATTGATTATGAATCCTGTTGTTCAGTTGGTTGTAGAGCGCGGACAGCACCTCACTACTGCTGAGATGTTAATGAATGCCGGAATCGTTATTCTTGTAGTATTCGTCGTTCTCCTGCTTATGTACATCCTGATCTCGATTTCAGGTAAGATCATCCAGGCTATCGCAAAGATCGGCTCAAAGGAAGAGCCCGCAAAGGCACCTGCTGCTCCTGCCGCTGCACCCGCAGCTGCTGCCGCAGCTTCCGAGGAAGTATTCTCCTCCGGATCCTTGAAACTCAAGAATTGTGATGAGAAGACCGCTGCCATGATCATGGCAATCGTAGCAGATGACTCCGGAATACCGCTCGAAGAGCTCGTATTCAAGTCAATCAAACTCGTCGAAAAGAATTAAAGGAGACTGTCCACCATGATATACAACGTAACAATTAACGATAAAGTTTATGAGGTAGAAGTTGAGAAAGGCAAAGCTAATCTCATCAAGACAACAGCAGTTGTAGCTGCACCCGCTGCTGCTCCCGCTGCCGCTCCTGCCGCTGCACCCGCTGCTGCTCCTGCACCTGCAGCCGCACCCGCTGCCGCTGCTGCAGCAGGCACAACACCTGTTAACTCACCTATGCCCGGTACGATCCTTGACGTTAAGGTTTCTGTCGGTCAGGCAGTTAAGGAAGGTGATCTCGTATGCATCCTCGAAGCTATGAAGATGGAAAATGAGATCTATGCTCCTTGCGCAGGTTCGATCGCTCAGGTTCTCGTAACAAAGGGCCAGTCAGTAGATACCGGCACTCCCTTGGTATCGATTTCTTAATCAGGGGGTAACCGGTAATGATCGAAGTATTTAAAAATCTGTGGGAGACCTCAGGTATTGCCGCAATGACGTGGCAGCAGGGCGTGATGATCCTCGTCTCGTTCATCCTGTTCTATCTCGCAATCAAAAAGCAGTATGAGCCTTTGCTCTTACTCCCTATCGCATTCGGTATGCTCCTTACAAATCTCCCCTGGCCCGGCGGCGGAATCTTCCACCCCGAATGGTTTGAGGGTGATATCAACTGGGCTGCATTAGGCGGCGGTTATCACGATCCCGCTACAGGCACCCACATCGATCCGGGTCTTTTCGACTTCCTGTACATCGGCGTTAAGATGGATATCTTCCCCTGCCTCATCTTCATGGCAGTAGGCGCTATGACAGACTTCGGACCCTTGATCTCAAGACCTTCGTCCTTCTTCATGGGTGCAGGCGCTCAGTTCGGTATCTCCTTTGCTTTCGTAGTAGCTTGCCTCCTCGGATTCGATCCTCAGGGTGCTGCTTCCATCGGAATCATCGGCGGTGCAGACGGCCCGACGGCTATCTACCTTACATCCAAGCTCGCTCCTGAGCTCCTCGGTGCTATCGCAATCGCAGCATATTCATACATGGCGCTCATCCCTATGATCCAGCCGCCTATTATGAAGCTCCTTACAACAAAGAAGATGCGTCAGGTAAAGATGGAGCAGACAAGACCTGTATCCAAGGCCGAGAAGATCTGCTTCCCTATCATCGTAACTGTTGTATGCGTTCTCATCCTTCCTTCTGTTGCGCCTCTCCTTGGCTGCCTCATGCTCGGTAACCTCTTCAGAGAATCAGGTGTTACAGACCGTCTCTCAGACACAGCTCAGAACGCAATGTGCAACATCGTAACTATCATGCTCGGCACATCAGTAGGTGCTACAGCAGTCGGCGCTAACTTCCTTAAGCTCGAGACAGTTAAGATCATCATCATCGGTCTTTGTGCTTTCGCCTTCGCTACGGTCGGCGGACTCCTCATCGGCGACATCATGTACTTCCTTTCAAAGGGAAAGATCAACCCGCTCATCGGCGCAGCAGGCGTTTCTGCCGTTCCTATGGCAGCACGTGTTGCTTCCAAGGTCGGCCAGAAGGAGAATCCTTCCAACTTCCTGCTCATGCACGCCATGGGTCCGAACGTTGCAGGCGTTATCGGTTCAGCAGTTGCTGCAGGTATCCTGCTCACACTCTTCGGTTAATAAGAGTTGTAATTAAATAACCTATAGGGGCTGTCTCATGAGGCAGCCTCTTTTAGTTTCCGGGAATTAAGTTGAGACTTATCACCTTAATGTATATATTTATTTGTTTTTATCTTTACTCTGAAACGGCCCTGATTTTCGAGATTTCAGGCGATTTTCCTTGTCGGGTTTTGTCGGTATTTGTCGGTTGTTTTCGCGGGAATATCTTTCATAATCAAGGCATGAATATAACGGATAAATACATCCCCAGAGAATACCTTTCTCTCAAAATCAATTACTGCAGACAACGGTTGGAACAGTTGCCTAAAATTTCTTTGGTTGAACATAAAATAAGAGGTGACTCCAAAAAAATAATAAAGATTGATGAGCACAAATACTTCGTAAACTCCCAATTCGGCAAAGAGTATTATGACATTTTCCGAGAACGTGAAGAGCTGGAAAAGCAACTGCTAATCTACGAAGCAATCTGGAATATCAATTTTAATGGCTCACCTCTATCAGAATGCGTCCCTCGCAAGGTTAAACGGTATCTTTCAATTACCCCATACCAACAGACTGTTATGGATAAATCCTTTTTCGACAGCCTCAAGAACGATGACAATACTAAATACAAAAAGTACAAAAGCAATTTCTTTAATGGCATCTATTACAGGTCAGCTGCCGAACGTGATATTGCGATCTTCTATACCGAAATGGGAATACCGTTTAAATACGAGCCTTCAATAACTATTGCCGGATTAGTCAAACCCATTAATCCTGATTTTGCTTTATACATAAAGGAACTCGATTCCTGCAAATTTCATGAGCATTTGGGAATGAAAGAATATGCCGATTATCTCAGGGATACTAAGATCAAATATACCAATTATCTTGGGGCGGGATTAATTCCTGATATGGATATCATTTTCACCCAAGATAAGGACGAGGCCCCCTTTGATATCAGGTACCTGGCAGCCAAACTTAACAGTGCCGTGTATGGGTCAATAATCTGCAGGGATCCGTAAGTGACATAGCTAATTGGTTGTCGACGAAATGTCGACGGAGATGGCACTTTTCATCGACAAAATATTCAAATCGGGGCTGATTTGACGAGACTGTTGACGATTTTTCTTGATTTCGTCGACAAATCGTCGACAGTATCTCCGATAATGTGAAAAAGGCATCTCCCGTTTCTGACACAGCGAAAACAGGGGCACCTGGCACCGCGAAAGTAAGTCATTTCACCCCGAAAGTAACCCTTTCCCAACGCGAAAACGCCTCGCCGCCGCAAACACTACCCAAAACGCAAAAGCCCCTCCGGAGGAGATCCTCCGAAGGGGCAGGTTTGTTAATCAGTTACAGCAACTAATCACAGCTTGTAATTAAGCCTCTGTCGTCGGTGCGGTGGGTGCCTGAGGTGCAGCAGGTGCTTCCGGAGCGGCCGGAGCAGCCGGAGCTGTTGTGGCAGGAGCGCCGCTTACTGTCTCAATTGCATCGCCTGTGGATACGTTCAGTGTCTGAAGTCCATCAAGGCCTGATACTGTGATGTTCTTGTTGACCTTTGCATCGTAGGTGTTAGCCTTCATGATCTCTCTGATGTCGATGCCGGTTGTTTCCTTTACGGACTCAATTGTCTGTGCAAGGACCGAAGGAACATAAGAGCCCATTGAGCCTACGCCTGTGTCGCCGCCATTGCCTGAATCGATAATTGTTACCTTGTCGATCGTAGACAGAGGCTTTGCGATTTCTGCTGCCATTTCAGGAAGTGCCTTAACGATCATTTCCATCATGGCTGCCTGGCCGTACTTCTTCATAGCTTCAGCCTTCTTCTCGAGAGCTTCAGCTTCTGCTAAACCCTTTGCAGCGATTGCTGCAGCTTCAGCTTCACCGACCTTGCGGATACCTTCAGCTTCCTGCTGCTTAGCAAAGAGGTCTGCCTCAGCCTGAACCTTGCGAGCTTCTGCTGCCTTCTCGAGTTCGAACTTCTCAGCTTCTGCGTTTCTCTGTCTCTCATAGAGAGCAGCGTCTGCAGCCTGCTGCTTTGCGAACTTCTCAGCTTCTGCCTTCTTCTTGACTTCAGCGTCGAGAGCCTGCTCTTTAACTTCAGCTTCCTTTCTCTTGAGGTCGACTTCCTTCTCCTGACGAGCGATGTCGGCATTGGTCTTTGTGACCTCGATTGTCTTACGCTGATTCTCTTTCTGAATCTCGTAAGCTGCGTCAGCTTCAGCCTGCTTTGTGTCCTCAATCGTCTTGAGTTCTGCTCTCTTGATGGAGAGTTCATTCTGCTTTACTGCGATCTCTGTATCAGCTGCGACCTTAGCATCGTTTGCTTCCTTCTGAGCCTGAGCCTGAGCGATTGCTACGTCTCTGTCAGCCTGAGCCTTTGCGATGGAAGCATCCTTCTGGATCTTAGCCATGTTGTCCTGACCCAACGCATTGATGAGGTCCTTCTCATCTGTTACGTGCTGTACGTTGCAGGAGATGATCTCGATACCGAGACGCTTCATGTCTTCCTGAGCTTTCTGCTGAACCTCGTCACCGAACTTCTTTCTGTCGTTGCAGAGGTCCTTCAGTGTGATCGTACCGATGATCTCTCTCATGTTACCCTGGAGGGAGTCAACGAGGGAATCGCTGATCTGCTGCTCTTTCATGTTGAGGAAGTTCTTCATGGCGATCTTAACGCCTTCACCTTCGCTCATTACTCTTACCTTTGCAACTGCGTCGATGTTAACACCGATGAAGTCTGCTGTAGGTACGTAACCGTCTGTCTTGATATCAATTGAGATCTGCTTTACGAGGAGCTCGTCTTTTCTCTCGAAGAAGGGCATCTTGAGTCCTGCTCTACCGATCAGGATCTTAGGGTTCTTGCGAAGACCTGAGATGATATAAGCTTTATCCGGCGGTGCCTTTACATAGCTGCAGATTATGATGATGATTACCACGATGGCAATAATAATTGCTGCAACGATAGGTCCTGTTAAAAATTCTGGCATTTTCCTAATCCTCCTATTTCTTAAAAAACCCCACACCGTGTTGACCGCGGTACGGGGACGCCATATGTTTATAAAGATATTTTACAATATGGGTACCCCCGGTCAAGAAAAATCGTATTCCGCAAAATCCGATTTGTATATTTGAATAATTTGGAATATCCCCTTTTATGCGGGTTTAATATTTTTCCACAATTTCGCACATCGAAAACGGCTCAAACGCAACTATAGGTAGAATCAGAGGGTTTTCGAAGGGCAATAAAAACGCCCTCTAAAACGAGGGCGCAACTGTTACTTAATAAGTATTTATATTAACCAAAGAAGTATACGAATCCCAAAACGTGGAGCACGAGTCCTGCGAGGATGAAGAAGTGCCATACCATGTGGGAGAACTTGAATCTTCTCTTTGAAGGAGCGAAGAAGATACCTACCGTATAAACGATCGCACCGGAGATAAGGAGCCAGAAGCAAAGGTGTGATACGTTGTTGTAGAACTCGATGATCCTGAAGATGATAGCCCATCCCATTACCGCATAGATGAAGTATGTGAATCCCTTGCCGACCTTTGTGTGATAAGCAAGCGCGGTAACGAGTACGCCGGCGATCGCCATAAGAGCTTCAAGAGCCCAGAGTACCGAACCGGAAATGGGACCTAAAACATTTATGCAGATAGGTGTGTAAGCACCGAGAATTGCGAAGTAAGCTACGCTTCTGTTTACCTTGTTCATGATCCTCTTGTGAGGTGTACCGTGCTTCATGAGGTGGTAAACCGTGG
The DNA here is from genome assembly GCA_015069205.1 of Oscillospiraceae bacterium. Classification (GTDB taxonomy): domain Bacteria; phylum Bacillota; class Clostridia; order Saccharofermentanales; family Saccharofermentanaceae; genus Saccharofermentans. Next base: position 31,180 of record SVIZ01000009.1, read on the forward strand.
ACATGAGCAGAGCGAGGATCAGGGTGATGAAGAAAGCAGAGATGCCGATGACCGACATAACTACGTGAGCCTGTGTCACGCCTGCTTCAGAAGAAGTGCTGATATAAGTATTGATTGCAGCGAAAGGAAGAAGTCCAAGGAGATAAAGTGCGGGAACGCCGGCTGTAAGTGAGTTGCCGACTTCTTCGCCGAATGTCTCGTATGTCTTGTGGAGACCTCTCTGGACTGCGCGCTTGGAGCTCTCAAACCATGTAAGATCCTTCAGACCTTCCTCGAGAGGGTCTTCACCTGTCGTAGCGGCATGCTTCTTGTCATCGCTGCCAGCCAGCATGGTTTTCCAGTATCTTTTATTTTTTGCCATCGATTTGAATCTCCGTCCTATTATTCAACCGATATATTTTACAAGGTGAGCGGTATGTTTTCAACCACCGGAGCTTGTCCCTGTAAGAAAACGGAATTACTCCTCTTTATCCCCTGTTTCTGATGAAGGAGATCCAAGAGGAATTGCCTCATCGGATTTCGGAGCGGGAGCTCCCAAAGGAATAGCTTCGTTTGCCTTCGGTTTGGGTGCGCCCATAGGGATGGCCTCGTCTGACTTGGGCTTCGGAGCGCCCATGGGAATGACTTCTTCAGTCTTAACTTCCTTCTTGGGGCCCGGTTTCAGAGCCCCGACCTTTTTTTGCTCGGGTGCGGCGACACCGACGTGAACGGGTCTTACCGGCGCCCTGACACCGGCACGCTTTGTTGAGTGGCCTTCCTTCATGGCAGGCTTTTCTTCCTTTTCTGAAGGAGGCATATCTATTACGTCGTCGCCGGGCTTTTCGACGGGCTGGTTCTTACGCGTGATATCGGCAGGTGTCTGTGCAGTAACGGGTGCGCTGATGACGGTACCAAGTACTTCCGGCTTCTCGGGTGCTTCAGGCGCCTTTGAAGGTGCGGGTGCAGCCTGGTCGGGAGTCATGGGGTTGAGCTGCTCGGAAAGATATGCTCTTCTGTAGAAGCGCAGGATCCTGAAGACGACGGGCCAGACGATAGCAACAGGCAGGAACCAGTAAACGACTGAAGATGCGGCATTGTTGCCGATGAGTGGTGAAAGTGCTGCGAAAGGTGCCTGCATTACGGCATAGATGGCTCTTAAGCAGAGGGCTCCGAGGATGTGGCCCATGCTTGCGCCATCGCCCACGATGAGCTCGGGTGCGGGATAGAACCACAGAGGGAAATATGCGAGAAGGCCGTATGCGGCAAGACCCCAGTTGATCCATTCCTTCTTCTTGAATGCTGCGAAAAACGGCAGGAAGAAAAGGAAGAACAATGTGTAGAGCACGCTCATGAGGCGCTCGAACGTGGTGAAGTCTCTGGGGATTATCTGGTTCCAGGTGAAATAGAGCGGCTTAAAACATACGAAAGTCAACGCTCCCGCGATAAGGCCCAAGAATACACATGTGAAGTAGTCTCTTCTCATATATCCCCTTACATAAAAAAGATCGGCTGTCCTGAAACCCAAAAACAACCAACCCTATTTTAATACAAAAGATAGGTAATATAAAATGCCTGAAGCTGAGACCGTTTTTTACTCAGGATCCGAATATGTTCTCCTGATGATATTGAATCTGGGTCTGTTTTTTGTCTCCATATAAATCTTTCCGACATATTCTCCAACTACACCGATGCTTATCAGTTGTATTCCTCCGAGGAAACAGACAATACAAGTGCTGCTGGCCCAACCTTCAACAGTATTTCCGGTAAAATACGCTACAAACGACCAAACAACACCTATGAAACATAAAAACGTAATAAACATTCCGAAAGTTATGATTATTCTAAGCGGTTTTATGCTAAGACTTGTTATTCCGTCCATGGCGAGATTTATCATCTTTCCTAACGGATAATGCGTTTTCCCTGCAACTCTTTCTGTTCTGGAATAGTAAACTGATGAGCTCTTGTAGCCTAACAAAGGAATTAATCCTCTTAAATACATATTGACTTCGTGATAGTTCATCAATTCTTTAACAACAACATTTGACATAAGTCTGTAGTCTGCATGATTATAGACAACCTTTGAACCCATCCAGGCCAGAAATCTATAAAAGAACTGTGCAGAATGTCTTTTAAAGAAAGAATCTTTCTTTCTGTCTTTTCTGACGCCGTAAACAATTTCACTACCATTTTGATATTCCTTGATCATCTCATCAACGGCATTGATATCGTCTTGTCCGTCACAGTCCATAGATATAGTAATGTCGCATTTGTCAACTGTCTCAGAAAGACCTGCAAGCAGTGCATTTTGGTGACCATAGTTACGCGCAAGAGAAATGCCTATTACGCATGAGTTCTTCTCAGACTGCTCCCTTATAATTCCCCATGTATTATCCGTACTCCCGTCATTAACAAATAAAACTTTGCTATCTTCACTTATGGTTCCGTTTACGGTCAAAGAATTTATCTTATCGGTAAAAAGACCAACCGTTAATGGAAGTACGCTTTCTTCGTTATAGCAAGGTACTACAATATATAAGCAAGGTTTCATTCCGGGGTTACCTCTTTGGCTTTATGCATTTAACTCATCTCCTATTGCCAATGAACAACATATTAATGTTAACACAAAAAACTGACACAGACTTTATGATCAAATCGATTTGTACTAAAAGCTTGTAAAGCAAAAATACGGGAAATTACCTTCCCGTATTTTTAGCAATCGCTTTACTGAATAAATCAAATTTGCCAGCTGGTCTATTATTCCGGTCATCCCTCCGGTTCGTCGAGTGATCTCAGGTACTTAACCTTGAGTGAAGTGATCGTTACGCCGCCTGATGCAAAGTGCGCGCGGAATACGCAGTTCTTGGCATACATCATGCATTCGCAGCTCTTTGTGACAGGCTCGCCGTTCGTGCCGTTCCAGGTGATTACTGCACAAGGAATGCTCGTGATGTAGACCGTCATGGGGATCTGCGCAAGCTCGCCTAAGTTGGAATAACCTGTGAATTCAAGACCGTAGTAACCCTGTCTCTCGCATGTGATTCCGAAAACGAAATCCTTGCCTCTTGATGTCTTTGTCTTGCACTCGATCGTGACCTCGTCGTCCATGGAATAGAAGACATCCGTATCGACTTCAACGTCATCGTCCTTGAAGGGGCTGTCGATGTGGTTGATAACTACTTCCTTGCCTTCGACTCTGTCCATTGCGGGAGTGTTCATGGCGAAGTTCAGGATGTTGATCGCATTTCTCTGAAGCTCGGCGCGTGTGATGAGAGAGCCGTCGCCTTCGGTAAGTTCCTTATATGTGTCAGTCTCTAACAGGTTCTCCTTTTCGACGCTGGTGCAAACCATGTAGACGTCGTTCTGGGATCTTGCCATTGCGGAATGGTCTTCGAGAGAATACTTCTCGGCGATCGTAACTTCCTTGTTGATATATGCCCACCAGTCGGTCATGACGAGGCCCTTAAAGCCCCACTGCTCGCGGAGGATCATGGTGTTCTGGTCGTAGATGCATGCACTGTAGACATCGTTGATGCGGTTGTAGGAGGTCATTAAGCATCTGCATCCGCCTTCTTTGATGGCGATCTCGAAAGCAGGGAGATAGATCTCGCGGAGCGCACGTGATGAAACTCTTGAGCTCATCTCACGTCTGTTTGTCTCACGGTTGTTGGCGCATAAGTGCTTGATTACGGGTGTGACGCCTGACTTCTCGAGAGCCTTTACCTGGGCAACTGCCATGAGGCCAGTAAGGAGCGGATCTTCGGAGAAATACTCGAAGTTACGGCCGTTCAGCGGATGTCTGTGAATATTGATTCCGGGGCCTAAGAGAGCGTCGATCTTATTCGAGAGCATCTCGATGCCGAGGTAAGAATACAGTTCTTCAACGAGATCGACGTTAAATGTTGAAGCAAGGCATGTTCCGTTAGGAAGAGAGAATGCCTTCTTGCCGGAGTCGAGTCTCATGCCTGAAGGACCATCCGTGCAGCAGAGCGTGGGAACTCCCATTGCCTTGAGCTCTTTGGTGACACCTCCGAATGCGGCTGCGGTACCGATGGTAACCTTGGGGCTTCCCATTCCCTCACCTCTGATGATGAGTGAGAGATCCTCGTCTGTGAGCTGGGCAACGAACTCGTCCATCGTATTCTTGCCGTGCTTAACGTCAGCGAGCTTGATGCCCTTGTCGCCCGTCTGGGGGATCTCGGGTCTTACGCGCTCAAGGCGTGATTCGAGATAGTTAACTGTCGCAAGAGGTACGTCTTCTTCGCCCTTGCTGTATGTGCCGTCACCATTAGGGATGGCTGTAAGACGCTTAAATGCCTTTGTGGGTGCGAGCGCAGTGCCGAGTTCTTCGAGAAGTCTGTTATCGGAAAGATCGAAGGATCCTACCGGAGAAGCGGAGATGAAATCGCTTCCTAGGAAAAACTCATATGTGCCCTTCTCAAGAACGTAACCTGTCGTGCCGAAGCCCGTTCTGCAGTCGTCATCGAAAGATGCGAATCTTCTGACGGGTGCAGTGATCGTAACGCGCTCTTCTTCACCTGCGGGAATGTTGCCTGTCTTTGTAAAGCCGATCAATACTCTTGAAGGCTTTGAGAGAGCTCCGTCAGGCGCCTTGCAGTAAACCATTACGGCCTTTTTGCCGGGAACGCTGCCGGTGTTCTTTATGGTAACGCTTACGGTTACGACGTCATCTTCGAACTTGAATTCCGGATCATTCAAATCGAATTCGGTATATGAGAGTCCTGCACCGAACGGATAGAGGACAACGTCATTTGCGAATGTCGAGAAATATCTGTAACCGACGAAAATATCGTCGTGATAAATGTCTTCTTTAAGGTCCTTGCAGAAGTATGCGTCAGAAGCGTAATCCTCAAGAGATCTGGCGATCGTATCAGGAAGGCATCCGGAAGGATTTACCTTGCCTGACATGACTCTTGCAACGCTGATGCCGCCGATCATGCCGGCCTGCCAGATATAGAGCACGCCCTTGATGTTGTACTTGGTTACGAATGACATGTCGATGATGTTGCCGACGTTCAGAAGAACGATGGTCTTGTCGAATGCCTTTGTGACGTTTTCGAGCATGCCTTCTTCACTGTCGCTGAGGAAATAAGCACCCTTCTCTGCAGAGTTGTCTCTGTCCTCACCTGCTGTTCTTGCGATGATGATGACCGCAATGTCGTTGCGGGATGCAAGAGTTCCTGCGAGTTCTTCTGATACAGGCATCTCGGCTTGTGACCATGCCTCCTTGCCCCAGCCGAGACCTGCATCGATGGGATTTTCTTCGTCCCATTTGTCATATATGTCCATGAGCTCGGCATCAAGCGTGATGTCCGGGCAGTCATTGAGACCTTCTCTGATGTCACTTACGTGACTAACATTTACCATACCGCCGGAGCCTGTTCCGGACTTGTAGTAGTGTGTCTGCATCCTTCCGAAAAGAGCAATACGTGAGCCTTTTTTCAAGGGAAGGACATTGTCTTTGTTCTCGAGCATGACGATGCCTTCTGCGGCCGTCTTGATCGCTGCTTCGGTATATTCATTCCAGTTAAGGGTTATCTCATTCATTGAAAAAATCCTCCGGTATTTTTGATTCTTTGTGATGCCGTTTTCGCGGGTTGTAAAGACTATACAATATTTCGCAAACACCCGATTTTATTTTACTTGCATTTATTTTGTTTTTCTTGCTATCAGGTGCTTTTTAATGTAAACAAGCCGTTAACTTTGGGTAAAAGCAGCGGTTATATTTCAGATATCGATAAAAATGACAAAGTTTCTGATATTAAATATAAAATTGCAGTCTTATAATGTGCAGAATTCAAAGAACAGGAAGTATTACATGGCACCTAAAAGAACTGATACCGACATGACGAAGGGCTCCCCCTTTGCGATCATATTAAAGTTCACGATGACACTGCTTATCGGCAACATCGCCCAGCAGCTCTATAACATCGTGGATACCATCATCGTCGGAAGATATGTTAATCCGCAGGCGCTTGCAGCCGTCGGATCTACTGGTACCATCGTTTTCCTCATCATCGGAACTTCAAACGGAATGGTCACGGGCTTCTCCGTTGTCACGAGCCAGAAGTACGGCGCCCTGGACAGCAAGGGCGTAAAAGCTTCAGTAACCAACGGATTCTATCTCAGTATGATCGTTGCCGCCGTTCTTACCACGGTAAGCCTTGCGGTAATGCATCCGCTGCTCGTGCTGATGAATACACCGGCCGATATTCTCGAATACGCGTATTCTTACATCACGACGATCTGCTGCGGCATCGTTTTCACGGTCATGTACAATCTCTGCTCATCCTTGATGAGGGCCATCGGCAACAGCAAGATGCCTTTGATCTTCCTTCTGTGTTCTGCTGTAACAAACGTCTGCTTAGACCTTTTGTTCATCATAAAGTTCGGTCTCGGCACACGCGGCGCAGCCCTTGCAACCATTATCTCACAGGCACTCGCGGTAATCCCGTGCGTCATCTACATATATGCGAAAATGCCAACCTTAAGGCCCGATAAGTCCGACTGGAAGATTGACCGCAGGATCATAAAGCAGCAACTCCGCCTCGGCATCCCGATGGCGATCCAGTACAGCATTACCGCATCCGGAACCATGATCATGCAGAGCGCGTTCAACACCTTTGATTCCATCGCTGTAGGAGCCATCACCGCTGCAAGCAAGTTCCAGGGAATAATCACTCAGGGCATGTTCACGGTCGGCCAGACAATGGCTGCTTTCGTAGGCCAGAATTACGGTGCACACGACATGAAGAGGATCAGGAAAGGCGTAAGCAGCGCATTGAAGATCTTCATCGTTTATTCGATCGCTGCGGCAGTCCTGGCCATCGTTGCGCTTCCGCACGTTCTCTGGATATTTTTCGATTCCGATGTGGATGTATCACTCTACATCCCGTGGGCAAGAACATACATCATGGAGTGCGCCGTCTGCTACTTCTTCCTCTCTGCGATCTTCATTTACAGGAACACGATCCAGTCCGTTGGATATGCAGGCATTGCGACTGTATTGGGCTTTGTCGAGCTCGGCGCAAGAATGATCACGTCCTTTTATTCGATCCACGTACATAACTACAACATCGCCGTTGCCTCCGATCCGTTCGCATGGGTCACGGCAGGAATCGCAGGCATGGTGATCACTTATGTCATCTTCAAAAAGATCGAGCGCCGCTGGAAATCAGAAAGCCCTGCCGCGGCTCTGGGGCAAATACCCGTCAGTGCCAGGAGCAAGGCTTCTTAAAGCAGTTTCTTAATTTATTAAAGTATCAGGTCTCGTCTTCGGGAGCTTCCGTCTCAGCGGTCTCTTCTGTCTCAGTGACAGTGCCTGTGATCACTGTATCCACGGGAACTGTTTCAGCTGTATTGACCACGTCGAACTCCCAGCCGTAGATCGTTCCGGACTGCATGTCATAAATAAAGAATACATAAAAACCAGTCGGGATATTCTCTTCTTGAGTATACGTGAGATGGATCTCTGTAGGGTATCTGTCAATGATCTTTTCTGATGTGAAAAGAGGAGTCCACTCGGGCGAAGTTTCCTCGGCAACACGGTATTTATACTGCCAGACGTACTGGCTTGCATTCTCGTCAAGCTCGATTACGAACTCTAATGTGTTTGTATCCGTGTAGGTCTCAGTGACAGGATCCCAGCCGGGTCCGGTCATGTAGCTGTCTGAGATAGTGTCGAAAATATTATCCATGAACTCGAGCTCGGGAAGATCGTAATCGTAGACATCAACAAGGTCCAGACCGTTCGCAAGAAGATAATGTCCGTCATCATCTTTTGTGAATTCAAGCGTTACATCAAGATCGACCGTGTCTTCAACTTCGGCAAGGAGCATATTGAAGTCGGCAGCACCTAAAAACTTATCTCTCTGATCGAGAACGCTGCTGAAATCCTTATAGGAGAATGTAACATTGACCGTGCACTCCTTAGCCCAGAGATTGGACTTGAAGCTGGATTTGTCGATCTCACATGTGGTCGTGGCAGCGATAATGTTCTTTACACGGAGCATTTCACTCGGACTCTTTCTTATGTAAGTGTCACTGTAGTCGATCTCGTCAACTTCTTCGACAACGGGCATAACAGACCTGATCTCATAAGGTGTATATGTGCAGAGCTCGCAAAAACCGTCATAATCGCATTCGGCAAGGGCCGTGGCGATCTTATCGATGCAGCTATATACTCTGTCCTCGGCAATCTTATTGTTGCCGTCGTCATCATCTTCCGGTTCTTCGTCAGCAGCTTCTGCTGATTTTCTGCTTTTCGCGGTAGTCTCATCGGAATTTGCGGCTTGAGAACAGGAAGCCAACGTCATCAGGTTGGCAAGAATAAGTACAGCAGCGATAACCTTTTTACTCATCTAATTTGTTCCTCCGGCATCCGTTATTATATATCAATACAATTTAAACATCGAAAATGTTGCACCCTGATAAAAAACCGCCCCCGGGAATCCCCAAGAGCGGTCAAATAAGTTACTTTATCAGTTAAGTCAGGATCAAGCCTTACCGTCTGAACCGAGAACGTACTTAATCTTGTGAGCAACCATGTCCTTAACTGCCTGACGAGCGGGCTTAAGGTACTGACGGGGATCGAAGTGATCAGGGTGCTCAGCGAAGTACTTACGGATGTTACCTGTCATAGCAAGACGGATATCGGAGTCGATGTTGATCTTGCAAACAGCGAGTGTAGCTGCCTTACGGAGCTGCTCCTCAGGGATACCAACTGCGTCAGGCATGTTTCCGCCGTACTCGTTAACCATCTTAACGAATTCCTGAGGTACGGAAGAAGAACCGTGAAGAACGATCGGGAAACCAGGGAGTCTCTTGATGCACTCTTCGAGAACGTCGAAACGGAGCGGCGGAGGTACAAGGATGCCGTCAGCATTTCTTGTGCACTGAGCAGCTGTGAACTTGTAAGCACCGTGTGATGTACCGATAGCGATAGCGAGTGAGTCGCATCCTGTTCTGGAAACGAATTCCTCAACCTCTTCAGGTCTTGTGTAGCTCTCGTGACCAGACTCAACAACAACCTCATCCTCGATACCGGCAAGAGTACCAAGCTCAGCCTCAACAACTACGCCGTGGTCGTGAGCATACTCAACAACCTGCTTTGTGAGTGCGATGTTTTCCTCGAAAGGCTTTGAAGAAGCGTCGATCATGACAGATGTGAATCCGCCGTCGATGCATGACTTACAAAGCTCGAATGTATCACCGTGGTCAAGGTGAAGAGCGATCGGGATGTCAGGATTCTCAATAACTGCAGCCTCAACGAGCTTTACAAGGTATGTGTGGTTAGCATAAGCTCTTGCGCCCTTTGAAACCTGAAGAATGACAGGGCTCTTGAGCTCACCTGCTGCTTCTGTGATTCCCTGAACGATTTCCATGTTGTTTACGTTGAAAGCACCAACAGCATAACCGCCGTCATAAGCCTTCTTAAACATCTCAGTCGTTGTTACTAAAGACATATATATATCCTCCTGATATTTTTATTGACGTTATAATCTTACAATCTTTTTGTCAAAACTCAACCGCAAAATCGGTGAAAGTATGAGTAATTAACAGAAGATTTCCATATAAAAGCGGGTTTTTGGCCAAATGATTTTCGCAAGGCCCGAAAACGAGTTAATCGAGACTAATCGCAGAAACCAAATTCCGTATTTTTTTTAGGGCATTATTGATAAAACCTGTCAAAAAATGTAGACTTTTTCACGTGCAACACTTTTCGGGAGGATATAGGATATGGAAAACCAGATCAGCGCAAACCAGACAGACAACAGAGTCGTGGTCCCTTACGACAAGGGCCGCAAGAACATCACTTTCTATGACACGTTCGTAGACATCAACGGAGACGTTATCAAGTACGATGACATCGCAGTAATCCAGTCTTCTGCCCTCAATTCTTCGTCCATGATCTACTTCTACTTTGACAGATCGTTCAGATACGAATTCAACTTCACGACATACGACGGCCAAGTACATAAGTTCAAAAGACACGGTTATTCCGGCTACGGAATTGGCACATATAAGCGCATCAAGGCAGAGTTCGAGGTCGTAGCACCCCCGTTCTACCAGATCGTAGTAAGAAAGGTCGGCGAGCGTCTCATCGACAGGATCGCAAACGGCGCAACCGCAAACATCTGCGGCCTTGTCATCACAAAGGACAAGATCACATACACAAAGCGCAAGAAGGAATATGTCATCGACAGAAGCAACTTCGACCGTGCCGTAGTCAACAATGCTTACATGAGCAATATGGCCCAGATCTTTATCAGGGACGAGAAGAAGCCTATCTTCAAGTGCTCTCTCAACGAGCCCAACGCAAGGCTCATCGTACCGATCGTAAATTACTTCTTCGAATACAGGGCAGACCCGGCTTCAGCTCCTTCTGCTGCTGACCCCAACGTAAATCCTTACATGCCGCCTGTTGTTGAAGAGACTTCTTCAAAGTCAAAGCCCGCACAGGACGAAGACGACGAGTAAAGATCCTGTTGGGAGTTCGGTTTTAAGCTGAATTTCCGGCCCCCAATAACAACTTAAGACAGCAAAAATCCCGTTTATCTTTCAGTTTGGAACTGAGCTTTAAACGGGAATTTTTATGCTTAATTAGTGATCGAAGGAATCAGTGAGGCAGGTAATCCATCGTCGGATTGTCGCGCTTACGCTTTTCCTTCTTTGCAGTAACGATCGTCACAGCGATGCCGATGACAGGGATCATCATGACTCCGCCGCACAAAAGAATGTAGCTTGCGCGTGTCTTTGTGCAGTCAAGGAGGACATTGCGGACAACCCATCCGTCAGCCTCGCTGATCTCCAGGTATGTCAGAGCTTCCCTGTAATACTGGTTTGCTTCGGATTCCTGTGTCTTTACAGTTCCCAGGAACGTTCTGGGCTCCATCTCGATCATGTCTGTCTTGCCATCAACATAGTCATATGTCGCATCTGTCAGCGCATCAAGATATTCCCTGTCGGCTTTCTTTGAAACTGAGAGCGGCATGACAGATCCGTCCACCATCCAGACCATGTAGTAATACTCATGACCGGTGGGAATGAAATTGTAGGACTCCGTTCCTTCTGCGTAGCATCCGAGGCATGCGATAACCTCATATGAGATCCACTGGTCGTTATATTCGCTGTAGTTCGGCTCAGCCTCTTCGTATGTTGCTTTGACGCCTCCGAAAATCAGGTTCCTCAAAAAGAACGTGCATGTTCCGAACAGGAGCAGGCAAAGAACCGATACGACTGCAAGTCTTACTGTACCCTTCATAATGTTAACCCCCAGAAAAAACTGTCCGTTATTGTATCATAACTGCGAAGTTTTCGGGCAAGCCGGTCCTGATAAATTTACGGGCTGTCCCGATGTGATGCAGCCCGTTGCATTTGCTTGTGTTTATTTCTTTGTGATCCGCGCTTCGAAAACGCCGTCCTTAAGATCTGTCGTAAGCTTTAATTTGTGCTGTTCAAATATCCTTCCGGCGATTGCGATTCCGGTGCCGGGAGTGAACTTGCCGGCCGTTGTTTTATTCCTGATGGTGATTGATTTTGATGTAATGGCCGCCTCGATCTTCGCATCTTTGTTTCCATATTTAACGGCATTGTCGACAAGACAGAAAAGTGCTGTGTTGAAATAGTCCCTTTCGGTCATGTATTCGGCATCTCCCTTGATGTCAATGCCGGCACCTGCTTTGGATGCGACTTCTTCGAGACACTTGCGGATGGAGGTTTTCGAGAGCCTGAGAGACGTCTTATCGGCGGTCTTAAGTATCGACTCGATATCAGCGTTCATCTCCTGTGTCTTTGCAAGGATACGGTCTGCGTAACGGTCCTTTTCAGAAGCGTCACTGACATCTTTCAGGTTCTCGGCATAGCCTCCGAGTATCTGCAGAGGTGTCTTCAGGTTATGGGCCAGGGAATCGATAAGGCTATTCTTGAACCTGTTATTCTCATAGGCCTTCTTATACTGCGAATACGGCCTTACCGCTGTAAGACAGGGAATTCCGATTGAGAATACCAGAAGTACGATTCCGGCTATCAGAAATACCGGCTTGAAATAATCCTTATAATCGAGAGTGGTAGAGACGGATTCAACAAGATACTTTTGTCCGTTTATCTCAATGACGGCAAGTCTGCCCATGGTGTAATAGCCGTTATTCCGCATTCCCGCACGTGCACTGAAGATCTCTCCATACTGTTTTCTGATCCTGCCGTCTGTCTCACGTTCAAACTTCTCGAGATCGCTCATGCTGTTTGCAAGAAAGATATCCCCGTTTTGTCCGAAGAAAGCATCCGGTCTGTCACACCTTAAGAACAGGCGGTACATGTCACCGAAATCCGTATTCTCATTGTAAATATTTGTGGAATACAGATCAGCTTTGGAAGGATCCGTAAAATCCCAGCTCTGATCTGAAGAATATCTGCGGTAATCGTAGTCTTCCAGATGTGCTTTGCCTATATGGAATGTATTTTGATCTTCGTAGTATGTCTCAATGACAGGAATGCGGTATTGAAGGGCCCCGCTAGAGATGATACAGGCAACAAACAGAGCCTGTCCCCTGCCAAAATTCGAAAACTCAGCCGCGCTCCAGCTGTTGCCGACATAATAGTTTCTGTTGCGGTCATTGTAGTTCAAGCTCCCGGTCTCATCGCATGTTTTGTAATAGATCGTCCAATCATCATTGATCGTAACGGTGCTTTTCCCTTTTGCGAGGAGCTCCTCATCGTCTGTCAGACAGATCCATTCCCTGGTATTTTTTTCGAGCGGGACACTGTTGTAATCCGTCTCGAAAACTGTGTCAAAACTTCCGTCCTCATTGACTTTGGCAAACCTAATATAATCAGCGGTATACAAATTGCAGAATATATCAATAAATGTCTCGTCCAACTCGCCTTCATCGTATTTTTTGATTAATTCTTCATACTTTTCAAAGATGAAATCTTGCCCTTTTTCCAAAGAATCATCATATGACAAATGAAGATACGATTTAAACAAAGCAAAGATCACCGCACCGATAACGATTCCGATGAGCAATCTTCCGATCAGAAAACTGAAATAAGACTTTCTCTTCATGTAACATCCTCCCCATATCTGCGGCCATTAACGACCCGTGCATTTTAAAGATCAGTCAAACCTGTAACCGACTCCGATGAGAGTCTTGATTCGCGACCCTTCCTTTTTAAGCAATTTCCGGAGGTTCTTCACGCGGTTGTCGATCACGCGCTCGGAAATGAAATCATCTCCTCCCCAGGCGACTGCAAGCAGAAGCCTTCTCGTAACCGCGACACCCGGATGCTCCATCATGTACTTTAAGATCTGGTATTCCTTCGGCGGAAGATCGACCGTGCTGCCTGAGACGGTAACTTCAAGCTTCAGTGGATCTAAAGTTATCTCTCCGCTTGTGATGATCTTCCTCTCCTCGTGTACGGCCGTTGTCCTCTCCAGAAGAGCCATGAGCTTGCTGTACAGTATCGCTATCGAAAAAGGCTTCACGATGTAATCGTCGGCGCCAAGCTCATAACCATAAAGAACGTCTTCTTCCCTGACCTTTCCGGTAAGAAACACGACCGGAATATCCGATCTCTTTCTGATGATCTTACAGAGTTCAAATCCGTCTATGCCCGGCATCATGACATCGAGGATTATCAGGTCATATTTCTCATTCAGGATCTTGGTTAGGCCCATGTTGCCATCCTGTGCAAGATCTAACGCGATCTTCTCGCGCCTTCCGAAATAGTCTCCAATGACCTCTCTTATCTGACTGTCGTCTTCGACGAGCAAAACCCTGTACATGAGTACCTCCGTCTGAGAGTATGTTACAGGTTCAGTGTATCGTTAGTGTATCGATTTGCAAAATCAACGCTTTCACGGCCAAAATTGAGAAAAATTATCAATTTTGTCGAAAATGATAATCAGTTTCATATTGACACTCTGCAGGGGCGCCCATATAATAGCCTTCCGAACCAACAAATTTTATATAAAGAAAGACGGGAAATGGCTTTTAAGGACTTTATCAGAAAATCCATATCACTTATGTTTGCAGGGCTCATGACAGCCTCCATGTGCGCATGTTCGGCAAACACTTCCGGGTCCGGCAAGCTCAACATCGTAACTACCATTTTCCCTGAATACGACTGGGTCAGGAACATCGCCGGCGACTATATAAATAATATCGACCTGACGCTCCTTTGCGACAACGGCGTTGACATGCACAGCTTCCAGCCTACGGCGAGCGACATCGTAAAGATCTCTTCTTGTGATGTTTTCGTTTATGTCGGAGGCGAGTCTGACGAATGGGTCGAAGATGTTCTCAAGGAAGCTGTCAATGAAAAAATGCAGGTCGTAAAACTCATGGACGTAATCGGCGAATCCGCTGTTGAGGAAGAGATCGTCGAAGGCATGCAGGCTGAAGAAGATGGGGACGAAGGCGATGGCGGCACCGAATATGACGAGCACGTCTGGCTCTCGCTTAAGAATGCGCAGAAATGCGTACTGGCCATATCCGCTGCAATGGGTGCAGTTGACCCTTCCAACAATAAGAATTATTACATGAATTCGGTCAGCTATAACAACACTTTGGATGAACTCGACAAGAAGTACGCAGAAGCCGTTAATAACGCGGGCAGGGACACGATCCTTTTCGCCGACAGGTTCCCTTTCAGATATCTGACTGATGACTATAACCTCAATTACTATGCGGCTTTCGCCGGATGCTCTGCCGAGACCGAGGCAAGCTTCGACACGGTAGTGTTCCTTGCGGGCAAAGTTGACGAATTAGGACTTAACGCAGTCATCACCATCGACAGCGGTGACCAGGCGATCGCGAAAACAATAATCGAGAACACTTCATCCAAGGATCAGGAGATCCTTGTGATGGATTCAATGCAGAGCACGAAGACCTCCGATAACAGGTCTTATGTGGAGATAATGGAAAGCAATCTCGTAGTTTTGGAGAAGGCACTCGGATAATGGAACAGCTCGTTTGCAAAAATCTTAAACTCGGTTATGAGAACATCACTCTCGCTGAAGACTTGAGCTTCAGTGTCGAAAAGGGCGACTATCTCTGCATCGTAGGCGAGAACGGCGCGGGCAAATCCACTCTCATGAGAACGATCTTAAGACTCCAGAAGCCTTTAGCAGGCACCATCGAATATAACGATGATCTCACCGCTTCAAAGATCGGCTATCTCCCTCAGCAGACTGTTGTCCAGAAGGACTTCCCGGCTTCTGTTTACGAAGTCGTCCTGTCCGGATGCCAGAACAGCCTGGGCTTTAATATTTTCTATTCAAAGGAAGCAAAGAAGAGAGCTCACGACAATATGGAGCGCCTTGGAATAAGCGACCTTGCGAAGTGGAGCTACCGTGACCTTTCGGGCGGTCAGCAGCAGAGAGTACTTCTTGCAAGAGCGCTCTGCGCAACAGAGAAGATGCTGCTTTTGGACGAACCCGTATCAGGCCTTGACCCGATGGTAACTTTGGAGATGTATGACCTTATCGACAAGCTCAATGATGAGGGCATCACGATAATAATGATCTCACACGACATCGCATGCTCCGTTAAATATGCGAAGCACGTTCTACATATCGGAAATAATTTCTTCTTCGGAACCGTTGATGACTACAAGACATCAGCTGCCGGCGCGAAGTATCTGGAGGGAGGTCATCACCATCATTAATACGTTGATCTCATACTTCTCATATCCGTTCGTAAGATACGCGCTAATAGTAGGCGTGCTGATCGCACTGTGCTCATCACTGCTCGGCGTAATCCTCGTATTGAAAAGATTCTCATATATCGGAGACGGTCTTTCACATGTCGCATTCGGTGCGATGGCCATAGCAGCAGTAGTGGGCCTTACAGACCGCATGATCCTAACTCTGCCCATCACGATAATCTGCGCGATCCTTCTTTTGTGGACAGGCCAGAACACAAAGATAAAAGGTGATGCGGCCATCGCCATGATATCCGTCGGAGCGCTTGCAGTAGGTTATCTCCTGATGAACCTCTTCCCGACTTCGTCTAATATCTCAGGCGACGTCTGCACAACGCTTTTCGGTTCCATGAAGATCCTTACGCTTACCAAATCTGAGGTAATCCTCAGTATCGTTCTGTCGGTCGTAGTGGTAATTCTTTTCGTGGCTTTCTACAACAGATTCTTTGCGGTGACTTTCGACGAGAGCTTCGCGAAAGCAGTCGGCACGAAGACCAATCTTTTGAACCTTCTCATCGCGACCATAATCGCGGTGATCATCGTTCTTGCAATGAACCTCGTAGGCTCACTCCTCGTATCCGCGCTGGTCATCTTCCCTGCGCTGTCTGCAATGAGAGTCTTCAAGAGCTTCCGCTCGGTAACCATCTGTGCGGCTGTTATATCTGTCGTCTGCGCACTTATCGGAATCATTGTCTCGATCCTGATGGACACACCGGTTGGATCGACGATAGTCATAACAGACATCGCCGCTTTCCTCGTGTGCACGATCATCGGTAAGATCAAAGGCTGATCAGATCCGCATCAGGAGTGTAATCAAACTGGTCGGATACTATCTCGTTGCACTTTGCAAGGTCTTTTAAATCTTTCCATCCTTAAACATCTTCATCATCTCGTTGGTAAGGCTGTATTCGTCGGGCTGGAGTTCGATGTCTTCCCTTGAACGCCACTCGGCAACTTTGAGCTCGCCCTCATCCATCTTAATGGTGTCGTCGCCGTCAACATCGCAGTAGAAACCGACCAGGATATCGTCAACGATTCCCCACGGCTGTGATTTGTAGTAACGGATGTTCTTGACCTTAAGCCCCGTCTCTTCCATCGCTTCACGAGCGACAGTCTCTTCCAATGTCTCGCCTATCTCGGTAAAACCCGCAACGAGAGCAAAGTGCGCAAAGCCTGTCCTGTATTTGGTCACAAGGATCTTATCGCCGTTCGTGATGCCGACTATGACTGCGGGAACCACGCGCGGGTAGAGCACGTTGCCGCATTCACACCTTAACGCGCGTTCCTTGCTGTCTATATAAGTTTCTTTTCCGCATATGCCGCAGTATCTGTTTCCGCGGTACCAGTTCGCGAGCTGGAGCGCCGTGAAAGCAAGGAAAACATTCTCTTTCCCTGCTATGCCGGAACGTCTGAATGACTTTACGTTCACGAATTCATATCCGTCAGGAATACCGGTTCCTTCCCTTGCATCAAGGAAGAAATAGAAATCTTCGTCGAGCGCGAAAAGATAAACCAGCTTGCTCTTAAGCTCTTCAGAGATCTCGCTTACACGCGGGAATGCTCCGTCCTTAACGAGGATCTCCTGGTGTCTGAAGGCCATGACAAAACTGCCTTCAGAAGGCTTTCTGTCCGGATAATAATGGTTATCAAGCTTATGCGGGTAAATGTCCTGTATCATGGTTTTCACGTCTTTCGCGGTTTTTCAAGATTTTAGCAATAGTGCCGTGAGATTTAAAGATTGCTTAAAGATAATTCCTTAACTCAGCGATACTATATGCTTATAAAATGCAGTGAGGTACCATTCATGAATTATCAGCTTAACAATAAAACACTTACATCAGGACTTGTCGGCACATGGTCCTGGGGCAAAGGAAACAACGGCTCGAAAATGATCTTCGGCCAGAATTTCACTAAAGAACAGCTTAAGGAAGTTTTCGAGAAGGCGTACGCATCGGGATTCAACGCGTGGGACACCGCCGAAGTTTACGGCATGGGAACTGCTGAAACTCTCATAGGAGAATTCATCAAGGACAAGCCGGACGTGTTTATCTCGACCAAGCATTTTCCGGGCAAGAGATACAAAGACGGCGAGACACGCGCTGCGCTCGAAGCAAGCCTTAAGCGCCTCGGATTATCCAAGGCCGACCTGTATTTTCTGCACTCGCCCAAGAATATCGAGAGCAACATGAAAGAGATGGCCGAACTCTACAAAGAAGGCCTGATTGGCAGCATCGGCCTGTCCAACGGCAACCCGGAGCAGATTGCTCTGGCGTGTAAGATCCTTGAGGAAAACGGCGCGCATCTTGATGCCATACAGAACCACTACAGTCTTTTCGCGATGGAAAGAGAAGCATCCACACTTGCCTTCTGCAAAGAGCACGGTATTTTGTTCTTCGGCTACATGCTTCTCGAGCAGGGTGCTTTGTCAGGCCATTACAACAAAGACCACCACTTTGAGACTTTCTCAATGAGAGGCCTGATGTTCGGAAAATCAAAGTTTAAGAAGGCCGATGCACTGATCAGCTACATCTGCGGGCTGGGCGAAAAATATTCCATCGATTCATCACAGATCGCTATCGCCTGGGGCGTGTCAAAAGGCATAATTCCGATTGTCGGCATTAACAAGCCCCGTCACGTGGAACCTCTCGCAAAGGGCCTTAATCTGGAGCTTGCAGACGAGGAGATCTCACGCCTTGAAGAACTTGCGCTCGCAACGGGAATCAAGCAGAAAGGCACGTGGGAATAAAAATGAGAATACCGTCCCATTGGCTCTTTTCGCGTTTGGGACGGTAAATCAAATAACAAATTAATATCAATGAAATGATATCAGAACGTGAACTCTTCCGGTGCTGCCGTGAAGGAGCTGAATGTGGCTGTTGCATCCTTGAAGAAGAGGACCTGTGTGTTGTCGTCATCAGGGTTATACATCGCCTTAAGATCAGGATACTTCTCGAGCATGGCAACCTTAACGTCTCTTGAATCATCGTTGATGAGTTTGCCTGATACACGGAGCCATGTTCCTGTCTGTCCGTCAAAAGCGCAGATCTCAGCCTTCGGATTTGCACCGAGCTGCTTTGAAACGGGCTTAACCTTGCCTGTCTGGATATAAAGCTTTCCGTCATAAACGAGTGCTGTTCCGAAAGGTCTTACTCTCGGCTGGTCACCGTCAACTGTTGCGAGGTAATAAGTTCCTGTCTTGTCCAAAAATTCAGATACTTTCTCGATGTTTGACATGGTAGTTATCTCCTTTTATTTGTTTTTATAATTTTACTCTTAAACTTCGTAATCAAAGCTGCTTCTTATCTTCACGTACGGTCTTACCTTCGTGTTGGCAACTTCAACATGCAGAGGATTGGAAGAATAGTTCTTCAGAGCTTCCTCGTTTTCGAAAAGTGAATCGAGCATTGCATCGCCGCTTGAACTTGTAAGCTTATCTGTGTTTACTTTTATCTCAACAAGACCCGGTATCTTGCCTTGAAGGCCCTCAAGACCTTCCTTGATGCCTGCTTTTATCTGTTCTTTCTCACTGTCTGAATATTCGTCTTTAAGTGTCCAGACTATAACGTGTCTTACCATAAAACCTCCTGTTATTTCAGCATGTCTTCCGTGTAATATCCGCTGTCTATAAGGATTTCCTTGTAATTGTTTTTATCTACGAAAACAGGGTCGCAGAGATATGTATCCAGGAAATCATATCCGTTGTGAAGTGTGCCCGTATCGTTGACCTCAACAGTCTGTCCTTCAGAGATCTGCTTGACCATCTTAACGGTCCTGTCGACAAGGGTTCTGGTGTCCTTGAATACCGACATTGACTGCTTGCCGCTGATGATGTTCTTAACGTTTGCGATATCACAGTCCTGCCCGGTGATGATCGGATATGTGCCCTTGTAATATGTCTCGAGCGCCTGGGTAACGCCCAATGCGGTCGAGTCATTGGAGCAGAGCCATGCGTCGATACTCTCACCGTCCATATAATATGAGGAAATGATGTTTTCTGCTCTTGTCTGGGCATTCTCAGTCGACCAGACATCCGTAGCAACTTCCTTAAAATCTGTCTGGCCTGAAGGGACCTTCAGAACACCCTCGTCTATATACGGCTGAAGGATATTCATTGCGCCAGAATAGAAATACAGGGCATTCGTATCCGAGACATCTCCTGCCGTCAGCTCAATGTTATAGGTCTCGCCGTCTGATGCATTGTCGAGCCCCAGCATATTTACTATGTACAGAGCCTGGATCTGTCCGACTGCGTAATTATCGAAAGTTACATAGTAATCTACGGGAGCATCCGTTATAAAACGGTCGTAACAGATAACCGTAACGCCTTTATTGTGAGCTTCTTCCACAACCTTACTCAAACTTTCAGGGGAGATTGCCGCGATGATCAGGATCTTGCAGCCTTGGTTTATCTGATCCTCGATCTGTGATCTCTGAGTACTTGTGTCGTTCGAAGCAAACTGAAGATCAACGGAGAAACCCTCCGACTCAAGCGCTTGCTTAAGCATCTCACCGTCACTATTCCATCTCATGAGATCTTTTGTAGGCATCGAGATGCCTATCTTATTCTCAACAACAGGATCCGTGACCACACCGGGATCCGGGACCGGGTCTGAACTGCCACCGCCGTTGTAGGGCTCAAGCTCAATGTTTGCAACCAGAGATTCAAGCGTTTCCTTGAACTTCTTGTCTGACTTTTTGGTGACGAGCCAATCGTCGTCTTTGAGTACGAAATCGATCGTTATCTTCTTAGTCTTGTTTGGTTTTACTTCACGGATCTCATCAAGATATTCATCAAATTCTATGTCGAAATATGATTCAGAGATCTCTTCTGCGTCAGGATACTTAAGCTCGATCGTGACAGTTCCTTCTTTATATTTCACATCGACTTCTGATTCGGTGATCTCAAATTTGGAACAGTCCAAAACGGTTGAGAGGATCTCTGCGCGCTCGTTAAATAATGTGAAAGCCGTCTCTTCCTTTGCATCAACATATTTGGATGCATCCTTGCCTGCAAGGACCTTCGACACATAGGAGTCAAGCGCATCCTCCATGGCAGCCTTCTGCTTGGCCTTGGAAGAGGTGCATCCGGTCGAAGTCAGAAATAGACCGGCTGCCATAAATGCCGCGATTACTTTTGAAGCTTTCATATTCCACCTCCCGGGTAACGGGTTCATCCCCTTTTTGAATCCTTGCCTGACGGTATGTCATTTCTTCGCTCGCTCCATAATTATATCAGTTGCAGCGTACAAATAAATGTGATATCTTTGTTATTGAACGCGTTCAATAACTGGAGGCAAACCATGCAAAAAGACGAAAAACTCAACATAACAAAAGAGAAACTGCTCGATGCCACTTTCGCTCTGATGGAAGAGACAGACGATCCGCTTAACGTCACTTCGCGCCAGATAGCAGAACGCGCAGGCGCCAAGCCCTCCATGATCAATTACTGCTTCGGTTCAAGAGAGAACCTTATCTATCAGACTTTTCAGAAGCAGTACCTGAATTTTCTGGAAGATAAAGAAATTGCGAAGCTTATCGCTTCAGATATTACTCCCAGGGAACTGCTTAAAAAGCTTCACTTTGTTGTCGCAAAATGCCTTGTCGAAAACCCGAAATTTACGAAGGCCATCACTCCTTTTGTTCTCTTCAACAGGGACCTCTCACAGGATTCTTTCAGCTTTGCGTACGTGAAGAAACATTATGCCGGCCGCAAGACCGACAAAGAGTGCAAACTCATCGCGTATGAGATGTCATCAATGATGCAGCTGATCATATGCAGAAAAGAAGACATCAAGAAAGATTTCGGCATCGACATGAACAAAGAAAAAGAACTCAAAAAATACATCGATATGCGCATAGATCTTCTTCTCGGAGAATGACATGAAATACATATTTGACTTAAGAACGATACCCGGAGAAAAGCTCAATGTATCAGGCGGAAAGGCAGCATCCTTATCGCTCATGATGAAGAACCTGAAGATGAATATTCCTATGGGATACGTCATCACCGCGGAAGGTTTCCGCGATGGAAAACTGACAGATGAAGCATCCGAAGAATTGAATGGGATTATAGCCAAACTGGATAGGCTTAAGACTTATGCCGTCAGGTCATCTGCGATAGGCGAAGACGGCGAGAATAACTCATTTGCAGGTCAGTATGAGACCATCACGGACGTTAAAGTTCCGGAGATCAGGAATGCCGTAAAACACGTCGCGGATTCGGCAAAGAGCGAACGGGTTGAAGAATATAAAACCCATAATGATATATCCGGCGGAGGCATCGGCATCGTTATCCAGGAGTTCGTAAAACCTGAGTTTGCAGGCGTTATCTTCACCTCCGACATCATCACGGGAAAAGACGATAAGATCGTCGGCAATTACGTTCACGGCGAAGGTGAGAAACTCGTATCAGGAAGCGAGAATGCAGAAGAGTTCAGAATAGGCGCTTTAAAACTTTCTTATGAAGGCAATCCCGAGCTTGCGAGGTTTTCTAAAACGCTTCGCAGATATTCACTCGCGATCCGCTCATTTTACGGTGTCCCGATGGATATCGAGTGGGCTGTATCAGGCGGCAGAGTCTATATCCTGCAGGCACGTCCCATCACGACTTTGAAAAGGATCTCCGTAAAAGATTACGACGTCAACGGAACACGCTCAGGCTATAAGCTCCTTACCAAGACCAACGTCGGCGAGATCTTCACAAAGCCCGTAAGTCCCATGACTTTCAGCGTTCTGGAGAAGATCAATGAGTTCCTGGGGCTCCCTGAATGGCTCGACAACATCAACGGTCAGGCATACATGAATATCTCTGTCATGTGTTCTCTGATGGTGGCTTTCGGCAAGACTCCCGAAAAAGCTTACGATACCGTAAAAGACCTTGTCGGCGGGATTCCTTCGGGCGTTGAGATCCCCATATCGCCATTTGACAAGAAGGCCTTCAAACGCAATCTTTGGAATCTTCTTTTCCCGAAGAACAAATCAAAGCTTTCCAAAAAGGAAAAGCACGATATGGTGCTCCGTTTAGATGATATATCGGAAGAACTTATAGCTGAGATCAGAAAGATAAACGATAACACTTCACTCATGAAATACTGGGACGATGTGTTGATTCCAAAGCTT
The DNA here is from genome assembly GCA_015069205.1 of Oscillospiraceae bacterium. Classification (GTDB taxonomy): domain Bacteria; phylum Bacillota; class Clostridia; order Saccharofermentanales; family Saccharofermentanaceae; genus Saccharofermentans. The sequence continues at coordinate 53,998 of SVIZ01000009.1, forward strand.
AACGACGGACTTGCATCGATCCTGACAGAAAGCGGAATGTCACTGGTGCCTCTTTTCGGAACGCGCAAAAAGATCTCGAAGATCGCAGGCGAAGACATGGCAAACCGCCTTTTAACAGGCTGCGTAGGTGTGCTCGCATCGATGAAGCCGGTACTTCTGTTAGAAGATGTCGCCGAAGGAAAGATGACGCGTGAAGAATACATAAAGATCTGCGGCCACCGCTCCGTCAACGAGATGGAGCTCATGGAGCCCAGACCTTATGAAGACCCCTCCTTCCCCGACAACCTTCTGAATGACAGAAAAGATGGCGGCTTGAGCCTCCGGTCGGTCCTTGCAAACCAGGAAGCTTCATTTAAGAAAGCACTGGCTGAATTCAAGACTAAATATCCTTCAAAGAGCAAGTGGATCGACAAGGAGATCTCCAAGTTCGTTCACGCAAATGATTTCAGGGAAGACATCAGGAGCAAGGGCGTAAGGATCTTCTGCGTATTCAGGGAATACTGCCTTAAGGCCGGCAGGTTAAACGGCCTGGGAGATGACATCTTCATGCTTGGATATAAGGAAATGTTCTCTCTTTTGAAGGGCGATACTTCCGTCCTGTCATATATTCCCGCCCGTAAACAGACATTCGAAAAGTATTGCTCCTACCCTGCTTTCCCGAACCTTGTCATCGGCCGCTTTGACGCAGATCTATGGCTGGGCGATCCGGATAGAAGAAACGATGTTTACATCAGCGGAAGAAGTTCAAGCGAAAGCGTGTCTTCCGACGTCAAAGGCTTTGCCGGCGCCGCAGGTGTCGTCACGGGAACGGTGCGCGTAATCGAAGATATCGATCACATCGGCGAACTCGCAGATGGCGAGATCCTCGTAACACGTGTAACCAACATCGGCTGGACTGTCGCCTTCCATAAGGTATCTGCAATCGTCACCGACATCGGCGCGCCCTTATCCCACGCAGCTATCGTTGCACGTGAATTCGGCATCCCCGCCGTTGTAGGCTGCCGCAACGCGACTACTGTTCTGAAGACAGGCGATGTAGTTACCGTTGACGGCGGATGCGGCACGGTGACGGTCATCAAACCCGGATAAGCCGTCATAAGAAAACTCTTTTTCTCCAAAATCGACTGATCAGTTTTTTGCTCATGTTTTCGGGCTCAAAAAGCTGTTCAAAAACCTGTTTTTTCCGAGAATCCACTTTTTTGCTCATGTTTTCGGGAGGATTCAGATAGGCAAAAAACTGATCAATAATTCAATATGTTGTCTGTTCCCGAAAATCCGCATTGCAACATCTCTCCTGATGAAACTGTATTAAGATTGAGTGCTGTAACGGTATCGTTAATAAAATATTTCTTACTTTATGTTAATATTAAGCGAGGAATAACGACAGGAGAGGGTAGCTCCATGATAGATTTTTATAATGCTTTCATTTCGTACAGACATGCTGATCTCGACTCTAAGATCGCCGAACACGTACAAAAGCAGCTCGAGCATTTCCATGTGCCTCACAAGCTTAAGAAAAAGCTCAAGCACGAAAAGATCACACGTATTTTCAGAGATAAGGACGAGCTCCCTATCACGAGCGACCTGACCGAGACGATCACCAACGCTCTCGAAAAGGCCGAGTACCTCATCGTAATCTGCTCCACAAACACCAAGGAGTCGATGTGGGTAAAAAGAGAGATCAAGACCTTCCTTAAGACACATACGATGGACAAGGTCCTGACGGTTCTTTGCAACGGCGAGCCTTATGAGGTTATCCCCGAGGAATTGCTCACTACCACAAAGGAATATGTTGATGAGACAGGCATGACTCATACGGTCGAAGTTCCGATCGAGCCTTTATCATGCGATTACAGACTCCCGAAGTCGACTGCCGACAAGGAAGAGCTTCCCCGTCTTGCATCGGCACTTCTGGGCTGCTCTTATGACGAACTTCAGAGAAGAAGAAGACAGTACCGTATCAGACGTGCAACAGCGATCGTGGCTGCCGCATTTGCTGTACTTCTTGGTTTGGGAACCTATCTCGGATACACGACCAAGAAGATCAACGACAGTTATATGGCATCATTAAGGAGCCGATCTCTCTATCTGTCGAATGAAGCCGAACAGCTTCTTGCAGACGGCAAGAGAACGGATGCTCTCCAGGTAGCTCTTGCAGCACTTCCTAATGATTCACAGAAACAGATGCCTGTTACGGCTGAAGCGCAGCGTGCAATAACAGATGCTACGGGTGCGTACGAATCACTCACAGGAACCCTTAACTATACTTCTGTCTGGAATTATAAGACAACGGGCTATGTTCGTAATATCATTCTTTCAGAAAACAAGAAATATCTTGCTTCATATGATTCAGCAGGCATTGTTTACTGCTGGAATGCATATACAAATCAGCTGCTACTGGATCTGAACACAAACGAAAAACCTGTAGATCTCCTCTTTTTGGAAGACGCTCAGCTTCTGGTAGTGTTCGCCAATCGTATCGAGTCTTATCATGTTGAGAGCGGGTCGCTTGTATGGAAATATCAAAGCGATTCAGATTATTCGTTCTTACAAGATGAGGTGGTTTTTGCTGACCACGCGGTATATCTCGATATAGGCAACGGAGAATTAGCAAAGCTTTCGGCAAAAGACGGAAGAGTTATGGACACTTATAAGGTTCAAGACGGCATTTTTACAGACTTCAACCGCCTTACTGTATCTCCAGACGGTAAAAAACTGGCTTTCGTTGATAACACCACATCTTACGGAATAGATAAGATCACTTTACTTGACACGGAAACAGGAAAACTTGCCAGTCAGGAGGTTGAAGGATATCTCTTTTCAAAACTTCAGTTCGTTGACAATGACCATCTTATCATGATTTCAGATAATGATGGATCTACATCATCTATAGCATACAGCAACAATATTACATATGTTCAGACTGGTTATATGCAATTCTTCTGTTTCGATACATCAATGAAACAGATCTGGTCTTATGAACTTGATTACACCGATGTAATGACTTCTTTTGGTGCTTTTGACCTTCCGGACCGTGATTCCGTACTGCTTCATGTAGGTAATCATGCTGTTATCGCCGACAAAAACACCGGAGCGATAATCAACGACTACAAGACCAGCAGTTCTATAGTTACTGTCAATGATCACAATAAAAACGGTAACCCGGAATTTATCTGCAGACACGGAGAATATATTCTTACGCTCGGCTCTGATTCAAACCAAATGGCTTCCATTAATGTTCTGGGTGATATTGTTTCTAAAGCTATAATCTCAGACAAAATCTATACAGCTTACGATTATGGTACTGATATCGTTTGCCACAACTACGGAATTGAAGATGATGAATGGAGTTCCATTGATGCTTACGGCGGTTTTTATACCGGAACAAGTTATCAGAAATACTGTAATGACGGGGAAAATCTTATCATTGCATCAAAAATGCATGATGTTGATATTATCAGAGTAAGTGTAATCGATATGAACACCACAGAACTTGTTTTCTCTGAAGATGTTGAATTCAAAGGCGGTTACCTGTCACATTTTGAACTTTATAACATTGATGATGAGATCTACGGATTTTTCGGCAACAATGCTTATTTGATCAATATTGATAAAGAAAGAGTGGAAGATGCTGGCATAGAATTAAGCGATCAGGATGATTTGTCCAACGGCATGATAATAAACTGCAACTTATTGCATTCTCAATTAACTGCGGAAGTATGGAAAGCCGACGGCTCAAACCACAAGGAATTCGAACCTCTTGATTTAGAAAACCTCGATTTTGTTTTATTAGGCGAACCAATATATGTCGAGCAGATAAATAAGTTCTTTGTGTCTGCAGGAAACCGGTTGTTTGCGGGAGATCTTGACTCTGAAACATTCGAGGAATTGGATGTTCCTGATGACTGGTCCTTGGAAAAACGTATGAAAATTACTATAACGGCATCAGATGACGGTTCTCGTGTTTTCTTCTCTGACGGAAACATCTTTTTCGTAACAGATGAATCCTTTAAAGAACTGTACAGCACTAACTGTTTAAGCAGTCAAAGGTACGGTGCCAAATTCAGAGACGGTATTCTTTATCTGCTCTCTGATGATTATCTTATATTATATGATTCCAATGATGGATCTCTGATAAAACATGTACCTATCACTGCTTACGGAACCGGTGATATGGAAATATATTTTGATGAAAAGAACAACCAGTTATTTATTCAGACAGAAGATCAGATATGCATTCTCGATGCAGAGACCTGGATCGAGATCGCAAGCATCGAAAATGCTTACTGTTATCACGAAGGAACAGACCGCTTCTTTGTATATTCTTTTGTGTCAGAAAGAGAATGTAAACCGGGATACATTAAGCACTACACTGTCGATGAGCTGATAGAGAAGGCTCACAATTATCTGGGTAATCAGGAAGTGCCTGCTGAATTGAAGAATAAGTACGGTATCTGATTTTCGAATAGTTTAGAAATACGGGGCGTCTCCATTCATTTGCGAGGCGCCCTTTTTTAATCTTCTTATCTGTTTGTCCTGGGTTTGTAGAACCTGTCGAAAAGCTCGCCCTTTACGATGTAGATATCGTGCTCGTCATCTGCTCTGACGGTCAGGTAATCGCCGATGTCGCCTGAGTAGTACTTATCCTCAGTCCATGCCGTGAAGAGCTTTACAGGCTGCTCCAGGGGCTTTGCAAATACGACGGAATTGGTGACTGTTCTTACCGTCTTGGCAAAAGGCATGACCTTCTTGACCTCGCCGGTGGCTCTGTTCTTGATCCTCGGCTCGTATTCGAAGTCTCTCGTGAAGACGAAGTTTGTGAGCTGGTAGCTGCTCAAGAGCTTCTTTTCCTTGATGGGATAGATCTCTCCTTCGACACCGATCATGAGATAAGCCTCTTCGTCGATGACTGTATCAACGTCGCCTTCAAGAGTTCTGATGTTGATGGGTGTACCGACCGGGAAAACATCAGTGAGCCTGATGCAGCCCAATGTCTGGGAGACTTTGTCGTATGCTTTCCATTTCGAAGTGTTGAGCTTCGTATTTTTGGCATAGATAACGAGATATCTGTCGTAATACCACTGGAGACGCTCTTCGATGGTCTCCTTGGCTGACTTGGTCAGAAAGTCGGGCATCATGGTGCCGCCGGCTTTGAGCATGTGACCGCCGCCACCGCCGCCTAAGCCTTCAGCAAGGAATGCCGCGAGTTCATCTGCGTGGACTTCCTTAGAACAGCTTCTGACTGAGAATTTGACCTCATACTGGCTCTCGTAGAACGCAACGCATACATTAACGTTCTCGGTCTCAAGGGCGAAGTCGCTAATGACACCCAAGATGCAGGGGTCACAGGCCTCAGCTTCGATGACCAGATATTTGTTGCTCTCGTGGAACTCGTAGTTCATGATGGCCTTGCCTGTGATCTGGAGTTCATCAAGAGAGATGTTTGAATTGATCATCTCTGTTACCGTGGCTTTATTTATGACCAGCTGGTCCAGCATATCGCGGTCTAACGGGTGTGATACCTCCGACAGTCTGTTGGTATCGGAGAAAAGTCCGTAGTAAAGTGCCGTTGAAAGCATTCTGTTGTCATTCGGGTTAAAGCCTTCGTTACGGATAAGGTCCCAGCAAAGTGTAGAGCAGCTGCCGACATCACTTCTGATATAGCTGATAGCCGTTGCAGGAATTTCTGATCTCTGATGGTGATCGATGATACCGATCCTCTTTGCCTTCGTGGTCGTGACGTTCTTCTGTCCGTACTGACAGTCAACGTAAATGACGAGCTCAGGCTCCTCGGCAAAGAACGGTTCGTACTCAACGGGAACGTCAAGTTCCTTGCACATTATCATGAGATTGCTCTTCTTGATCTCGTTTCTGCCTCTGTAGATAAACCTGGCCTTCTTATCGTTCTGCTGGAAATACCACATCAGTGCATATCCCGAGGCGAGCGCGTCAGCGTCCGGATTATCGTGGCACTGAATAACGATATTCTTGTACTTCAAAAACTCTTTTAATTCCATAAACAACTACCCGAATTTACAAAGTTGCTCCACCATTGTACCAAAAAGATAGGAATAACGCACTTATAAATGGGTGGCATTTTGGTGACATCTCGAAAAAGTTATCTCAACCGCAAGGCTTCAGCGGGTTGAAAGCCCCAGTTTCCTTCTGTTTGTGACCAGGAGCACGATCGCCGTTATGGGCACTGCGAAAACATAAATTGCGGCATATGCGAGCAGGAACACAGGCTTGTCCATCGGCCAGACGGCGGTAAGGATCCCGCAGTAGAGGTTGCTCAATGAGTGAAGGATCATGCAGGGCCAGATCTTCTTTGTCCTTGCCGCAACGAAGCCGAATGACAGTCCTAATACGAACGTGTAGAAGAACTGCGCAGGACCCTGTGAGATTATGTGAGGCAGCGCAAAGAAAAGTGCTGACAGCAGTATCGCGGGCTTTGTTCCCAATACCATGAGCCTGTCGAAAAAGATCTTTCTGAAAAGGATCTCTTCCATTACCGGCGCGAAGACCAGGAGCAGAAATCCATAGAACAGTGGCTGCGCGAGGATATCTTCAGCCGTAGTCGCAGGCGTGCTGATATTTAGGATCTTGATCAGGACCGCAATGGGGAACTGTGCAAGAAAGGAAAATCCTGACTGGATCAGGAATATCTTTCCCATGTTTGCAAAAGAGGGCTTCATCAGAGGCGTGCCGCTTTTCGAGGTGGGCATACCAAGCAAAACAAGATATGCCAGAGGCATCGCGACCGCATAGGGGATCACCGTCGCGCAGAGAAGCTGCCTTGCTATTTGAGGCATGCTGCCGAACAGATATGTATCACCGAGATAAACGAGACCTTTGTAAATTCCGAACCAAATGACGAGAGACGCTAAGACTCTAATTACCGTCAACCATTTCTTCTTCGTATCCATCTTCCTGATGCTCCTTATGAAATTCATTCAAAGCATCGTTCATTTTGTCGGTACGGGCTTTCTTGACGAAATACGTAATGGTCTGGGCTATCGTGAACGTGATGACAAACATCACAGCAAAGAGCAGCAGATCTTCCGGTTTGAGAAAGCTGCTTCTCGTATAAAGACCCAGCATCGCAAAGCCGAAATACAGCGGCGCGAACATGATGTTGACGAGCACGTAAGGTTTGTTTTGTGCCCACTTTGTTCCGATAAGATACGTCCTTACTACTGTCAGAACAAACAGCATGGCGTAAACCAGGAACAGCCTTAAGATGATCTCAGGATTTATGAGCCATCCGAAGTAAGCCATGATACCGGCAAGCAGAACAACGCTTGCGGAGAAAACCGCCGTCACGATGATGAATGCTTTTTTACATGACTGCTTAAGTCTTTTAAGGTCCATGTTAAGCATCTCCTTTCATGCCGATGGTCTTCTTGAGATCTCCGACGTAACCTCTTGAGACAATGACTGTCTCGCCGTTTGCGAGAAGGAGCCTTAGCTTTCTTCCCTCGTCAGGAGATATCTTTCGGACGGCATTTACGTTTACGATCTGAGCCTTTGAGATGCGCACAAAACTTCTCGTTCTGCACATTTCTTCGAGTTCATAAAGAGTGTTTCTGACCTTGTAAACTGACGCTGAAGTGTATGCGAAAACATATCTGTCCACTGCCTCGAAATACAGTATCTGCGAGAAGGATACGGGTACGCTGTCGCCGTTGTCTTTGATTCCGATCAGCCTGTCATGTGCACTTTTGACTGCGCTTATCAGGTTCTCAACTTCAGAATTCATTTCCTGAAATCTTATCTCGACTTCAGTCTCTTTTATGTCCTTTTTCTCTTTAAGGATCAACCGCACTTTAATGCCTCCGTCAGGCCCACTATCCTCTATATGTTTACGCGCTTCAAGAACATCCTGCATAAGATGTACTTTTGCGTGAATAAGTTGCCACGTAAAACTATTATACCCATTCTCACGGCGCGTCAAAAATGCATTTGACAACGCCCGTTCCTGCAAGTAAGATGAATGTGTAGCAGATCAATTAGTTATTCGCGTTCTGCTGCCGCGACGCTTTTTACAAGCGGGGTCAATAATGATAAGAACCCTGGAATCTCATCATGAATGACAAAGAAGGGCGCTTATTTGGCGCAAAGTTTTGCTGTTCGTGAAAGGAGGTTCTTTTTTATGCTTCACGACAAAGATTTTGAATACTACGAAAAGATCGCTCACTGGAGTTTTGACGAGTACGACTGTCACACAGAGAGCCTGACGGACTGGGATCTTTATGAGATCTTAAAGTCTGTCGCAACACCGGATTCGCACGTGCTGGATCTCGGCACCGGCGGCGGCGAGAAACTGCTTGCAAATTATCCTGACTGCGCGGAGATCGTGGGCACGGATTACTCGCCCAACATGGTCGCCACAGCCCTCGAAAACCTTGCAAAGAGCGGCCGCAAAAACATCACGTTCAGGGTGATGGACAACCTTCACATGGATGTCCCTGACGGACATTTTGACGTGGTCGTCGCGCGCCACACCTGCATTGATGCAGAGCAGATCATGCGCTGTCTCAAACCCGGAGGGTTTCTTCTGATCAGGGGCGTCGACAAGTACGACTGCTGGGATCTGAAGAAGACCGTGGGTTACGGACAGGGTTTTGACGATCCGGTGCCCATAAGCATCGTTGACTACGAGAATGTGCTTTCTGCAGGTTTTCGCGACGTGGAACTCGTACCGGTCCACGAACGCGAATTCTACAAAGATGCAGCGACATTCAAGGCATTCCTCGAAGTCGTTCCGATCCTTGACCACATGCCGGAAGAAGAAGTCCTTGACGGTTACATCGCAAGGAACACCTACTCCGGAAGGGTCAGGCTCATAAGACGCTACTACGGGATAACCGCGAGAAAGTGATCAGAGAATATCAATATACTCGCCTGCGAGGGCTTTATTCATGCTCCTGACTGCGCAGAACTTGCCGCACATGGAGCATGTATCCTCGTGCTCGGGTGCTCTGTCATCACGGATGGCTCTGGCTGTCTCAGGATCGATCGCGCACGCCCACTGACCTTCCCAGTCGAACTTTCTTCTGGCCTTTGCCATCTTATTGTCTTCGTCCATCGCGTGAGGGATCTTTTTCGCGATGTCGGCAGCATGGGCAGCGATCTTGGATGCGATGATACCCTGCTTAACGTCGTCAACGTTGGGAAGAGCGAGGTGCTCGGCAGGTGTTACATAGCAAAGGAAAGCGGCGCCTGAAGCGGCTGCGATCGCACCTCCTATTGCGGAAGTGATGTGATCGTATCCGGGTGCGATGTCAGTTACTAGGGGTCCTAAAACGTAGAAAGGCGCGCCCATGCAGATGCTCTGCTGGATCTTCATGTTTGCTTCGATCTGGTCCATCGGCATGTGGCCGGGGCCCTCTACCATGACCTGCACGTCCTTCTCCCACGCGCGCTTTGTGAGCTCGCCGAGTCTTACAAGTTCTTCGATCTGGCAAACGTCACTTGCGTCAGCAAGGCATCCCGGACGGCAAGCGTCACCAAGAGAGATCGTTACATCGTATTCCCTGCAGATGTCGAGGATCTCGTCATAGTATTCGTAGAAAGGGTTCTCGTTTCCGGTCATGCACATCCATGCAAAGATCAGGGAGCCGCCTCTGGATACGATGTTCATCTCTCTTTTGTGCTTCTTGATCTGGTCTATCGTGTGTCTTGTGATGCCGCAGTGAAGCGTTACGAAATCAACGCCGTCTTCAGCATGAAGCCTTACAACGTCGATGAGATCTTTTGCAGTAAGCGTCGCAAGATCTCTCTGATAATGAATTACCGCATCGTAGACCGGAACGGTGCCGATCATGGCAGGGCACTCTGAAGTAAGCTTGCGTCTGAAAGGAATCGTGTCGCCGTGTGATGAGAGGTCCATGATGGCATCCGCGCCCATCTCGACAGCGGCGTTAACCTTCTGCATCTCGATGTTGTAATCCTTGCAGTCGCGCGATACTCCGAGATTAACATTTATCTTTGTCTTGAGCATTGAGCCGACACCCTCAGGATCGATGCACTTGTGATTCTTATTTGCACAGATCGCGACCTTGCCTTCTGCAACCCAGTTACGGATCTCTTCTTCTGTCCTGTATTCCTTCTGGGCAACGATCTTCATCTCAGGTGTAACGATACCCTTGCGTGCTGCTTCCATCTGTGTTTTGTAAGTTCTTTCCATGTGTATTCTCCTCATATTTTGTATTTGGTTTTAATGTCGTGTCCGTGATCTAACGGTCCTCTTCCGCGACCCAGATCAAGACCTGCTGCTATTGCTTCCGTGATGTATTCTTTTGCGCGCGTTACTGCCTGCGGAACATCCATTCCCTTTGCAAGATTGCACGCGATAGCGCTTGATAAAGTGCATCCCGTTCCATGCGTGTTTTCGTTATCTATTTTCTTCATCGCGAAAACATAAAACTCACCGTCGTGGTACAAAACATCATTTGCGTTTTCTTCCGAATGACCGCCCTTGATGAGCACCGAACATCCGCATTCTTTATTTATCTTTTCTGCGGCATTTTTCATGTCATCTTCTGCATTTATCTTCATGCCTGAGAGAACTTCTGCTTCCGGCACGTTCGGAGTAACAAGCGCTGCTAACGGAATGAGTTTTTCTTTTAAAGCTTTCACGCTCTCACTGTTAGACAGATCCGCGCCGCTCGTTGCAACCATGACAGGATCGACAACAAGTTTTTTCACGTTATAAAACTTCATTCTTTCAGCAATGATCTCCACCATTTCTTTGCTTGGTATCATGCCTGTTTTTACCGCATCGGGAACGATGTCTTCAAACACAGAATCTATCTGGTCTTTAAGGAAGTCACCTGTGGCATTTTGTATTGATCTGACGCCCGTTGTATTCTGCGCAGTAAGCGAAGTGATTACTGACATTCCGTACACGCCGTTTGCGAGCATCGTCTTAAGATCTGCCTGTATTCCGGCGCCGCCCGAGCAGTCGCTTCCTGCAATGGTCAAAACCTTTTTCATCGGCTTCTCCTTAAGTCTTCAAATGCATCTTTAAGCTCCTCAGCGGCAAGCTTCGGATCTGCTGCTTTCATGATCGCCGACACCGCACAAATGCCTGCAATATCAATGCCTTTGAGAACACCGAGATTAGTGCTGTTAAGTCCGCCGATCGCATTTACCGGGATCGGCACGGCCTTTGTGATCGCATCCAGAGTTTCAGTTGAAGTAAGAACTGTTTTGACTTTGGTCGTGGTCGGATATATCGCTCCGACACCAAGATAATCAGCACCGTCTTCGTATGCTTTCAGCGCTGCTTCAACAGTCTTTGCGGTGGCACCAAGGATCTTGTTGTTTCCGATTAACTTTCTTGCCTGTTTTACAGGCATATCCTCAGCGCCGACATGCACGCCTTCAGCACCTGACGCGAGCATGACATCTACCCTGTCATCGATGATTAACGGCACATTATATTCGCTTGTAAGTGCATGGACTTTTTTCGCAAGATCGATATAGTCACGTGTCGATCTGTTTTTCTCGCGAAGCTGGATCAAAGTAACTCCGCCTTCCAAAGCAGATTTCACTCTTGCAAGAAATTCGTCTTCCTCATATATAGTGCTGTCAGTGATGAAATACATCGTGGGATCGAAGGTTATCTTTCTGTCTGCAAGCGCATCAATTAAGTTCACCATGAAGGTTCCGTTGCCTGCTTCATTGCGCGCTGCTTCTTCTCCGCATTGCTTGAAGAACTTGCACGCATTAACAACACTTTCTAACGTGTTTTCTCTTGCAAGATAAGTTGCGATTACTGCACCCAAAATGCATCCTGTTCCGGTAACGAATGAAAGCATTTCCGAGCCTCCGCTAACTTCAGTTATTGAGCCGTCAAAACCAATGAAATCAACCTTTCCGGTAGCAAGGACAATTGCGTTTGTATCAGAGGAAATCTTTAAGATTGCACGGCGGACATCTTCTTCATCAATGCCTGTTTTCGCATCGACTCCGATATCTTTATATGCATCATTTCCTATCGCTAAGATCTCGGAATAGTTTCCCTTAATGACTGCAAATCTGCCTTCGGAAATAAGATCTCTTACGAAGCTTTTTCGAAGTGCGGAACACGCGCTACCTACTGCATCAAGAACGACCGGAATCCCCTTGTCATTTGCGGCTTTGAGAGAGATCTTCATGGACGTCATCCTGACATCTGTGATGTTGCCGAGATTTATGAGCAAAGCAGACGCGGTCTTTGTTATCTCCTCAACTTCCAAAGGGTGCTCAGCCATGATCGGCTTGGCACCCAGAGCAAGAACAGCATTAGCTGTCTGATTGATCGAGATCGGATTGGTTATGCAGTGGATCAGGCAGGTTTGTGCTCTGTCTGTTTTTTCCATAAAGCACCTCCCGCAATGATCTTATGCTGCATCTTCTTAAGCACTCCGACATGCTGGAGTCTGTACAAAAGGATTGCCGCGATGCTTCCGCCGATCAGGGTGCCGCACGTAAAAGACGGCACGTAGAAAAACCATCCGAGGCCTTCTCTACCGCAGATGTAAGTCATGACCGGATAAGATACGATCGCACCGATTATTCCCGTTCCGACGATCTCGCCCAAAACGGCAGCCCAGATCTTACCCTTGGTGACTTTATAAAGTATTCCTGAAAGCAGCGCGCCGAACACCGCACCCGTAAGCGCGAGCGGCGGAATGCCCATCACGCACATCCTGATGATGCCTATAAGAAACGCAACAAGAAACGCATCAACAGGGCCCAACAAAACTGCAGCGGTGATGTTGATCAGATGCGCCATCGGGCACATTCCCTCGATCCTCAAAAGCGGCGAGATCACAACTCCGATCGCGATCAGAAGCGCCATTACCGACAGTCTCAACACATTGTATCTTTTCATTTTTGTCTCCTTCCGGACACGAAAAAGGGAGCTGCCTGATCACTGACAACTCCCTTCAAAACACTCTGTGTTAAGCATCCCTACGTTGGCATTATCCAAATCAGGTTCTCGGTCGAAGGTCGCACCTTCCTCTCAGCCTGTATACAAGCTCCCGTTTCCGTATTCAATTTTCGAAAAGAAGATTACACTAACATATCCATAAGTTCAAGAGCTTTTTGAAATTATTTGCGTATCTGGACTCCAGATATAAACGCAAATAAAAACCTCACCCAAGACCACGAATCCTGAAGTGAGGTAATATTTTTCCTACTTCGGAAGCGACCGTCTCTGCAGACCGTGCTATCCTGAAGTAATTCTAACATCGAGTATAAACGCAGTCAACGAATGTCTTCTAAATTGTCCTTATAATCAAGCTTGCCTCAGATTTGCGTTAATCAAAATTATATGTACAATTTAGCCGTAAAAAATAGTATTGGGGATAGATCAATGTCATTTAAAAAAGTTATATCTGTTGTAGCTATAATCGCCATCGTAGCAGGTGCGCTTTGTTCCTGCACTTCGAAAAAGCGCGTACATATTCCGCACCGTTTTGCATCTGCTGAAGAAGGTCGCGAACTTATGCTCTCCAACGAGGATAATTACTATAGTCACTTCTCGCAGAATGATCTTGATTACAAGATGCAGAAGACCGGCGCGACAATGGAAGAATATAAAGCATTTGCTGCAGAGCAGGTGCAGGACTTCACCGCTGTCGAAAAATCTTTCATCAACCGCCGTATTAATAACATCGAGAAGACTCTCGAGAAAAACGGTTATGAACTGCCTGAACTTGATGAGATCGTTTTCATCAAGACCACTATGGACGAAGAACTCGGCGCCAGCGGTTACACCCACGGTACACAGATCTATCTGAACGCAAAGATCATCTCTGCGTATTCTTTAATGAGCGTCTTCCCTGAGACAGCGCAGCTGGCTGATGAGCTGATCTGCCACGAGATCTTCCACTGCCTTACAAGAAATAATCCTGAATTCAGGGCAGACATGTATTCGATCATCAACTTCACGGTCACGGATTCAGATTTTGAGATCCCCGCAAGCGTTTTCGAGTATCACATCACAAACCCTGATGTTGAGCATCACGACTCATATGCGACTTTCATCATCGACGGCGAAGAAGTCCCGTGCTTCACTGACTTTATCACCACACAGCATTTTGCTGAATCACAGTCTACATTCTTCTCCTGCAGTGAGACCGCACTTATTCCGATTGACGGCAGGGACACCTACTACACACCTGCCCAGACTTCCAATTTCTATGAGGTCTTCGGTGAGAACACCGGCTATGTCGTAGACCCTGAAGAGTGCATGGCAGACAACTTCGCATATGCGATCGTCTACGGTATCGAAGGGCGCGATAATCAGGGCTATCCGAGTCCTGAGATCATCCAGGCCGTTATAGATTACCTGAAGAAATAATTAAAGTTCCACGCGGAACGGTAAAAGGGGTGCCTCGCTTTCGAGACACCCCGTTTTTGTTTGTATAAAAAACCTGTTATGCAACTGTTAGCGTTTTTTAGGGGCAACAATTGCACAAAATCGCATTTTTGTGCAACTGTTGGCCTTTTTTTTCGCAAACAATTGCACATTGTGGTTTGCATAATTACGATCTGCCCAGCCTGTACTTAAAATCTTTATACCCGAAGCCTGTCAGCTTTTCGAAAACACCATCGGCCCCAAGCCTGTAGATATCCGGCAGCGGCATTCCGTTAAAGGTATTATTCTTGCATGTCGTATAGATCGCCATGTCGCCGAAAACGAGCATGTCGCCAGGATTAAGTTCGCGATCAAAACCATATTCGCCGATAACATCGCCCGACAGACACGTTGGACCTGCAAGGCGGTAAATAAAAGGCTTTTTGCAGTCACTGTCAGCGTCCAGAAGCGGAGGCGTATAAGGCATCTCAATGACATCTGGCATGTGGCATGCTGCACTGGCATCTAAGATTGCGATCTTAACGCCGTTGTTTTCGACCACGTCGAGTACGTGAGTTAAAAAGTATCCAGCATTTAACGCAACTGCTTCGCCGGGTTCAAGATAGACCTGGACATCCCACTTGTCACGCGCATATACGAGAAGCTTCTCGAGTCTTGCAACATCGTAATCAGCTTTTGTGATGTGATGTCCGCCGCCCATGTTGAGCCATGTCATACGTGAAAGAACGTCTCCGAACTTCTCTTCAACTGCCTTCAAAGTAATCTCCAGCGCATCTGAATCCTGCTCGCAGAGAGTGTGGAAATGAAGACCGTCTAAAAGCTCCAGCAGTTCAGGAGTCATGTCCTTATCCCAGACAGCCCTGGTGACGCCCAGGCGGCTTCCCTTTGCGCATGGGTCATATATCTCGTGACCTTCCTGCGTGGAGCATTCAGGGTTGATACGAAGGCCTACGCTCTTGCCGTTCAGCTTTGCTGTCACACCGAACTTTTTAAGCTGGTTGATCGAGTTGAAAACGATGTGGTCAGCGTACTTTAAAAGCTCATCGAATTCGTCATCCCTGTATGCAGCGCAGAAGACATGCACCTCGCCTTCAGGCATCTCTTCTTTGCCGAGGCGCGCTTCAAATAAACCGCTTGCTTCAGTACCTGAAAGACACTTTGAAAGAAGCGGATAGAAGTCGTAATTCGAGAATGCTTTCTGCGCAAGAAGGATCCTGCATCCGGTGTGTGACATAACCGATGAGAGCACCTCAGCGTTGTGCAGAAGTTTCTTCTCATCGATAACATAACAAGGTGTTTTCAAAGCCTTGATGCCGTCACCGTTTATAACATTTTCGAGCCCGGAAAAGATCTCGTTCATGGCCATCATTCAACCAGTACGGGTGCGTGAGATTCGCGCTTGGGAAGGCCGTACTTATCGAGTGCTTCGATGAACGGATCGGGATCGAATTCTTCTACTGTGTGAACGCCCTTCTCTGTCCACTTTCCTGTGAGGAGCATCATGGCGCCGCACATAGCGGGAACGCCTGTTGTGTAGCTGATCGCCTGGCTCTCGACTTCCTTGTAGCACTCCTGGTGATCGCAGACATTGTAGATGTAATAAGTCTTGTCCTGTCCGTCCTTCTTGCCTGTGAAGATACAGCCAATGTTTGTCTTTCCGTGTGTGCGGGGGCCGAGGCTTGCAGGGTCAGGAAGAAGCGCCTTCAGGAACTTGATCGGAACGATCTCGTGGCCTTCGAAGTTGATCGGTGTTGTTGAGAGCATGCCGACGTTTTCGAGACACTTCATATGTGTAAGATAGCTCTGGCCGAACGTCATGAAGAAGCGGATTCGCTTAACTTCAGGAATGTTTACGGCGAGAGACTCAAGCTCTTCGTGGTGGAGAAGATACATGTCCTTCATGCCGACGGAATCGAAATCGTATTCTCTCTTGATGCTCATCGCAGGGATCTCTACCCACTTGCCGTTCTCGATGTAACTGCCGGGTGCAGATACTTCTCTGAGATTGACTTCAGGATTGAAGTTTGTAGCGAAAGCATAGCCGTGGTCGCCGCCGTTGCAGTCTAAGATATCGATGGTGTCGATCGTGTCGAACTCGTGCTTTTTAGCGTATGCGCAGTAAGCCTGTGTTACGCCGGGATCGAAGCCGCAGCCAAGAAGCGCAGTAAGACCAGCCTGCTCGAACTTCTCTTTATATGCCCACTGCCAGCTGTAATCGAAGTAAGCAGAAAAGCCCTTTTCTTTGCATCTCTTCTCGTATATCTTGCGCCACTCCGGATCGTCTGTATCCTCAGGCTCGTAGTTTGCAGTATCCATGTAGTTAACGCCGCAGATAAGGCATGCGTCCATGATGGTAAGATCCTGGTAAGGAAGCGCGATGTTCATTACGAGATCCGGCTTGTATGAATTGATCAGCGCAACTAATTCATCAACGCTGTCAGCGTTTACCTGTGCAGTCGTAACTACAGTCTTCGTCTTGCCCTTCAATGCTTCTGCAAGCGCGTCGCACTTTGACTTGGTACGGCTTGCGATGCAAAGCTCCGTGAAAACATCATCTGCCTGACAGCATTTTCTGATCGCAACATTTGCAACTCCGCCACATCCGATTACTAATACTCTGCTCATTTATCGTTCTCCTTTTTATGTATTTATGGAAAGGATCAATTCCCTTAAAACCTTGCATGCCACTGCGGTCGAAGCGCCGCTGATATCGAGCATGGGCGCGAGTTCGTTGAGGTCCGCGCCGACTATGTTCGTCTTGCTTACTTCAAGGATCGCATTAAGCAGTTCCTTGAAGTTCACGCCGCCAGCCTCGGGTGTTCCGGTGCCGCAGAAAACGGACGGATCGAGGCAGTCCAGATCGATCGTGAAATAGACCGGAAGATTATCTGACTTAAGTTCGGTGACGAGTTCAGTAAGACCGTCGAAATCAAACTTGTGCAAGTCCGTGTGCTCGTCTGCAAAACGGAATTCATCGCGGTCACCACTCCTGATGCAGAACTGGTGGATCCTGCCGTCGCCGACAAGCTCATAGCATCTTCTGATGACGCACGCGTGGCTTAATTTAGCGCCGAGATAATCGTCTCTCAGATCCGCATGCGCATCAAAATGGATGATGTGCATTTTCGGATACTTCTCGAAAACAGCTTTTACCGCTGCAAAAGTAACAAGATGTTCGCCTCCGAGCATGATGGGCAGCTTGCCGTCATTTACGATCTTACGAGCCTGCTCTTCAATGTCCTTAAGTGCATCTTCGGGAGAGCCGAAGCAGAGCTCCAGATCGCCGCAGTCGAAGACTTTAAGATCTGTCAGGTCCTTGTCCTGATAAGGGCTGTAAGTCTCTATTCCAAAGCTCTCGTGACGTATGGCGGAACTTCCAAATCTCGCGCCGGGCCTGAAGCTCGTCGTGGAATCAAAAGGCGCGCCGAACAGGACGATCTTCGATTCTTCGTAATTGCTGTCGCAGCCGATAAATGTCTCTACATTTTTGTTCACGCTTCCACCTCCATCAGCATTTTCTCAAGATATGCGGGCAAATAGAATGAACCGATATGGAGTTTTGTCGTATAGTACTTTGTGCTCAGGTGCAGGCTCTTCCAGCGCTCCGCATCAAAGTCGTTGATCGGATGATACTTCTTGCTCGCAAAACCGAACAGCCAGTATCCTGCAGCGTAAGTCGGGATATGCGCCTGATACACACGGCTGATCGGGAACGTGTTTACGATCCTCTTGTGGCTTCTCTGCATCGCCTCGGCATCGTGCTTATAGAAAGGGCTTCCCTGCTGGTTTACCATGATGCCGTCGCTTCTTAACGCGTTATAACAGATTCCGTAAAACTCTCTCGTGAAATAACCTTCGGAAGGTCCGAACGGATCGTTGGAGTCAACGATGATGAGGTCGTACTCGTCCGTCGAACGTCTTATGAATCTAAGCGCGTTATCGAAATAAATATGCACGCGTGAATCGTCCAGCTTGCATGCGTTCTCGGGAAGGTATGTGCGGCATGCTTCGATAACCTGCGGATCCATCTCAACCAGGTCGATGCGCTTAACGCTCTCGTATCTTGTGAGCTCCTTAACAACGCCGCCGTCACCCGCGCCGATAACGAGAATGTCCTGGACATTGGGATGAACGGACATCGGAATGTGCGTGATCATCTCGTTGTAAATGAATTCATCGCGCTCGGTCAGCATTACGTCTCCGTCGAGTGCCAGAACCTTGCCGAATTCCGGCGTATCGAAAATATCGATCTGCTGATAATCGCTCTTGCTTGAATAAAGATGCCTTGTGACACGCAGACTGTGTCTTACGTCAGGTGCATGATATTCGCTGAACCACAAATTCAAAGCCCATTCCTCCTTATACCAAAACGTTAATGTTATTAATATCCGGATCTTCCGAACCTGTCATGGAACATCCCTTCGCCTTTGCGTACTGGATGTAATTGATTATGTCTTCAGTGATCCTCTCACCCGGCGCAAGGATCGGGATTCCCGGCGGGTAGCACATAACGAACTCGCTGCAGACAAAGCCCGAACTCTCGTTGATCGGAACACTCTTCTTCTGTGAATAGAATGCTTCCTGGGGACTGCAGACAACCTCGGGATCGATGTATTCCTGACTCAAAAGTCCGTCCGGATCTTTCTTGTATCTTCTCTTGATCTCAGCTAATGCGCTGACGAGTCTTTCGAGTTCCTGCATCCTGTCACCGATCGAGAGGTATGCGAGGATATTTCCGATATCACCGAACTCGATCTGGATGTCGTATTCATCTCTTAAGATGTCGTAAACTTCGATGCCCGCAAGGCCGATGTCTCTTGTATGTACACTGAGTTTTGTAGGATCGAAATCAAAGATCGAATCGCCGTTGATAAGCTCCCTGCCGTAAGCATAATAACCTCCGACAGCATTGATCTCTTCTCTGGCATACTCAGCCATCTCGACGACTTTGCGGAAAACTTCCTTGCCGCGGAGTGCCAGATTACGGCGGCTGATATCAAGGCTCGACATGAGAAGATAGCTGCCTGACGTTGTCTGCGTAAGGTTTATGATCTGTCTTACGTGTCTCTCGCTTACGTTTTCGCCGATGAGCAAAAGGCTTGACTGCGTAAGGCTTCCGCCGCTCTTATGCATTGAGACCGCAGCCATGTCGGCACCTGCCTTCATTGCAGAAACAGGCATGTTATCACCGAAATAAAAGTGCGTTCCGTGAGCTTCGTCTGCAAGGCAGAGCATGCCCGCTTCGTGAGCCATCTTTACGATCGCGCGTATATCGCTGCAGATACCGTAATAAGTCGGGTTGTTGACCAGTACTGCAACCGCATCGGGATTCTCTTCAATGGCCTTCCTGACCTGGTCGCGGCTCATGCCGAGAGATATACCCAGACGGCAGTCAACTTCCGGATTAACGTATACCGGGATCGCGCCGCAAAGGACAAGGGAATTGATAACGCTTCTGTGCACATTTCTCGGCAGGATGATCTTATCGCCGTGCTTGCAGCATGACAGCACCATGCTCTGCACAGAGCTCGTCGTACCGCCAACCATAAGAAACGCATGGCTTGCGCCAAACGCATCTGCAGCAAGGATCTCAGCTTCGCGGATAACCGATATCGGATGACAAAGGTTATCCAAAGGCTTCATGCTGTTAACGTCGACGCCTACGCACTTCTCACCAAGAAACGCCGTAAGCTCCGGGTTGCCCTTACCGTGCTTATGTCCCGGCACGTCGAAAGGAACAACGCGCATTTCACGAAATCTCTCAAGCGCCTCATAGATCGGGGCACGTGTCTGATCAATTTCAGGTCTTTCCATAGTCCACCTCAAACAAAAAGCGCAAGCTGTGTAATTACACAACTTGCGTCTGATTTACAATATTACCTTCGTTTATCCCCATACAGGTGTCCTTTGGCACCAGAATGAAGAATATCAGGCAGAGTCTATATAGCAATACTACTTTTACTACTCTTATTGACCATTTCACAAGTTTGCGTAAGTCACGCATTCGGTTATAAAGTAACCAACTTATAAAACTGAGCTTTTAACTCAATCAATAGATCGGAAATCCGATCATCGGCAGTGGACCCGGCTGTCCGTATGGCCTTAACTCCATCATGGAGTGGTCCGTAAAATCACCTAAGACTCTGATTAACTTCGTCTATGCTTGATATTTTATGTCTCCATAAAACTCGGTCATTATACAAGGTGTGGCCATAAACGTCAATAAATTCAGGGCTTTCTCAACGATTTTGTGTGCGGGCGGCATTACGCACGGCTTCACTTCGGCATCAGACCATATGCCGCTTTTTCTCATTTTCAGGGCGAAAATTGCACAAAAACGCCAGTTTATGCAATTTTTGGCCACTTTCGATCAAATTGCGGCATACACGCTTTTATGCATGGCTTCGAAAATGGATCGTATGCAATTGTTCATCATTTTTCAGGGCAACAATTGCACAAAAACACCGATTTATGCAATTGTTGGCCTTTTTTTGAGCAAACAATTGCATATGAGACCGGCTCGCCGGCGAAAACATAATGTCCCTGCCGCCAAGTTAAAAAGCTACTTCTAATTTTTGGAGACCAACCCATCGCAACCTGCCAGAGTTTTTGTACAGATCAGCCTTAAAGCCGTCAAGGCTGCCTGCGGCACATTCTGACGAATGCTTTAAGGCCTTGACTGCAGTCGGCTGATCTGTTTTGGGTGTTCAGGCAGGTTGCGATCAGTATCGATAGGTGTAAAGACCGTTACCGACAAGAACCTGCAAGAAATTAGATGTCCGCGATAACAGATTTTTAAGGTAATCCGGCTCTCTGACGCCAAGTTAAAAGACCTTTGCAACTAGTTAATTTGCAGAAGGTTTCCCTTTCTGACGCCAATTAAAAAGCCTTTCTCAACTAGTTGCGCGGAGCGCACTGTTCGTACGTTGAGAAAGGCTTTTAACATTGGCGCTCCAAGCAGGAATTGAACCCGCATCTGCGGTACCGGAAACCGCCATTCTATCCATTAGACTATTGGAGCATTCAAACTCTGAGTATTATACCTTATCAGATTCGGACTTGTCTTCAGGTGTCCGGTTCTCATCAAGGATCCGGAGAAGGCCGATGATCTCTGTTACCGTCTTATCCTGTTTTACGGAAGATGGCTTGAAAAGCATGTAGGGCATGCTTCCTGTCGCGTTGATCGTTACTCTCGCGCCATAGAAATGATCTCTCATCAAAGCACCCAGCGCCTGCATGTCTATCTGAAGGTTCGGGTTGAGATAAAGCCTTACTCCGGCGTTCTTTATGGATGCTTTGGTAAAGCCCAACGTGCCTGCAAGAGATCTCATGAGAGAGACACCCGAGAGGATATAAACTTCTGAAGGTGCATCGCCGTAACGGTCGGTGACTTCGTCGATAAAGTCGCTGTAAGATTCGAAGCTTGAGATGTCGCCGATACGTCTGTAGCAGCTCATCCTGGCCGCCTCGTCCTGAATGTAGGAAGAAGGAATGTATGCGTCATAATCGACTTCAACCGTAAAGCCTTTTTCGGCGCTCTCTGAATGGCCGGTAATCACATCAGTATCAAGAACTTCGTCTTTGCCGGACTTGAGAAGACGGACTTCCTCATCAAGGAGCCTGCAGTATAGTTCATAACCGATGACGTCCATCTGGCCGTGCTGCTCGGCGCCCAAAAGGCTGCCTGCGCCTCTTACCTCAAGGTCACGCATGGCGATCCTGACACCTGAACCGAGTTCGGTGAATTCACGGAGGGCGTTGAGTCTTTTCGAGGCTTCCTCGTTAAGGGGAGCGTCGGCGTTATATGTGATGTAAGCATAAGCCTGTCTGTCTGAACGGCCTACACGGCCCTTGATCTGATAGAGCTGCGAGAGGCCGAAGCGGTCGGCGTTCTCGACGATCAGCGTGTTTACGTTCGGCATGTCGACGCCGTTTTCGATGATGGTCGTGCAGACGAGGATGTCGTACTTGCCTTCGACGAAGTCAGTGACTACTGCCTCAAGGCCGTTTTCGGGCATCTGGCCGTGTGCATAAGTGACGCGCACGCCGGGCATTGCTTTCGCGAGGTTGTCGGCAACCTTATCAATGTCTGATGTCCTGTTGTAAAGATAGAAGATCTGGCCGCCTCTTGCGATCTCACGCATGCACGCCTGGACGATGATCTGCTCGTCGTAGCCAAGCACGTATGTCTGTACCGCACGCCTGTTAAAAGGCGCTTCCTCAAGAACAGAGATGTCCCTGATGCCTGAAAGCGACATGTGGAGCGTTCTCGGGATAGGCGTTGCTGACAGAGAAAGTACGTCGACGTCAGTCTTCATGGACTTGATCTTCTCTTTGTGGTTGACGCCGAATCTCTGTTCCTCGTCGATTACGAGAAGACCCAGATGCGGCGGTTTTACGTCGTTTGAAAGCGCTCTGTGGGTGCCGATGATGATGTCGATCTTGCCGCTCTCGATATCAATGAGATTCTGCTTTATCTGCGCCTGCGAGACGAATCTTGAGAGCATGCAGACGTTTACCGGGAAGCCCTTTAATCTGCGGGATAAGTTCTCGTAGTGCTGCTGCGCAAGGAGTGTCGTCGGCGCGAGCATTATTACCTGTCTGCCGTTCATGACCGCCTTGAACATTGCCCTGAATGCGACTTCCGTCTTGCCGAATCCGACGTCTCCGCAAAGGAGTCTGTCCATCGGTCTCTCGGATTCCATGTCTGTCTTTATCTCATGTACCGCGCGGAGCTGGTCGTCAGTCTCAACGAACGGGAATTTGGCTTCGAAAAGTTTCTGCTGCTCATCGTCCGGCGCGCACGCAAAGCCCTTGTTTACGCTTCTTGCGGCATAGATCTTCAAAAGGTCGTATGCAACTTTCTTGATCGCATCCCTTGCACGCGATACGGACTTCTTCCACTCGTCACCGCCAAGCCTTGAGAGCTTCGGCTCTTTCTCGCCCGGGCCGACGTATTTCTGAAGCGAATCCAGATTCTCAGGAAGGATATAAAGCGTCTCGCCCTTTGCATAAGTCAGCTTCAGGTAGTCCTTGCGGATCTCACCGACCCTCATGTTGACGAGACCTTCGTAACGGCCGACACCGTGCTTGTCGTGAACTACGTAGTCGCCCGGATTGATCTCACTGAAGAACTGGATCCTGTTGCCGCCCTTCTTCTTTTCGGGGCGCTTCTGCTCAGATCCATATAACTCCTGTTCGCCCAGGATGGTGATTCCCAAAAGCGGATAGTTAAAACCCGCCGGGAGCGGTGCGTCGATTATCTCGGTGAAGCAGTCGTATTCAGCCAGACGTTCCTTAAGCTGCTCCCAGCGCCTTCCGTGGTGAGCAACAAGATAAACGTTCTTATTCTCCCTGAGGAGTGCGGAAAGCTCCTGCGCACGGCCCGAAAAGTTATCTGCCGGGAAGCCTGATACCGTATGAAGCACTCCGCCAGGCAAACCATTGCCGGAAGACTGGAACATGGACAATGTAACAATGTTATCCAGCCCGTCTAATGCCCTCATGAGCTTTGAAATGTTCACCATGGCAGACGGAGCACACGTCGGCGCGATACCTATCTCAAAAGAGTCGCGGCAGCGCTGCACATATTCGCCCGCATAAGCATTCATGCGCGCATCGATATCGACCATCTCGTCGGCAAAGAAAACGACGTCGCTGCCGTTCACGTAATCTATTATGGTCTGATAGTCCTTGAGTATGATCCCAAGCCATCTTGCGATGCCCGAAGGCTCGATTCCGTTGCTGATCTTCTCAGCGTCGCCCGTTGCCGTTCTGGACAAAAGCTCTGCAGCGCGCCTTACTTCCCTCGTCGCCGTGTTCATCTTGGCGAGGTCTTCCTGCACACGATCCTTAATGAGCGATGCTATCTCATCGCGCTTATCTTCAGGGAAAGCATATGCGGATGCAGGGACTGCGGCAGTCTCTTCGAGCTGGCCCGTCGATCTCTGCGTCTCCCTGTCGAATGTCTTTATCTGGTCTATCTCGGTGTCGAAAAAACTGACTCTCACGGGTTCTGTATAAGACGGCGAATAGATGTCGACAATGTCGCCTCTTACTGAGAATTCGCCCTTTTCCATTACCTGCGGGACGTTTTCGTAGCCGTTTAAAAGGAGCTTTTCGACGAGTTCGTCGCGCTCCATTTCCATGCCGACCTTAAGATCGATTATCCTCTTTCGGAAAACTTCTTTGGGTTCAAGTTTGTTAAGTAGCGCACCTGCCGTTATTACGGCAGCCCCGTATTCGCCTCTGGCAAGCTCTGAGAGCGCCGCGGAACGGTTAAGCTCTAATTCTCTGGAAGAAGCCTCCGCGCTCACGAGAGACAATTCTGAGGGCGACAGAAGGGTAACCGGCTCGTCGGTGAATGCCGCACAGTAAGATGCGGTCACACGCGCCCTTGCGCTGTCGGGTTCGATGAATACAGCCTTGCGGCCGTTAAGGCGGGCCAGAGCCATAGCAACATAGACCTTCTGCTCGTTGCACAGGCCCGTGATGTTAAGATGCTTCCCCGTTTTCAGACTTGTGGAAAAGTCAGCGGCGAGCTCTTTGTCGGATGCGATCCTTCCAAGGAGTTCGGTGAGGCTTTTATCCATTAGAGATGATCTCCTCTACTGCCTCACACGCTTTTACGAATGCGTCGTTCATGAGTGACCGGTCATCTGCGGGCACTTCGGAAAGAACATAATTAACGAGATCCCAGTGTTCAGGCACCGGACCCGTGCCGATCCTGACACGCGGAAACTCCTGTGTTCCAAGGAGCTGGATCACGGATCTCATGCCGTTATGCGTGCCGGCACTGCCCTTGGGTCTGACCCTGATAGTGCCCTTGGCAATGTCGATATCGTCGTAAACAGTGATGATGTTTTTCGGCGGGACCTTATAGAAATTACTGATCTCAACCAGGCACTCGCCTGAGTTGTTCATGTAGGTCGTGGGCTTGATGATGATGACGTCCTGTCCTGCAATCTTGCCCTTGCCCCAGAGGCCCTTGTACTTTTCCTTGCCGAGAAAAATGCCATGTTTATCCGCGAGCATATCTACTGCGAGATAGCCCATGTTGTGCCATGTATAGATATACTGTTTTCCCGGATTACCGAGTCCGGCCACTATCCACATAAAGATCCTTCCGGAAGATCAGACCTCTGAACGTCTGTCGTCGAGTCTGATATAATTCTCGCCTCTCATACGGCTCTTGTCTGCAACCCAGTTTTCCTTGTTGAGCTGCTTTGATCTTCCGATACCGAGCGAAAGCGCCGGAACGTCGGATGTGATCGTTGAGCCTGCGGCAATGTAGCAGTCCTTGCCGAGAACGACAGAGGATACGATATTGGAGTTGCCTCCGATGAATACGTTGTCCTCGATCGTGCAGCCGACCTTGTCCTGACCGTCGAAGTTACATGTAACGGTACCGCATCCGAAGTTAACGTTGCGGCCTACCTTCGAGTCACCGATGTATGTAAGGTGACGTGCTCTCGTATATTCGCCGATGTCAGAACCCTTGACCTCAACGTATGCACCGAGTGTTACGTGATCGTCGATCTTGGATTCAGGTCTGATGTGCGTATAAGGTCCGATACGGCAGTCCTTGCCGATCGTGCTTGAAGAAACGATAGAGTTATCAACAACCGTGCCGTCGCCGATATCAGAGCAGTCGATTCTTGTATTCTCGCCGATGATGCAGTCCTCACCGATGTTTGTGTTGCCGATGAGCGTCGTGCCCGGCAGGATAACAGTATCCTGGCCGATCTCTACTGCGTGGTGGATCCATGTAGCATTGGGATCAACGATCTCGACACCGTTCTTCATGTGGCGGTCGAGGATCCTGTGGTTCATGATGTCTCTTACCTGGGCGAGCTGCTTTCTGTCGTTAACTCCCCTTGTGTCATCGAAATCGCAGACAACCGCACCTACCGTGTAGCCGTCACCGATAAGGATTCCGATGGTATCTGTAAGGTAATATTCCTTCTGGGCGTTGTTTGCGCCGATCCTGCCCAAAGCAGAGATAAGCAAAGGCGTCCTGAAAACATACATTGAAGAGTTGATCTCTTTGCACTTGAGCTCTTCGGGTGTGCAGTCCTTGTGCTCTACGATCCTGAGAACGTTGCCGTCCTCGCCTCTGATGATCCTTCCGTAACCTGTCGGATCGTCTGCCTCAGCAGTGATGAGGATCGCTGCGCAATTGGAAGCTGCTGAATCGAAAGCATCGAGAGCCTTCTTGATCGTGTCTGCCGATACCATCGGGCAGTCGCCGGGAAGAACGATCGTAAGTCCGTCTCTGCCCTCAAGGAAAGGTGCAGCCTGCATTACGGCATGGCCTGTTCCTCTCTGCTCTTCCTGAAGTACGTATGCGACATTCTCGCCCAATACGCTTCTGATCTCAGCCTGTGCTTCACCTACTATATATACCTGGTCCTGGCAGCCTGCCTCCTGAAGCGCGTCAGCTACCCATTGAATGATCGGTTTGCCCGACACCTGGAACACAACTTTAGAATGCTTTGACTTCATTCTCGTGCTCTTACCTGCCGCCATAACAACCGCACTGATTTCCATAAATTAACCTCTTAAGTTTGTTATTTGGGATTTTACCCCCGACATTATAGCAAATTCTTACTTCTTATTAAATGAAAAGCCCTGCACTTATTGGGACAAGTGCAGGACTTGGGATTTTTCCTTTTCGCGCCCGAAAACAAAGGCGCATCAAGTATCCGCCCTATCAGAGGCCCTCTACGGAAGCGATAGCCTCACGCATATTTGCCTCAGATTTCTTGAGGAGCTCGTACTCTTCGTCTGTAAGACGCATGTCGATGATCTTATCAACGCCGTTAGCACCGAGGAGTGCAGGAACGTCGAGAGTAACACCGGAGATGCCGTACTCGCCGTTGAGTCTTGCGGATACTGTTCTGATAGTGTGCTCGTCTTCTGTGATGCTTCTGAGGAGAGTAGCAGCACTTACGGCGATACCGTTGAATGTAGCGCCCTTGAGCTTGATGATCTCAGCGCCTGCAGACTTTGTCTTCTGAGCGATCTCAGCCTTAACGTCTTCACCGAAAGGTACGCCGATTGCATCTGCGTACTCGTCGATGGACATACCTGCAACGTGAGTGTGGCTCCATGCAGGGAACTGTGTCTCGCCGTGCTCGCCGAGGATATAACCGTGAACGTTTCTAACGTCAACGCCAAGCTTTCTGGAAATGAGGACTCTGAAACGTGCAGAGTCAAGGTTCGTACCTGAACCGATGATCTTGTTTGAAGGAAGTCCGGACCACTCTGCAACCTTATATGTAACGAGGTCGCAAGGGTTGGAGATTACCATGATGACACCCTTGTTGTAGTGCTCCATGATGCTGTCAGTAATGACATGAGCAAGCTTGACGTTCTTCTTTGCAAGGTCAAGTCTTGTCTCGCCTTCTTTTCTGGGGATACCTGCCGTGATGATGATGCAGTCAGCATCCTTAACGTCAGAATAGTCGCCTGCGTGAATGTACATATCGCCGATGAACGGAAGTCCGTGGCTGATATCAAGTGCCTCACCCAGAGCCTTTTCCTTATTGACATCAATAAGAACGAGCTCAGAGCAGAGCTGCTGCATTGCGATTGCGAAAGCGGTTGTAGATCCTACCGCGCCTGCGCCGATAATGGCGACTTTTGTTCCTTCTTGTTTATACATGTCTCATACGCCCCCTTTTGTAGCAGTATGAATGATATCAAGAATGAATATTCAAATAAAGTCATTATTCGTTGCAAATTTTACCTAAAAAATGCACTCACAAACTGCCGTGCAAGTGTAATTTGATAATTTGATAATCAAAGTTTTTGCCCTGTTTTATGGGGTTTCAGGCCTGTTTTAGTCCCCAAAACCGAATGAAAAACGGCGCAGGACTTTTATCCCACGCCGCCTGTTATTTGTTTTGTCTGAGCGAAGATCAGATCTCCTGAGGGAGCTCCAATGTTCTTTCTGCATTGAGCTTTTTGCAGAGTTCAACAAACTTGTCGAGAGCAACACCCTGGAGCTGCTTGTTGGAGCCTCTTACGTTAACGGATACTGTGTTCTCAGCAGCTTCCTTGTCGCCTACAACGAGGATATAAGGATCCTTCATCTGCTTGAACTTCTTGATCTTGTCTCTCATGTTAACGTCTGTTAAGTCTGACTCGACTCTTACGCCGGCCTTTGTGAGAGCATCAGCAACCTTCTGTGCGTACTCGTTGTGCTCAGGTCTGATCGGTACGACTGCAACCTGATAAGGATTGAGCCAGAACGGGAAAGCGCCCTTGAAGTGCTCTGTGATGATGCCGATAAAACGCTCGAAAGAACCGAAGATGGCTCTGTGGATAACGATAGGCATCTTCTGTGCGCCGTCCTTGTCGACGAATGTGAGCTCGAAGTTATGAGGGAGCTGGAAGTCGAGCTGGACTGTACCGCACTGCCACTCACGTCCAAGAGCGTCCTTGATCTGAAGGTCGATCTTCGGGCCGTAGAATGCGCCGTCGCCTTCGTTGATCTCGTAGTTGCCGTCACCGTACTTCTCGTCGAGGATAGCCTTGAGAGAAGCCTCAGCAGAGTTCCATGACTCGATATCGCCCATGAAGTCGTCAGGCCTTGTTGAGAACTCGGCTCTGTATGTGATACCGAATGTCTTGTAGATCTCGTCTGCAATAGCGATTACGTCCTTGATCTCGTCCTTGATCTGGTCAGGCGTAACGAATGTATGGTCGTCGTCCTGACGGAACTCCTGAACTCTGAAAAGACCGTTCATCTGGCCGGACTTCTCCTTACGGTGGAGTACATCGTACTCACTGTAACGGATAGGAAGTTCCTTATATGAGTGCATTGTGCGCTTGTAGGACATCATGGCGTTAGGGCAGTTCATAGGCTTAGCTGCCATTGTATCCTCAGCATCAACGGCGTACTGCTCTGGAGCCTCTTCGCCCTGAACAGCGTCAGTGGCATTAACGCCCTTTGTGATACCGGGAACGATGAACATGTTGTTCTGATAGTGTGCCCAGTGACCGGAGATGAGCCAAAGCTTCTTATTGTTGATAAGCGGTGCGGAGATCTCCGTGTAGCCGTGTGCGCCCTGGATCTCACGTGAATACTTCATGAGTTCCTGATAGAGGATCCATCCCCTGGGGAGCCAGTAAGCCATACCGGGAGCTGTCTCACGGAACATAAAGAGGTCAAGAGCCGTACCGATCTTCTTGTGGTCTCTCTCCTGAGCTTCCTTAAGCCATGCAAGGTGAGCCTTGAGCTCGTCCTTTGAAGGGAACGCGAAAAGATAGATTCTCTGGAGCTGGTCTCTCTTCTCGTCGCCTCTCCAGTAAGCACCGGAAACGTTCTTGATCTTGAATGCAGCGCTCATAAGCTCCTGTGAATTGTCTACGTGAGGTCCGCGGCAAAGATCTACATAATCGTCGCCTGTGTAATATATGGATATTGTCTCGTCTGCAGGCAGATCGACAATAAGCTCATGCTTAAACTTCTGATCCTTGAAGAGTTCCAAAGCCTCATCACGGGAGATGACTTTACGTGTCCAGTCTTCCCTTCTCTTGATGATCTCATGCATCTTGTCTTCGATTGTCTGGAAATCTTCCTCTGTGACTGTTCTCGGAAGGACAAAATCGTAATAGCAGCCGTCCTCGATCTCAGGTCCGATCGCGTACTGTACCTCTTTGCCGTATAACTCGATTACAGCCTTTGCAAGGATGTGTGCCAAAGAGTGACGGTACACCTTCAATACTTCTTCTTTTTCCATTGTTAATTCCTCCTCTAGAGTTTTATGCACAGAACCGCTGTGCAGATAGAAGAAGATTGTACCACATATTATTTAAAAATGTTGATTTTAAGGGCTTTTCCGATAATTCCCTTATAAATATGCCCGAAAACACGGCATAAAGCCATTTAAAAGAACGTTTGTTCTCAAATGAAAAGCCCTTCCGAAATTGGAAGGGCTTTAAGATCTTTGGCGGAGCCGCAGGGATTCGAACCCTGGTGCCCGTGAAGGCAAACGGTTTTCAAGACCGCCTCGTTATGACCACTTCGATACAGCTCCATACCTAAAGGCACTTAAGTATACATAATCCGAAAGACTTTTTCAAGTAGCTGTCTGAAAAGGTTTCTCTTATATATAAATATAGTACCTTAAAGATATAACATCAGTTGCAGAGATACTCGATAAGTCTGTCGAGATCCATGTTGTCCTTATAGTCGATAACGATACGGCCGCGGCCTGTGGAGTTATCAAGGACCTTGATCTTGACCTTTGCGCCAAGCTGCTTCTTAAGCTTTGTCTCAACTTCCTTTGTGCTCAAAGTGAACTGGATGCCAGGAAGCTCTACTGCCTTCTTGCCGGAAGGATTATTCTGGGCTTCGATATACTTCTTAACGAAAACCTCAGCCTGTCTTACGTTCATCTCTCGCGCCATGATGACGTCAGCTACCTTGCGCTGGTCTTCCTTATCCTTAAGAGCGAGAATAGCCTTGGCGTGACCTTCTGAGAGATCTCCCCTGCTTACGAATTCCTGGAGTGATTCATCAAGATTAAGGATACGGAGAGTATTAGCGATAGTAGCTCTTGGCTTGCCGAGCTTCTTAGCAAGCTGTTCCTGTGTAAGCTTGTGGGTCTTAAGAAGGTTATCCATTGCTGAAGCTTCTTCAATGGGATTCAAGTCTTCTCTCTGGATATTCTCGATGAGAGCCTGTGCCATTGTCTCTTTATCGGAAAGATCTCTTACGATTGCAGGGATTACGGAAAGTCCGGCAATCCTTGCTGCTCTCCAGCGGCGCTCGCCTGCTACGATCCTGTAGCCTTCTCCTTTGCGCTGAACGATGATGGGCTGGATAACGCCGTTTTCTTCAATTGATGAAGCGAGTTCATTAAGAGCATCGTCGTTGAAGTTTTTTCTGGGCTGGCCGTTATTAGGGGAGATGTCGTTGATCTTGAGATCTACAACGGAATCTCTCTTATTTTCAGGAATACCGTCAGATGAAAGAAGCGCACCGAGACCTCTGCCCATAGCCTTGCTTTCTGAGATCGTCTTAACAGCTGTCTTCTTTGCAGGAGCTGCCTTAGGCGCAGATGATTTAACGGCAGCCGTCTTCTTAGCGGGGACGGATTTCTTGGCAGGAGCCTTTGCAACGGGTTTCTTTGTTGCTGTTTTCTTTGCAGGCGCTGCCTTCTTAGCCGGAGCCTTCTTAGCTGCTGCAGGCTTCTTTGATGCAGTCTTGGCTGCTATCTTTTTGGCAGCTGGCTTTGCTGCTACAACCTTCTTCTTAGGTGCTGATTTGGGTCCTTTTCCTAATCCTCTGGTAGCCATATCTTTTCTCCTTTATGATCTCTTGATTACTTCTTTTGCCAGTGCCTCATATGCTCTGGCGCCCTTGGAATTCTTGTCATAGTCGCAGATGGCAAGGCCGTGGCTCGGAGCCTCTGCAAGCCTTACATTTCTTGGTATTACGGTCTTAAAGACCTTACTGCCGAAGTACTTGTCTGTCTCTTCTTTTACCTGTCTTGAGAGCTGTGTTCTGAGGTTAAACATCGTGAGAACAACGCCGAGGATCTCGAGCTCTGGATTTAGCTTTTTCTTTACGATATTGATCGTGTCCATCAGCTGTGAGAGTCCTTCAAGAGCGTAGTACTCGCCCTGGATCGGGATGATCAGTCTGTCAGATGCAGTGAGAGCATTGATCGTGAGAAGACCGAGTGAAGGAGGGCAGTCCAGGATTACATAATCGTATATATCACTTACGGGAGCGATAGCATTCTTAAGGATATGCTCTCTGGAGATTACCGTAACAAGTTCGACCTCTGCACCGGCAAGATTAATGTTTGTAGGGCAGATGTCGACGTTCTCGGCATTTGTCTCATAGATTACGTCTGTTATGGGTGTGTCATTGATGAGAACATCATAAACCGTCTGTTCAAGCTCACGCTTGTCGATTCCGAGTCCGCTCGTGGCATTAGCCTGCGGATCTATATCTATCAGAAGAACCTTTTTCTTTTTCTTTCCGAGGAAAGCAGCCAGATTTACGGCTGTTGTGGTCTTTCCGACACCGCCTTTTTGATTTACAAGAGCAATTACTGTTGCCATTTTTTACTCCTTTTCAAACTTTCAGCTATGTAGTAAACTCATTCTATCATTTATATATGAAATAATATATATCATCTTTAATACAAAAGTGCCAATGTTCCACGTGGAACATTTTCGATTTTGACGGATTTCAGTATTTGTTCATAACCTGATTGTTCCACGTGGAACAATTCACCTGTATGTATAAAAACGGGCGCTGCCCGGCCGGCAGCACCCGCTTTATGTTCATAAGTATGTTTCTGAAGAAAATATCAGTTGTCAATATTTGCAAGCTTTGCGTTGACCTGGATGAATTCCTTACGGGGTTCAACCTGATCGCCCATGAGGAGTGTGAATGTCTCATCTGCTTCCTTGGCATCTGCAAGAGTTACTCTCAAAAGCTTACGTGTAACAGGATTCATTGTTGTATCCCAGAGCTGCTCTGAACTCATCTCACCGAGACCCTTGAATCGCTGGATAAGAGGATTCTCCCACTTATGAGCTACCTTGATCTCTTCGATCTCCTTATCATCATAAGCATAATATGCTTCGTCGCCCTTATAGACCTTGTAGAGCGGCGGGCAGGCAATATATACATATCCGCCTTCAACAAGAGGTCTTAAGTATCTGAAGAAGAATGTGAGAAGGAGTGTTCTGATGTGTGAGCCGTCGACATCGGCATCAGCCATGATGATGACCTTGTGATATCTGAGCTTTGTCTCATCGAACTCATCTCCAATACCTGCACCCAAAGCCATAACTACCGGCTGGAGCTTCTCATTGGAATAGACCTTATCGATTCTTGCCTTCTCTACGTTGAGCATCTTACCCCAGAGAGGAAGGATAGCCTGATATTTACGCTCTCTGCCCTGCTTTGCGGATCCGCCTGCGGAGTCTCCCTCTACGATGAAGATCTCACAGAACTCTGCCTCATCACTCTGGCAGTCAGCAAGCTTACCGGGAAGTGCGTTATTCTCAAATACAGTCTTTCTTCTTGTGAGTTCTCTTGCTCTCTTTGCGGCATCTCTTGCTCTTGAAGCTGAGAGGCACTTATCCATGATGAGCTTTGCGATATCAGGATGCTCTTCGAGATAGATCTCAAGCTTCTCATATACCGCACTGTCAACCATAGGTCTGATCTCTGCATTACCGAGCTTACTCTTTGTCTGTCCTTCGAACTGGGGATCAGGAAGCTTTACAGAGATAATAGCTGCAAGACCTTCTCTTGTATCCTCACCCTGAAGCTTAACATCGCCGTCCTTGATGAACTTATACTTCTTTGCATAATCATTGATAGCTCTTGTCATTGCTGCACGGAAGCCTACAAGGTGCGTACCGCCTTCAGGTGTAGCGATGTTATTAGCGTATGTATAAACAGTCTCCTGATAAGAGTCATTGTACTGCAGAGCGATCTCTACGAAGTTATCTCCCTGCTTTGTAGCAAAGTAAATAGGAGGTGTGTTGATTGCTTCCTTATGACGGTTCAGATATTCAACAAATGAGATGATACCGCCCTCATAGTGGAGATGCTTCTTAACAGGTTCAGAGCCTCTGTCATCAGTGAGATCGATTGTAACTTCCTTATTGAGGAAAGCCATTTCACGGTAACGTGTGATCATTGAATCGAAGTCGAAAACGATGTCAGGGAAGATGGAATTATCAGGAATAAAGTTAGTCTTCGTACCTGTATCATTCTTATCACAAT
Source organism: Oscillospiraceae bacterium (assembly GCA_015069205.1). Lineage (GTDB taxonomy): Bacteria > Bacillota > Clostridia > Saccharofermentanales > Saccharofermentanaceae > Saccharofermentans. The sequence goes on from SVIZ01000009.1 coordinate 88,143, forward strand.
TGCCAACAATGTGAAGAGGAACCGTTGTTTTACCCTTCTCAAATTCGATCTCATAGATATTGCCTTCACGGCGTACCTGGACCTTCATATGATCAGACAAAGCGTTAACTACAGACGCACCTACGCCGTGCAGACCGCCCGAAATGCTGTAAGCTCCGCCGCCGAATTTACCACCTGCGTGAAGCACAGTGTGAACGACTTCAACTGTAGGAATTCCAAGCTTTGGATGATTACCTACAGGAATACCGGAACCGTTATCCGTAACTGTAACAGAACCGTCCTTTTCGAGTACTACATCGATCGTATCGCAGCGTCCTGCAAGAGCTTCGTCTACGGAGTTTGCAACGATCTCATAGATAAGATGATGAAGACCTCTTAATGTGGTATCACCGATATACATACCAGGTCTCTTTCTTACGGCCTCAAGACCTTCCAGGACCTGAATATCATCTTCGCTGTATTCGCTGCTGTTGGATGTATCAAAACTATCCTGATCGCCTTCTGCAGCAAGAACGTCAGCCATTGATTCTTCCTTAAAATCCTCAGTCAAAGCTCTGGGGTTCTCAGCAAGATTCTTGAGCTCGTCGTCATCACCATCTTCAACAGGCTGGAAGTAGAGATCGACTGCGCCGGAAGGGCGTGCCTGAGCATCATTTGAGGCCTGATTCTCCTCAAAATTGAAATTCTTCTCGTCGTTTTCCTTCATAAATGTAAAAACTCCTATTCTTGGCGGCATATTCCGTCAAATGCCCGGAAATGCTGCATTTTTAACACTGTTATTTAAGGTTTTTCAGAAGTTTCCCGACATATTCAGTCTGTTTAATATCAGACTTGCGGATAATGGACAAACATATGTTTTATCATCGGTTATTATCAATGATTTCGGTATATCGTCAGTCACATACTGAAGTCTGCCTTGTTCATCCTCACGGTTTAGGAAGTCAGACACATCCTTCTGGGAAGGGAGGACGGTCTCAAGATTGACCACGCAGGTAACCGAAGATTTAAGTACTGAGAGATCATTGCCGATATGAATGAACACTTTAAGCCTCCGAATCGTCCGGAAATCCTCTTCTAACCCATAAATTATATCATAAATTAGGAATATAATATGCTTATTATAATATTATATTAAAGGAAATCAGCCCGCTTTTTAGTGTAATCTGTCCTAAAATCAGGCTTCAGCTTCGATATTGCCGCTCTCAACGCGGTAGAATGCCGCCTTATTTGCGCCCTGCATCACGTCTATCTCTTCGCCTATCATGTTCTTGTCCGTGCATGTGATGAAGATCTGGGCGCCTTTCATGGCCGATACAAGACTCATTCTCCTGGTCTTATCAAGTTCGGAGAATACGTCATCCAGGATCAGGATCGGGGTAGAGGAGACGAACATCTTTATTATCTCCAGTTCGGAGAGCTTTAAAGCCAACGCAGCAGTCCTCTGCTGGCCCTGTGAAGAAAAGCTTTTCATGACAAGACCATCAAGCTTGATCACGATATCATCCCTGTGGATACCGGTAGACGAAATATGTTTATCTATGTCGTAATTACGTACTGATTTCAGCTTGGCAAGGACCAGATCAGAGAGAATACCCTTAATTCGCCCATAATCGCTTTCTGAGAGGCCTTTACTCATATACTCGTCATATTTACTGTTTTTCGTAAGAAACGTTTCTAGGGCCCCTACAACGCCAAATATAGTGTTGTACTCTATAGAAAGGTTTTCCTTGCCTCCTGAAATGCTTCCGTGATGCCTGCAGGCAATGTCTGAAATGAGCTTTACGAACTTATATCGCTTGAGGATTATCTCTGCCGAGAGATCTGCAAGTGAATAATCCCAGAAATTAAGCTGCTCATCTACAAGAGACGGCATGCTGTCACTTGATCTGATGCTCTTGAGAAGTGCATTTTTCTGGGCCAAAAGCCTGCTGTAATTGCTCAGAAGGTTGAAATATGAAGGCGATATCTTGGATATCAGCGTATTTAAGAACTTTCTTCTGAATGAAGGAGCATTTTTTACGATATTTAAGTCTTCGGGAGCAAAGATAACAATGTTACATACACCAATATATTCCGAGATCTTGTCGGCAGGTGCATTGTCTCTTATTAATGTTCTTCCGGGCCTTCCATTCCTGCTTAATTCAGACTTTTCGGTGTAATAACAGGAAGACAAAGAACATGCTGAACCGTCGTCATCAATAAGATCCAGGCTTACTTTATATTCGTTTTCGCCGAATTTTATAAGATCAGTATCTTTACTTGTTCTGTGTGAAGTTACGCTTGATGCGACATAAATACCTTCAACAAGATTTGTCTTTCCCTGGGCATTATTACCGTAAAAGATATTAACAGAAGGCCCGACGTCCAAATCGAGCCTTCCGTAATTTCTGAAATTTTCTAGATGTATGCTTTTTATGAACATTATCTTCTGATAGGAAGAATGAGATAAATGTACTTGTCACCTTCAACAGGTTTAATGATGCAGGGTCCCTGACCGCCGTTTACTTCAACTCTGATGATCTCATCATCGATATTCTTAAGAACATCGAGAACATATCTTGAGTTGAAATCAACATCGATAAGATCGCCTTCAAGGCTGATGTCGATATTCTCCTGGAGATTACCTCTTGCTGAAGTAGCCTGAACAGTAAGCTCTGAAGGATTATTACTTAAGAATCTTACAGGACACTTACGGTCGTCAGTCATTATGATGAGTGAAGCTCTGTCAACAGCATCAAGGAACTGCTTGCGGTTAATAGTGATGACTGTCTTAGGATTCTTTGTAATGATGGAATCGAAATTAATGAACTGACCTTCGATAAGACGTGAGATCATTCTTACGTTGCCGATATCGAAAAGGAGATTCTGCATTGATGTGTAGATATTGATCTCTGCATCATCGTCATCACTTAAGATCTTGCTCATCTCGGTAAGAGCCTTACCGGGAACGATGTAATTGATCTTAGGAAAGTCGTTGCCCATGTCTTCACGGTTGATAGCCATTCTGAAACCGTCGATGGAAACAACAGATAGAACTGAACCGTCGCTTACTACATTACTTCCTGTAAGAACGGGACGTGAAGTATCTCTGGATACGGCAAAGATCGTGTGGTTGATCATGTTCTTGAGCATCTTCTGGCCCATAACGATCTTCTCTGCTTCCTTCTCGTCAACCTCAGGGATCTTCGGGAACGGTTCGGGATCAAGACCGGCAATCTTGAATTCAGCCTGTCCGCACTTGATAGTTGTCTGGAAATTGCTGTCGGAAACGATATCAACTTCAGGCTCAGGAAGCTTTCTGATGATGTCTCCGAAGAACTTAGAATCTATAACAACGGCACCCTTCTCGGTAACATTAGCTTCTACGTCTGCTTCGATACCTGTCTGGAGATCATAACCTGTAAGCTTGATCTTATTGTCATCTGATGCCTCTATGAGAATTCCGTTAAGGATATTGACTGTACTGTTAGCTGTAACAGCTCTCTGGACTATGGATACGTTATTTACCAAGTCATCTCTGCTGCATGTAAATTTCATCTGAAAAGTGCCGCCTTTCCACTAATATAAAATATTTCAAACATTATACACTTAATATTATTAAAAATGTATAGTTTAACGGTGTTACAAAGTTCGATTTTAGGGACATCTTACTAATATCGGCCGGCTGCCTTTGCAGTATTTAAAGTTAGCTATTATTAGTCTTATTATGTCGTGTCTATATGTTCAAAACTGCCTGAAGACCATTATTTTCAAAGGTCTTTGACGACCGTACAATGTATAAAACCAATTTGATTATTGTTCAGAATAATACCCTTTTGAACATTGTTACATTTGTACACAAACCGTCTACAGACTATCTACCGGAAGTTTTGCACATAAGAACAAAAAATGTTCAAATCAGACTATGGACTTATAGATAGCCTCAGCCTCTTTTTTGGTCTCAGGATCCTCATCAACGTTGTCACAACCATGCATGACAGTCGTATGTTTACGTCCGCCGAAAAGCTGTCCGATCTTCTCGTATTTAAGTTCGAGATAGTCTCTGCAGATAAACATTGCAACGTTGCGTGCCTTTGAAATCTCAGCACTTCTGAGCTTTGAAGTGAGCTTGTCAGGTGTCAGATCGTAGTAATTTGATACAGCACTGATGACCATGTCAGGCGTCAGATATTTCTTTTTATTAGGCTGGATAATAGGGAGGAGGATCTTCTGGACGTCATCCAGAGTAAGCTCGCCGTTAGCCAGGGTTACATAAGAAGAAATGGTATTAAATGCACCGTTAAGCTGTCTTATGTTAGTAGTAACGTTTTCGCAGACATAGTCGATTATCTCGTCAGACAAAGGAAGATTCTCGTTCTCGACCTTGCTTAAGAAAATAGCCTTACGTGTCTCAAAATCCGGCGGCTGGACATCGAACATGATACCGTCCTGGAAACGGGAAGTAAGTCTGTTGTCGAGCTGCGTGAGATTTGAAGGAGCTTTATCGCAGGTGATTACGATCTGCTTTCCGCTCTCGATAAGTGCCTCAAAAGTATTAAAGAATTCGGTCTGGACACCTTCTTTACCTATAAGGAACTGGATGTCATCAATCAAAAGGACATCGACAGAACGGTATTTGTTGCGGAATTCCGTGTAATTCTGCTTGCCGATGGTATTTACAAAAGCATTGGTGAACGCCTCGCAAGTCGTGTAGATAACCTTCTTGTCAGGATTATTCTCGAGTATGGCATTACCTATGGCCTTCATGAGATGGGTCTTGCCGAGACCTGAATTACCCCATAAAAAGAAGGGGTTTCTCTGCTTCTGGCCCGGCTTTTGTGATACGGAAACTGCAGAAGCATGGGCAAAACGGTTACAGTCACCTACAACGAAGTTGGCAAAAGTATATTCACCGTTAAGGCCGGTTGAAGTTACGACTTTGCTCTTGTTCTCATTATGTGATTTTGTAGTACCGATAACAGTGGAGTTAAGGGCTTTGTTATCACCCTTAAGGATAAAATTAACAACGCACGGCTTGTCACCGTTAACGAGCTTAATGGCATTCTCGATAGTCTTGCCGAGCTTCTGACTCTTAACGATGCTCAGGGAATATTCGTCTCTGGCTTCAAGAACGAGCTGGATATCATCAGAGTGGCCTACAGTCATCTTGCTGAGGATCGACTCGTAAGTGACGATGTCGATATTCGGATCATACTGTAGAATTTTTAGAGCCTTGTCCCAAACCGAACTATCCATGTAACCCCCCTGTAACATAAATGACGTGCGAATAACATAATATCACGGTTTGGGAGTATAATGAATAAGCATCAAATTAAAAAAATTTGCTTTTTGGGACAGGATAATGAAAAGGATAGAGATTCACAAAAAGGCTAAAACAAAGAAAACGGCTGTAAGCACGACACTGATAATCGTAAGTGTCGTATTCCTTTTGGTCGGTATAGTTCTGCTTCTGATTGAACCTATTAAGCGCGCTAACAGGCGCAGGATCTCAAATGAAGCTTTGAATGAGATCGAAAAGAAGATCGTATCGACAGATCCTTCCGAAGAGCCTGTTGCAACATATGTAGTTCCAAGAAGGGGCAATGAGGTTGAAGGCGAAGGCTATGATTTTATTGCCGAGACTGAGGAAACAGAGGAGGAAGAAGAGGAAGAAGAGGAATATTACGACGATTATGTCGTTCTAAACTCCATCGGAATCCTATATATCGACAGTATCAACCTGAGATATTCCGTTTGGGATGAGGCTTCACAGGTATCACTCAGATACGGCCTTGGCCACTACGAAGACTCTGTAATGCCCGGTCAGGACGGAAATGCCACGATCCTCGGCCATAACTACAGAGACGGCTCGATGTTTCACAAACTGGGTAATTTAAGCATTGGTGACGAGGTCATTTTCATAGACCTCAACGGCAATGAATATTACTACTATGTAGTTTCATCCGACATCGTCAGCGCGGATGACATATTAGATTATGCATTGGGTAATGTTACTGATTCCCAGCGTCTTACTCTCATAACATGTACTTATGAGTACGGAATGACCGGCTGGAGAAGAGTCGTCATCTGCGAACCGGACTGAATTAATTTAGGTGTATAAAGCATAAATATAATAATATGCCCATATTTATAATAATTCTGTTATAATTGGCGCGGGTTTTTAATAAAACTATTCAAAGAGATATATTTTTGGAGGAATAAACAATGGTAACGGCTATCGTTGGCGCAAACTGGGGCGATGAAGGCAAGGGTAAGATCACAGACCTTCTTGCAAATGAATCAGATATCGTAATCAGATTCCAGGGCGGAGCAAATGCGGGACACACCATCATCAACGATCACGGAAGATTTGCACTTCATCTCATGCCTTCCGGTGTCTGCCACGAGAATATCGTAAACATCATCGGCAACGGTGTTGCTCTTGATATCCGTAAGTTCATCAACGAATACAACTCCATCAAGGAGCAGGGATTAAATCCACAGCTTCTCGTATCAGACAGAGTTCAGGTAGTTATGCCTTACCATGTTGATTTCGACAAGTTTGAGGAAGAGAGATTGGGTGGCAAGGCTTTCGGTTCGACAAAGTCCGGTATTGCTCCTTTCTTCTCCGATAAATACGCAAAGATCGGTTTCCAGGTTTCCGAACTTTTCGATGAAGAGACATTGAGAGAGAAGATCAACCGTGTTCTTGAGATCAAGAATGCGCTTCTCGTAAACCTCTATCACAAGAATCCCATCGATTCCGAAGAGCTCCTCAAGGAAATGCTCGAGCAGGGCAAGCTCATCAAACCTTTCGTTACAAACACACAGGCTTACCTCTATGAGGCATTGAAGCAGGATAAGAAGATCCTCCTGGAAGGCCAGCTCGGCACAATGAAGGATCCTGACATGGGTATCTATCCGATGGTTACTTCTTCTTCCACATTGGCAGGTTACGGTTGCGTAGGCGCAGGCATCCCTCCTTATGAGATCAAGAAGATCGTCGTTGTTACCAAGGCATACTCTTCATCTGTAGGCGGCGGTGCTTTCGTTTCCGAGATCCTGGATGAAGCAGTTGCAAAAGAGCTTAGAGACAGAGGCGGCGACAAGGGTGAGTACGGCGCTACAACAGGACGTCCGAGAAGAGTCGGCTGGTTCGACTGCGTTGCTACACGTTACGGCGTAAGACTCCAGGGCGGTACAGACGTTGCCCTCACAAACCTTGACGTTTTGGGTTATCTTGACAAGATCCCTGTCTGCACGGCTTATGAGATCGACGGTGAGATCACAAAGGATTTCCCGAATCCCACACAGCTCGACAGATGCAAGCCCGTTATCGAATATCTTCCTTCATGGAAGGGCAAGGGTGAGATCAGAGGTATCACTGAATACGACAAGCTCCCCAAGGAAGCACAGGATTACGTTGAGTTCATCGAAAAGGAGATCGGCGTACACGTATCCATCGTTTCCACAGGTCCTGTAAGAGAAGAGATCATCAGAAGATAATTCTTATTGAACAGAAAACAACCGGAGCTGCAGCCTTATTTCAGACTGCAGCTTTTTATTATGTAAATCTGACCAAAACATAAGCACTCAAAATCATTACGATTTCGCTAATAAGCAAACAATTTCTTGTTTTCGCGAGGGGAGCGCAAGAATATAATTAACCCGTAAGATTTCTATGATTCGGAGGAATTCCCATGGCCAAGGAAATGATCCTCGTCCTCGATTTCGGAGGACAGTATAACCAGCTTATTGCCAGAAGAGTCAGAGAGCTCTCGGTCTACAGTGAAGTAAGACCTCACACAATGAGTCTCGATGAGATAAAGGAACTTAATCCGAAAGGCATCATACTTACCGGCGGTCCTTCAAACGTATACGATGACGATTCCCCGAAATGCTCGCCCGACCTTTTTAAAATGGGCATTCCTGTACTCGGTATCTGCTACGGCGCTCAGCTCATGAACTATCTTCTGGGCGGCGAAGTGAAGGCTGCTCCGGTAAGAGAATACGGACACACCGACGTTCTTGTCGACACAGACGCGAAGCTCTTCAAGGACGTCTCACCCAAGACAGTATGCTGGATGAGCCACACGGTCTACATCGCACAGCCCGCGCCCGGATTCAAGATCACGGCTCACACAGAAGTCTGCCCCGTCGCAGCTGCAGAGAACGTTGAGGAGAACCTCTATTGCGTTCAGTTCCATCCCGAAGTCGTACACACAGTTGAAGGCACAAAGATGCTCGCAAACTTCGTTAAGGACGTCTGCAAGTGCAAGTGCGACTGGAAGATGGATTCATTTGTTGATACATCCATTAAGGAGATCCGCGAGAAGGTCGGCACAGGCCGTGTCCTCTGCGCTCTTTCCGGTGGTGTTGATTCATCCGTTGCAGCAGTCCTTCTTTCAAAGGCTGTCGGCAAGCAGCTCACATGCGTATTCGTTGATCACGGTCTCTTAAGAAAGAACGAAGGCGACGAGGTTGAAGCCGTCTTTGGCCCTGAAGGACCTTACGATCTTAACTTCATCAGAGTCAACGCCCAGGAGCGTTTCTATTCAAAGCTCGCAGGTGTTGAAGATCCTGAGACAAAGCGAAAAATCATCGGCGAGGAATTCATCCGCGTCTTCGAAGAAGAAGCAAAGAAGATCGGTGCCGTTGACTTCCTCGTTCAGGGTACTATCTATCCTGACGTTATCGAATCCGGCCTCGGCAAGAGCGCTGTCATCAAGTCACACCACAACGTAGGCGGACTTCCTGACTATGTTGATTTCAAAGAGATCATCGAGCCCCTCCGTCTCCTCTTCAAGGACGAAGTAAGAAAGGCCGGCCTTGAGCTCGGCATCCCTGATAACCTCGTTTTCCGTCAGCCGTTCCCCGGCCCGGGACTTGCTATCAGGATCATCGGCGAAGTTACTGCAGAGAAGGTTAAGCTCGTTCAGGATGCAGATGCTATCTTCAGAAGAGAAATGCAGCTCGCAGGCTTCGACAAATATGCTAACCAGTATTTTGTAGCCCTCACCAATATGCGTTCAGTAGGATGCATGGGTGATGAGAGAACATACGATTACGCATGCCTCTTAAGAGCAGTTACAACAACAGACTTCATGACCGCCGAAGCAGCAGAGCTTCCCTGGTCACTCATCAACAAAGTCACAAGCAGGATCGTTAACGAAGTCAAAGGTATCAGCCGCGTCTTCTACGACTGCACGGGCAAGCCCCCGGCAACGATAGAACTCGAATA
>SVIZ01000004.1:0-2127 GCA_015069205.1 Oscillospiraceae bacterium
TGTAGATTATAATCAAATTACCTATCGGGTAATCTGGAGTCGACGGCCGTGAAGATAGTCTATGCCAATGATAAAATTAAAAAACAATGTACAAACTTAAAAGAAGCAACCAAATTGTTTGGTGGTAATAAGGATTTGGCTTCGCGATTGTTTTCTAGAATTCAGTATATTTCGTGTGCGGAAGTTATAAATGATATTAGAGTAAATAAGTCTTTTAGATTTCATAATTTAAAGGGTAACTACCAGGGGTGTTTTGCAGTAGATGTCAAGAGTATAAAGGAAAAATGGCGTATTATTCTTGTTCCTTTAGATGAGCATGAGAATGAATTTAATCCATGTCACATAGATAAGATTGCTAAGAATGTTAAGGTGGTTGAGATTAGGGAGATAAGTGCACATTATGAGTAATTATATTGAATACGATAATAGAGTTGTTTTTCATCCAGGTTATTACATCAAAGAATTCATTGATGAAAGTGGGCTTACTCAAGCTGACTTTGCGAGAAGACTTGGAACAACACCCAAGAATTTAAGTATTCTTGTCAGAGGTGAACAATCCTTATCTGTTGATATTGCAAATAAGCTTTCAAGGATGTTAGGAACTTCCATATCTGTTTGGTTGAATATGCAGCAGGCATATGATGAAATGACTGCTGAATTTTTAAGAGCTCAGGATTTGGAGAAGGAGCGGGATATTTTTAAGTTGATTGATTATAATTATTTCCGAGAGTATTTCGGTTTTCCCTCACTCCTAAGAAAGGTCGATGAACAAATAGATAAGGTTAGAGAGTATTTATCCGTTGCTTCACTTACTGTTTTGGAAGAGAAGGATCTTTCTGTAGATTTTCGTAGCTCTAAAGAGGACATGTCCAAGACTAACATTGTAAATGCCAATGTTATGTTACAGATTGCTATTAATCAAACACTTAAAGCTGAAATTCCTTTATTTGATAAGAACAAGTTTGTTGATTGTATTGATTTTGCATTGAATTTGACCAAGAATAATGGAGCTTTTCTTCCCGAATTAAAGACGAGTTTTAAGAATGCGGGAGTAAATCTTGTAGTCCTTCCGAATTTAAAGAATTCAGGAATTAATGGTGCTACTAAAAAAGTAAATGGCAGAGTATTGATCTTTGTCAATGATAGAAGGCATTATGAAGATACCTTTTGGTTTACTTTGTTTCATGAAATTGGTCATGTTATATCCGGAAGTCTTGGTGTAACGACCGATAAAGAATCTTATGCCGATGAATATGCCAGGAATATGTTGATTCCAGAAGAAAGATATATTGATTTTATTCTTCATTGTAGTTCTTTTAGTGAGAAGAATATAAGGAAATTTGCTGATTCTATTGATCGTGATCCTGGAATTGTACTTGGCAGATTATTAATTGATCGTAAAATAGCTTATACAGATATTAATAAATATAAGAACTTAAGACATACATTTAATCTGTTAAGTAATGATATCATTCAATAATTTTTCTTGCCGGATGTGACATATATAGTCACAACTTTTTGCTTCAAGGTCGGTGCTATATGCATGTTATTATAAACCAATTATTTCTATTTGTATTTTTCCTTTGATATTTATATAATAATTTTATTGTTTAGGTAGATTGGAAAGGAGAACCATTATGAGGAGAATAATGAGCAAAGTTTTCGGGGCGTTTATTGCCGGTTCTTTGGTTTTAAGTGCTATGCCAACTGTTGTATCAGCAGCTGAAGCTGAAGCAAACCCGATTGATTATGGTACGACATATGCCAATGGTGCATTGATCGATTTTGGTGATGGTGCGTTTATACGCGGTTATGGTGATGACGAATATCAGAGAGTATCCGGGAAATTATATATAACAGCCGGTGATTTTGTCGAATATGAAGAGACATTAGAATCTGATTTTGAAGGTTATTTATTGGTCAAATTCTATAATTTGGAAGATGTAAACGTAAACAATATTTATATTTACGATGTTGATAGTGATCTTATTGAGGATGGAGTAGTTTTCGCGACTTGGGAATTTGGAACGTGGGACGAAGAAGGTTCATATACTTTCGATATCGAAGCTCTGGCTAATGCTGGCGACAGTGGTTCAGATGATGTTGATGATGATGATGTAGATGATG
>SVIZ01000004.1:2227-30441 GCA_015069205.1 Oscillospiraceae bacterium
GATGATGTAGATGATGATGAAACTGATCCCGTTAAAGCAGTTAGCGATATGATCGCTGCTCTTCCTGATGCCAAGGATGTAACTATTGATGACGCTCCGGCAATTACCGATGCAATGTATGCATATGATTGTTTGTCTGAAGAAGAGAAGGCTCAGGTAGAAGAAGCCTTAGCTCAGAAACTCCATGATGTATCCGTAGCATTAGCAAGAGTTTGGTACGATATATTTTCGGGCTATGGCTATCAACTGCTTGAAGATTATGGAAGTGTAATGGGTGATGAGACAAAGGCTGCTCTTGAGAAAGCACTTGCGGACGGAAAAGCAATAGCAGATAACGAAGAATCTACTTATGATCAGATTTGTGAAGCAACTGATTGGGTTTATGACGCAGTTTGGGCAACTGATGATGAACTGAGCAATCTTTATGAAGTAACTGAAGGCGCTGATTCTTCATGGACAAAGGGAAGTAAGGATAAGCTTGTTTTCCGCTTGGTTCAGTACGGACTTGAAGATGATGCTTATGAGAGCTTCCTTGCAGCAGGCAGTAAGATCTATATCGATGATGTTGAGATAAGTACAGATAATTTCACAGCTGAAAAGGGAAGTGTAATCATCAGCATCATTCCCGAGTTGCTTGAGACATTGTCAGTAGGTGAACACACTCTGACTGTTAAGTTTGAGAATTCTGTCTCATATAGCATTAAGTTTGTTGTCAAGGTTGCTACTGAGGTTCCTGCTACAGAGGTTCCTGCTACAGGTGAGACAGTAAGCTATGTGGCAATTGCCGGTGCATCTCTCATTCTTCTTGCAGGCGCAGCATTTGTTCTTAGTAAGCGTATGTTAAGAGAAGAAAAATAATATTTTGGCAAATATTGCTTTTATAGAGAGTCCGACTCATTGAGACGGACTCTTTTTATTTGAAATTATCAAATAATCCCTATAATTAATAAAATATTATATAATATAATCTTAAAGTTTCGATTTAGGAGAGGATGCTTTGTATAAACGCAATGTCCAGGGTTGGGCAAAAAATATAGGGTTTATGCTGCTGGATATGATCTGCTTGCAGGTCGTGTATATTGTTTCAGTATATATCCGTCATAGTTTTTTTGCATATTCTTATCCTCTCTATAAGACCATGGGTATCAATCTGATATTGGTTGATGCTATTGTTTTGTTATTTAACGATTCAATGCACGAGGTATTAAACAGAGGATATTACATTGAAATAGTTGAGACATTCAAACACAGTATCCTTGTTTTTGCTATTACTACGATATATATGTTTGCTACGCAGAGTGGTGATGCTTATTCGCGTATTATCTTATTCCTGACGTTCATTTTTCATTTCTTGTTCGGCTATCTTACCAGAATTATATGTAAGATCGTTGTTTCCAAGCTGGGTATTAAATTTGAAAAGCAAAATAATATGCTCGTTGTTACTTCTGCTGATGAAGCAGAAGCTATTCTTGAGAAGCTTTCAAAGGATAAGACTGCAAATTATAAGATTACCGGTGTTATTTTTTCTGATGACTCCAAAATAGACAATATAAATGGCATTCCGGTTGTTGCTAACCTTGACAGTGCCGCTGATTATATAGTTCGCGAGTGGGTCGATTCCGTTTATATCGATGCTTCTATTTCTGATAAGAAAGTAGTCGAGCTGATGGACAAATGTACATTGATGGCAATTCCTACACATTATCATGTTAAGAACTTTAAGCATGATGAGATCAAGCGTTTTTCGGAGCAGCTTGGTGGAACTACAGTACTTACTACATCTATAAGCTTTGCTTCGCCGTTTCAACTTTTCATTAAGCGTGTCTTTGATATCTTTGCCGGAATTATCGGAAGTATATTTGCTCTGATAATAATCGCTGTTGTGGGCCCGATCATTAAGTCTAAGTCTCCAGGACCTATTCTGTTTGCTCAAGAGAGAATCGGTAAGAATGGTAAGAGATTCAAGATGTATAAGATACGTTCAATGCATATTGATGCTGAAGATCGTAAGAAAGAGCTTATAAACGAGAATCGTGTTAAAGACGGCATGATGTTTAAGCTTGATTTTGACCCCAGAATAATCGGAAATGAGATACTTCCTGACGGTACAAAAAAGACGGGAATAGGGGAGTTCATAAGAAAGACCAGTCTTGATGAATTTCCTCAGTTCTTTAATGTTCTCGGTGGATCAATGTCTACCGTTGGAACAAGACCGCCTACGGTAGATGAATATGAAAAATATCATTTTCATCATAGGGCAAGAATGTCTGTAAAACCGGGAATAACAGGCATGTGGCAAGTAAACGGCAGAAGTGAGATTACTGATTTCGAGGAAGTTGTTAAGCTTGATACCACATATATTGCCAATTGGAGCCTTATACTTGATCTTAAGATAATCTTTAAGACTATCGGTGTTCTCTTTACTCATAAAGGGGCAATGTAATAATTATGGAAAATACTGAGACTGTTAAAAAATCTGATTTAATGGGGTTATACGATAAGACAAGAAAGTATGCTGACATAGCATATCGTTCGGGACTGATCTTTTATATTGCCTTTATGGCTATGACTTATACAAGACTTACTGTATATCAGGTTTCTTATATGTTGCAGATGGCCGGTATGGTACTTCTTATAATTGTTGCTGTCTACAAAGTTTTTTTTGAACTGTTCAGGAATATTAAAAAGGCTATATTAGCACTCTTGATCGTCGCATTCAGTTTCGTTTGTTATTATCTTTGCCCGAATTGTAATTATTTCCCCATTACAGCCTTAGCTATAGTTGGAGCAATAGGTGTTAGTGCTGACCAGATATTAACTGTTGGCATTATTGGTAATGTGATCATGATAATCAACAATATCTTGATATCTGTGACTTCTGCTGATGCGGTTTTACAAAAAAGAGATTTCTTTTATCTCGGGAATAATAATTTCTATCTTTCTCAGATGAATAATTTCTCCTGTACTGATATGGGAGCTCATTACCTATGGATCATTGCAGCTTTCTTATGGATCAGAGGCAAAAAGCTTACCTGGGGTGAATGGTTTGCATTGGCAATTTTTGATTGTTTCTTATATTCAATAACCGGTTCTAATACTTCTTTTTTGTGTATAGCCTTAGCGCTGTTGTTTTCTTTATTCCTTAAAATTAAGATCGTTTATCTTAATAATAAAGCTGGTAGTGCTGATTCCGAGTCTGGATTAATTAAGAAGATCAAATCTTTATTTGCAATCTGCTGTAAATGTTCTTTTCTTGTTTTAGCCGTTATCTGCATTATTTTGTCTGCTTTGTATGATAACAGCAGTTCTTTTTTTCAACTGTTAAACCGCGTATCTAATCAACGTTTTAGTCTTGCTTATAGGGCTTTGAATGAATACGGAGTTCATTTATTTTCCCCGTATGTTCCTTCGTACGGAATTAATAGTTCCATTGATGGATTCTATAATTTCGTCGACTGTTCGTATCTGAATATTCTTATTAGATACGGAGTTGTTTTACTCATATTTTTTGTAGCTGCCATGACATTCATTCAGATAAAGCATAAGAAATACTTATATGGAGCATGTATTCTTACTGTTCTTGCCATCTCATGTATTGAAGAGCATCATCTGGTTGAATTACCTTATAATTTCTTTCTTATCCTGTTGTTATCAGATATCGACTCGGATGAAAAGACGGATTATAAGAGCTTATTAAAGAAAAAGAATAACTCGGCATTTCTTGTAAATATCGTTTCTGCTGTTATATGTGTTGGATTCATAGTTGCAACTGTTTGTATCAACATGCCCAGAGTAAAGGCAATCCAAGAGCTTAACCGTTTGGATGGCAAAGCCTTTGATGTTTACACACTGATCCAGTCAAATATAGATACTGAAAAGGCAAATGGACAGTGGGATAGTGCAGTGGCTTCTATGAGTTCATATGAATATGGCGATGTATTATCACAACCATCTGACTTTACTTCTGTAACAGGTTCTAAATGGTCTGATTCAACAGGAAATCCTGAAACACACTCATTCTATTCTGTTAGTTACGATCCTGCCTTTGAAACTGAATATGATGTGCTTGATCTTATGATCTCTGATGAAGTAAAGGCAATGGTAGGAAATGGCAGTATCGTTGTTGAGTATGATGTTGTTGCCGGCAAAGTTTATTCTGTTTGGTTAGCTGAGACTGCGGGTTGTTATTCGATCAATGGCGGCAGAACTGCTGACAGGTCTGAAAGATTAAAAGATGATGTACTGGTTCGCGAAGGTTACTATGCAGGTTAATGATATGTTTGGATTATATAAATACAGAAGAACAGTATTTACTAGATTAATAGCTGTAACACTTTTGGTTTCAATAGCTTTCTCTGTTTGTTCCTGTAATAAAAATGATTCAGGTTTTGACGGAGTAAGATTTACTGACACCAGACATATTACTGTTGCAGTTGATAGCAGAAAATGGAAAGAGCTTTATTCTGATAATGTTGCTTCGGGTGTTAATTTCAGTAATTCAGCGGTTGCCCAATACATACATGATCAGGTATTGCTTGACTGCAATATCGATATTAATTTTGTTGATTCTAATAAATGCAATATCAACAATGGTACTGCTGCAGATGTTATGTATATGTATGATGTTGATACTATAAAAACTTATTACAGAATGAATTCAATTCTTGATATAAAACCTTATCTTGAAAGATATAAAGATTCATTATCTGATCTGTTTATGCTGTTGGAAGATGATGTTTATTCATGTGATGCATCAGGTGCTGAAGTATGGTATCTTCCTGCCTGTGATTTAGAACCGGATGCAAGTATCACATTTATCAGAAAAGACTGGCTCGATAAACTTGGGTTAGAAGTTCCTGAGACCCGGGAAGCGTTTTATAACTGTCTTACTGCATTCCGTGACAATGCCGATCTGCTTTTAGGAAATGATGCTTCTTTGATGATTCCTTTCTTTATTGACTGTGAGCCCAATATAAGTGCAAAGCCGGTATTTGATTCTTGCCTTGATACTGCAATTGATGATAGAGGATTTTATATTAATGGATATTGCAGAACGACTCAGGAAGGATATATGAATGGCCTTGAGATACTGAACTCCTGGTATCTTGATGGTTTGCTTCCCGATGATTTTATGAATATCAGACCTAATACCAAAGAAGCATATGAACCTATAGAGAATGGTTATGTCGGTTCTTTCTGTGCAAAGTATGATTATCTTTATAAAAATGGCGATGATTCTATTATTAATTCGCTGCATATGAATTGCGGAGAGAATGCTGATTATATAGCGGTAAATACTTTCGAGAATTGTTATGGTAAATATACGTATTGGCACGAAGATTACATTCAGGATAGCGATGCTAAAATATTTTTAGCTGCTACTTGCTCTGATCCTTTGGCAAGTCTTGTCTATCTCAATTGGATATCAAATCAATCTCATATTTCAGAAGTTCAGAACATTTCAATATCAAATCCTGACGACCCTTTTACTTTTGAGCGTTATTTACTGACCTGTCCGTGTCAGTTCCCTAATGGGATTGAATATGATGATTCCGGTGCTGAATCTGCCAGACAGCAAGCATTGGAAGTCGAATATATATACCGGGGAACGAAATGTGTCGGTATCGGGCCGAAATATTTTAGATACATAAATACGACGGTCGATTATCCGTCCATTTATCCCGGATCAACTCAAGAATTTATATGCTCAGTAATTACAGCTTCTTATGGAGACTTTGATACTGTTTATAAGAGTTCGTATGTAGAATATTTAAATAGCGGAGCATTATCTATTGGCGGACTCCGTCAAGCCCAATATGAACAAGTTGTTGAACGTGGTGATCTGTCAGCATGGTAGTTATTTTTGTGGAGACTTAACTTGGATACTAGATATGACGTGATTATAATCGGCGCCGGAGTTACCGGTTGTGCCATTGCCCGTGAGCTTTCCAGGTTTGACTGCAAGGTCCTTGTGCTTGAGAAAGATGAAGATGTCTGTTGCGGTACTTCCAAAGCCAACAGCGGTATTGTTCATGCTGGATATGATGCCAAGCCGGGTTCTCTTAAAGCAAAGATGAATGTCAGAGGCAATGAGATGATGAGATCTCTTGTCAGTGAACTTGATATCCCGTATAAACAGATCGGTTCACTTGTTGTTTGTACTGATGAATCTCTTCGTGGCGGAATCGAAGAGCTCTATAACCGTGGAATTGCCAATGGAGTCACGGGGCTTAAGATCATGGAAGCTTCTGAGATCCGTGAGCTTGAACCTAATATTTCTGATGATGTAGTTTGTGCTTTGTTTGCTTCTACAGCAGGGATAATATGTCCTTTCAGACTTAATATCGCTCTTGCTGAATGCGCAAATCAAAATGGTGTTGAGTTTAAGTTTGATTCTACGGTTACAGGAATTGAAGCTATTGGCTCCGGATTCAAGGTGACTTCTTCCGGTGGCGAGTATTGTGCTTCTGTTATCGTAAACGCAGCCGGGTGCCACTCTGATGAGATCCATAATCTTGTTTCTTCAAAGAAATATCACATCACGCCAAGACGTGGTGATTATATGCTTCTCGACCGTTCCTGTGAGGGACTTGTAAATCATGTTATATTCCCTCAGCCTACCTCGTTAGGTAAAGGCATACTGGTTACTCCGACTGCTCATGGTAATATCCTAATTGGTCCTACTGCGATTGATACGGACAATAAAGATGAGGCACCCGTTACATCGGAAGGTCTTGCTAAGGTAATCGAAGGTTCTGCAAAGAACATTAAAGGCGTACCCGTAAAACAGGTTATTACAGGCTTTTCAGGACTCCGTGCTCATGAAGACGGCGGTGAGTTCATTCTGGAAGAAACAACTGATTGTCCGGGTTTCTTTGACTGCGTGGGAATCGAATCTCCAGGTCTTACTGCTTGTCCTGCTGTTGGCGAATATATGGCTTCATTGGTTGCGGATAGGCTTTCTCTTTCGCTTAAGAGTTCATGGAACGGTATCTGTCATGATGTTAAGAAACCGTTTGAATTATCTGAAAAGGAACGTGCGGAGCTGATCGCTTCTGAACCTGCTTACGGAAAGATAATATGCAGATGCGAGACAATTACTGAAGGTGAGATCATTGATTCAATCAGGCGTCCGTTAGGTGCCCGTTCATTGGATGGCGTAAAACGCCGGACCCGTGCTGGTATGGGAAGATGCCAGGGCGGATTCTGTTCCCCTCGCGTCATGGAGATATTAAGCCGTGAATTAAATGTTCCGCTTGATTCCATTACGAAGAATGGCGGTTCATCAAAAATCTTATTCGGGAGGACTAAAGATGAGAGCTGATATAGTTGTTATCGGCGGCGGTCCTGCCGGCCTTGCGGCAGCAATTGCTGCTGCAAAAGAAGATAAGTCTCTTAATGTTCTTATCCTGGAAAGAGATAATGAACTGGGCGGTATCCTGAATCAGTGCATTCATAACGGATTCGGACTTCATACCTTTAATGAGGAACTTACTGGTCCTGAATATGCATCACGCTTTGAAGAGCAGCTTGACGGACTCGGTATCAATTACATGCTTAATACCATGGTGCTTAATGTATCTTCTGGTTCCGTAACGGCTGTAAACAGCAACGAAGGTGTTTTTACAGTCTCATGCGGTGCTATAGTGCTTTGTATGGGATGTCGGGAGAGACCACGCGGTGCTCTTAACATACCGGGACTTCGTCCTGCTGGTGTATTTACTGCAGGAACAGCACAACGTCTCGTAAATATAGAAGGCTATATGCCGGGCAGGGAAGTAGTCATTCTTGGTTCGGGTGATATCGGACTTATCATGGCAAGACGTATGACTCTTGAAGGTGCCAATGTAAAGGCCGTATGTGAACTCATGCCATATTCAGGCGGACTTAAGCGTAATATCGTACAATGTCTTGATGATTTTGATATTCCGCTCCTGTTATCTCACACAGTTATAGATATCAAGGGGAAGGAAAGAGTAACTTCGGTAGTTATAGCTAAGGTCGATTCCAATTCCAAGCCCATACCCGGTACAGAGCAGGAGATAACTTGTGATACTTTGCTTCTTTCATGCGGACTGATACCGGAGAATGAGCTGTCCCGTGCTGCTGATATAAAGATCAATCCTGCTACCAACGGTCCAGTCGTTAATGAGTCTTTCGAGACTTCAGTGCCCGGTATCTTTGCTTGCGGTAATGTGCTTCATGTTCATGATCTTGTTGACTATGTATCCGAGGAATCTTCAAGAGCGGGGAAGAGCGCTGCAAGATATGTAAGTTCTTCTATTATTTCTGTTGGTGCTGAGATCAGGATATCTACAGGATCGGGAGTCCGGTATACAGTTCCGAGTATAGTAAGGCCGGATGAACTTGATTCTGATCTGATAATCAGATTCAGATCGACAGGTGTATTCAAAGATTCTTATATTGATGTGTCTTTTAACGGTTCAAATAAGATCCACAGAAGAAAACAGATTATCACTCCCGGTGAGATGGAACAGGTCATATTGAAGAGAGAAGATCTGCTTAATATATCTGGTGATATATGTATTGCTATATCGGAGAGCTGATATGGAGACTAAAGAAATTACATGTATTAATTGTCCCATGGGCTGCAGGTTAACAGTAACGATGTCCGGCAGTGAAGTAATTAGTGTTGAAGGAAACACCTGCAAGCGCGGAGATGTTTATGCCCGTACGGAAGTGATATCTCCGGTAAGAACTGTTACGACAACAATTAAAGTTACCGGAGGTTCAGTCGACAGGGTCAGCTGTAAGACTAAAACACCTGTACCTAAGGATAAGATATTTGATGTTATGGCTGAGATAGGCTCAGCAAGCTGCACAGCTCCTGTTAAGATAGGTGATGTGCTGATAGAAGACTGTGCAGGCACCGGTGTCCCGGTGGTTGCAACAAAGGATGTCAGTGATTTACTTGTTTGACATTAAATATTTCTCTCTTCTTGCCGGCGCGGCATTTGTTCTTAGTAAGCGTATGGTAAGAGAAGATAAATATATAGGTTAAGGGTAGTTAATTGGTTATGGATAGTTCTGGCAGTGCTTTTAAATCAGTTATTAGTGGCTTTGATAGCAAAGCTCGCTATTACTTTGATAAAGCATATTTGTATGGGCTGACTTTCTTTATCGCTTCCCAGGCATGCTATCTCACTAATCGAGTTTCTGTTCTGTTTTATTCCTGTTTATATATTCTTGGTGCATTTCTAATCAGTTTAGTAGCTATATTCCGTTTAACGGTTCTTTTTGCAAGTAATATTAAAAAGGCTTTGATAGCGGTTGTTGTACTGGCTTTCGGCATTGCATATCTGCTTTATTCTGTATTTACTGATTATTCTCCGGATTCATTGGCTTTCTTATTCGTAGTTATAGCTGCTATTGGGGCTGTCGGTGTAATAGTTGATCATATACTTATATCGGGAATAATCGGGAATATAGTAATGGTCATATACAATGTTTTCACCAGTTTCATAAATCCTGATGAAGAGAAGGGTTTACAGGAATTCTTCTATTTTGGGAATAATTCATTTTATATTTCAAAGATCAATAACCGTTCATTATCTGATATGGCAGCTCACTATTTTTGGATAGTAATTGCATATTTATGG
The DNA here is from genome assembly GCA_015069205.1 of Oscillospiraceae bacterium. Lineage (GTDB taxonomy): Bacteria > Bacillota > Clostridia > Saccharofermentanales > Saccharofermentanaceae > Saccharofermentans. The sequence goes on from SVIZ01000004.1 coordinate 11,848, forward strand.
ATAAGGGGTAAGAAGATCACCTGGGGTGAGATAATCGCATTATCTGCATTAAATGCTCTTATATATTCTGCGACGGGTTCTAATACAACGTTAATATGTTTTTCGTTTGCTTTGCTTATTACTATATGTTTTAAGCTTTTTAGTCATATCAAGAAAGATCTTCAAGCTTTAAAAAGAATTATAAGCTTTTGCGCAATATGGTCTTTTATTGTAATAGCTGTTCTAATGTTCATCCTGACATTTACTTATAATTCCCAAAATCAGTTTTTATACCGTTTAAACTCGATCTTGCACGAACGATTAAGTATTGGTCATCGTGGAATTGTTGAGTGTGGCATCAGTTTATTTGCTTCGGATGTTAAAATATTTGGTGAGAATGCAAGTCTTTCTGGGTTTTATAATTTTCTGGATTGTTCTTATATTTCGCTATTGATTAAATATGGCATTCTTCCGCTGTTGTTCTATATTGCAAGCATGACATTCGTTCAGATCAGGCAGAAAAAGTACATATATGGAACTTTATTACTTGCCGTATGCGCTTTATCTTGTATAGAGGAACACCATTTATCTGAAATACCATATAATTTCTTTATCCTTCTGATATTTGCAGATCTTGATATCAATGCAAAGCTGAATCATATTTTAAGCAAGCCTGAAGTAAAGAAATATAGGAAGATAAGTTTAGCATCAGTAATTACGGGCTTATGTTTTATTGGTTTGGTAATTGGAGTTAATATTCCTCGTTATGTTGCCATAAGGGAATGTGACAGATTGGATAACAAAGCGGCAGATATATATGATGCAGTTCAGAATAGTATTGATGCTCTGTCCGATAGCGGTATATGGGAGCAGCAAGTAAAAAATATGTCTTCCGGACAGTATGGCAATATACTCTCAGAGCCGGATGATTATTCATTTGTTACAGGTAAGAACTGGAATACCATAGTTTCTGATCCCAAATCTCATGCTTATTATTCACTTACTTATCATTTTGGTGACAGTAACAATGATATATCAGAACTGATTATCGATGATAATGTTAAAGATATTGTCGGTTATGGCAGTGTTGTAATTGAATATGATGTAATTAAAGGAACGGTTTATTCAGTCTGGTATTCCGATTCTGAGATCTGTAAGCCCGTTTCAGGTGGAAGAGATGTATCACGAGCAGAACGGTTAAAGCAGGGAGAAGGGCGAGTCGGCTATTATGCAGGTGTTATCGATGCTTAAGATGAACGGGTATAAAATTATATCTTTTGCGCTGGCTGTTTGCGTAATGTTCACGTTTTGCTCGTGTTCGAATAAGAACACGGATTTTGACGGAAAGCGTTTTGGTAAGACTAGGAGTATAACTGTTCTGGTTGATTCGTTATATGATAATGGTTTTGATTCTGAAGTCGCTGAATATATACATTCCAGAGTTCTTGAGGATTGCAATATTGATGTAAGTTTTATGGATTCAAGTAAAATGAATCTTTATAGGGGATTATCAGCGGATCTGGATTTTACAACTAATACCAATATGCTGATATCTTTTTACAGATATGGCTCAGTATTAAATCTTGCTCCATATCTGGATCAATATTCATCATCTCTTACTGATCTGGTGTCATATTTAGGTGATGAGAATATATATTACAGTAACAGTAATCCCAATGAGATTATATGGCTTAATGCCAGGAGTGATCGTCCGGTTTCAAAAGTAACATTTATCCGTAGCGACTGGCTTGATAAACTGGGATTGGATGTTCCTCAGACAACTGACGAATTCTATTCTTGTTTAAAGGCTTTTCATCAAAATGCTGATCTGCTTTTGGATGACAGATCTGGTTCAATGATTCCATTTCTTATCGATTCAGAGCCTAATATCAGTGCAAAACCGTTATTTGATTCTTTCCTGGATACATCGATCAGCGACAGAGAGTTTTACGATTACGGATATTGCAGAGCTGCGCAGCCGGGTTACTATCTGGGACTTGAACAATTGAATTCCTGGTATTTAGAAGGATTGATACCTGAAGATTTTAATAATATTGGAGTAAATACCAAAGAATACTACGGTCCGATCGAAGTTGGTCTTGTCGGAGCATTTTGTGCAGATTTTGATTATCTCTATATAAATGGAGATAATGCTCACATCAAAGCATTTAAAGAGAACTGTGGAGAAGAAGCAGAGTATATTCCGGTAAATACATTTGCTGACGTGAACGGTGAATATAACTGTTGGCAGGAAGATTACATTCATGATGGACTTAACAAAGTGTTTCTGCCTGCAACTTGCAGAGATCCTTTGGCATGCATGATATATCTTAATTGGATTTCAAATACTGATAATATTAATGCGATAAAAGATCAAAATCCGGATGATAAATTGGCATGTGACAAGTTCCTGATCACATCTCAAAGCTCTGATGTTACCGGAATTTATGATGTTTCTTCATATGATCTTGCTAAACAGATAGCTATGGAAAATACCTATATTCATCGTGGTAGTATTTGTATCAGATACTGGCCAGAAATATGTAATTCTTTCGATTCTGAAAGAGATTATTCAGTTTCATATCCGGAATCCATTCCTGTCTATGTTGATAATGTAATAAGAGCTGAGAACGGAAGTTTTAATGAGGTTTTATCTGATGAATATTCACATTTCCTGGATCGAGGGGTTAAATTACTTTTTCTGATAAGAGATGATGAATGGGATAAAGTAATGGTTAAGGGGGATATTTTGCCTGATTGATTATACGATAATAAATTTGTATAAACACTGTAATCGTTAAAGTAAATTGTGTCCTAATACAATTAAATGATTAAGGGGCCATCGGATTTGTTTTGCGACAGCCCCTATATGCTATAAATTTAGTAGTTATCAGGAGTACTCTGCGATAGCAGCGATAATTGCAATGAAGATGTAGATTGCAACATAAGCTGTTACGACTGAGCCGCCGATAAGTCCGCCTAATGAAAGGTACTTTCCAACCTTAGCTTTACCGAAGAGCTGTCCGCATTCTTCTGTGAACTTCTTTGCCTTATTAAGACCAAGGATACCGAAGATGATTCCGAGGAAACCGAACCATACTGTGCAAGCTGTAGCAACTGCAACGATACCCATGACCAAAATGCTCTTTGCAAGCTCAGGGTTATTAGCGCCCATAGGTATACCCATAGGAGTAACAGGGGTAGGCTGAGCATATACAGGTGTAACGGGCTGAACAGGCTGTACGGGAACTGCCTGGGGCTGAGGTGCAGGTGCCGGAGCAGGTGCGGGTGCGGGTTCAACAGGTGCAGCAGCTACGGGAGCAGCCTCTACAGGAGTAGCTTCAACAGGAGCAGCGGCAACAGCTGCAGCAGCAACGGGTGCGGCTTCGACAGGAGCAGCAGCTACGGGAGCTGCCTCAACGGGTGCTGCAGCAACAGGTGCTGTCTCAACGGGCTGTGCTACTGATTCAACTTTTGTGCCGCAGTTAGGGCAAAAAGCATTACCATCTTCAAACTGTGTTCCACAATTGGTACAGAACATTTCTCTATCCTCCAATATTCATTTAATGAGATAAAGAGATATTAACATTATTAGTATTTGGGTGCAAATATATAATAATGCACAAAAACCGATGGATTATCAGTTATTGGCGGGTATGACCAGTCTGACACTCCCTATTTTTTATTTAATAAATATAGTAAAATATCTTGTTGAATTTTGCTTGGACCTGTTTTGTGCTTTACGGTTTAAGAGGAAGGGGTTAGGAATATCCGTTAATGAAGACAGCTGTATTATTGCCTGTTTATAATCCGGACGAGAAGTTCCTTCTCCTTTGTGAAGAGCTGCACAAACGTGGTTTTAAGGTAGTTGCCGTTAATGACGGCAGTCGAGAGCGTTGTGATGAATTCTTCAAAAGAGCAGCTGTTTATGCTGATGTCATTGGTTATAAAGAGAATAAGGGTAAGGGTTATGCCCTTAAGCGCGGTTTTGAATATATCGGCAACAACTTAAGTGAAGATGTCGATTACATCGTTACCGCCGATTCAGACGGACAGCATGCCATTGAAGATATAGAGCGTGTAGCAAAGCTTACCAGAAAGACAGACACCATCGTTCTCGGAATGAGAGACTTATCTGAGAAGATCCCAATCAAGTCAAGGATCGGTAATGATATGTCCAAGATCGTATATACGATAGTTACGGGTGTTTATCTTCGTGATAACCAGTCCGGTCTAAGAGGATTCCCGGCCAGACTTTGCATGTGGCTTCAGGATATTCCCGGTAACAAATATGAGTATGAGCTCAATGTCCTTGCAACTGCGCATAAAGAGGGCATGAAGGTCACAGGCATCGACATCAAGACCATCTACGAGAATAACAATAAAAATACGCATTTCAGGCCGATCAAGGATACCATCAGGATCCAGAGATCTTTGTGGGCTTACGGTCTTATTTCTGCATTGCTTTATACGCTTTATATGCTGACACTTTCTATCCTTGTGTGGTTTGATATTCCGCATTTCTTCTATTGGACTATCGGTATCTATACATGGGTTACCGCAATGCATGCAGTGCTCAATGTTTTCTCTGCCGGCATCAGACACAGGCAGAAGATAAGCGTTGTCTATTATGTTACGTGTTCTATCAAGTACATCATTGCAACTCTGATAATGATGCTGTTCTACTATCAGGAATGGTTCATGCTGCTAGGCGCAGCAATCTCGCTTTTGGTCATATTAGTGTTAAGCTATGTATTTGGCAGATCAGGAATATTGGGAAAGGTTTAATTTATGGATAAGTGTAATTTTGCATTAGTTGAGAAGATACTTAATTCGGGTGAGACCATTGATACGGGCGCACAGAAGATCGTAATTAAGAACGTGCCTGATGATGGCGATTTTGCAGGGAAGATGGATCCAAGAGAGTTCTTCATTAGAAGTGCTATCTATGCTTTTCAGAAATCAATGCCTGCGCAGTTTTCCGTTGCGGGAATGCGTCAGACAACAAAGACTTACTGCCAGGATATGTGCAAGGGAGAGATCACTGAAGACGCAATAGATCTTACTTGCGGCGGCAGATCGTTCAAGCTTTTTTCATATGTGCCTTCTGACAGGGCAGATGAAGTGCTTCCGGTAATGGTATATATTCACGGCGGATCATTTATAGCATCTAAAGCTGAGTTCTATAAAGAGCCGTGCCGTTATGTTGCAGAGAACTTAGGTTGCAGAGTGTTCAATGTTGATTACAGCCTTGCTCCTGAGAATATTTACCCTGCAGCTATCGAAGATATTCTTGCCGCTGTTGAGTACATTTATAACAACGCTACTTCATTGAAGGTTGATGCATCGAAGATCGGACTTTTCGGTGACAGCGCAGGCGCAAACCTTGCTCTTGCTGCGATCATCGATAACAAGACAGAGGTTAAGTTCAGCTATGCCGGACTTTTCTACCCCTGTGTTGATCTTTATTCAAGGGATAATCTCTACGACTGGAAGCTTGATATGTATGACGTCGGCGATGAGCAGAAAGAGATCATCAGTTCAAGACTCCAGCTCGGCCGTGCAGACGGCTTAGGCAATAACGATCTTATGGCTGCCATTCTTACCGCTTATTCGGGTGGCAGATATGAAGAGGTCAAGCGCAATCCTGACGTCAGCATGATTTATGCTGACCTTGGCAATATGCCTGCGACAGGTGTTTTCACTGCAGAATACGACGGACTCCGCATTCAGGCCGAATATTACTCCAGGCTTCTGGATAAAGCCGGAGTTCCTAATACACATATCAGATACAGAGGCGTATCGCATGCATTCCTTGATTATTTTGGAATCCTGCCTCAGGCTCAGGCTGCGCTTCTTGAGATGTGCGAACAAATAAAGAAGGTTTGGGGATAAAGAGGAAAATGGTTTCAAGCATTGTAACCGAGAATATTGCTGCGCTTAAAAATGCTCCGCAGACATTTGAATCGATCTACACGATTATCAAGAACAGATTTACGAGCGAGACATTCGGCGAATGGCTCGAAGACGGTAACATCTGCAAGATGTCCTATTATGAGCTTTATGAGAGAGTAGATGAGTTTTCTAAAGCTGCTGCTGTTTATGGTGCAGGAGGCTCTACCGGATTCGTAGGAATCTTCCTTGAGAATTCTGCTGACTGGGTTGCTTTGTTCTGGGGACTTCTTCAGGCAGGCTTTAAGCCTATATTGCTCAATACAAGACATAACATCAGTATTACTAACGAGATCATAAAGGATATGGATCCTGTTTTCGTAGTATCTGAAGATGTCCGCGTTGACAAGGCTGTATCCGTTAAAGATCTTTTGGCTGCAGGCAAGGGTACCAAGTTTGACAAATCCATGATCAAGTGGGCTGACGAGATCATCCTCATTACATCAGGTTCCACTTCAAAGCCGAAGATCATCTCACACAGCGGCAAGACAATCTGTCTTCAGGTTGAGATGAGCGAAGATATTGTAAGGAAAAACCAGTCTATCCAGTATAATGCAAAGCTCGATATCCATAATCTCGCGTTCCTGCCGTTCTATCACATCTTCGGTCTTATTGCGACACTGATGTGGTTCATGTTCTTCGGAAGAGGCTTTGTTTTCCTTCCCAAGTACGATGCGCAGAGTATCCAGTTTGTTTGCAAAAGGATCGGTGTTACGCATTTCTTTGCGATACCTTTGGTATGGAATAAGACTGTCGCTTCTCTTGAACGTGAAGTCGCAAAGCAGGGAAAGACGGAGAAGTTTAATAAGGCGATCAAGTTTTCTAATAAGCTTCAGAATGTTTTACCTTTGTTAGGCCCCATTATCGTAAGAAAGATTATCTTCAAAAAGGTGCGCCGTCAGCTTTTGGGTGAAAAGGCCACATTCCTTATCTCAGGCGGCGGATTCATATCACCCAGAACACTTGAAGTATTAAACGGCTTAGGTTATTCGATATATGCAGGTTACGGCCTTACCGAGTGCGGCGTTATCTGTGTTGAGCTTTCAAGAAAGTCTCAGTTCAGATGCGGTACGAGCACAGGTAAGATCTTCAGCAATATTGCTTATAAGATCAGTGATTCAGGCGAACTCCTTATTCCAAAGGAACACTCCATGAATGGTATTTATGTAGACGGTAAGTTCACTGAATTTAAAGAAGATTACTATCCGACAAATGACAAGGTAAATATTGATGAGACAGGACGTCTTCATATCATCGGCCGTCTTGATGATGTCATCATCGGACCCAATGGCGAGAATATCTCACCTGAAGAGATCGAATCAAGGATCAACAAAGGTGCTTTTACCCAGGAAGCCATGATCAATTGCCAGCTTCCCGGTTCAACTGAAAAGCAGATGGTACTTGTTCTTGCTGAAGACGGATCAATGGGTGCATTTGAAAAAGCCTCTTCATTGAAGGGTGTCTTTGCATCAATGGATCAGCTCACTATGTCAGAAAGACCTCTTAAGGTTCTTAACCTTATCGGCGCAATGCCTGAGAACTTCAAGGGCATCGACCGTAAGGAACTTGCTTCAAAGCTTGAGAAGGGCGAGCTCTATGCTACTGAATGCACCAGACCTACCGAAGAAGAGGTTACCCGTACGAGAAGCGCTGAATATACAGAGATCATCGGCAAGGTTTGTGATGTTTTCGCTGAGATCTTAAATAAGGACCGTTCTGAAATAACAGAGACATCCAACTTCGTATCACTTGGCGGTGATTCGATGCAGTATGTCGAGCTTTTGTCCAAGGTATCCGAAGTTACCGGAAGACCCATCAACATGACTGAGACACCGCTCATCACACCTATGGCGATTGCTGATTATCTCATTGAACAGAAGAAGGAGTCTGAATCCTGATGTTTCTTATTAGATGGCTCCTTTATATTAACAGCATTATCCCTGCGCTCATTCTTTTCCCAATAAAGAAGATCTATCTTCGTAAGGAAAAGAAGGAGAAGTATAAGGGACCTGTGGTCATTGCAATGAATCACACGGCTTTCCTTGACTATGTTGAGGCATTGCTGGCATTCCCGGGCAGAAGGAAATACGTTCTCGTAGGCGCACAGTTCTATGCTTACAATCCGGTGCTCACTTTCTTCCTGAAGGCTATGGGCGTCATTAAGGTTGATGCCGTAACTGGTAACATGGATGCCGTAAATAAGGCAGTAGAGCAGATCAACAAAGGTCATTCTATCCTTATCTTTCCAGAAGGACACATTGAGACTGAAGGAAAGCTCCTTGAATATAAGCAGGCGGCAGCTCTTATCTCATTGAGTTCAGGCGCTCCTATCGTTCCCGTATTCCATAACGGAAGGATCGGCCCCGGCAAGCGTGACCTGATGTTCATCGGAAGCTATATGTATCCTGATACATACATGACCCGTGACGGTCTTGATTCACTTCAGGACAGGGCAGCTGCATTTACAACAGATCTTCAGAACAGGACAGAGGAATACAGGCAGTTCTATCTACGTAACTTTCTTATCGCTGACGGAAAGAAACTTAAGAGACCGAAATATGCCGGATTCCTTTATAACTTCATGAAGACTACTGCATGGCCGGGAATCAAGATCCTCATGAGGACCAAGATAAGCTATAACGGTGATCTCGCTCGCGGAACGAGATTTATGAACAAAGGAATGATTATTGTTGCAAACCATTCATGGTGGATCGATTCAGCTTTGCTCTACTATGTATTCCGCAGGGTTTACTGCAGAAGCCTTGCAGCAAAAGACGTTGCAGAAGTAAACAAGTCGTGGGGGTTCTTTGAGAAAGCCATGGGCTGCGTTCTGCTTGACCGATCTGGTTTTGACTGGGAATCTCTGAAGACGATGATGAACGGACTTAAGAATAACGAACCGTTTATCATCTTCCCGGAAGGACACATGAATTACGACGATGAATTCCTCGATTTCATGAAGGGTCCTGCCATGTTGTCGATCTATACGAAGAGACCTGTAGTACCTGTTTATATCCATACTTCATATAAGTTGTTTAAGCCCACGCGCTTTGTCATCGGAGACCCCATAGAATTTGACAAAGAAGGGCTTGTAACAGATAATGAATCGTACGATAAAGCCAATGAAATAATGCGTGAGAAACTCTATGAACTCAGGCGTCAGGCGATATCGGAGACCAGGCCCGAGATGAACAGCTACATCAAGAAGGTAAGAGCCGAGATGAAGGCTAATCTTGCCAAGATCAGCAGCGAGATCGAAGAGGCCAGGAACGCAAAGGCTGGTGGGCAATAGGATTATGGATATGATTCCGGAATTGTATTCCATTTTCTGTGATACTTATAAGACGATGAACAGGACGTTTGACGTCCCGCTTGATATGATTACCGCCGATTCCGAATTGGAAGATCTCGGGATAGACGATTCTTCTTTTGACGTCATCTTAATGAATATCGAATCCCGTATGAATGTAACATTGCCGGTTGATGAAGACTATAAATTCAGGAACATCGGCGATGTTATTACAATGATCAAGTCTTCAAATAATTAATTACATATTAAGGAGAGTAAAGAAAATGGCTGATTATGTAATTCTCACAGACAGCTCAACAGATCTTACAAAGGATCTCAGAGAAAGATTCGGAATTGACGATTATCTTCCGGGTAATATCAACTTCCCGGACGGACACACCGAAGATTCCACACTGGACTGGGAGAATATCTCACCCCAGGACTTCTACACATCAATGTCCAAGGATTCAATGTATTCCACATCTATCAAGGGTCTGGAAGTACAGGAGGCATTCTTTGAGAAGTATCTTAAGCAGGGTAAGGACATCCTCAACATTTCCTTGTCCCACGCTCTTTCAAATACATATGACTGCTGCCGCAAGGCTGCTTCAAACCTTCAGGAGAAGTATCCTGACAGAAAGATCATCTGCGTTGACTCACTCCGTTATTCAGGCGGAGACGGACTTCTCTGCTCCTTGGCAGGTGACATGAAGAAGGAAGGCAAGTCAATCGACGAAGTTGCTCAGTGGCTTGAAGAAAACAAGCACAGATGCCACCAGACAGGTACAGTTGACGATCTTAAGTTCCTCGCAAAGATGGGCCGTTGCTCCAACGTTTCCGCTTTCATGGGTTCACTCATCAACATCAAGCCTATCGCTGAGTTCAACCGTGACGGTATGAACCAGATCATCACGAAGGTTACAGGATACAAGAAGCTTTTCGCTGCCATGATCGAATATATGAAGGCTACTATTGAGCCTAACCCGAAGAGAATCTTCGTATCTCACACATTCCGTAAGGCTCAGTGGCTGCAGCTCCAGGAACTCATCCGTGAAGAGTTCAACCCCGAGGAGATCATCCCTACAACAGTTTGTATGGCTAACGGATCTTCCATCGGTCCCGGCATGGTAGTTGCTTTCTACATGGGTAAGGAGATTTCCGAAGGTCTTGTAGAAGAGACCAAGCTCTTAGAGGACATCAAGGCTAAGTTATAATGAACAGCTTTAATCCGGTCCCTCTGATAATTATCATCGCCCTCATAGCAATACTGGGCGGCGGCTTTATCTTCATGTGGTTTTACTGCATGAAGATAGCAAAAAAACAGTATGCGAATATGTTCATCCGCGAGTCCAAAGACAAATGGGCAAGAGGAAACAGCGCTCCTGAGAATGCCGAGCATACCGTAATGTTCGATACCGGCATGAAGTGGGGTAATGAGAACGCTTCATACATGACTGAGATCGAGATGACTTCGTTCGACGGTCTCAAGATGAAGGGCGAATACTTCGACTTCGGTTACGACAGGGCATGCCTCATAATGGCAGGACGTGCTGAGACATGTAAGTACTGCTATTACTTCGCAGATCTTTATCAGAAGAATAAGTTCAACATCATCGTTGTCGATCCCCGTGCTGCAGGCCTCAGTGAAGGCCTGTACACAGGTGCCGGAATGCTTGAAGGCAAGGATGTTGATTCATGGCTTAAGGTAGTTCACGAGCAGTTTGGTATCGATCATTTCGTTATCCACGGCATCTGCATAGGATCCGTTGCTGCAATCTATACAGCTGCAGATCACAATCCTTATGTCGATGCCATCGTTCTTGAAGGACCTTTCATCTCTTTCTATAACGTTCTCTGCCAGAGAACAAGGAATCTAGGCAAGCCTTCATTCCCGGTTTGTCTTCAGATGGGACTTCTCTTTAAGAAATATGCAGGCATAAACATTTTCAAGAATACGCCGATCAAGGCTATTCCGAAAGTTGAAGTACCACAGCTCATGATCTGCGGAAGACAGGACGTGTCATCACTTCCCAAGTATTTCAATAAGATCAATGACGCAAGCGGATCTAAAAGAAAACAGATGGTCTGGTTCGATGAGGGAGCACATTCCCACTTAAGGATCAGAAATCTTGAGGCATATGATAAGGCAGTATCTGACTTCATTAACTTTGGAGGCTGATACATATGCATATTATTAGAATAAGAGGTAGAAGACAGGTAACATGGAATTATCAGTTCTTAAGAGAATGCTTATTGGCGGTGCCAAGAAGATCCTTGATAACAAGCAGGAATTAAATGACATGAATGTTTTCCCGATTCCTGACGGTGATACGGGAACAAACATGGACAAGACTATGAGCGGAGTTTTGAAGGTCCTCCTTGAGATTGGTGACAGAGACCTTGAATCTTCCGATTTCGATAAGCTTTATACCGGTGCCCTAATGAATTCACAGGGTAACTCGGGTGTTATTCTTTCTCAGTGGCTCAAGGGTTTTCTTAAGTCATTCAAGGATTTCGATGAATTAAACGCAGGTTCTCTTTATGCAGGTTTCCTTGCAGGTACCGAGAGTGCATATAACTCAGTAGCTGAACCTGTTGAAGGCACTTTCCTTACAGTATGCCGCGAGGCTCAGGAAAATGCCGAAGACAATCTCGATGAAGATACGACAACAGAGCAGTTCATGAAGGAAATCGTTGAAGGTGCCACAGAGTCTTTGAAGAAGACACCTGAGCTTCTGCCTATCCTTAAGGAATACAACGTTCTTGACTCCGGCGCCATGGGATTCGTATGCCTTGTAACAGGTATGCTCGAAGCTTTGGATGACTCTTTTGAGATCGATCTTTCAGAGTTTGAGTCTGTTGCTGCTGTTGATGCAGGTGCATCCATACCCGGAATGGGCGAGGGGCTTGCAGAGTTCGGTTACTGCACGGAGATGATCATCCAGTTAGACGACGATAAGTCTGATTCATTTAATGAGACACTTGTCACATCCGATATGAGAGACTTCGGTAATTCTCTCGTTCTGGTTAAAGACGGCAAGCAGGTTAAGATCCATATCCATACCTTAAAACCTGAGTCAGTTATGGCTTATTTCCATAAGTTCGGTGAATTCATTAAGCTCAAGATCGAGAACATGACGATCCAGCATCAAGAGACTCTGTTTGCCAATAAGAAAGATGTTGCAATCGTTGCAGTAGCTGACGGCGACGGCTTTGAAAAGCTCTTTAAGGAAATGGGTGTTGCCGAGATCGCAAAGGGCGGTCAGTCCAACAACGTATCCGTATTGAGCCTTTGTGATACCTGCAAGAATGCTTCTGCAAAGCATATTATAATTTTACCTAATAATAAGAACATCATCATGACGGCCGAGAAGGTTAGGGAAGTCATGAAGGACTGTGAGATCCACATAATTCCCACTAAGTCCATGGCTGAAGGCTATCTTGCACTATCACTTGTTGACACCAATGCTTCATATCAGGAGATTGAAGCTGCCATGAACAAGGCTCTTGAGGGTGTTCATACAGGTCTTATCGCCAAGGCTGACAAGACAGGCGTATATAACGGAATCAACGTTACATCAGGTGATTTCATCGGAGTTTTGGATGACGACATCATCACATGCGCTTCATCTGATCTCAAGGAATGCCTGGAACAGTTTGTTCCGACTGTACCGGGTGTCAATTCATGCGAGTCAGTCATGGTTTTCGCTGACAACGAAGAAGATAAGGACCTTGCTGATTCCATCAACGGACAGATAAAGGCTGTTTGTCCTTCGGCTGAAATTTACTCTTGCATAGGCGGACAAAAAATATATAATTACGTTGTTGCGTTTTCTTAAAGCGCTTATTCGTATTTATACAGGTTAATTGATGAAAACAGAGAAGAACAGTTTGATCTTAAAGAACAACAGCGTCATACTTGGCGTTTCTTCTGCTGTCCTTCTTACCCTCCGACTTACACTAGGCTGCTAAGCAGCCATATTAGTTTTGTCGGCTTGCTCGCGTAGGGCCAAAAATCACGCGTGAAATTTACAAAAAACCCGTAAACCTATATAATCTCTTGGTTACGCAATAAATAAAGAGGGAATTACTATGTTAACTTGCTTTTCAACACTCGCATGCCCTGATTTTTCTTGGCAGGATATCTACTCAATGGCTAAGGACTTCAATTTCAACGGAATTGAGATCAGAGGTCTCGGCCAGGACATTTTCTCGGTTAAGGCTCCTCCGTTCAGAGACAGTGAGCTCCCGAAGACAGTAGCTAAACTCAAGGAACTGAAGATCGCCATCCCTTGTCTTTCTTCAGGCGAGCCTATAAACGATCTTGCCACAAAGGACAAGGCAATCGCTGAGATCAAGGCTTATATCGAGCTTGCATCCAAGCTCGGCACATCTTATATCCGTGTTCTGGGTGACCGTAATCCGGCACCTGAGAAGGAGATAGACGATAATGTCGTTATCTCCATCATTAGAGAGCTCATTCCTTACGCAGAAGAATATAATGTAACACTCCTTATTGAGACAAACGGCGTATATGCTGATACAAAGAGACTTAAAAAGATCCTCGACGAGATCGGCAACCGTAAGGTAGCAGCTCTCTGGGATATGCATCACCCTTACAGATTCATGGGTGAGTCTCCTGTTGAGACTGTTAATAATCTCGGTGAGTATATCAAGCACGTTCACGTTAAGGACTCCGTCATGGTCGACGGCAAGGTATCCTATAAGCTCATGGGCACAGGTGACATGCCTTTGAAGGAGATGTTCGATGCTCTCCAGGCAATCGACTATATCGGCTATATCTCACTCGAGTGGGTATACAGATGGTCCAAAGATCTTGATTCTGCAGGTATCGTTATCCCTCAGTTCGCAAACTATATGGAGACATACCGTCCGAAGCAGAAGACTGAGCTTCAGATGGACAAGAGGGGAACAGGTTACTATCCCTGGCCCAAGGAAACTCTGATCGACCTCACATTCCCGGATGTATTGGATAAGATCTGCGAGCTCTTCCCGAATCAGTATGCTTTCAGATATACAGAGCTCGACTATACACGTACATATCCCGAGTTCAGAAATGACGTAGACAATCTCGCACGCGCATTCCTCGCAATGGGATGTAAGAAGGGCGACCATATCGCTATCTGGGCTACAAACGTTCCCCAGTGGTATCTCACATTCTGGGCAGCAACAAAGATCGGATGCGTACTCGTTACCGTAAACACAGCATATAAGATCCACGAGATCGAATATCTCTTGAGGCAGTCTGATACATGCACATTGGTCATGATCGACAAGTATAAGGATTCAGACTATATCCAGATCATCAACGAGATCTGCCCTGAACTTAAGGATTCAGAGCCCGGTAAGCTTGAAGCTGCAAGACTTCCTGTATTGAAGAACGTAATCACATGCGAATCCAAGGTTCCCGGATGCTTCCACTGGGATGAGCTCCCGGCACTTGCTGAGACAGTTCTTTACAGTGATGTCGAGAAGATCCGCCGTACCATCGACAAGCACGATGTCTGCAACATGCAGTACACATCAGGTACTACGGGATTCCCTAAGGGCGTTATGCTCACACACTATAATGTAGTAAATAACGGTAAGGCAATCGGCGACTGCATGGATCTGTCTTCATTCGACCGCATGATGATCCAGGTTCCTATGTTCCACTGCTTCGGCATGGTACTCGCAATGACCGCATCCGTAACTCACGCAGTTACAATGTCACCAATCACTGCATTCTCACCCAGAAAGGGTTTGAACTGCATCAACCAGGAGAAGATCACATGCTTCCACGGCGTTCCTACGATGTTCATCGCAATGCTTGGACATGAGAACTTCCCGAAGACAGACTTCTCACACATGAGAACTGGTATCATGGCAGGATCACCTTGCCCGATCAAGACAATGGAAGAAGTTATCGAGAAGATGCATATGCCTGAGATCGTTATCACTTACGGTCAGACAGAAGCATCTCCTGCAACAACGATGTCCAAGACAACAGACACGATCGAGCAGAGAGTTAATACCGTAGGACCTTCTATCTTCGGCGTTGAGACCAAGATCGTTGATCCTGAGACAGGCGTTGAATTGCCTGATGGTGTTCCGGGTGAGTTCTGCGCACGCGGCTACAATATCATGAAGGGTTACTACAAGATGCCTGAGGCTACAGCAGCTGCTATCGACGAAGACGGCTGGCTCCATTCAGGTGACCTCGCTTTGAGAAGACCTGAAGACGGTTACTACAAGATCACAGGCCGTATCAAGGACATGATCATCCGCGGCGGTGAGAACATCTACCCTAAGGAGATCGAGGATTTCCTCTATACACATCCTAAGATCCAGGACGTTCAGGTAATCGGTGTTCCTGATGCTGACTACGGCGAAGAGATCCTTGCAGCTGTAGTATTGAAGCCAGGCGAAGAGTCTTCAGAAGAAGAGATCAAGCAGTTTGTCAAGGATCACATGGCTAAGCACAAGGTTCCGAGATATGTCGACTTCGTTGACGGATTCCCGATGAACGCAGCAGGTAAGATCCTCAAGTACAAGATGAGACAGGAAGCAGTCGAGAGACATAATCTCGAGAATGCCAACAAGATCGTAACTGCTTAAAGTCTTTATAAATGATATTTTGAGACAGGGGTGCTTCGGCATCCCTGTTTTTGTGTTGGAAGTCGGGCATAAGTATGGCAAATAGTAAGGCGTAGCCGTATTTATTGCCTGATTTATTCAAATAAAAAACGCATCATAAGAGTATGATGCGTCATTTGTTTGGTGTTTTACTAATATATAGTTAATCGAACTCTTCGTTGGGGAACAACAGTGAGAATATACCGTTTTTGGAAGAAGTCCAGATAAAATCAGCGATCTCTTCAGGTGATTCCTTCATGTCATTCATTATCCATGTGATTATGACAGCATTGCATCCGGCATTGCAGTAAGCGCAAAGGAGACGATCTCTGTTTGTAAGGGTGTTTGGATCTTTGGAAAAGATGATCGATGCCTTGCTTGATGCAACCTCAAAGATCTCATTAAAGAAATCCAGATCACAGTTAGGGGAGATGAGGATATTCAGGAAGTGAGGATGTTTCTTAAGAACAGTGAAAACTTCAACGAGATTCTGCTTGTTGTGGGTCTTGCTGATCTCAGTAATCTCATTAAGGTCATCAATGATGAGCTTTTTATGTTCGTCTAAGAACTCAAAAATATTATTGTAGTGGTAGTAGAACGTGTTGCGGTTGATCTTGGCTGCCGTGCAAAGCTCAGTAATCGTAATATTGGAGAGTTTTTTGGTCTTGATAAGATCTTCCAGCGCCTCAAGAAGAGCTGTCTGTGTTCTGATAACCCTAATGTCTCTTGTTCTCTTCATATTCATGCACCCTGAAATATATTAGATATATATATATTTAACTATACCACTATATCTTAGGTAAACAGATAAATTGTTAAATAATTTTAACAAAAAATACTCCTGAGGAAATCCCCAGGAGTATTTGATTGAACTATCTTAATCTCAGAAGGATCAGAGCTTAGGACCAGCCTCAACGAGAGCCTTACCAGCTTCGTTTGTCTCATACTTCTTGAAGTTCTTGATGAATCTGCCAGCGAGATCCTGAGCCTTCTTGTCCCACTCTGCTGCATCAGCATATGTGTCACGAGGATCGAGGATTTCTGTAGAAACGCCGGGAAGCTCAGTAGGAACTTCGAAATCGAAGTAAGGGATCTTCTTTGTAGGAGCATTCTTGATAGAACCGTCGAGGATAGCATCGATGATTCCACGTGTATCAGGGATAGAGATTCTCTTACCTGTGCCGTTCCAACCTGTGTTAACGAGGTAAGCCTTAGCGCCGGACTTCTCCATCTTCTTTACGAGCTCTTCAGCATACTTTGTAGGGTGGAGCTCAAGGAATGCCTGACCGAAGCAAGCGGAGAATGTAGGTGTAGGCTCTGTGATTCCACGCTCTGTACCAGCGAGCTTAGCTGTGAAGCCTGAGAGGAAGTAGTACTTTGTCTGCTCAGGTGTGAGGATGGAAACAGGAGGGAGTACGCCGAAAGCGTCTGCAGAAAGGAAGATTACGTTCTCTGCTGCAGGACCAGCGGAAACAACGTTAACGTTCTTAGCGATCTTCTCGATGTGGTCGATAGGATAAGAAACACGTGTATTCTCTGTAACCGTCTTATCAGCGAAGTCGATCTTGCCGTCGTCAGCAACTGTTACGTTCTCGAGGAGAGCGTTTCTCTTGATTGCGTTGTAGATGTCAGGCTCATTCTCCTTTGAGAGGTTGATAACCTTAGCATAGCAGCCGCCCTCAAAGTTGAATACGCCGTTGTCGTCCCAACCGTGCTCGTCGTCACCGATGAGGAGTCTCTTAGGATCTGTGGAAAGTGTTGTCTTACCTGTTCCGGAGAGACCGAAGAAGATTGCTGTGTGCTTACCTTCCATGTCTGTGTTTGCAGAGCAGTGCATTGAAGCGATGCCCTTGAGAGGGAGGTAGTAGTTCATCATGGAGAACATACCCTTCTTCATCTCACCGCCGTACCATGTGTTGATGATAACCTGCTCACGTGATGTGATGTTGAAAGCAACGCATGTCTCTGAGTTGAGTCCGAGATCAGCGTAGTTGTCAACCTTAGCCTTTGAAGCGTTGTAGATAACGAAGTCAGGCTCGAAAGAAGCGAGCTCTTCCTCAGAAGGAACGATGAACATGTTCTTTACGAAGTGAGCCTGCCAAGCAACCTCAACGATGAAACGGATAGCCATTCTTGTATCCTTGTTTGCACCGCAGAAAGCATCAACTACGAAAAGTCTCTTGTTGGAGAGCTCTTTCTTAGCGATGTCCTTAACAACTTCCCATGTAGACTCTGTCATAGGGTGGTTGTCGTTCTTGTACTCATCGGATGTCCACCAAACTGTGTCCTTGGAGTTCTCATCCATAACGATGTACTTATCTTTAGGGGAACGGCCTGTGAAGATACCTGTCATAACGTTAACAGTATCAAGCTCAGTAACCTTACCAACCTCGTAACCTTCGAGACCGGCCTTTGTTTCTTCTTCAAAGAGTGTCTCATATGAAGGATTGTAGACGATCTCAGTTGTGCCTGTGATGCCGTACTTTGTCAAATCAATGTTTGCCATAATCGGTAACCTCTTTCCTTAAAATTTAACAGGTTAATTATAAAACTTTTTGCCTGAATTTTACTTGTTATTTTTCGGTGTTTTCGATTAGATTTGAGACAGAAACGGCTTTTATTATTAAAAATCATTGAGTTATCGGCAGAATGATTTTCACTTATAACTTAAGTCATATTTGATATAATGACCGGGAACAAAAATGAGGGGTGACAGTATGTCAAAATCAGGTAAAAAG
>SVIZ01000004.1:30541-34328 GCA_015069205.1 Oscillospiraceae bacterium
TCCAAGTATTGCGATGCATTCATTGAGCTTGGATTTACATGCATTATCTATGACCTCAGAGGTCACGGTCCTCAGAATGAGAAGGCTATCTGCTCTATGGGCGGCTACGAAGGACAGGACCTTAATTACATTATTGAAGATACATATTCCAGATACGGAGACGTTAAGCTCCTTGGCCTTCATGGAGAATCGATGGGTGCTTCCGCTACTTTAAATGCTTTGAGATATACGGACAAAGTCGACTTTGCAGTCGCTGACTGCGGTTTTGAGAGCCTTAAGTTCATGGTCCACGATATGTATAACGATATGTATTTATATCCTTTCGGAGCCTGTGCAGACTTAGGATTCAAGCTCATTTACGGCATTGATGATGAGGAGGTCAGCGGAATCGATGCACTTAAGGGCAGCAATGTTCCTGTTCTTTTCGTACATGGCCTGGCTGACGACTGGATCGACGTCGAGAACAGCGAGGATATGTATGCAGTAGCAAGTCAGTACGCATATAGCGAGATCTGGCTTGTTGAAGGCGCCGGACATGCGCGTTCCAGAGAGATCGCAGGAGAACAGGCTTATAAGGAACATGTAGAATCGTTCCTTATAAATTCCGGCGTCATGGCTGAATATGAGGCTGAAGCAGGCATAGAGGGAGAGGCAGCATAACAGCCTTTTCCGGGAATAGATGTCAATTTCTATTATGGCAAGCTTGCCTATAATCTAAATTGACAAAGAAATAGCGCTTTAATATAATTATCAACGCGCACGGGGTTGTGGCGGAATGGCAGACGCAGCAGACTCAAAATCTGCCGACCATAAATCGTGTGGGTTCAAGTCCCACCAGCCCCACCAAAACCCGTAGACATTATGTTTACGGGTTTTATTTTTGTTAAAATTGAAATGTATAACATTATGTTGAAATGTCTAAAATCAGACTGGCAGTTCAATTTTAGACATTTGGACTAAGAGGTAAGATTTGCAGGTCATTGTCGAAAGGGTCAATTCCAAGGAAGAAGAGCAGGCTGTCATTAAGGCAGTCGAGGTTACTGATGAGATCTCGGGTGCCATTGAACTTCTTGAGGGAGATTCAAAGAGCTTTACTGTCAGTAAAGACGGAAAAGTCTATATTATCAAGGCTTCTGCGGTCTATTACATTGAATCTGTCGACAAAAAGACTTTCGTTTATACCAAGCAGGGTTGTTATGACTGCAAATACAGGCTTTATGAACTTGAAGTAATGCTCGGCGGTTATTTCATGAGATGCTCAAAGTCCATGATAATCAATCTCAAGAAGATAAAGAATGTTAAGTCACAGATCAGCGGCAGGGTAGATGCGACAATGCTTAACGACGAGAAAGTCGTTATTTCCAGAGGTTACGTAAAGGAAGTCAAAAGGAGGCTCGGAATAGGATGAACAAATTAAAGTTATGGCTTGAACAGACTATGATGATCTCTTTTGCCATCTTTTTGGGCATCATAATCGAAGGTCTCGTCTATTCTTTTATGGGTGATAATCTTGCTGATTTCAATTTGACATGGCTTCAGCTGGTATCCGTTATCCTCACAGGCGCTGTATGTTCTTTGCCGACACTTTTCTGGCTTACCGATGATCTGCCAAGGAATAAGTTCATAGTCAGGATAATCCTTCATTGTATTTGTCTTTATGCCGTTGTTGCATTGTTCGGATTTGTGTTCAAGTGGTTCCAGCATATGGACGGCTTTATCTTCATGACCATCATCTTTTTCATGGTATATGTTTTCGTATGGCTCATGACTCTGTGGTTCCATAAGCGTGACGAGAACCAGATAAATAAGGCTTTGGACGATATAAGGGACGAAGAGTAACTAAACATCGGCGATTGCATTCTTGTAGCCATATTACGCATTTTTCAGCAACTTGGTAATACTTTTCCGCAACTTGGTTGAGTTGCTATTTCCGCATGCATTCCTCTGGGGTATTGTGACCTTGCAAGGAGGAATGAACATGAAAATAATCGAAGTTAAAAACCTTACAAAAGTGTACAAGGAGCATACTGCAGTTGATGGTATCTCATTTGATGTGGAAGAAGGGGAGATGTTCGCATTTCTGGGCGAAAACGGTGCCGGCAAGTCAACAACGATAAATATGCTGACGACAATACTTAAGAAAACAGACGGTCAGGCTTTTATCTGCGGACATGAACTCGGCAAAGAAGACGACGAGATCCGCAAGGTAAACGGGATCGTATTTCAGAACTCTGTCCTCGACAAGAAGCTCAGCGTAAAAGATAACCTGCTTACCAGAGGTTCCTACTACGGTCTCAGCAAAAGGCAGGTTCTTGCAAGGCTTGAGCCTTTCTCTGAAAGATTCGAGATGAAAGACATCTGGGACAGAAAATACGAGAAACTCTCCGGCGGACAGAGAAGAAGGGTAGACATCATGCGGGCCCTGATCAATAACCCTAAGATCTTATTCCTTGATGAACCTACGACAGGTCTTGATCCTAAGTCCAGAAAGCTTGTTTGGAATTACATCAACTATCTGCGTAAAGAGCATAAGATGACTATATTCCTTACAACGCATTATATGGAAGAGACAAGAGATGCCGACCATGTTGTAATCCTTGATAAAGGTAAGATCATTACTACAGGGACTCCGGCTGAACTTAAGACAAGATATGCCCATCCGAGACTAGTATGGTATACGCCTAAAGGTGAGGATGCTGAAAATCTCATTCAGCACATCAGCTCAAAATATGTCTACGATGCCGATCATTACAACATTGAAACAGACAGTAATCTTACGGAGTTTATTTTCGAACATAAGGATGAGATCAAAGACTACGAATATGTTAAGGGAACAATGGATGACGTATTCCTTAACCTGACAGGAAAGGAGCTTGCTTCATGAAGGACTTTTTGGGATTTACGAGGAGAAACCTCATTATCTATTTCAAGGATATTCTTGCGATATTTTTCTCGCTTTTGACTTCGATAATTGTATTTGTACTTTATCTGCTGTTCTTGAAGGGTACATTTGTAGATGCTCTAGAAGCTACGATGAACGGGCTTGAGAACTTCGTATCCGGCGGAGACGTTGATATGCTCGCAAACGGCATTCTTCTTACGGGAATTTTAGGAACTGCAATGATCACTGTGCCTTACACATGTCTTCAGACAATCGTAAAAGACAGGGAATCAGGTGTGGACAGCGATATCTGCGCTACTCCGCTTAAGAGATGGAAGATAATCCTCTCATACTTCACGGCATCCACATTATGCTCATTCATTATGACATCGCTTATTTTGACTGTAGGTCTTGTCGTTATCGGCTCAATGGGCGATCTGCACTTAAGCATTGGTTCTTACATTGCTGCTTACGGCCTGATGTTCCTGGGATCAGTTTCCTCAACGGCTTTGTTTATGCTGGTCATGTTGTTCTTCAAGACGTCATCTACAAGTACTGCATTCTTCGGCATTTTATCAGCAGCTGCAGGTTTTGTTATCGGCGCATATATTCCGTTATCCCAGTTCTCAGATGGCGTTCAGGGCTTCTGCAATCTGTTCCCGGCAACACACATTACTTCACTTATCAGGAACATTCTTTTAAGCGGAATAACAGAAAGCATTGATTCTTCTATTGGCGGAGTCGATAACGGAGCATTCATATCGGCTGTTAAAGATACATTTAGTTTCAATGCACATGCCTTTGGAACAAGCTTCAGCGGAGCGAATTCTGTACTTTATGTAGGAATCATTGCTTTGGTATGTATTGCAGCCATGATCGTGGTGTACAGCAAAACATATAAAAAAT